>JAVJQZ010000007.1:0-15710 GCA_040218645.1 Rhodospirillales bacterium
GGCTCATAACCTGAAGGTCGTAGGTTCAAATCCTACTCCCGCAACCAATAAATAAGGCCCCCAATTCGGGGGCCTTATTTATTGGATACGAGTGTGTGAATGAACCTGCAGTTCTGCGCGAGAGGCGTTGTCTTACAACGCCTCGAAGCGGACGGGAAGGGCAAAGCCCGCACCCGACAAATACTGCTCCCGCTGCGCCAAGCGGGCGGCACGCCTTCCCATTCAAAAAGCCCTTAATTCAACGAGTTAGGGGATTAGTGCTGTTCGTCTTTCACGACATCCTTTGATCAAGCATGCCAAGAGGATGTTTACTGCTCTCTTAAACTCTCCGACTGATAACGCTGCAGTGGGGCCAGTACGTAATCAATGACACGGCGTTTGCCGGTTTTAACTTCGACGGTGACGTTCATGCCGGGGGTCAGATTTACCTTTGTCCCGTCAACGTTCATCACCGTTCTCGCCATTGTCACACGGGCCGGATATGTCAGGCCGGTTTGCTCGTTCTCGACCGCGTCCTTGTAGACCTGCCGGACTTTTCCATCAATCGTGCCATATTTCGTGAACGGGAAGCTCTCTATTTTAAGGGTCGCTTCCTGCCCTTCGCGGACGAAGCCGATGTCCTTGTTCAGGACCATTGCCTCGATCTCCAGTTCAGCGTCGGCAGGGACGATCTGCATCAGGGGCTGGGCCGGGGTGACGACGCCGCCGACCGTGTGAACATCCAGTTGCTGGATAGTGCCGTCAACGGGAGCGGTCAGGGTTTGTTGGCGGTTGCGCTCATTTGCCTTGATCAATTCCTGTTCGATAGATGTCGCATGCTGGCGGGCTTCTGACAGACGCATATGAACGTCACGTGTAAATTCGGCTTCGCTCGCGGCCAGTTGCGCTTTGGCCGACGTCAATGCAGCACGGGTCTCAATCAGACGTTTGCGCGCCACATCCAGCTCACCCTTTGCTTCGTCCAGGGTCTGCTCTTCTTCAGAGAACTTCATTTTGGCAAGGATACCCTTGTCGAAAAGGGCCCTGCTTGCTTCGACGCGCTCCGAAATGCGATCTGCCTTTTTTTCAGCGCGCACGACATCGGCTTTCAGGGTGCCAAGCTCTGCCTCAGTCTTGCGGATATCCCCCTGCAGGGCAGCACGCCTGGATTTGTGCTGCTCAAGTTCGGACAGCAGATATGATCGATGCTGTGATTTCTGGGCCGCGCTGGCATTATCAGGTGGCAAATAAGCTTTCAGAGGATCCGGCTCGAGAAGCGCCGTCAGTCTGGCGATCTCGACTTGCTTGGCTAACAACTCCTGGGTCAGGCGCTCGCGGTCGGCGGCGGCACCTGTCGGGTCCAGTTCTATCAGGATATCTCCACGTTTAACCGTGGAGCCGTCAGCTACATGGATGGCACGAACGACGCCGGTTTCAAAAGGTTGGATGATATTGACCCGTTCCGTCGTGATGATTTTGCCGGAAGCGGTCGCGATGATGTCAATCTTGCCAATCAATCCCCAGGCAATGGCGATGACAAAGAATACACAGATGGATATCGATATGGCTCGCCCGATCGGAGAAGCAGGCGTTTCCGTGATTTCCAGTGCCGCCGGCATAAAGGCCAGTTCCTCGCGGCGTTTGCTGCGTTGATCCGCAGCCATTGACTTGGCTTCTTTTTCCTCGCGGTAAGCCTCGCGGGCAATAGAGAGATGATGGCGTAAGTTATCGAGGAAGCTCATTCGCCGGCCTCCCTTTTCTTCTTGTCCGCCGTCGGCACGCTGCTTTTTTGCGGCGCCGATCTTCGCACAACGATTTGTCCGTTTTCCGTTCGTGAAACTTCACCACGCACCGTTTTCGTATCGACTGTCACTGAATCCGGCTCAGTGCGCGGGGTCTGCAACGTGACCTTCGGTTTGCTGTCCGATGTCGTCTCTGGTGCCGTCTCTGATGCCGGTGCTGCACCTTTGCCTTTCATCTGCATGGACCACAGAGTAGCGTACCGGCCACCGTTCCTCAGCAATTCATCGTGCGTGCCCTGTTCCACGATCTCGCCGGATTCTATGGTAACGATGCGGTTGCAGTCGCGGACCGTTGAGAGCCGGTGCGCAATGATGAACACGGTCCGATCGGCGGCAATACGCCGCATGTTTTCCTGGATGATCATTTCTGACTCATAGTCCAGTGCCGATGTCGCCTCATCAAAAATCAGAATGCGCGGATTTGTGGCCAGAGCACGAGCAATGGCGATGCGTTGCCGTTGCCCGCCCGAAAGCGACGCACCACGCTCCTCAATGATGGTGTCGTAGGCCTCCGGGAGTTCAACGATGAAGTCATGTGCGCCTGCAAGTTTGGCGGCTTCGATCACACGATCCATGGACATTGCCGGATCGGCGAGTGCGATGTTGTCTCGAACCGAGCGGTTGAAAAGGTAGTTTTCCTGCAGGACGACGCCGATCTGGCGGCGGAGCCAGGCGGGGTCTACCATCGAGAGATCGGTGCCGTCGACGAGGACGCGTCCTGATTCCGGCACATACAGGCGTTGTACAAGTTTGGTCAGCGTGGATTTACCGGACCCCGACGGTCCGACGATGCCGATAACGTCCCCGGCCGAGACATCCAGCGACACGTTCTTGAGGATTTCGGGGCCATCGGGGCGGTAACGAAACGTCACGGAATCGAATTCCACATCGCCGCGGATCGTCGGCAGGGCGCCACGGCCGGGCCCGGCCTGCACTTCGGTCTTTTCGTTCAGGATGTCGCCCAGCCGCTCGATGGATATGCGAGTCTGCTGGAAATCCTGCCACAGCTGCGCCAGACGCAGGATCGGCTGGCTGACGCGTCCTGACAGCATGTTGAAGGCGACAAGCTGCCCAACCGTAAGCTCACCGTCGATCACGAGCCGTGCACCGAACCATAATGTCAGTGCCATGGTTATCTTTTGAATCAGCTGCACCGATTGCTGGGCGACATTGGAGAGTTGTGCGGCCTTGAAGGAAATTCCGACATATCCGGCAAGCTGTTCTTCCCATCGGCGTTGCATTTGCGGCTCAACGGCAGCTGCCTTGACGGTTTCAACGCCCGATATGCTCTCAACCAGAAATGCCTGATTCTCGGCGCCGCGCTGGAATTTCTCCTCGACCCGTTTTCTAAGGATCGGCGTGACGATCACCGAAACACCGATATAGAACGGGATCGATCCCAGGACGATCCATGTCAGCGTCGGTGAAAAGAAGTACATGACGACAATGAAGACGACGGTAAAAGCCAGGTCTACGACAAGCGTCAGGCCCGATCCGGTGATGAAGTTGCGGATATTTTCAAGCTCGCGGACGCGGGCGACGGTCTGGCCGACCTTACGCATGCCGAAAAACGAAATCGGCAGGTTCATCAGGTGTTTGAATAACCGGGTGCCGAGTTCGACATCAATACGGTTTGTCGTGTGCGAGAAAATGTAGGTGCGCAGGCCCCCCAGCAAGACCTCGAAGATCGATACGGCAATCAATGCGAAAATTAATACGTCGAGGGACGTCAGGCCCCGGTGCGTCAGCACCTTGTCGACGATGACCATGAAAAACAGTGGCGAGATCAGCGCGAATACCTGAATGAAAAACGAAGCCAGCAAAACCTCGGAGAACAGTTTGCGGTATTTGACGACGGCGGGAATGAACCAGGACAAATCAAAGCGTCGTTCATTGCCGACAATGTGTTTGCGTGTCGTCATCAGCAACAGACGACCGTCCCACTCGCTTTCGAGTTTTTCTAGATCCCAGGTTTCAGGTCTGCCGACCAAGGGGTCCTGCACCAGAACCTTGTCTTCCGCGGTTTTGGCAAGGATGAAGTAGGTGCCGTCATTGCGGTGAGCAATCGCGGGCAAGGGGAGCTTCACCAACCGGTCCGGCGAGGATTTCACTGCCTTGGCTTTGAATGACAGGTCCTTGGCGGCACGCAGCAGCGTGATTTCGTTCAGATGTTTCCCGGCTTCGCCGTACTGGTGACGCAACTGATCGGGGTCAACGGCCTGCTCCAGATAGGCCGCCAACATGACAAAACAGGCCAGCCCGGTATCCATGGCAGGTGACAGGGTGCCTATCTTGCTGTTTTCGGGACCTTCAACGTTCGTTTCGTTGTTCGGTCGGCTATCGACCATATGAAATATCCGGCGGTTGCGAGCTCAGTTGCTATGTCTGCAGATATCCTGTGATTCTTGCATGGGTGGTTTCCCAGAGCAATTTATTATCTATCGCATCCGGGTTTCGGCCGACATTTCTGAAATATGGCTCATGTAGGGTAGGGGGGTGTCTGAATATTCTGTAGCTAGTGCATTGTATTAGTTTGTTTTTTTTATGTTACAGAGACCAGAAAAGGTTTCGTTTCATGGGAAAAACAAGATACAATTACCGGAATATCGCTTATTAAAAGTTGAAGGCAAAAAACCAGTTCCCATGCAGTCCTTTGATTTGGACAGTCTCACTTATTAGCCGCTGGAATTGGACGTGTTTTAGGCCACAAGGGCAGCGTATCTCAATATGGGAATTGAGAAGTCCAAATCATCAAGTTTGACTTCGGCTGGCACGGCTTCAGCCTACTTTGCCATATCCATGAGCGATGCCGTGCCGGCAGTGATTCCGGCATTGATGCCGGCGATCCAGACGGATCCCGCAACGGGTATCGACCCGGCGGTTATCCGTCCGGAGTATCTCCCAAGCGACGGTCAGTTCAATTATCAATGGCAGTGGAATGACACCAGCGGTGTAGATGCCGACGTCAATATCTCGTCAGTATGGGATGATTATACCGGTGCGGGCGTGGTCGTCGGTATCATGGATACGGGTATTGATTATAACCACCCCGATCTGGCGCCCAATTACCGTCACGATCTTGATTACGATACCTACAACAACGACGGCGATGCCTATGCCAGCACGTCCGAGGATGATCATGGCACGGCTGTCGCCGGGATGATTGCGGGCGCCTTCGGGGGCGGGGACATCGTTGGCGCCGCGCCAGGCGCCGATATCGCGGGCATCCGTGTCAGCTTTGATTACGGTACGACCAGCGACTTCCGGGAAGGCTTTGCGCAGTGGGTCAACTTCGACATCGTCAACAACAGCTGGGGCTTTACCTATCCGTTCGCCGATAATGCGCAGTCCTCATCGTTCGCGGTCGAGCTTGGGCACATCACGAATGCGACACGAAACGGGCGGGACGGCCTTGGGACGATCGCGACATTTGCTGCCGGAAATTCACGGACCAGCGGCGATAATGTCAATTATCACAACCTCCAGAATTCACGCCACACGATTTCGGTTGCGGCGACGACAAGCGAAGGGGCCATTGCGTACTTCAGCACGCCCGGTGCCGCAAATCTTGTCGCAGCGCCGGGCTACAATGTCGTCACGTCGGACGTCACCGGCTCATCCGGCTACAGCAGCGGCTCTTATACATCCATCAACGGAACATCCTTTGCTGCGCCTACCGTTGCCGGGATCGCCGCCCTCATGCTCGAGGCCAACCCGGAACTTGGTTATCGGGACGTTCAGGAAATTCTCGCCTATTCAGCCCGCAACCCGCTGCCTTCGACAACCGGCTGGCAGACCAACGGTGCGGTTAACTGGAACGGCGGCGGGTTGACCGTCAGCCACGACTACGGTTTTGGACTGGTCGATGCGCACAACGCGGTGCGCCTCGCCGAGACCTGGAACCAGCAGTCGACGGCCTGGAACGAATGGGTCCGCTCCGGGTACTCGTCACCGCATGCGGCCATTACCGACTATAGCACCGTCACCGATACGATGATCATACCGTTCGGCGTGGAGATCGACTATGTCGAGGTCGATCTCAATATTGAACACACCTATATCGGCGATCTGGTAGTGCGGTTGACGTCGCCGGATGGCACGACCTCCACGCTGATCGACCGGCCCTGGAACGGCAGCCTGTCGTGGGATGATCTGGACTTCACTGTTTCAAGCACGCAGTTCTGGGGCGAAACCGGCGTGGGCGCATGGACGTTGAGCGTCTACGACGGTGCCGGAACCGACTTTGGAGAGCTCATCGACTGGACGCTCAGGCTCTACGGCGATGCGCTCACCAATGATGACGTCTACATTTTTACGGACGAGTTCGAGCGTCATGGAGGCGAGGCCGGACGTGGTACGATTTCTGATACCGATGGTGGCACGGATACCCTGAACTTTGCCCCGTTGACGACGTCATTGAGCCTGGACCTCAGCGCCGGTTCGTCCAACACGCTATTCGGACATAGCCTCAATTTTGCTCCCGGGACGCAAATCGAGAATGTCTATGGCGGTGATGCAGGCGATGTCATCACCGGCAACGATGCGGCCAACATGATCAGCGGTATGCGCGGCGATGATACCCTGTTCGGCGGCGCAGGCGATGACACGCTCGTTGGCGGTTCGGGGAACGATTTCCTTTCGGGTGGCGTCGGCATCGATACAGCCGTCTTCGAAGGGCTTTACACCGAGTACACGATCTCACGCGACGAAGGGCATATTATTGTCGGCGGCGACTACATCGATACGCTTCTTGGCATCGAGATCCTCAGTTTTGCCGACCAGTCGGTATATATTTCTGCGTCTCTGGTCGACGACCACGTCAACGCCGTCGAAGATGAGGCACTGATCATTGCCGCCGACGATCTGCTTGCCAACGACATCGATCACTGGGGGGAAGGTCTGACCATTACGGCTGCAGATGACGGCGCCCACGGCATGGTCGAGATCGACGGCGACGGCAATATTACCTACATCGCAAGTGCCGACTTCAGTGGCATCGACACGTTTACATATACGGCGGAGGACGGGACCGGGCTTGCATCCACGGCAACGGTTAATGTTTATGTCGCGGCTGTCGCCGATGCGCCGACCGTCAGCGTGTCGGTGGGTGAATTCTCGCCGATAGCTGTCGGTGATGCTTTAACGGAATCCGGTGGTGAGTTTCAGGTCAACACGACGACGTTGGGATCGCAGTACGACGCGAACATCGCAGCGCTTGCCGATGGTGGCTTCGTCATTACCTGGTGGTCTTATGACAATCTGACGGCCGACAGTATCGACGTTTACGCCCAGCGTTACGATGCATCCGGGAGCCCGGCGGGCAGCGAGTTTCTTGTAAATTCCTTCACAACGGATAGTCAGGCCTCAGCTTCCGTTGCTGGGCTTGCCGACGGCGGATTTGTCGTGACCTGGAATTCGAATGGTCAAGATGGCAGTGGCCAAGGTATTTTCGGGCAAAGCTACGATGCTTCCGGCACCGCCGTAGGTGGCGAATTCCAGATCAACAGCTACATACCAGCAGATCAGGACAATGCTTCCGTCACGGCGCTGAACGATGGCGGGTTTGTCGTTGTCTGGCAGTCGTTCGGCCAGGACGCCAACGCTGGCGGCATTTTTGCTCAGCGTTACGATGCAGACGGTGTTGCTGCCGGAGGCGAATTTAAGGTCAACCTCTATGAGCAGTACAATCAGGGTCTGCCATCCGTGGCTGCTCTGGCTGATGGCGGTTTCGCGGTCAGCTGGCAGTCGGTGCTTCAGGATGGCAGCGCCAACGCGGTGGTCGTGCGGAAATACGATGCTGCCGGGAACCCGGTTGGAATAGAGGCCGTCGCCAACACCTACACACCTTATGATCAAAGCAGGACTTCGATTGCTGCCCTCGCAGACGGCGGCTACGTGGTGACATGGCAGTCGTCCCAACAGGATGGGAGCTACAACGGTGTCTTCGGACAGCGCTTTGATACCAACGGTTATCCCGTCGGCGATGAGTTTCAGGTCAACCAGTATACAAACCTTTCGCAAAGCGAATCCTATGTCACGGGACTGGCTGACGGCGGTTTCTTCGTTACCTGGAATTCCGGAGCGCAAGATGGGAGCAGCAATGGTGTTTACGGGCGCCGTTATGATGAAGCAGGTGTTCCTGCCGGTAATGAGTTCCTCGTCAACACGACGGCCTTCGACGAGCAATACAATCCCGCAGCCGTGCAGATTGCTGGCGGCCAACTGGTCACGGCCTGGCGGTCGAGCGCGTCCGGTTCCTTGGAGATCATGGGCCAGCTATACGATGTCGGTACGCTCGATTATGACATGACAGCGGACCTCCATATCGCTGCCGTTGTCAGCGATATGGACGGCTCGGAAAGCATTACTTCGGTCACAGTCGACGGCTTGCCGGTCGGCGCGTTGCTGTCGGCGGGAACCGACAATGGCAACGGCAGTTGGACGCTGACATCGGACGAGCTGACGGGGCTGACCATAACCATCCCGGCATCGGGGGCGGGCGCCATCGATCTTGCCATCACCGCGACGGCGACAGAAAGCGCTAACGGTGATACGTCGATTGCATCGCAGACGGTTACCATTACGCCCTATGATGCGCCGGTTGCTGCCGATGTCAGTGCCACCATCGACGAGGACGGCAGCCTTTCCGGGCAATTGTCGGGCAGTGATCCGAATGGCGACGAGCTGACATTCGCCGTTGCCGATGGTCCGGTGCACGGCAGCGTCACCGTCAATGCCGACGGGACGTATGACTATGCGCCGGACGAAAATTACAGCGGCATCGACAACTTCACGTTCACCGTTACCGATCCAGACGGGAATACCGGGACAGGCACCGTCACGGTCGGCGTAATGCCGGTCGCGGATGCGCCCGATCTTGGTGTCGGTATCGGGGCGTTCGCGATGGCTGACCCTGATGGACTATTTCAGGGGACGATTTCACAGGTCAACACGACGACACAGTACAACCAGTACCGTCCAGCGATGGCGGCTTTGTCGGACGGTGGTTGGTTGACCGTATGGTCATCGAATGCGGTCGACGAAAACGAACCGGACATCTATGGCCAGCGGTTTGATGCCTCGGGTGCGCCGTTTGGTGAAGAATTCCAAATTAATTCCTATACCAATTCAAACCAAACGGATGCAAGCGCCATTGAACTGAATGACGGCAGTGTCCTTGTGACCTGGATTTCGCATAATCAGGACGGCAGCGGTTTCGGCGTATATGGCCAGCGCTACGGCGCTGATGGCGCAGTGCTTGGCAGCGAATTCCGTTTAAATAACGCCACTTCCGGCAGGCAGATGAATGTTGAGGCCACACCGCTTTCGGATGGGGGCTTCGTCGTTGCGTTCGAATCCGAAGGCAATCCAGGCGGCATTCTCGTCAGACGCTTCAATGCCGACGGCACACCGGCCGGGAACGAGTTCGTAATCGCGGACCCTGAAACGGACCCGGCAATTGTAAGTCTGCAGGATGGCGGCTTCTTCGTTTCATGGCTGGGTGACACGCAGCATGCCTCGAAAATGGCCCTGCATGGACAGCGTTTTGACGCCGCAGGCAATGCTGTCGGCGATCCGTTGTTTATATCCAGACCTTCTCCCCATGCTCCGGAAATGACCACTCTGGCCGACGGACGGGTTGCGATGGTCTGGATTGAGGATCGGACCGGAGACACATTGCACGCGGTGAAGGCGCAGTTCTTTGATGCTTCTGGTGTACCTGTCGGTTCGATTATTGATGTATCGGAATCAACGAACGGTGGCGCTGTTGACGTGGCGGCATTGCCGGGCGGCGGTTTCGCCGTTACGTGGGAGCATTCAGCGGTTGAGGGCGGCCAGCAAATCTATGCGCGGCAGTTTACGACCAGTGGTGAACCCTTCACCGATGAAATCAGGGTAGACAGCGGTATAACCAATACCTCTCAGATCAACCCCGAGCTGACCGTGTTGAGCGACGGACGCGTCGTCGTGTCCTGGACCTCGCAGGACGACGTGCATCCGAATGACGACTATAATGTCAGTTCAGCCATTATCTCCGGTCCTTCAGTAAAAATCTCGGCGCCGCTTGAAATTGACATCGGTCTTGCCGATACGGACGGCTCGGAATTCGTCAGTATCACGATTGCCGGTATGCCTGCCGACGCACGCCTTTCGGCCGGCGTTGATAATGGCGACGGCACATGGACCCTGACACCGGATCAGCTTTCGAGCCTGTTCATTACCGTCCCTGTCGACGGAAACGACAATTTCAGCCTGACAGTCACGGCGACGGCCACCGAAAGTGCCAACGGTGATGCTGCAACCACTGTCGAGACGATTGCGGTCGCACCTTACGATACGCCTGATGCACATGACGCCGTTGCTGCCGTAAACGAGGACGGGACCATCAGCGGGCAGCTCACGGCGAACGACCCTAATGGAGACCCGCTCACGTTCGCCAGGTCGGCGGAGCCGCTGCACGGCACGGCAATAGTCAATGCCGACGGAACATACACTTATACGCCGGATGCAGACTTTAGCGGTTCGGATACGTTTACGTTCTCGGTCACCGATCCGGACGGCAATGTGGATACGGCCAAAGTCATCTTCAATGTGGGGGCGGTTGCGGACGCGCCTACGGTATCTGTCGAAGTCGGCGAGTGGTCTTCGGGTATCACCGATGAAGTGATATCCATTGGTGATGCCTTTCAGCTGAACACATACACGTCCGGAACGCAGTGGCAACCGACGGCAGTAGCGTTGGCGGAAGGTGGATGGGTGTCAACATGGACGTCTGAAGGACAGGATGGCAGCTCGTTCGGCGTTTACGGGCAACGTTTTGATGCTGGCGGAAATACTGTCGGCTCTGAGTTTCAGGTTAACACATATACCAGCGGAATACAGTCGCTATCCCGTGCTGTTGCTCTCGCAGATGGTGGCTTTAATATTTTCTGGAATTCGTACGGCCAGGACGGTGATCTGTTCGGCGTATTTGGACAAAAATACGATGCTGCCGGCGCGACTGTCGGTGGTGAATTCCAAGTCAACGAATATACCGACAATTACCAGTTGATTACCGGTAGCGCCAATCTTGCCGACGGTGGTTCCGTGGTCGTCTGGCAGTCCAATGGCATCGATGGTGATCTGTATGAAGTCTATGCCAAACGGTTTGACGCCAATGGTGATCCAGTCGGCAGCGACTTCCGGGTCAACTCGACCATCGCCAGCCAGCAGGCCAATCCAGACGTTGCCGGGTTGTCGACTGGCGGTTTCGTGGCCGTTTGGGAATCTTCGTTCCAGGACGGCAGCCAGACGGGGGCGTATCTTCAGCGTTTCGACGCGAGCGGCAACCAGGTCGGCGGTGAAATCCAGGCGAACACTCATACTGATCGTGACCAGCGGAACGTGGCGGTCAGTGAAACCAGCGACGGCGCGTTTGTGGTCGTCTGGGAATCAAACGAACAGGATGGTGATGGGTTCGGCATCTACGGGCAACGGTTCGAAGCGGATGGAACCCCGGCAGGTGCGGAATTTCAGATCAGCACCTCGACAAGCGGAAACCAGTCCTCCCCTGATGTCATTCCTGCCGGCGACGGCGGGTTCATGGTGGCTTGGTTGTCGTCCCATGACGGTCTCACGACTGTTTATGCGCAGTTGTATGATTCGAACGGGACAGAGGTCGGCGTCGAAACGGCTCTGACCTCGGAGACATATCAAGATGCTTCGGTGTCGCTGGAGTCGCTTCCGAGCGGCGAGGTCGTGGCATCCTGGACAGCATACAATCAGGATGGAAGCGGCCGGGGAAGCTTTGCGTCGGTTATAGGCTTCCCGGAATCGAATACGATTACGGCACCACTCACCATCACCTCGGCGCTCTCCGATGCCGACGGTTCGGAAACTCTTTCCGTCACTGTTGCCGGCGTTCCCGCAGGCGCGACGTTGTCGGCAGGTGCGGACAACGGCGATGGCTCGTGGACGCTCAGCGCGAACGAGCTTGCCGGACTGACCATTTCGGTGCCTGGGGAAGGCGAGGGTGCCATTGATCTGACCGTCACCGCGACGGCGACGGAACTGTCCAATGGTAATGCTGCCGCAGTATCACAGACGCTCACATTAATTCCGTATCCGCAGCCAGTCGCGGAAGATGCATCGGTTGATGTAAACGAAGACACCGGCTTTAACGGCCAGCTTGTCGCTGCGGATCCCAACGGTGATGCCGTGACATTCTCTGTCCAGACCGGCCCGGCGCACGGCAGCGTCAACATTAATTCGGATGGCTCTTACACGTACACCCCGGATGCCGATTACAGCGGCGCCGACAGCTTTATGTTCAATGCGACCGATCCCGACGGCAATGTCGGCACCGGCACCATCACCGTCGATGTCGCGCCGGTCGCAGACGCGCCTAGCCTGGATGTATCTGCCGGCGAGGTGGCACTGATCAATGGTGATTCATTGGTCGGCACTGGTGAATTTCTGGTCAACGCCACGGTAGAGGAAGGCCAGGCCTATCCGTCTTCTGCAGCACTTGCCGACGGCGGGTTCGTGATTACCTGGCGCGGCGATGACGACAGCGTGAGCCGGCTCGGTATTTACGCTCAGCGGTTTGATGCGTACGGTGCGCCTTCCGGGGCCGAATTCCAGGTCAATACGGATCAGGTAGGCTACAAGCAGTATCCGCAGGCGACGCCGCTAGCGGATGGCGGGTTCCTGATCACCTGGGCCGCAGATGCACAGGATGGCGACGGCTACGGTGTCTATGCTCAGCGCTATGATGCCAGCGGCGCCACGGTCGGTGGCGAATTCCTGATTAATACCACAACGGTGGACGATCAGGACTTCCCTGCCGTCACGACATTGTCCGATGGTGGTTTGGTCGTAACCTGGGAATCAACGGGCCAGGACGGATCCGTTCAGGGTATTTTCGGCCAGCGTTACGACTCTTCTGCTAACGCGATTGGCGCAGAATTCCAGGTCAATACTTACACAGAGTCACAACAAACGTATCCAGCCGTCGCTGCGCTGGGGGACAGCGGGTTTGTCGTCACCTGGCAATCCTATGATCAGGACGGCAGCAACCAAGGTGTTTTCGGTCAGCGCTTCGATGCGGCGGGCAGTCCGGCCGGTACGGAATTTCAGGTAAATACCGAATTCGCGTATCAGCAGATGCGTCCGTCCGTTGCATCCCTGGATGACGGCGGATTCATCGTTTCCTGGCATTCCTATGCACAGGACGGTGATCACCGGGGCATTTTCGCACAGCGTTACGATGCGGCCGGCAGCGTGGTTGGCGGTGAATTTCAGGTCAACACCCATGCGACCGGAAGTCAGGAACTTTCCGCTATCACATCTCTTGATGACGGCGGGTTCCTGATCACCTGGCAATCGCAGAACCTGCAGGCGCCTTATTTCGGCATTTACGGTCAACGGTACGATGCGGCAGGCGCGGCGGTCGGCGGCGAATTTCTGATCAGCGGCACGTCGAACCATAGCCGGAACTCCGTTGACGCGACGACATTGTCGGACGGTCGTGTGCTGGTGTCTTGGAATTCCTGGCACCAGGACGGCAGTCGCGAAGGTATCTACGCCAACATCCTTGATCCGAATGGGCAACTGAGGGTTATGGATCTCGATATCACGTCCGCATTATCGGATGTCGACGGTTCGGAATCTCTTTCTATCACTGTCGCAGGCATCCCTGACGGCGCGACGCTTTCGGCGGGGATTATCAACGGCGATGGATCGTGGACGTTAACCCCGGCTGAGCTTGCAGGACTGGCTGTTATTTTCCCGGAAAATGGCGAAGGGACCGTTGATCTGACGGTAACAGCGACGTCGACCGAAGGCATCGGTGGCGACACCGCGGCGGCGTCGCAGACGATCACTCTGGCGCCTTATCCGCAACCGGTGGCCGAAGATGCGTCGGAATCCGTCGAAGAGGACGGCAGTGTTTCCGGGCAACTTGCGGCTGTTGACCCCAACGGTGATGCGGTGACATATTCGACGGCATCCGGCCCGGCGCACGGCAGCGTCACTGTCAATGCGGATGGTTCATACACCTATACCCCGGACGCCGACTACAGTGGCTCGGACAGCTTTACCTTCAATGCGACCGATCCCGACGGACACGTCGGCACCGGTACTATTACCATCGATGTCGCGCCGGTCGCAGATGCGCCTGATCTGAGTGTAAGTGTCGATCAGTACGCTCTGGAGGTGGTATCTCTTCCTGCTGGCGAATTCATTGCGGTCGCTTTGGATGTGTCCGGAACGCTTACAGACGCAGACGGCTCGGAAAACATCTCTTACACCATCGCCGGATTGCCGGAAGGCGCAATATTGACGGCAGGTAGCGACAACGGCAACGGGACATGGACTGTTAACACAGCACAGACTGCGGGCCTTCAGGTTCTTTTGCCCGAGGCCGGTTCCGGCACGACCGACCTGACGGTGAGCGCCGTCGCGGTCGAGGGCGCCAATGGCGATACGGAGATTACGTCGCAGGTAATTACTCTCAAACCCTACGATGCACCTCGCACGGGTGAAACGACAGTATCACTTGATGAGGACACCGGTATCTCCGGGCAACTTTCGGCCGCTGATCCGAACGGCGATGCCCTGACATTCCAGGCCGAAGGTGCACCTGCCAACGGCAACGTCGTTATCAATGCGGACGGAACTTATACATACACGCCCGACGCGGATTTCAACGGCACCGACAGCTTCACCTACACGGTTTCAGACCCGGACGGTAACACCGGCACGGCGACGGTGACGGTCGACGTCGTTGCGGTCAATGATGCGCCGGTAGCAGCCGGTACTGCCTTCAGCGTTCAGGAAGACAGCAGCATTGCCGGCACCCTATCTGCTGTCGACGTCGATGGCGACAACCTGAACTTCTCACTCACGACCCAGCCATCCAATGGCACGGTCACGTTGAATGCCGACGGCAGTTACGTTTACGTTCCCGATGCAGATTTCCACGGCGATGACAGCTTCAGCTATACAGTGTCCGACGGAAACGGCGGGACGGATGCTGAGACCGTCTCCATCACCGTTACACCCGTCAACGATGCACCGGTTGTGGCAGACAGATCTATCACTACTGACGAAGATGTCGCTGTAAGCGGGCAGTTGACGGCAACGGACGTCGACGGTGATACAGTGACGTTCGCGCTCGATAGCGGGCCCGCTAACGGCAGTGTCACAGTCAATCCTGACGGTTCCTACACGTATACGCCCGACGACAACTATGCAGGCAATGACAGCTTCACCGTCACCGCAGATGACGGCAACGGCGGCACCGAGACGGTAACCGTGTCGGTCTCTATCGGCGCAGTTGCCGACACGGCTGCGCTCGACCTCAGCCTCGGCGAGACGTCAATCTTGCAGGTGAGCGGCCCAGCCGGTGCCGCGCTGACACCCGACAACGCGCGTATTTCCGCCCCACTGACGATTTCGGTGGCGAGCCCTGACGAGGATGGTTCGGAAACATTGTCGGTACGTGTCGCCGGACTCCCGAATGGGACAAGGTTGTCCGCCGGGACCCAGAACGCGAGCGGTGACTGGATCCTGACTCCGGTGGAACTGGCGGGTCTGATGATCCTGTCGGATAACTATGCGGGCGGTAATGTTCAGTTGAACGTCACGGTCACCTCGACGGACGGCGCATCGCAGGCAGTTGTTATGCAGTCTTATGATGTGGCAGTTCCCGCAAGTGCCGCATCAGCAATGGATTCTGCCGTTCAGATAAGTTCCGCACCAAACACCGTCTGGTCACTTTCAACCGAAGGCGGCGGAGAGGGAGTCGATCTTGTCTACGAGATCGTTGACGGCTCGGGTGGTGGTGTTTCGGTTGCGTCTGTTGGCTCTTGGGTGACGACGTCCGGCGGGCGTGTGCGGATCACGGACGCGTCGACGGGGGCTTACGAATACGAGGCGTCTCCGGGG
>JAVJQZ010000014.1:0-174291 GCA_040218645.1 Rhodospirillales bacterium
CCGCCCTCCGGGTCATGTTTCCCGCACCTTCGGGGCGTCGGCAAGGCTTGCCGATACGGCAGCATCGCCTGCGCCTTCCCTCCTGCCGAAGAAACGGGAAACAGGATCACAACAGATGTTTATTTCTGCAAGTTGGTATAACATCCAGCCGGGCGGGACGATCTTGCCCCCACAACCCGGCAAGTTCTGCCCAAAGACCCCGTTTTGACGCGCCATTCAATCACCTGTAATTAAATTTACTCTTTTTAATCAATGGATTAAGGGGGGTTTAAAAAACTGGCCCGCGGTTTGCTTCTACTCCGGCAACGAAATTTCGTTCATGGAGAAGATAAATGGCGAGTTTGGCGATCGAGCAGAAGCTTCAGGAACACGGCTACCAGCGCAATGAGACCGCGCAGGCCGCGAACAACCAGATCAATCTGGGCGGGTTCGCCGTATCCTTCGAGGACCTTTTGCAGCGCGTCGGGGCCAGGCTGGACAATGCCTTCAGTGCCGCCGACAAATCCGGCGGCATTACCACAGCCAGCGACAAAGCCGATATCAGCAACGACAGCCGTGATTACGGCAAAGATCGCGCCGATAACGGCAGCCGCGACGATCACCGCGCCAAGGATGATCCTTCGGAACACGGCCGGACCACGGCAGCCGATGCCCGCGACAGCAACACCGGACAGCGCAGCGAAACGCCGGCCAGCGACAATGCAGGCGATAATAACGCGACCCGTGCCGACAATGCCGACCGCGACGGTCAGGGCGCCCATGATTCCAAGGACACCGCCGACAACACTGCCGATAACGGTTCCAACAATGACGGTACCAAGGATGCGGCCAGCGACAACAACAGCAATGGCGACAAGGGTGAGCAGTCTGCCGACAACGGCAAGAAAGCCGGCGCCGGCGATGGAGCCGCTAACCAAAATGCCGGACAGCAGGGCCATAATGTAACCCAGGCCGCTGCGGTCTATGCCGCCGGACTGGTGGGCAACAAGGGCAATGAAACCGGCAAATCCGCAGAAGCCACCGCACAGACGCAGGCGCAGAAGGGTGCCGACGTCAGCGAAAACCCGGTCGTGCAGGCTGCCGCTGCCGCCAAGACGGCAAAAAGCGGCCAGGCCAATCACGGCTCGACGCAAAACAACCAGAATGGCCAGAACAAGACCGCCAATGCGGGTGAACAGAAAGCCGCCGGTGCTGATCAGAAATCCGCCGGGACTTCAACTCAGAATCAGGCACAGCAGCTGTCCCGGATGATCGGCAGCGATGCCCGCGCCAACATCAGCGTCAACGTCACCAATGAGCAGACACAGCTGACGTCGAAGCCGACGTTCACCATCGCCAACGGCTCGGTCCTGACGCAGGATGCCGGCAATGGTCAGGGCAATGCGACGAACGCGCAGACCGGCCAGCAGCAGGGGCAGAACCCCGGCCAGTCGCAGCAGGCGCAGCTTGCCGCCCAGCAACAGGCCCAGGCCGCTCAGCAGGCAAACATGCAGAATGCCCAGCAGGGGCCGCAAAGCGGTTCCGCTCAGGCGTCCACGAACACGCCGGCATCCGTACAGGCTGCCAACGGCGGTGCACAGCATGCCGGCGGCAACGAAGCCATGAACAATACCAATCAGGCCGCGAACGCGACGCAGCAGTCACAGCAAACCCAGCAGACTCGCGAGAGCGCACCGCAACAGCAGGCGCAGCATGCCCAGCGGAACAATCTTCCCGGCAGCGCCGTGACCGAACAGATTTCCGTCAAGATCACCAAGGCCCTGCAGGCCGGGACCGACAGGATTTCGATCCAGCTCAAGCCTGCGGAACTTGGCCGCGTCGATGTGAAAATGGAAATGACCCACGACGGTCGCGTGATGATGGTGGTCACGGCAGAAAAGCAGGACACGCTCGATCTGCTGCGCCGCGACTCATCCGAACTTCAGAAAGCCCTGGCCGACGCCGGTCTCAACAGCGGCGATATGGAATTCAACCTGAAAGGTCAGGAAAAGCAGTCGGCAGAAGCCGAAACCAACTCATCCAACAGCCAATCCGCCGACGAAGCGGATGCGACTGGCGAAGAAGCAACGGATCCCAATGACGGCGTCATGTCGGCCTGGGAAAGCGGCATCTTCGCCAATGGCCGGCTGGATATGCGCGCCTAGAGCCGCGTAAGGGAACAAGGAACGTAAACGATGATTATCGGTGGAAGTCAATCGGCAGCGGAAGGAACGCAGTCCTCGAATTCGCAGGCAAAGCTGGAAGATGATCTCAATCGCTTCCTCAACCTGCTTGTGACGCAGCTGAAGAACCAGGATCCGCTGGACCCGATGGACAGTAACGAATTCACCTCGCAGCTTGTGCAGTTCGCCAGTGTCGAACAGCAGATCTTCCAGAACTCGAACCTTGAGGAACTGGTGGCGCTGGGTCAGGTCAACCAGGTATCGACGCTGGTCGACTTCATCGGCAAACGCATCGAGGTCACGGGTACCAACAAGTTCCCGCTTGAAGACAGCCAGGCGGAGTTCACTTACACAATGCCCGAAGGCGGAAAATCGGCCAGCATCATCATTCGTGATGCCAACGGACTGTCCGTCTACGAAAAGGATGCGAACCTGGATTCGGGTCAGCACACCTTCAAATGGGACGGCAAGGACCGGTACGGCGATGTGGTCGAAGACGGGCAGTATTCCGTTCTGGTCAGCGGCCTCGACCGTGAAGGAAAACTGCTGGATATCGGCACCACGGTGTTCGGCCGCGTCACCGGTATCGGCGTCGATAACGGTGTCCCGACCATGTTCATGGGCGATATCGAAGTCCCGCAGACAATGGTTCTTTCCGTGAAGGAGCAGCCGGCGGCCGCCAATGATGACGCCGAGAGCGACGGTAGCTGAGCTGAGAATTTGAAATTCACCCGGCCCTGAAGGCCGATGAACGAAGGAGAAGAATAATGACACTTTTTGGTGCACTGACTTCAGGTGTTTCCGGGCTTACCGCGCAGTCGAGCGCTATCGGCGCCATCTCGGACAACATCACCAACGTCAACACGATCGGTTACAAGGGCACACAGGTCGACTTCCAGACACTGGTGACCGTGCAGACCTCAGGCACGTTCTATTCCGCCGGTGGTGTGCAGTCGAAGCCGCGTCAGGATACCGGTGTTCAGGGTCTGTTGCAGTCCTCGACCTCGCAAACCGATATCGCGATTTCGGGTTCCGGTTTCTTCGTCGTCAACGAGGCCAGTGCGCCGACGCTGTCGAACGAATTCCTGTTCTCCCGCGCCGGTTCGTTCTATCAGGATGACGAAGGGTTTCTCCGCAACACGTCCGGGTACTACCTGCAGGCATGGCCGACCACGGCCGCCGGTGTCGTGACGACGAACAACACCGCCCTGACGATCCCCAACCAGAACGTCATCTCGACCGACTTCCTGGCCACGGTGAACCTGAACCGCGTCGGTGGTACGGCCACCGCGACATCGAACATCGGTATCGGGGCCAACCTGCCGTCAACCGACACCCAGGGCACGACGCACAAAACCGACGTGCAGTTCTTCGATACGCTCGGGAACGCCAACACCACGTCGCTGACCTATACCAAGGGCAACCGCGACAACGAATGGGACGTCGCCATCACGCCGCCGTCCGGCGTCAACGTGGTCACACTTTATTCCGATACGGCGGGCGCTACTGTCTACGAAAGCCGGGGCCAGCTGGAATTCACCGGCATCCCGGCCAACGACGCCACCATGACCATTACCCAGAACGGCACCACGATCACCTATCAGTTCGACACCACCGGTGCCGAAGCCGATACGGCAACGGTCAAGCAGGTCGACATTTCAGCAGCCACCACCGTTGCACAGTCTGTCGCCGCCCTAGTTGCCAAGGTCAAGGAAGCGGATACCAACTTTACGGATTACGGCGGGTTCACCAACAACCGCATTCAGGTCAACCCGGGCCAATCGACGGGGGTTTACTTTACCGAAGACGGCTCAGGCCCCATTACCATTAATCCGACCGGCCTGCTGACCGCCAGCGGCACGCGGGCGACGCTCCAGGAAGCCAGCTACACCGTCGCCAAGACCGCCACCACCAACCGTGACTATCACCAGTTCACCTTCGGCGGTCAGCCGGCTGACGGTGACAGCGTCGTGATCAACGGCATCACATACGAATTCGACTCCAACGCCTCGGTGGTGGAAACCGCGACGCTCCGTCAGGTCGTGATCGGCGGTACCACAAGCGCAACCCTCTCCAACCTTGAAACCGCCATCGAAACAGCCGATGCCAGCTTTGCATCGGGTGCATCGAGCGTCCGGCTGCGGGTCAACAACAGCACCGCTGAACCACCGAGCGCCCTGAACGACACACTGGTTATCAACACCTTGTCTGCAGGGTCCTTTGACGTAACCTTCAGCGCGGGCTTCACCAACCTGCCGACCGAACCCGACTCGACGGCAACCTACGTCGCCAACACTGCGCATGCGGTCAACAAGAACCAGGCGATCGTCTTCGACTCCGACGGTTTGCCGTCATCATTCAGTATTGCCGAAATGGAAATCGAGGGTTTCGCCAACGGTGCAGCGAACATGGATGACGATGCTTCGAACTCCGCAAGGATCACCCTTGATCTTGGCCGCGTCGGCGAAGCCAACGGGTTCACCCAGTTCGGCGCGGAATTCACCCCGGGCTTCATCACCCAGAACGGGTCGCAGTTCGGCACGCTCGCCGGTGTGACCATCGATGAAAGCGGCCTGATGACGGCCCTGTTCGATAACGGTGAAACACGTCCGATCTTCAAAATTCCAATCGCCACCTTCGTGAACGTCAACGGTCTGAACTCCCGGACCGGTAACGTCTGGAACCAGACCCAGGCATCGGGCGACAACACGCTCCGTGAAGCCAACAACGGCTCAGCCGGGTCCATCGCCCAGGCCGCGCTGGAATCCTCGACCGTCGATATCGGTGCCGAGTTCACCAAGATGATCGTCGTGCAGCGTGCCTATTCGGCGGCTACCAAGATCATCTCAACGGCCGATGAAATGCTCGAGGAACTGGTTCGTATCAAACGATAAGTAACTTAACACCCTGATCCCGGGACCACGGGAACCCGTTCTACAACCCACCGTCCCAACCCAAGGCCCCGCTGTCGGACTGAAAATCCGCCAGCGGGGCCGTCCCATTTCAGGCCCGGATTGATCGGCCGCGAAATCAGCGCCATTCTCATCTGATGTCAGACGCCCAGAAAATCCTCGAACAGGCCAATGCGGATTTTGCCGCCGGCAATTTCGGCCATGCCGCCGTTGGGTTTCGTGCGGTCATCGATATGCATCCGGAGGTGGGTGAACTGCATATCAATCTGGGCGCCGCGCTCCGGGCCGTCGGCAATGTCAGTGAGGCCGAAAAAGCCTATCGCGAGGCGCTCCGCCTTTTGCCGAAAAGCCCGCTGGCATGGTTCAATCTGGCCAATCTGCTCCGCGATCAGAACCGGGGCGATGAAGCCCTTGCTGCCTACAGGAAAGCTGACGCCCTGCAACCCGGCACCGCCGAAATCCTGAACAATCTCGGCGTCCAGCTCTATGACAAGGGCGCCGTCGAAGAGGCTCTGATACATTACGATGCCGCCCTTGCAACAAAGCCCGGCTATACGGATGCGCTCGCCAACAGGGGCAATGTCCTGCAACGGCTGGGCCGGATGGATGAGGCCCGCACGGCAATTGAAACCGCCCTTGAGCATGATCCGGACAATCCTGTCTACCGGCTCAACAAATCCGCCTTCCTGGCAGCAACCGGCGATCATGGCGAAGCCCTGAACTGGGCCGACAAGGCGATCGCCGCCGATCCGCATTACATCAAGGCCCGACTGAAGCGGGCCGGACTGCTGATTCAGACCGGCGATCTGGCAACGGGCCTCAGGGAATATGAAGCCCGCTTCGAGCTGGCGAACTGGCATCGCCTTGTTGATGCATTGCCGATGCCGGCATGGACCGGTGATGATATTCAAGGAAAGTCCCTGCTGCTCTGGAACGAACAGGGCTTCGGCGATGCTTTGATGTATGCACGCTATCTTCCGGACCTACTGCAACGCGGCGCCCGGATCACGTTCATGGTGGAAAGCGCACTGATCCGCCTGTTCCGCGAGAGCTTTGGCGGCATATCGGTCTATGATCTGAATGACCCACCGCCTGAAGCCGACCTGCAGGCCTCGATCATGAGTCTGCCGCACCTGATGGGCACGACCCTGCAGACGATCCCCGCAAAAGTGCCGTATCTACAGGCGCCCTCTTCGGACATCGACCGGTGGACTTCGACGATAAAAGAGACGGAA
Organism: Rhodospirillales bacterium; assembly: GCA_040218645.1. Classification (GTDB taxonomy): domain Bacteria; phylum Pseudomonadota; class Alphaproteobacteria; order Rhodospirillales; family Casp-alpha2; genus UBA4479. The sequence goes on from JAVJQZ010000014.1 coordinate 6,310, forward strand.
ACCGATACGCGTCCGAATATCGGTCTGATCTGGGCCGGCAATCCCGGCCAGTCCCATGATTACACCCGCTCCATACCGCCGGATGACGTCAGGCCGCTGCTGGATCGTGACGATGTCCGTTTCGTCAATCTTCTGGTGGGCCCGCGCGGCAATGAAATCCGGCATGAAAACCTGATCGACGTCCGCAAGGAGCTGACTGATTTCGCGGTCACGGCGGCGCTGATGCAGAATCTCGACCTGATCATCAGCGTCGACAGCGCCCCGGCGCATCTGGCGGGTGCCCTGGCACGACCGCTGTGGGTGCTGCTTTCCTATGATCCGGACAGCCGATATTTCCTGAAGGCAGCGACAACCCCCTGGTATCCGGGCGCAAAACTGTACCGCCAGAACGCGCCCGGCGGCTGGAAAGAGGTCCTGATGCGCGTAAATGGCGATTTGGATGGCTTTATGAGAACAAAAGCAAAGAGTTAACGCGAATTTACCTTAGGGTTTAGCTCTTTTTTAAGGCCCTTCTGCTTTTCTATACATCCCAAGATTCTCAGGGACAGAAACAACGAAGCAAACATCGGAAAGCAGAACGCAATGACCGAACTGAAACATTATCGCGAGGGAAACCGGCCGTACCGCTCTGAAGCTTTGAGCCCGAGTGGTCTGCCCATGACGATGAGCGACCTGCCGCCGACGGATACCACCCGCTGGGTACCCAGACGCAAAGCAGACGTTGTCGCCGGGGTACGATGCGGTCTGATTACACTCGAAGAAGCGTGCCGTATGTACCAGTTGTCGATTGACGAATTCCGCTCCTGGGAGCGGTTGCTTGAGCGTCACGGCGTGCGCGGCCTTCGAACCACCCGTATCAAATCCTATCGTAGCGCCTGATCCGCAAAATTCGCCTGCCACCGGCATCCGCCAGAAATTAAAGTCGGATCGTCGACACTAGGCAAATTTTGCCGGTCGTTAACCTCTTATTCACTAAACCGCCCCTAGCATCCTATCAGGGTTAACGGTGGATCGCGCGCATGCGTGGAAATCCACCAGGGATAGATGGGGACGCACGTGGAAACCTTTGTTCAGGCAATAAGAAATCTTGGGCCGATGCGGCTTGCGATTATGGGCGGCGTCATACTCGGCCTGCTCGGTTTTCTGGTATTTTTTGCCACCAAGCTGTCAACGCCGAGCATGACCACACTCTATGGTGAGCTTGGCCAAAGCGATGCCGCGGGCATCGTTCAGGAGCTTGAATCCCGCAATATCCCCTTTGAACTGAAACAGAACGGTACGCAGATTCTGGTCCCGCAGGACCGGGTCATGCAGTTGCGTCTGGAACTGGCGCAACAGGGTCTGCCGTCCGGCGGGTCCATCGGTTACGAGCTTTTTGACTCGGCGGACAGCCTTGGTTCCACCAATTTCATGCAGAACGTTAACCTTGTTCGCGCACTTGAAGGCGAACTGGCCCGGACCATCGGCTCGATCAGCACCGTGAAAAGCGCCCGTGTCCATCTGGTCATGCCGCGCCGCGAACTGTTCAGCCGCGAAAAACAGGAACCCAGCGCATCCGTGATCCTGCAGATGCGGGGGCCGGTACGCCTGACCAATGAACAGGTCGCCGCCGTACAGCACCTTGTGGCTTCGGCCGTACCGCAGCTGACGCCGAACCGGATTTCCCTGATCGATAGCAAGGGGTCGCTTCTGGCGTCCGGTTTTGAAGGCTCGGATCCGTTGAACGGTGTCGCAGCCAAGGCTGATGAGCGCCGTCACCGCATGGAATCCGAAATGGCCCGGACCATCGAAGCCCTGCTCGAAAAAACCATCGGTTTTGGCCGGGTACGCGCCGAAGTGGCGGTGGATATGAATTTTGACCGGGTCTCGACGCAGACCGAAGAATACAATCCGGACGGTCAGGTCGTCCGCTCCACGAATGCCGTCGAGGAAACCGCGACGTCCAGGGATTCCGAGGGTGAACCCCCGATCACCGTCGGCCAGAACCTGCCGGATGCCAATTTCGGCACCGGAGACACCGCAAGCCGGTCGGAAAACCAGTCACGCACCGAAGAAACCACGAATTTCGAGATTTCCAAGACCGTTACCAACCATATCCGTGAAGGCGGCGAGATCGAAAAGCTCTCCGTTGCCGTGCTGATCGATGAAAAGCAGAGCATTAACGAAGACGGGCAGCCCGTATCCGACAAGCGTTCAGAAGAGGAAATGAACCTCCTGTCGACCCTTGTTCGCGGCGCTATCGGCTTTGATGAAGACCGTGGCGACAAGGTCGAGATCATCCAGATGAAGTTCGCCTCCTTTGAAGCCCCCGAAGAGGAATTGGAACTGTTTTTCGGGATGGGTAAAAATGATATCCTGCGGGTCGTTGAGATTCTCGTCCTCAGCATCGTCGCGATCCTCGTGATCCTGCTGGTGGTCCGGCCGCTTCTGTCGCGCGCCTTCGAGGCTCTGCCATCGGCTCAGGAAGCCGCCGAGCGCCTGCTCGCCGATCAGGGCCGCGCGCCGGCGCTGACGGGGCCGGGCGGTGGCAGGGTTCCGGTGGAAAGCGAAGAAGACGAGGAACAGTTCGAGGAACTCATCGACATCGACCGGGTGGAAGGCCGCGTGAAAGCGTCTTCCGTCAAGAAAGTCGGCGAGATCGTCGAGAAGCACCCGGAAGAAGCCTTGTCGATCCTGCGTTCCTGGATGTATCAGGAAGGCTGAGGCAGCGGACCTGGGGAGTAAAGAAAAATGGCAAAAGCAGTAGATTACAGAACGTTATCCGGTCCGCAAAAAGCAGCCGCGTTCATGCTTGCTGTCGGCCGGGAACATTCATCCAAGATCTTCGAGCGGATGGACGACGAGGAAATCCGCGAACTGTCCCACGCCATGTCGACCCTGGGGTCGATCAACGCCAACGTCGTTGAACGCTTGTTCGTTGAATTTGCCGACCAGCTCTCCACCGCCGGTGGCCTTGTCGGGTCGTATGATTCAACCGAACGCCTGCTGATGAGCTCGCTGCCCGAAGACCGGGTCAAGCAGATCATGGAAGAAATGCGCGGTCCGGCAGGCCGCACCATGTGGGACAAGCTCGGCAACGTGAACGAAGCCGTGCTCGCCAACTACCTCAAGAACGAATACCCGCAGACCGTCGCCGTCGTGCTGTCGAAGATCAAGACCGACCACGCCGCCCGGGTGCTGGCGCTGTTGCCGGAAAACTTCTCGATGGAAGTCATCATGCGGATGTTGCGCATGGAAGCCGTGCAGAAGGAAATCCTCGATCACGTGGAACGCACGCTCAGAACGGAATTCATGACCAACCTGGCACGTACCGCTCGCCGCGACAGCCACGAATTGATGGCCGACATCTTCAACAACCTCGACCGCAACACCGAGAACCGCTTCATGACCGCCCTTGAAGAGCGCAACCGTGAATCGGCCGAGCGCATCAAGCAGCTGATGTTCACCTTCGACGATCTGGTTCGCGTCGATGCCAGCGGCATCCAGCTTCTGCTGCGTCAGGTCGAAAAGGATCAGCTGGCGATTGCCCTCAAGGGGTCGTCCGAAGAGGTCAAGGAACTGTTCTTCGCCAACATGTCGGAACGTGCCGGCAAGATGATGAAGGAAGACATGGACGCCATGGGCGCTGTCCGCCTGAAGGACGTCGACGAGGCGCAGTCCGGCATCGTCCAAACCGCCAAAGCCCTGTCCGATGCGGGCGAAATCGTCATCGCCGGTTCCGACGAGGAAAGCGAGCTGGTCTATTGATCACGCCGTCTGCCCAGTCCCCTGCTCACACACATATCATCGCGGCTTTTGATCCGCCGATGCCTTGCGGGGTGCAGGCATGAGCACCGTCACCAAATTCACCTTCGATCTCGATTTCGATGCTCCCGAGGAGCCGGAAGCCGAAAAGGTCGAGGAAGAGGAAATAGAACCGGAAGAAATCATTCCGACTTTTTCCGTAGAAGAACTCGAACAGGCCCGTGCCGAGGGTTTTGAAGCCGGCAAGGAAGAAGGCCGCCGCGAAGCCGCCGATGCGACAGAACAGAAACTGCTCGAGACGGTTGAGGCCGCGTGCAGCAAACTTTCCGACATCTATAACACGCAAACCGAGGCCAACCGAGACATTGCGCGCGAAATGATTTCCGTATCGACGGCGATCTCCAAAAAAATGTTTCCCGATCTCAACGCCCGCAATGCGCTGGGTGAGGTTGAACGCGTGGTGCAGGAAACCCTCAAGGCCGTGACCGAGGAACCGCGGATTCAGATCATGGTCAATCCGGACCTGCGCGAACCGCTGACCGAACGGCTCGGCACGATGACCCATCGCGCCGGTTTCGAAGGCAAGGTCTTCGTCAACCCGGACCCGACCATGGCGCTCGGCGATTGCCGCATTGAATGGTCGAACGGCGCTGCCGTCCGCGACGGCGAAGAACTGTGGGAGATGATCGACAGGATCATCGAACACAATCTGCACGGGCCGGTCGATATCGATCCTGATGACGACACTGAACCCGCTGGCGATACAGATCGCAGCGAGACGCCATCCACATCGGAAAATGCTGAAACGCGGCACGCTGAGCCGGAACAGGAAGCTGCAGAACAGGTGCCGCCAACGCCGGAGCCGGTTCAATCCGAGCCGGATCACGACGGCGCTGTCGACGATACGGCTGAATATGAGGAAACCGTCGAAGACGTTGAGACCTCAGCACCCGAAGAAGAGCCCGAACCGGCGCCTGCAACGGATGCGGCCGGCATGGATACGGCTGACGCCAGCCCGAGCTGGGAAGATGTCATGAGCGAATCGCAACCTGCCGAAGCGGCGGGCATGCCTGATGACGGTGTTGAAACGGTGGATGCACTGCCGGAAGAAGAAGAAATCGCCACCAGTGAGACACCGGATGACGGACAGGGAGCGCACGCATTCACGCCCAGCCTGGATGATGACGAGCCTTCAGGTGAAGATGAGAATCCACAGTCGGAACAACCATTTACGGATGATGAACGGGAAGCCCCCGTGCCGCATATTGACGACCTGGAGGGTGAAGACGACACCGCAGGGGCCGAAGTCACTGGCGGCGATGCTGCGGCGGCACCGGTCAGCGACCCCGATCCTGTGTCGCCGGCGACCCAAGCCGCTATACTCGACGCGCAAAGCGCGATGAACGAAGACGACGACCGTGATCCCTCTGGTGGATAAACCGGGACAGGAGAAAGTACATGGCTGAAAACGAAGAAGGCGGTCTCAATCTCGCCGATCTTGATGAAACCGAAGACGCGCCGGCACAGAAACCGGCAGAGAATGAGGACAACGAGGAATCCATCGGCTCGGCGATGACCGACATGGGCGACCTGCCCAGAAGCGCCAAGGACCTTGAAGCCGTTTACGACATACCCGTGCAGGTCTCCGCCGTGCTCGGCAAGACGACCATGCCCGTCAGCAATCTTTTGAAGCTGGGCCGTGGCGCCGTTGTCGAGTTGGACCGCAAGGTCGGTGAAGCCATCGACATATACGTGAACAACCGGCTCGTCGCCCGCGGCGAGGTCGTGGTGGTTGAAGACCGCCTGGGTGTGACAATGACGGAAATCATCAAAACCGACCGCGCTAACTAGACGCGGAGAGGACTTTCATGGCGGACGAGCATATCCAGAGCGCCGGCGGCACAACGATCGATCTGGCAACGGTCATCGGCCTGGTTTCAGGCTTTGCGATGATCATTGCCGCGATTGTGCTGGGCGGTGCGCCGGAGAGCTTCATCAATCCGCCGTCGATCCTGATCGTCATTGGCGGCACGCTCGCCATCACCACCGTCTGCTTCAGTTTTGGCGACATGGCGAAAACCCTGTCCGTCGCCGGGCGCGCGATGCTGCACAGCACGCAGGAACCTTATGACGCCGCCTACAAGGCCCTTCAGGTTGCGGAAATCGCCCGCAAGCAGGGCGTTCTCGCCCTTCAGAACGTTGTCGAAGACATCCGCGACGAGCCGTTTTTCCACAAGGGCATCCTGATGGTGATCGACGGCACGCCGGGCGAAGAAGTCGAACTCATCATGCGCCGTGATCTGCAGTCGATGGTCCAGCGCCACCGCCAGAGCGCCAGCATTTTGCGTAAGATGGCCGAATTTTCACCGGCCATGGGGCTGATCGGAACCCTGATCGGGCTGGTTCAGATGCTCGGCAATCTGCAGGACCCGACCACCATCGGCCCGGCCATGGCGGTCGCCCTGCTGACGACCTTCTACGGTGCCGTACTGGCGAACATGGTGTTTCTGCCGCTGGCTTCCAAGCTTGAACGGAACTCCAGCGAAGAGGCCATGATCCAGCAAATATTTCTGCTGAGTTCGGCATCCATCGGCCGGCAGGAAAATCCGCGACGGCTGGAAATGCTGCTGAACAGCATTCTGCCGCCGTCGGAACGTATTCAGTATTTCGACTAACGAAGAACCCTGGGACACACACGCGCTATGCAACTCATTATTGTCGGAACCCTGGACGGACAGATCGGCGCAGCCAGCCAGATCGCCATCAAGCGCGGCGCCAAGGTGGCGCAGGCCGATACCGTCGACGAAGGCCTGGATCTGCTGCGCCGGACCGGTGCCGATCTGGTGATGATCGACGTCGCCCTTGATGTCGCGGTTTTCATGAACGCCATCGACGCCGAACGCATCAACGTCCCGGTCGTCGCCTGCGGTGTATCAAACGACACCCAGGCCGCTGTCCGCGCGGTTCGCGCCGGGGCCAAGGAATATGTTCCCCTGCCCCCCGACCCCGAACTGATCGCCGCCGTGCTCGAGGCGGTTACCGAGGATCAGCATGCACTGATCTACAAGGACCCGAAGATGGGTGAAACCGTCAAGATGGCCTCGCAGATCGCGCCGTCCGAAGCCAGCGTACTGATCACCGGCCCGTCCGGCACGGGTAAGGAAGTGCTGGCACATTACCTGCACAGCAAGTCCAAGCGCAGGGACCGCCGTTTCGTCGCCGTCAATTGCGCCGCCATTCCGGAACAGCTTCTGGAATCCGAACTGTTCGGCCATGAAAAAGGCGCCTTTACCGGCGCTGTCGCCCGGCGCATCGGAAAATTCGAGGAAGCCGACGGCGGGACGCTTCTGCTCGACGAAATCAGCGAAATGGACGTCCGCCTGCAATCCAAGCTGCTGCGCGTCCTGCAGGAACGTGAACTGGACCGAATCGGGTCCAACAAGTCGATACAGGTCAACGTCCGCATCATCGCCACGTCCAACCGCAACATGGAACAGGCCGTCAAGGAAGGCCAGTTCCGCGAAGACCTGTATTTCCGTCTTAACGTCGTCAATCTGCGCCTGCCGGCGCTGGCCGAGCGCCCGGGAGATGTCATGCCCCTTGCTGAACACTTTGCTGCCAAGTACGCCGATGCAAACGATGTTGCAAACAGGCCGATCGCCGAAGACGCGCGTCAGAAGCTTCTCGGCTATCACTGGCCGGGCAACGTCCGCGAACTTGAAAACACCATGCATCGCGCCGTGCTGCTGGCCACCAGCGATGAAATCGACGCCCCCGCCATTCACCTGACATCCGGGGACAGCGGGACAGGAAATGCGCCGGGCGCCGGTGATGACAGCAATCAGGCGCTGGTCGGACGCACCGTAGCAGAGGTAGAACGCGAGCTGATCATCGACACGTTGCAGCATTGCCTCGGCAATCGCACGCACGCCGCAAATATCCTGGGGATTTCGATCCGTACGCTTCGCAACAAGCTCAAACAGTACGGCAGTGAAGGCTTCAATATTCCGTCTCCGGGCGATGCTTCGCAGCCCGGGGCATAAAGGCGCAATACCGACATGAACCGAGCCCGGTCAACAAACGCAAGAGGAACCCGTTAAATGGCAGAAGCCGGCGGCGGTGGCGACGTTACGGCATTCAATACCGGCGAATTCGTTCGCGCGCGCCTGACGTCGGCGGCAAAGCGCGGCGACATCATGCTGGCGCTGGGTGTCGTTGCGATTCTCGTCGTGCTGATCCTGCCGATGCCAAGCTGGCTGCTGGACTTTGCGCTGGCGTTCTCGATCACGTTTTCCGTGCTCATCCTGATGACATCGCTGTTCGTTGAACGGCCCCTCGACTTCAACGCGTTTCCGACCATTCTGCTGTTGGCGACAATGATCCGGTTATCACTCAACCTCGCCTCGACACGGCTCATCCTGTCGGACGGTCACGAAGGCACACATGCCGCCGGAAAGGTGATCGAAGCCTTCGGCGGCTTCGTCATGGGCGGCAATTTCGTCATCGGGATTATTGTTTTCGCAATTCTGGTGATCGTCAATTTCGTGGTCATCACCAAGGGCTCCGGCCGTATCGCCGAGGTATCGGCCCGGTTCTCGCTGGATGCCATGCCCGGCAAGCAGATGGCCATCGACGCCGACCTGTCATCGGGTCTGATAGACGAGGACACCGCCAAGCAGCGCCGCAAGGACCTGGAAGAGGAAAGCTCCTTCTTCGGCGCCATGGACGGTGCCGCCAAATTCGTGCGTGGTGATGCGATTGCCGGACTTCTGATTACCTTCATCAACGTCATCGCCGGCATGATCATCGGCGTCGCCCAGCAGGACATGTCGTTCGGGGCTGCCGCTGACACCTACACCCGGCTGACTGTCGGTGACGGCCTGGTTTCGCAAATCCCGGCGCTGATCGTCTCAACCGCGGCCGGCCTGGTCGTGACCAAGGCAGGCGTGGCCGGCACCGCCGAAGTCGCGATCTTCAAACAGATGGGCGGTCAGCCCAAGGCGTTGTACCTGGTCTGCTTCCTGTTGGTGGCCCTGGCCATTCTACCGGGGATTCCGGCATTGCCGTTTCTGACGCTCGCCGCGATCTGCGGCGGCGGGGCATTTTTCGTCAACTGGCGCAACAAGACCGCTGAGGAAGAAGCGATCCGCAAGGTGGAAGATGAAAAAGTCGACCCCAAAGCGGTTGCCGAGGAGCCTATCTCGACGGCATTGAAGATCGATCATATCCGCCTTGAACTCGGTTATGGTCTGCTGACGCTGATCAATGCCCCCAAGGACGGTCAGAAACTGACCGATCAGATCAAGGCCCTGCGCCGCCAGCTCGCATCCGAAGTCGGCTTCGTGATGCCGTCGGTGCGTATTCAGGACAACATGCAGCTCCCGGCCAATGTCTATGTCATCCGGGTCAAGGAAATCGAGGCCGGACGCGGCGAATTACGCCCCAACATGCTGCTGGTGATGGATCCCCGCGGCGAGGAAATCTCGATCCCCGGTGAAAAAACCACCGAACCGACGTTCGGCCTGCCCGCCATGTGGATCGAGGAATCAAGCCGCGAAGAAGCCCTGTTCCGCGGCTATACCGTGGTCGACCCGGCAACCGTCGTCACCACCAACATTACCGAGCTGATCAAGGACAACATGTCCGAACTGCTGTCCTACTCGGAAACACAGAAGCTGCTTGATGAAATCGACAAGGATCACCAGCGGCTTGTGGCGGACATCATTCCGTCGCAGATTTCCCTGGGCGGCATTCAGCGCGTGCTGCAGAACCTGCTGGCTGAGCGGATTTCGATCCGCGATCTGCCGACGATTCTCGAAGGCGTCTACGAAGCCTGCGGCAATACCCGCAACGTGATGATGATTACCGAGCACGTTCGCGCCCGTCTGGCCCGCCAGATTTCCAACATGAACACCAATGATCAGGGCTTCATTCCGCTTGTCACCCTGTCACCGGGCTGGGAGCAGACCTTTGCCGAAAGCCTTGTCGGCCAGGGTGAAGACCGTCAACTGTCGATGCCGCCGACCAAGCTGCAGGAATTCATTACCCAGTTGCGCAACACCTTCGAACGCCAGGCCATGATGGGTGAACAGCCGGTACTGCTGACAAGCCCGACAATCCGGCCCTTCGTGCGGTCCATCGTTGACCGCTTCCGGCCGATGACGGTGGTCATGTCGCAAAACGAGATATACCCTAAGGCGAAGATAAAAACGGTCGGCCAGATTTAACGACGGCCACAGACGTCGGCCCTATGCCGGAATGGATGCATGCGCCTCAGAAACTACACCGCTCGTACGATGCCAGAAGCCATGGCGCTTGTCCGTGCCGATATGGGCGATGACGCCATAATCGTCTCCACGGAAGTGGGCACAGACGATCAGGCCTGCTGCGTTACCGCCGCCATCGAAGACGATTATGATATCCCCGAGGACGTCTGTGAGCCGGATGAGGCCGCATCCCCTGCCATTCAGATGGACCTGGAAACCCGGGGGCTTTATCTGCGCCAGGTGCTGACCGCGCACGGGCTGCCCCAGCATCTCTGTGAACAGATTCTCCGCGACTGTGATCTTGTGGAAAACTCCGATCCCGTCCTGGCGCTGGCCGCTGCCATCGACATGGGGGCAGGCTTTCAGCCCATCGACTTCGATATCCAGAAAAGACCGCTGATGCTGGCCGGCATGCCCGGTGCAGGGAAAACCATCACGGCAGCGAAACTGGCGGCGCATGCACGCTTCGCCGGCAAGAGCGTGTTCATCGCCAGCACCGACGCCAAGCGCGCCGGCGGGGTCGAACAGCTTGCGGCCTTCACCCGTATCCTTGAACTTGATCTTGTGACGGCGCCGGGCGCTGAAGCACTGGCCGGACACATCGATGCCATCGGCACCGCCGACGCCGGGATCATCGATACCGCCGGGGTCAACCCCTTCGATATGGATGACATGCAGTCATTACGCGCACTTGCGGCGGCGGTCGATGCCGAACTTGTGCTGGTGCTCGCCGCGGGCGCCGATGCCATGGAATCCGCGGACACCGCCCGTGCTTTCGCCGCCATCGGTGCCAGACGCATGGTGATCAGCCGTCTTGATATGACCCGCCGGCTGGGCGGCATTCTCGCCGCCGCACTGGCGGGGGGCGTCTCCATCGCCAATGTGAGTATTAATCCGCAGGTCGCAGACGGTCTCAGCCGTCTCAACCCCGTTTCCCTTGCTCAACTGATGATCCCCGAGGGTGAACCCAGTGAGCCGATCCAGAAGAAGGCCGCGCAATGAGCGATACGACTCCCCAAAAACCCCAGTCTCCCGCCCGCAGCAAAGGCAATATCATTGCCGTCGCGTCCGGCAAGGGCGGCGTCGGCAAGACCTGGTTTTCGATCACGCTGGCACATGCGCTGGCCATGGTCGACCGGCGGGTCCTGCTGTTTGATGGTGACCTCGGGCTGGCCAATCTGGACATCCAGCTGGGCCTGATGAGCAAGAACGACCTGGGCGGGGTGCTGGCCGGTCGCATCAGCCTCGCGCAAGCGGTCGGCTATTGCGACGACGGCGGGTTCGACGTCATCGCCGGCCGTTCCGGTTCGGGGGCTTTGGCCAATCTGGCCGGCAACCGCCTGCAGTCACTGCTGGACGAATTGGCCCTGCTCGCCGCCAGTTATGATTTTGTCATTCTGGATCTCGGTGCCGGTGTCGAAAGCACGGTTCGCCGCCTTGCCTATGCCGCCAATCAGATCATTGTCGTCGTCACCGACGAACCGACATCGCTGACCGATGGCTATGCCTTCATCAAGATCGCGCACAATGAACGCCCGGAAACCACGATCAAGGTCGTCACCAACATGGTCAATTCCACGACCGAGGGTGAACGCACCTACAACACCCTCAACAAGGCCTGCATGGGCTTTCTGAAATACTCCCCCGAGCATCTCGGCATTATCCGCCGCGACGACAAGGTCCGTTCGGCCATCCGGGCACAGAAATCACTGCTCAGCCGCACCCCCGACAGCGTCGCCGCAGAGGACGTGAAGCAGATTGCCCGCATTCTCCGGCGTGGCCCCGGCACGGTGAGTTGAGGATACCATGAGCGAGGTCGCCCCGCCGGCACTGAACGCTACCGCCACCCAGCAAGCGGTGCTGCAGCGGCTGATCGTGACGGAAGCGCCCCCTGCCCTTGCCGATCTTCCTGCCGGCACCAAACTAGACGTTCTGGTCTCAAACCTTGTCGATGCGTTTCAGATCAAGCTGTCCTCCAGGCTCGGTGATATTACGGTTAAGGTTCCGCAACAGCTGCCCGTAAAAGCCGGGGATGCATTGCTTCTGCAATTGCTCAACGGCGGCACATCGCCAAGGGTGCAACTCATGACTCTCGACGGCAAGCTGTTGACGGCGCCGGGCCGGACAGCATCAGGTGCACCGGGAGCATCAACACCGGGCGGCACACCGGCGTCCATATCGGCAACCGCACCGCCCACCGTGCAGGTCAGACCCGGTGCACTGTTCACCGCACAGTTACTACGTCCGGTCACCCTGAACCCGGCGCTGACGGTTTTGCCATCAGCGGCAGGCAGTCCGGCAGGGGCAGCAGGGGCGATCCAACCGGCGCAAACCGGTCCCGGTCTCAGCGGCCCGCAGGCGGCTCAGGCCGCCGTCAATACAGCTCAGAACAATGTGTCTGCTACTGGCGGCGGACAGGGTTCCCTCAACCCGGTTACCGGTCAGGGGCTTGCTGGCGGCAACATGCTGCTGCTCGCCGGAAGCGGCCTGAGCATCAAGATCATCAGCGTCACCCTGCCCGGCACAAGCACGCCGAGCCTGACCCCGTCCCCCGTTGAGGGACAGATTTCGCTTGCCCCCGGTGCCACGCTGAGCGGTGTCGCCAGCGGCCGCCAGGGCGTTGGCCAGACGGTCGTGCAGACCCATGCGGGGCCGATCTCGCTGCCGACACAGCAGGCCCTGCCACCTGGTACCGAAATCCGCTTTGAGATCAACGCCCTCAAACCGCTCACCCCCGGGGCTGCCCAGCACGGCCCCCTGCATGCCGGGGCCGCGCCTTTGCTCGATGGAAACTGGCCGACCTTCGACGAGGCTCTGAGCCTGTTGCAGGAAGCCGCCCCCGGCGCACATCAACACATCATGCAGGCGGCCCTGCCCCGTGCCGACCCGCAACTGGCGGCGAACGTGCTGTTCTTTCTGTCGGCGCTTCGGGGCGGCGATATCAGGAACTGGCTCGGCGACGGACCCGTTCGCATTCTTGAAAAACTACGACCCGATCTGGCCGGACGGCTGAAAAGCGACATGACACAGATGACCCGGCGCATGGACGACCCGGCGACGGGGGACTGGCGGGTGCACGGTGTGCCGTTTCTGTTCGGCTCGGAAATCGACCGCATACAGCTTCTGATCCGCGATCAGGAGGAAGACGATGATGGCGAGGATGAAGACAGCAAGGGCGGCACGCGTTTCGTCGTCGATCTGAATCTGAGCAAACTAGGCCATCTGCAGATCGACGGCCTTGTCGGTGAAAAGAACAAGCGTCTTGATCTGGTGCTGCGCAGTGACGACCCGCTGGCCCCGAACGTGCGCGATGACATCAGACAGATCTACAACGAAGCGCTGGAACTGACCGGCATTGAGGGTTCCGTCGGGTTTCAGGCCCGGCCGGGCAATTTCGTCAACATTCCAAAACCCGCCGCCGGTGCCGGCGGTGATATCATGGTATGAGATGATGGATATAACCGACGCCATCCGGATCCGCCGTGAGATTCTGGAAACCCTGCCGGCGCCGCAGCCCCGCCATGACGCCGTGGTCGTTCTGGAAAGCGACTGCATGGGGGCGAAGCTCAGGCTGCGCTATGTCCCGGACCGCGACGTTCTGGTGCCGGAAAGCCTCAGCCGCTATGTCGAGGCGCTGGCCCGCCTGCCGTTCACCAGCTTTGAGGAAACCGCGCAGACCATCCTCGAAGACATCAATGATCAGGTCATTCCGAGCTGGCTTGAAGTGATGCTGACCCGGAACGGCCCGGAAATGCGCCACGAAGTCCGCATCGAGGACCGTCAGCCGAACTGGCAGGACCGCGGCCTGCTCGGCCGGCTGGCGCCCTGAAGTAGGCAAAATTGACAGCCTGAATGCCCAATCGGCAAAAACGGACCGGCGATCCGCCCGCGGCGTTACGGCTAAATCATTGAAATTATTACATACTAAAAATGGCATTTTATTTGCTTAAAAACCCTTAATGACAATTCGCAAGGGGGATCGGCAATGTCGCTGTCTATTGATCAGGCCGGGTACTACACACCCGCCTACATCGGCCGTATTCAGGCGCAGGAAGCGGAAACCGCGGCCACCGGCAAAGACGGTGACAACGAAGCCGAAACGCCTTCTGCAGGCCCGCTGACCGGATCCGGAACGCCGCTGCTTTCCAGCGATGATGTCCGGTTACTCCTGCTGCGCGATGTCAAAGGCGCCGACCTGGAAGGCTACAAGGGTGTTCTGGAACAGTTCTACAGCGACCCCGCCAACAGCGATGATCCGGTCGCGTTCCTGAAGAACCTCAGCGATGAGGGCATTGAGCTTTTGAAGCGGGCGCAGTCCCTGCCCGCCGGTGCCCAAATTGATGTCGACGGCCTGAACAGGGAGGAGGCGCTGAACTTCATCCTGCCCCACAGCCGCAAGGTCGATCTGGATAATGACGGCCTCGTCGAAGGTGCCAACGGCGGCAAGGGGTTCATGTTCCCGCCGGTCAACGCCTCACAGGCAGTCAAGGATGCCTGGGCGGATGCGACAAAGGACATGAGCGAAAGCGACAAGATGCTCCTGACCGGGCGTTTCTTCTTCATGGCCTTTTCAGCGAACCTGCATGTGGACGAAAACGGCAAGGTCACACGAACCGAGCCCGATGAGCCGGGCTGGCGGAATGTTTTTGCCGAAGATGATTTCTCATACAGCGAGGCAATCGACCGGCTCAAGGAAGGCAACGAATTCAACCGTCCTTACAATTCACCTGAAATCTATGAGCGGATCAAAGGATTGCTGGCGAAGCTCGAACAGGCTTTCGACTCTCACGCCATCGCCTAGCGTTCGTTTTCTCGCCGTTTACGATTGAACTCGGTGATGCCGATTTCATCGAGGTCGAGTTGCTCGACACGGTTTTCCTCGGCTTCGATGCGCGCCACACGCCGGTCTTCGGTGATCTCGAATTTCTTGTATTCCAGAAACGCCAGCCGAAGCTGTTCCCGCGCCGCAGCGACCTGTTGTTCCTGCTGGGTGATACGCCGCTGGTATTCCTCGCGCCGGAGAATGGTCTGTTCGGCATACGCCCCGTAATAGATGCCGCCCTCGATCGGGGCAGATGCGGCATGTGCCTGTTCCCGCTTCAGTTCATCTTCGAGGTTCTGCAGCAGGCTGATCAGGTTTTCAAGCTGCCGCAGTTCTTCGGCGAGCATGCGGCGTTTCTGATCGACTTCCCAGTCGTTCAGGCGCACCAGCGCTTTGAAATCGCGGGCCATCTAACGCTAGCCCGTCCCGGGTTGGCCGGGGTCCTGTCCCTCAGCGGGGGGATCGCCGGGCATGCCGAGAATTTCATAGAGCTGCTGATAGCCGTCTTCGAGCGATGCGTTCTCGCCGATGCTTTGCGACAGGTATTCCTCAAGCTGCGGATAATAGCTGATCGCTTCGTCGATGGCGGCGTCTGATCCCTTGCGGTAGGCCCCGAGGCGGATCAATTCCGCCATATCCTCATAGGTCGAGAGCAGTTTGCGGGCGCGTACGATGGCGGCATTCTGGGCCTGCGTGTTACAGGCCGGCATGGTCCGCGATATGCTGCGCAGAACGTTGATCGCCGGATAGCGGTTCCGCTCGGCGATCTCACGGTCCAGCACCACGTGCCCGTCAAGGATACCGCGCACGGCATCGGCCACCGGCTCGTTGTGATCATCGCCTTCGACAAGCACCGTGAACAGACCGGTGATGTCCCCCTGCCCGCCATGTCCGGGACCGGCCCGCTCCAACAGTTTCGGCAGTTCGGCAAACACCGACGGCGTGTAGCCCTTGGAGGCCGGCGGCTCACCCGCAGACAGACTGATCTCGCGCTGTGCCATGGCGAACCGCGTCACGCTGTCCATCATGCAGAGCACGTTCTTGCCCTGATCGCGGAAGTATTCGGCCACCGCCAGCGTCACGTAGGCAGCCTGACGGCGCACCAGCGGCGGCTCGTCCGAGGTCGCGAGGATGACGACGGTGCGTTTCATGCCCTCTTCGCCCAGATAGTCCTCGATGAATTCCCGTGCCTCCCGGCCGCGTTCACCGATCAGGCCGACGACGCTGATTTCCGCATCCGTATTTCGCGCCATCATCGACAGCAGGGTCGACTTGCCGACCCCGGACCCGGCGAAGATACCCATCCGCTGGCCCCGGCAGGTGGTCAGAAAAGTATTCATGACCCTGACCCCCAGATCGACCTTGCCGGCGACCCGGCGGCGTTTGTGGGCAGGCGGCGGGGTCGCGTGAATCTGGTAGCCCTTCATCCCGGATTCGACCGAACCCAGATCATCCAGCGGCTCGCCGAAGGCATTGATGACCCGGCCCAGCCAGGACACGTCGGGATAGATCGAAGGTTCCGTGGAGGCCAGCTCCGCCTGACAGCCGAGGCCGATCCCGTCCAGCGACCCGAACGGCATGACAAGTGCGCGTCCTCCCCTGAAGCCGATCACTTCACAGATGACCTGGCGGCCCTTGCGGCCATCGATACGCACATGATCACCGATCGACAGTGTGCCCTGCAGCCCGCCGATCTCGACCATCAGGCCGACGATATCCGCAACCCGCCCGAAAACCTGATGATCCGGCAGGCGTGCGACTTCGTTGGCGATGTTATTGGCAAATACCCGCAAAGGCTTTCACCCGTCCCTTTTCAGAGCGCCCGTCCCACAGGCGCTGAACCCGGGAACAGGATGCCCGGTCATTCCTAAATTTGTGTAAAGGATTTGCATTTGGTTAACCATAACAGATCAGCCGGGACAGGGCCAAAAGTCTGATTCCGATACAATCGCGGCCACTACCTTGCCGTTCCCCGGCAAAGCCCTTAGGTAAGAAACCTAACAAATCCAAGTCGCTGGGGGACGGACCTTGAACACACATGCGGAAAACTGGGACGAAACCGTCGATATCGTGGTCGTAGGCTTCGGATTTGCCGGCGGCACGGCGGCGATTGAATCCCACGATCTGGGCGCGAACGTGCTGCTGGTCGAAAAAAACCGGACCCCCGGCGGCATTTCCATCTGCTCGGCGGGCGGTGTTCGGATCGCCAGGGACCGCGACGCCGCGTTCGCCTATCTGAAAGCGACCAACGCCGGAACCACCCCCGATGAACCTCTGGCCGCCCTCGCCGAGGGCATGACAAGCATTTCAGAATTCATCGAAGACATCGCCGCAGCCGCCGGTGCCAATCCGGTCACCAACTGGATGGCCGGGAACTATCCGTTTGAAGGGTTCAATACCTTCGGCTTCATTTCGATTGCCGATTATCCCGGCCTCGACCTGAATGAAAAATATCCGCACGTACGCGGCCTCAGGGGCGGTGCAAGGCTGTTCGCAGCGCTTCATCACAATGTCGAGGCACGCGGCATTCCCATCAGATATGCCACGGCGGCAGAGCGGCTTGTCACGTCACCCGATGGTGCGGTGACAGGGGTCGTGCTCCGCGATGAGACCGGGACACGGCGGGTCCGGGCGCGGGGCGGCGTGATCCTCACCTGCGGTGGCTTCGAAGCCGACGCCGCCATGCAGGCGCAATACTGGCAGGGCAAACCCGTGATGCCGCAGGCCTATCTCGGCAACACCGGCGACGGCATTCGCATGGCGCAGGCGGTGGGTGCCGATCTCTGGCACATGTGGCACTATCACGGCACCTACGGGATGTCCCATCCTGATCCGAGCTATCCGTTCGGCATGCGGCTGATGAAGTTTCCGGACTGGATCCCCGAACAGGATGAACCCGACGACGTGCCGGCCTTCTTTTCGGCCAATCACGGTAAACGCATGCCGTGGATCGTCGTCGATGCGCGGGGCCGCCGCTTCATGAACGAATATCCGCCCTATGTGCAGGACACCGGCCACCGCGACATGGAGATCATGGACCCGGTCAGCCGCACACATTTGCGCAACCCGGCATGGCTGGTGATCGATTCCGCGGGCCTCGCGTCCGGGCAGATGGGGCTGCAGACCTATAACGACCATGGCCAGACGTTCCTGTGGAGCGCCGACAACAAGCAGGAAATCGAACTGGGCATCATCAAGGGCGCCGACACTTTGGCGGAACTTGCCGCCATCATGGGGGCACCGGCGGACGCGCTCGAAGAAACCGTCCAGCGCTGGAACGATCACTGCGCTGCCGGCGAAGATGGCGATTACGGCCGGATTGCGGAATCCCTCGTCCCGATCCAGGAGCCGCCCTATTATACGACCGAACTGCGCCCGCTGGTCGGCAACACCCAGGGCGGCCCGGTACGTGACGCCCGCCAGCGTGTCCTCAATCCCTACGGCGAGGTGATTTCAGGCCTTTATACCGCCGGAGAACTGGGCAGCGTGTTCGGCCACCTCTATATCTCGGGCGGCAATCTCGCCGAATGCTTTATCGGCGGGCGCTGTGCGGCGCGCGAAGCCATGAACAGAATCAAAGAACAGACCTGACAGGAAACACACATGCGCGCAAAGCTCGTCACCTATGACGTCTATATGGCGCTGCTGGATATCGAAGGCAGCCTGACTTCTGTGGTCCGCGATGTCCTCGGCCTCGATACCGGCACGGCCGCTGCGTTCGTCAAACTCTGGCGCGCCAAGCAGATGGAACGCGCCGCCGCCAGCAACTCACTCGGCAAGGGCCGGACATCGTTCCGCGACTGTACGGCGATGGCGCTGGACTACTGTCTGTTCAAGCATGATCTCACTTCTTCGCAGGAAACCCGGCACGATCTGGTATATGCGTGGGACAGCATAAAACCATGGCCGGAAGCTGATGCCGCCATTGCCGCGGTCAAGGCGAAGGGATGCCGGACCGCGATCCTGTCCAACGGCGATCAGGAAATGCTCGACGCCGTGGCCGGGAATTTCGCCCTCCAAACCTTCGATCATGTTCTGTCGTCGGAAACCGCCGGTTATTATAAACCGCATCCCGCCGTTTACGATCTGCCGCGCACTGTCCTCGGGATCGATATGGATGATGTTCTTCACGTCGCCGGCAGCCCCAATGACGTCACCGGGGCCATCGCCGCCGGTATGCGCTGCATCTGGTCAAACCGGCACAAGGACCGGCTTCTCGATCCGGCTTACCCGGCAACACGCGAGATCGCCGATCTTGCGGGCGTCGCTGAGCTGATCGACAGCTGAAGCCCGCAAAAGAAAAAGCCCGGGACGAATCCCGGGCTTGTTCGTTTTCGATGCGCTAAAATCAGCAGCCTGCGGTGCACTTGCCCATGCCGTCGAAGGACATGGTCTTGCCGCTCAGCGGCACATGCACGGGAACCGTAACCGCCTTCATGAACATTTCGGTGCGGGTGCCGGCACGGACCTTGCCGCCCTCGGTCGCCGGTTCGTTGGCATGAGAGGCAAGCACCGACGCCGGTTTGATCAGCTCGTTGACAACGTACGCCGCCTCTTTCGGGCCGGTTGTAAATGTATCGCCGATGTTCATGACCACCAGCTTGGCCTTGTACTGGTCGCCGACGACGATTTTCTGTTCCGCCGTGACACCGGTATCGCCAGACAGATAGACAACCAGGCCGTTGGAGAACGTCAGGACGTAGCCCGTCGGCGGACCAGCATAGGCCGTCACCCCGGCTTCATCAAGTTGCTTGCCGAAATCACCGCCAATCATCGCCCCGGCAATGCCGTTGGAGTGCACGGCAGGCACGGTCGTGACGGTGACGCCGTTCAATTTCCTGTTGGCGCCGAACCGCACCAGCTGTGAATTCTTGGGATCGCCGCCGAGCATCTTCAGCTTGTTGCCAAAGAATTTCGGCATTTCACTGCCGGTGATGATCTTCGCATTCTTGGCCAGGGCGATATCGACGGTGTTGGTGTTCGGCACCGTCGAGACGGAAACGTCCGGTTTCGCACATTCACCCGAATTCGGTGCCGGAATGCGGCGGTCACCGGCATGGTCGCCGTGCATATGGCTGACCAGCAAGGCATCGATTTTTCCGAGACGCGGATCATCCCCTCCGGCAACGGTACGACCGGCATCATAGAGAATCCGCGTCCCGTCCGGGTCTTCAAAGATCATCGCCCGGTCGAAGGGGCAGAATTCGCCGTCAATCGCCCCCAGCGGTGTGACTTTAACAACGGACGCCTGAACGGCGGGGGCCGCCGTGGCGCACAGCGCAGCCAGCGCGACCGCAGGCATGATACGAATGGCTTTAAACATGGTTCCTCCCAACTGTATGGCCAAATATTTGGCATGATGACTGATGATGTCAGCTTATCGGCCCGGGGATCGTGCACCGGGTTCCATACTTTATAAGGGGATTATCGTGCTAATTCGCAATCAATTCTTTGTCAGCGGAAAAACGCAGGAATTACAAGGAATTGCCGGGGATCAGGTGCCGGCTGTTTTGGCTTTTCCGGGCTTGGCCCCGCAATGCACATCGATATCGGCACGGCGGTTATTTTCGTTTTTCACCCCGTCATAGGTATGTACCTTGAGACGGCGTTCGCCCCAGGCTTCGACGCTGTAAACGTCGATCTTGGCGTTACGCAGTTTCATTGCCACGTAATCGGCGCGGGCACGGGAAAGCTTGAGGTTGTTGAGGTCATTGCCGAGGGTATCCGCAAAGCCGGTCACGTCGATTTCACAGGGCCCCTTGGCCAGATGCCTGTTAATCTCGGGGATCACCTTGGCGATCTGCTTGTCGGCGGTCGCGCCATCCGCCTTGCCGATGCCGAAGTAGACGGACTCGCTGTAGGTGGCTTTTTCTTTCGCCGAGCCTTCGGCAGTTTTAGGCATCTGATTGTCACCGGCGAGCAGCTTGCTCAGCCCGGCAGAAATGGTTTTCTGCTCGGCGAGGATTTCCGCCGTGGCACGCTTAAGGGCACTGATATCCTCGGCGACGGCACCATTCCCTTCCGGGCTGATCTGCTTCAGCGCTTCGGTGGTCTTGCCGACCGTGGTCCGGATTTCCTCGACCGTCTGCGTCTGCAGTTCCATGACCACGGAACGGGTTTCCGCCTGATGCGTCTTCAGTTCCTTGCGCAGGAAATCGAACGCCACATAACCGGCCGGAATAACACCGGCCAGAACGATCACGGCGGCGAGCACGAATTTACCCGTAGAAGCACTTTTCTCAGACATGTCCCAGTCCTGTCCGGCTTTCAGAAGCCTGTTTCATATCATAGTCCCGGATGAATGGACACACATCTGACGCATGGCACCCGTTTCCTGGACATCGCCCCGGATCATCGAAAATGTTGTTTTTGCAACGATTGATCCGGGAAATCGTCTGGCCGGGAATTAACCACTTCCGGTTAATCCTGTTTGAAATCGCTGAACCCCTTGGTGAGTAAGACTTTGAGTTAGGGATTCATAAAGGTTAACAAAAAATCCCCTAAAGGGTTTGGCGCAGACTCCGCAAATGGTAATATGGTTAACAGGTATCGATTCGCGGCGTTTTGGCGGGCCGGAGGGGACACATGCGCGTACTTTTAGTTGAAGACGATCCGACGACCCAGGCGACAGTCAAGCTGATGCTTGAAACAGCCGGCATGGTCGTTGATGCGACCGATCTGGGCGAAGACGGCCTGGAAATCGGCAAGCTATACGAATACGACATCATCATCCTCGATCTGATGCTGCCGGACATGGATGGCCTTGAGGTACTCCGTCGTCTCCGTGATTCGCGGGTCCAGACGCCGGTCCTGATCCTGTCCGGACTCACGGAATCGGAAATGAAGGTCAAGGGTCTCGGCATCGGTGCCGACGACTATCTGACCAAGCCTTTCGACAAATCGGAACTGATGGCCCGCGTTCAGGCCATCGTCCGGCGTTCCGCCGGGCATGCCCACTCGATCATCCACACCGGCGTGATGTCGGTGAACCTGGACACGCACATGGTCGAAGTCGACGGGCAGCCGGTACACCTGACGGGCAAGGAATATGGCATCCTTGAACTGTTGAGCCTGCGCAAAGGCACCACACTGACCAAGGAAATGTTCCTCAACCATCTGTATGGCGGCATGGATGAGCCGGAGCTGAAGATCATCGACGTCTTCATCTGCAAGCTCCGCAAGAAACTTGCCGATGCCACCGGTGGCGAACACTACATCGAAACGGTCTGGGGCCGGGGCTATGTGCTTCGTGATCCGGAAACGATGCCGGAAGCACAGACCGCTACAGCCTGATTGCCCTGTGCGCCTACGATGGGGCCGGTTCGCCGGCCCTTTTCTTTGCCCGCTGATCGACCAGACCGGACTGCTGGAACTTGGCGCGAATACTTTCGCCATCAAAAGGTTTGCTGAGAAAATCGCTGGCGCCTGCAGCCAGGGCTTCGTTGATAAGGTCTGGATCATCTTTTGTCGTACAGAAGATGATCACCGGCGCATCGCCACCCGGCCTGGCCCGCAGGGCCTTGAGGATATCAAGGCCGCTCATCACCGGCATGCGCCAGTCGAGCAGGATCGCGTCAGGCATGGTTTTATCGCAGGATTCCAGGGCTTCGTAACCGTCGGCGGCTTCCTCCGTCTCCAGCCCGATTTCCTGAATGATCTTTCGGGCCACCATCCGGATCACTTTGGAATCATCAACGATCAGACAGCGTTTCATGACCGCGGCCTGTCATAAAACATGCTAGGGCCTGTGGACATATACCGCGCGGCCGTGACGCTGCCGGATTTGTTTGCGCTGCCAGGAGATCGGCGTCGCGCGATGTGGTGGGGCATCGGGCAAGCCGTTCGACGCCACGAGCGGGCAAATACGGCGCGTCCCTGCGGGATGGGCCCCAAATGGCCGGCTGGTACGTCAAGCCTCTCGCCCGTATTGCCGATACGCGCTTCGCGTCTTTCCTTCCAGTCGGCCATTTCGCTCCCATCACGGCTTGCGTGCTATATGTCCACAGGCCCTAGTCGGTTCCGGTCAGAGCGGCGAAACGAACCACGTCGTGATCCGCGGCGACTTCCAATTCGCACCCGGCCTCCAAGACCAGAAGCTGAGTCAGGTAGCTGTGGATCGACCGGCTGTCCAGCGACGTCAGGGCTTTCCCGGGGGTCAGCCCTTCGGCAAGGTCTTCACGGAGTCCGGCATCGACCCCGCTGGCGGATACGGCAATGCCGATCCCCCCCTCGATTTGGGCGAGCTGTACGCTGACGTTCCCGCCCCGCGGCAGACATTCGGAACCGATCAGGATCAGATTCAACAACAGCTTGCCGATGATCGGATCGATTTCGGTAATGCCGCCGGTATCCAGCCATTCCAGATCGGTGTTCGATCCGTCGAGGAATTCCGTGGCGAGGTCTCTGAGCGCGTCGACCTCGGCGCCGCCCTTCCCGGCACCGCCGGCACCGAATGCGACCCGGTAGAAGGCCAGACGACGGGTCAGTTCCTGACCGCTTTTCGTCGCCAGTTCCATGGCGCCGTCATCCAGCCCGCCCATCTCGGCCAGGATCTCCAGTCCCGCGTTCACGGCCCCTGCGGCGCCGACGAGGTCGTGGCACAGTCTGGAGCAGACCAGCTGGCTGAGACGTAATTGATCACTCATGAATATTCACTCCCGCACGCACGCCCTGCCGCCATGTCCGGCTTAATTCCGCATTCCGTCACGCACGATAGCATGGAAAATGAACACGCCAAGAGCGCAAAGCGTCAGTCATCCGCGCGTTTGACGATGTCTTCGGCGAGCGAGGAAACCAGATTAAGGGTTCCCGTTTCCCTGCTGCCGGCATTGCGTGCACGGCGCGCCGCCTCTTCGCGAACATCGGCGATGTTGACCGGGATCTGGCGCAGAATAACCGTGAGCACGGATTCCATGGCCAGAATATGGGCCGCCAGATTTTCCGTGTCGCGGCCCTGACGTTCAGCGCTGTCGCCCAGCACCTCGATCCCGTCACAGACCTTTTCCAGACTCTGTTGCAGATCGCCCATCTGCCGCACAAAACCATCAAGGCCCAGCGCGTCCACCATCTGCTGGGCACTGTCCGCTTCCGGGTTCTGGTCGCTCATCCTGTGAAGTCCTTTAACACGACGGGGCATAATCGCCTGAACAGGGAGACTAATACCAACTTGCAGAAATAAACACCCGTTGTGACGGCTTGCGGCGGTTTCCGGCCAGGAGCGGTTCCCGCCGTGATGCCGCCGCATCACAAGGGGACCGCAACGACGCCCGGGGGCTGCGGCGTGCCGCCCTCCGGGTCCTGTTTCCCGCACCTTCGGGGCGTCGGCAAGGCTTGCCGATACGGCGGCATCGCCTGCGCCTTCCTTCTGCCGAAGAAACGGCAAACAGGATCACAACAGATGTTTATTTCTGCAAGTTGGTATAACGCGGGCGACGGCAGCTTGGCCAGCCCCGGGCCCCGTTGAGGGGCGTTGATAAATCGAGCAACTCCTTGAAATCAGACGGATTTCATATACATTATAAACACGCGGCAGGGGGAGTGCCGTAAACAGGATATGGTGATTTCAATGAAGTCAGTACTGATCGGCGGCCTTGCCGCTCTTGTCATCGCAATCGCGGCAGGTGCCGTGCTCAACAATCTCAATCCGACCAGCGGTGAAGAATTCTCGTCTTCGAGCACGCGCCTGAACTGATCCGCTCTTCAAGCCACGGCAACGCAACAAAAAAGGGCGGTGCTGCGGCACCGCCCTTTCGCTTGAGGCAACAGGGATTTATTCGGCAGGCTGATGCTGGCCTGACGTCTTGCCCGTTTCTTCCTCGACCCAAAGAGAATGGTGCTCCTTGGCCCAGTTCAGATCGACCTGACCGGTCCCGACGGCGTCGAATGCGCCTTCCATCCCGACAGAACCGATATAGATATGCGCGATCACGATCACGATCATGACCAGCGCCACGGCTGAATGCCACAGCACGGAAAGCTGGGTTTCCTGTAACGGGCTGAAGCTGGTCGGCAAATCGGTGCCGAACATGTTGATCAACGCAAAGGTGCCTGCCCAAGGCTGGACTTCGAACGGCCACATCAGGGCAACCCCCGACAGCGACAGCGAGAACCCGCCCAGGATCACGGACCAGAAAATAATCTTCTGACCCGCATTGAAGCGTCCGGCTTCTGGGTGCACCCCCTTGGAAAACAGACCGCCGCCGACCATCAGCCATTTCAGATCCCGCACCTTTGGAATGTTGTAACGCACCCAAAGGACGAACATCAGCAACAGGCCGAGCATGAAGGCAAAGGCGATATAGTTGTGCGCCAGCTTGCCGTAATAGGTCAGCGTCCCGAAGAATTCCGCACCGACCACGGGTTTCAGGAAATACCGGCCGTACAGCACGTTGAGCCCGGTCAGCGCCAGCACGATAAAGCTGGTCGCGGTCAGCCAGTGCACACCACGTTCGAGCGCATTGAAGCGTTCGATGGTCCGGCCCTGAGGATCGGGGCCGTGTTCGATTTTGATCCGGCCGCGAAGGGCAAAGAAAATCACCAGCACGACAAGGATGCCGAGCAGGCTCCATGCACCATAGATGCTGAGCGGCCCGTTCTTGAAGGCCCGCCAGGCATCACCGTCGGCCTGAACCATCTGGCCGGCTTTCTGGTCGGGAATCGACACGGTGCCGCGGACACCGCCCTTGATTGCGCGCCACATCTGCGCATCGGAAATATTGCCGAGCGCGTTACCCGGCACAGTGCCTTCCTGTTGCGCCTGTGCCGGATTGCCGGCGATCAGCGTCACACCGGCATCCATCGTCATCGACCCGAAACCGATCAGTGCGGCCATGAACACCGCCATACCGCCGGACCGTAAAATTCGCATCATCTTCGTCATATGATTAACTCCGATTGCTGCCCGTGCCTTGGCGCGGGTCAGTTCCCACCCTGGTATTTGCCACGATCCTGCAGTGCTTTTATGGCATCGGAAGCCTCGGCCGGCTGACGCACGTCGCTGCCTCGCGTCGGACCGCCGCCGCCAATATCCGCCTGCTGACCACCCTGCAATATCGAACGCTGCCGCAATTGCGCGAGATCATCCTCGCTCAATGAAGAGCTCGGCAATTTTCCCGGGTACACACCCGGTTCGTAGTTCAAGGGCCGGTCCTGTTCTTCCGGGCGGCACCCGGCAAGCACGACCAGCGAAAAACACACGACCCCAAGGATTTTAAGAAATCTGAATTCGAACATGGTTATTCCTTGTTCTTGTTTCCGGCACCAGGGCCGGAGTCGTCGGATGTTAAAGGAGGGGCGGCACCCCGTTTGAGAGATGCCGCCACCTTGCCTTTAGACAGACCGAAAGGTCAGGAGCCAGCCTTCAACTGATAGGCCGTACCCCAACCCCATGCACCCGAGCCGAAGCCACGGGACACGATACGCTCACGGTAGATGTTGGAGATCATGTTGCCATCCCCACCGAGCAGTGCCTTCGTGGAGCACATTTCGGCGCAGATCGGCAACTTGCCTTCCGCGAGACGGTTACGGCCGTATTTCTGGAATTCGGCCGTCGAGTTGTCATCCTCCGGACCACCGGCGCAGAAGGTACATTTGTCCATCTTGCCACGTGAACCGAAGTTACCGGCCTGCGGATACTGCGGCGCGCCGAACGGGCACGCATAGAAGCAGTAACCACAACCGATGCACAGGTCCTTGGAGTGGAGAACAACCCCCTCCTCGGTTTCGTAGATGCAATCCACCGGGCACACCGCGATACACGGTGCATCCGAGCAATGCATGCACGCCACCGAGATGGAGCGCTCACCGGGTTTCCCGTCGTTGATCGTGACGACCCGGCGACGGTTGATACCCCAGGGAACCTCGTGCTCGTTTTTGCACGCGGTGACACAGGCGTTGCACTCGATGCAGCGTTCTGCGTCACACAGGAACTTCATTCTAGCCATTTCTGTGTCTCCCTATTTCACGCTGATTTGACACGGCAGAGCGTGACTTTGGTTTCCTGCATGTTGGTCACCGAGTCATACCCGTATGTACCGCACATGTTGGATGCTTCACCCAGCACGTACGGATCGGCGCCATCCGGATATTTGTTCCGGAGTGACTCGCCCATCCAGTGCCCACCGAAGTGGAACGGCATGAACACAACCCCCTGGGCGACACGCTCGGTTACGAGCGCCTTCACCTTGGCGCGGCCACCTTCTGGGCCTTCGACCCACATCATGGCCCCGTCCTTGATACCGGCGTTATTGGCATCAATCGGGTTGATTTCGGCGAACATGTCTTGCTGCAGTTCCGCAAGCCATGGGTTGGAGCGTGACTCGTCACCACCACCTTCATATTCCACAAGACGGCCCGAGGTCAGAATGACCGGGAAGTCCTTGGAGAAGTCCTGCTGCTGGATCGACGCGTACTTGGTCGGAAGACGGTACATCTTGCGATCCGAATACGTTTCGTATTGCGGCAGAAGGTCACGGCGCGGCGTGTACAGCGGTTCGCGGTGCAGCGGCACCGGATCCGGGAATGTCCACACCACGGTACGCGCCTTGGCGTTACCGAACGGCGCACAACCGTGCTTGATGGCGACGCGCTGGATACCGCCCGAAAGGTCGGTTTTCCAGTTGGTCTTGTCACCTGCGATCTTCTCGATCACAGCACGCTCGGCGTCGGTCAGGTCCGAATCCCAGCCAAGCTTCTTGAGCATGGCCATGGTGAATTCGGGGTGACCGTCCTTGAGCTCGTTCCCAACCGGATACGAGCCTTCGGCAAGCAGGTTCGAGCCGTTGCGTTCCACACCGAAACGGGCGCGGAAGTTGAGGCCGCCTTCGGCAACCGGTTTGGACGGATCGTAAAGAACCGGCGTCCCCGGGTGCTTCATTTCCGGCGTCCCCCAGCACGGCCAGGGCAGACCATAGAAATCGCCGCTGATCGGACCACCCTTCGCAAGAAGCGTGGTGCGGTCGAAGGTCGACTGGTTCGCCATGTGCGCCTTGAGACGCTCCGGCGACTGACCGGTGTAACCGATCGTCCACATGCCCGTGTTGAATTCGCGGGTCACGTCTTCGACATTCGGCTCTTCACGGCCTTCGGCGATTTTGTCCATTTTGATGTTCTTGAAGAACTTGTCGGCCCAGCCGAATTTCTTCGCGAACATCGCCATGATCTCATGGTCGGTGCGTGCTTCAAACACCGGGTCCACGACCTTATCGCGCCACTGCAGAGAGCGGTTTGACGCCGTCACGGAACCACGGGTTTCGAACTGCGTTGCAGCCGGCAGCACGTAGATGCCGTCCTGACGGTCCGGAATGACAGCAGCGAATGTCGGCACCGGATCGATGACAACCATCAGGTCCAGTTTCTCCATCGCCTTCTTCATTTCCGGCAGACGGGTCTGCGAGTTCACGGCATGGCCCCAGTAAACCATGGCACGGAGATTGTCCGGCTGGTCCATGTTGGCCTTGTCTTCGAGAACACCATCAACCCAGCGCGACACCGGAATGCCCGACGAGTTCATGAACTTCTCTTCCTGGAATTGACCAGCAAGGAACTCGTAATCGACATCCCAGACACGTGCCCAGTGCTTCCAGGACCCCTTGGCCAGGCCGTAGTAACCCGGCAGGGTGTGCGACAGAATGCCGAAGTCGGTGGCACCCTGCACGTTATCATGGCCGCGGAAGATGTTGGCGCCGCCGCCCTGAGTCCCGATGTTCCCGAGCGCGAGCTGCAGGATGCAGTATGCACGGGTGTTGTTGTTGCCGTTGGTGTGCTGTGTGCCGCCCATGCACCAGACAAGCGTGCCCGGACGGTTGTTGGCCATGGTCCGTGCGACGCGGCGAAGCTGGTCACCCGGAACCCCGGTTACACGCTCGGTCTCTTCTGGCGTCCACTTCTTAACTTCGGCGCGGATCTGATCCATGCCCCAGACACGCTGCTTGATGTATTCCTTGTCTTCCCACCCGTTTTCGAAGATGTGGTGGAGAATACCCCAGATCAGCGCGACATCGGTGCCCGGACGGAACCGGACGAACTCGTCAGCGTGGGCTGCCGTCCGCGTAAAGCGCGGATCGCACACGATGAGGGCAGCGTTGTTCTGCTCTTTCGCCTTCAGCATGTGCTGTACGGCGACCGGGTGCGCCTCGGCCGGGTTGGACCCGATGAGGAACATCAGCTTGGAGTTGTGCATGTCGTTGTAGCTGTTCGTCATCGCACCGTAGCCCCAGGTGTTGGCAACACCCGCGACCGTGGTCGAGTGACAGATACGCGCCTGGTGGTCACCGTTGTTGGTGCCCCAGAAGGCGTAGAACTTGCGGAACAGATACGACTGCTCGTTGTTGAACTTGGCGGAGCCGAGCCAGTAGACCGAGTCAGGACCGGAGGTCTTGCGGATCTCCAGCATCTTGTCGCCGATCTCGTTGATGGCGTCGTCCCAGCTGATCCTCTGCCATTTGCCGCCCGACAGTTTCATCGGATATTTGAGGCGGCGATCGCCGTGGGCGTGGTGACGCACCGATGCACCCTTGGCGCAATGCGCACCCAGGTTCAGCGGGCTGTCGAAACCAGGCTCCTGGCCGACCCATGCACCGTTGGATACTTCGGCGATAACCGTGCAGCCGACGGAGCAGTGTGTGCAGACAGATTTGATCTGTTTGATGTCGCCGGCAGCGCTCGCTGCTTCGGCTTTCTTGACCATTCCCGCAGGCAGGGCCGATGCCAGCGCGATACCGCCAGCAGTGACACCTGAACGCCTCAGGAAGGTTCGACGGTCCATTGAACCGCCAATGACGCCGGCTAGTGCCTTCGTCAAACGGGGGCGTCCCGCAACCCCGTTGCTCTTTTTGGTGAGCATTAAATATCTCCCAATGTTGACCAGTTAATGAATCAGTATACGCCCGGAGCCTAGAAACGGCTCAGTTCGTAATACTTCATGACATGTTCGGTTTCCTGGTAACCGCTCGACTTGCGGTCTTCAGGCAACGCAGCTTGCGCCTGGTTTCCGGAAAGCGCGGCAGTTGCGACACCGGCGGCACCGGCGACACCCACACCTTTCAGAAAATCACGGCGGGCCAGCGTGTCCGATTTATCGGTCCTTTTCATAGCTGTCTCCCTACAGTTGACACGTACGTGTTGACCATACAGGTCACTTAAGTTTTGACCTTACAGGTCACTCAAGAAGACCAAACATGGTCCGGTCTTCCCTTGGCCACTATGGCCGGTCTGTATGGACCCGGATCACATCCCCATAAGGCGAATGCCTCTCCGTTCCCTCTTTGGAGCGGTCGAAACCGCTCTAAATACCAGGCGGCTCAAGCCGCTTTATTTACCAGGCGGCTCAAGCCGCCATCTCATAAGCCTCGCGCTCGATTTCCATGAACAGCCGGCCGATGGTCCCGATCGGCATGTACAGCGCAGCCGCCTGCGCGCCTTCCAGATCGGTGAACATCTTCCCGGCCCACGGCGCGAGATGCTTGTCATAGAATACTTTTGCTTCGGCTTTGCTGCCGTTGCCCAGATCCCCCACCAGCAGGCCGTGCATCATTTCGCACAGACTGGCGATGTGATCTTCCGGTTCGGCGTTGCCGTCCGCGGGGGCTATGCCCAGCCGCGCCATGTCGCTCCGCAATTCGGCCAGCGGCTTGTCGTAAACAAGCCCGGTAATATAAAGCGACGCATACGGCGACACCTCGCCGCCGGCACCGACCCCGTAAAACAGCTGGGTAAATTCTTCTTCGGCCCGGGCACGCGGGGTGCGCAGACAGAGTTTGCCGAAAGAGGATATGGCGCTGCCAAGGGGGCTATCGTCTTCATGTCCGGCCAGACCGCGCATGGATTCCAGTGTGTCGTCATCCATGGGTTTGGCAAGAACGCGGGCCAGCAGGCCGTAAAAACCGGCACGCATAAGATCGTCTTCCGATGCGCCTGCTACGCTCGAACTGCCGGAAGGTTCATAGGCTGCTGTATTGGTTGTGGACTTGTCCACTGTAACTCCCTTGGCGCTTCCCGTTTTATCGTCGTTAAATTCTTAAAAGAATAAATCTGACGTTATTTTTTTATGCTCTGACGGCACGCCGGCACCGTAAACTTCGATACCTCTCATCCCACCATCCGAACCTGAATATTATCGGGTGGCATACCAGTTTGTGTCAAATGGATTCTCCTGAAAATAGCCACTCATTCTATTGTGCACCTGCGAGGATAATGCATTGTTTTCAGTTATTTATGGCCACAGTTTCACTAGGGGTATTCCGTGAGGCTTGCCGTCAGTGGTGCGGATCGTCTTCACCGTCACCAAGCTCATCCTCAGCGGTTTCCTGCACCGTTTCAGCGGCCTCACCCGATGACTTTTCGGCATCACCTGCCTGAGCGGTGGCATGGGATTCCGCCGCAACTTCATCTGGATCAGAGCCTGATGCCTCTTCACCCTCGGATTCTGCATCTTCTGCGAGTTCCGCGTCTTCCGCCTCTTCTTCCGGATCGGGATCGAAGGCACGCCGGGCTTCTTCCGGCATCATGTCTTGCAGTTCCTCTTCGCTGAGGTGACCGCGGCCGACCTTGTAACTGCCGAAAGTGCTGTCGATGATCTTGTGCAGGACGTTGAAATCATCGTCGTAATCGTTCAGCCCATCGCGGAAATTGAAAAACGGATTAAGCCGCCACAGCACGCGAAGCGCACGGCGTTTCATGAATTCCGGCACCCCATCCCTGAGAAACGGCGTAAAATCCGAATCCTTGTCAAGGGAATCGAGCGGCGGCAGCGACGAAACAAGTTCCCGCTCTTCCTCGGTCATGTCCTGTTCTTCGATATCGTCGTACAGGCCGTCTTCAGCGGCGGCATAAGATTGCCCATCCGGACCGGACGTCACGCCGGAACCGTCAGCCTCAACCGTTTCCTCTGCCCCGTCCTCATCTACCTCATCCGCCTCATCCGCATAACCGACGCCCCGCGTCAGATGGTCGTCATCGTCTTCGGGCGACGGTGCCAGCGGGGCCATGGCCGGCACGAAATGCCGGACACGCGCGCCTCCGGGAAGGGTCCGGAACGGGTCATCCGCTTCCGCCTCGGCGGTCTCGATACGGGACTTCTCCTCGACGACGCGGGCTTCTTCACGGGGGTCCGCGCCGCCCCTGGATTTCAACCGCGACCAGCGGCTGAGCCGGCTTTCGCGATCAGTCATGCCCGCCTCCACCTCGGCGGCCCTGCTGGAAATCTCCCTTGCGCGGATCATAGGATTTACGTTTGCGTTTCTTGAATGGGACATCCTTGTGATGCGTGTCGCAGAAGGTCTTGATCCAGGACACGATTTCCGGCGGCATGATCACACCCTCGACCATCTGATCCGTATCTTCGGTATAACTCTCCGCCTCATAGGGGCAGGCCGTCACCAGTTGCACCAGCATTTCCGGATCGTCCGCTTCCTCACCGGGGCTGAGCACGATGTAAATATGCGGCACCCCGTTCGACAGGTTAACCCGGTAGCCTTCGGTTTCACCCCGGTACAGTTCGAGCGGCATCGTGGCGGCATGAAAATGTGTCCAGCCCTCGCCTTCGCTGAGCTTGATCCAGGGGGCATGCGGGTCCTTCGCCGGTGCGCCCGGAAATACGGCAACAGGGCGGTACGCATAATCCTGCCAGCGGCTGTCGCTTTCGCGGCGTTCGATGACCACACCCAGGGGAAGCGCTTCATGCTTGGCCGGTGCCGCCGCCGCCTCAAGTTCCAGAAGCTGCTCGGCTTCTTCAAGATTTTCCGGGCGGTTGACGTTGAAGAACGGGTCCACGGGCTCAACCTCGAACGGCACATGCACGATGCCGATCCTCTCCGTCCATTTGTCGATCTTGCGCATTTCCTCTTCGATCATGGCCTTGCGCAACGCACCCCTGAGCGCGACCGGCCAGACCCCGAACACGGGATGCGTCCGCTCGCCGGTCACGGCGCAGGACAGCGGCGCGTCGCCGGCCGTCACAGGCCCCATCAGGCGGGCCACCAGATCCAGCGGCAGGAACGGTGCATCGGTGGCGAAACTGATCACGTGTTCGCATTCCGGGACGTTTTCCGCCGCCCACTCAAGCGCCGTCAGAATACCGGCAAGTGGCCCCTGATGACCGTCAATGACATCGGCGACAACCGGCAGATCGTAGCTTTCGAAGCGGGCCGGATCACCGTTGGCGTTGAGGATCAGGTGATGGACCTGCGGCCTGACCCGTTCAATGATCCGTTCGAGGATCGGCTTGCCGCCAAGCTCGCGCATCGGCTTGTCACCGCCGCCCATGCGCCTGGCCAGGCCACCGGCCAGCAACACGCCGACCAGCGGTTTTGCATCGGCGGACTGCGCACTCGGAGAGATGTCGCTCATTCCGCGGCGGCCCCCTTGCGGTTCATGCCTTTCGGCTCGTCGGCGATCTCCGCGGCGTCGACATCGAAGATGATCCGGTCCTCACCGGCGAGCGCGATGAAGCGTTTGCCCCGCGCCCGGCCGATCAATGTCAGGCCGACCTGACGCGCCAGTTCGACGCCCCAGGCGGTAAAGCCCGAGCGCGAACAGAGGATCGGAATCCCCATCTGTACGGTCTTGATGACCATCTCGGATGTCAGTCTGCCGGTGGTGTAGAAGATCTTGTCGGTACCGTCGATCCCGTTCAGGAACATGTACCCGGCAATCTTGTCGACGGCATTGTGGCGGCCGACATCCTCCATATATATCAAGGGCTTGTCTTCGTGACAGAGCACGCAGCCATGGATCGCGCCGGCTTCCAGATAGAGGCTCGGCGTGGTGTTGATTTTCTTCGTCAACGCATACAGCCACGACGTTTTGAGACGTGCCTCGGGGTTCAGTTCGGCGGTCTCGAATTTCTCCATGACGTCGCCGAAGACGGTGCCCTGGGCACAGCCGGACGTCAGGGTTTTCTTTTTCAGTTTCTCTTCGTAATCGGTTTCACGCGACGTGCGCACGACGACGGTTTCGATTTCCTCGTCGTAGTCGATCCCCGTCACCTCGTCTTCCGGGTGCAGCATGTTCTGGTTCAACAGATAGCCGACCGCCAGATAATCCGGATGATCGCAGATGGTCATCATGGTGACGATCTCGCGGCCGTTGAGGAACAGCGTCAGCGGGCGTTCCACGGTGACCGAGGTCGCCGCCGCCTGGCCGTCCTGATCGATGCCGGACACCCGCTCGGTCAGCTTCGGGTCGGCCGGATCGGGGCGGATCAGAAATTCATCCACGAAAGATGCGTCGTCGCCTGGACGTGTCACCGAAATCTTCCTCCCACATTGCGGACGGGTCTGTGCATGCCGTCCGTTCTTTTATTTGGTGAGGCGATCATCTTGGGCAAGGGGTGCGAGATCAAGCCGTGATTATTCCTGTCCATGCACAGTCCCGTGATTTGGCCCTCAATCCTGCATATTTATGCATTGATATGCATATTTTCCCGAGTTAGGCTCCGGCGTTAACGAATTTAAGCGCAAATAAGCTCAAATAAGGCGCATTAAGCGGATCCGGGCCGGGAAGCATGACCGACATTACGCAAGCCTTCGTGACGGCACTGCAGTTGCTGATCACGTTCGATTCCAGTCTGGTGGAAATCGTCACCCTGTCGATGCAGGTCAGCCTCTCGGCAGTTGCCCTGGCCGTTCTGATCGGCCTGCCGCTCGGCGCCGCGCTGGCGCTGTTCAAATTCCCCGGCCGTAACGGCCTCGTCGTTTTCCTGAACGCCCTGATGGGGCTGCCGCCGGTCGTCGTCGGTCTGGTCGTGTATCTTGTGCTGTCGCGCGCCGGGCCGCTGGGGGTCCTCGGACTCCTGTTCACGCCGATGGCGATGATCATCGCCCAGACGATTCTGGTGACGCCGATCGTCGCCGCGCTGACGCGTCAGGTCGTCGCCGATCTGTGGGTGGAATATTCCGAGCAGCTCCGCTCGCTGGGCGCCACGCCCGCCAGCGCCATTCCGGCGCTGCTGTACGATGCCCGCTTCACGCTGGTCACCGCCGTGCTCGCCGGGTTCGGCCGGGCCTCCGCCGAAGTCGGCGCGGTGATGATCGTCGGCGGCAACATAGATCACGTGACGCGGACCATGACGACGGCGATCGCGCTTGAGGTCTCCAAGGGTGATCTCGCGCTCGCGCTGGGTCTCGGCATCGTCCTGATCTCGCTGTCGCTGGCCATCAACGCCGCCACCTATAGCGTCAAGCAGCGGGCCGAGGCGGCGTGGGCATGAACAAGGCAACAGCCAGCAACCTCACCGCCCCGGATGCCGCGATCAGTCAGCCGGACCGCGCAACGATCCTGCCGCTCCGGGCCGAAAACGTCTCGTTCGACGCCGGCGGCAAGCGTCTCGTCGACAGTCTCACGTTCACCCTCGATGACCGCCTGCGTACCTTCATCCTGGGCTCCAACGGCGCCGGCAAGTCGCTGACGCTCAGACTTTGCCATGGCCTCCTGTTGCCCAGCACGGGCCGGGTCGTCTGGGAAGGCGCCGCCCGGGGAGAGGACCCGCTGAAACGACAGGCGATGGTCTTCCAGCGCCCGGTACTGCTGCGCAGGACCGTGGCCCAGAACATCGACTATGCCCTCAAGCAGCACGGTATCCACCGCCGGGAACGTCCCGGCATCATTGACGACGTGCTGGGCCGCACCGGCCTTACGCGCTTCGCCAAAAGCCCGGCCCGGCATCTGTCGGGCGGTGAGCAGCAGAAGCTGGCGCTGGCCCGCGCCTGGGCGACCAGACCGCAGGTACTGTTCCTCGATGAGCCGACGGCCAGTCTTGACCCCGCCGCGACGCACGCGGTGGAAAACATCATCGACACCATGCACGCCGAAGGCACGCGCATCATCATGACCACGCACGACCTCGCGCAGGCCAAACGCCATGCCGACGAAGTCATGTTCATTTACGGCGGACGTCTGATGGAGAAGACCCCCGCCGAAGAATTCTTCAACACACCCCGGAGCGGTGAAGCCGCCGCGTTCCTCAACGGTGAGTTGAGGTGGTAGCCGCCAAACCGAACGACGAACAACCAGGGAGATTTTAAAATGTTCAAGTTCAAGACAATGTTTATTGCCGCCATCCTGGCGTTTTCGCTGGGAACCGCTGCTGCGCCGCATGCGCACGCTGCCGACAAGTACATCACCGTCGCCTCGACGACGTCGACCGCGAACTCCGGCCTGTTCGATTTCATCTTGCCGAAGTTCACCGAAAAGACCGGCATCGAAGTCCGTGTCGTTGCCGTCGGCACCGGCAAGGCGATCAAGCTGGCACAGAACGGCGACGCCGACGTGCTGTTCGTGCACCACAAGCCGTCGGAGGAAAAATTCGTCACCGAAGGCTACGGCGTGAAGCGTTCCGACGTGATGTACAACGACTTCGTCATGGTCGGCCCGAAATCCGATCCGGCCGGCGTCAAGGGCACCAAGACGGCTGCCGCCGGGCTCAAGAAAATCGCCGATGCGAATGCACCGTTCGCGTCGCGCGGTGACAACTCGGGCACCAACAAGAAGGAACTGGAACTCTGGAAAGGTGCCGGAGTCGATCCGACGGACGCCAGCAACAAATGGTACAGCGCCACCGGCTCCGGCATGGGTGCGACTCTGAACGTCGCGTCGGGCATGAACGCCTACTCGCTGACCGACCGCGCCACGTGGCTCAAGTTCAAGAACAAGGGCGATCTGGAAATCGTGCTCGAAGGCGACCCGGTGCTGTTCAACCAGTACGGCATCATCCTCGTCAATCCGAAAAAGCACCCGCATGTGAAAGTCGACCTCGGCCAGGCCTTCATCGACTGGACCATCGGCAAGGAAGGCCAGGGCCTGATCAACGAATACAAAATCCTCGGCAATCAGGCGTTCTTCGCCAACGCCCAGCCGGGGACGTAAACCATCCCTTGAAGGGGCTTCCCCCTTCATTAAACTGCCTCTCCCGCTCCGGCGGGGGAGGTTTTCTTTGTTCCCATATCACCCCCTCTCCCTTGGGGAGAGGGTGGCGAGCATTGCGAGCCGGGTGAGGGGTCCTTACCGCCAATCCCCTCACCCTCCCACGTGCTTGCGCACGCGGGTCCCTCCCTCTCCCAATGGGAGAGGGGTAAATCTCCAGCCCTCTCCCGTGGGAGAGGGTGGCGAGCATTGCGAGCCGGGTGAGGGGCATAAAAAAAACCGGCTGGGTTTTGCATAGCATCGTGCATGAACACGCAACTGCAACGCGCCCGGGAACTCAGAACCCACATGACACCGCCCGAAGCGCGGCTGTGGCGGCAACTACGGTCGCGTCGGCTGTTCGGTCTCAAGTTCAAAAGACAGGTTCCGCTCGGCCCCTACATCGCCGACTTCATCTGCGAGGAAGCCGGGCTTGTCGTCGAGATCGATGGCGATACCCATGCGGTTCAGATTGCCTATGACCGGCATCGCGACAGGTTCATGAACCGTGCCGGTTACCGGGTTCTCCGCTTCGGCAATCGTGATGTGATGGGCAATCTCGAAGGCGTCCTGTACCGGATCGCCGAGGCCTGCGGCAGGTGACCCCTCACCCTCCCACGTGCTTGCGCACGCGGGACTTTCAATCCCCTCACCCTCCCACGTGCTGACGCACGCGGGACTTTCTATCCCCTCACCCTCCCACGTGCTTTCGCACGCGGGTCCCTCCCTCTCCCGAGGGAGAGGGGTGATAATTCAGGCGGATTTGAAGGACATCGGGATCCGGCCGGCCGGACCGAAATCACAGAGCACGCTGTCGCCGGGTTTGACCGGGGTCACGCCGGTCATGGTGCCGGTGGTGATGATATCGCCCTTCAGAAACGGCATGCCGATCGACTGCGCTTCGCTCGCCGCCCATTGCAGGGCCAGCAGTGGATTGCCGAGCACCGCCGACCCGGTGCCCGAATTGCCCGGCGTGCCGTTGACCGTCACGGCCGCCGCCGCCGTGGCCAGGTCCATGTCCCGCCAGCCGTCGATCTCAGGCCCGCAGACCAGCGCTCCGTTGAATGAAAAATCACTGATGCAGACGGAAATGCCCGCCCCCTTGAACCCGCCTTCAAAACGGCACCCGACAACTTCGACGGCAATCAGCGCCCGCTTGATCGATGACACCAGATCGTCGATCGACGTCACCCGGGAATCGTCCAGATCATCGGCCATTTCGAAGGCGATCTCGCATTCGATGGCGGCGCCGTGTTCGGGACGCGCAACGAGTTCCGCGCCCGGCTCGAACATGTGCTCGGCGAACACCGGGCCAATGGACGGCCCGTCCATGCCGAGCAGTTCCTGTGCCATTTGGCTGGTTGCCGCGACCTTCCAGCCGGCCCGGGTCAACCCCGATGCGTCGGCGGCGGCGGCCTGAACCTGATAGGAATGATTGCGTTCCGCCGTCATATCGACGGCGTCACGGGATAGAAGCAACCCGGTGTTTCGAGCCTGCCAGATATCACGTCCGAGTTTTGCGATGTCAGGCATCGTAGCCCTCGACACCGATAAGGACACTGTCGGCAGACGCCTGACGCATGGCCAGCGCCCCGGCGTATTCCTCGGACGCGTGCCAGCGTTTGATCGCATCGAGATCGGGGAATGCGATCACGACCACACGCGGGTACGCCATGTCGCCTTCCAGCACGGCCATCTCGCCGCCGCGGACAATATACTTGCCGCCATATTTTTTCAGCGTATCCGGCACCAGTGCCCGATAGGCCTCGAATTTTTCCGGGTCGGTGACATCGACCTGGGCAATCATGTATGCCGTCATCTTCTCCTCCCTGACGTTTTTGAATGACTATACATTTGGCCTTATGACGGGAATGGCAAGGTCTTTGGGCGAATGCCGCATTGCTTACCAGCCCTCTCCTCGGGGCGAGGGTGGCGAGCCATGCGAGCCGGGTGAGGGGTCAGCGGGACAAATCGGGCCAGCATGTTATGCTGGCGTCTCACAGCAACCAGAAGAGAGACCCATGCCCGAACAGAAACCCGGAAAAGAGACCGCAAAACTTCACAAGGCCTACGCCGCCACGAACACCGACGAGCTTGCCGACGCCTATGACGACTGGTCGGAAGAATATGAAGACCACATGAAAAGCATCGGCTACACGCACCCGGCAATGGTCACCGCGCTGGCCAGCCGGCACATCCCCGCAGGCGCGACGCCGATCCTGGACGCCGGCTGCGGCACCGGAATCATGAGCGAAATCATGCAGGCTCTCGGCCATGACGACATCATCGGCCTTGATGCGTCACCGGGCATGCTGAAGATCGCCGGGCAGAAAGGTCACTATCGCAACCTGCATCACATGTATCTCGGCGAACCGCTGGATTTCGAAGACGATACCTTCAACGGCGTCGTCAGTTCCGGCGTGTTTACCCAGGGCCATGCCCCGCTGGACGGACTCGACGAACTGATCCGCGTCTCCAGACCCGGTGCGCGTATCGTTTTCTCGGTGGCCCGGACGTATCTGGACGGACTGTTCGACCCGAAGCGCAAGGCACTGGAAGATGCAGGCCTGTGGTCATATGTCGATGAAACCGGGATCTATAATTCGGCGCCGCTCGGCGATCACCTGCCGAGCCGGGTCTATTGCTTCGAAGTCCGTTAGGGATTCCCCGTCGCCAATCCATTGGCGCGGGCCAATGGGAGAGGGGTAAATCACCAGCCCTCTCCTCGGGGAGAGGGTGGCGAGCATCGCGAGCCGGGTGAGGGGTCTTGTTGAAATCAGCCGAGAAGATTGCGGATGGTGCTGTCGTTGGACGCCCAGCTGACCCAGTTGCGCGGGCCCAGACCGAAACGGTTCTTGTGATCGGTGTTGGCCCCCGCTTCGAGCAAAAGCTTGCAGACTTCCGTCTGCGCCCGTGCGCACGCCATCATCAATGCCGTGTTGCCGTGCTCATCGGCGGTATCGACTTTCAGGCCCTGATCCAGCCCGGCCCTGACGGCAGCGGCGTCGCCCCTGGCCGCAGCCGCCATGAAATCCTGTTCGGTCATTTTGGTGGTCGTGTCGCTGGGTGGCATGCGTGTACTCCTATCCCCCAACAGTTCAGTTTTGGACAGGCAAACGTCAAGAGTTATTCGGCGGATATTCGCAGCCCGGCCAGTTCTCAGGGTGCATTGTAATGAACGGTGCCGAACCCGGCGAGGTCGTATCCCGCCATTTCCCCGGCGCGGTCTCTGAATTCCGGGGTTTCGCAGAAGGCCATCAGACGCTGCAGGGGGGCCTGAAAAAAATCACGGCGGCGGATCATCAGATCATAGCGTTCGCGGTGCAAGGGAATGAAATCGAGCCCGAACTGATGCGCGGCGGCGCGAATCCCGAGCCCCGCATCGGCTTGTCCTTCGATGATCGCCAGGCCGACATCGGTTTCCGAGCGCGCCTCGATATCGGCGATGTCGAGGTCATCGAAATCGAGCCCGGCTTCTGAGACAAGATACTGGAACAGCACGCGCGAGCCGGCCTGATTCTCGCGGACGACAAAGCGGGCATTGGCGGCATCGGCGTCAGCCAGGGACTTGATGCGGATCGGGTTCCCTGCCGTCACGATCAGGCCCTGTTCGCGCCACGCCCATTCCATCAGCACGCAGTCCAGCCCGACCGTCGCTTCCGACGCCGGGCCGACGTTGTAGCCGCCGTCCGTCAGGTCGAGCACATGCATGCCGCAGGCCACCGCCTCGCCACGGGCGAACCGCTGCACCCCGTCCAGACTGCC
Source organism: Rhodospirillales bacterium (assembly GCA_040218645.1). Classification (GTDB taxonomy): domain Bacteria; phylum Pseudomonadota; class Alphaproteobacteria; order Rhodospirillales; family Casp-alpha2; genus UBA4479. The sequence continues at coordinate 46,804 of JAVJQZ010000014.1, forward strand.
GCCCGGCATCAGCGCCAGTTCGCACCCCGACGCGCGGACCGCCCATTCCAGCAGCGGGTCGTGCGACCCGACGATGACCGGCGGCGGCGGCGTGGCATGAGAGGCGGCGATCTTCGGAAACGTCGATGAACGCGCCAGCCAGATATCGATCAGATGCTTCGGGAACAGCCACTTGCCGGTGACCCGCGTGCACGGAATTTCACCCTCGGCCACAAGGTCATAGACCTTGCGTTCCTTGAGGCGCAGATAATCCGCCACTTCCTTCGTCGTCATCAGGTCTTTCATTGCCGTCCTGTCCCGTCGTCCTGTGCTGCTGTCCTGCCCCGCTGTCATGTTCGGGGCTTCGCCGTCGCCGAACAAACCCTTAAAATTGATATGTCTTTATTTACATCCAATATGCGGTATGTAATGCCGAAACGACAGCCCCGGTGTCTATATCTTCCTGCATTTGAAATTCAACAGGCGGATCGACATATATAACAATTGGGCGCACTGGGAGGATTAAGAATCGTCATGAAGGTTAATGGCAAGGACGTCTTCGTCTGTTCGTGCGAAGACACCATGAGCATCGATGCCGACGCGCTGGGCAAGGCGCTGTCCGGGACCGGTGAGGCCGAAGGCACGCTGCGCCCGGCCAGACATTTGTGCCGGGTCGAGCTGGACCGCTTCCTCGATGAGGCCGGCAAGGCCGATGACATCCTCGTTGCCTGCACCCAGGAAGCACCGCTGTTTCTCGATGCCCTCGACGAACTGGGCGACAACGCTCCCGCCGCGGGCTTCGTCAATATCCGCGAACGCGCCGGCTGGTCCGACGCCGGCCGCCCGGGCGCCAAGGGTGCGGACAAGGCTGCGGACAGGTCTGATCGCAAGGGCAAGCACCGCAACGTCACCGCGAAAATGGCGGCGCTGATCCGTGAAGCCGCGCTTGATCTCAAGGAATCTTCCTCGGTCAGCATGATCTCGACCGGGATCGTGCTGGTACTGGGCCGCGACGACCGCGCCATCGATGCGGCGCGCAAGCTAGCCGAGCGCATGGACGTCACCGTGCTGCTCGACGGCGGCACGGATATCAGCCCGCCCGACATCATGGACATGCCGATCTTCAACGGCACCATCAAGAGCGCCAAGGGTCATCTGGGCGCGTTCGAAATCGCCGTTGAGCATTTCCGCCCGACGGCCCCGTCCTCGAAGACCAAACTGGAATTTTCCGGTCTCGGCGAAACCGGCAGCTCGACCTGCGACCTGATCCTCGATCTGCGCGGTCAGGCGCCGCTGTTTTCCGCCGCCGACAAGCGCGACGGCTATTTCCATGTCGATCCCGCCAGCCCGGCCGCCGTGATGGAAGCGCTGTTCACGCTGAGCGACATGACCGGCGAGTTCGAAAAGCCCCGCTACATCGATTATGATGCCGGCATCTGTGCGCATTCCCGGAGCCGCATCACGGGCTGCTCGAAATGTCTCGACGTGTGCCCGACCGGCGCCATCGAGCCGAACGGCGATACCGTCAGGTTCGATCCCTACATCTGTGCCGGGTGCGGGCTGTGCGCCGTGGTCTGCCCGACCGGGGCGGCGAAATACAACCTGCCCGCGGGCGATGGCCTGTCCGAGCGATTGCGTACACTGATCGGCAGTTACCAGAAAGCCGGCGGCACCGACCCGGTGCTGCTGATCCACGACGACAGCTTCGGCCACGACGCCATTGCGCTCTCGGCCCGGCACGGCCGCGGCCTGCCCGGCAACGTGCTGCCGTTCGCCGTCAACCAGGTGACGCAGTTCGGCCTTGAAAGCATCACCCTCGCCCTGGCGCTGGGCTGTTCCGAGGTCGCCTGTCTGCTGCCGCCGAAGAAACGCGAAGACCGCGACACCCTGCTTGAGACCTTCACCATCGTCGATGCGGTGACGGATGGTCTGGGATACGGCGCGGGCCGGGTGCGGCTGATCGAAGCCGACGATCCCGACCAGTTGGAAGCGGCGCTCTACGATGCTGAACCCGCTGCGGCCATTCCCGCCGGTGACGTTGCCGGTGTCGGCCGCAAGCGGTCGGTGCTGCGGCTGTCGCTGGACGCGCTTCATAGAAAATCGCCGGCCCCGGTCGACGAAATCGCACTGCCCGCCGGTGCCCCGTTCGGGCGCGTCAATGTCGACGTCGAGGGCTGTACGCTGTGTCTGGCGTGTGTCGGCGCCTGTCCGACGGGCGCCCTCAAGGACAACGAAAACCTGCCGCAACTGGCGTTTGCCGAAGATGCCTGCGTGCAATGCGGGCTTTGCAAGAACACCTGCCCGGAAAGCGTGATCTCGCTGGAGCCCCGACTCAGCTTCGCCGAGGGGGTCCACACCCATCAGGTCATAAAGGAAGAGCAGCCGTTCCTCTGTATCCGCTGCGGCAAGCCGTTCGCGACCCAGTCGTCGATGCTGCGCACCATCGACAAGCTCAAGGGGCACACCATGTTCCAGGGCGACGGCAAGCTCGACCGTCTGAAGATGTGCGAGGACTGCCGCGTCGTGCAGATGACCACCGAAGACGGCAACCCGCTGGCGCACGGCAAGGTCCCGATCCCGCGCACCACCGACGACTATCTGCGCGAACGCGAGGACCTGCGCGAAAAGGCAAAACAGGACATGGTCAAGAAGGGCCTGACCGAGGGTGAAGCCTGAGAAAACAGACATGACCGAAGGCGAAGCCTGAGATGGGGCGTCCATGCTTCGAGACGGATGCGCGGCATCCTCCTCAGCATGAGGATATAATTTCGGCCTCATCCTGAGGAGGCTTGAAAAGCCGTCTCGAAGGATGAGGCAAGCCCCGGGGGATGACGTGAGGCCAAGACAGGACTATATTTGGTGGAAGGCACGAAAGGACGGATGACTTTTGGACGCTAACGCACCCACTCAAACCAACGACACCCCGATGATCGACCCGTTCGGGCGGCACGTCAGCTATCTGCGCGTCTCGGTCACGGACCGCTGCGATTTCCGCTGTGTCTACTGCATGGCCGAGGACATGACGTTCCTGCCGAAAAAGGACGTGCTCTCGCTCGAAGAGCTTGAGCGCCTGTGCACCGCGTTCATCCGCAAGGGGGTCAGGAAACTGCGTCTGACCGGCGGTGAGCCGCTGGTGCGGCGCGACATCATGACGCTGATCAACAATCTCGGCAAACAGATCAGGACCGGCGCGCTGGACGAGCTGACGCTGACCACCAACGGCAGCCAGCTGGCCCGCTACGCCGATGATCTGGTCGCCGCCGGGGTCCGGCGCATCAACGTGTCCGTGGACACGCTGGACCCGGAAAAATTCCGCGAAGCGACCCGCTGGGGCAGCCTTGAAAAGGTCATGGGCGGTCTGGCGGCGGCCAAGAAAGCCGGGCTAGAGGTGAAGATCAACGCCGTCGCGCTGAAGCACCTGAACGCCGATGAGTTCGACGACATGATCCGCTGGTGCGGCGAGAACAGCTTCGACCTGACGCTGATCGAAACCATGCCGCTGGGCGAGATCGGCGAAGACCGGGTCGACCAGTACCTGCCGCTGTCACAGGTCCGACAGGATCTGGAAAAGCGCTGGACGCTGACCGACATCCCCTACAAGACCGGCGGCCCCGCCCGCTATACGGAGATCGGGGAAACCGGCAAGCGGCTCGGCTTCATCACGCCGCTGACCCACAATTTCTGTGAAAGCTGCAACCGGGTACGATTGACCTGCACCGGCACGCTCTATATGTGCCTGGGCCAGGAGGATGCGGCGGACCTGAGAAAGCCGCTCCGCGCCAGCGACGACGACGCACTGCTCGATGCCGCCATCGACGAGGCCATCGGCCGCAAGCCCAAGGGCCACGACTTCATCATCGACCGCCGCGACGCCAAACCCGCCGTTGGCCGCCACATGTCGATGACCGGCGGCTGACAACACCTAGTCCCCTCACCCGGCTCGCGATGCTCGCCACCCTCTCCCCTGGGAGAGGGTTGTTAGGCTAGCGCAGCAGTTCCTGCGTCCGCGAACGCTGTTCGGCGAGAAGCTGCTGGGTCAGGGCCTGCTGCTTCTGCTCGAGCTGACGGGCCAGTTGCTCCTGCGCCTGAAACACCTGTCGCTGCTCGGTCGCCAGTTGCTGAGTCCGGGTCTTCTGCGCCTGGGCCAGTTCGCGGCTCTTTCGCTGGATCTCGCGGGTCCGGTTGCGGGCTTCGGTGAGCAGGGTCCGCACCCGCTGCGCCGCTTCCTGCGAGAGCTTTTCAGCGCGCAGAAGCTGTTCCGCCTGATTGACGACACGCCCGAGCTGGCTGAGGCTGCGTTGCACGTCCCGGGCCAGGGTTTCGACCGACGCCCCCCGCCCGGGGGCGCGTTTGCGTTTGCCGCCGACGCATTCCATCTGCTTCGTCTCCGGATTGTACTTCAGGAAGAACCGGCCGCAGTCAGCCACCGTGTCGGCGCGGGACGCGGTTGCGGCAACACTCATCAAGACGGCAACGGTGAAAACAGTCAGTCGCATGCCCCACTTTAACCCGATCGGCTGTGAATTTGAATTGACGATCCCCCGCGCTTCGGTTTCCCTGTCGGCCATGAAACGCATAACCCTTCCAGCCCTCGTTCTGGCTGTCCTTGTCACGCACGTTTCGGACGCGGATGCAAAGATCACCGCCGCCGAATGCGAGGCCGATTACGCCGAGATGCTGGCGGAGACCGAGGGCAACCGCGCGCGTTCCATCGACGAACTGACCCGGCAGTTGCGCTTGACCAGCGACGATGACACGGCGGCCAGTCTCAACAACATGATCGAGCAGGCGTGGGAGATCGAGGATTCGTTCCGCACCATGGCCGCGAGAATTTTCCGCGACTGCATGGAAAGCGTTCGGGTCAGCGGCTCATAGGCCCCTGCAGGCTTTCGCACCTGCGAACAAATCCTTTTCCTTCAGGCCCCGGTGTGTCAAAACCGGCATACCGCGCGGCCCTGCCCGCGCTCCGGATTTGCCGATACTGAGGAGTTTCCCCATGGCTTACGAAAACATTATTGCCGAAACCAGGGACGGCGGCGTCGCCCTGATCACGCTGAACCGCCCGGATGCGCTGAACGCGCTCAACGATGCGCTGATCAACGAACTGGGCGAGGCCATCGACGGCTTCGAGGCCGATGACGGCATCGGCTGCATCGTCATAACCGGGTCTGAAAAAGCCTTCGCCGCCGGCGCCGACATCAAGGAAATGCAGGCGAAAAGCTATATGGATGCCTACAAGTCCAACTTCATCTCGACCTGGGAACGGGTCGCCAAGTGCCGCAAGCCCGTTATCGCCGCGGTCAACGGCTTTGCGCTGGGCGGTGGCTGTGAACTGGCGATGATGTGCGATTTCATTCTTGCCGGTGACGGCGCCAGGTTCGGTCAGCCCGAAGTCAAGCTGGGCATCCTGCCGGGTGCCGGCGGTTCGCAGCGCCTGACCCGTTTTGTCGGCAAATCCAAGGCCATGGAAATGTGCCTGACCGGCCGCATGATGGATGCCGACGAAGCCGAGCGTTCGGGTCTTGCCAGCCGCGTCGTGCCGGCCGCCGAGCTTCTCGACGATGCGCTCAAGACCGCCGCGACCATTGCCGGGATGTCCCATTCGACCTGCATGATGGTCAAGGAATCGGTCAACCGCTCCTATGAAACCACGCTCGCCGAGGGCATCCTGTTCGAACGCCGCGTGTTCCACGCCGCCTTCGCCACCGAAGACCAGAAGGAAGGCATGGCCGCCTTCGCCGACAAGCGCAAGGCAACCTGGCAGCACAAGTAAGGGCTTTCCCCTCACCCGGCGCTACGCGCCACCCTCTCCCCGAGGAGAGGGTAGGGAAATCACCCCTCTCCCATTGGCCCGCGCCAATGGATTGGCGACGGGAGAGGGAGGGACCCGTTCGCGTAGCGGATGGGAGGGTGAGGGCCTCCTTACTTAATGCGGACCGTGATCGTTCCTGACCCACCTAATGTCCCTGTTGCGATTGGATTTGTTGGTGGAACGGCATTTACCACAAGTTTTTCAACTGATGGCCCCCCCGCGACAAAGGATGACAAAGCGTTCGGAATTTCGTCTATATGCTTTTGGACGACCGTTTTAAATTCAGCCAATGTCGGAGCTGTCATACGCTGAAATTCATCGCGGATTTTAACCTGCATCACCAGATTTCCGCTAACGGCGGCATTAAGCACAGGCCCCAGTAGCTCTGTGATGATGCTTATTTGCTGAGCATCTCCACCCGTACCACGGACCGTTAGCCAATATAGCCCCGTCATCTGTCGATCCGTTAGTGTCGCCACCCCCAGGAGATTGCTGGCGATACTATTCCTGATAATCTGATCAACTCGCTGTGCGACTGCGCCCTGGCTGCTCGCTTCAGGATTTGCCGCTATGATCGACTCGCCAACCAATCTTCTGATTTCGGCAACCGAACAAACTTTCGAGTAACTTCTCAACTGATGATAAGCTTCATAGAAGTTTGACGGCGGTCGTTTTTTGATTTCCACCAGCACAGCCGCCATTGATTTTTCGACAAGCTTAACGATGTTTTCTGAATCAGGACCGAGCAGATAGTGGTCCCTAAAGTTGTCAGAGGTACTCAACGTAAACGCAGTTCCGAGGGCAAGCGCTTCGAAGGCATCCGTATGCGCCCCAGCAATGGCCAACACACCTGTCGTCAGCACTGTCGTGATTCCAAGTTGTTTGTTAAAAAACTCCTGATTGTTTGCCGCAGCCCTTAGATCGTTCAGGTAATTCGTGCAGACGCCCTCCGTTAGTGCAGCCCCTGCTTGAACATAGAGATATGCCTTTGCTGCATCGGACTTGTCATTGAAGGAGGTATCGTATTCCGCGAAATACGCCTTGCCATTCGATCTGGCCTCACCTGTCTTCTTAAGATGGTCGTTAGTTGCATACTGTAATTCCGGCATCTGATAACAGCTGGATAAAGCCACAACCAGTATTGCCGGAACCGAAAACTGTCTGGCGGATTTCCCGATGCTTTTCATTGATTACCCCTCCACTCACTCTCACAAGTGCCCCAATCAGTCTATATTAGGGGGGAAAGTTGTAATTCTTGTCGAGCCACAACCATATTAAAGTTAAGCACAAAATATGCAGTAAAATGATAAGTACTTGATAGAAATTCCTGAATCCCGCATTCGTTATTCGTGAACTTTACATCGGCTAAATAGCTGATCAGTTGCATTTGCCCACGAATACATGATTTGTCTGCCGATTCGCATCCGACCCTAAATCTTCCTTGCCAGTGTCAGCCCGTCACCGATCGGGATCAGCGAGATGTCGACGCGCGGATCGTCCTTCAGCATGGCGTTGAAGGTGCGCATGGCCCTGGCATTCTCAGAGTCCGTTTCCGGATCGGCGGCTTTTCCGTCCATGAACACGTTGTCGACGGCAATCACGCCCCCCGGCCGCATAAGCTGCAGGCAGCGCGCGTAATAATCCGGATAGCCCGGCTTGTCGGCGTCGATGAAGGCGAAGTCATAGCCGCCCGCCTCGCCCGCCGCGATCATCGCATCCAGGGTTTCCGTCGCAGGCGCGATGCGCAGATCGATCTTTCCGCGGACCCCGGCCTTTTCCCAGAACGGGATGCCGAGCCGGGTGAATTCCTCGGAAATATCGCACGCGACGAGCCTGCCGTCATCGGGCAGCGCCAAAGCCATCGCCAGCGCCGAATAGCCGGTAAAGGTGCCGATTTCGATACAGTTCCGGGCCCCCAGCATACGCACCAGCATCTGCATCAATTGCCCCTGTTCGGGCGAGATCTGCATCACCGCCCATTCGTGGTCCGCCGTGGCTTCGCGCAGTTCCGACAGGATCGCCTGTTCGCGCACGCCGACGTCGAGCATATACGCATACAATCTTTCATCGACAGTGATGGTGCGGGTACTCATTTCATTCTCCTATCCGGTTGTCCGGCGCCGGTTGCAATAGCTTGCGGATACCCTGTACGAACCTCTCCTTCGAGACACCCCTTGGCCCTTATCCTGAGGAGGCCGGGAACCGGCCGTCTCGAAGGACGGGCCAAGGCGCCCTCAGGATGAGGTTCGTATCGAAACCCGGCTTCACTTCGTTGCCCGTTGTCAGACGCTTTCGTGTTGGCTACTTTGCCCGCCATGAACGACAAAGTCATCTACCACATGTGCCGTGCAGAAGAATGGGTTCAGGCCCTGAGCGACGGCAGCTACCCCGGATCAAGTCAGGACAGGGCTGACGGGTTCATTCATTTCTCGACCCGCGATCAGGTCTGGACCTCGGCGGCCAAGCATCGCCGTGGTCAGGCCGGCATCCTTTTGCTGGCCGTCGATGCCACGGCGCTGGGCGATGCGCTGAAATGGGAACCGTCACGCGGCGGACAGCTGTTTCCGCACCTGTACGGGCCGCTCGATGTCGCGGCGGTGATCGAGACCACGCCGCTGCCGCTCGACGACGACGGTATCCACGTTTTCCCGGCCGGTTTTCCGCCGCCGTCCCTCGACAGCGGCAAGGGCGCCTGAGCATGGACCTCTATCGGCTGAGCTGGCCGCTGGTTCGCAGGCTGACACCGGAATGCGCCCACAATCTGGCGATTCGGGCGCTCGGGGCGCGGCTTGTGTCCGGCGTCCCCTATGCCGACTCGGTGCTGGAAACGGAGCTATGGGGGTTGCGCTTCAAGAACCCGGTCGGTCTCGCCGCCGGGTTCGACAAGGACGCCGACGTGCCGATGCAGGCACTGGCGCTCGGCTTCGGCTTTGTCGAGATCGGCTCGGTCACCCCGCAACCACAGCCCGGCAATCCGAAGCCGCGCCTGTTCCGGCTCAATCAGGACCAGGGCGTCATCAACCGCATGGGCTTCAATTCCAAAGGCGCCGATTATGCCGCCGCAAAGCTGTCACACCTGCCCGCCTCGCGGACGCTGGGCGTGATCGGCGTCAATCTCGGCAAGAACAAGGAAACCGAAGACGCCGCCGCCGATTATGTGACCGGCATAGAAAAGCTCGCAGGGTACGCCGACTATATCGTCGTCAATGTGTCATCGCCGAATACCGCGGGGCTCCGCGCCCTGCAGAGCCGCAGCGAACTGGAGTCCCTGATCCGCCGGGTCCGCGAAGCCATGGTCCGGGCCATCCCCGAAAAGACCACGCCGCTGCTGGTCAAAGTCGCCCCCGACCTGACCGACGCCGACATCGCCGACATCGCCGCGGTCGCCAGGAACGGCATGGTCGACGGCCTGATCGCGACCAACACCACGATCACCCGGCCCGACACGCTGAAAAGCATGCACCGGCTCGAAACCGGCGGGCTGAGCGGCAAGCCGCTGAGCAATCTGTCGACCCGGGTGATATATGATTTCTATCGCGAAACCGGCGGCAAGGTCCCGCTGATCGGAGTCGGCGGCATTGCATCCGGGGCCGATGCCTATGCGAAAATCCGCGCCGGGGCGTCGCTGGTCCAGGTATATTCCGGGCTTGTCTTCGAAGGCCCGTCGCTGCCCGGCCGTATCTGCCGTTCGCTCGCCGGATTGCTGAAACGGGACGGCTTCAGGCACATTTCCGAAGCCGTCGGCGCCGATCACCGTTGATCCCTCACCCGGCGCTTCGCGCCACCCTCTCCCCAAGGAGAGGGCAGGAAAATCACCCCTCTCCCACCGGGAGAGGGAGGGACCCACGTGCGTCAGCGCGTGGGAGGGTGAGGGAAAACTCAGTTACTGTCGTGTTTCGGCTTGCCGAACAGAAGCCGCGTCACCACCGAGATCGCCATCACGATAAACAGGATGCGGACGATGTGATGCGTGGATACGAACGCCGTGTCGATGTCCATGGCCAGGCTGATCAGGGTCATTTCCGCAAGCCCGCCGGGGGCAAAGGAAATCCACAGCGCGTGGTAATCAAGCTGCGTCATCTGGTGCAGGACTTCCGCCGCCCCCATGGCCAGACCCAGTGTGATCGCCGCGCCGATGATCCCGACCCCGACCGGGTTCAGAAGCTGGCGGCGCTCGACCCCGACGAAGCGGCAGCCGACATTGGTGCCGATCACGATCTGCGCCAGATTGACCAGTTCGCCCGGCGGCTTGGCCGTGGTCAGGCCGAGGAAATGCACGATGGCGCTGATCAGCATCGGCCCCAGCAGCGCCGCCGCGGGCATCCCCAGACGCTTGGCGCCGAGATAGCCGACCAGGGCACAGGCCACCAGCACCGCGCCGTCGGTCAGACCGAGATCGTTGATCGAGCCCATCGGCGAGGTGGCGGGCGGTGTGTAACCTTCGAAAATTCGGAAATAGAACGGGATCAGCATCACCGTGAACATGACCCGTGTCGCGTGAATGAGCGAAATCGAGCGGACATCGATGCCGTAACTTTCGGCGATCAGGATCATCTCGCCAAAGCCGCCCGGCGTCGCCGCCAGCAGGGCCTCGGGCTTTTCCATCCCGGCGAAGCGCTGGAAACCCCACGTCAGCAGCACCGTCACGCCGACCACGAAAATCAGAAGCACGGCGATGGAAACAATCCAGCTTGCCGCGTGTTCCAGGATATCGGGGGTGAAGGCGCTGCCCAGCATGACCCCCAGCACGGTAATCATGATGGCGCGGCTTTTGCCGGGCCCCTTCAGCTGCACCCCGAACACCGCCAGCCCGGCAGTGAACATCATCGCCCCGATCATCCACGCCAGCGGAATCCCGGCGAGGGAAAACAGCCAGCCGCCGAAAGCCCCCCAGCACAGGGTGGCCGCCATGATCAGAGCACGTTTCCTGCCGCTGCGCGGGTCCGGTTTATTCGGACGGTCTTCGGCTTCTTCGTAGGCACTCACGCGCTGAATTGCTCCCGGAGAACCCGCTCTTCCAGATTGTGTTCGGGATCGAACAGAAGTTTAGGGGTGTGGTTGTCAGCCTGCGAGATATGCACGGCGGCAACCCCCCGGACTTCATGGAAATCGGCGGTGGCGCTGACCCGGCGGTCAGTGGGGTCCATCACCTCGAAGGTGATCTTGGCTTTCGCCGGCAACAGTGCCCCCCTCCAGCGGCGGGGCCGGAAGGCGCTGATCGGCGTCAGCGCCAGAAGATCGTTGCCGAGCGGAATGATCGGGCCACTTGCCGACAGGTTATAGGCCGTCGAGCCGGCCGGCGTGGAGACCAGAACCCCGTCGCACATCATTTCTTCGAGCCGAGCGACCCCGTCGACGATGATACGGATTTTCGCCGCCTGGCGGGTTTCGCGGATCAGCGAGACCTCGTTGATGGCCAGCGAGACATGCGACCTACCGTCGACGTCGATCGCTTCCATGCTCAGCGGATGCAGTTTGATCAGATCCGCCCGGTCCAGCCGTTCGACCAGACCGTCCTCGGCATATTCGTTCATCAGGAAACCGACGGAGCCCCGGTTCATGCCGTAGATCGGAATGTCGCGGTCCATCAGATCGTGGATGGTGTGCAGCATCATGCCGTCGCCGCCGAGCGCAACGATGACGTCGGCCTCGTCCACCGCGACGTTGCCGTACTTGCGCGCAAGCCGAACCCGGGCTTCTGCGGCTTCCGGTGTCGGCGCCGCGACAATGGCGATGCTTTGATACTTCATGCATGCAAGTTACCCCCTGTTGGAAGCACAGGAAAGTCCCGTCACATCAAGATTTCTTCCGTATCCTCATGGCGTCGTCCTGAACGTGATTGAGGACCCATACGACACGGCCACGTCCGTTGCCTGAATGCATGGACCCTGAAACAAGTTCAGGGTGACGGCAGGGATCATGCTATCTCCGGCCCCTCATCCTGAGGAGGCCCGAAAGGCCGTCTCGAAGGATGTGCCGGAATGACGTTTTTTTGTATTTACTACCGCCCGTCACCCCGGCGAAGGCCGGGGTCCATATGACACGGCCATGACCGAAAATATTAAGGCTTCTCCAGTTCCGGGATCAGGGCCCGGCGCTCGACGAACCGGAACACCGTGGTATCGGTGCCCTGCAGGATCACAAGCTCGATGCTGGCGACGACGGTTTCCGGCAGCCCGGTATCGATGTCGATCAGCGCATAGCCGTCGATGTTGGCGCGCATCGGCTGCGCCATCTCGGCGCGGTCCAGCCGGACCACCAGAAACCGACGGTTGTCGATTTCGCTCAGGCCTTTCACGGTACCCTCGACGCGGAGCGGGATCGGCCCGGCATCGCGGAACAGATCGCCGAGATCACGGCGCAGCACGGTCATCCGTGAGCCCGTGTGCACCCCCGATGCACCGGTTTCCAGCACCAGCCCCAGCATCGGCTGGATCGCTTCCAGCAGTTCGATGCGGGCATCCTTCTCACGCTTCAACTGCGTGCCCCCGCCGCTGTCGTCAGGACCGGCGCGGGTCTGCAGACGGCGGAACGGCGGCACCCGGCCGGTATCGACCAGCCCCGAGCCCAGCAGTGAGAACTGCTCACGGTGGGCCTTGCTGTCGAGCCCCGGCAGATGCAGTGCGATCTGGCGATAGCGCCCGTCGGGCGTGATGTCGGCGACGATTTTGCCTTCGTCGGCGCGATCCACGGTCTTGGGACCGAAGGTAAAGCGGGTCGCGCCGCGCGTCAGGGTCATCACCGGGCCGTCTTTCGACATCGTAACGGTGACGCTGCCCTGGGCGTTCAGACGGTAAAGACCCGGCGCCTTTTCCGGGCCCCAGACGATATCGGTGACGAAGCGGCGTTCCGGGGATTTTGAGTACCGGATGGCGACATTGACCGGCGGCTTCAGGGCCTCGATCCGGTCGGGATAAGGGAGCAGGATGATCTCGTCGGGGGTTTGTGCATGAACCGCCCGCGACGGCATAAAGGCGGCGATGGCCAGCGCCAGCACAACCGCCATCCGTGCGATGTCCCGGTCCGCCATCACAGGCCCCCGGTCATGATCCGGTTTGCGGCGGACCGCCGTGATCGTTTTGGGCCGGATCGGCGGGCGGCCCCCGGAACGTTGCACTGAGGCTGGTTCCTTGCGCGGTGCCGCTGCGCATCCCCTGCAGACGCTGCCAGATGGCCCGGAGCCCGCGGATCAGTTTCGGCAACAGCCAGATCATCAGCAGCACGAACACCGCCATCCAGATCAGGAATATGAGCGGATTGAACAGCGCCAGCAGCAGCCCGATGATGACGATGACGTCCTCGAAGATCGAAGCGAACCAGTTCGAGAACGGCTCGGGCGAGGTATTGATCAGGGCCCGGCTGCCGGTCTTGGCGGCATGGGCGCTTGCGGTGACGGCACCCCCCAGCACCAGTGCCGCGGCGGCCTGCCAGGGTTCGGCGATGCCCGACACGCTGCCCATGGCCAGAAGCGCGCCGGCGGGAATGCGGATGAAGGTATGCAGAGCATCGTTCAGGCTGTCGATGCCGGGGATCTTGTCGGCGAAGAATTCCAGCGCATACAGACCCGCCGCCGTGGCCAGCACGGGGGGCGTGGCCAGAACCTCGAGATCGGGCGGCAGATCGACCATCCCGGTCATGCCGAGCCCGCCGATCATCAGCGTTGCCAGATACAGATTGATGCCGCTGGCCCATGCCGCGCCGAGGGCCAGTGCAAGGGCGCTCATCACGTCCATGCCCGGCGCGTCCATCTCAGAGCATCCCGCCGTGGCTCAGCAGCATTGCGCTGGCGGCGATGTAGAGGCCGAGCACCATCAGGGAGAAAAAGAATATCCGCCGGAACAGCTCTTCGGACAGGCGGTGCCGGATCTGCTGGCCGCAGACCATACCGATGACCGCGGGCAAAACGCCGGATGCCGACATCAGCCCCTGCGCCCGGTCCAGCAGGTCGTTGGCCCCGAGCGAGATGCCCAGCGCCAGCGTCGACAGCGTGAACAGGATGCCCATGGCCTGGACCAGCATGTCGCGGGTCAGCCCGATGGACTGCAGATACATCACGCCGGGTACCACGAACGATCCGGTCATGCCGGTCAGCACACCGTTGACGGCACCGCAGAGCGGCCCGGCCCAGCGTTCACGTACCGGCGCGATATTAAATGACAGGCCGAAGATGCCGAACCCGGCATAGAGGACGATCAACACACCCAGCAGCGCCGACAGCACATCGAGATCGACCCGCGTCAGCATCACACCGCCGAGGCCGACCGTCACCGTCGCCATCGCAAAGAACAGCCACAACCTGCGCATGATCGCGATCCCGTTGCCGCCAACCACGCCCTGCCACAGATTGGTCGCGAAGGACGGCACCAGCAACAGCGCCATCGCCGTGGTCAGATCGAACGCGACCGTCAGCAGCGCGAGAGAGATGGTCGGCAATCCGAGACCGATCACGCCCTTGACGGCGCCGGCAAACAAAAAGGTGGCAAAGATGATTGCGAGTGTGAGCGGATCGAGCATGTGCGGATGCTAAAACACTTCTGGCGCAGAGGAAACATAACAGATGCGCCGTCTTTGCCTGTTGCATCCTTCGAGACGCGCTTCGCGCGCCTCAGGATGAGGTTTTTTATATTCTCCTCAGGATGAGGTATCCATTCTCCTCATGCTGAGGAGCAAGCCATGCGAGCGTCTCGAAGTATGAGGGGCGTGACGCGCTTCGCGCGCCTCAGGATAAGGGATACTCCCCTCTCCCTGGGGAGAGGGTGGCGCAAAGCGCCGGGTGAGGGGCAACACACTCACGATGACCGTGTCAACGTCTCCACCGCGCGTCGAAGCAAGTCATCCGTCACCGCAACACCGTCCGTCGTCGTGCCCAGAAGCGACGTCGAGAGATTTAGTGCCGCGAGCGCCCCGCCGTGCGCGGCGTTCAGCATCTTCCACGCCGTACCGCCGCCCTCAGAGAGATCGCGGATCACCCTCGGGCTGGCCATGCCGACACTGTCCAGCAACGGAAACCGCACCACGTTATGCAGCGCCGTCAGAAGCTTCGGCCCGACAAGCTGGGGCGGCACCGAAGGTCCGGCCGCGAGCAGAATGCGGGCCGCCTGTTCGGCATAGAAATCGAGGGTTACACGTCCGGCGGGTGTGAACACCAAAAGCGCGTTATGCACGTTGTTGTAGACCCTGAGCCTGGCGCCGCTGTCGGACTGCACCCAGTGTTCTCGGCCGAAGGCGTATCCGTCTTCGACATCGACGCTGAAGAGTTCCGGACGAAACACATGGATATCGGCATCGATCCAGACGACACGCGCCCAGCCGTCATCCAGCAGCGCCTGTATCCAGGCCAGACGCGCGACATCCGCCGCCATCTGCATCCGTGTCCCGGCAGCGTGCAGACAGTCCGCCGAAATCAGATCGAACAGCTCATCGTGTTTTATGGTGTAGTCGTATCCGTTGCCTGCGGCCCACGCGCGCACGCTTTCCGTGGCCCAGACAACGATCTCCGGTGCTGTGGGCGCATGCGACTGAATGACGACGGTTGATCCCATGGCGCGAGTGTCATCGCACCAACACACCGGGTCAACGCCGGAGGCACATCCATAACTTCTCTGGAATGACCGGTTAAAAGCTCAATAATGGCATCGCAGCTTACGCGATGATTTTTCGAAACTTGACACCATTCCTAAATAAACAAATTTTATATCCGATGACGGCTTATTATTGCGTTTCTTGCCCGGCAGACTCGGCAGATCAAAGCTGGCGCAATACGCAATCAATCCAAATTGAAAAACCAACGCATGCAACAAATTGATTTCTGGAGTGCGAACCCATGCGGCGCGGAAGGTACTTTCCAGGACGTGTATCAACATCGATATCAAGTTGAACCCTGGTTACCTGCCGACTTGCACACGTTACCGCTTAAAGAAAAAAATTATCTCGAGGTTGGTTGTGGGCAAGCTGTAGATGCATTTTATATATGCTCTTATTTGGCGAACCCCGAAAAATACGTCGCTATTGATTACTCTGAAGAGAGCATTAACCGCGCTAAATCGTTTACGAATGACGCGCAATCAATTTTCGATCTCAAGATAATTCCAACCTTTTGCCATGGTGATGCACTTAATCTCGACTATGAAGATGAGACTTTTGACGTCGTTTACTCAAACGGTGTCATTCATCATACGCCGGACCCGCAACGCGGAATAAACGAAGTATATCGTGTGCTTCGTAAGGACGGCTGTGCCAGAATCTACCTGTATCGGAAACCTTCACTGAAAGTAGCTATTGCAAAAGCACTCAGGGCTTTCCAGTACGGCCTCGACAGGATCACGGGGCAGGAACGCTGCATCTACAAATGGCTGCAAGGTAAAAAATCGAGGGTTTTTGGCACCATGTTTCTAGAGTGTTTCGGCGTGCCGTGGATGGCCTGGTATACGAAATCCGAGTTGCAGCATATGTTCCGGCAATTCAGCGAAGTCGAAATAACGCCATGCGCCTATAATATTACACGGCGCCGGAAAGGCGATGCCCGTGGGCCAACGCCGCTTGGGTATATGTTTCGGATACACGCGCGCAAGTAATACCCATCTCGCTGTTGAAGACGACCTTCAGGACGAAACGTATCCGGCGGGAAAGCCGTTCTCCTTCATCAGTGGTGCGGTCAAACTTTATCGGCGGGGGGGCTAGGCAGCAGGAATGAACAGCGGTCCCTGAAGCCAGTCCGCGCGGTGGGCCGGATCCTGGATATGCCACTGCTCGGCTGCATAGCGCGCATCATCTGTACCGGTCAGCAGCCAGCGGTAAAACACGCCGACGGTTTCAGGCGCGATCATCTCGCCGTCACGCAATTGGCGGGCATAATCGGCGCCGTCCGGGAAAACCGCCGGGTCGGCCGCAATGTGATGTTTGACGATGGCCGTGTACACCGGGCTCGGAATGGCGCTGGTCATCAGGATGCCCTGATCGGCGAATTCCTGCTTCAGGCACAGGTAAAGCATGTGCCCGGCAGCCTTGGAAACACAGTACGCCGCGCCGCCGCGGCGCGGTTTGCGGGCCGAATTGGAGCCGACGAACAGCACCCTGCCGCCGTCCGACAGCGCGGGTGCCAGCAGGACCGTCAGATGAAAAAGCGAGTCCAGATTGATGCGCATGGTCTCTTCGAGGACCGCACCGGCATCGTCATCCGTCAGCAGACTGGCCGGACTGATCGCGGCAGCATGCACCAGATAGTCCAGTTTCCGATCCGCGCACGCCGCGGCAATATCGCGTCGGCCCTCAACGGTCGAAACATCGGCAGGGACACAAGTGACGGTCCCGGACGCAAGCGCCGCCGTTTCTTCAAGCGCCGCCACACGCCGCCCGGCGGCAACAACGTGAATATTCTGGTTGGCGAGTTCGACCGCCGTCGCCCGGCCGATGCCGGACCCGGCACCGGTGATAACGGCCAGACGTGACCCGTCATCCCCCATGCGGCTCAGGCACGCATCTGCTCTTCCACCAGCGGGCGCCAGTGTTCAAGGGGGCGCGTTTCCAGTCCAGGCACCTTGGCCATGTCGTCCCAGCGCCTGATCTGCACCGCATCCTCGCTGAAGGGGATGGCGCGGAACTCGGCGAGCTCCTCGTCGCTCATCAGACCGCCCTGCATTTTCATGGTGGCGATGGAACCTTCGGACAGGGTGCCGTAGTAGTTGGGGTCGACGGTGCAGAGATAGCGCTTGGCGGCGACATGCAGACGCACCCCGGCCAGCACCCGCTCGGAGAAATGCTCGGCGAGCAGATCGGCCCCGGCATCGTCATGGCCGCGTCCGCCCGTGGTCTTGCCCATGTGATCGGGAACCAGCGTGTCTGAAATTTCATCCTGACGCACCGCGACCCGGCCGATGTCATGCAACAGCGCGGCGCAGATCATTTCCGGATCGCCGCTCATCGCGTCGGCCAGTTCGGCGATCTGCAGGGCATGCTCCAGTTCCGTAATCCTTTCCGTACCGTACTGCACGGTGCCCGCACTGCTGAGCGCTTCAAAAAGGGTGTCGACGCTGACGTCACTCATATTTTCAGTCCTCCAAATTCAGCGGCACGCGCAGATAGGCCCCGAACTCACCCGGGAAATCGACACTGACGCGGGCATGCACCCTGCCCTGACGGTCGAAGAAGCTGGTCCGCTTCAGGGACGGCAGCATGGTTTCGTGCCAGACGTTGGGATGGATGTAGAGACCCTGCGTGCCGTCGAACCAGTACGCGGTAAAACTTTCCGGCGTGATGTCGTCCCCGGGCGGGGCCAGCGGCACGACGAACGGCGCCTTGTCTTTGGGGAAGAACAGCTGCCCGCCGTCGGGGTGATAATTGGCGTGAAACAGCAGCGCGGCTTCGCGGCCGGCGTCGTCCTCGGGAATGGTCTTCGCGACCTCGGGATCGAAGGCTTCCGGAAAACGTGCATCGGCGGCCAGAATATACTGGTCGTTGACGGCATGGTTGCAGCCCTGCAGCACATTGTTTTCCCACCAGAAGTCGAACAGCCCTTCGGTGGTGCCGGCTTCGTCACCGGTGTCTTCATCGACCGGACGCCAGCCCTGCGCCGGCCAGCGGACGATTTCGACGGTGATCTCGTCGGGGTCCGAAAACAGCAGACCCAGCCCGTCCAGACTTTCAGGCGTGGCTCGAACCAGCGGAATGTCGATCTGGCCGATGCTGCTGTCGCCGGTGGCTTTCTTGACGCTCGCGTCCATGTCGGAATCCTTTGCTGCCGCATGTCGGTCCGATCATTCTCGGCAAAGTCTTATCCTTAATCAAATTAATATTATTAGTCATAACTTGTAATAAAACTTATACATGGATAAGCTTTCACATGCGTCATATTCAACTTCGCGCCTTTCATACCGTCGCCCGCGAAGGCAGTTTCACCCGTGCCGCGGAAGCCCTGCACGTGACCCAGCCCGCGGTCACGCTGCATGTGCAGGCGCTGGAGGAAACCTATGGTTTGAGCCTGTTCAACCGCGCCCGCGACGGCGCGACGCTGACCGGCGACGGGGCGCAGCTTTTCGAACTGACCACCCGCATGTTCGCCGAAGAAGCGGAAATCGGGGAATTTCTGGGCGGCATGTCGGCGCTGAAACAGGGACATCTGAATATCGCCGCCGACGGCCCGCACGTGGCGCTGGATCTGGTTGCCGAATACCGCCGCCGTCATCCGGGGATCGATGTTCGCATGGAACTCGGGAACGCCCACGAAACGCTGGATGCGGTCATGAACCAGCGCGTCGATGCCGGGGTTCTCGCCAATCCGCCCGACGATGACCGGCTGCATGTGATCGAGGTGCTGCGCCAGAACATGGTCTGCGTCATGTCCAAGGCACACCCGTGGGCATCACGCGGTGAGATCTCGCTTGCCGATCTTGCCGGGCAGCCGGTGATCCTGCGCGAACGCGGCTCGAACACGCGAAGCATTCTCGAAGCGGCACTGAAAAAGCGGAAGATCGACATCATCCCGGTACTGGAACTGGGCAGCCGTGAAGCAGTCCGCGAAGCCTGTGCGCACGGTCTCGGTTTCGGCTTCATGCAGGAACGCGAAGCCGCCGGCGATGACCGCATTATCAGCCTTGCGATCCGCGATCTGCGCGGTACCAATCTGGTGACGCTGGTGTGTCTGAAGCGTCACGCCAGACGGCGTACCATCGCCGCCATGATCGACGTCGCCGCCGACATTGCCCGGCTCCCGGATAACGGGATATCCACAGCGTCCTGATTTTCGTCACGCAATCGTCATTGTCCCTGAAAGGAATTGCAAAAAGACCGTCACAAACGGCGGGTAACTTCTCCAGAGGCCGTCCCGGTCTTTATTTCAGGGCCATCCCGGCCTGTTGACGCGTGAGGAGATAAATATGTTCAGAAGAATCATGCTTGCCGGCGCCATGCTGGCGATGGTGTCGGGTCTTGGCGCCTGTACGTCCGTTGAAACCGAAGAGCGCCTGTCGCTGCTCGAAGAGAAGGTCAATCGCGCCCTTCAGGCATCCGCCGCCGCCAAGGTCGATGCCGCCACGGCGATGATGATTGCCGAAGAAAAGTAAATCTGCCGGTGCACCTCCTGCCGCATCCCTGGCAGTAACGGCGGCCGTGTCGGCCTGTACCGCTTCACCCCTTGCTCAACCGGTGGACAGGTCGACACGCCGTCCTTCTACGGCAGAGACATACACCGCCTCGACGATCCTGAGATTGGCCAGATAGGCCTCGGCCGTATTTACCGGCAGTTGCCCCGCCCCCATGCAGTCGAGCACATGCCGGCACAGCCGGAACACGCAATCCCCGCCGTATCCGTTATCCATCCAGGCATACGCCAGTGCGTTCTCGTCGTCTTCGCCGAGCGCACGGCGATAGAGATTGCCGTTACCGTCGAGACGCAACACCCCTTCGGATCCCTCAATCATCATTTCGCCCATCACCAGGCGGCGGTTGCGGGCCGGATGATCGACCAGGCGGTTTGCGTCGATGACGACCCGCTGCCCCTTGGCGAAGCCGAGAATGATGATCCCCGCATCCTCGCCGGCGATGACCGGGTTGAGCTTTCTGAGATCGGCGCTGACCGTGACCACTTCGCCGAACAGGAACCGGAAGACATCGATCAGGTGGACCAGCGTTTCGTGAACCAGCAACCGCGGCATGGTCTGAAAATACGGCTGGCGCGAGAGATAGGCGTCCGGCCCCTGCCCGTCGCCGGGCCTGAGCCGGAACGTCCCCTGATAGACGTCCCCGACGATGTCCTCGCCCAACAGCCGGAACGTTTCCGTGAACCACGGCTGAAAGCGGAAATTCTCGTGCACGACCACCGGGACGTTCCTGTCGATCGACAACCGCGCCGCCTTTTCCGCATCGGCCAGACCGCCGCAGAACGGTTTCTGGCAGATCGACGGAATCCCGCGTTCGATACAGGCGGTTACGAATTCAAGATGTGTCGGCGGCGGGGTGACGATGTCGACGAGGTCGGGCTTTTGCTCGTCGAGCATTTTCTCGAAGTCGTCATAGACTCGGCACCCCGGCCATTGCGATGCGATCTCCGCCGCCGTATCGGCATCCAGCGAACAGATGCCGGTGATTTCGACGCCCAGCCGCGACCACGCGTCGTAATGGAACTGACTAAAAAAGCCGGTGCCGGCCACACACAGGCGCACGGTCACGATCCTTCCGCCCGGCGCGGCGACAGTTGGTTGATCTGGCGATCCTGTAGACCGGAGAGCAGCACCTGCGCGGCGGCGGCGCCGACCAGCGCCATGAACATGTCCCACTGCGTATCCCAGACATCGCCCTGGGTGCCCAGAAACGCCTCGGCGTCCTGGTCCATGATCACCGCCGCCCACCATTCGATCATTTCATAGAACGCGCTGAAGGCGAGCGGCACGCAACAGGCCAGCACGAACAGCATCCGACCGGCCTCAAGCGGGGTTTTGCGGAGCAGGATTTCACGTGTCAGCAGGGCCGGCACAAAGCCCTGCGCGAGATGACCGATACGGTCGTATGGGTTGCGTTCAAAGCTCAACATATCCTGAAGATAGTACCCCAAGGGTACTTCTGCATAGGTATAATGTCCGCCCATGATCAAAATCAGGCCATGTCCGAAGGCACACCACAGCAAAATACGGCTCAGCGGGAAGCGCGTCCGCGTCATCCACACCAGCGGCGCGGCGATGATGACCGGCAGGACTTCGAGAAACCACGTCGGCACGTCCTTGGGGCCGATCGCCGATACCGCGAGGGCCAGCGCCCAGAGCACCAGAATGATGATTTCGTCGGATCGTTTTGCCGTCATGGAAAGCCCTCGAATTTGCGTGCAGCAGTATAGTCAGACCTGCAACGGAACGGCACCACTGTTCGTTCGCATACAGGTTTTCATTGACGCTTCCCCCTGAAACCCCCTATCTGACCGGCCCGCCGGGAAAGCGGGGACCAAAAAGTCCATTTGCTCAGGGGCAGGCAATGACCAATATGGCAATGAACGACATGACGAAAGATGCCAGAACGGATTCGGTGATCGACAAGCTGCGCATACGCTTCGTGGCGACCGCGCTTGTCAAACTGGACGGCATCGATGCCGCGATTGCCAGGCTCGGCAGCGACGACGCCCCGGCTGCGACGGCCGAGATCAAGAGCAATGCCCACACCCTCAAGGGTATGGGCGGCAGTTTCGGCTTCATGTCGGTGACGCGGATTGCCGAAGCGCTGGAAGACTATGTTGCCGTGTCCGGCGCCGGGGCGGTGATGGCGGCGGATACGCAACACTACAGCAACGCCATGCGGTCCATTGTCGTTGACGGCATCGAGCCGGGCGAAGACGAACTCGATACCCTTATCGGCAGCCTGCCGGCACCGCCCTGCCCGCAGTGATCATGCAGTGATCATCTTTAGTGATCCTCTGCTGACGTCAAATACCGCCATGAACGGCGGCCAATTAATCTAGATCAATTACGCCTCATCCCTGTTTCTCTAGAGTGCCGCCGAAAGAGATAAAAGGTGCTCTGACGGATGTCGGTCTATCTGGCGCATGACGGTTCTTTGAACGGCGAATGGGTCGGGCGCTATGCCCTGCGGTTTGCCGCCGGCACCCCTGCGCGCAGGCTGGTCCAGCTTCATGTCGAGGATGCGAATATTTCCGGCCCACCGCTGCATGAGCGGCTGGCGCGGATCAAGAACCTTGGGGAACGCCTGGGCGTATCGGTCGAAACCCGCATTCTGCCCATGCATCACGGTGTTTTCGGCGGTCTGGATGTGCATCTGAAGGAAGATCCGGAATCGCTCGTCATTTGCGGTGCACGGGCGACGGACGGACGGCGCGGGCTTCTCAGGGGCACCATCTCCGAACGGCTGCTCGGCAATGGCGGGTATGACGTGATGTCGGTCCGCGTTCTGCAACCCGGTCTTCTGGGTCATCCGAAAAGGATCATGCTGTCGCTGTCCAAAGATGGCCGGGCGTCGACGGCGATCCGTTTCGTGGCCCCGCTGGTGGCCGGCATCGAGCAGCTTGATATCGTTTATATAAACACGGTCTCGCGGATGCGCTACGCGCACATCAGCGAGGACGACGCCGCCCGGCTCCGCCATCAGGCCCGCGGCATTGCCGAACGCGCCGAGGGGCAGATCATCGCGGCCACCGGGATCGACGGCGTCAACGTGGATTTTCACGGCCGCCTGTCCGACGACTGGCCGAAACAGACAGCCGTGGAAGCCGGCCGCTATCGCAGCGATCTGACACTTGCCGAATTTCCCCCAACCCAAAGACAAAGCCTCGGGTTCGCCCACCCGATCGAACAGTTGATGCGGCTTGCCCCGTCGGATGTCGCGGTCTTTCGCGCCGCCGCCGAAAAACCCGGGATGCCATGATCATGGATGAAACCGCCACCCGTGACATGAGCGAACCGCTTTCGGGGACTGGACAGATTCAGTCGTTGATCGTCGAAGATGTCTACGACGCCCTCGGCAGCCGTGAAGGCGGTCTCAGCCCTGCCGAGGCCGAAGAACGGATGGCCTCGCTCGGCCGCAATTCCATTGAAGTGACGGATCACCTCTGGTGGCTGAGAAGTCTGGCGCGGCAGTTCACCAACTTCTTCACGATCCTGCTCGATATCTCGGCGGCGATCTGTTTCTTCGCGGAATACATCCAGCCCGGCGAGGGCATGGCGCTGCTGGGCTGGGCGCTGCTCGGGGTTTCGATCCTCAATGCGCTGTTCAGTTTCTTTCAGGAATACCGCGCCGAACGCGCGATGGAAGAATTGCGCAAATACCTGCCGCATCGTGTCAGCGTGCACCGGGGCGGCCATGAGGAAGAGTGCGACGCCGCCGAGCTGGTGCCGGGGGATGTCATCGCGATCCGCGAGGGGGACCGCATTCCCGCCGATGCCCGGCTTGTCGCCTGCCGGGATCTGAGCGTCTCGA
Source organism: Rhodospirillales bacterium (assembly GCA_040218645.1). Lineage (GTDB taxonomy): Bacteria > Pseudomonadota > Alphaproteobacteria > Rhodospirillales > Casp-alpha2 > UBA4479. The sequence continues at coordinate 70,505 of JAVJQZ010000014.1, forward strand.
ATGCACCGCTCACGGGGGAATCCAATCCCATATCCCTGACCACCGGCCCGCAGGACGTGGCGCTGACCGATGCACGCAATCTGCTGTTTGCCGGGTGTACGATCCTGCGCGGTTCCGGCAAGGCCGTGGTTTTCGCCACCGGTTTCCGAAGCCAGTTCGGCCGTATCGCCATGCTGTCGCAGGAAATCCGCCGCAGTGCTTCGCCGCTGGAACGGGCCACCGGACAGATGGTGCGGGTCCTCACGGTGATCGCCGTCGCCATGGGCCTGACGTTCTTTGCCTACGGGGTGATCACCGACAAGTCACTGTGGGTCAATCTGGTGTTCATGATGGGCATCATCGTTGCCAACGTGCCCGAAGGCCTGCTGCCGACGTTCACCCTGTCGCTGGCCATGGGCAGCCTGCGCATGGCCAAGCGCAACGTGCTGGTCAAGGGACTGAACGCCGTCGAGACACTGGGCTCGGTGCATGTCATCTGTACCGACAAGACCGGCACGCTGACGCTCAACCGCCTCGAGGTGGTCCATCTCGCCCTGCCGATGAGCCCCGAGAACATCGCCGACGGTCATCAGCGCGCCATTCTGGACGCGGCGCTGGGGGCGTCCGATCTCAGCCGCACCGATGACGGCTACAACGGGGACCCGCTCGACGTTGCCATCGTCAACCGGATCGCTGCGGATGGCGGCGACCCTGAAGATATGCTGAAGACCCAGATACGCCATTATGCCTTCGATGTCGCCAAGCGCCGCGCCGGTGGCGTGCTGGCCAAAGGCAATCAGACCCGCCTGACCCTCAAGGGGGCATGGGAATCCCTGAAGCCGCTGATCGGTGCCGTCGCCACCGGCAGCGATGCCGGCGCCCGGCCCGTCGATGCGCAGGCGCTGGACGCCTGTGAGCAGACGGTGTCCGAACTTGCCCGGCAGGGATACCGGGTCATCGCCGTGGCGGCCAAGCCCCTGGAGACCCTGCCGGATGGCTCAGCATCGCTGCAGGACATCGAACAGGGGCTGACCCTGCTGGGGTTCGTGTGTCTGGAAGACCCGCTCCGCGCCGAAGTCCCGGACGCGGTCGAAAAATGCCACAGCGCCGGTATCCGGACGGTGATGATTACCGGCGACCATCCGCAGACCGCCGAAGCCATTGCCCGCCGCGCCGGCATGATTGCCGCAGACATCGCCCCCGGCGTTGCCGTTGTCACCGGCGACGAACTGGAACGCATGCACGAGGAAGACGTCGCGCTCCGGTTCGAAAACGGCGTGACAGTGTTCGCCCGCACCACGCCGGAACAGAAAATGAAGATCGTTAGTGCCCTGCACCGCCGCGATCTGGTGGTCGCCATGACCGGCGACGGCGTCAACGATGCACCGGCCCTGAAATCGGCCGACGTCGGGGTCGCCATGGGCCGGGATGGAACCGATGTCGCGCGGGAAGCGGCACAGGTCATTTTGCTGGATGACAACTTCGCCTCCATCGTTGCCGGGATCGAAGAAGGCCGGACGATCTTCGCCAATATCCGCAAGTTCACCAATTACGTTCTGGTCTCGAACGGACCGGAGATCATTCCCTACCTGCTCTACATGCTGTTCCCGGTGCCGCTGGCGCTGACCGTGATCCAGATTCTGACCATCGACCTTGGCACCGACATCATCCCGTCGATGGCCCTGGGCCAGGAAAAGCCGGACGGTCAGGCCATGAAGGAACCGCCCCGCTCGCGCCGGCAGGGGCTGCTGACCTTGCCGCTGATCGCACACAGCTATCTGTTCCTCGGGCTGATCGAGGCCGCGTTCTCGATGTCGCTGTTCTTCTGGGTGCTGTTCGACGGCGGCTGGGTCTGGGGTCAGCCGCTGGCCGCGAACGAACCGCTCTATCACTCGGCAACAGGCATCGCGCTGTCGTCGATCCTGCTGATGCAGATCGGCAACCTGTTCGGACGCCGCTCGCGGTATGGATCCGGGCTTGACCGCGATGCCTTTGCCAACCGGCTGATCGTGCTCGGCGTCAGCTTCGAGATCGTGTTTTCCTGGGCCATTCTGTATGTCCCGGCGGTCGGCCTGATCCTCGGCACCGGACCGGTCGCGACCGGCGTGTACCTGACCGCATGGTTGGGCGTGCCGCTGATCTTCGGACTGGATTACATCAGGAAAAGAGTGGCGTGGCGGCTTGCGGGCCGCCCGGAATAACAAGCGGCTTGCGGGCCGCCCGGAATAACAAGCGGCTTGCGGGCCGACCATAAATAACAAGCGGCTTGCGGGCCGCCCGGAATAACAAATACCTCGCAGTGGGTCATTGATCGCCGTCGAGTTGTTCCAGCAGATAGTCGAGATCGATGCGGTCGTCGTCTTCCGTGCCGTAAAAATCGTAGGCCTTTTTCTTCGCGCTCTTGTCGTAAAGACCGGCGCCCAGAATGTGATTCACCTTAGCACCGTCATCGCTGAACGGCAGACGCAGGAACGGGTACTCGAGCTTATCGTCATCCGCATCCTGCGAAAGCTGCGTCCTGACGCACAACGCCATACGCTGGGCCATGACCTCGGTATATTCGATGATCGCCTTTTCAGCGATCTGCCGGGGCTTGAATTCACGCACCGACATGCCGTGATAATCACCGCCCTGCATGGCCTTCCTGCCGTCACCCCAATAGCAGTAGACGAAATCGAGCGGGCTTCTGCGAACCTCGACCACGGCGGCCTGGCGGACCAGTTCATCGGGCACATGGTCCCATGAAAAACGATCCCACGCAGGGGCAAAAGCATCATCCCGCAATCTGTTCCAATAGATGAAGAGATCTCTCAGTTCGCCCTGCAGCATCTCGCGTTTGGCCGGCACGACCTGGGTTCTCAATTCGATGTGCTTTTCGCTGGATGTTACGTCCTGATTTTTGCTGCTCATAATCGCCAATATAATCCTGAGACCCGATCGGGACCGTAACCAAGTATCGGGATATTCGCAACTCAGGGTGCCGTTGCGGGGAATGTCGCCGCTTCGATGCGATTGCCGTCGGGGTCGCGAATGAACGCGGCATAATAGGCGGTCATGGATGCCTGTCTCGGCCCCGGCGCACCGTCATCGCGGCCGCCGTGCCTTAGCGCCGCCTCATGGAAAGCCTGCACCGCCTCGACCGTCGTGCAGCGAAGGCAGACATGCATGCCGCTGTCGTCCGCGGCAGGGCCCATGTCCGGGCGGTGGTTGATCCAGAATTCCGGATATTTCCTGCCGAAGCCGACGGTATGATCACGCACCACCAGCCGCTGATAGCCGAGCGGCGCCAGCACCTGTTCATAGAACGCGGTGCTTTTCTGCAGATCGCTGACCGCAATCGACACGTGATCAATCAAGCCTGTTCTCCCTGGTTAAACCATTCACGAGCCGCAGAACGGCCTCATACATGGTCCCTCATGGTCCCTGTCCGCTCTCACAGATCAAGCCCGTTTTTGCGCTGCTCGGAAATATCCAGATAGCCGCGCCGGGATTCCGCCTCGACCTGATCCCGGCTCAGGCCGAGATCATCGAGTTGTTCCGATGTCAGCACCGCCATCATCCGCCGTTCACGGCGAATCCTTATGGCCGCGATGAATAACCGGACCAGTCCGGCAACGGTCCAGGGGCGGGTGTGCAGATAGCGCGCCGACGCGCTCAGGTCATTCACAATATAGCTCATCATCCATTCTCCATTTTCAGACCTGCGTACAAGATGCAGGCGTCCGTCCAGAAACCACGAACGACCGGTCACGGCCCACCCGTTTTCAGGGTTTTTCACCGCCATCCGGCCGGGGGTTCCGGCTGTTGCGGCGGACAATGGCAAAACCAGTTGCATTAGGGAATGGAATTTATATGATACTAACCATTATGAAACCTAATGATAAGCCGATCCCGCTCCGGAACATCGACGTCGCTTTGGCGCGGGCCTTTGTAGCGACCGCAGAGACCGGCGGCATGACCGCTGCCGGACGATTGCTGAACCTGACCCAGGGTGCGGTCAGCCAGCAGATCAAGCGGCTCGAGGACTTGTTGCAGAAGGATCTGTTCGACCGCGAACGCCGGCAGTTATCGCTGACCGCCGAGGGTGAACGTCTGTTGCTGCATGCGCGACGGCTGATCGCGCTCAACGACGAAATCTGGGGCCTGATGAGTGCCCCCGGATTCGAGGGCACGGTCCGGCTCGGCGTTCCCGCCGACATCATCCGCCCGTTCCTGCCGCCGATCCTGAAAAGCTTCAAGGACGCCTGGCCGAAGGTACAGCTGGAACTGAAATGCGATTCCTCGATGGCGTTGCGCGAAGCCCTGGCGGCCGGCGACATCGACATCACCCTGACCACGGAATCCGACACCCCCGGCAGTGCCGAACGGTTGCTGACGGAAAACCTTGTCTGGATCGGCTGCCGCGGCGGCAAGGTCTGGTACGAAAACCCGCTGCCCGTCGGCAATGCCAACCCGTCTTGCACCTTCCGCGCCGCCATGCTGCGCGGGCTGGAACAGGCCGGCCGCGACTGGCGCATCGTCGGTCCGTTCGGCCATGACGTCATGCTGGCGAAAGTCGAAGCCGACCTCGCGGTCACGGCTCTTCTCCGCAGCACGGTGCCCGCACATCTGGAGATTCTCGGCCCCGATTCCGGGCTGCCGGAGCTGATGCCGTTTCACCTCAACATGTACCTGCGCACCAGCCAGAGCAATGAAATCGCGCAGGAACTGGCCAACCATATCCGCGACCAGATCACCCGGCGCTACGACAAGCACGAGCGTATCGCGAGTTGAATGGATGCAACTGTCGGTTCGCATCCTGACGCCGGAAAGCGGCCTGGCCGGTCATATCGACAGCATTGCCGGACTGCGTATCCGCGTGTTTCGCGACTGGCCTTATCTGTATGACGGCGATCTCGGCTACGAACGCCGCTACCTCGCCGACTTCGCCGCCGCGCCGGGTGCGGTGTGCGTCGCCGCCTTCGACGGAGATAACATGATCGGCGCCTCGACCGGCATGCCGCTCGCGGATGAACACGACGAAATCAGAGCCCCGTTCATCGGCGCGGCGATCCCGCTCGAAAATATCTTCTATTGCGCCGAATCCGTCCTGCTCCCCGATTACCGGGGGCGGGGCCTGTACAGGCAGTTCTTCGACGGCCGCGAAGACCATGCCCGGCGTCTGGGCGGGTTCGATACCGTGGCGTTCTGCGGCGTCATGCGCCCCGACGACCACCCGCTGAAACCCGACGGCGCGGTGCCGCTCGACGACGTCTGGCGGCATTTCGGCTACGAGGCGGATGCGAACCTGATCTGTCATTTTTCGTGGAAGGACATCGATCAGAACGAAGAGACGGAAAAACCGCTGAAATTCTGGCTGAAAGCACTGTAGCCCATTTATTCCCCTCACCCGGCGCTTCGCGCCACCCTCTCCCCAGGGAGAGGGGTTTTTACGTCATTCCCCTCTCCCAGGGGGAGGGGTTTTTCCGTCATTCCGGCGAAGGCCGGAATCCAGTGCCGGCAAATCCAGACCCCGGCCTACGCCGGGGTGACGGTGCTGCCTTTTAAACCAAGACAGCGTTGTATTGCAGGTGCGAAGGGGCTATGAAACCGGCTCCAGCGGGCATCTCCGAGGCGTATTCCATGAGCGAAATCCAGAACCCGTCCCTGTCAAAGGACAAGATCAAGGTCCTGTTGCTGGAAGGCATCAGCGACAGCGCCGTCGAGACCCTGAACCGGGCCGGCTATGAAAATGTCGAACGCCTGACCACGGCGCTGGACGGCGACGATCTGATCGACGCGTTACAGGAAACCCGCATCCTCGGCATCCGGTCGCGGACACAGATCACCCGGGACGTGCTGGCGGCAACGACGCGGCTGGTCGCGGTCGGCTGTTTTTCGGTCGGTACCAATCAGATCGACCTGGCTGCCGCACAGCGCCGCGGCGTGCCCGTCTTCAACGCGCCGTTTTCCAACACCCGCTCGGTCGCCGAACTGACGATTGCCGAGATCGTCATGCTGTTCCGCCGCACCTTCCCCCGCTCCGTCGCCGCGCATGCCGGCGGCTGGCAGAAATCCGCCGTGGGGTCCCGCGAAGTCCGGGGCAAGACGCTGGGCATCGTCGGCTACGGCAACATCGGCACCCAGCTTTCGATGCTGGCCGAAGCCATGGGCATGCGGGTGATCTATCACGATCACACCGACAAACTGCGCCACGGCAACGTCGAGCCGACGAATTCCCTGATCGAGCTGCTCAGGGAAGCCGACGTGGTCTCGCTGCACGTGCCCGACACCGCCGAGACGCGGGGCATGATCGGCCGTGATGAAATCGCCGCCATGAAGAAGGGCGCCTACCTGATCAACAACGCCCGCGGCAAGGTGGTCGACATCGACGCGCTTGCCGATGCCCTGCGTTCCGAACACCTGGCCGGATGCGCCATCGACGTGTTCCCGAGCGAACCGGGATCGAACAAGGAACAGTTCTCGTCGCCCCTGCAGGGTCTTGAGAACGTCATCCTGACGCCGCATGTCGGCGGCTCGACCGAGGAAGCCCAGGAACGCATCGGCGAGGAAGTGGCGCGGAAGCTGGCCGACTATTCGGACATCGGCACGACCATCGGTGCCGTCAATTTCCCGCAGGCGCTGCTGCCACCGCGCCCGGCCGGGACGCGGTTCTTACAAGTCCAGAAGAACCTGCCCGGCGAACTGGGCCGCCTGAACGAGGTGTTTGCCCGGCACAACGTCAACATCGCCGGTCAGTACTATCAGACCGAAGGCGACATCGGCTACGTGGTGCTGGACGCCGACGGCGCGGTCGAGGAAGCGGAAGAAATTTTGTCGGATATCCGCGCGCTCGACGGCACCATCCGCGCCCGGCTCGTCCACCGGATCGAGTAGGCCAGCCCCTCACCCGGTTCGCGTTGCGCGCCACCCTCTCCCGACGGGAGAGGGTGGGGCCCGTGTGCGTCAGCACGCGGGAGGGTGAGGGGTTCAAACCTTACCAACCTTACCCATCAGCAGCCCCTCACCCGGCGCTTCGCGCCACCCTCTCCCCAGGGAGAGGGCTGGTGCGTCATTCCTCCTACTACTTCTCGCCGTCTTCCGGCTTATCCTCGGCGGCGTCCTGGGCGAAGATTTCTTCCAGTTCACTGGCCCACAGCTTGGCCGCGGCCTGGAACGCAGCCTCGTCCTTGTGATTGCCGAACTGGTTCTTGAGCCGGCGTTCATCGTGATCACGGAAAATCTCGGCGATGTGGCGCGCATCCTTCGAGGCGAAGCCGATGTTCTCAAGCGTCAGGCGGCCGGCCTCAATCCCGGAATGGAAGGTCTCGCGGATGACGTGGGCGACGCCCTGTTCCATCAGCCGGTAGGCGTGCTGGCGGTCGCGGGCGCGGGCGATCACGGTCAGGTTCGGAAACCGCCGTTTCACCAGTTCCGCGGTCTTGACCGACTGATCGGCATCGTCGACGGCCAGCAGCAACACCTTGGCCTCGGCGGCACCGGCGGCATGCATCACGTCATAGCGCGTTGAATCCCCGTAAAAGATCTTGTTGCCGTACTTGGCGACGAAGTTGATCTGGTTGGGGTCAAGCTCCAGCGCCGTGAAGCCGATCCGCTTGGCCCGCAGCATGCGGCCGATGATCTGTCCGAAGCGGCCGAAGCCGGCGATGATCACCGGGTGCTCGGGCTCACCTGAGAGTTCATCTTCGGGAATATCCGCGACCGCCGCCTTGGTCATCCGTTCCGAGAGCAGATACAGCAACGGCGTCACCGCCATCGACAGTGTGACGACGAGGATCGCCAGGTCCGAATGCCCCCGGGACAGCGCCCCGGCGCCGACGGCGATCCCCAGAATGACGAAGGCGAACTCGCCGCCCTGCGATATCGAGATGGCGAGATTGCGCCGTCCGTTGGCATCGAGGCCGTTGACATAGCCGAGCCCCCACAGCACCGCCGCCTTGATCCCGACAAGTCCGACCACCAGTCCAAAGACGATCGGGAACGCCGTTATCAGCAGCCCGAAGTTGACCGACATGCCGACGGCGATGAAGAACAGGCCGAGCAGCAATCCCTTGAACGGTTCGATGTCCGCTTCCAGCGCATGGCGGTATTCGCTGTCGGCCAGCAGCACCCCGGCCAGGAACGCCCCCAGCGCCATCGACAGGCCGACCGACTGCATCAGCAGCGCGGTGCCGACCACGGTCAGCAGACCGCACGCGGTGAAGATTTCACGCAGCCCCGTCTCGGCGATATTCGAAAGGACGAATTTCAGCAGATAACGGCCGACGACGATGACCGCGGCGATCACCCCGGCGATGATCAGGCCGTCGATCCAGATGTCGGCGCTGCTCATCCCCGGACCCCCGCCCAGCAGCGGCACCAGGGCGATGATCGGGATCGCGGCGATATCCTGAAACAGCAGCACCGAAAACGCACTGCGCCCGTAGCGGCTGGTCAGGTGTCCCTTCTCGGCCATGATCTGCAGCGCAAAAGCCGTTGATGACAGCGACGCCGCCAGCCCGATCGCCAGCGCCCCCTGCCACGGCACCCCGAACAGATAGACGGCACCCGCCAGGATCGTCGTGCTGATGACGACCTGCGAACCGCCGAGCCCGAACACCGGGCGGCGCATGGTCCACAGACGCGACGGCTGCAGTTCGAGACCGATCAGAAACAGCAGAAGTACAACACCGAATTCACCGAAATGCAGGATGCTCTCGACATCGCTGACCAGCCGCAGCCCCCAGGGACCGATGGCGGCCCCGCCGATCAGATACCCCAGCACCGAGCCCAGACCCAACCGTTTGGCGAGAGGCACGGCGACGACCGCAGCACCCAGGAATATCGCCGTTTCGGTAATCAGGGACATGGGCGCCGGTCCATCCGTTCTTGTTTGTGTTCTGGGTGCGATATTGTATCTGGAACTATTCCAGCAACCTTCTCCGACATCAACAGGGCATTGGCACACTGGCGTGAATTATGAATTTTTTAGGCGTCCCGCCGGCATTCCCGGAACGCCGCTGGATGTTTTCTGATAATTATCCTAAAAATGCAGGAAATCAGTGTCTGACATTTTGAGGGGTCTGAATGTCGATCTATAAAACGCTCGGCGTCCTCGCCGTCAGCATCGCTCTTGTCATGTTCGCAACATCGGTGCGGGCCGCCGACGAAGCCAACGTAAACATCGATGGGGTTGCCATTCACGGTTACGATCCCGTCGCCTACTTTGATCCCGGCGCACCGATCAAGGGCAAAAAGAAATTTTCCGCCCGCCACTTCGGCGTGACGTACTGGTTTGCGTCCGCCGAAAACCTGGCGACCTTCCTCGAAAACCCCGGCATGTACGTACCGGCCTATGGCGGATGGTGCTCCTACGGTGTACGTGTCGGCAGGAAATTCGACATTGATCCCAACGCCTTCCGGGTCGTCGACGACCGGCTATTCCTGCAACTCGATCTCGGGACCCAGAAAGTCTGGAAAGACGATATCCGTAAAAACATCGAAATCGCCGATCGGTTGTGGCCGAAAATTGAAGCCACCCCGGCGAAAGTGCTCGGTAAATAGCTTTCTTCGCCGGGGGGAAACGCCTTGGCAAAAGACCCTACTCCGGGCATGACTATAAACAGGGCACTGCCGGGGGGCTGATGAAATTCCTGTCGAAATCCTTGAGCGCGAAATTCATCGCGACGATCACGCCGATCTTCTTCGTCGTGTTCGTGTCGTGCATTATCCTCGAGACCCTGCACAGCTATGAAAAGGCCCGCGACAGGATTACCCAGCGTCTCGATACGCTCGCGGCCAGCCAGTCGATCATCCTTGCCGAAACCATTGCCGCGAAGAACATCAACCAGCTGAGCCTGATGCTGGCGAGCATCATCAGCGAGCCCAATCTGATCGGGATCGCCATCCACGATGCCGAGGGCAAAGAGCTCGATTCGTTCGGCAAACTGGACGGTGAAGACGCGGCATTCGCGAAGTCCATCAACGTCAATTACACGGTCGGCACCGACGTCCGGCGCGTCGGCACGTTGAAACTCGTGATGACCGATCAATACGCCATTCAGGAAATCAAAACGCAGCTTTACCACCACATTCTGCTCGGCATAGCCCTGCTCGTGGCGGCCCTGTTCGCCGCGGTTTTCTCCTACCGGATCATCGTTGTTCGCCCGCTCGACAAGATGCTGTCGGCGATCCACGAGACCCGCGACGGGAAGTTCGGTCTTGTCGCATGGGAATCCGAGGACGAGATCGGCCGACTGATCACCGCCTATAACGATATGCAAAGCCGTCTCGACGCCTACGAGCATGAACTGAAAGGCATTCAGGAACAGCTTGAACAGCGGGTCGAAGAGCGGACCCGCGACCTCGTCCAGGCCCGCCACAAAGCCGAAGGTGCCAACCGGGTCAAAACCAAGTTCCTGTCATCCATGAGTCACGAATTCAGAACGCCGATGAATGCCATCCTCGGGTTCACGCAGATACTGCAGATGTCGCCCGAAGCAAAGAACGATCCGCGCACCCTGGACCGGCTGGAGAAGATCGAGGAAAGCGCCAAAAACCTGATGACGCTGCTCGACGACATCATGGCCTTCACGCAACTGGACCGTCTTGACGAAGATCTGGTGATCGAACCTGTCAGTCCGCTCCAGGCCGTCAGGGAAGCGGTGACGCTGATCGGGCCGCTGGCGGACTCACGGCAGATCAGCATCCGTATTGCCGACGAAGCGGATTTGCCCCCCGTCATGGGCGATCTGATGCTGCTGACCCGGGCGTTGCTGTTTCTGCTGTCGAATGCCGTCAAATACAACCGCACCGGCGGCACCGTGGATATTGAACTTTCCCGTGCCGAAGGGCGGACGCGGATATCGGTGTCCGACAGCGGTTTCGGGATCCCCGACGACCAGAAAGAGAACGTGTATGAGCCGTTCAACCGTGTCGGACGCGAAGCCGGCCCCATTCAAGGCAGCGGCATCGGCCTGACGATCACGCGGCGTATCATTGAAACCATGGGCGGTGAAATAGACTTCGACAGCACCGAAGGCCTCGGTTCGGTGTTCCGCATCACACTGCCGACGGCAGCCTGAACCCTTTCTCCATAAATCCCTGAATTCCGAGCTTTTTGTAAGGGTCCGTTCAGGTTCGCTACCTATTGTCGCATCCCATTGAATAACCATCAGCTCGATTGATGCCCCGGGCATCATTTCACAATCAGTTTCAAAAGGTTCTCTCCCCATGGCGGATACGGTTTACGGCGTTAATCTGGTTGCAAACGGCAGCTTCGAAGACCTCGATTATGGCCGTGGACACGGCCATCACCATGGGCATGGGCGCGGCCGCGATTCCGGACACGGGCACGGGCACGGCCGGGGCAATAATGCCGAACTGAGCGGCTGGCAGACCGGGTCCGGGCCGGGTCCCGACATCAAGAGCGGCGACTGGTGGAGCCAGGCCGCCGACGGCAAACGCTATATCGAGCTTGACGGCAGCGGGGCCCGCAACACCAACAGCAGCATTCATCAGGACATCGCCACCGGCGGCACCGGCACGTTTCAGCTGTCGTTCAGCTATGCCGCACCGCCGTTCAGCCGCGGCTCGTCCAACGGCATCGAAGTCATCTGGAACGGACAGGTGATCGACACCATCACGTCGAACGGCGGCTGGGGGATCGACTGGCAGACCTTTACCTACGAACTCGAAGGTGCCGGCGACATGACCCGCCTTGAATTCCGCGCCGTCGGCAGGGATGACGGCCGGGGCGGCCTTTTGGACGACATTTCCGTCGTCGGGATCGAGCCGCCGGCCCTGTTCACCGAAGACGCCGATACCGTGGTCCTTGCCGATGACGATCCGGATTACGGGTCGGGAGAGGCCTATGACGCACTGGGCGGTGACGATGTGGTCATCGGCGGCGATCTGGCCGACGAGATTTTCGGCAACATCGGCAACGACACTCTTTCCGGCGGCGGCGGTGACGATATCCTGACCGGCGGCTCGGAAAGCGAGGTCCTTGTCGAGAAGGAACGCATCGTCGAGCACGACCTGTCGAGCCTTTCGGACACCCCGGTTCCCGGCGTCGACCCGGCACACTTCACGCTCACCAACGATCATCAGGTGACGATGACCTTCGTCGGCGAAGAAGCGGGCTACCGCAATACCGTCGGCATCTACAAGATCGCCGCCGACGGCAGCATCCATGACGTCGAAATCGTCTTTCAGGATGCGTCAGACAGCCGCTGGTACGGGACCGAAACCGGCACCGCCGTCGACCTCGATCTCTCGGGCGGCGACAGCTTCGGCGTGTTCATCGTCGCCGACGGGGCCAGCCGCAACAATTTTGATCGCTTTGACGGCGGCCATTACGAATTCCGCAACGCCGACGGCAGCCCCGCCGGCACCGACAGCGATGCCCCGGAGCTGGTGTATGTCGACAGCCGGGGTCGCGCCCGCGACGTCAAGGGCGAGGTCTATCACTCCGCCGTTTCATCAGCGAACACGCAACTCAACGCCGACGACACCCTGCATGTACAGTCCTCCGCGAACGGCGAAGGCGGTCTGCGTCTCAGCTTCGAAGACCTGCCGTCCCGCTGGAGCGACAACGATTTCGACGACGTGGTGATCGATCTTTCGTTCGCCCCCACGACGGAAACATATCTGGAAGTGGCCGCCGATAACGACGTGCTGTTCGGCGAAGACGGCGACGACACCCTGTTCGGCGGATACGGTGACGACACGCTCGACGGCGGCACCGGCAATGACATCCTCGACGGCGGCGACGGCAACGACATCCTGCGCGGGGGTGACGGCAATGACCGCCTCGACGGTGGCGGCGGCCGGGATGAACTGTATGGCGAGGCCGGCGACGACCTGATCATCGGCGGCGGCAGCAAGGATACGCTTGACGGCGGCGACGGCGACGACGATCTGCGCGGCAACGGCGGCAACGACACGCTCAGGGGCGGCAGCGGTGACGACAAGCTGCGCGGCGGCAACGGCGATGACGCGCTTCTGGGCGGTGCGGGCGACGATCTGCTGATCGGCGGCAACGGGGCCGATACCATAGACGGCGGCGCGGGCGACGATACCGTGCGCCTTGATTTCAGCGAAGCCGGCGGCGAAATCGCCAGCGGCGGCACGGGCACCGACACCCTGGAACTGACCATCGAAACCGACGATCTGGCCGACCCTGCGGTTCTGCAGGCAGCGCTGGATCTGATGAACTTCATCACCAATAACGCCGATGCCGGATCAAACACCGGCCCCAGCCAGGCCTTTGCCGCGCTGGGTCTGGAAGTCAGCAATTTCGAGGCCATCGATATCACCGTCATCGACTCCGCGACCGGCGAGGAAATCGAAGGCTATTTCGCGCCCGACGTGTCACTCAGCGTTGCATCCGCAAGCGGTGACGAGGATACGGCGATTACGCTGGATATCTCGGTCTCGCTCGGCAATGCGGCAGGCGCTTTCGACATCGCCGTGACCGTGGCCGGCGTACCTGCGGGCGCAACCCTCTCGGCGGGCACCGACAACAATGACGGCAGTTGGACCCTGAGCGAAGCCGACCTGAACGGTCTGACCCTGACACCTGCGAGCGACAGCGCCGACGATTTCGCCCTCACGGTGACGGCCACCGCGACCAGCCAGATCAGCGGGACGCAGACCAGCTCCGACCCGGCTGAGATCGACGTCACTGTCGATGCCGTGGCCGATGCCCCGACCCTCAGCGTCGCCGACATCGTGCTGGCCGATCCGAACGCCGGTGATCAGGTGATCGAAGGCACGGACGGCAAGGACACCCTGCAGGGCTTCGGCGGCAACGACACCATCAACGGCGGCGCCAAGGGCGACACCATCATCGGGGACGGGGCAAGCACGGCAACGACCCTGACCGGCACCCTGGCGATTACCGCCGCGCTCGGTGATCTCGACGGCTCGGAAAACCTGCAGATCATCGTCGACGGCCTGCCCGCCGGGGCGACCCTTTCAGCGGGGACCGCGAACGGCCCGGGTTCGGTGATTTTGACTCCTGCTGAATTGAGCGGCCTGACCATCACCGTGCCGGACACGACCACCGATTTCGACCTCAGCGTGCGCGCAATCGCCACGGACACCGATCCTGACAGCGGACAGCAGTCCACGGCCTCCGCATCCGTCGTATCAAGCGCGATTGTCACGGTTTCCGTCGACGGCGACGACATTCTGAACGGCGGTGCCGGTGCCGACACGATCCAGGGCAACGGCGGCAACGACACCATCAACGGCAACGGCGGTGCGGACGACATCGACGGCGGCGACGGTGACGACATCATCAAGGGCGGCGGCGGCAACGACCTGATCTTCGGTGGTGCCGGCAACGACGACATCAACGGCAATAACGGCAACGACATCATTTTCGGCGGCGCGGGCAACGATATCCTTGTCGGCGGTGGCGGTGACGATCATCTCGACGGCGGTGACGGCGATGACACCCTCAAGGGGGCGGCCGACAACGACACGCTCATCGGCGGGCTCGGCAACGATATCCTGATCGGCGGCGGCGGTGACGATCATCTTGACGGCGGCGACGGCGACGACACCCTGACCGGCGGCGGCCAGAACGACATCCTGCTCGGCGGTCTCGGCAACGATACCCTGAACGGCGGCGGCGGCAGCGACAGCCTGTCCGGCGGTGCCGGGAACGACACCCTGACCGGCGGTGCCCAGACGGATACGCTGGACGGCGGTGACGGTGACGACATCATCAACGGTGAAGGCGGTGCGGACGTGATCTTCGGCGGCAACGGCCGGGACGTGATTTCCGGCGGTGCCGGTGCAGACAGCATCGACGGCGGCGCCGGTAACGACGAAATCAACGGCGACGACGGCAACGACACAATTCACGGCGGCGCCAACGACGACATGATCTGGGGCGGCCTCGGCAAGGACGAGTTGTTCGGTGACGACGGCAACGACATTCTCTACGGCGGTGATGACAACGACACGCTGCACGGCGGCAACGACAACGACACGTTGCGGGGCGAAGCCGGCAACGATCTGATCTTCGGTGACGCCGGGAACGACATCCTGATCGGCGGCGAAGGCAAGGACGAACTGCACGGCGGTCTCGGCAACGATCTGCTGTTCGGCCAGGAAGGCGGCGACACCCTGTTCGGTGACGAAGGCAACGACACCCTCTGGGGTGACGGCGGCGCCGATACGCTCAACGGTGGCAGCGGCAATGACCGGATCGAGGCGCACGGCGGTGACGATTTCGTCAACGGCGGCACCGGCGTCGACTTCATGATCGGCGGCAGGGGCAACGACACCTTCTTCTTTGATCTCACCGCAGGTGACAGCGGCATCGGCGCGGGCAACCGCGACATCATCAGCGATTTCGATGCCGATGCGGCGGATACCCTGTCGTTCGGCGGCATCTCGGCGTTCAGCTTCATGGGCGACGAAACCCAGGGCTTCGCCGGTGCAGGCGCCGCCTCGGGCCGGTTCAATGACAGCCTCAAGGTTCTGGAAATCGATGCCGACGGCGATCAGATCGTCGATCTGGAAATCGAACTTCAGGGCGTCAGCGGTGCCGACCTCGACGATACGGACTTCACGGTCAGCTAAAACTTCTCAGGCGGCGTGATACTGGCTTCCCATGCTTCGAGACGGGCGCTGCGCGCCCTCCTCAGCATGAGGATAGTTTAAACACTTCAGCATGAGGTTAGTTTTTTAAGCGCCTCATCCAGAGGAGGCCTGTAAGGCCGTCTCGAAGGATGTGTCAGGAACACTACGGCGCCAGCGGACTGAGGATACTTTATCCCCTCATCCTTCGCGCACCGCCCTTTCTGATATTTGATTAATGGTTATCCATTTGAGAAAATCTCCAAACATATTCATTTTATCGCATATCAATTAAACTTCACTAAAATACAACTATTTATAATGAATCATTGTGGTCGCGATACTGAATACCTACATTAAAATCAGAGGGAAGGGACGGGGTCGCAGCGAAAAAAGGCGAATATGAATAGACTGTCCCGCTTGAAAGAAAAGATCATCGCGAAGCAAACGATCGACGGGGCCGACCACGGCTTGCCGACCTCTAACCATGACCAATCGCGTCCGGAGATGGCCGAACATCTGGCACGGCCATCATTTGGGCATACCGATCTCAAGATCAGCGCCATCTATGTCTGTGCCGCCCTGATCTGGATTTTTTCGTCGGATTATCTGATCAACACCATTGCCCCTGATCATGGCGTGCATGGATTCCTGCAGACAACCAAGGGCGTCATATTCGTCATCGTAACGGGGCTTGTTCTCTACGTCACAATTCGCGGTTTCCTGCGGCGTGAATTCAATATGGCCGAGCAGTTGCGAAAATCGGTCGACGCATCGCGAAGCGGTCTCTGGGCCTGGGATGTCGAGAACGATCAAATCATGGTCACACCCGGCGGCGATGTCGAAGTCGGATGGGCCGCTGCGGATTCCATTCGTGATACAAAGACCTGGCGGGCCATCGTACATCCGGAGGATTGGGGACGGGTCACGGAGCTGCTGCGTGATCTCAACGAATCAGGGAAGGACTACTGGCAGATCGAACAGCGGTTCCAGACCAAAGAAGGTGGCTGGCACTGGTTTCAGATCAAGGGCTATGTGGTGTCCCGTGGCCCGGATGGCACAATCCGCCGGATGGAGGGAACACACTTCAGCGTCGACGGACTGAAACAGACGCAACGACAACTGGAGCGTGCCAACAGGGCATTGACGGTGCTCGTCGCCACCTACAACGCTGTCGTCACCAGCCGGTCGGATAACGAGTTGTTCGACACGCTCGTCGAGTCTCTCGCAGAGACACAGGAGTACGTCCTGGTCTGGATCGGCGAAGCCGAAGAGGCGCAAAAACGGATCGTGCCGGTGTCCGCTGATGGTCCGTCAAAGGCATTCCTTGATGCCGCGACCATTAGATGGGACGACGGTGGTTATGGGACCGGTCCCTCCGGTTCCTGCATCAGGACAGGCGAGCCGTCGATCATCGAAGATGTCCGTGAGGACGTGCGCGCTGAAAACTGGTTGCAGATACTGGACGAATTCAACATTCGTTCGGCGGTTTCAATCCCGATCTTTGCAGACGGCAAGGCAAAATACGTACTCCAGCTGGATTGCGCTGAACCGGCCGCTTTTTCCGCCAACGATATCGAGACCTATGAACTGATCAGCCGCAATCTGTCGCTGGCCGTCAGCTCCATGGATCTGTATTTCCGTTTCGAACAATCGGAAAGTGCGCGTTTGCAGATCGCCAGCCGCCTGGAGAGGGCGCTTTACGGCACCATCAAATCCCTGACCAAGGTCGTGGAAAAGCGTGATCCGTATACCGCCGGACACCAGCAGCGGGTCGCCGAGCTTTCCGTCGCGTTCGGCACCGAGATGGGTCTCTCCGAGGATCGTCTCGAAGGCATTTATATCGGCGCCAGTATCCACGATATCGGCAAAATCGGCGTACCGACGGAAATCCTCAGCAAGCCGGGCCGGCTGGACGACGAAGAGATCGCCCTGATCCGCAGGCATGCTTCGATCGGCGACGACATTGTCAGGGATATCGATTTCGGCTGGCCGGTGGGGCAAATCGTTCATGAACATCACGAACGCTGGGATGGGTCCGGTTATCCTTCAGGTCTCAAGGGTGAGCAAATTTCCGTCGAAGCGCGGATCGTCGCCGTCGCCGATGTGGTTGAATCCATGGGCACCAACCGTCCCTACCGGCCTGCCATTCCGTGGGCAAAAGTGCTCGAGGAAATTCGCGACGGCAGCGGCAGCCGCTATGAACCGAAAGTGGTCGATGCGGCGCTGCGCGTCCTGGAGCGAGATGCCGGCAGGTTCGGGCTCGGCCCGGGTGTGTAATGAGAGTTGTGCCGTACCAGCCCCTCGCTCAAGGCGGGTGGTGTGATCTGGCCCGGCCCCTCACCCTCCCATGTGCCTGCGGCACACGGGCCCCGCCCTCTCCCAAGGGAGAGGGGTGGTTACGTATATCCCCTGTCCCTCGGGGAGAGGGAGGGTCACGTATATCCCCTCTCCCTTGGGGAGAGGGTCAGGGTGAGGGGTCATCGAAACACCTCATCCTGAGGAGGCCGGAAGGCCGTCTCGAAGCCTCATCCTGAGGAGGTCTGAAAGACCGTCTCGAAGCCTCATCCTGAGGAGGTCTGAAAGACCGTCTCGAAGGATGGATTTTCAGCGCTCCTGAAACGCGCCGCCCATCCGGTAAAGCAGCGGATCGAGGATATACGTCATCACCGTCCGCTCGCCGGTGAGGATACTGGTCGACACCTGCATCCCCGGAAACAGCGCATAGCGTTCACCCCCCTTCTCGAAATAGGCACGCGGCAGTTCGATGCGCACCCGATAGAACGGCGTGCCCTCGTCGCTGATCAGGGTATCGGGGCTGACCTCGGTCACGGTGCCGTCGATCTGCCCGAAGCGCACCGCATCCGATGACGCCAGCTTGATCACCGCGCGCTGGCCGACGGCGACATAGCCGATATCCTGGGTCTTCAATTTCGCCTCGACGATCAGCCTGTCGCCGATGGGCACGATGTCGGCGACACTTTCCCCCGGTTTCAGCACCCCGCCGACGGTCACCACGTGCAGGGTCTTGACCACCCCATCGACCGGCGAGCGCACGGTGGTACGGTCCAGGCTGTCTTCGAACTTCCGCACCCGTTCGCTGAGTTCACGGAATTGCAGGCGGGATTCCTCAAGGCGCTGCTGGACCTCGTCGGCAAAGGTCGCGCGGATACGGTCCAGTTCGGCTTCGGCTTCTTCCAGCGCGGAGCGGGCACGGACCAGTTGCGCACGGTCGGTATCGACCTGCCCCTTCAGGGTCCGGCCTTCCTTCAGCAGGTCCAGATGGCGGAAGCGGTTGACCAGGTTCTTGCTCAGCAGTTCCTCGCTCATGCGTATCTGCTCATCGACAAGCTCCAGACTTTTTTCACTGCCGACGATGCGCTGTCCGATCTCGGCGATCTGCTGGCGGCGCTGTTCGATGGACTGTTCCTGCTTGCGGATATCGTTGATGTGCTTTGCCAGCCGGGTGTCGAAACGGTCACGGGCCTGCTCGGCCAGCTTCGGGTGTTCGGCCAGCAGGGTATCGGAAAAGGCGGGCGCATCGGCACCGGCGGCCAGCGCCTCGAACTGGGCGATATCGGTTTCGAGCGCGCGGAGCCGAATCTGCAGCTCGGCGACTTCGGCCCCGCTGACCGTCGGCTCCAGAACCACCAGCGGCTGATCGGCGCTGACCTTCTGTCCTTCGAGCACGCTGATCTCGCGGATGATGCCGCCTTCCAGATGCTGTACGGTCTTGACCTGTGACGAGGGAATGACCTCGCCCGCGGCATGGCTGACGATATCGAGCGTGCTGAACTGGGCCCAGACGCCGAACGCCACCACCGCCAGCGCGGCGATCCAGAACGTCGAATGGGTCATCGCCGAGACGCCGTCCCGGGCGCGACCGGATGTTTGCGGTTCCGTCGTCATGCCTCGCCCGCCCTGGTTTCATCCGGTGGCGCTGCCGGACCTTCGATCTGTTGCATCGGTTTCGGCAACTGTTTCTGGCCGAAGCGTTCGATCCCCGGTACCGGTTTCATGTTCAGATCGAGCCGCGTGTGCGGACCTTTGACGATGTCCGGATCGTGCGACATGACGATGATCGTGCGCTTCTGTTCCGCCATGCCGGCCAGCACCCGATAAATCGCCCGTGCGCCCTCCGCATCAAGGCTTTCCGTCGGCTCGTCGATGACGACGATCGCGCCGTCGGTGGCCAGGGCACGGGCCAGGGCGATCCGGCGGCGAATCCCCTCGGCGAGCCGCCAGCCATTGTCAGTGATCCGGGTATCGAGCCCGTCCGGGCTTTCATCGACGAACTTGCGGAGACCCGCACGGTCAATCACCGCCGCCAGTCCGGCGTCGTCCATCTGCGGGTTGTTGACGGTGATGTTGTCGCGAAGAGATGCATTCAAAAGTGCCGGTTCCTGCGGCAGATACACGACCTGCCTGCGCCACCAGGCCGGGTCGAGCTGTTGCATATCCACGCCGTCGACGAGGATCTGTCCCTTCACCGGTTCGACCAGCCCCAGCAGCATCCGCGCCATGGTCGACTTGCCGGTACCGTTGTTGCCGATCACGGTCAGGACATCGCCGGGGCCGAGCTGGAGGTTCAGCCCCTCGAACAGGGTCAGACGGCTTTCGGGATAGGCGAAAGCGCAGTCGCGGAATTCGATCTTACCCTGCATGCCGGTCAGACGGGTACCGCCGTCGGCTTCCAGTTCCGCCGCGGCCAGCCCGGCGAACACTGCCAGCGATTGGCGGGCGCGGGCAAAGGCCGCCCCCAGACCGGCCAGGCGCGTGACCGGCTGCAAGGCGCGGGCGGCGAGAATATTGGCGCCGATCATGGCGCCGACGTCGAGGGTGCCCGCCACCACCAGCGCCGCCCCGGTGGCGATGATGACGACGCTCATCAACGCCATGGCGCTGCCCGTCACCGTCTGCACCAGACCCTGTGCACTGTTCATGTCGCGGCGCAGTTTCTGGGCTGTTGCGACATTGTCCGCCCAGTCCCGGCGGACGTGTTCACCGGCATTGAAACTGCGGATCATGTCGCCCTCGCGGGTTGCGGTCCCAAGAAGGCCGCTGCCGTCCGCCGTCACCGCCTGCAGATCGGCGGTGATCGCCTGCATGCGCCTGTGGCCATAGACGCCGACCCCGTAAACCCCGGCAACGAATACCGCGGTGATCAGCGCCAGTGTCGGGTCGATCAGCGCCAGCACGAAGATGAACAGCAGCGAAAACGGCGCATCCATCACCGTGGTGATGTTGGTGGCGTTATAGGCGGTTTCGATCGCCGCCGTGCCGCTGACGATTTCACGGCGGGCTTCGGGGGCGGTCCTGTCGAGGGCGCTGAGCCGGGCCCGGGTCAGGATGGCGAAAGCGCGTTCCGCAATATCCGCATCCGGGCCGGCGCTGACACCGCGGGCCAGCGCCATACGCGACTGGCGCAGCACGAATTCGAAGACCACGGCAATCAGCACCCCTGCCGTCAGGGTGAACAGCGTTGCGTCGACGCCCTGCCCCACATAGCGGTTCAGGACCTGCATCACGAACAGCGGTGACGCCAGCGCCATGATGTTGATCAGCAGCGATCCGAACGCCATTTCAAAGGCGATCAGCGGCTTCGCCCGCAATCGTCGCAACAGTTCGTGCATCTCGTTCCCGATACGCCCCAACGCGGCCGGGACACGACCCCGCTTTCCGGCTTTGCGCTGTACTATACATCTGAAATTTAACGGAAACCTGACAGTTTCACCATGCCGATTACGGCACGGGCCTGATCCCGTTGAAGGTATAATAGGTATCCTGTCCGACCGTGAGATTGAATGTGATGTCACCCGTCTGTACGCCGGAGAAACCGGCCCGGTCCAGCAGGTGCAGCCATGAAGTCCGGGTCAGGACGCTATAATGATTGGGATTGGCTTCGTGACGGCAGACGGTGTCCGGGGCCGGCACCTCCATATAGATGACACCCCCCGGTTTGAGGACACGGTACATCTCGCTCAGCGTGAAATACGGGAACAGGCTGTGCTCCATGACATGCCGGCACCACGCCAGATCATAAATCTCATCATCGATATCAAGAAAAGACATATCCTGTTCGATGATCTCAAATCCATCGGCGCGCGCTTTTTCGGCTTCCCCCCCGAAGCCGATACCTGTCACTTCCATGCCATGCTCACGGAACGTCGTCAGCGCAAGGCCATGGCCGCAGCCGACGTCCAGAACTTTCGCCCCTTTTTCGATGCCGTAATCCGAGATGATCTTCGGAATCATCGTCGTGATGATGTTGATGTGCGGCTCCCCAAACGGCTCCGGATAGATGTCCTTGAGCCGTTCGTCGAGAAATGCGTCCAGCCGGGTGTAATCGCGCATCACTGTCCCCTTGGCGGTTCCGAAAATCCTATGCCGGCGGGATTAAGAATACCTTCACAAGGTGCACCAACATCATGCATTGACCAATTAGGACATTTGTCCTAATCATGGCCTGTACCTTGAATTTGCAGGCCGACCCCGTGAACACAAAAAACACCCGCGCAGAAATCGTCGACGCCGCCGACCGGCTGTTCTACCGGCAGGGCTATGACCATACCTCGTTCGCCGACATCGCCGGCGCGGTGAAGATTTCACGGGGCAATTTCTATCACCACTTCAAGACCAAGGACGCGATCCTGGACAGCGTCATCGATGTCAGGCTCGACAACACCCGGCGCATGCTTGATGCATGGGAAGCGGAAACCGACGACCCCGCCGGGCGCATCCGCTGCTATATCCAGATCCTGATCCGAAATCGCGACAAGATCATGCGTTACGGCTGCCCGGTCGGCACGCTGAGCACCGAACTGGCGAAGCTGAACCATACCGGCAAGGACGACGCCCGGCAGATTTTCACCCTGTTCCGGGACTGGCTGGCGGCGCAGTTCCGGGCGCTGGGCTTCGCGGCGGAATCGGATCGCATGGCGCTGCACGTCCTTTCATTTTCACAGGGCGTCGCCACGCTCGCCAACGCCTATGACGACGAAGACTTCATCCGTGACGAGGTGGATCGCATGTGTGCGTGGCTCGACGCCTGTATCGCGGCCGGAAAATATATCTGAGAGAGGATGCCCGATGTTCATCGTTCTGTTGAAATTCGCCGACAACAAGGCTGACGCTCCCCGCCACATGGACGGCCACAAGGCGTGGCTCGAACAGGGGTTCGCGGACGGCGTGTTTATACTCAGCGGGTCTGTGCAGCCGAAACAGGGCGGCGCCGTCTTTGCTGCCAACACCACCCGCGATGAACTGGAACACCGCATCGCCCAGGACCCGTTCGTTGCCGAAGACGTGGTCCACGCCGAAATCATCGAGATCGATGCGTCCCGGGCAGACGACCGTCTCTCGTTTCTGTGTGACTGAACACCTCAAAAGGATACCTTTCATGGCTGAACTCTTCATCGCCCCCGACGGCAAACCGCGTTGCGGCTGGGCCGGGTCGGCACCGGACTTTCTGCACTACCACGATACCGAATGGGGCTACCCCGTTGCCGACGACCGGCGCCTGTTCGAGAAATTCTGTCTGGAGAGTTTCCAGTCCGGGCTGAGCTGGCGGACCATCCTCGACAAGCGCGAGAACTTCCGTACGGCGTTCCATCAGTTCGATCCGGAAAAAGTGTCCCGCTTCACCGCCCGTGATGTCGAACGGCTGTTGAAGGATACCGGTATCGTCCGCAACCGCATGAAAATCGAAGCCGTCATCAACAACGCCAAGCGGGTTTTGGAGCTGGCCCGGGACGAAGGCTCGCTCGCCGCCTATGTCTGGCGCTTTGAGCCGGCCCCTGATGAGCTGGGCGCGCCGCAAAGCATGTCCACGTCCCCGGCCTCGGTCGTTCTGTCAAAAGACCTGAAAAAACGCGGCTGGAAGTTCGTCGGCCCGACGACGGTGTTCGCCTTCATGCAGGCGATGGGCCTGATCAACGATCACCTCAGCGACTGCGTGATCTGTACCAAGGTTGAAAAGGCGCGGAAGAGCTTCAAACGTCCTGATTGAGGCCGAGTTCCTTCTGCAGCTTTTTGGTCAGGCCCAGCGAGACGATGCGATAGGACTCTGTCAGAAACTCTTTCAGGTCCTTGTCGCCGAGACCCGGCTCGTCGTAATCCTGTATCCACTTCATGCCGCGTGACGCCAGATAGGGGGCGGGTTGCAATCCCGGTGCATCACGCAGCATTTCATAGCCGATATCGGACACCTTGAAGGTGATCGCCGGATGCTCACCTTCTGCGAACCAGCCGATGGCGAATACCTTGCCGCCGATCTTCCACACGTCCGCCCCGCCCCACTGATTGACGTGGGTGGTGTGCGGCAGGGATTTGCAGAAAGCGTTGTACTGTTTGGCGTTCATGGGAAACGCCCCGTCACGGCATCATCGCGGCCCGGATCACGAACGCCAGCAAAGCCAGCACCGCGACCCCCGCGCACCACAGCCCGGCAAACCACAAAAGCCGCCGGCCGCGCTCGTTCAATGATAGCCGCCGTCATCGACCTTGCCCCGGAACACCCAGTAGGCATAGGCGGTATAGCCGAGAATGATCGGGATCAGGATCACCGCGCCGACCAGCAGGAAGCCGAGGCTGTTGTCCGGCGCCGCCGCTTCCCAGATCGTCATGCTCGTCGGTACGATGTAGGGGTAGAAGCTGATGCCGATCCCGGCATAGCAGAGAATGAACAGTGCCTGCGCCGCCAGAAACGGGCTCGCGTTGCTGTCGTTTCTGAGCCCCCGGAACAGCACCAGCGCCGCTACCATGACCAGCGTGGGGACGACGACACTGAAGGCGATCGTGGTTTCACTGAACCAGCGATCAACATAGTTCGGGTTGAGCATCGGCGTGATCAGGCTGACCAGGCCGATCAGCACCAAAGTCGAGATCGCCGTCCGCCAGGCGAAATCCTGTGCCTGTGCCTTGAGCCCGCCTTCGGTTTTCATCACCAGCCAGGTCGCCCCCAGCAGCATGTAGCCGATCACCAGCGCAACACCCGTGAGCAGAGAGAACGGCGTCAACCAGTCCCACCAGCCCCCGGCATAGGCGCGGTTTTCGATCTCGATCCCCTGCACCAATGCCCCCAGCGTAATACCCTGCGCGAACGCCGCCAGCAGCGATCCCCCGGCAAAGCCCCAGTCCCAGAGAAACCGGCCACGCTCGGTCTTCCAGCGAAACTCGAACGATACACCGCGAAAGACCAGACCGATCAGCATCGCCGTCAGCGGCGCATAGAGCGCCGGCAGCACGGTCGCATAGGCCAGCGGAAACACCGCGAACAGGCCGCCGCCACCCAGCACCAGCCAGGTCTCGTTCCCGTCCCACACCGGGGCAACGGAATTCATCGCCTGATCGCGGTCGGCGTCGGTGTCCAGCAGCGGAAACAGAATGCCGATACCGAGATCGAACCCGTCGAGCACCACATATGCCAGGATCGCAAAAGCGATCAGCCCGGCCCAGATGAAGGGAAGATCGAATTCCATGTCAGTCCCCTCCCCCCGGCAAGGCGCGCTTGATCGCCTGCATCGGCGTCAGGCCGGCGGCGCGGCTGGGGCCGATTTCGGTGTCGATCCCGGCATCGGGCCGCTTCGACATCAGACGCAGCATGTAGAACACCCCGGCGCCGAACACCGTCACATAGACGATGACGAACGCCAGCAGCGAGGCACCGACAGCCTGAGCACCGATCGGCGAGACGCTGTCCGCCGTCCGCAGCAGGCCGTATACGGTCCACGGCTGGCGGCCGACTTCGGTCGTGATCCAGCCCGCCAGCACCGCGATGAAGCCGCTGGGCGCCATGGCCACCGCCGCCCACAGCATCAACGGCGTTTCAAACAGGCGGCCCCGCATTCGTTGCAGGCCGCTCCACAGCCCGAGCGCCGCCATCGCCAGCCCCAGCGCGACCATGATCCGGAAACTCCAGAAAACGATTTCGGCAGGCGGACGGTCTTCCTTCGGCCAGGCCTTCAGTCCCTTGACCTCGCCGTCCAGCTCATGGGTCAGGATCAGTGATCCCAGCTTGGGAATTTCAAGGGCGTACCGGGTTTCTTCGGCGTCGTCATCGGGGATGCCGAACAGGATCAGCGGCGCGCCCTTTCGGGTTTCATAATGGCCTTCCATGGCGGCGACCTTGGCCGGCTGATGCTCAAGCGTGTTGAGCCCGTGGAAATCCCCGGCGACGATTTGAATGGGAGCGACGATCAACGCCATCCACATCGCCATCGAAAACATGATTCTGGCACCCCGGTCGCGGGAATCCCGGATCAGGTGCCACGCGCCGACGGCACCGACGACAAACGCCGTGGTGAGATACGCCGCCAGCACCATATGCACCAGCCGGTACGGGAACGACGGATTGAAGACGACCGCGAACCAGTCTTCGGCGACGAACTGTCCGACCTCGTTCACGCCATAACCGGCGGGCGTATGCATCCACGAATTGACGGACAGAATCCAGAATGCGGAAAACAGGGTGCCGACGGCGACCACCGTTGTCGCGAAGAAGTGCAGGCGCGGCCCGACCTTGTGAAAGCCGAACAGCATGATCCCCAGGAACCCGGCTTCGAGGAAGAACGCCGACAGCACCTCGTAACCCATCAGCGGCCCCAGCACCGGGCCGGTCTTGTCCGAAAAGACGCTCCAGTTGGTCCCGAACTGGTAGCTCATGACGATTCCCGACACCACGCCCATACCGAAGGCGACGGCGAAGATCACCTTCCAGTAATCGAAGACCTTGATATAGGCATCGTCCCTGGTCAGCAGCCACAGGCCCTCGAGGACCGCAAGATAACTGGCGAGGCCGATGGAAAAGGCGGGAAAAACGATATGCGCGGACACCGTGAAGGCGAATTGCAGTCGCGCGAGCAGCAGGGGGTCGGTGAAATCCATGATGTCCGGACCTGTTTTGTGCCCGCGCATACTAGCATTTCAGGGTGACGGGAGAAAGGAAAGCCGGATATCTCTTTTGTCTCCCGGAGCCGCGCGCTGGCGTGGCATCCGGGACCCATGGGTCCTGAATTAAATTCAGGACGATGGTGCGGCCCGTGTAGCCGATGTCACCATTCCCGTCATCCTGAACTTGATTCAGGATCCATACCTTCCCGCACTGGCGGTGCCGTGGCTTATGGGTCCTGAATTAAATTCAGGACGACGATACTGTGCTGGAAGTCCATCTCGCCCGGGAGACACGATTGCGAGGATGATTCCCTATCGCTCGACAATCACCAGACCCTTCTCGGGATAGACCTTCACGAACTCGCCGCTTTTGATCAGCGTCGTCACATCGCCGTCTTCGAAGCGGTCGCACATGGTCAGGTCGGCCAGCGCGGCCCCCTGTGCCAGAATGGTATTGGCGGCGTTGAACAGGATCGCTTTCGGGAACATGCCGCGTGATTTCATTTCGTGCAGCATCCAGGCCGAGGCAACACCGCCCTTGGCGGTGTTCAGTACCAGGATCTTGCCGTCGTAGGATTCCCCGAACAGCGCATGCTGCGGCCGGGAGAACACGCCCTTGATCCGGTCCAGATCATAGCGGGCCGAGAAGTTGTCGCTGGCCACCAGTGCTTCACCTTCGACATCGGGACCGATCCCGACGTGGCATTTCAATTCGATGCTCATACGATTTCTCCCGCCACGGCGGAGGCGATACACGCCTCCATATCGGCCAGCGCTGGCTCATACCCGTAGCCGCCGAGGATATTGACGATCTTGGTCGAGTTGGACAGCAGCCGCTTCCAACCATTGGCTTCGCCGATTTCGCGGGCGTACTGCTGATAGAAGCACGTCCCTTCGAGGACCTTTGCGCCCGATGCCTCGATCCGTCCGACCAGCCCCATGCGCGTGGCATCGGCATAGACGGTCGGTGACGTACAGACCAGCATCGCCGTTTTGTCGTGCAGTTTCTGCCCGTCGATCAGATCGGCGACCTGCTGCATTTCAACAATCGACAACTGCGGCGCGGCGAAGACC
The DNA here is from genome assembly GCA_040218645.1 of Rhodospirillales bacterium. Taxonomy (GTDB): domain Bacteria; phylum Pseudomonadota; class Alphaproteobacteria; order Rhodospirillales; family Casp-alpha2; genus UBA4479. Next base: position 98,024 of record JAVJQZ010000014.1, read on the forward strand.
ACCACGTCGACCTTGTCGCCCTTGCCGCCGAACGAAGACCGGAGTTCATCCAGATCGGCCTTGGTGACGTCTTCTCCGGAAAGCTTGTCGGCGCCGATGGCTGCCGCCGTCGGGGCTTCAGGCGTGATACCGACCAGATGGAACAGCGGTGTTGAGCCGTAACTCGCCATCGCCGCCCCGAGGTGCTTCATCTCGTCAGACGTCGGCACGGATTCCAGCCCTTCGATCGCCGGGACTTCCCAGTACGATCCGGCCCTGCGGCCGACGACGGCGCCCAGCACGCCCCAGTCGGTCAGGCCTTTCGGCTGTTCGCGCACCACATAGCGTTTGGTTGCGACCCGGTGCTGGTCCAGGTGCAGGCCGTAGCGCGGCGTCCGCCCGGTCAGACCGGCAGCCAGTGCCGACGGTCCGCCTTCGAAGTTGGAACGCGCACCGCATGCACTGTTGCAATAAATCACGACCCCCGTATCACCGAAGGCGACATGATCCCCCAGCACCGGCGGCATCACGGTCTGATAGTTGATGCAGGTATTGGTCATCAGAATGCTCAGCTTCTCGCACGCGGCGACAAAGCGGCGTTCAATGTTCGCCATGTCCTCGGTCTGACCGAGGGGCCGGTAATAGTTCAGATCGACACCGCGCGGATCGGTAATCATCGGCACCGCGACACGGCGGTCAGCAGCAGGATGAGCCGCCATATGTTCCATGAACTCGGTCCCCGCCTCGCCGACGGATTCCGGATCGGCCATCATGTGGACCTGGCTGACCGGCACCAGATCCTCGGCATCGAACATACGCCCGACCTTGAGCATGTGATCAATGGCCCAGCGCTTGGGCTCACCCATTTCACCGGCCAGCATGGCCTTTTCTTCGTCGTTCAGATTCATGTTTTTTTCCTGGATTAATCGAAGTGCGGATCGACGCCGGGCGGCATGCTGAAGCCCAGATCACCGCGCGCGATGACCGCTTCGGCGCCGCCGTTTTCAGCCAGCAGTTTTTGCTGCTGCGCCTTGGCATGGGCGTCCGTTGCCGCCGGGTCGACGATTTTCTCAAGCTCCGCCCGCAACTCGTCGATCACCGGCTGCATCGCCGGATCAGCGGCAAGATCGTTCAGTTCTTCCGGATCGTCCTCGAGATTGAAGAGCTGCGGCGCGTAGGCAACGTAGTGCACCAGTTTCCACGGCCCCTTGCGGACAAGGAACGCCGCCGTTCTGGAGCCCATGCCGTGATATTCGGAAAACGCGACTTTGGCGTCATCATCACCTTTCAGATAATCAGCAATGTTGACCCCCGGATGCACGTCGCTGACGGTCTCGCTATCACGCGCACCGACGCAGTCGATGATGAACGGGTACATATCGACGAAGCTGACCGGCGTCTTGACGACCGTGTTCGCCAGGATGTCCGGGCCGCTCAGAATCAGCGGCACGGCAGCGGCTTCCTCGAACATAGTCGACTTGCCCCACAGCCCGCGCGCGCCGTTGTTGTCGCCGTGATCGGACGTGTACATGACGCGCGTGTTGTCGGCGAGACCGGCATCTTCGAGCGCCGACAGCACGTTGCCGACATTGAAATCGAGGAATGTGCAGAGCCCGAGATATCCGGCTTGGGCCCGCTTGACCTCTTCATCGGAATGGAAGTGTTCGTCGTAGGCGAAGGCGCCGCGGTAATCCTCCAGATAGGGATGCAGTTTGTTGTGGCGTTCCTTATAAAGCTTCGGCAGCGGCAGGTCCTGATCGTAGTAGTGATAGAACATCTCCGGCGGCGCCGTCAGCGGGAAGTGCGGGCAGACGAAGGAAACGAAAAGCACCCACGGCTTGTCGGTGTGCTTCTGCGCTTCTTCCCGCAGCCAGACCTGGGCCCGCGCCGCGATTTCGCGGTCATAGGTCGTGTAGACGGATTCCCCGGCCCCCGCCATCCGCGCCATCTTGTAGGCGCCGCCGCGCTTCGGCATTTTCTCGTCGCGGATCCAGCCCATCATGTCGCCCTTGCCGTCGATGACATGCATGCCGATCTGTTCGTCGGAAAAGCCGTTGTCGTCTTCGGCCGAACGGAAATGCAGTTTGCCGATGGACGCCGTGTGGTGGCCGCGTTCACGGAGCAGGCTGTGCCAGCTCGGGATCGTGCCGTCGAAGGCGATGGCGTTGTCCCAGTGCTCGGTCTGATGCACGTACTTGCCGGTGGCGAACGACGCGCGGGCCGGCACGCAGACCGGACACGTGGTGTAGGCGGAATCGTATCTGGCGCCGCCGGCGGCAAGTTTGTCGAGGTTCGGCGTCTTGACGATATCGTGGCCATAACATCCCGTCACGTTACGGGTATGCTCATCGGACATGATGATCAGCAGATTGGTCGGTTTCACGTTTTCTCTCCCGGGGTCGTGGTCTTTTTATATCTCGGCGAGGTTTTCCAGCGCCGTATCGATGACGATTTCCGGCACATCCGGCGGTATCCAGTAATCCTGATAATAGAGCGGGCCTTCCATGGAATAAACGTAGACCCTCTGACGGATCAGCGGCGTCCCGGCATCGATGTTGAGCGCCGCGGCGATTTCCGTGGTCGCATGGTAAATGCTCATATGGTTGCTGACGCGCGTGATCACGAGGCCGAATTCCTCAGCCATCTTGCGTTTCAGGTTGACCCCGTTGAGGTCGCGCTTGGGCGACGTCTGAAACACCGGATATTTCGACGCGTCGAAATAGAAATGGTTGTAGTAACAGAAATCACCGCCGTCTTCCTTGGGCCGCTCGATGATCAGACGGCGCTTGATGACCAGCGTGTTCGGGTCCGAGCGCAGGAAATCCTGCCACGGGCCGGGGCCGCTGACGCGGCGGCGTGACAGGACTTCGGTATAGACCGGCAGCACATTGCCGTTGTTGTCGATGAAGCGGGTGTGGAGCGGATTTTCCAGCTCGCGGCGCCACGGCGCGACGATGGTGCCGACGCCGGCCTTGCGCACGATCATGCCGGCGGTCACCAGATTTTTCAGGGCACGCTGCACGGTGCCGAGACTGAACGGCGTGATATCGGTCAGGTCGCTTTCAGTCGGCAGAAGTTCATTGTCGCCGATGACGCCGGTGCGGATCGCATCGACCAGGCCGTCCTGCAACAGCTTGTATTTGGGGTGCCCCAGATCGGCGGCGTGCTTGAATCTGCGGTTGAGAAACTGACCGAGTTTATCCCAGCGGGGCTTTTGCTTGGCACGCGCATCTTCCCACTTCGGTGCGTTTGTGCTGGCTGGCCCGCTTTTGTTCATGAGCGATAATCCGATTTTTCGCAGAGGCTTTTTTCGAGTTGACAGAGATATCTAAAGTCATAACTATATAGTAAGTCAACTACATAGTTTTGACACGACCAACAAAAAAACACGACACAAGATCGTGATGACGAACAGGGAACATACAGGGTGCAAACGGATCAGCGGGAAACCGCCATCAATGAACTTATGTCCGTTAAAGCCGCCAGGACGAAAGACATCGCCCTGGCCGTGGTGCTGATCGCAATCGGGCTTTATGGGGGCATTTCAGTCTTATCGACCAAAGCGACGGGCTTCGTCGACGATCAGACAATGAACCATACGACGCTGCCCAGCATCTGGGGCTTTCTCCTCGCCGGGCTGACCGCGTTGTGGCTGCTTCAGCTGGTCGTCGAGCTCAAAACCGTCAATCGATCGCTCGACACGCTCGATCATTCGGCCAACGTCTTTTCCATCGGCCGCATGTTCCCGGAAATGACGACGAAACTCATCGCCCGCATGATCGCCGCCGCGGTGTCGATCTTCATCTATGCCGTGCTGTTCGAGGAACTGCCGTTCTTCCTGATTACCGGTGTGTTCCTGCTCATCATGCTGCTGGTTTTCGGCCGCCCCCTGAATCTCAGGACCGTGATGCTCGCCGGCGGCGGGTGTCTGGTGTTTCACCTGATGTTCGTCACCTTCCTGCAATTACCGCTCTAGACTTTAGACTTGAGGACAACAGAATGATTGAAGGACTTCTGAGCGGTTTCGGGCATCTTGCGGATCCCACAAACATTATGCTCATCCTTGCCGGGACCGCGCTCGGCATTGTCGTCGGCGCCCTGCCCGGATTGTCTTCGCCGATGGCGATCACCGTGCTGCTGCCGCTGACCTATCCATTCGACCCGATTCCGGCCCTTGTTCTGCTGATGGGGGTTTATGTCGGCACCAAGCTGGGCGGATCGTTCTCGGCAATCCTGTTGCGAACACCGGGGACACCTGCGGCGGCGTGTACCGCGCTCGACGGGTTCCCCATGGCCGAACAGGGCAAGGCCGCGGAAGCGCTCGGCTACGCCACCGTCGGCTCCACGCTGGGCGGGCTGATTTCATGGGGCATCGCCGTCACCTCGATCCCGCTGCTGGCGACCGTCGCCGTCGAGGCCAAGAACGCGGATATCGCGCTGATCGGCATTCTCGGCCTGGTCATGGTCTCGGCGTTCGCGCGCGGTTCCATGCTCAAGGGCCTGATCGGTGTCATGCTCGGCCTGCTGATCGCGACCATCGGCCTTGATCCCATCGACGCCACCGACCGCTTTACCTTCGGCGTGCCGCAGATGATGGAGGGCATTCCCTTCACCGCCGCCCTGATCGGCTTCTTCGGCATTGCCGTGGTGCTGAGCGACATGCAGATGATCGGCCGCAAAAGCGAACTGATCGCCGACAAGGTATCGCTCAAGCTGCCCGGCTTTAAGGAACTGAAAAAGCGCTGGCAGGCCATCGTCACCGGCGGCACCTATGGCGTGTTCATCGGCGCCGTTCCCGGTGTCGGTGCGGAAAGCGCGACATGGCTTGCCTACGCGACCGCCAAGAACCGTTCCAAGACGCCGGAGAAATTCGGCAAGGGCGAGCCCGACGGCATCCTGACGCCGGAAGCCTGCAACAACGCCACCACCGGCGGCACCATGATCCCGATGCTGACCCTCGGTCTGCCGGGTGACGGCTCGACCGCCGTGATGCTGGGGGCACTGGTACTGCACGGGGTCGAACCCGGCGTGCTGCTGATGCAGCAATCGGGCGATCTGGTCTATGCCATTCTCGCCAGTCTTCTGGTGGCGACCGTGTTCATGTTCCTGCTCGCCCTCGGCGCGATGAAATACTTCGTGCTGGTTCTGCGTCAGGACCGGGCCTTCCTGTTCCCGTTCGTCCTTGTGCTCGCCAGCGTCGGGGCTTACGCGATTTCCAACACGCTGTTCCCGGTGCTCGTCGCGATCGCGCTCGGCATCGTCGGATACATCATGGAAACCCGCAGGTTCCCGCTCGTCACCGTGGTGCTGGGGATCATTCTGGGCCCCATCATCGAATACAACGCCCGCGTTGCCATGGTCATTGCCGGCAACGACTGGACCGTTTTCATCGGCACATGGCCGCGCACCATTCTTGTCGCGCTGACCGTGCTGCTTGTGCTTCGCGAAATACAGAAAGGTCTTAGCGAACAGAAAAAACGCCGGGAAGAAATCCTGACGACGGCATCCTACGACTGAGGAGACAACCAAACCCAAGGGAGGGAACCATGTTGAATCTGAAACTGCGACTACCCACACTGTTAAGCGCGATTGCCATTTCCGCCGCGATGATCACCGGCGGCGCGGCAAAAGCGGAATACCCCGAAAACACCATCCACATGGTCATGCCATGGAAAGCCGGTGGCGGGACCGACACCATTCTCAGGGGCTACCAGAAAGCTTTCGAAAAGGCCGCCGGTGTCTCCATCGTTATCGACAACATCGACGGTGCGAAAAGCGTCACCGGTACGCTCAAGGCATCCAGAGCCAAGGGTGACGGCTATACGGTGCTGTTCAACGGCTCGCTCGACGTGACGTCGAACCTGGCCATGAAACCCCTGCCCTATGACGTTTCCAGCTTCAAGGCCATCGGCGGCGTTTACACCACGCCGACGTGGTTCATCACCAACGCCAAGCGCCCCTACAAGACGTTCCAGGACTTCCTTGACGCAGCGAAAGCCAACCCCGGCAAGCTGTCGATGGGAACCGCCGGTTCCACGCACACGCTGCTGTCACATGCCTTCATCGGCGCAACCGGTCTCGACATCAAGATCGTGCCGTTTTCCGGTGGTGCCGATCTGAAGAAAGCGATGATCGGCGACGATGTCGACATCGGCCAGTTCCACTCGCCGGTGATGATCAACGAAATCAAGGCCGGGATCATCCGTCCGCTGGCCGCAACGGCCCCGATGGGCGGGATCAATTACGAACCGGTCCAGAGCCTCAAGACGCTGCAGGAATACGGCATCGACCTGCCGCCGGTCCAGATCACGCGCGGCATGATGGTCCCGAAATCCACTCCAGACGCCATCGTCGCCAAGCTGGAAGCCATTGCCAAGGAAGCGGCCATGGATCCGTCGTTCGCCGAATTCGGCGCCACCTTCGGCTTCAAGCCGGTATGGGTGTCGGCGAAGGATTACGGCAAGCAGCTTCAGGATGAGGTTGAACTCCTGACAAGCATCAAAAACAAGTACATCAAGTAAAGCTTCCTGGCTTGAACAACCTGCGGGCGTGATGGTGGAAACGCCATCACGCCTTTTCTTTTCGAATTGAGGGACCCGCGATGAGCGCTGATAAAGAGACACAGATCACCGATAACGGACGTCAGGGCCCGCTCAGGAATCTCCGCGTGCTGGATATCGCGACCATCATCGCCGGGCCGCTGGCGGGTAGCCTGCTCGCAGATTTCGGCGCCGATGTGCTCAAGATCGAGCTGCCGGAACGCGGCGATGCGATCCGCGCCCTACCGCCGCACAAGGACGGCGTGGCGCTGTGGTCGAAGGTCGTCAACCGCGGCAAGCGCGGCATCACCCTCGATCTCCGTACCCCCGAGGGGGCTGAGCTGTTTAAAAAAATGATCGCCGAGCGCGATGTGCTGATCGAAAATTTCCGCCCCGGTACGCTGGAACGCTGGGGCCTTGCCCCCGACGTGCTGTGGGAAATCAATCCGAAGCTGACGATCCTTCGCGTCAGCGCCTTCGGCCGCAAGGGACCGTATGCGGAAAAGCCCGGTTTTGCCCGCGTTGCCGATGCCATGTCCGGGTTTCTCAACCTGTGCGGCCCCGCAGATGGCGCCCCGGTGCATCCGGGCTATCCCGTCGCCGATTCCGTGACCGGCCTGTTCGGGGCCTTCGGCCTTTTAGCAGCGCTGATGGAACTGCGCGAAAACCCCGACGCCCCCGGCCAGGTGGTCAGCGTCTCGCTGTTTGAAAGCATGTTCCGGATGCTCGACTTTCTTGCCGTGGAATACGATCAGCTGGGCGAGGTCCGGGGCCGGTACGGCAACCGCAATCCCTATGCCGCGCCGGGCAACGTGTTCCGGTCCAAAGACGGCAAATGGATCACCCTCGCCGCCAGTGCACAGTCGATTTTCGAGCGGCTGTGCCATGCCATCGACCGCCCCGACATGATCACCGATCCGCGCTTTACCGATAACGTGCAGCGTCTCGCGAACACCGACGAGCTGGACGCCATCGTCACCCAATGGTTCGCCGAACGCGACGCCGATGCGGCGTGTACGCATATGGAAAACCATGACGTCAGCGCTGTCCGCGTGCGTACCATCGATGAGCTGTTCCGCGAGGAACAGGTCCACGCCAACGAAATGCTGGTCGATGTCGACGATCCGGAACTGGGCACGCTCAGGATGCAGGGCGTGACGCCCGGCATGTCACGGACACCGGGGAAGGTTGTCCGCACCGGGCCCGCACTCGGCAGTTCCAACGAAGATGTCTATTCGGACCTGGGACTGACGGCGGAACAGATCGCCGCGCTCAAGGCCAGGGGCGTGATCTAGTTTCCGCCCTGCGATACCCGTCATCCTGAACTTGATTCAGGATCCATACATACACACCCGGATTGTGCCGGAACGCATGGACCCCGGATCAAGTCCGGGGTGACGAATGGGGATTCTCCAAAGCCTCATCCTGAGGAGCGAACATCGTGAGCGTCTCGAAGGATGGGGCCGCTACTGCATGCTTCGAGACGGCCCTTCGGGCCTCCTCAGCATGAGGGGTTGAAAATCACGCCTCGCCGATGACGATATCGACAACCAGCGCGGTGGCGCTGTCTTCCAGCGCATCACGGAAACCGTCTTCGGAAAGACCGTCCGGCAACCGCACGCTGGCGCGGGCATGAAACAGCATGCCGCCGCCGTGGGGCGCGCCCTCGGTCCAGGTCTCCATCTCCTCGACGCTGGCCCTGAGCGCGGCAATGGTGCGCGTCAGTTCATGCACGATCCCTGGATGATCCAGACCAACGATCTCGAAATCGATGATCGAGCCGCCCGGCGGTTCGCCGCCGCCGGCTTCGCGGACCATGACCTGAAAGCCGTCTTCGGCCAGTTCCGCCAGTGCCTCCTTGAGACCCGAGGATTTCGCTTTCGGCACCTGGACGCGGGCGACCCCGGCAAAGGTTTCCGCCAGATGCGCCATCCGGCTTTCCAGCCAGTTGCCGCCGTGCGCCTCGACGATGTCAGACAGGATTTCGACCACGCCCGGCCGGTCTTCGGCGATGAAGGTGATGATCAGCATGTCGGCCATGACGGCGTCCTCCGTTCCGGTGTCAGCTCAGGTCGCCGAGCAGCTTTTCGGCACTGGTTTCGCCGAAGCCGCCGTCCTCGAAATGCAGCGCCTTGACCACGCCATCAACGACCAGCGCCGAGAACCGCTTGCAGCGCGGGCCGTAGCATTTGTCACTGAGGTCCACTTCCAGCCCCGCCGCGCGGGTGAAGTTGAGCGCCCCGTCCCCGATCATGGTGACCCGGCCGGCCGTGTTCTGGCTCTTGCCCCAGGCGTCCATGACCCACGGGTCGTTGACCGAAAGGCAGATGATGTCGTCGACGCCTTTGGCCTTCAGGACCTCGGCATTGTTCACATAGCCCGGCAGATGCTGCGCCGAGCAGGTCTTGGTGAATGCCCCCGGCAGGCCGAACAGCGCCACCGTCTTGCCGTTGAAAAGATCGTCGGTGCCGGTAACGTCCGGGCCGTCGTCGGTCATGATGCCGACGTTCACGCTGGGCACGCGATCGCCCACCTGTATGGTCATGGGTTTCCTCCGCAGATGTTTTTTATGCGTTGCGGAAACGATGCGGGAAAGCGGGCCGGAAATCAATGGGCAGATCGCCCCCGGATTCGTATCGGATCAGGCCGTCATCCGCCCGCTGCAACCATGTGGACGGAGGCTCAGAAAACCGGCTCGCCGGGATTCAGCCAGGTTTCGTATCCGGCCCAGGCCGACAGCCCGAACATGACCACGGCGCCGAGCGCCCCCGCGCTCCACATCACCATATCCGGCGCACCCAAACTCTTCACGGTGATGATGATGAACAGATCGACGACGATACCGAACGAACAGAAGATCAGGAGCGTTACGGCAACAATGCCGATCATGCCCACCAGATCAAGTTTCGGACGCGCACCCGGAAGCGGCGGTTGCCCGGCGGCAAGGCTGATATCAGCGGCCATTCTATGTCTCATGAAAAGAAGGAAGGGATAACGCGGAAGGCTCCCTGTCAGCGCGGATCATACGCCCGGGTTTATTTTTGCACCAGCGGTTTGATGCGGCCTGTACGGCGCGCCGGGATCAGTTGACCGGCTTGACCCGGATTTTATTCTTTTTCACCTTGCTGCCGTGCAGTTTCTCAATCGCCAGCAAGGCATCTTCTTCGCGTTCCATCTCGACAAACCCGAACCCCTTTGACGCCCCGGTCCTGTCATCGAGAACAAGGGTGCAGGCCTTGACCGCGCCATGCGCCTTGAACAGGTTTTCCAGATCTTGCCGGTTGAAATCCCGGGGGAGGTTAAGGGCGATGAGTTCCATGGTGGGCTCCGGTAAAAAGGGGTCGTGTTGCCATATCAGGTTTTATTGCCGGCGGGAAACGCCGCCGCGATCTAGAACTTCAGTGTTCTGAGTGTCCCGGCGATGCCCAGCGCGTCCTTGGCGGCCTGAATGGTGTCGTTCAGGTCCGTCAGCCGCTGCTGTGCGGCGGCGATTGCGGGTTCGTTTTTCGCCCCGTTCTCCGCGAGATCGCGTTGCAGATGTTCGATCTTCGATTTGGCGCGGCCGCGTTCGATCAGGTTTTGGGCAAGTTCAAGCTGTCTCGCATCAAAGGGGATCAATTCAATGTTCAGGCCCTGTGCCTGAAGCGCCGCGATGTCGGGCAGGGCATCACAGAAACCGTAAACGATTTTGTTATGACGGTAGCCGGTTTTCTCAAGCCTGCAGGTCTTCCGGATCTCGTTGATTTCCAGGCGAAAATCACTTTCCGGCTTGGGCGTGAGCTTGAAGGTCTGCATGGCGGACCGCCTCTATGATGAACTGCGTCTGTTCAGGAAGGGTATATACGGGAAGGTATTAAACAAAAAGCCCGCCAAGTCACTGACTTAACGGGCTTTGGTTGTTTGGTTGGGTGGGGGAAAAGCTCCCCGCCCCTAATCTTACACGTGTTCGGGGACGAACGTCGTCAGGTCGATCCCGGCCACGGCGGACTTGTACTCATCAATGCTGGGTGTCCGGCCAAGGATGGTCGACAGCACGACAACCGGCGTCGACGCCAGCAGGGACTCGCCCTTCTTCTCGTCGGAGTCTTCCACCACGCGGCCCTGGAAGAGGCGCGTCGAGGTCGCCAGCACGGTGTCGCCCTTTTCCGCCTTTTCCTGGTTGCCCATGCACAGGTTGCAGCCGGGGCGTTCCAGATAGAGCTTGTTTTCGTACTTGGTGCGGGCCGCTTCCTTCGGATTACTGTCGTCGAATTCAAACCCGGCGGCTTTCTGCAACACCGCCCAGTCGCCTTCGGCTTTCAGTTCATCGACGATGTTGTAGGTCGGCGGTGCGACGACCAGCGGCGCATTGAATTCAACCTTGCCGTTCTGCTTTTCAATATTGCGGAACATCTGCGCGATGATCTTCATATCGCCCTTGTGCACCATGCACGATCCGACAAAACCGAAATCGACTTTCTTGTCGCCCTTGTAATAGGAAATCGGGCGGATCGTATCGTGGGTGTAGCGTTTCGAGACGTCGATGTTCTCGACATCCGGGTCGGCGATCATCGGTTCGTTGATTTCGTCCAGATCGACGACGACCTCGGCAAAGTATTTGGCATTGGCGTCCGGCGCGAGGGCCGGTTTTTCGCCGGATTTGATCTGCTGGATGCGCTTTTCGGCTTTGTCGATCAGGCCCTTGAGCATCTGTTTGTCGTTATCCATGCCCTTGTCGATCATGATCTGAATGCGGCTTTTTGAAATCTCCAGGGACTCGATGAGGGTCGCATCGTTGGAGATACAGATGGACGCTTTCGCCTTCATTTCGGCGCTCCAGTCCGTGAACGTGAAGGCCTGGTCGGCCAGCAGCGTGCCGATGTGCACTTCGATGATCCTGCCCTGGAAGACGTTGTCGCCGAACTGCGCCAGCATCTGCGCCTGCGTCGCATGGACGACGTCACGGAAATCCATGTGATCGGCCATCTTGCCCTTGAAGGTCACTTTCACGGATTCAGGGATCGGCATCGTCACCTCACCCGTCGCCAGGGCCAGCGCGACAGTGCCGGAATCGGCGCCGAAAGCCACGCCCTTGGACATCCGCGTGTGGGAGTCACCGCCGATGATGATCGCCCAGTCGTCAATCGTGATGTCATTCAGTACCTTGTGAATGACGTCGGTCATCGCCGGGTATATGCCCTTCGGGTCGCGCCCGGTGATAAGACCGAATTCGTTCATGAACTTCATCAGCTTCGGCGTGTTCGCCTGGGCCCGCTTGTCCCACACCGACGCCGTGTGGCAGCCGGACTGATAGGCGCCGTCAACGGCCGGCGACAGCGTCATGGCGGCCATGGCTTCGAGTTCCTGCACCGTCATCGGGCCGGTCGTATCCTGCGATCCGACGATATTCACCCGCACCCGGACGTCCGATCCGGCGTGCAGCACGGTGCCTTCTTCGACACCCAGCGCGTTGTTGTTGAAAATTTTCTCGACCGCCGTCAGGCCCTGCCCTTCCACCGCAACCTCTTTCGAGGGCGCAAACGCGGATTTCACGTCGACGCCCAGCGTCGAGGCGGCAAAGTTCTGCAGCCGCTTGCCGAAGACGATGGCATACGAGCCGCCGGCCTTCATGAACTCAACCTTTTCCGGCGAGAAGGTCGACGACACGTCGACAAGCTCTTCCTTGCCGTCTTCATCAAGGAGCTTCCTGTCCCTGGCGTTGATGGTGAGCACGGTCCCGGTCGACACCGAGTAGATTTCTTCGAGGATCGGGCTGCCGTCGTTGTTCAGGATCACCTTGCCGTCGGAGTCGGTTTTCTTGACCCAGTTCTTGAGATCGATCCCGATGCCGCCGGTCACGCCGACGGTGGTCGCGAAAATCGGCGAGATGCCGTTGGTCCCGGCAACGATCGGCGCAATGTTGACGAACGGTACATACGGGCTGGCCGGTTTGCCCATCCACAGCGCGACGTTGTTGATGCCCGACATGCGCGACGAGCCGACACCCATGGTGCCCTTTTCGGCGATCAGCATCACCTGCTTGTCGGGGTGCTGCTTTTGCAGTTCGCGGATTTCGGCCTGGGCGGTTTCGGTGATGAAGCACTTCCCGTGCAGTTCCCGGTCGGCGCGGGAATGCGCTTGGTTGCCGGGCGACATGAGGTCCGTCGAGATATCGCCCTCTGCCGCAACGTACGTCACGACTTTGATTTCATCGTCGATGTCCGGCAGTTTGGTGAAGAATTCGGCCTCGGCATAGCTTTCAAGGATGTCCTTGGCGGTTTCATTGCCGGTCTTGTACGCCTTTTCCAGCCGCGCCATGTCGGCGTCGTAGAGGAAAAACTGCGTTTTCAGGACCCCGGCGGCGTCGCGGGCTATCGCGGTATCGTCGCCCAGGGCCAGATCGAGAAGCACCTCGACCGACGGGCCGCCTTTCATGTGCGACAGAAGCTCGAGCGCAAAGGACGGCGTGATTTCCTTGACGGCCGCGTTGCCGAGAACGATTTCCTTCAGGAACTTCGCCTTTACAACCGCCGCGCTGGTTGTGCCGGGCAGCGTGTTGTAGATGAAAAACTTCAGGGACTGCTCGCGATGTTCATTGTTGGCATCCTTGATCTGCGCGACCAGTTCGCTGACGAGCGCGCCGTCCTCAATGGGTTTGGGGCTCAGATCCTGGGTTTTGCGTTCTTCGATTTCAGCGAGATATTGTGTGTAAAGGCTCATCGTTATTCCCGAATGTTGGCGTTAGCGTGGGCGCGAATGCGGCACCGGTCCTGATGACCCGGCAACCCATTGCGGTGTTATTTTAAATCCTGGCCCGTCGTGGCTTCAAAGCCGGCCTCAACGATCTGACAATGCAGCCGCTACTATAGACAAGGATTCTCTACAGTCACGGCTAAACCCACGAAAACGGCTGAGCGGCGCACGCCCATGAAACAGGGCCAGAACCGGGCCAATACCCGAAAAGAACACGAAAAAGCCCCGCTCCGTAATCTGACGCACCGCATCACGTTTGAAATCGTCGCTGAAATTGGCTTTGCTCATATCGGCCTCCTTGCCTCAATTTAGGAAAGAAAGCGTCTACAAATCTAGGGGCACCTCACTCCGATGATCCAAAGAATGGTCTCAGAGCACTAGCCTCGAAGTAAAGATTAAATGTAATACAAGATTCCTACTTCAACCAAGCCTGTGCTTAATAATTATCTGATTTCACCAATGCCTCCACCGTTTGAATAAGAAAGTAAAATCGCTCGAAATCATCATGGCTCCCATGGTCAACTTCTACAGAAGTCGGTGCAGTTTTTTGGCTAACGTAGTACCAACCGCTTGAAATTTGATCTGGTTGATAGAAGTAGACAGCAGGGATATTTTCCTTAGCAGCCTTTTGTCTGCCATCTGATTCAATAACTTTTACGTTTTTGCAAATTTTTCGCTTCTTGATTGCCCTTGCCATCACCTCGACATCTCTCTTTATGAAGCGGGCTAGTTCTTTTGCACGTTGTTCTTCTGTAATTTGGGCAAAAACTCCGTTTATTAAGGCTGCATCAAAACTCAATGTATAGACAAGGCACTCGTCTGTTAAAGATTTTTCTAAAGGCTCTATTTTATCTAGAAGGTTTGTTATGACGTCTTCATGAGCACGATGTAGTTCTCCAGCTCTATTGTAGATTTTTCCACGGTAGCTGTATTCTGAAGCACAACCAATTATTAGGTGGACCACAGTTAAGGCGGCCATTATCGAAGTTATCTTATGCAACCTGAATTTACCCACTTTAGTTATGATAGACTAACTATAAACGCTGAAATTGAGATAAAATATCTTAGGACTTTTTTTTAATTATTCGAGATTTCTGATGGTTTCTTCAACAAACAAAGTGCCATACATTTAAGCTGTAAATTTCGGCGACTAAAAGCGGTTGGCTTATACTTTGCAAAGACCACTTTGAAGAACATCTGGTTCGACGCGTGCGATCTTGTACCCGTGTTTCCCTCGCACAGCGGCAAATAGTAGCGGGTAAATAAGATTCCCACATTTATTTCGAATCTCATCTGAGTTCTTCCCACGAGGTGGGTGGAGTTGAAAATTTGTACTGATTATTTCCTTCGCGGCACGTGCGTCATACCACTTACCACACATTGCTCTAAACTGGGGGTCAACTCTAGGCCGGACGCACCAAATTCGGCAGCGGGCCTCTCCTTCTGGTGTTTCATCCCAAAGCACGAAAAACAAATACGGCATCGTGTCCAGGTATTCAAGACTGTCAGAATGGTCAGCCTTGGTCCCAGCCTTGATTACCCCATTAAATCGTGGTGTATCGATAGCCTCCCAAGTATTTGCGCCTTTTACATCTGAGCCATCGTCAAGATCGGCGCCTTTTTTCCGATCAATGCCTTTGATACCGGTCAAGACGCTAACAATGATCTGCGACCATCCCCTGGTATCCATTGGGACTGGATGTCCCGTTTCCCGTGCAACCCCCACAACCGAATAAAAAGCGTCGTAATGCTCCTCAAGTAGGGCAAGCGTTCTTGCTGTATCTAGAACACGATCATTGTTGTTCATAACGCGCCACCAACTCTTCTAACGAGAGCGAAAGTCCCTTAGCGACAGCCGCCAGACTGGCGAAAGAGACACTCACCGCGCCCCTCTCGATTTCACCTATATAAGAGCGGGACAGCCCGGATAGGTCCGCGAGGCTCTCTTGAGAGAGCTGTCGTGACTCACGTTCCTGACGGACAAGAGCTCCCAACTTTTTCAAATCAGCGGACATTATTTAAAGTTGCCAAAGCCTAACGGGATCGGCTACAAGCTATAGGCGACATTTTTGATTGTAATCATTATTTATGTTCTGGAGAACAATGATGCTTGATCTGTTTCAAGGCACTGACAAACCCTATCAAGCGATATATGAGGCGCTCGGTGAAGTTCGGGAAGCATTCCACCGAGAGGGACGAGTCGCAGACTCAAATGCCAAGCTGGACGAGACCGTCAAATTCCTGGCCGTACACTTTGCTAACCTTAATGGTCTTGTAGATAAAACAATCTACCAAAAACTCTGCGATCGGAGCACTTTTAGAGTAAAAGATTTTAATAGCGTTTTCAGGTCAATTGCGACCAAACCACCTTTTTATCGTGATCAAATTGGTTCGATTTTCGGTGCCCAGCCAGCTACAGCTTTTGAGCAAGGTGACGAAGCTGTGGCATATGAATTATTCAACGCATCAGGCCATGCTTTTCGCGCGCAAAGTTTAGACACACACTCGCTTGACATTCTCAACGAGGCCTTTGGGCATCATGTAAGAGACAATTTCCGGAGTCATGTCGAAGATGCCCAGTACATGACTCCGCCAGAGGTTGTCGACTTCATGACCGCGCTTGCTGGAGAACTCGTATTTTCAGGAGACTACAAACCCAATTCGAAAAGATTCGTCATGCTTGATCCATCTTGCGGGGTTGGCTCGTTTTTGATGTCTTGGAGGAAACATTACAACTCAATGGCAGAGAAAATGAAGCTGCCCAATTTACGCACCATTGGGCAAGATAAAGTCGAACGCATGGTAAGGTTATCTAGCGCAAACTTTATCTTCTCAGGCAGTGAAAATGATGAGGTATTTTTGGGGAATACCGTCTTTGAAGGTTCACCATTAGATAATTACGCAGACAAAGTAGACTTGATCCTCACAAATCCACCTTTCGGCGCTCGATTCAGTGACGCCGAGATCCGCACCAGAGCGAGGAACACCACGCCTATCTTTGCAGAATCGTCCGTTGCGCGAAAAACGATTGATTCCGAACTCCTTTTTATCGACCGATACCTTACTCTACTTAAGCCTGGTGGGTTTTGCTTGGCGGTCGTACCAGATGGGATTGTGTCAGCTAAAGGAACAGCTTCGTACTTACGCCAACAAATGATGCGGAAGGCTGATCTGTTGGCGGTTATCGAAATGCCTCCAGTCACTTTCGCGCAAGCTGGGACCCGAACTAAAACAGCGGTACTAGTGTTTCAAAAATACACTACGGAAAAAGTTAAACACATAGATGAGGTTTTTTTTGCTGAGGCCTGTGATCTTGGCTTCCAAGTCTCAAAGCGCAAAGGCGTTCCTATAAAGCGTCATGACGGCGTGAACGAGCTACCGCTGATATTGGAGGCATTTCGACACCGAGAGAAAGGCACACAGTCAAGCAACCAGCAAGGAATGTTTGCGGTCTGGAGAGAAATCGACGCCACAAGTGTTGAAGCATGGACGCCACGTTTTTTTAAGTTTGATTCAAACGAAACACTCAACTCATTAGAGATCAAGAGTGACTTTCTTGTACCTTTGAAAGACTTACTTCAGCCACCGGAGAAACGAAAAACAAAACCCTATACTAGTGATGTATATTACATCAGCGTTCTCCATGTCATTGGCGAGGGTATCCTGGACATTGCGGGGATTAAATCTTACCAGCCCATAACACCCGGCATCGAGGTTTATCCTGGCGAAATCATCATTTCACGAATCAACCCTCGAATTCCTCGCGTCTGTGTAGTGCCCGATTTAGGAAGGCCAATGCTTTGCTCCTCGGAGTTTGAAATCTTTCGTGCGCAAGAGAAGGTCAATCCCTATGCAGTAGCTTTCTTGTTATTGACAGGGATTGTTCAAGAGCAAATACAAGCCCTTACAGCAGGGACGTCAGCTTCGCACAGTCGAATAAAGCCTAAACGCCTCTATGAAATAGTTGTTCCATGGAACAGTAAAAGCAAAAAATTTAATTACTTAGTTTCGAAATATGAAGGATCAACGCGAACGTTACTCACCGCCCTTGACGAGGTTCACGATATCCGCCTCCATGAAACTGAGGCCTTCAAGTAGTGGAGCCAACTTTTTGTTTGGTTCTGATATCGCTTAAAAACTAACTGGAAAAGCACCGAGCTCTTCCCAATCGCACTTGACCAAAGTTTTCATTAGTGACAGGAGCATACTTGTAGCGCTCTCCCTCCCTCGCTTCTTCGGGCTAACGCCAAGCTGCTAATTACACTCCGCTTCACTATGTGTAATTAGCTTGCGCTTGTCTTAATTAGCCCTCGGTCACGCGCTCAGTCGGTGCTACCGCATGCTCCCTCTTTATGGATGTTTTCATCCGTTTCTTAGGCCTTAAGCACAACCTAAATGTGGGGCTGAATGTGGGGCCAGTGTAACCCGACACTTAGGACTGGTGTGAGGCGGAAAATAGAGGAAATAGGCGGAAGATACCGGAAACCCACTGTCATCGGGCGGTTGACGATCTTAGCGGAGGAACGTCGCCAAAAATCGGCGCTGCGTCAAACGTCATTTAAAGACCGGCGCGTCACATGGTTTTGTATCAGCGACCGACGACCCGACCTATCCACCTCACGCGACCGATGATCCGGAACTCCTCCAAACGATTCCCCGACAGCAGATAAGGCGGATAGTCGGCCCGGTTGTCGCTAATCACCTCGATCCCGCCCGGCACATGCCGAACGCGCTTCACGTAAGCCGTGTCGTCGTGAACGAAGGCGAGGATGCCGTCGGCCAGGTTCTTGTCCGCCTGGTCAACCAGAACAAGATCGCCGTCGCCAATTGTGGGCTCCATCGAATCACCCCGCGCCTCCAGCATCACAAGGCCGTCGACGTTGCTCCGGCCCAGCTTCTTCGCAAGGAATTCCTTGGTGAACGGGATGTGATCGAGGATCTGGGCCCGCTCGTTGAACGCGCCGGCGCCTGCAGCCAAGTTGGCGTCATACCTGGGGATCGCAACGAATTCATCGGTCAATGGACGGAGATCGCCAATTTTCTCCGCATGATCGAGTGTGGCCTGAACGTTTAGCTTTGCGCCTTCAGCCAACCAATCAACACTCTCGTTCGCGGCAGCAGCCAAATCCCTGATCGCGTAAAAAGAAGGCTTAGCGCGGCCGGTGATGTACTTGCCAATCATCTCGGCCTTTACACCAGCGATCTCACCCGCCCTTTTTTGGCTGCCGATTCTATCAACCACCGACTTTAATCGAGTTCCAAATTCAGGATTGAAACCTGGAACAGCTGTTCCAGCTTGAACTTCCTGTTCCGACTTATCTTTAACCATCTGTTTTTTCATAATATTTCATAGAAAAGCCATAAAAATGGCGCTTCCTTAAGTTGGAACTACTTTTATCGTTGTATTCATCCATTAAAGTGGCTTATGTTCATCACGTTCGTTTATTTTAACACCCCATAAAAGCCGGCCTGGCAGGGCCGGCGGAAAGGAACGGAGACCGATGGCGGGTATGCATCCCGAAGACATCAAGGCGGCGATCCGGAAGACCGGTATCACGCTGACCGAACTGTCACTGAGTTCGGGCCTTTCGGAGAGTGCAGTGCGCCAGGCGATCCTGTTCCGTCACTGCCCGGCCGGAGAGCGCGCGGTTATCGACCATCTGGGTCTGCCGCCGCACGAAATCTGGCCGAACCGTTACGACCGGGATGGCAATCGCATCATCGGCCGCAACCAGCTGAATACTACGAAATCGAAGCCTGTGGGTCACCGTCAAAAAGGAGCGGTGGCGTGAACAGTCAAAAAACCAACCGAAACGAGCAAGACGTGCAGCGCTGCAGAGACCAGATGGAGACCGCTCGGGCGTTAGCGATGAAGATATTAGGTGAAAGCTCACCGCAGGAACTCGCCGATCTATTCTCAAGAATCGACCAGCTCAAGGCTGCGATACTGGCAGATCGTCAGTTTGAAGAATGGCTCCGCCTGAAGATAAAGGACGATCTTGAGCGCGCAGAAGAAATGGCACTCCGCGACAATGCGATTGCACAACTTGATACGCTCATCCGCCAGACAATGACGACGGACCAGGTCCTCGGTATTCAAGCCTTCGTGATAGCGCTCAAAGTAGGTGCCATCTCACCGGCGTTTTTCAAACTTATGGCCGATTCTTTTCAAGCGAGCGAACTGACGCCTGACTGCACGAACGCGATCAAGCGCAGCTTTCTCGGCATCAAACGTCAGCGAGCATCTCGATGATCACGTCGAAGGCTCCAACCTGCAAAGGCGATATTTGGCGCGGCCACCACGCGGCTGCGTTCGAGGTCGCTAAAGGCCGGTCACACACAGCGGCAGATGAAATGCGAACTCTCATTGCCGCCGCCATTCAGGAGGGATCTTCGTTCCAGCAATTTGAACGCCGAGTAAGGCGGCTAGCACTTCAGCATCGGTTGCGTGAACGGGGACCCGCCCGATGACGTTGTCTTTTTCCAGAACGCAGACACCGACCGCGAACATAACCCTGGTAGCAAGGTGCTGGAGAAGTTCGTGTGGGACATCATCCAAATCCCGTTCCGGGTCGTCTGCCAACCAACAGCAGAGCCCGTCGCATGCATCTTCTATCGAAAAATCGATGGCAT
Organism: Rhodospirillales bacterium; assembly: GCA_040218645.1. Lineage (GTDB taxonomy): Bacteria > Pseudomonadota > Alphaproteobacteria > Rhodospirillales > Casp-alpha2 > UBA4479. Next base: position 117,907 of record JAVJQZ010000014.1, read on the forward strand.
CGGATGGTACTCCAAGAGGCAAGCGCCGATCCGCCCAGGACGTAAGCAAGTCGGCCGCCTCCGTGTACGTCACGGCTCTCGTATCCATTCCCGTTTCCCTCCTCGGTTGTGTTGCTGCACCGAGTTTAGGGCGACTACGGCGCGCTGTCACCAATCCGGACCTCCCTGCGGAGCTTGGTGACAGCCGCCGTTTTTCTTTTCAGCAGAGGGTTCCAGCTTGAAATACGTCGAGACCATAGAGATCCCCGTCGACCAGATCGACGACACCGGTCGCCTCCGCCAGATCGACCCGGACTGGGCCCGAGCGCTGGCCGAGAGCATTGGCAAGATCGGGCAGAAGGAACCGATCGAAGTCGTCATCCAGAAACGCAAGGGCAAGCCGCCTTACCGTCTGATCGCGGGCGGTCACCGTCTGGAAGGATGCCGGCAAGCTGGAATGGATACCATCCGCGCCGAGGTGAAAAAGCCGGAGACCGACAACCCGGATCTGGAAATGCGGCTGCATGAGATCGACGAAAATCTAATCCGAAACGAGCTGAATGCACTGGATCGCGCCGTATTCCTTGGCGAACGGCAAAAAGTCTGGCTGGAGATGTATCCCGAAACGGCCCACGGCAAGACACCGGGAAACCAATTTAGCGGCCAAAAACGGGAAGTGGACATCGTGTCCTTTTCCCAAGCGACCGCCGAGAAGATCGACCTGGCTGAGCGAACGATCCGGCGCGCGACACTAATCTACCAGAAAATCCCGGCCGATATCCGCGCCCGGCTTCATGGTTCGTCGCTGGCCCGCAATCAGGGCGAACTGATCAAGCTGACCCGCTACAGCGAGGCCCAACAGGCGCGGATCGTCGATGCCTGCCTCCGCACCGACAGCCCGGCGCCAAGCGTCAGCGTCGCCGCCCAGGAACTGGACGGCAGGACAGCGACGGAAAACTCACCAGAAGATGCCTACCTGGCCTCACTTCAGACGAAGTTCAATGGCGCTTCAAAAGTGAATAAGGAAGCGTTTCTGACCTGGCTGCACGATCTCGGGATCATAGATACGTTTGACCGGGAGCAGCTGGCATGAAGCAGGGCCGCGACCGTCACGACAGGAATACCGGCGACCTGCTGAACTGGGAGCCGCCTGTCGTCGTCAACCGCTTTGATGAAAGCCGGATTCGAAAGGCAACGCTCCGCGCCAGGGTGGCGGGTGCCGTTTCAGAAACACTCAAGGAATGCGAACTGGGCCGGGAAGAGATCGCCGTGCGTATGTCTGCCTGGCTCGGCGAGGATGTCACCAAGAACATGCTCGACGCCTATTCGTCCGAGGCACGCGAAGCCCACACCATTACCTTCCACCGGCTGCTTGCGCTGGTTCACGTGACTGATGACGTCCGCCCGCTGCAGATCGGTGCCGAAATGTTCGGCCATCTTGTTGTCGACAACAAGTACATGAAGTTCATCGAGCTCGGCCTGAAAACCGAGCGCAGCGAGCGCATCAAGCGGCTCGATTCCGAACTGGACAACGAGATCAAGTCCGCTCTCCGGGATATCAGATCGGGGTACTCGCAATGAAGATGGAAATCGATGCCGATCGCCTCCAGGCGACACTTGCAGACATTCAGGCCAAACGGAAAGAAGACGCTATTCGTCTAAGCCGAGCCGTGCGCGCGCTGCCGCCACTTTCAGGCACTCCGTCCGAAGATCCTGAAGCTCCATCCCGTAGTGAGACGCTCTTGTCGACTCCGACATCTGATCGAGGTTCGAGCCAATGACCGCAGCCACCACGTCCGCGTGCCCTCTCAAAGTGATATCCACCGCATGGATGTGCATCAGGAATGCGTTCCGCAGTGCACGCAGACGCTCGGCCATCTCTGTCTCGTCCATTCGATCCTCCATCGCCAATCATTTTGAAGCGCCGAATCTAGAACGAATGGCCGGCATTTGGGAGGTCGCATGATGAAAAAATGGCTCTCCGCATTCGAAATCGCGGACCTTCGGTTGCCGGGCATGCCGACATCAACGCGCGGTGTGAACAAGTGGATATCGAAGCGCAACATCAATCCCGAGATTGTCCGCCGACGTTCCGGGCTCGGCGGCGGGCAGGAATATCACTACACAATCCTGCCAAAGGCCGCCCGAGATACATACGTTATCCGCCAGTTCCAATGTTCCGACACGCCGCCGGTCGAGGAAATCTTCGCCGACGCCCACGCCATTCCGGAGCCGCCGTCCAGTCAGGCCGGTGAGTTGAGGCGTGATGCGATTCTCGTGATCCTGAATTTCTGGAATATTTTCAAGTCCCGCTCGACATCGCCGATCGAGAACGCCCGTTTCGAGTTCGTCACGATGTATCGAAACGGCAAGATTGACGGTATACCGGACTGGGTTAAACGCGCCATGCGGACGCGTGACGGCCGTGAGAAAGCGTTCTGCGTCAACACGCTCCGGAACTGGGAGGCCAAGCGCAATCACGGCGACTTCAATGGCCTTGCCGGCGATCACGGCAACCGCAAGGGCACCGGCGTACTCGATCTCGCCGAGGACGGACGTGTTGCATCCTTCGTCGCCGCACGAATCGTCCGTCATCCGCAATGGACGGCCGATCAGCATCGTGAACAGGTACGCGGCGAATTTGGCAACAGCCTCGACGTCAACGGCCGCGCCCGGCCGGTACCGCCCGTCCGCACGTTTCAGCGCTGGATATCAAAGTGGTGCGATGAACATCAGGAAGCGCTGACGCGGATGACCGACCCGGACGCGTTCAAGTCGAAGATGAAATTCTCCGGCTCGAACATGAACCACTGGGTCAAGCGGCCAAACCAGCTTTGGGAGATCGACGCCTCGCCGGCCGACGTGTTGCTGACCGATGGCCGCTATTCGATCTACGCCGTCGTCGACATCTTCACGCGCCGAATGATGGTGACCGTCACCAAGACACCGAAAACGGACGCCGTGCTCGGCCTGATGCGCGTCGCCATGCAGGCGTGGGGCGTCCCGGAGATCCTGCGTACCGACAACGGCTCTGATTTCGTCAGTCACCGGTTCACCAACGCGCTGGCGCATCTCGGGATTCACCAGGACATCACCGCTCCTTTCTCGCCGGAGCAGAAAGGCACGGTCGAGCGCCATATCGGCACCCTGCAGCGTGGCCTCATGCCGCTGCTGCCGGGCTTCGTCGGTCACAACGTCACCGACCGCAAGAAGATCGAGGCCCGTCGCAGCTTCGCCCAGCGCCTCGGCGAGAACGACAAGGACGTCTTCTGCGTCGATCTCACCCACGAGGAGCTGCAGGACAAGGTCAACAAGTGGGTGGAACTCAAATACAGCCACGCGCCGCACGGCGGTCTGGGTGGCAAGTCGCCGTTCGAGGTCATCGCCGCCTGGACCGGGCCGATACGCCGGATCGAGAACGAACGCGCACTGGATATCCTGCTGGCACCGCTGGCCGGCAAGGACGGTATCCGCACTGTCACCAAGCACGGCATCCGTTACGACAAGGCACATTTCATTCACGGCGACCTGGTACCGGGCAGTCACGTATTCGTTCGCGTCGATCCCGAGGACATGGGCCGGATCTACGTTTATTCACCGGATGGACGCGAGTTCATCTGTGTGGCCGAGTGCCCAGAGCGCGTCGGTGTCAATCCGGGCGATGCCATCCGCGCCGCCCGCGAAATCCAGAACCAGCGCATCGCCGCCGAGGTCGATCCGCTCAACCGCGAAATCCGCGCGATCAAGCCCCGTGACGCCATCGACGCGGCGATCCGCGTGGCCGCACTTGACGCCGGCACATTGACGCATTTCCCGAAACAGTCGGAGGTCTACACCTCGCCGGAGCTTGAAGCAGCTGCTGACGCAGTTGCCGCCGATGAACCTCAGCCGCTACCCGAAATCGACACCGCCGAACAGGAAGCTGCAGACGCGATGTTTGCCGAACTGAATAGCCCTGCCGACGAAGACCAATCGAACGTGGTGCAGCTGCATGCTGAAGACGAGCGGCCGCACTTTGATGACGACATCAGCTTCGTGCGCTGGGCGTTGACGAGCCCGAAAGCCGATGACGATGACCGCGCCTACGCGGCCGAACTCGTGGAGAAGAGCCCAACGATCCGAATGGTCCTGGGCGCCGATTGAAGAAAAAAGAAACCGCCGCCCCCAGCCAAGGTCGCGACGGTTTCCAACAGATAGGAGCTTAAATGAAGACCAAATTCGTTCAGACGTCAAACGTTACCCGCTTCCTGACCGCCGTCGCTGCACTCGATGACCGCGCGGCGCCGGAGGCCTGCATGGCGCTCGCCCAGGGAGAGGCCGGCTACGGCAAGACCAGGACGTCAAAATGGTGGGCGATGCAATCGAACGCCATCTTTTTGCGTATCCAGAAATCGATGACGCCGGGCTGGCTGCTTCGCGATCTGGTCACCGAGCTCGGTGAGCAGGTGCCGGCACACCGGGTCGAGAAACTGTTCAATCAGGTTATCAGCATCATGGCGCGTGACCCGCGCCCGATCGTCATTGACGAGGTGGAGCGGGCCATTGAGAACATATCGATCCTTGAGAATATCCGCGACATTTCCGATCTGCTGGAAATCCCGGTCATCCTTGTCGGTCGCGAGTTCACCTGGGGCAAGCTGAAGCGGCACAGCCAGATCCGCACACGCATATCGTCACGGGTTGATTTCATGCCGGCATCGCTTGATGACGTTGTCGCCTGTGTCGGCGAACTTTGCGAAGTCGATGTCGCCGACGATGTAATCCCGCTTCTTCATACCCAGTCCGAGGGCCATGCCCGGTTGATCATCACCGGGATCAAGAACATCGAACGCATCGGTTTCCGAAACAAGGGCGGCAAGGTCAGCGCCGACATGCTGAAGGGTGTCAGCCTCTGTCAGGAAGTCATCGCGGCATCGAAACGGAGCCGATCGGCATGAAGTCTTTCACGGAACAGCTTCTGGACCAGTTGCCGCCACCGGGCGATCCGGTCTCTGTCGCCGATCTGGCCGAGGCGCTCGGCGAGCCGACTACGAAGCGTGTTGTCCGGTCGATCGATGTGTTGCGCCGGCGTGGCCTCGTCGAGCGTCTGGAGCCCGGCTGTTACCGGCTGACCAGTTCCGGCGAGGAGACCCGCGCTGCCGGCGAACGGATAGTCTCCGGCCCCCGCAAGCCGCATTCCGGCCCGGTGAAGAAGAAGGCACCGTTCCGGGAGGCCCTGTGGAAAGCGCTTCGCCTGGAGGAAGCGACCACCGTCCAGGATTTGATCTCATTGATCCCCGAAGAGGCGCACGGAAGCGACCCGCGAAGCAACGCCTACGCCTACCTGCGCCGCCTGATTGACGCCCACTACGTGATCGAACTGCCGAGCCGGGAGCCCGGTACGGCCATCACATCGAACGGTTTCAAGCGCTACCGTCTGATCCGGAATACGGGGCCCGCCGCCCCGCACTGGTCCGCGAAGTCTCGGAAGCTGGTCGATCCTAACCTCCCGGCGGAGGTGATCCATGACTGAGCATCTGAACAAAGCCCGGAATGCCTGGGGTGACGATTTGCCGGACTGGGTCGAGGCGCTCGCAACGGCATGCGATCAAACCAGTCAACGCCGCACGGCGGAACGAATCGGTTACTCCTCGGCGACCGTAAGCCTCGTGTTGAAGGCGACGTACAGCGGGGATTTAACGGCCGTTGAACGGGCGGTGAACGCCCGCATTCTCGACGCCCATGTCGAGTGCCCGATCGCCGGCGACATCCCGCTCGCCGATTGTATTTCAAACCAGAAACCGGCGACGCGGTTTACCAACCAGCGACAGATCCAGTTCCTGCGCACCTGTCCGACCTGTCCGCAACGTGGAGGGAAATGATGCTGAGCGATGACCTGCAGAGCCTTGCCGAAAAACTCAAGACGTATGCCGGCAGTTCGCTGAACGTGACACCGGGCGGCATCGCAAGCCTGTGCCGGATACTCGAGAGTGCCGCCGAGGATGCGCGTGCCCTGGAAAACTCCGTCGTCAGGCAACCCTGCATCAGGGTTCTGGCCAAGCAAAACACCGGTGTTGTCGATCTTCATGAAGAGCGCGGCCGCCGGGATATCGAGAATTGGCTGCGCGGCCAGGGCGTTCACATCATCAACACCGATCCTGACGGCGGAGACGCAGCATGACGGACCCAAAAATCAAGCGCCTCTCGGAGATCGTCGCGAAGGCACACGCCCGCGCCGTGGATGAAGCAGTCCGGATGGCGGAGGCCGGGATGACGCCGGCGCAGGCGATCCGCTCCACCGGTATCCCATTCGATAAGTCCGATCCATCGTGGGAGGACGCGATCTTCGTCCTCGCCTATGCATGGCGGCGGCATTGCTCCGATCTCCCACAGGCGGCGTTCAAGGAACGCGCCAAGGAGCCGTTGCCGTCACGCGCGTTCGAGGCGGTGCTTCAGGAGAATCGCGAACCCGATAAAGACAGGAAACTCCGAAAGTGCCTGGGAGGCTGCGGCGAGATGTTCGATAGCGAAAGCATACGCAACCGGGTCTGTCCGAACTGCACATCCCGAAACCGGCGTCGCTCGAGTGCCATCGCATGAAGCGGCGCATTCCCATCATCCATGCGATCCGCCAGCAGCTGCGTTACTGGCGGACGCTGTTCATCCACCCGAGACCGAAGAGGAATTCATTATGAATGGCATCAACAACACCGTACCGGCCGGTTATATGTCGGACGCCAAGGGACACCTGGTTCCCGAGAATCTGGTCAAGCCGCAGGAGAAACTCGAAGACCAGACCGTCCGCAAGATCATCGAGCACGCCCGCGACCTGTCATTGCAGATCAACCGATTCCGCGGTCACACCTTCGATGATGTCGCGACCTTCATGGACATCCTGGCCGAGCGCTACAACACCACGAAGGGCGGTGCCAAGGGCAACGTCACCCTGACAACCTACGACGGCTGTCTGAAAGTCACCGTACAGGTGCAGGACTTCCTGACCTTCGGTCCCGAACTGCAGGTCGCCAAGGAACTGTTCGACGCCTGTATCGGCCGCTGGTCCGCTGATGCGAACGACAATATCAAGGCGCTCGTGCAGCACGCCTTCCAGGTCGACAAGGAAGGCCGCATCAACCGCGCTGCGCTTTTCTCGCTCCGCCGCCTCGACATCCAGGACGACGACTGGAAGCGTGCCGTCGATGCGCTGAACGACTCGATCCGTGTTCAGGGCTCGAAGGAGTACGTGCGTTTCTACGAGCGCGCCACCCCGGCCGACAGTTGGAAATCCATCACCATCGACATCGCCAGCGCCCAGGCGCCGAAGACCGCGCCACAAAATGTGCCGGAGACGGCGTCATGAGCCGGAAGAAACCCAACAAGGTATATTGCGTCATCACCATTGCTGGGCCTGATCTGTATGTGTTGGCGCGGCACGCCAAGGGTGCCCGCTCTGTGGCCGAAGCGCACGGACACGAGGCGATGCCCGGTAAGGACAAGGTGTCCCTGGTCGGTGATGAGTACGCCGATCAGGCGATCAACAGGGAGAAGGCGAGATGAGTGCGCCTGATCTCATCGAGCAGCCGGCAACCGCCGTTGTCGATTATGAAGGCGCCGCCGCGATCCGCACCGAAGTGACGCGCGGCGACCCGAAGCGCGGCGGCGGTGTGCATGTCGAATTTCTGAAATTCAACGATCCCAAAGAGGGCCTGCGTATCGCCCGCGACTTGACAGAAATGTGCTTGGCGAAAATCGGGAAGGACGGAACCTGACCGATGGCCATCGAGCAGACCCGGCAGGAACTGGAGGCGGAGATCGCCGAGCTGAAGCGAAAGCTTGCAACGCTCGAATCCGCCACGGTTGAGCTGCGGATCTGCGCCGCGCCGTTCGCCAAGTGGCACGGCATTTCAGACAAATGCGAGGCCCTGCGACACGCCATGAAGATCGTCGGCGTCGCCCTCAAGGACATCGCGACAACGCCGGGTCACGTCGACCGCCTGCGCGCACTCGGTGCCCGCGCCCAAGACGAGAAGCTCGATCTCAAAACCCTCGCTGACGCCGCAGATGAAGCCCGTCGCGAAGAGCCCGGATACCGGGCAGACCTGGAGGCCTGATCATGACCCGCAAATGGTTTTTCGATCCCCTGACGCCGCTCGCCTACAACGTGATCCTCTGCGATCCGCCGACGCGCTTCGAAACCTTCACGCCGTTCGAGTCCGCCAAGGGTGCGCAGTATCCGACCATGAGCGATGCCTGGGTGCGTGAACTGCCGGTCCTCGATCTCGCGGCACCAGATTGCCTGATCTGGCTCTGGTCGACGATGCCGAAGCTGAAATTCTCTATCGAGGCGATGTGCGGCTGGGGCTTCGACTACGTCACCGCCGGCGCCTGGCACAAGAAGACCACGAACGGCAAGACGTCGGCCGGCACGGGTTTCGTGCTGCAGTCGTCTGCTGAGGTCTACCTGATCGGCCGTCGCGGACGCCCACGGTACCGGCGCCGCCCGCAACCGGGCCTGATCGAGACGGTCACCGACCTCGGTCCCGAATACGACGCCAACATGCGTGCCGAGGTTCCGACCATCATCGAGGCGATCCGGCGTCAGCATTCACGAAAGCCCGATGAACAGTATCAGATCCTCGACAGCCTCATGGGTGATGACGGCGTGCGGCGCTGCGAACTGTTCGCCCGCGAGCGCAGGGACGGCTGGGAGGCGTGGGGCAACGAGGTGGACCACTTCGAGGGAGTGGCATGATGGCCGCACGTAAACGCTCACAGGCATGGCTCCAGTGCAACCGCGCGATCCGTGCCGCCGTCGCCCAGGGCGGGCTCACCGACGATGATCGCAAGTCGATCGTCATGAACGTCGCCGGCAAGGCAAGCATGGCCGACTGCACCGATCGCGAGATGGCCAGCATTCTCGAAGCCGTCAACAAGGCCGCGCCGGCTGTGCGGCGTGAGTTCCGGAGGTCCAGCAAGAGCTACGTCCGAAAGATTTTCGGGCTGTGGGCCGAGGCCGGCAAAGCCGGCGCGATCCGCCACGCCAACCGCGATGCGCTGCTCGCCTACGTGAACCGGATGACGAAATCCGAGAAACGCCCGGAAGGGATAAGCGATCTCGGCCAGCTGGAGTGGATCACGTTCGACGAAGCGGAGCCGATCATCGAAGGCCTGAAGGCTATGAACGCACGCGCCAAACAGGGGGCGGAAAAGTGACCGGCCTCAGTCCATCCGCATTCACGATCTGGCGATGCAACTGCAGCCTTCATGCACACAAGCGCGCCGGGCAACGCGGCGTGCCGCTCAGCCACAACGATATTGAAGTGCTGAATCGCTGGATCGATCGGGCACGACCGGCTTTCGAGAAGCCGGGGCAATTCCGATACCGGATCGGTGTGCATCGCGCCAATGGCGATCGATTTCGCGTCATCTACGACACGCAGCTGCAGACCGTCGTCACCATTCACACAGGAAGGATGAAATTCTATGACATGGAGCGATGAACGTGTAGCCGAACCGACCGGCTGCCGGTGGATTTACGGCGATGTCCGGTCGGGCAACTGGCGCTACTGTCAGGCTGTACAGAAGCAGGGCTCGGCCTATTGCCGACACCATCATGAGCGCTGCTATCGACGCGTCGATCTTGGCCGGCGCACGGATCTCGCGGCAGCCGGACAAGAGGCCGCGGAATGACATCCGTCGTCTGCATATGGCATGACAAAGACCCGGCTTTGCTCGTGCCGATGCTGCCCTGCGTGATCGACGATTGGGACGTCATCCCGGCCTGCCCATGGTGTAAGAGCTTCGGCGTCGAGGATGAGACCGACTTCGATCCGTTGGCGCCGTGCACCTGCGCCAACTGCCATCGGCTCTTCAAGGTAGAGCCGCTCGGGTACGATAAGATCCGGATCGTCGGCGTGAGATCGGAGACGGATCTCCGTTTCATGGCGCTCAACTTCTTCACCGAGGACATCGTCAACGCCGTTCACCTTGGATTGGCGGACGGTCATCGATGACGACACGTCTCCCTCACGGCCTACGAATCATTGCGGACGCGGCTGGCGTCGAGAAGGCGCTGGAGGTGGCGATGCACCACGGCGGCAGGCGCATACGCATTCCACAGAAAGCGGACGGCTCCGACCTGGCCGGCATGGTCGGGATTGACGCGGCACGCAAGATCGTGAATGACTTTGCGGATGAACGTGTTCTGATTCCCTCCTCGGCGCGGCTGTTGAATGCCTGGTTGCGCGAGAACAGATGGAGCCAGGAGCGCCGTGCCGCCATGCTGCACCGCGGTCGCAGCACGATCCAGAGCTGGGACAAGCAGGATCGTGAGAACGCGGATCAGATGGATCTCTTCAACGAAACAGGCTAGGGCCCGACCGTTGGGCCATTACGACTAAACCCGTGTAGGCGCACAGTGCGCCCATGGTTGATTACCCATCCACCATCGTCCCGGGAAGCCCCGGCGGAGCACACTTCGCCGGGGCCTCTTCCGTGCGCGACATGGCGATCGATTTCGCGATGGCGCACGAAGGCGGGCTTGTCGATCATCCTTCAGATCCGGGCGGGATTACGAAATACGGCGTGTCACTGCGTTATGCCCGCAGCAAAGGCGCCATCCGGGGTGTGCACGCGGCGATCCTGCTGAACTTCGACCTCGACAATGACGGCGACATTGACGCCGACGACATAAGGCTGCTGACACCGGAAAAGGCACGTCTGGTCTACATGGATCACTGGGACCGCTATGGCTTCGCCGGTGTCCAGGACCGACACGTCGCCGCCAAGTTTTTCGATCTCGCGCTACCGATGGGTTATGGCGGCGCCAGCCGCGTCATGCAACGTGCCATGCGTGCGTGCCGCCTCGATGTAGTCGAAGACGGTTACGTCGGCCCCGTCTCACGGAAGACCATAAACCAAGCCAGCGCCTGGAATGCCGCCGCGACGATGGCAGCGATCTGCGCCGAGGCAGCGGGTTATTTCCGCGATCTGGACGCCCCCGATTTTGAAGAAGGTTGGCTCAACCGGGCCTACCACTGGCCCCATTGAAACTTTGAGGAGAAACGTAATGCGCCCCTTTAAAGCCTCGTTAATGGCGGTATTCGCCGTCATCGCCATGACCGCGCTCAGCGGTTGCGGCGCCATCCCCGGCAATACACAGGTCAATGCCGGGATTACCCACGCGACCGTCGAGGTCTGTGAAACCGAAGGGACCATTTATCTCTGTGAAGCGGAGATCATCGACGGCAAGGACAAGCAGGCGGTCAGTCTCGACATCCAGCATCCGGCAGGCTGGAAGGTCAGCTACGCGGCCAGCGGCGTCCAGGCGGTCGACGCCATCAAGGTGCGCGGCGCGGTCGAACAGTCGATCTCATCCGACCTGAAGGATGCCTCGCCAGTCATTGTCTCGAAGATCACGGACGCGATCGTCAAGGCACTCTCGCCCTGATCGTGCCGACATGGACTTCTCGGGACTTACGGAAAAGATCGACGATGCGGTTGCCGGCGGGCGGAATGCCTGCCGGATAACCGTACGTCGCGACCTGATTTATCAGCGCCTGTCATCAGCCGCGTATCAGAACGAAGATCTGGCGGCGCTCGATGCGCACACGATCGGGTACCGTCTGCTTGATCATATCAACGACGACGCCACGGGCGCCGACGCCATGATCTTCACCAACGATGCGGAAGTCGTCATCGCTTTTCGCGGTACGCAGAGAAACTACGCCGACATTCTCACCGATCTGAAGTTTCGTAAACGCGACTACTGGTCGCCGTACTCGGGAGCGCCTATTCAGGTACATCGGGGTTTTCTTGATCAGTGGCTATCGATCCGCGAGCGCGTTTTGAGTCTGGCCACTGCGGCAGCCGTCGACGGCAGGCAGATCGTCGCCACCGGGCATTCGTTGGGCGGCGCCCTTGCCGTTCTGGCGACCATCTCGTGGCGGCTTGTTGCGGCCTGTATTACTTTCGGCGCGCCGCGCGTCGGCACCTCGGAGATCCGCGAAGCGATCAAGCTATCAACGGCCGCGTTCCGCCGCTATGTCCATGGTGCCGACATCGTGCCGATCGTGCCGTTGCTGGCGATGGGGTTCCGGCATGGTGTGCGGCCGGTCTATCTGACGCGAGGGTCGCATGTGATCGACGCTTGCCCGCTATGGCGGGAACTGCTTGGCCGGTCCCGTTCGGTTTTGACGACGCGATGGCTGAAGGGCTGGAACTGTTGTCCGGTACCGGCGCGTGTCTTCACCGACCACCGCCTTGGCGATTATGGCGCTGCGATGCGGAGGGTCACGCAATGACGCCTGAAAAAATCATGATCGCCGCATCGTTGGTATCTGCAATTGCCGTCGTCGCCAACCTGGTCTGGACCGTTTACTGGGCAATTCAGGTGCGCGAGCAGGTCAAGGCAGCCAAGAACGATGACCGTTTCAAGGACCACAACGAGAGAATTATACGACTGGAAGCCACGATGGATCATTTGCCGGCACGAGTAGCCTCACATGATGACGTCGAGGTGGTTCACAGGCGGGTCACCGAGCTCCGTCAGAAGGTTGACGGCATCGGCGATACCGTTTCTGCCGTGGCGGCATCCGTGAAGAGCATCGATGCCAACCTGCAGCTCCTAAACAAATCAGAATTTCTGACGAACAGAGGCAAAAAACAATGACGGACATCATGGTTGAGAACCGCCGCTGGACGATCCTCCGCCTGCTCGCAGGCGACAACGGCCATGTGGTGCCTGCGCGCCTCATACAGCGTGGCCTGGGGCACGTGAACCGGGCGCACGCGAACGTGAGCCTTGACCAGATACGCAAGGATCTGCGTTGGCTGGACGCGAGGATGCTGATCGAGCTCGACATCCAGGACGACGACACCTACGCCAAGCTTCTGCAGCGCGGGCTCGACGTCGCCGAAGGCCGTACGGTTGTGGAGGGCGTCGACGAACCGCCCCTGAGTGACTGACCGTGCCCCAGAAGTCATCGATCCAGACCCGGCTGACACCGCCTCAACGCGAGAAGCTGAACGCATGGATAGGCCAGGACGCGCCTACGCTCGAAGAGTTGATGAAGCTGTGCGAAGACGAGTTCAATGTGACAATCTCGCAGACGGCTATGCATCGTCACCGGAAGAAAGTTGACCGCATAGCCGAGAAGTACAGGCAGAGTCGGGAAATGGCCGAGGTACTCGCCGACAAGATGGGCGATGAGTTCACGTCCTCGGAGTTCGGCGGCACACTGGTCAAGCTGCTTCGGTCACTGGTGTTCGACTTCATGTCGACACAGATGGATGAGGAGAAGGAAATCGATCCGGCGCAGTTCATGTTTCTGGCCAAGGCGATCAAGGACGCGGCTGGCGCCATGCGGCTCGATCAGGATCACGAAAAGAAACGTCAGGAAGAGGCGAACAAAAAAGCCCGCTCAGAAGCCGCTGAAGCCGCCGGTGAAAAAATGGCAGAAGCCGGCCTCAGCGCTGATCAGATTCAGTTCTGGCGCGAAGATTTCCTCGGCGTACGCAAGCCCAAAGCCGGAGACACCAAAGAATGAGCGAAGACCGCGTCACGCGTGTTGAAACAACGCCGTTCCGCAAGGTCAGCCGCTTCGAGCTCCCGGAGAGCGTTCTCACGATCCCGGAAGGACTCAATCCCCTTGATGAGGGGATATTCATGGCGCATCAGACCGAGTGGGTTGCTGACGACTCGGATCTGAAGCTGAACGAAAAAGGCCGGCGCACAGGTATTACCTGGGCGGAAGCGCAGGACGATACGCTGATCGCGGCCGCGTCACGCGAAGCCGGCGGCGACAACGTCTTCTACATCGGCGACACCAAGGAGAAGGGACTGGAGTTCATCGGCTACTGCGCTCACTTCACCAGGTTCATTGAAGGCAACCCGGTCGATATCTGGGAAGGTGAGACGCAGGTCGAGTACGTCGCCGATGGCCAGACCATCGTTGAACGCCTGGCCAGTTACACGATCCGCTTCAAGTCCGGTTTCCGGATCTCGGCGCTGGCGTCCAGGCCGGCCGTCATTCGCGGCCTGCAGGGTGTCGTCGTCATCGACGAGGCTGCGTTCCATCAAAACGTCAAGGGCGTGATCGACGCGTGCAACGCGCTTCTGATCTGGGGCGGCCGTATCCGGATCATCTCAACGCACAACGGTGTCTTGAATGCCTTTAACGAGTTGGTGAAAGAGTGTCACGAGGGTAAGTGGAATTACTCGCTGCACCGCGTCACCTTCGACGACGCCGTGAAAAACGGCCTCTATGAGCGTGTGTGCCTGGTCAAAGGCTGGACCCCGACGCCGGAGAAAAAGCAGGCCTGGTATGATCGCGTGCGGGGCTCATATGGCACCCGCGTCGAGGCGATGCGGCAGGAACTGGACGCGATCCCGCTCGAAGGTGGCGGCACGATGCTGCCGATGGCATGGATCGAGGCGTGCATGACGCAGGACTACAAGGTTGTGCGCTGGGAAGCTCCCGATCCGAACTTCGTCGACTGGCCGGAAAGCGCACGCCGCGCCGAAATGGAAATATGGCTCCGTGACAATGTAGATCCTTTATTCGCGCTGATCCCCTTCAACGCCTGGACTGCAATCGGCGGTGATTTCGCAATGCGTGTCGACCGATCCGTTTTCGCGATAGGATTCGAGGCAAAAAATCTGGCACTGCACATTCCCTTCATCGTCGAGATGCGAGGTTGTCCATACGATCAGCAAAAACAGGCTCTCTACTTTATCGCAGACCGCTTGCAGCGGTTGCGCCAGATCGTCCTGGATGCGCAGGGAAATGGCATGCCGCTGGCTCAGGAAGCGCGGCAGCGTTACGGCCCTGACCATGTGGTCGAGTTGATGGCCAAAAATGCATGGTTCATGGAATGGGCGCCGAGGTTCCGGGAGTTATTTGAAAGTCAGATGATTCTCATAGCCGCCGACGCAGACCATAAAACCGATCTGAAACAGTTTCAGATGTCGAGCAATGGTGTGTGGCGAATACCGCAGAACGTCCGTAATGAAGGCACGGATGGTGGCAAACGACATGCCGACTTCGCGATCGCCGCAATCAATCTTTTTTCCGCAATCAAGGCCGACGTGATCCCGATCGAGTTCGAGGCCGTCGGCGCCGGGCGTCCGTCGATGGGTGCCTTCATCGAAAGCCCGTCTCACAACACGGGTGATTTCAGCGACGCCGGCTTCGGTGTTATTCGCAGTGATACGGAAATGGGTGGATTCTGATGGCAGACAATACAACACCGCCAAAACCCGAGACGCGGGAGATTTCCGGCGTCGGTGGCGACGACAGGTTCTCGGGCTACGTCGAAGAGCTGGCACAGCCCAGCGATCCGATCCTGCGCATGATCGGCGCTGACGTCGCCGCCTATGAAAAGGTGCAGCGTGACGAACAGGTGCAGACCACCCTGCAGCAGCGCCGGCGCGCCGTCACAAGCCTGGACTGGAGCGTGGAACCGGGCGGCGACGCGGCCATCGACAAGGCGGCCGCCGAGGATCTGAAGGAACAACTTGACGCGATCTCATGGGACCGTACTACCGACAAGATGCTTTGGGGTGTGTTTTACGGCTACGCCGTCGCCGAACTGCTGTACGAGATCGATGGCAGCCGGGTCCGGATCTCCGACATCAAGGTCCGGGACCGCAAACGCTTCAGGTTCGGCCGCGACCGCTCACTTCGTCTGTTGAGCCGGGATCACCCGAACGGCATCGTTATGCCGGAGCGGAAGTTCTGGACGTTCACCGCCGGCGGCGACAATGACGACGACATCTATGGCCGAGGCCTCGCGCACTGGCTCTACTGGCCCGTTTATCTGAAGCGGAACGGCGTCAAGTTCTGGGCCATCGTGCTGGAGAAATTCGGCCAGCCGACGACTGTCGGCAAGTACCATGCCGGCGCGACGCCCGAAGATCGCAAGAAGTTGCTGGAGGCGATCCGCGCCGCCGCAACCGATGTCGGGATCATCATTCCGCAGGGAATGGAGATCGACTTCCTGGAAGCGCAACGCCGTGCCGGTGGCGATCATTACGAGTTCGCCAGGTATATGGACGCGGCCATCACCAAGGTGGTTCTGTCGCAGACCATGACGACGGAGGACGGCTCCAGCCTCAGCCAGGCACAGGTGCATATGGATGTCCGCAACGACGTGGTTGAAAGCGATGCCGATCTCGTCTGCGAAAGCTTCAACGCCGGTCCGGCACGGTGGTTGAGCGAATGGAATTTCCCCGGCGCCGAGGCGCCGCGCGTCTGGCGTCTGACCGGTGACCCGGAGGATCTGAATACGGTCGCCGAGCGCGACAAGAAGCTCCACGAAATGGGTTATCAATCAACGCCGGAACGGATCGCCGAGACCTACGGGCCGGGTTATGAGCGGATCAATACGCCGGCGGCAGCGGGCGGACCGGCTGCGTCCATCGTTCCGGAGGCGGCTTTCGCCGAGGGCGAGGACGGCCGCGATACAGCCGACGATCTTGCCGATCAGCTGGAGACGGTTGCGGCACCGGCGATGGACGATATGATCGATCAGGTCCGTGTGCTGTTCAGTGAGGCCGCGGATCTGCAGGATCTGTCCGACCGCCTGGTCGAACTCTATCCCGACATCGACGACGCCCGGCTGGCCGAGGCGATCCGCGACGGTCTGCTCACCGGCAATCTCAGCGGCCGCGCCGAGTTGAACGATGGCTGATGCCGCACCGAAGGGCGTTGCGTTCCAGGAAGCAATCGACTTCTACAAACAGAAAGTCGGATTGCCGACGCGTACCTGGACGGATCTCTGGGAAGGCATGCACGCCCGCGCCTTCGTCGTCGCCGGCGCCGTCAAGGCGGAGCTGATCGCGGACTTCCACAATGCCGTTACCCGTGCAATCGCCGAAGGCCGGACGTTGAACGATTTCCGTAAGGACTTCGACGCGATCGTCGCCCGCCACGGCTGGTCATACAAAGGCGCTCGCGGCTGGCGTTCCGGTGTGATCTACAACACCAACATGCGTATGGCGCATTCTGCCGGGCGCTGGCAACAGGCACAGCGGCTCAAGGACAGGCGCCCGTACCTGCGTTACATCGCCGTCCAGGATTCACGGACACGGCCGGAGCATATGGCCTGGCACGACACGATCCTGCCTGTCGATCATCCGCACTGGCATACGCACACGCCGCCAAACGGCTGGAACTGCCGCTGCACGTTCCAGACGCTGTCCGAATCCGATCTGAAACGACGTGGCCTCGATGTCACGGACCCGCCCGAGGTCGAGATAGAGACCCGGGAAATCAATACACCGTCCGGCAAGGCGAGCGTACGCGTTCCCAAGGGCATCGATACCGGGTTCGGCTATAACGTCGGCGAGGCGGCATTCGGCCGTGGCGCGGATCTGGTTGCCATGGAACGGCACGGCCCGTGGGAAGCACTGAGTGTGCCCGGCGGCAACCGGCCGGCGGCGCCAGGCAGGCTTACGTCTGTTGCGCCGCGCGCGTCGCTGGGCCCGCGCGCCCAGGGCGAGGACGGTCTTCGGTCAACATTGAGAAGCGCGCTCGGTGCAGATGAGAAGATTTTCACCGATCCGATCGGCGGCCGCGTATCCGTTGGTCAGGCGCTTGTGGATCACATGCTGGGCGATCCGACCCGACTGGACGGCCGCGAGGCGTATTTCCCGCTGATCCCGGAATTGATCGAGACGCCGGCCGAGATCTGGGCCGGTTTTGCGGCGAGCCGTGTTTCCGGACGCGTGTCGTTGCGCCGGCGTTACGTCAAACTACTCGACATGGGCCGTAACCAGACCCTCGGCCTGGTCGCGGATCTCGATGGCGGCTACTTCTCCGGGATCACATTCTTCAGAGGTAACGCACGAAACGTGGCCGCGCTCCGCGCCGGCCTGAGAATTTTCGAAGAGTAATCCGGAGATCGTGCCGTCCGGCCCCCGCATGGACCGTGGCGCCCGTCGCCGATGACTGGGATGCGGCCCCATCGACGCCTGCACCCTGAATATAGCCTATTTCCCCTACGAAATCGACCCATCGCGAAAAACGGGCGCTGTTTGATCGCGGCCCCATACAGGCCCCGGAATAGGGCTCTACGCCGTCACGCGCGTTCTACCCCGTTTAAAGGCCCTTTAATGACCGATCTATCAGCGACCGAAAAGGCGACATAGACGCCGACGAAAACCTGCGCTATGAGTCGATCACGCCATCCCGGCGAATTTCTCCCTGCACCCGCATACTTATGGGCCCACCTGCTGGGCCCTTATTTGCATCTCCGCCACACCCGATGATGCCGCCATGCTTATCGAGCAATCCCAGGTCATTCATCCAGGCGGAGACGGCACATGACAAAACGGGGCGGTGACAAAAACCATCCCATCATCGAAATCTTCCGCACCGGCACCCATCGGGATATGCACGGTGCGGAGATTTCGTTTTCGGAAACCGACCTGACGGCATCCGCCAAGGTCTACGATCCCCAGGTTCACGAAGCGCCGATCGTGATCGGCCATCCCAAGACCGATGCACCCGCTTACGGCTGGGTGTCGGATCTGTCGTATGCCGATGGTGCCCTGGCAGCGACACCGGCGCAGCTGGAGCCACAGTTCACCGAGATGGTCGCGGACGGCCGTTTCAAGAAGGTCTCCGCCAGCTTCTATCCGCCGAACGCATCAACGAACCCGGTGCCCGGCACCTATTACCTGAAACACGTCGGTTTCCTTGGTGCCGCCGCACCGTCAGTTAAAGGCCTCAAGCAGGTCGAATTCGCCGATGACGCCGAGGCTGTCACCCTGACCGTTGATTTCGCGGACGCGGAGATGGAAACCGGCTGGGCACTCAAGCGTGTGTTCCGGATCTTCCGGCAGCTGCGCGAATACCTGATCGAAACCGAAGGTCAGGAGAAGGCCGACAGGATCATCGACGGCTGGGATCTGGACGCCGGCGCCGAAGAGGCGGCGAACGTCATGGACGAGGCCCGCGACGATATCGCCACAACCCATTTTTCAGAAACCCAAGAGACCAAGGAGGCGACGATGAAAACGCCGTCGAATACCACCGCGCCTGGCACTCAGCCGGCACCGGATCAGCGTGAGGCGGAGTTCGCCGAACGTGAAAAACAGATTCAGGACCGCGAAGCGGCATTCGCCGAAAAGGAAATTGCCGCTCGCGTCGACGAGCTGGTGAAAGCCGGTCGCGTCCTGCCCGCCGAGAAAGACGGACTGGTGTCGTTCATGGCGTCGCTCGACAACGCTGAAGCCGTCTCATTTGCCGAGGGCGCCGAGAAACAGACGCCGCGGACCTTCATGGACAAGTTCCTCGAAGGTCTGCCGCAGCGCGTCGAGTTCTCGGAACTGTCGGCGCATGACGGCAATGCCGTCACCGACGAGACCGACGCCAGGGCAATCGCCCAGGAAGCGGTCGCTTATCAGGAAGAGATGAAGGGCAAGGGGGTCGAGATTTCCATCGACACCGCTGTCCGTCACGTGTCCAGGAAGGAAGACTGACACCATGCACAACCCGCTTCTTACCAAAAACTTCACCGCCGGCGCTGCCGTTACCAAGCGCCGGATCGTCAAATTCGGTTCAGCTGACTACACCGCCATCCAGGCGGCTGCGACCGGTGATGCCATGTTTGGCGTTTCCGCTGAGCTGGACGCCGCGAGCGGCGAACGCTTCGACGTTCACGTCGCCGGCGTTGCCGAGGTCGAGTACGGCGGCAACGTCACCCGAGGCGAACTGCTGACGGCCGATGCCGATGGCAAGGCGGTCGCGGTGACGCGCCACACCCACGCGGAAAACGCGGCAGGCACCTATGCCCAGGATGCCGAGACCGGCGCGGCTTCGGCCGTTCGTGTCATCGGCACCGCGATGGTGTCCGGCGTCGATGGCGACATCGGTTCCGTTCAGATTAATCCGGCCGCGGCCTAAAGATCACAGGAGATCACAATCATGAAATATCCCTTCCCCGTAGATCCGCACCTGCAGGCGATGGCGATCGCGTATCGCAATCAGGCCTATATCGCGGATCTCGTACTTCCGCGCGTCACCGTCGGTAAGCAGGAATTCAAATACCTGGAATATCCGATCGAGGAAACCTTCGCGCTGCCCGATACGCACGTCGGCCGTCGCAGCCGTCCGAACGAAGTCGACCTGACGGCGACCGAACAGACCGACGCGACCGACGATTATGGTCTGGACGATCCGATCCCGCAGGGCGATATCAATGACGCGCCGCAGGGCCATAGCCCGGTCGACAAGGCAACGATACAGCTGACCGACTACATCATGCTTGACCGGGAAGTCCGGACCTCGAACCTGGTCTTCGCCGCCACGTCCTATCCGACAGGCAACAAGATCCAGCTTTCGAGCACCAGCCAGTTCTCCGACTTTGACGATTCCGACCCGATCGGCGTGATCACGACAGGTCTGGATGCATGCCTGGTTCGGCCGAACATCATGGTTATCGGTTCGGCGGCCTGGACCAAGCTCAGTCAGCATCCGAAGATCCTAAAGTCCGTGCACGGCAACTCCGGCGATTCCGGCATCGCCCGTCGCCAGGCCGTCGCCGAACTGTTCGAGCTGGAAGAAGTCCTTGTCGGCCAGTCGCGACTGAACACCGCGAAGAAAGGCCAGACGGCGAGCCTGTCGCGTGTCTGGGGCAAGCATATCTCGCTGATCCACCGTAACCGTAATGCCGACACCCGCAACGGCCTGACCTTCGGCTACACCGCCGAGTGGGGCACGCGGATCGCCGGATCGGAAGCCGATAAGGACATCGGGCTTCGTGGCGGTCAGCGCGTGCGCGTCGGCGAAAGCGTCAAGGAGAAGATCGTCGCCGCCCAGGCGGGATACTTCATCGAAGACGCCGTGGCGTAAGGAGACGGACCATGAAGACGTACAAACTCTCAGGCGACTATCCGCTTCTCCACGGCGGCAAGGAGTACCTGCCCGGCGACGACGTCAAGATGGACGAGAAGCTGGCAGCGTCCAAGGTTGAAAGCGGGCGTCTGATCGACCTCGACGCCTCCCCAGAAGACGACGGCGAAGGCATGCTGATCGGCTCGTCGGTGTTGCCGGCGGAGATCGAGATCGGCGAAGGGACCGTCATCCAGCTCGGCAAGCTCGTCGGCTTCACCCAGGAACAGTCCGGTTTGGACATCAACGGCTGGAACAAGCAGCCGGAAGCGGACCGTGAAGCGTTTCTCGAACGCGTTCTGAAACGTCTGCAGGCGTTTCACCAGGCGGGCGTTGCCAACAAGGACAAGAACCCGACTGTCGGCGAGGTCAAGAAGATACTCGGCGAAGATATCGACGGCAAATCCAAGGATGCCGCCTGGGCATTTCTGGAAAGCCTCAAGCCGGCGGCCACGTAATACACAGCGAGCAGGCTTTGATCCGGACGCACCGGCATGGGGTGCCATGGGGAGCCACGCACGAAAGCCCACGGGCAAGGCTCGGGGGAAATCGTCCGGCCGAGGGGAGCCATCCCGAACCTCGGTCGGGCGTTTGAATTTAGGAAACAAAATATGTCCAGCAAGTTCGACAGCACTGACGACAAGCGCACCGCGAACAATACCGTGCGTCACCAGTACCGCGAACTGAGTGCCGACGAGAAAATCATCATCGAGCGGATGAAGGATGTCGGCGCGGAGTTCATCGAGCTTTGTGACGGAACCGGGAATAGCCGGGAGCTTTCCCTGGCGAAGACCAAAATCGAAGAAGCGGTCATGTGGGCCGTGAAACACGTGACGAGTTGAGATAAATGACCGACTACTGCACCCAGGCGGACATGGAAAAGCGCTTCAGCGCCGAAGAGATCCTAGAGCTGACGGACCGCGACGCCGACGGCACGGCCGATGACGGCGTACTCGATGTCGCGATCGCCGATGCCGGCGACACAATCGACAGCTACATTTCCAAACGCTACGACCTGCCGCTCGCCGAGATCCCGCAGCGTCTGGTCAAGATCGCCTGCGACCTGGTCCGCTACGAGCTGCACAAGGAAGATCCGCCCGAGCGCGTCGTCGCGGCACACAAGGAAGCGATGGCGACACTCCGCGACATCGCCGCCGGCAAGGCGCTTCTGGATGTCGCCGGCTCCGAGCCAGCCGGCGCCGAAAACGAGATACTCTTTGATGGTCCGGTTCGCACCTTCACCTCCGACGCGCTGAAGGATTTCTGACATGGCCGGCGCCGCCCTTGAAATCAGATCGCACGTCAGAGGCGCCCAGGCCATCGAGCGCAAGCTTGCCGCCGTGATCGCCGGCATCGAGGACGCCGAACCGCTGTTCGATGAGATCGGCGCCATCATGGTGGCGTCAACCCAGCACAATTTTGAGAGCGGCAAGTCGCCGGACGGCACCGCCTGGATACCCTCCGAACGCGCCCTTGCCGAAGGCGGCCAGACCCTCATCGACAGTGGCATCCTGCTCTCCTCGATCACGCACGACGCTGGTCCGGATTACGCCGAATGGGGATCTGGGATGGTCTATGCCGGCATTCACCAGTTCGGCGGCGAAACCGGCCGTGGCGGTGCCACGAAATTGCCGGCGCGTCCGTACCTGGGCATCAGCGCTGGTGATGAGTTCGCGATCGAGGCGGCTGCCGAAGATTACATCGGAGGGCTGCTCAAATGATCGGTACCATTGAGCAGGCAATCATCGACAAGATCGCGGCGGCATCGAGCGGCGCAACGCCGTCGCTCGGCTACAATATCCTGGACGTGAAATCCTACGGCGGCGAACTGGAAGGATCGGTCACCGAGATCGCCAGAAGATCGCCGGCCGTCCTCGTGATGTTTTCGGGTATCCGCGAAAGCCAACACCTTGGCGGCGAACAGTGGCAGTACACTGCGGGGTTTGCCGTGATCGTCCTCCACCAGGATCGCCGCAACAACAAGGCCGCCCGTCACGGTGCCGGCGCCGGTGATGTCGGGAGCTACCAGATGGCGACCGACATGCTGCAGCTGCTGGTCGGCTCGGACCTCGGTCTCGGGATCGGCCGCATCGAGCCCGGCCGTGTCGTCGCCCTGATCAATTCAAAGACGGTCTCGGTCTACTCGGTCGAGATCCGGACCACGTTCATCATCGATTACCAGGCCGCGGACGCGGATCTCGATACCTTCGCAAAACTTCATGCCGATTGGGACGTGCCGGTGTTCGGCAACGTCTCGACGGATCTGCCGGCCTCGACGGCCGACGCCCAGGACGACATCGAACCGGAGCAAGACTGATGAAACTCATTTTGAAACCCTCGTCTGCGGATCTCGTTGTCCGCGATCCTGTCACCCTCGAACGGCTGCCTGCCGCCGGCAAGTCGGTTGAGTTGTCACCTTACTGGCGCCGTCGCCTGCGCTCCGGCGACGTCGAGCGCGTCAAGCCCGCCGCGCCGAAAAAGAAAACCGACCAGCCCGAGAAAAAGGAAACCTGATCCATGTCTCTCAGCTTCAACAACATCCCGATCGACATCCGCACGCCGGGTGCGTTCCTTGAAATCGACAACTCCAACGCCGTCCGCGGTCTGCCCGGCATGCCGTCTCGCATTCTTGTCCTTGGCCAGCGCCTGAGCGCAGGCACCGTCGCCGAGGCGGTACCGACCCGTGTCCTCAACGAGGACGAGGCCGAGCTGTATTTTGGCCGCGGCTCCATGCTGCATTTGATGTTCCGGACACTGAAGAAAAACAACGACTGGACAGAGACCTGGGCTGTTGCCCTCGACGATGCGTCCGGTGGGGTGACGGCCGCCGGTACCGTTACGTTCGGTGACGGCACCACGGCAGCGGGCACGCTGAACCTTTATATCGCCGGCCAGCGCGTGCGGGTCGCCGTGGCGGCCGACGATGATGGCAGCGATATCGCCACCAAGGTCGCCGCGGCGATCACGGCCGCGACCGACCTGCCGGTGACGGCCGATGTCAACGGTGAAACCGCCGAACAGGTCGACATCACCGCACGCCACAAGGGTCTTGCCGGGAACGACATCGATCTCCGCGTAAACCACTACCCGGACGAAAAGCTGCCCGCCGGCCTGACCGTCACGTTCGCGGCCATGTCTTCGGGCTCGGGCAATCCCGACATCGCCGACGCGATCGCCGTCATAGGCGATCAGTGGTACACGGACTGGATCGTTCCCTGGACCGATGCCTCGAACCTGACCGCGCTTGAAGCAGAACTCGTTGACCAGTTCGGCCCGATGACGATGCGCGACGGCTTTGCATATACCGGTGCCCGCGGCACACATTCGGCGCTGACCACGCTCGGCAACGGTCGCAATTCACCGCACCTGTCGATCATGGGCGCCGACAGTGCGCCGTCCGGACCCTGGGCTTGGGCCGGCGCCTACGGCGGCACAGCGGCTTATCACGTCAAGATTGATCCGGCCCGGCCGCTGCAGACGCTGCCGCTGCCTTCGATCATCCCGCCGAAGGTCGAAGACCGCTTCACGCTGCAGGAACGTAACTTGCTGCTCCACGACGGGATCGCCACCTTCACCGTAGACGACGGCGGCATCGTTCGGATCGAGCGGGCGATCACAACATATCAGACAAATGCGCAAGGCGTGGCAGATCCGTCTTATCTCGATCTGAACACGATGAAGACGCTCGCCTATCTGCGCTACAGCGTTCGCGCACGTATCCTGCAGAAGTTCCCGCGCCACAAGCTGGCCGACGACGGCACCCGCTTTGGTGCCGGCCAGGCCGTTGTCACGCCCAAGATCATCCGCGCCGAGCTGATTGCGCTGTTCAAACAATGGGAGGAAGCCGGCCTGGTCGAGAATGTCGATCAGTTCAAGGCGGATCTGATCGTCGAACGCGACGGCAGTGATGTGAACCGCATCAACGCCCTGATCCCGCCCGACATCATCAACCAGTTCCGCGTCTTCGCGGGCAACGTCCAATTCCGTCTGTAAGCCGGATAGATAAAGGAGACTTCACATGAAACCCGTAGGCGGAACAGTTTATGTCCAGATCGATGGCCGGCAGGTCGCGGCCAAAGGCAGCTGGACCTTCAATATCGGCAACCCCAAGCAGGAGCAGTTGGAACACGGCGTCACCTCGATGTGGCAGCCGTCCAAGATGGAAGGCGTGATCACTGATGTCGAGGAAGAGGACATGGACGCGCTGACGCAGCTGCAGGGTGTCACGCTTACCCTGGAGCTTCAGAACGGCAAGACGTGGGTCATGCGTGAAGGGTCGTTCACCGGTGACGGCGATGCCACAACCGAGGCCGGTGAGATCGCCGTTACCTTCCAGAGCCGTCACAAGCTGGAGGCCGTTTGATGACCGGCGAAGTTACCATTGAGCTTTCGCACCCGATCGAAGCCCACGGCAAAGAAGTAAATGAGCTCAAGCTTCGACGGCCGCGTCTCAAGGATCTCAAAGGCATCAACATGGAGAACATCACCGGTGATCTCATGATTGATCTGGTCGCGCGTTTGGCGGAGATCCCGCCGAGCGCGGCTGGTGAAATTGATGCCGGTGACTTCGAAGCGATCGGGGAAGCATTCAAGGTTTTTTTTCCGCAGAAAAAAGCGTTGGACGCGGATGGGAAACCCGTCTCGCAGAAGTCGCCTTCGGATACGGCTTCGGACGAGACGAACTCTGGAACCTGACGATCGACGAACTTGATTTTTGGCATACGCAATTGAGGGCTATTCATGAGCGATCTCAAAGCTAGCATCCTTCTCCAGGCGATTGACCGGATGACGGGCCCCATGCGCGGGGCCGTGAACAATTTTAAGCGTGCGACCAGTGAGATGAGCGAAGCTGGCAAGCGAGCGGCCAAAAGCATGGAGGGTATCCGCAACGCCTCCAACAGCATGCGTCAGGCTGGGCAGTCCATGGCGCTACGGGTCACCGCGCCGATCGTCGCCTTCGGTGGCCTGACCCTCCGTTCGGCCGCGAACTTCGAAGCGGCCATGAACAAGGTCGGTGTGCTGACCAACGCGACCAGCGAGGATCTGCAGCGGCTCGAAGCACAGGCCCGAGAGCTTGGTCGCACGACGCAGTTCTCGGCGTCTCAGGCAGCTGACGGCATGGGCTTCCTCGCGATGGCCGGCTTCAACACGGAAAAAATCATCGCCTCAATGCCGGGCACCCTTCAGCTTGCGGCCGCCGCGAATATGGACCTGGCCCAGGCGGCGGATATCGTCACCAACATCATGAGCGGTTACGGCTTTCAGGCCAGTGACCTGGAGAAAGTCAACGACGTGCTCGTGAAGTCGTTCACAAGCGCGAACACTGATTTGAGCCAACTGGCTATCGCTATGCGTATGGCGGGGCCGGTCGCCAAGGGGCTGGGAATTGATTTCGAAGAAACGGCGGCGGTGCTTGGGATCATGGGCGATAATGGTTTTCAGGCGTCGATAGGCGGCACCGCGCTCCGTGGCACCCTGTCGAGGCTTGTTAACCCGGCCAAGGATGCGCAGCGGGCTCTCGGACGTCTCGGCATCAAGAAATCGGACATCGTCGAGGCGAGCGGCCAGCTCAAATCGCTGACCGAGATCATCCGTGTCCTCGGAGAACACGGGGCAGGCGCAGGTGAATTGATGGAAATTTTCGGCGAGCGTGCGGGACCGGCTATGACGGCTGTCGTGGCAGGTGGCGCTGACGCAGTTGCGGAACTCACCGCGAAGCTAAAGGAGTCCGGCGGCACCGCTGTTCGCGTCGCAGAAGCGCAGATGAAGGGCGCGGCGGGCGAGGTCCGGAAGCTCACCTCGGCATTCGAGGGACTTCAGCTTGCGATCGCTGACAGCGGTTTGCTGGAGTGGTTCACAGATCTCGTTCAGCGGATGACATCATGGATCCAGAGCCTTTCAGAATCTTCTCAGACGGCGCTCAAATGGGGCACCATCATCGCCGGCGTTGCGGCTGCCGTCGCACCGCTGGTCATCGCCATCGGCTCGCTCGGCTTCGCGTTGAATGGCCTGGTCATCGGAGGCGCGGCGATCAAGGCATTCTCCGTCGCCCTCATGGCGACGCCGCTCGGATGGTTCATGGCGGCGATCGCCGCCATCGCCGGCGCGGCCTACCTTATCTACGACAACTGGGAGCCTATCAGCACATTCTTCTCGAACCTCTGGGATGGGATCGTTTCAAAGTTCACGGGCGCGTTCGATACGATCCGGAGCGGCCTCGACACTGTCAACGGACTTATACCGGAGGGCTTCAAGAGCTTCTTCGGGTTTGGCGATCAGGCGCCGGCAGCGATAGCGCCTTCGGCCTTTCCGAATGGTCCGGGTGGCGGGCGAAGCACCGTAGGTGGCGAAATCAGCATCCGGATCGACAGCGAGGGTCGCCCACGCGTAAGTGAGCTCAAATCCAAGAATAAGGCTGTCGGCATCACAGTCGACACCGGATTTGTCATGGCAGGTGGCTAGTGAAGATGTGTGAAGCCGAGCAGGTATATTTCTTTGCTTTTACCGAGCGGCATTTTGTTGAGCTTTTTGCAAAGCTCCGTGCCGCCCTCAAATACATAGCCCTGGTACGCGAACTGGTTAAGCACGGAAATCTCTTCTATGCCGTCCAGGCTATTCGGTTTGGCAATCAGTCGCGTGCAAACGCCGGCTCCGATTACGCTGAGGTAAATACGATCTGTGATCCGCTTTTGCGGCAGAATGATCTCAGCTTTCTTGCCAACGATCCTGACGTCGATTGGCGCCCACATTTCCGTACCCTTCAGAATGTCGTCGCGGTTTGCCGCGATCGAAGAGTGCGAAACAAGACACAAAACAGTAACAGCTATGATTGCTTTCAGCATGGTGCAGCCTCCCTAATCGCCGGGAGTTTAGCACCATGAGCTGGCGGGACAACCTTCGCAAAGCGTCGTTCCGCGGTGTCGAGTTTCACTATGACGATCTCGGGCGTGACTTCGGCCGTCGCATCAAGCGCCATGAGTACCCTGGCCGTGATGATCCCTATCACGAGGATCTGGGCGCCGACACCGACGCCATCCGGATCGACGCCTATGTTCTTGAGCCGGATCATATGGCCAAGGCCGACAGCCTCCGCGAAGCGCTCCTGAAGAAAGGCACCGGCACGCTGGTGCATCCGTATTACGGTGAGATCACGGCCGTTTTCCTGTCCGCGAATGAACAGATCACGACCCGCGAGGGCGGGATGGTGCGTTTCAGCCTGCGCTTCGAACGCGCCGGGCCGAACCGTAATCCGTCGTCGCGCGTCGATACGGCTTCGCTGATCAGCACCCGTGCCGCTGAGATCGATACCGCCGCCATCACCAATTTTTCCAGCACGTTCAGCGTCGATGGTGCACCCGGCTGGATCGCCGACAGCGCCGAACAGGATCTCGGCGGTGTTCTTGATACGGCCGATCTCACCCTCGGCGATGTGGTCAACGCCGCCGGCGATGCCGCGGATCTGGCTTATGCCATTTCAGACATCCGCGCCAATGCCGCGACCCTGATCCGCAACCCGGCGCAGCTCGCCGGCAGGATCTCCGGTGCGATCGGCGGCATGTCCGGTATCTCACCGATGCTGAAGCTCGCCAATACGGGCTTCAATCTCGCGACCGTCACCGCGACGACACCGACACGGCTTTTGCAGAAGAACAATCGCCAGGCGCTGGTCAGCCTGGTCAACGGTGTTTCCCTGGCCGGCGCCATGCGTAGCCTGCCCGGCATCACGTTTGAGACCACGACCGATTCCTATGCCGCCCGCGATGCGATTGCTGCCGAAGTCGACCGGCAGTCGCTCATCGCGCCCTACGATTTGTCCCGGACATTCTCGGCCGGCCTCGCGGCCGTCACCCGTCACGTTTCCGCGACGGCGCCGGCGCTGCCCAGGCTGATCCGTACCGTGCCGTCGATGACGCGCCCGGCGATCGTGCATGCATACGACCTGTATGGTGACGATATCGAGAACGTGCTGAGCCGCGCCGGACAGATCACGCAACGGAACCGGCTTCGCCATCCGGGCTTTGTTCCCGCGGGCGATGTGATGGAGGTTCTCGGCAATGCCTGACGCCAATCCGGAACTTCATATCGACGGGCAGATATACGGCGGTTGGACCGAGGTATCCGTGACCCGCGACATCGAGCGCATGGCCGGCGCGTTCGATCTGAAACTGACCGACAAATGGCCGGGCATCGAAAGCGCCCGCGCTGTCCTTCCTGGTCAGGCATGCCGCCTGACCGATGCCGGCGACACACTCGTGACCGGCTGGCTTGATGACGTGGGCCTCGATCTCGGCGCGTCGGATCATACGATCTCGGCTGTCGGCCGTGACAGCACCGGCGATCTGGTCGATTGCGCCGCCATTCATGCCGGCGGCGGATGGGCTGATCAGGCACTCCAGGAAATCGCCGAAGACATCTGCCGGCCGTTCGGGATCACCGTGCAGGCCGATGCCGCCGAGGCAAAATCGAGCATCCGCCGCTTTCAGCTGGAGGACGGCGAGACCGCCTTCGCCGCCATTGAGCGCCTGTGCCGGATCAAGGGTGTCCTGCCGACGTCGACCCCGGCCGGGCGGCTTCTGCTCACCAGCGCCGACCGGGCGCAGCGCAGCGGCGCCACGCTTCGCCAGGGCGACGGCGGCAACGTGCTTTCGGTAAATGCCCGTTTCAGCCATTCACAGCGCTTCAGTCAGTATATCGTCAAGGGTCAGAACGCCGGATACGAGGAAGTCTCGGGCGACGACGCTGCGGGCGCCAAGGGCGAAGCCGGCGATCCGGGGATTACGCGGTACCGCCCGACGATTATCCAGGCAGAGGACTCGGTCGATGCCGGGGCCTGTGAACGCCGTGCAAAATGGGAAGCATCCGTTCGCCGCGGCCGCGCCCGACGCGCCACTGTCATGGTGCAGGGCTGGCGGTTAGGCCAGCTCCTCTGGCGGCCGCTGACACGGGTCGACTGCAACATCCCGAAGCTGAACCTTGCCGGGGAAATGCTGGTCACCGCCGTCACGTACTCACTGAGTGAACAGGACGGCACCACGGCCGAGCTAACGCTTGCCGATCCGGCCGCGTTCACCGGCCTCGCCATCGGTGAAAACCCGGAAGACGAGCCGGACTGGGGATGGTCGAAATGAAAGCACTTCTCGACAAGCTCCAGAGAGGCATCCGGCTGATGATCGGCCGCGCTGTCATTGCCGCCGTCGACGATGACGGCGGGTTGCAGCGGCTGCAGCTGAAGGCGTTGGCCGATGAGGTCATGGATCTGCGGGAGCGTTTTCAGGAGTACGGCTTCAGCTCGCACCCGCATCCCGGTGCCGAGGCTATCTTAGTGTCGCTCGGCGGCAACCGCACCAATACCGTGGTGATCGCCGTCGACGATCGGCGCTACCGGCTCAAGAGCCTGGCCGAGGGCGAAGTGGCGCTCTACGACGATCAGGATCAGGTCGTTCATATCAAACGGAACGGTCTGCGGCTGGCCGGATCGAATATCCTGCTGGAGACGGACGGCGTTTGCCGCATCGATGCCGACCGGCTTGAGCTGCACGGCCGCACCACGATCCAGCGTGATGTCCATGGCAAGGGCGATGAAGAGACCTGGGCCGGCGGCACGACCTGGCATACGGAAACCTATTTGACCGGCGCCACGGATACCTCCAATTCGAACGCGATCGCGCCGCCGGCACTCGATAGCGATCACCCGGACGCGGAGGCATCATGACCGATATCAAGGCCGTCTTTATCGGCGAAAAAATGGTCTCCGATTACGCGCTCGATGCCGGCGCCCTGCAGGCCGAGAACGGACTTGAAACGTCCATCGTCATTTCGCTGTTCACTGACCGCCGTGCCGAGCCCGACGACACGCTGCCGGCGGAAGCGACCGACCGCCGCGGCTGGTGGGGTGATGTCGCGCCGCCGATCGTTAACGGCCGTCCGGTCGAAGGATCGCGCATCGGTTCGCGCCTGTGGCTGCTCAGCCGCGAAAAGCAGCTGCAATCCGTTGTCGAACGTGCCCGCCAATACTGCCGCGAGGCGCTGGCCTGGATGATCGAAGACGGCGTCTGCGAGCGCATCGATGTCGAGGCCGAGATTGTTCGGACAGGTGTCCTCGGCGTCGGCATCACGATCCACCGTCCGGACCTGAACGCGGTCAGCTTCAGATATGACTATGCCTGGCAGGGCCAGCAGCAAGGGAGCGCAATATGAACGTCAGCATTCATCCTTCAGCTATTAAATGGTCAAAAGCGCTGCCTAATGATTTTGGACCGGTCACCGGTTCGGAAAGCCGCATTGGCTCTGTCTACATGTTGCCAAGTGGATGGCATTGCACGGTTGCCGACGAAACCTTTGGCCCGTTCAATACAGAGAGGAAGGCGCAAAAAGCTGCGGAAAAATTTTACATATCCGGCTTTGCAGATCGACCGAAAGTTAGGAGCGCCGCCTGATGCCCTACAACCGCCCCACACTTCCGGATCTGATCGACACCGCCGAAACCGACATCGAAGCACGACTGCCGGACGCCGATGCACGGCTACGGGCGTCCAACCTCAACGTGCTGGCCCGCGTCCTCGCCGGCGGTGAGGACGGCCTGTATAACTTCATCGACTGGGCTTCGAAACAGATCCTCGTCGACACCGCCGAGGCGGAAATGCTGGACCGTCATGCCTCGGTTTGGGGTGTCGCGCGGACGCCGGCCGCGTTCGCCCAGGGCAATGTCACGATTACCGGCACCAGCGGCACGGTTGTGCCGGCGGGCACGCGCCTGCGCCGGTCTGACAATGTGACCTATGCCACCGATGCCGAAGCGACACTTGCCTCCGGCACCGCCACCGTCGCCGTCACGGCTGAAACCGCCGCCGCCGCGGGCAATGCATCCGCGGCCGCTGCCGTCAGCCTGGTCTCGCCGATCGCCGGTATCACGACCCAGGCGGCCGTGGCGTCGGGCGGGCTGACCGGCGGCGCCGACACGGAAACCGATGCGTCGCTCCGGCTGCGCGTTATCGATCGTATTCAGCAGCCGCCGCACGGCGGCGCCGGCTTCGATTACGTCAAATGGGCACTCGAATTTCCCGGCGTCACCCACGCCTGGGTTTATAGCCAGGAACTCGGCATAGGTACCGTGACCGTCCGCTTCATGATGGTCGGCACCTACGATGACGGGATACCGCTTGAAGCCGACGTCACGGCCCTGCAGTCATATCTTGATGCGCTCCGGCCCGTCACGGCCGCCCTGACCGTTGTTGCGCCTGTAGCGGTACCGCTGAACATCACGACACTGTCGATCACGCCGTCATCGAGCGCCGTACAGGCAGCGATCGAGGCCGAGGTTGCGGATCTGATCCTGCGTGAAGCCGAACCCGGCGCGACGATCCTGATCTCGCATCTGCGCGAGGCGATCTCTATCGCCGCCGGCGAAACCGACCACGTGCTGAGCGATCCTTCGGCCGACATCGAGCACGACACCGGCGAAATCGCCGTCGTCGGCACCTTCCCCTGGAGCGCATGATGCAGGCGGATACGACACAATATCTCCACCTTCTGCAGCAGCTGCTGCCGCCCGGCGCCGCATGGCCGCGGGAGCCTGAAGCCGTTCTCACAAAACTCTTGAGCGCCTTCGCCGATGGTCTCAGCGATACCCATAACCGGGCCATCGCCTTGGTCGGTGAAGCGGACCCGCGCACCGCCAATGAAATGCTTGCGGACTGGGAAGCCGTCGCCGGCCTGCCGACCGCCTGCCTCGCCGGTCTGGATCAGACCGCGGCCGAACGCCGGCTCACTTTGCACGCGCACGTCACGTCAAGGGGCGGCCAGTCCCGTGCCTGGTTCATCACCCTGGCGGCAACCCTCGGATACGAGATCACGATCACCGAGTTTCGCCCCCTGAAGGCCGGCTTCAAGGCGGGTGCGCCATGCGCGGGCGCCGCCTGGTGGTACGTCTGGCAGGTCAACGCGCCGGAGACGACGATCCGTACCTTCAGGGCCGGAATATCGAAAGCCGGTGAGCCGGTCCGCACCTGGGGCAACGAGCGGCTGGAATGTGAGATTTCCCGCCGCAAGCCGGCGCACACCTTTGTCCAATTTGCATATGGAGAGACCTGATGTTCAGAATTGATAATGCAACGGCTGCGGCCTCGGCCGACGCCGTGCCGGAAGCCGGTACCGAAAAGCACTTTACCGAAGGCAATCCGTCGACGTCCGTCCCGGCGACCGACGTCCCGGCCTGGTGGCTCAACATGATCCAGGATGAGATCCGCGCCGTCGTCGTCGCCGCCGGCCTGACACCCGACAAGGACAACAACGCCCAGCTGCTGGCCGCTATCAATCTGCTCAAAGGCATCGGGCAGCCCTATGACATTCCGTTCTATGCCGGCTTTGACAGTGACGGCACCGGCAAGGATCTCGCCGTGCAGGCATACGGGCGTATCGTGCTGCCGCGCGATATCACGATCATCGCCGATATGGGGCATCTGGTCACCGCCGCCACCGGCGCCGATCTGATTGTCGATGTCGAGCTGAACGGCTCGACGATCTACACCACCAAGCCGCAGTTCGATGCCGCCTCGACCACGTTCGAGGCCGGCGTGATTGACGGCGCCGATGACGAGGTCGAGATCGATGCCGATGCCGGTGACGTGCTGGAATTCAAGGTCACGCAGATCGGCTCGACCATCGCCGGGCAGCGCCTGACGTTTTCCCTCAAAGCGGTGACCCGCTGATGTTCGCGGGGCCTGACAACACCTCATGGGGTCACCGGTCGAGCTTTGTGCCGACCACCTGGAACCCGGCCGACAAGGCCGCCTCGATCACGCTGTCAAATGGCGATTTGACGGCCGAATTCACGGCAGGAGACACCTCGCACCGGGCGATACTCGGGATCGACGTCACGACCGTGGCCGCCGCGTATATGGAATTTACCCCGGACACGACCGAAGGCATTGCGTCCGGCCGTTTTGGGATCGCGCTGTCGACGGCACCGCTGACCGGATCGAACCATGTCGACAATGCTGCCTCATGGGTTTTCACCATGGACTCGGGCTATATCACCAACACGTCGAGTGCAGCTTACGGATCGGCCCTGACGCTCGGCGAAGTGGGCATGATGGCCATCAGCGACGGCAAGGTCTGGTGGGGCAAGGAAGGCACCTGGTTTGATTCCGGTGATCCGGAAACCGGCGACAACCCGGCTTTTTCGGGCCTGACCGGTGTCGTGTACCCGTACAATTATCACGGCGGCGGCCCCAGCAACGCGATCGTTACCGCCAACTTTGGCCAGAACCCTTTCGAATTCACCCCGCCTGCCGGCTTCCTGCCCGGCTGGGGTGCCGTCGAGTAACAAGGAGATACTGTCATGAGCCTCTATATCGATATCAACAATCAGACCGCCGTCCCGGTCCCGAAGCCCCGCCGAGTGCCACTGCTCAGCCAGCCCGAGGCTGTTGTCGGCTGTGCCCATTGGACCGATCAGGAACTCGCCGAACTTGCCGGTTTTCTGGTGGTCGACGGCTACGATCCGCGGCTTCACGTTGCGACCGGCGGCGCCACCGACAACGAGGACGGCACGGCGACGCCGAACACCGATGACAAAGCACTTGCGGATCTGCAGGCCGAAGGCAACCGGCTGCTGGTGTCTGCCCTTGAGGGCCGCATGTCGGCGCTGGTGTCCGGCGCCTACGGCCCGCACGAGCGCGAAACGTGGCGCAAGCAGGAAGACGAGGCCCGCGCCTATACGGCCGATGACCAGGCGCCGACACCGTACCTGGACGGCATCCGGCTTGCCGGCGAAACGCTGGCCGAACAGGTCGCGGCGATCATGGCCAAGGTGACGGCGATCGAGACCGCGACACAGGCCCTGCTGCTCCGCAAACGCGAGCTGCTGGTCAGCCTCTACGCCTGCGAAGATGCAGCCAACATCGCCACCTGGCTCGATGACGAACTGAACACCGGCTGGCCGGCGTGATCAGAGGCGCTGACATTTCTAAGTGTGGACGCTACCGCTACTGCCTGTGGCGGATCTGGGATGAGACCCTGCCCGAGCTCGGATTTGTGATGCTCAATCCATCGACGGCCGACGCTGAGACTGATGACCCGACAATACGGGTGTGCATCGGCCGGGCCAAACGTACAGGCTATGGCGGCATTCGCGTCGTCAACCTGTTCAATTACAGGGCAACCAATCCTGCCGAATTAAAGACTGTGGATGATCCGATCGGTACGTTTCATTCCCCAGCCGACGAAGTCGTCTGCATGAAGGTCATCGCCGCATGGGGCGATCACGGAACACTGTTAGGCCTTCACCGTGCCCGATGGCAAGAGGTCGCCGAGGACTTCTGCGTTTTCTATGGCATGGGGCTTTGGGCGCTCGGCCTAACGAAGCAGGGGCAGCCGAGACACCCACTTTATCTGTCGTATGACATTAAGCCTTTCCTCTGGATCGACGGATCCAGCTGGCCGGAAACCAAATGCTGAATTTCCGACCGGGACGGGGGCCGGGGCGCACCAACGCCCCAAACCGAGCGCTGATGACGCTCTCGACCACAACCGGCCGTTTGGGGCCGACCCGCCACCGCGCACGCGGCGGGATGATGGTAGGAGCGCCACCCTTTGGAGTCGACTCTATCCGATATCCGATGTTCAAAATGCAGACGCCTGCTGGCTAAGGGGATCTGCGTTGTGTTAGAAATCAAGTGTCCCCGATGCGGGACGATCAATTCCCTGAGAGCCGCCGGCGTCCAGCCGGACAAGAGCCCCTCCCGAGAGCGCCCAGAGCGTCGTCGGCCGTAAAGACGGCCTGAATGGATGACGATGGCCGATAAACTCATGCCGGTGACCCCGGTGCTGCCGGTTGCACCCTACATCGGCGGCAAGCGAAATCTCGCCAAACGCCTCTGCCAGCTCATCGAGTCTCTGCCGCACAAGCTCTATGCTGAGCCGTTCGTCGGTATGGGCGGCATATTCCTACGCCGCGAACTCCGTCCTAAAGCCGAGGTTATCAATGATCGCAGCCGCGAGGTCGCCAACCTGTTCCGGATCATCCAGCGGCATTATGTACCTTTCCTGCAGATCCTTCAGTTCCAGCTCACGATCCGCGCCGAATTCGAGCGCCTGGTCAGGACAGACCCTGAGACACTTACGGATCTGGAACGGGCCGCGCGGTTTCTTTATCTGCAGCGCACCGGTTTCGGCGGAAAGGTTCCCGGCACGGCCAGTTTTGGTGTCTCGCCTGATCGCCCGGCCCGTTTTGACGTCACCAAGGTCGGACCCATGCTCGAGGATCTGCACGCCCGCTTGGCCGACGTGACGATAGAATGTCTGGACTTCGGTGAGTTCCTGACTCGCTACGATCGAACGACAACGTTGTTCTATCTCGATCCGCCCTACTGGGGCTGCGAGTCCGACTACGGCAAAGCGCTGTTCTCACGGGCCGATTTTGAGCGTTTACGGGACGTTTTACGCGGCCTTAAAGGGTCGTTTATCATGTCCCTGAACGACGTCGAGCCGGTACGCGAAATGTTCGCAGAGTTCGACATCGAGGCCGTCGAGACGACATACTCGATCGCCAAGGCCGGCAACAAGCGAGTCGGCGAGGTGATTATCAGGGGAGGAGCGAAGATATGAGCAGGGTACATATGGACTCAACTTGGGAGAAATCCCTAGCCGTTCACGAAAAGCTGGTGCTGATCTGCCTGTCGTTCTACGCCGACGACCAGGGCCGGGTAACCAAAGCCCTGCCGCGGCTGGCGGCCGAGGCGTCGATATCAGTCGACGATCTGCATGATGTGCTGACCACGCTGAAGGTCGAGGGCGCGCTCGAAATCATTGATCTCGACCTTGGTGAATTCCAGCTCCGCCTCGAGCATTAATGGGGTTCGTCATATCTTCTTGCGAAGTCCAATCCTAAGTGACGTTTCAGCCAAAACCATATGGCGCGCTACAGCCAGAAAGAGTCAAAAAAATAACCCCTTTAACAGCAAGGGGTTATTTTCTTAATTGGTAGCGGAGGAGGGACTTGAACCCCCGACACGCGGATTATGATTCCGCTGCTCTAACCAGCTGAGCTACTCCGCCACAGGTGAGAGACCGGGGATTTACGGCGTTCACGCGCCCCTGTCAAGGTATGTGGGGCACAATAAAAAGCCCCTCACCCGGCGCTTCGCGCCACCCTCTCCCGGGGGAGAGGGGAAACCTCACCCGGCGCTTCGCGCCAGCATCTCCCCCCGGGAAAAGGGCGCAATGCGGGGTCTGACGGATTTGTTATTTCCGTTGCGGTGAAAACCCGCCTAACATTTGGAAAATTCAGCTTTTGGAGGCCCTGATGCGCCCTTTCCCGCTGTTTTCCGCCCTTGCCCTTCCCCTTGCCCTCACCCTCTTCCTTATCCTGGGCCTGTCAGTCCTTGCCACCGGGCCGCTCCGTGCCGAGCCGGTCGATCTTGAACTGGTGCTCGCCGCCGACGGGTCGGGGTCCATCGATGACGACGAATTGCGGCTGCAGCGCGAAGGCTATGCCGCCGCCATCCAGCACCCGAAGATCCTCGACGCCATTCGCGGCGGCTACCACCAGAAGATCGCCCTCGCCTTTGTCGAATGGGGCGCGCCGTGGTCGCAGCACACCATCGTCGACTGGACCGTGATCGACGGCCCCGAGAGTGCCGCCCGCTTCGCCGACGCTTTGCTGGCCGCGCCGCGCATGGCGGAGAGCTACAATTCCATTTCCGAGGCGATTGTCTATTCGGTGAACCTGATCGAGAGCAATGTCTATCAGGGGCGGCGCAAGATCATCGACATTTCCGGCGACGGGCCGCAGATGAACGGCCGCCCGCTGCCCGAGGCCAAGGCGCTGGCGATGCTGGCCGGGATCACCATCAACGCGCTGGTGGTGTATAAACCGGGGGGCCTTCGCTCAGGCCCGTATGGCGAGCCGCTGATCGACCATTATCAGAACGACGTGATCGGCGGGCGCGGCGCCTTCGCGCACATGGCCGAGGGCCGTGAGCAGTTCGCACCGGCGATCCTCAAGAAAATGATCCTGGAAATCGCCGAAGCGGTGCGGCAGTAGTCCCCTCACCCGGCGCTTCGCGCTACCCTCACCCGGCGCTTCGCGCCACCTTCTCCCAAGGGAGAGGGAAGTCCTACTCCACCTTCAGATCAGGCGGCGGCACGGCGGTCTCCTCGCGATCCGCATGGCTGCCCAGCGAAATCCGGCGCAGCAGGGCACGGGTGCCGGTCTCCGATTTCCCGAGCGCGGTCATGTCCTCAAGCGCCTGCTGTTCGGCACGGCCGTCCGCCGTCAGCCACGGCCGGTCCGACAGGTCCCCCTTGGCCATCGGTCGCGGCACCGGCTCCGGGTCCTTGACCCAGTAATCGACCATCTCGGGCGCCTTGAAATTCGGCTCCGCCAACGGTGCGGGCGCGTCATAGCGGCTTGGATGCGGGCCGTAGTAATTGACCAGACGCAGGCTGTCCGAATGCTTCGGTTCCCGGTAGCACTGGGTCGCGGCCAGTGATTTGTAGCAATACACCGGCTCCCAGTCCGTCACCTGGCGCTCGTATTCGTCGACGTAGCTGCATGCCGACAGCGAGACGGCAAAAGCCAGTAAAATGGCGCATTTCCGGAACATTTCGACCTCCTGATCCAATATCTCGAGGTCATAAATGCATGAACGGTGCCAATCCCCCCGCCTCACGCAAAAAGGCCGCCGCCGGAGGGTCCGGTCAGCGGCCTTCTTTGTGAATCAAAGGCTTAACGTGCGTTAACCTTTAGCCGTTGACGTCGATCACCATGCGGCCGCGGATCTGGCCCTTGAGGATCTGACCGGCAAGACCGGGCAACTCGGCAAACCCTGCCCGGTTGGTGACGGCGTCCAGCTTGTCCATCGGCAGCTGTTTCGCTAATCGGTCCCAGGCGACGATGCGGCGTTCCTTGGGGCAGGTCGCGCTGTCGATGCCGCAGAGATTGATCCCCCGCAGCAGGAACGGCAGCACCGTGGTGTCGAGCTTGAACGATCCGGCGTTGCCGACCGACGCGCACGCGCCCCAGTACCCCAGTGTCGCCAGCACGTGGTGCAGGGTCGGCCCGCCGACATTGTCGATGGCCCCGGCCCAGCGTTCGCGGCCGAGCGGCCCTTTCGGCGGCTCAACCAGTTCATCGCGCTCAACGATGGTGGTTGCCCCCAGGCCTTTCAGATAATCGTGCTGTTCGGCGCGTCCGGTCGAAGCGGCAACCTTGTAGCCGATGTTGGACAGCACGGACACCGCGATCGAACCGACGCCCCCGGCCCCGCCGGTGACCAGGACCTCTTTATCCGCATCCGGGGTCAGCTTGTGTTCTTCCAGCGTCATGATCGCCAGCATCGCCGTGAACCCGGCAGTACCGATGGCCATCGACTGTTCCAGCGAAATCCCGGCCGGCAACGGCACCAGCCAGTCACCCTTGACCCGGGCGCGGGTCGCATAGCCGCCCCAGTGCACTTCGCCGACCCGCCAGCCGGTCAGAATGACCTCGTCGCCGGGTTTGAAATCCGGGTGCGCGGACTCCTCGACGACACCGGAAAAATCGATCCCCGGAATGTGCGGATAATCGCGGACCAGCTTGCCGATCCCGTTCAGGATCATCCCGTCCTTGTAGTTCAGGGTCGTGTATTTGACCGCCACGGTGACGTCGCCCTCGGGCAGACGGTCGTTGGGCAGGGTCTCGAAACTGCTGGAAACCTTGCCGTCGTCGTCGGTGCTCAGCAACAGGGCGTTGAATTCTGTATCACTCATAAAATCTCTCCTGGGTGTGGCGTTTCCCCGACCTTAAGGAACGGCCCGCCAAGGTCAATCCCCACCCGCACCATCCGCATACGGCGTTGTGGAACAGGATCAATCATCATACTGTTTCAAGCGATCAGGAGAGACGCTTTGAGCGATAGTGAACTGGAATATCGCGAATACAAACCGGGACAGGTGATCTTCGCGCAGGGTGAAATCGGCGAGGAAGCGTTCATCGTTCATTCCGGCAAGGTCGAGATCGCAAGGGGTGACGGCGTCGCGGAACTGGTCATCGCGGTGGTCGGTGAAGGCGAACTGCTGGGCGAAATGGCGCTGGTCGACCGGACCGAGCGCATGGCGACGGCCCGGGCCATGGCCAAGACCACCTGTATCGTCGTCCCGAAACGGATTTTCGACCGGGTCCTGAAACAGAGCAATCCGATCGTCGTCACCATGCTGAATACCCTGCTCAGAAGGCTTCGCAGCGAAAGCGGCGCCAACGTGAAGCGGACGCTCTAGGGTCGCGCATCCCCTCACCCTCATCGCACCGTCACCCTGAGCTTGTTTCAGGGTCCATGCGATAAAACCGATGGCGTGCCGGATTATATGGGTCCTGAATCAAGTTCAGGACGACGAAGTTTTTATGGATCCCCTCTCCCTTGGGAGGGTGAGGGTCAGACTTCAATCCGCCAGTTCAGGGTTTCCCCGGCCAAGAACGGTGTCAGCGTCTGATCGTCCGCCGCCGCCAGGCTTTCCGGCACGGTCCAGGGATCGCGCACCAGCGTCAGGGTCCCGGTATTCGTTTCCAGTCCGTAAAACGCCGGACCGTTGAGCGAGGCGAACGCTTCAAGCCTGTCCAGTGCGCCCTCGTCCTCAAAAACCTGGGTATAGACTTCCATCGCCACCGGTGCCGAATAGACCCCGGCGCAGCCGCAGGCCGCTTCCTTGAGATGTTTGGCGTGCGGGGCGGTGTCGGTGCCCAGGAAATACCGCGCATCGCCGGACGTCGCGGCGGCCCGGAGCGCGAGGCGGTGCCGTTCGCGCTTGGCGATCGGCAGGCAGTACAGATGCGGGCGGATACCCCCCTTGAAGATATCCGTGCGGTTGATGACGAGATGATGTGCGGTGATTGTCGCACCCAGCCGCTTGGCATCACCGGCGGCGACGAAATCGACAGCATCGGCGGTGGTGATGTGTTCCAGAACCACTTTCAGGCCCGGCAGGTGTTTTACAAGCGGCGACAGGATCTGGTCGATGAACACGGCTTCGCGGTCGAAGATATCGATCTCGGGGTCCGTGACCTCACCATGGATCAGCAGGGGCATGCCGATGTCCTGCATGGTTTCCAGCACCGGCATGACCTTGGCGATATCGGTGACGCCGGATGCCGAGTTGGTGGTGGCGCCCGCCGGATACAGTTTGACGGCGGCCAGCACCCCGCTGGCAAATCCGTCGCGGAGCATGTCCGCAGGTGTCTCGTCGGTCAGGTAGGCGGTCATCAGCGGCTTGAAATCCACTCCCTCGGGGACCGCGCCGATGATCCGCTGACGATACGACTTTGCGGCATCGATGTCCGTTACCGGCGGCACCAGATTGGGCATCACGATGGCCCGACCGAAAGCGGTGGCGGTCGCAGGCACGACGGCCTGCATCATGCCGCCGTCGCGGAAGTGCACATGCCAGTCGTCGGGGCGCTTGAGGGTGATTCTGTCAATCGAATTCATGATTTTTAGGTCGCATGAAATGGCGTTGCTGTCCAGCACGGAGCGCTTTTCGGAAGCGCCGGATGTGCTAGCATAACCGCAAAACATGAGGAGTGCACCGCCATGCGCCTGTTTGCCGTGACCGTCATTGTGATCTGCCTTGCCGCATCGGGACTGAGCGCCCAAAGCTCGCGCTATTCATCGTGGTCCGATCCGTCCAACCCCGGCACGGACAATGCGACCCTTCAGACGTTCATCGAAAAACTGAACAAGCTGATTGACGATGCTGAAAAGGCCAAAGCCGCCGATCCGGTTTTCCTGCAGGACCTGCGTAAGCTGGCCAACGGCGCGAACACGCCATGGAAATCCGTCGTCCTCGATGACAGTTTTGCGGATGGCAATTTCACCGCAAATCCGGTGTGGGAAGTGCTGAGTGGCGAATACTTCATCGAAACCGGCTGGGGTCTCAGAAACAAGCTGATCACGGCCCAGCAGGATCAGCAGTCCTCATCGGGCGGCGGCGATGATTTCGCCAAGGTGCTTTTAGGCCAGATTCTGAAACGCGCGACCGGAGCGCAACCCACGAACACCCCGACCCGCAACGTCATTGTGACCCGCACGAAAATCAGCAACGCCTTCGCGCTCGAATTCGAGATGTCGTCATGGGTCGCGGACAGCCATTTCGAGGCCGGTGTCTTCCAGGGCCAGAACGCCGATCTCGGCTACCGGCTTTTGTATGTCAGTGGCAAGGGCCTGCAACTGCATCGCGTCGGCAGTTCCGGCTCGTCGGTTGTCGCAACGTCCGACCCGGTGACACTCGAAGACAAGAATTTCCACAAGATCGTCTGGACCCGCGGCACGGACGGCGTCATGCGGATCAGCCTTGACGGCAAGGACATGATCACGGCCACCGACCGGGCCTTTTCCGACCCGTTCGACGGGGTCCGGCTGTCCAACAGTGCGGGTGATTTCATCATCAAGCGGATCAGCGTCACGGGGATATAGTCCCCTCACCCTCCCTCTCCCAAGGGAGAGGGGTGATGATACCCTCTCCTCGGGGAGAGGGTGGCGAGCACAGCGAGCCGGGTGAGGGGATTTAAGCGCTCAGCACCGCCAGCACATCACCGGATGCATCCGCGCCTTCGATATGGCGTTTATGCCAGAGCGCATAGAACAGCAGCGTCCATTGCGCGTGGCCCATGTCCCGGCCCGCGGCGAACAGCCGTTTGACGGCGTCGGGGTCACAGACCTCGGCGATGCCCGGGTTGGCGGCAACCAAC
Organism: Rhodospirillales bacterium; assembly: GCA_040218645.1. Lineage (GTDB taxonomy): Bacteria > Pseudomonadota > Alphaproteobacteria > Rhodospirillales > Casp-alpha2 > UBA4479. The sequence goes on from JAVJQZ010000014.1 coordinate 160,483, forward strand.
GGGCCGAGTTCGCTGCCCTTGCCGGCGATCCATTCGCCGACCGGCACCGTGAAGCCACGTTTCTTTGTGAACGGTTTGCTTTCGGGCAATGCCGTTTCCAGCCATTTCCGGAGCAGCCATTTGCCGTTGCGGTGATGCACCTTCAGTTTATTGGGCAGACGGAACGCGAAATCGGCAACGTGCGGGTCCAGAAACGGCACCCGCCCCTCGACCCCGTGCGCCATCAGACAACGGTCCAGCTTGGTCAGCAGATCGTTCGGCAGCCAGTCGGCGATATCCGTCGCCTGCGCCGCCTGCAGGACGTTCCGGCCATAGAGTTGGGCCTCGGCCTCGGCGGCGGCAATCCCGTTGCGCCAGCCCATCGCCTCGTCCCTGAGCACCCCGGTCCCGGCGAGAATGGCCTGGTGGCGCATCCTGCGCCCACCGAACAGCGCCGGCCGTATCTGGCGGCGATAGCGCCCGTATCCGGCAAAAAGCTCGTCGCCCCCCTCGCCCGAAAGCACGACCTTGAGACCGCTTTGACGGGCCTGGCGGGCCAGCATGTAACTCGGCACCACCGCATAATCCGCCGCCGGATCATCCATCGCCGCCGCGATGGCCGGCAGTTCGCGCCAGAAATCGTCCTCGGTGACGGTGATCTCCTCATGCTCGGCTCGGCAGGCCCGGGCGACGTCACGGGCGTGTTCACGCTCGTCATGCACACCGGTTCCGGGAAAACCCGCCGTCAGCGCATGCACCGGCACCGGGTTGAGTCTCCGCATCACGGCAAGGATGACGGAGGAATCGATGCCGCCCGACAGGAACATGCCGTACGGCACGTCCGAGCGCTGATGCACGTTGACGGCATCTGTGATGATCCTGTCGAAACTGTTCAGCGCCTCGCTGCGGCTGATCCTGACCGGCCCGCCCGGCGGCAGCGCCGAAAGGCGCGCGCTCTGATCTATGCGTCCCTTGCGGATAATCAGGGTTTCACCGGGCAAGACACGATACACCCCCGGAAAGATCGTCTCGGCCCCGGTGGTGAACTGCAATGCCAGCAGTTCGTCACGGCGTGTTGCGTCGACCGCCGGTGTCACCAACCCCGCCGCCAGCAGTGCCTGCGGTTCGGATGCGAACACGAAACCGTCTTCCGCGACCCCGTAATAGAGCGGCTTGATCCCGAACGGATCCCGCGCCAGGACAAGGGCACCATCATCTGGATCGTGGATGGCGACCGCGTACATGCCGCGCAGATGCTCGGCGAAATCAAGGCCGTGCTCGCGGTAAAGATAAAGCATGGACTCGCAATCGGACCCGGTTGCGTATTCGATATCGTCCATCTGCCGGCGCAGTTCGATGTAGTTGTAGATTTCGCCGTTGGCGATCAGCGCCAGCTTGCCCGCGTCATCCGCCGCCGGCGCGAACAGCGGCTGATCGCCGGTTTCAAGATCGATGATCGCCAGCCGGAGTTGTGTCATCGCCACGTCGGCTTCGGCATAATCGCCACGCCCGTCCGGACCCCGGTGGGCAATGGCCGCCGCCATGCGGTCCAAGAGGGCCGGATGCGGGGCCGAGCCGTCTGCCGTCATCAGTCCGGCGATCCCGCACATGGTTCAGCCCGTCACCTTGTCAAAGAAATCGAGATACTGCTGCACCACCTGCGCCTCGGTGAAGTTGTCCTGATAGGCCTGGTGGCCCTGACGGGCAATGCGCTCGGCCAGATTATCGTCGTCGATCACACCACGGATCGCGCGAGCCATCAGGATTTCGTCGTCGACCGGCACCAGAATGCCGGTTTCCATGTTTTCGATCAAAGTCCCCGGCCCCATGGAATCCGCCGCAACCACGGGCAGCCCCTGGGCCCAGGCCTCGATCACCACGTTGCCCAGCGGCTCATGCCGGGACGGACAGACGAACAGGTCGGCGGAACTGAGCAGATCGGCGGTATCGTCGCGCCAGCCCAGAAACCGCACGCGCGGCTTGATCGCCAGTTCTTCGGCCAGCTTGATCAGGTCATCCTTGAGCGGCCCTTCCCCGGCAAGCCAGAGATACGCATTCGGCACCCGCGCCAGGGCGCGGAGCAGCACGTCAAAGGCCTTGTTTTCATGCAACCGGCCCAGCGCCACGATCAGCGGCACGCCTTTCGGGGTATAGAACTTGCCCCGGTCCAGCGGCGTGCCGCGTGTATCGGAGACGAAGTTCGGCAGGTAATGGGCCTTTTCCCCGGGCCAGCCATGCTCCACCAGATATTCGACAATGTCATGGGTATTGCCGATCAGATGATCGCAGTTGGCATAGTATTTAAGGTCGTAGTACCCGCCCTGACGCGCCGCGTGCACAAAATCACCCTTCGGACACATGTGGCTGGCCCGGTTCATCCAGGTCAGCACGACATCGGGTTTGAAAGCGTTGATTTCGCGCTTCATGGCACGGGGCGTGGCGAAATCGAAGCGTCCGCCGAAGGCCAGCTGCACGGGCTCGATACCGGCATCGCGAAGCAGTTTCGCGCGGGCAGGGTTTTCGCGGATGATGACTTTCTGATCGAGCCCGGCCTTGTGCAAACCAATGCACAGGCGCACGAAAAAAGCTTCCGCGCCGCCGAATTCCGCACCGGCCATGGCTTGCAGTACCTTCATGGTTGCTCAATCAACTCCTCGAATGCCGCCGCCGCGTCGGGCCAGCGCCAGGTGCGTTGGGTTTCAAGCGCGCGCGCATGCTGGGTGCGCCAAAGCGCATCATCGGTGAGCAGCCGCCGGGCCGCAAGGGCGAAGGCGTCCTCATCGGCGGCGATAAACCCGGTTTCATTGTCACGCACACGCTCCGGCATGGAGCCGATGGGCTGCACCACCGTCGGCACCCCGAGGCACTGCGCCTCGGCAACCGCCAGGCAGAAGGTCTCGTTGATATCGCCCTTGTACAACATCACCCGCGCCAGCCGCAGCTCGTCGATCAGCTGTGCCTTACCGACGGGGGCCCGCAGGCGCACGCCCTGCCCTTCAAGAGCCTCGGCACGGCCCAGCACCTCGGCCATGGCGTTGCCCTTGCGCACACCGGCGGCACCATAGGTCGCAGCACCCGAGAACACGTGCAGTTCCGCCCCCGGCACGGCGGGTTCGATCCGCGTTGCCCAAAGCTCCAGCAACCAGTCCAGCCCGCGCAGCGGATTGGAGGTGAAGATCGCCCGCGGCCCCGGCACATCCCTGGCCGCATCGGCGTCGCAGAACAGATCAGGCAGGCCGTATGGGATGGTCCGCCGGCCCCCATCCGGGACCCAGCCCGGCAGGGTCGTTGCATGATAGCTGCCGATAAAGACGATGACCGGGCGGCGGCGCAGAAACTGCCACAGATACCGGGTCTTCAGCATGTAACCGCAGGGGTTATGAGTCCAGAAGACGGTCTTTTTCGCACCTTCACAGAGCTTCAGCAGCTTGTCGCCGCGGTTGGCGATATAAAGATCGGCGGTATCCGGAACGCCGTCGGCGATCGGCCGCCATTTCACGCCCTTGTAATCAAGCGGGGCTTCGCACCTGTTGTGCACCGAAACATCATGTCCCCGTGCCGCCAGAATCTCGACAAGCTGGATGACCGAGCTTTCAGCACCGCCCAGCGGCCCCTGTTCCGGGGTCCGCCCGTCAAAAACGATGCCGTCGTCGGCAAGTACGATCCGCGCCATGCTCAGCGATCCTTCTTCATGTCGGCGGCCTTGATATGGGACAGCAGCGGGAACAGACCGGCGCAAATCGCAATCAGCAGACCCAGCCCCCCTTCCCGGTACCCCTTGCGAAAGAAGAAGCACTTGATGAACCGTGAGAAAAACCGGCGCACGTTGTTGGCCATGCTGCCGATGTCGCCGCTGTCGATCAGATCCCTGGCCCTGGCCGTCGAATAGCTGTCGAGGCGGCGGATCATGTCGGAAATGTCGCGGTCCACATAATGCACCAGCCGGTTCGTCAGCATCGGGCCTTTGCGTCCGGACCAGTCGAGCGACGGGTGCACACGCTGCATGCCCCATGTCTTGGCGCCTTTTCTGAACAGCCCCGGATAGGCCGCTTTACCGAAAGACGCCCCCCAGCCCCAGCGTACCAGACGGTCGCCGACATAATTATCGACGAGAATTTCGTGCCAGTCCGCGGAGGTGGTCTCGATGGTGGTGCGGATTTCACGGGCCAGGTTTTCGGGCACGCGTTCGTCGGCATCGATCTCGAAGATCCATGCCCCCCGGCAGGCGGCGATCCCGGCATTGCGGCGTTCGCCTTCAATCGCCCACGCACCGTCGATGACACGATCCGTAAATTCTGCGGCGATCCTTGCCGAGCCGTCGGTGCATTTATCCAGCAAAACGACGATCTCATCCGCAAAGCCCAGCGTTTCCAGGCACGCCCGCAACTGGTGTTCCTCGTTATGCACGCTGATCACGGCGGACAGGATGATGCCGTCGTTCACGCCGCCGACCCCCGGGCCCGTGCCCACAAGGCGTTGGCCGCATCTTCGGCCTGATCGACGCTGAGGCTGTCCATCAGGGTGTCCGTATTGCGGTGATCGAAATTCTCCGGGAAGATTTCATCGAAACCGAGGCTGGCCTGTACGTGATCACACAACGGGCCCCACGGCGCGTACTGTTCCGCCGGTGACGGACCGAACAGGCCCAATGTCGGAATGCCGCTCGCCGCCGCCAGATGCATCAGGCCGGAATCATTACCGATGTAGAATGCGGACCGCTCCATGCAGGCGCAGACCGTCAGCAGATCGATCCGCCCGACCATATCAAGCAGCCGGTCCCCGGGCACGGATTCGATCACCGGCAGCGCCATCGGCCGTTCATCGTCCCGCCCGAAGATCGCCACCCGCGCACCCGGCAGAATACCCTCAGGCCCCGTCAGCCGTGTGATCAGTTCCGCGAACAGTTGCCCGCGCCACTGCTTGCCGCGCCAGTTGGCCGTCGGCCCGATCGCCAGCACAGGTGGGCCGTCCGGGATCAGCCGCCAGGCCTTTGTGCGCCGGGCTTCATCAAGCCAGATACGCGGGGCCGGTAGATTATCCTCGGCACCGATGACACGGGCCAGTGTCCGAACCCGGTGCCCGCCGTCGCGCGAACGAGTCAGGCGATAGCGCTTTTTCCCGTTTATCAGATAGGTGACCGGGGCGTTTCTGAGATCAACCAGAATATCCCAGCGCCGCCGGAACGTCATTGCCCACAAATAGGCCCAGTGCAGCGAGCCCAGCATCTTGTCGAGCACGATGATCCGTTCCAGCCCCGGCACGGCTTCAAACAGGGATGCCGCCGCCGGGCCGCAGGCGACGGTCACCCGCACGCCCGGGTTTTCGTCGAGCAACCGCGACAGAATTCCCGTGGACAGGATCGCATCCCCTACCCGTGTCGATGTAACGAATAACGCGTGCATTCAGCCTACCTTCAAGTTCGCTTTCTTATAAGCATGCGTCACCGGGTTGCAAACCCCGGCCTGAACCCGGTTGTGAAAGCGGTTCCGCCGGATTTCCTGGTATTTTGCCCGCTCGGCTGCAGCAATGCCGTGCCCCTTGCAGAATCAGCCCCCTTGTCCCCATCTTATACGGAGAACGCTTCAAGGGGACGACATGTTACGTATTCAGCGCACGGACCGCAGCATCATCCGGATTACCGGTGACGACAGCCGGAGCTTCCTGCAGGGTCTGATTTCCAATGATATTCATCGCGCCGACGGCCAGCACGGTCTCTATGCCGCGTTGCTGACACCGCAGGGCAAATACCTGTTCGATTTCTTCATCGTCGCCGACGGTGATGCGCTCCTGCTGGACTGTCTGAGCGCTGACGCCGATGCGCTGCTCAAGAAACTGACCATGTTCAAACTGCGCTCCAAGGCCGCGCTTGAAGACATCAGTGCCGACAACAGCGTACATCTGCTGTTCGGCGACGGTGCACTGGATCTGCTCGACGCAGGCACGCAGACGAAAACACCCGATGGTGTTCTGCTTTATGCCGACCCGCGCCTTGCCGGTGCCGGGGTCCGCGCCATTGCCCCCAAGGATTTCGATGCGGCCAAACTCGGCGGCACCGAAGCTTCCGAAGAAGACTATCAGCGTCACCGCATTCGGCTGGGCCTCCCCGAAGCCCCGCTCGATCTGGAAAAGGACAAGTCGATCCTGCTGGAAAGCGGATTTGACGAGCTTGCCGGCGTCGACTGGAAAAAAGGCTGCTACATGGGCCAGGAACTGACGGCACGGACCAAGTACCGGGGCCTGATCAAGAAGCGCCTTGTCCCGGTTCACATCGATGGTGAGGTACCGGCATCCGGCACGGATATCTCGCTCGACGGTAAACGGGTCGGCGAGCTGCGCTCCGTCAGCGGTGATCTCGGCATGGCCATGCTGCGCCTGCAGGCCATCGATGCGGGCCAGCCCCTCAGTGCCGGCGCGGCAACCCTGACCCCGGCGCCCCCCGACTGGCTGCTATTGCCTGAGAGTTCGGACGCGGAAGGTTGAGCCGCAACCCAATGCTTCGAGACGGGCGTTCCACGCCCTCCTCAGCATGAGGAAAAATCTTATCTTCATCCTGAGGAGCAGCGAAGCTGCGTCTCGAAGGATAACAGTAAAGCCCGCAAACTACCGATTGGCAGTTCCGCCAACTGCCGCTAGCCTGTTTGCGTGATCATCAACATTTTAAGACGCGCCCCGAGACTCTTAGGCCCCGTTGCCCGCATTTACGGACGCAGGCTGGATCAGTGCGGCGCCACCGCCGAGGGCGTGTTCTGGAAAGGCGAGGCCTGGCAGCGCCGCCGTTTCGAGCGCCTGGCCGATATCTTTGAAGAACAGGACATGGCCCGGGGCGGTATCTCCATCAATGATTTCGGCTGTGGCTATGGTGCCTTTTTCGATTATCTGGCGGCCTATCCCGTGCTCAATAACAGCCGCTATTACGGCTATGACATTTCACAGGAAATGATTGCCGCCTGCCGCGACCGGATCAGCGATCCCCGGGCGTCGTTTCACCGCAAGATGTGGGCCAGCAAGGACGCCGATTACAGTTTCGCGTCGGGGACATATAACCTGAACGGCAATGCCGACGACGCACAGTGGTGGGAATACGTCGAAGCCAGCCTGCGCCAGCTCTGGCACCGTACCGGCAAGGCGCTGGCCTTCAACATGCTGCGCGATGACGAAGAAGAACGCTACGACGGGCTGTATTACACGGACCCGGAGAAAATCCTGCAGTTCTGCCGGCGGCATCTATCGGCGGACATCGAAATGTTCGACGAGCGTCCGATGCCGGACGTGACGTTCTTCGTCCGGCGCTAGAGACAGATGTCATCCTTCGAGACGGCCTTTCAGGCCTCCTCAGGATGAGGATAGGGAACACTGCCTCATGCTGAGGAGGGCGCATGCCCGTCTCGAAGCATCCGTGCAAATCGTTTTTGACCGGGATGTCCTTATTCCGCCGCTTCGGCCCGGATCGATGAATGCTGGAAGAGAAAATCACCACGTAATTCGTCGGCCAGCGCCTCGACATACGGACGCAGCACCTGAATATCACGCCACACCCCATGGTGGAACCGCAGCGACGCATCGCCGTCGAATTTCCAGATGATATATTCGGGCTCGTCGACGAAGGTTCGCGGCATCCGCGCCGCCGTTTCCTCACCGATCATCACGACGATATCGATCAGCTTGTCTTTCTGTTCGGCGAACCCGTCCCAATGCTTGGGCCACAGGCCTTCATTGCCGAGACCGGCCAGCGTCAGGGCCGACAGGGCAAAGGTATCCGCACGGTCCGCCGGGTCGAGACCGGCGCTGAAGGCACGCACGCCCTGCACCCGGTAGCTCCGGAGCAACGATTCGGCAATAAGGGAATGCCGCGCATTATCGGCACAGACGAACAGAACGTTGCGGGTCTTCTGATCCTGGTTCTGTACAGCAGTCATGGTCTTCTCCATGTCATGTTAAGGCGTGAGTATGACGCCGAACCCTGACTTGAAGATGACAACCTGAAGATTATTAGATTTTTCTAAATTAAAAACCGCAGGTAAATGTTTCAGACCTGATCGGCCGCCGTCCGGGCGGCAATTTTCCGGGCCAGGTCGCCGATTTCCGCCATGTCACCGGGCACCATGTCCCAGTTCATGGTCAGGCCGTCATCCAGAATGCGCGGAATGACATGGAAATGGATGTGAAACACCGACTGCGCTGCCCCTTTGTCGTTGGCCTGCAGGATGTTGATTCCGTCCGGTTTGACCTCGTCACGGACGGCACGGGCAACCCGGCTGACCGATCCCAACGTCGGCCCGAGCCATTCTTCCGGCGCTTCATAGATATTCGGTGTGTGAAACCTGGGAATGATCAGCGCATGCCCTCTGGCGACCGGATTGATGTCCATGAAGGCCAGGGTCCTGTCGTCTTCCCAGACCTTGAAGCAGGGAATCTCGCCACGAATGATCTTGCAGAAAACGCAATCGTCGGTCAGATGATCTGCCATTGGTCAGCTTCCTCCCTGTGGTTCCAACCCTTTTGTCATCCCCGCGAAAGCGGGGACCCAGCAATATCATGGCGGTGCCCTGGGTCCCCGCCTGCGCGGGGATGACGAGCTTTTCTTTGCCTCAGCCCTTCTCGACCAGCGCCGCCTGCGCCGCCGCCAGACGTGCGATCGGCACCCGGTACGGTGAGCACGACACATAGGTCAGACCGATCTGGTGGCAGAAATGCACCGATGCCGGATCGCCGCCGTGTTCGCCGCAGATTCCCAGCTTGATATCGGGACGGGATTTCTTGCCGCGTTCGATTCCGATCTTCACCAGTTCTCCGACGCCTTCGACATCGATGGTCATGAACGGGTCGTCTTCCATGATGCCCTTGCGGTTATACACATCGAGGAACGGTGCCGCGTCATCACGCGAGAACCCGAACGTGGTCTGGGTCAGGTCGTTGGTGCCGAACGAGAAGAATTCCGCCGTTTCGGCAATTTCCTCGGCCATCAGACAGGCGCGCGGCAGTTCGATCATAGTGCCGACCATGTAGTCGAAGTCGGTCCCGGATTCTTCCTTCACCGCTTTCGCCGCGGCGTTGACCACGTCGGCCATGGCGTCGAGTTCGGACTTCATGCCGACCAGCGGAATCATCACTTCCGGCAGCACGGTGATGCCGTCGGCCTTGACCTTGACCACGGCTTCGAAGATCGCGCGGGCCTGCATTTCGTAGACTTCCGGATAGGTAATCCCGAGACGGCAGCCGCGATGCCCCAGCATCGGGTTGGCTTCGTCGAGTTGGACCTTGCGGGCCTTGATATCCTTGAGCATCACCCCCGCCGCCTTGGCGACGTCCTGAAGCTCTTCTTCGGAATGCGGCAGGAACTCGTTCAGGGGCGGATCGAGCAGGCGGATCGTGATCGGCCGGCCTTCCATGATCCTGAACAGGGTCTCGAAATCGTCGCGCTGATAGGGCAGCAGCTTGTCGACCGCCGCGCGGCGTTGCGCCTCGGTGGACGACATGATCATTTCACGCATGTGCACGATGCGTTCCGGCTCGAAGAACATGTGCTCGGTTCTGGAAAGACCGATGCCTTCGGCGCCGAACTTGCGGGCCGTTTCCGCATCCAGCGGCGTTTCTGCATTGGCGCGGACACCCATGGTGCGGAATTCGTCGACCCATTCCATCAGCTTGCCGAAATCGCCGGTCAGTTCCGGCAGGATCATCTCGACCGTGCCGTCCATGATCTGCCCGGTGGTCCCGTCGAGGGTGATGATATCGCCCTCGCCATAGGTCCGCCCCATGCAGGTCAGCGTCTTGTTCGCCGCATCGACGCGCATTTCACCGGCGCCCGATACGCACGGACGGCCCATGCCCCGCGCCACCACGGCGGCGTGCGACGTCATGCCGCCCCGTGTCGTCAGGATACCTTCGGCTGCGTGCATGCCGCCGATGTCTTCCGGGCTTGTCTCGGTGCGGACCAGAATCACCGCCTTGCCGTCGGACTTCCACGCTTCGGCGTCTTCGGCGGTGAACACGATGGCCCCCGTCGCCGCCCCCGGTGAGGCCGGCAGACCACGACCGACGACATCCTTTTCGGCTGCCGGGTCGAGCATCGGGTGCAGAAGCTGGTCGAGCTGCATCGGATCAAGGCGCAGCACCGCGTCTTTCTTGGTGATCAGGCCTTCGTCGACCATGTCGCAGGCGATTTTCAGCGCCGCGCGGGCGGTGCGCTTGCCGGACCGGGTCTGCAGCATCCACAGCTTGTTCTGCTGGATGGTGAATTCCATGTCCTGCATGTCCTTGTAGTGCGCTTCCAGGCGTTCGCGGATGGCGCACAGCTCGGCGAAGGTCTCGCCCATCGCCTCTTCCATCGACGGCAGATCGGACCCGGAAACACCGCGTTCCGCCTTGGTCAGGTTCTGCGGCGTGCGGATCCCGGCCACCACGTCCTCGCCCTGGGCGTTGATCAGGTATTCGCCGTAAAACGCGTTTTCGCCGGTCGACGGGTTGCGTGAGAAGCAGACACCGGTCGCGCAGTCTTCGCCCATGTTGCCGAACACCATGGCCTGCACGTTGACGGCGGTGCCCCAGCTTGCCGGGATGTCATGCAGACGGCGATAGGTCTCGGCACGCGGGTTCATCCACGAGCTGAACACGGCGCTGATGGCGCCCCACAGCTGGGCATGGGCATCCTGCGGAAACGGCTCGTCCAGCACCTCGACGACGCGGTCCTTGTACATCGGCACCAGCGTCCGCCAGTCCTCGGCGGTCAGGTCGGTGTCGAGACGGTAGCCGTGGTCGACCTTGTAGTTGTCGAGAATTTCCTCGAACTCGCCGTGATCGACGCCGAGCACGACGTCGGCATACATGGTGATGAAGCGGCGGTAGCTGTCGAAGGCGAAGCGGGCATCGCCGCTTTCGCTGGCCAGCGCTTCAACGGTGTCGTCATTCAGGCCGAGGTTCAGGACCGTGTCCATCATGCCCGGCATCGAGGCCCGCGCGCCTGAGCGGACCGACACCAGAAGCGGCTTGTCGACGGAACCGAAGGTGCGGCCGAGAATGCTTTCGACTTTGGCCAGCGCATCCAGCGTCTGTGCTTCCAGATCGCCCGGATAGGTCTTCGCGTTGTCGTAATAATGGGTGCAGACTTCGGTCGAGATGGTGAAGCCCGGCGGTACCGGCAGGCCGAGATTCGACATCTCGGCGAGGTTGGCACCCTTGCCCCCCAACAGGTTTTTCATGTCGGCGCTGCCGTCGGCAGACCCGTCCCCGAATGCATATACCCACTTGGTCATTGCGTATCCTCGTAATTAAAAACGATCCCCTCACCCGGCGCTTTGCGCCACCCTCTCCCCAGGGAGAGGGCTGGTGGGGCGTGAGTCCATAACGCCTGTATTCTCTATCCCGTCATTCCCGCGAAAGCGGGAACCCAGAAATGATTAACCGGTGCCCTGGGTCCCCGCTTTCGCGGGGGTGACGAGCTTGTTCTACCTACCTTCGATCTTCGAAAAGTCCGCCACCCCGTCCAGCGAGGCGCGGATGCCGTTCAACAGTTTCAGACGGTTGGCCCGCAGCGCCGCGTCATCCGCGTTCACCGTGACATCGTCAAAGAACGTATCGACCGGCTTGCGCAGCCCGGCCAGCGCCTGCATGGCGGCAACGAAGTCCTCGGCGGCGAGCGCGTTTTCAATCGCCGGTTTGGCGTGATCCAGCGCATCGGCCAGCGCCTTTTCGGCGTCGTCCGTCAAAAGCCCCGGATCGGGCGCGTCATTATAGCTGATACCGTCCTTCTTCTCTTCCGCACGGAGGATGTTGGCGGCGCGCCTGTAGGCGGTCAGAAGGTTCTCGCCGTCTTCGGTTTTCAGGAACCCCTGCAACGCCTCGACCCGGTTGATGAGCCGCACCAGATCGTCCTCGCCGCCGAGCGCAAAGACGGCGTCGATCAGATCATGGCGCACACCCTGCTCACGCAGATGCACTTTCAGACGGTCGGCGAAGAAGGCGAGGACTTGGTAAGAAATATCCTGATCCGGCCCCTTCTCACTCAGATCAATTTCTTCACCGCTTGCTGCGAGAGCACGGTAGGCCTCTTCCATCATGTTCTTGTATGCATGCTTTACCGATTCCGGCTGCAACAAGAAGGATTTCGCAAATGCTTCTTTAAGCGAAAGACGGAGACCGTTCTCCAAAATCAGTCGGATAACACCAAGAGCTGCACGGCGAAGCGCATAGGGGTCCTTAGAACCCGTGGGCCTTTCATCGATGGCAAAAAACCCGACCAGCGTGTCGATCTTGTCGGCAAGTGCGACCCAAATACTAGCAAATTGCGTTGGGCAAATGTCGCTCGGCCCTAATGGCGAATAGTGTTCAGCGATGGCGTCGCAAATTTCAGCGTCTTTGCCGTCATTTTGCGCGTAGTAACGCCCCATGATGCCCTGAAGTTCCGGAAACTCCCCAACCATACCGGTGGAGAGATCGGCTTTCGCTAACTTCGCCGCTTGTCTAAGATTAAATTCCTGCTCTTCAGTGATATAACCCACAAGGTCAACCGCAAGTTCTTCAACGCGACCGACCTTCTCAAGCAGATTGCCGAGCTTGGCGTGGAACACGCGCTCGGCCAGCGCATCGACGCGGCTTTCGAGTTTGGTGGCCCGGTCCTGATCCCAGAAGAACTTGGCGTCCGACAGCCGGGCACGCAGCACGCGCTCGTTCCCGGCGACGACCTGCTGGCCGTCGTCCTTCGTTTCCGTATTGGCGACGACGATGAACTTGTTGGCGAGTTTGCCGTCCGTGCCCAGCGTCGAGAAGTATTTCTGGTGCGAGCGCATGGAGGTCGAAAGCACCTCGTCCGGCAACTCCATGAACGCATCGTCGATGGTGCCCATCAGCACCACCGGCCATTCGACCAGACCCGTCACTTCATCCAGAAGCCCCGGATCGTCTTTCAGGCTGAGACCTTCTGCTTCGCACAGCGCCTTGGCGTCAGCTTCGATCTTGGCCTGGCGCTCGGCGGGGTCGAGCATGACCTTGGCCGCCAGCAGCCTGGCTTTGTAATCCGTGAAATCCGTAACGGTGATCGCATCGGGGGCCAGGAAGCGATGGCCGACGGTGGTGTTCCCTGCAACAATTCCTCGACCAACAGGCTCGTCATCATATAGCTCTATCGAGTAAGGAATCGGCTCACCGTCCACAATTCCAATAATCGAATGAAGAGGCCGGACCCAACGTACTCGCCCACTTCCCCAACGCATTGATTTAGACCAGTTCAGCTCTGAAACCGCATGGCCAACAGCGAAAGAGCAAAATCTACTGGCCTCGTGCCCTTTTCTCTCGACAGTCGCGAAGTAAAAAGTTCCCTTCGGGGTTTCGCGTTCCTCGATCACCGCGCCTTCCGGTAGGGAGCCCTTGAAGCCGTTGATCGCCTGTTCCGGCGCGTTCACGTTGGGGCCGCGCTTCTCTTCCGAAGTATCCGGTTGTTTGGCTGGTAGGCCAGTGACGACAAGCGCTAAGCGCCTCGGAGTGAAGAAACTCTCAGCTGTGTCGTATTCTATACCGAGATCATCAAAAACAAATGTCACCAGCCGCTTCAGATCGTCCGCCGCGCGGGCCTGCATGCGGGCCGGGATTTCTTCGGACAGGATTTCGAGGAGAAGCTCAGGCATCCGTCATCCCCTCACCCGGCGCGTTGCGCCACCCTCTCCCAAAGGAGAGGGTTGTAGCCCCCTCACCCGGCGCGTTGCGCCACCCTCTCCCCAGGGAGAGGTTAGTAGCCCCCGCACCCGGCGCGTTGCGCCACCCGCTCCCCGGGGAGAGGGGTTTCCTGCCCTCTCCCCTCGGGGGAGGGGGGGCCCCATGAGCGCATGCGAATGGGAG
>JAVJQZ010000004.1:0-146637 GCA_040218645.1 Rhodospirillales bacterium
GGCTCATAACCTGAAGGTCGTAGGTTCAAATCCTACTCCCGCAACCAATAAATAAGGCCCCCAATTCGGGGGCCTTATTTATTGGATACGAGTGTGTGAATGAACCTGCAGTTCTGCGCGAGAGGCGTTGTCTTACAACGCATCGAAGCGGACGGGAAGGGCAAAGCCCGCACCCGACAAATACTGCTCCCGCTGCGCCAAGCGGGCGGCACGCCTTCCCATTCAAAAAGCCCTTAACTCAACGAGTTAGGGGATTAGTGCTGTTCGTTCCGTTCACGCTGTGATCTGGAACCACGGAGGGCAGGCATAGCGCCGGGTGATTTCCGTGCCGGCGGCAATCGTCTGATTGGCTGTCAGCAGAACAAACCAGCCCAGTTTGTCGTCATGGATGAAACTGGTGTCCACGTTCGGAGTCTCGGCGTGATTGCACAAGCTGGCCAGTCCGAGAACCATCAGCCCGCACTTATCATCCACGGGATGAGCAAAGTAATAATCCTCAATCAGGGTCACACGTACCGCTTCGCAGTCGGCGGCGCCGAGTTCTATTGTGCAACTTTGCTCAATTACGTTACCGGCGGCAATGTCGGAGACGGCGATCACACCACGACCTTTATCCGCCGTAGCCATCGGCCGGATCAAAGTATATTCAAGGCAATCCATGAAATTTTCTGACTTTATTCATCCGGGAGGCCGTCGCGCGACAATCGTCGTTTCTGCACCAATCCGGAGTGGCGTATTTGATATGAAACAGATCAAAACACAACGGTTTCTTGCGTCGGCAATAATATTTGTTGATCGAAAAATACCCGTTTCAGGGCGTGACTTAAATGCTCACTCGCAATCAAACCGCCTGACGAAGGTTTCCTGCATCCGTTGTGCGAAACGCGCGGCGGCGACGGGCAGCGTGCGCCCGCGGAGTTGTCCGAAATAGAGAAATCCCGCCGGGACATCGCGAACATCGATGGGGCGGTTAACGGTCCCGTCCTCGTTGTCCAGAGACGGCAGGCCGATCGGCAGTTGGAATGACAGTATGTTTTCCGAGCGTGCATAATGCCGCAGGAATTCAAAACTGTCTGATTCCAGCGCCGGCTGGAGTTCGAGAGACGTCTTCCGCACGGCCAGTTCCATAAGATGGCGCACGCCGTAAGGTGCGGTCGGCAAGGCAATCGGAAACCGCACGCAATCGCGGAGTCGTAAGGATTTCGACGACGCCAGCGGGTGATCCGGCCGCATGACGGCATGCACGGGTTGGCGGATCGTCAACAGAATCTGGAATTCCGACAGGCGGACAGGTTCAAAGACAATGGCCAGATCGGCACTGATATCGATCAGCGACTGTTCCGCCGCGGCACGGTCGCGGACCAGGACGTCGAAGGTAACGGCAGGATGATCCTGCCGGTAAGTCGATATCTGTTCCGGCAGAAAGTAGGGGACAAGGGCCTGGCTGCAGGCGATGGCGACGTGCCCCCGGCGTTCCCCGCTGAGATCCGCAATCTGGCTTTTCACCCGCTCGATATCGCTGAGCTGGCTGCGGATATGGTGGATCAGGATTTCGCCTGCCGCCGACAGACGCACGCCCCGGGGGAAGCGCTCGAATATTTCCACGCCGAGATCTTCCTCGATCGCCAGAATCCGGCGGTTCAATGCCGTTGAGGTGATGGCCAGGGTTTCCGCCGCCCGGCGGATGGATCCTGCCTTGGCGACGGCATCAATGAAACGCAGGGTCAGCAGGTGACGCATACGGGCCTCATATAAATGGTGCAAAAAATGCATCGCTAGAAGTCATTAATAGCAGCATACCGCATCACTAATATCTGTTCTAGTCGCATCGGTCATAACCTTTGAGACGGAACGAATGTTGAAAGACCTGCCATTTACCATTCAGGGACTGCACGCCGCCTACGCCGAAGGGCTGGACCCGGCGAACGTCATTCAGGAATGTTTCCGCCGGATCGAGGCCGTGGCGGATCCGGGGATATTCCTGCATCTCATCGATCATGCCGACGTCATATCCGCTGCAAAAGCTCTTGGGCCATTTGACCCGGTGAAGAAGCCTCTGTGGGGCGTGCCGTTTGCGATCAAGGACAACATCGATGCCAAGGATGCGCCGACCACGGCTGCCTGTCCGGCATATACATATGAAGCAGAGACTGATGCTTTCGCCGTTCGTGCGCTCAGGGACGCAGGCGCGATCCTGATCGGCAAGACCAATCTGGACCAGTTCGCCACCGGTCTGGTCGGGGTTCGGACGCCGTATCCGGTTCCAAAGAATGCCGTCGACCCCAAGATTGTCCCAGGCGGGTCCAGTTCGGGTTCTGCGGTTGCCGTGGCGCATGGCATCGTCAGTTTTGCCCTTGGGACCGATACCGCCGGATCGGGCCGGGTCCCGGCGGCGCTCAACAACATCGTCGGCATCAAGCCGAGCCTTGGTGCGATTTCCAATCAGGGTGTGGTGCCGGCCTGTCTGTCATTGGATACGATCTCGATCTTCGCGTTGAGCATCGAAGATGCCTACTGCGCCTATCGGGCAGCGGCAAAATTCAATCCGGATGATTCATTCGCCCGGCGCTTCGATTTTCCCGACCTCGGCGAAGTACCGCCGCAAAGCCGGGTCGGCATACCGGACAAAGACAGTCTCGAATTCTTCGGAGACCGGGCGCAGGCGGACTCGTTTCAGGCGGCCCTCGGTGAGTTGAAAGCCCTGGGTGCCGAGATTGTCGAGATTGATTTCAAGCCGCTGTATGCGGTTGCGCAAATGCTGTATGGCGGCGTCTGGGTTGCCGAGCGGTATACGGTGATCGAGGACCTGCTGTCGGAAAACCCGGAAGCGGTCCATCCGGTGACACGCCAGGTGATCGAGGTCGCCAGGAAATTCAGTGCTGCCGACACTTTTCGGTCGATCTACAGGCTGCAGGACCTGAAGCGGGAATTGACGCCGGTGCTCGGTGCGCTGGATTATCTGTGTGTTCCGACGATACCGACATTTTACAGCGTCGATGATCTGGAAGCCGATCCCATCGGTCCCAATTCGCGGTTCGGCACGTACACCAATTTCGTCAACCTGATGGATATGTGCGGTGTCGTCGTGCCCATGGCGGCGCGTACGGATGGGCGACCGGGCAGTGTGACGCTGCTGGCCGGGGCCGGCAAGGATGCCATGATTGCATCCGTCGCCAGTGCATTGCACCAGCGCAGTAGTGCAACACTGGGGGCGACCGGGTGGGCTTTGCCGAAATCAGAGCCAGTTCTGTCACAAATCGGCGCAGCCGAAATTGGGCTGGCAGTCGTCGGCGCCCATATGTCTGGATTACCGCTTAATCACGAATTGACCCGTCTGGGCGCACGTTTCGTGCGCACGGCCAAAACGGCTGCCGGGTACAGGCTTTACAGCCTGCCGGGCGGGCCACCCGTACGACCCGGACTGCTCCATGCCGGCAACGGTGCCGCCATTGAGCTCGAAGTCTGGGCAATACCAACAAACAGATTTGGAGAATTCATCCAGGGCGTTCCTCGTCCTCTCGGGATCGGCACATTGCAACTTGAAGACGGTTCCGAAGTGAAGGGATTCCTTTGCGAGCATCTCGCCACGGAAGGCGCAGAAGACGTCACGCCGTTCGGTGGGTGGCGCTCATACCTCGCACATCAATCATCAAATCAACAAACGACCAAGGAGAGTAACCATGCGTAGACGTGATTTCATCAAGACCGTGGGGGTCGCCGTCGGTGCCTCCGCCATTCCGTTTCTGCGGCATTTGCCGGCGCACGCTGCAGGTCGCGGCGATACCCTCGTCGTTGTCACAGGCAACGGACCCAACAGTATGGATATCCAGCGCAAGGGGACGAACCGGCCTGCGTATCAGATCGCGGTGAACCTGTATGACCGCTTGGTCGGGTATGGCACGAAGACCCTTGAAGACGGCACAATGATGTACGACTACCAGAAACTCGAACCGGAAGTCGCTGAATCCTGGGAAGTCGCTGCTGACGGCATGTCGATCTCCTTCAAGATCCGCGACGGCGCCACCTTCTGGGATGGTAGCCCGATCACCGCGCAGGACGTCAAATGGTCGTTCGATCGTGCCGTCAGCCTCGGCGGTTTCCCGACCGTGCAGATGAAAGCCGGATCGCTTGAAAAACCCGAACAGTTCGAAGCCGTTGATGACAAGACGTTCGTGATCAAACTGCTCCGAAAATCAAAACTGACGCTGCCGGACCTCGGTGTGCCGGTGCCGATCATCTTCAACTCGAAGGTTGCCAAGGCCAACGCCACCGCCGACGATCCCTGGGCGACGGAATTCCTGCACCGGACACCGGCAGGTGGTGGTGCTTTCATGCTGGAACGCTGGGAGCCGGGTCAGCAGACCGTCTACACGCGTTATGACGACTGGAAGAACGGTGATCTGCCGGGTGTGAAGCGGGTGATCATCCGCGAAATCCCGTCAGCGTCGACGCGCCGTGCGCTTCTTGAGCGTGGCGATGCGGACGTGTCGCTTGATCTACCGCCGAAGGATTTTGCAGAGCTTCAGAAGTCGGGCAAATTCACGATCAATGCGGCGCCGATCGAGAACTCGCTGGCGGCCATTGGTCTGAACCTGACGTTCGAGCCATTCAAGAACAAACTGGTTCGCCAGGCCATCGCATACTCGGTGCCTTACGATCAGATTTTCAAGCAGGCAGCGTTTGAGCGGGGCATTCCGATGTGGGGGGGCAAATCGTTTACACCCGCGACCATCGAATGGCCGCAACCGTTTCCCTATGACACGGATTACGACAAGGCCAAGAGCCTGTTGCAGGAAGCCGGATACGCTGACGGTTTCGACGTGCCCCTGTCGTTCAACCTGGGACTCGCACAATGGTCCGAGCCGATGTGTCTCCTGCTTCAGGAGAGCCTCGCCAAAGTCGGCATCAAGGCCACCATCGATAAAATTCCCGGCGCCAACTGGCGTACTGCGGCATTGGTCGAGAAGAAACTGCCGATGCATGTGAAGAACTTCGGCGGCTGGCTGAACTATCCGGATTACTACTCGTTCTGGGTTTATCAGAAAGACCGGCTGTTCAACTCGATGAACTACCACAATGAAGAAGTCGAAAAACTGACCGATCTGACGCTTCATCTTGAGGTCGACGATCCGCAGTACGAACCGAACATCAAGAAGCTGCTGACCATCTTCTTTGATGAAGTGCCGCTGATCCCGATCTATCAGCCCTATCTGGACGTTGCGACGCAGAAAAGCGTGACGGGATATGAATACTATTTCCACCGTCAGCTTGACTGCCGTTCGTTCAAAAAAGCAACGGCCTAACGGTTATCTGAGCAAGGGCGCGGGACAAACTCATGAATGGAAACGGCAAATTACGCATGATCATCGGACGGCTTGGCCAGTCCATCCCTTCGGTGATCGGCATCATTATCGTAACGTTCGTGCTGACCCGCGCCCTGCCGGGTGACCCGGCCGTCTATTTCGCCGGACCGGCGGCAACGCCGGAATCGATCCAGCAAATCAGGGAATCGCTCGGGCTCGACAAAAGCTGGCCCGAGCAGTTCCTGCTCTATGTCCGGGACCTGGCGACAGGTGATCTCGGCGTTTCCATCAGCACCGGTTTCCCGGTGGCCGAAGAACTGCTGCGCCGCTTGCCGGCATCGCTCGAGCTGACCCTGCTGGCGCTGATCTTTTCCATTTCGGTGGCCTTGCCGCTGGGGATAGCGGCCGCAACCCGCCCGAACACGTGGGTCGATCAGCTTTGCCGGTTGATCGTTACGGCGGGGGTGTCCCTGCCGGTGTTCTTTACCGGCCTGTTCATGGTCTACATATTCTATTACCTGCTGGGGATCGCGCCGTCGCCTCTCGGGCGGCTCGATATCATCTATCTGTCGCCGCCGCAGGTGACCGGGTTCTATACCATCGATGCCCTGCTGGATGGCGATCTTGAACTTTTCGGCGCCGCACTGGCGCAACTCATCATGCCGGCGGTGACACTTGGGACGTTTACCCTGGCGCCGCTGGCGCGGATGACCCGCGGCGCGATGCTGCAGGTCCTGTCGAGTGATTTCATTCGCACCGCGCGGGCGTCCGGGCTCAAACGCTCGACGGTGCTCTACACATATGCATTCCGCAATGCCCTGCTGCCGATCCTGACGACGCTGGGAATGGTGTTTTCATTCATGCTCGGCTCCAACGTTCTGGTTGAGAAAGTCTTTGCCTGGCCGGGTATCGGTTCATTCGCCATCGAAGCCCTGATCGTCTCCGATTACGTAGCCGTGCAGGGGTTCGTCCTCGCCATGGCGCTGCTGTATGTGGCGCTCAATCTCACCATTGATATTCTTTACACGCTGGTCGACCCGCGTGTTGGACTGGACAGTTGATCGGCCCATGAAAGAGTTTTTCAAACATCTGCGCTATGTGCTGACCGAAAACCCGGTGACGTTGATCGCCGGCGGTCTGTTCCTGACACTGGTCGTGATTGCCATCGCTGGTCCGGTGCTGGTGCCTTATGACCCGCTGGCCAGCAATGCATCCCAGACCCTGAAGCCGCCGTCGTGGGATCACTGGTTCGGCACCGATCAGCTGGGGCGCGACGTCTTCAGCCGCGTGCTGATCGCCACCCGGCTTGATCTGGCGATAGCCGTCTCGGCGGTGGCGATCTCTTTCGTCGTCGGCAGCGTCATCGGCGCGCTTGCCGGGTTCTTCGGGGGCTGGACCGACCGCGTCGTCGGCCGTCTGACCGATACGATCATGGCATTCCCGCTTTTCGTTCTGGCGATGGGGATCGTTGCCGCGATGGGCAACACGGTCGAGAACATCGTCTATGCGACCGCGATCATCAACCTGCCGTTCTATGCCCGCGTCGCACGGACCGAGGTTAACGTGCGGCGCAATGCGGACTTCGTGCTCGCCGCCCGTCTGGCCGGAAACTCCTCGCTCAGGCTTCTGGCGACGCATATCTACCCGAACACCCTGCCGCCGATGATGGTGCAGGTGTCGCTCAACATGGGCTGGGCGATCCTGAATGCAGCGGGTCTGTCGTTTATCGGTCTGGGTGTCCGGCCGCCGACGGCGGAATGGGGGATCATGGTCGCCGAAGGCGCTGGTTACATCGTCTCCGGGGAATGGTGGCTGGCGTTGTTCCCGGGTGCGGCGCTGATGCTGGCGGTGTTCTGTTTCAACCTGTTGGGCGACGGTCTGCGTGACCTTATCGACCCGCGCAGACGGACCTAGAGGGCGCCATGGATAAACGCATTCCCGTTCTCAAGGTAGATGACCTTGACGTCGAATTCAGAACCCGCAGCGGCACCGTCCGGGCCCTGCAGAATGTCAGCTTCGAGGTTCATCGCGGTGAAATGGTCGGCATCGTCGGCGAAAGCGGGTCGGGTAAATCGGTGTCGGCGATGACGGCGATGGGTATCCTCGACCCCGCCGGGCAGGTGACCAAGGGCGCCATCACGCTGGGTGGTCTTGATGTGCTGAACGCCTCGGAATCGACCCTGCAGGAAATGCGGGGCCGCGAAGTCTCGATGATCTTCCAGAGCCCGAGAACGGCGCTCAACCCGATCCGCAGTGTCGGCAAGCAGATCAGCGACGTTCTGCGGCGTCATGGGTCCGCCACACGTCAGAATGCCCGCAAAAAAGCCGTCAAGGCGTTGATGAGTGTGCGTATCCCTGATCCCGAACGGCGTCACGATGCCTATCCGTTCGAACTGTCGGGCGGCATGTGTCAGCGCATCATGATCGCCATGGCGCTGTCGTGCCGGCCTGAACTGCTGATCGCCGACGAGCCGACCACCGGTCTCGACGTCACGACACAGGCGGCGATCATGGACCTGATCAGGGAACTCGCGAAGGAACGCAATATGGCGACGGTGCTGATCACGCACGATCTTGCCATGGCGGCGGATTATTGCGACCGGATCGTCGTCATGCATGCCGGACACGTGATCGAATCCGCGCCGACGGCAGAACTTTTCGCATCTCCCTGCCATCCGTATACGGCCAAGCTGATGAAGGCGACTCCGCGCGGCGAAGGCTCGCTGGACGATATCGAATCGATTGCCGGAAGTCTGCCCGACCTCAGAACCGAGCTGCCGCCGTGCCGTTTTTCAGCCCGTTGTGAACGCTTCGAGGACGCCTGCAACGCGCCGCATCTACTTGCACATGAAGCCACACCCGGGCATTTCGTCACCTGCCGGAGGCCGTTATGAGCAAGCTTCTTGATGTCCGGGAAATCCGCAAACTCTATGTGCTGACGGGGCAGGGCGGTTCCGGCAACCCGTTCATGCGCTGGGTGCGCGCACGCCTGACCAGCGCGGTCGATCATACGCCTGTACTGCACGCCGTCGATGGCGTCAGTTTTTCCATTGATGGCGGAGAAAGCCTGGGGCTTGTCGGTGAATCCGGCTGTGGGAAGTCGACACTGGTGGGCATGCTGGCCCGCCTGTCCGATCCGACCAGCGGCAATATCGACTTCGACGGCAAGGATATCAGCGAAGTCCCGTCGAAACAGTTTCATGACCGGCCCGAGCGTACCGACATCCAGATCGTTTTTCAGGACCCTCATGAAAGCCTGAACCCCAGGTTTACAGCGTTCGATACGATCGCCGAGCCGCTCAAACGCCTCAAGGGGATCACCAACAAAAAAGAACTGCAGGAGAAAGTCGAGGCCGTTGCCAAACAGGTCGATCTGCCGTTGCAGTTGCTGTCGCGCTTTCCGCATCAGATGTCGGGTGGCCAGAAGGCAAGGGTCAACATCGGCAGAGCGGTCGCCGTCTCGCCGAAACTGCTGATCCTGGACGAGCCGACGTCGGCCCTCGATGTGTCGGTGCAGGCAGTGATCCTCAAGCTGCTGGTGCAGCTCAAACAGGACCTCGGCATGAGCTATCTGTTCGTTTCGCACGATCTGAACGTGGTGCGTCTGTTGTGCGACCGGGTGATCGTCATGTATCTGGGGCAGATCGTCGAAAGCGGCACGGCGGAAGATATCTTTACCAGCCCGCAGCATCCTTACACACGTGCCCTGATTTCCGCGATCCCGAACACCGATCCCGCCGGGGATTTGCGGGTCCGGCTGAGCGGTGATCCGAAAAGCCCGATTGACCCCGACCCGAATGCCTGCCGTTTCCATGGGCGATGTCCGATGGGCGAAGACCGCTGTTCACGCACCGCGCCGCCAAAACGGATTATCGGCGAGGGGCATTACGCGGTCTGCCATTTTGCCGACGGCAGTCCGGAAAGCGCAGGAGACAGCAATGGCTGAAAGCTTCATCAAGGCATCACCTTATGACTGGCCCTATAACGGTGATCTCAGACCGGATAATACGGCGCTGATCATCATCGACATGCAGACGGATTTCTGCGGGATCGGGGGCTACGTCGATCAGATGGGTTATGACCTGTCGCTGACCCGCGCCCCCATCGAGCCGATCAAACGGGTACTCCAGACCATGCGCGACAAGAGGTATATGATCATACACACCCGCGAAGGGCACCGGGCGGACCTGTCCGATCTGCCGGCCAACAAGCGGTGGCGGTCACGTCAGATCGGCGCCGGCATCGGCGATCCCGGTCCGTGCGGGAAGATACTTGTCCGCGGCGAACCGGGCTGGGATATCATCGAAGAGCTTTATCCCGCCGATGGAGAACCGATCATCGACAAGCCGGGGAAGGGGTCGTTCTGCGCCACCGATCTTGAACTGATCCTGAACACGCGCGGCATAGATAATCTCATACTCACCGGGATCACCACGGACGTCTGTGTTCACACGACCATGCGAGAAGCAAACGACCGGGGGTTCGAGTGCGTGATGCTCGAAGACTGTTGTGGCGCCACGGACAGGGGAAACCACGAGCACGCGGTAAAGATGATCAAGATGCAGGGCGGTGTCTTCGGCAGTGTCTCCAATGCCGACGATTTGATCGCGGGGTTGCCCGGATGACGGCAGCGCGTGACGGTTCGGTTGCACTGTCGATCCCCGGTGTTCTGACGGACCCGGCTGTTCGGCAGGCGTTGATCTGGGAGCCGTTCCGGGAGGGGCTGGAAATCAGCTGGCTATATCAGGCGCCTGACTTCGACGGACCGAGTGCGGCATTTCTGAAATACGCCCCGGGCGCCCATGTCCCCACACACGAACATCCGGGCTTTGAACACATTCTTGTTCTGGAAGGCTCGCAACGTGATCAAAACGGACTGCATGAAGCCGGTGCCGTCGTCATCAACCCGCCGAAGACACAGCACGCAGTGACGAGCGATGATGGATGTATCGTGCTGGCGATCTGGCAGATGCCTGTCCGGTTTCTCTGAACTCCCGCATATCCAGTCAATTAATCTGCGAAATTTTTGTGATTATCTCCGGAAAACGGCGGGGCCTGACCTTGCATCGTCAGGGCAAGTATAGAAGAGTACCGGCCGGAATTACTCAGAAACGGAAAAAATTTCATGTCTACATACCCTGACGTCAAACTGTTCATTGCCGGCGAATGGCGCGATGCCAAGGAAGGCAAAACGATGCCGATCATCGATCCGGCGACCGAGGAAGAGATTGGGCGACTGGCCCATGCCACCCGGCCGGATCTTGACGCCGCACTGGAATCAGCGGACAGGGGCTTTCAACTGTGGCGTCAGACGCCGGCGTTCGAGCGCTACAAGACGATGCGCCGTGCCGCCGACCTGTTGCGCGAACGCAAGGACGCGATTGCCTGGCTGATGACCCGTGAACAGGGCAAGCCGTTGGCACAGTCCAGTATGGAAATTGCCGCCGCCGCCGATACCATTGACTGGTTCGCCGAAGAAGGCCGCCGCACCTATGGCCAGGTCATCCCGGCCCGTGCTGCCGGTGTGACGCAGATGACGTTGAAGTTGCCGGTCGGTCCGGTCGCCGCTTTCACACCCTGGAACTTCCCGATCAACCAGATCGTTCGTAAGCTTTGTGCGGCGCTGGCCACGGGCTGTTCGATTATCGTCAAGGCACCGGAAGAAACCCCAGCGTCCCCGGCTGAACTGATCCGTGTGTTCGCCGATGCTGGTGTGCCGGCGGATGTCGTTAATCTGGTCTATGGTGTGCCGGCGGAAATTTCCGAATATCTGATCCCGCATCCGGTGATCCGCAAGATTTCCTTTACCGGCTCGACGCCGGTCGGCAAGCATCTGGCGGCCCTCGCCGGTCAGCACATGAAACGTGCGACGATGGAACTCGGCGGTCACGCGCCGGTGCTGATCTTTGACGATGCCGATGTGGACAAGGCAGTGTCGATCATGGCGCCGACAAAACTGCGCAATGCGGGTCAGGTCTGTGTCTCGCCGACACGGTTCCTGGTGCAGGACAAGATTGCCGACCGTTTCCTGGACGGCTTCATCGGTGCAATGGAAAAAGCCAAGGTTGGGAACGGCCTGGATGCGGACACCGAAATGGGGCCGCTGGCGAACGAGCGCCGGATTCCGGCCATCGAGGACATGATCAACGATGCCACCTCAAAGGGGGCCAAGGTTGCCACCGGCGGTGAGCGGATCGGCAACAAGGGATATTTCTTCCAGCCGACGGTGCTGACGGATGTCCCGACCGACGCCAGGATGATGAACGACGAGCCGTTCGGTCCGCTAGCAATCGTCAACCGTTTTTCAACCTATGAAGACGCCATTACCGAAGCCAACCGTCTGCCGTTCGGGCTTGCCGCGTATGCCTTCACGGCGTCCGGTGAAACGCAAAGTCGCCTTGGCCAGGAAGTCGAAAGCGGCATGCTGACGATTAACCACGTCGGCCTGGCGTTACCAGAGGTACCGTTCGGCGGGGTCAAGGATTCCGGGTACGGGACCGAAGGCGGTTCTGAAGCGCTTGATGCGTATCTGGAAACCCGGCTGGTCACGACCCAGAGGTAAGCAGGTTCCAGTGCGGGCCTATTTCCGATCCCAGGAATTGGCCATCGCCTGAAAGCCGTCAAACAGGTCTGAAAGCTCACGCTTGCGTGCCGTGTCGATGGTCGCCGTTGCGGTCATCCCGGCACGTAACGGCGGCGCCTCTTCGCTCTGAATGAGCTTCAGACGCACCGGCAGGCGCTGCACCACTTTCACCCAGTTGCCCGATGCATTCTGCGGCGGCAGGATCGCGAATTCAGCGCCTGTCGCCGGTGATATGCTCTGCACTTCGGCTTCCCATGTGTAGTCGGGGTAGATGTCGAGGACGACCTTGGCTTTTTGCCCGACGCGGACATGCGTCAGTTCGGTTTCCTTGTAGTTCGCGTCGACCCAAGGCTGGACGTCGGTGACGATGGCGAACAGGGGCTCGGCCTTCGTGATCTGCTCACCCGGCAGCAGCGGCACCGTCACTACCGTGCCGTCGGACGGTGCGCGGACGACGGTATGCTCCAGATCGAGTTGCGCCTGGGCGAGGGCGGCAGCCTTGGCCCGGACAAGTGCGTGGTCGTCAATCGGACGGTTGGGATCGCCGCCCAGCGATGCTATGACCCGCTGGATCTTCTGTCGCGCCATGGCCACGCGATCATCGGCGGCACCGGCATCGTTTTCCAGTTCATCATGGCGCGTCGCCGCTGTTATTCCCTGTTTGGCCAGTTCTATCTGACGTTCAAAGCGCTTACGGAAATATACCGCCCGGTCCCTGGCTTCCTGAAATTCTGTCCGGGCTTCCTTCAGGGTCGCAACGAGGGTTTCGATCTCCCGGCGGGCCGTATCCAGTTCTGCTTCGGCATGCTGTACGGCGATTTCGAACGGACGCGGATCGATTTCAACGAGAACGTCGCCCTTTTTAACCTTCAGGTGCGCACGCGCATTGACGATAACAGCGCGCCCCGAAACTTCGGCGGCGACTTTGGCGATATTGGTTTTGACGTATGCGTTCTCCGTCGCGATATAACGGGCGCTGTGCAGCCAATAGGTCACGGCACCGGCAATCGCAATCAGCGGGACGAGTATAAGCAGCGCAAACCGCATCAGGAAGTTGCGCGACGGCAAGCGCACTTTCTTCTTATCGGAGACCGAAATCTCGGACATCGTTCCGTCGTCAGGCATTTTCTTTCTCAAGCTCATGAGATTCGATCAGATCGTTTTCCTGCGCCATATCCTGGAGACGCTGTTTTACGGTCAGCAGCAGATCGGTCAGTTTTTCACGATCCCTGTCGTTCAGGCCGGCAAGTTCTTCTTCCACCATTGATTCGGCGATGGGCGTGATGTCCCGATGGATACGGCGGCCGAGTTCGGTCAGATATACTCTTTTGACGCGCCGGTCAGTTTCATCCATCCGGCGTTCCAGCCAGCCGAAGGCTTCAAGCTTGTCGATGGTGCGCCCGGCGGTAGCTTTTTCGACTTCCAGCAGTTCGGCCAGTTCGGACTGGTTGACACCGGGCTGATCACCGACGCGCCGCAAGACCATCCACTGTGTCCGGGTAAAGCCGAACTTGCGCACGCGCCGGTCGAACACGGTGCGTTGCAGCCGTGCGGCTTCCATCAGGAGGAACGCCAGATAGCGTGCCTCGGTTACGGGCATCAATTCGGTTTTACTCACGTATGAAAAATCCTCGCCAACAATAGTAAGCATTGTTACTATTGTAGTCCTTACTGTCAACAGGGTTACTTGTTTCCATGGCTGTCGACGCCACCATGAATCCCGCCGGGGCGCCGCCGGACATCTCCCCCATGCGCAGGTACGTCATCCTTGCCGTGGTGGTGTTGAGCGTGACGCTGTACAGCACATCAATCCTGATTGTCGCCGCCGTTCTGCCGCAGTTGCAGGGGGCGATGTCGGCAACGCCGGACGAAATTTCATGGACCATGACGTTCAATATTCTGGCAACGGCGGTGGCCACGCCGCTGACGGGCTGGCTATCGGCGCGGTTCGGACGACGGAACCTGCTGGCGGGCAGTGTCGCAATATTTGCCGTTGCAACATATTTCTGCGGAGCCGCTGACTCACTCGAAGCGCTGATTTTCTGGCGTATCGTCCAGGGAGCTGCGGGGGCGCCGTTGCCGCCTGTGGGGCAGTCGGTGATGATGGACATCTTCCCGAAGCACCAGCACGGCATGGTCGTCGGGCTATATGGAGTCGGGGTTGTGATGGGCGGGTTCGCCGGCCCGATGATCGGTGGCATCATGGCCGAGACCTATACCTGGCGCTACGCGTTCTATCTCATGTTCCCGTTAGCAGCACTGTCATCGATCGGCGTCATGCTGGTTTTGCCCAGAACCCACCGGCAGGTCAGAGTGAAACTGGAATGGACTGGGTTTCTGCTGCTGACGGTTTCAATTGCCAGCATTCAACTGGCGCTTTCACGGGGCCAGCGGCTTGACTGGTTCCAATCCCCGGATATCATGATCGAGGTCTTTGTCGGGGCGCTCGCGTTCTATCTGTTCGTGGTGCACAGCCTGACGCATGACAAACCATTCTTGAATCTGAAACTCTTGCTGAACCGGAATTATTCCATCGGGCTGATACTCGTCACCATTTACGGCATGCTGAATTTCACACCGATGGTGATACTGCCGGGATTGTTGCGGGAACACGTGGGATTGCCGGATTCCCTGATCGGCTACGTTGTCGGATCACGCGGGATCGGTGCCATGACGGCGTTCTTCGTCGCCGGCTTCATCGGTCAGAAATACCCCCGTCAGTTGATTGCCTTGGGATTTTCGTTCCAGGTCATCGCCGGTCTCTGGCTGATGACGGTCAATCTGAATACGACGCCGGTGGAATTCGTGCTGAACGGCATCGTGCAGGGGTTTGCCGTCGGGACGATCTGGGTGCCGCTGACCGTGGTGACGTTCTCGACACTTGATTCAAAGTATCTGGACGAGACCTGCTCGATGTATCATCTGCTGAGGAACACCGGATCCAGTTTCTTTATTTCCATGAGCGTGACGGAACTGGTGCGGTCTGCGGCGACCAACTACGAATACATGACGGAGCACATCTCGCGCTTCAATCCGGTCCTTGATATGCCATGGGCAATGGGACAGAGAGATATCGACAGCGTCACCGGTCTGGCGCAACTCTCGCAGGAGATTGTCCATCAGGCATCGATGATCAGTTATCTGAATACCTTCGGGCTCTATACGATGGCGTCGGCGCTGGCGATCCCGCTGATCCTGTTCGTCAGCAGCCCCAGGAGAAAAGCGGCTTAAAACCGGCTTAATGACCGCCGCCGAAACTCCCGGTTTTCACGTCGTAATCGACGGCAAGCCCGTAGCTCGGGTCATCATCCGAATCCACGATCAACTGACCGGCGCGATTCAACAGGCGATGGCAATCCGGCGAAAGATGCCGAAGCTGCAGGGACTTGCCGTGCTTTTCGTACTTCATGGCCATGGCCTCGATGGCCTGCAGGGCGGACTGGTCCACCACACGGCTGTCCATGAAGTCGACGATCACAAGACCCGGATCGGACGCCGGTGTGAACAGTTCTGCAAACCCTTCCGCCGAGCCGAAGAACAGTGGCCCGTCGATGGCATACACCTTGGCACCTTCCGGGGTTGTGTGGATACGGGCATGGATGCGTTTTGAATTGTTCCAGGCATAGGCCAGAGCCGAGACGATTACGCCGACAACGACGGCGACGGCGAGGTCGCTCATCACCGTAACGGCGGTCACCAGCAGCATCACGAAGGCGTCGGTCAGGGGGATTTTCCGAAGAATGGTGATGCTCTGCCAGGCGAAGGTGCCGAGGACGACCATGAACATGACCCCGACCAGAGCGGCGAGGGGGATCTGTTCGATCATGCTCGACGCCACCAGAATGAACACCAGCAGGAACAGGGCGGCGGAAAGCCCCGAAAGGCGACGGCGACCGCCGGATTTCACGTTGATGATCGACTGGCCGATCATGGCGCAACCGCCCATGCCGCCGAAAAATCCGGTCAGGGTATTGGCCACGCCCTGGGCGATACATTCCTGCGACGCTCCGCCGCGCTTGTTGACGATCTCGCCGACCAGGTTGAGCGTCAGCAGGCTTTCGATCAGGCCGATGGCGGACAGGATCAGCGCATACGGCAAGATGATTTCAAGCGTTTCCAGCGTCAGCGGCACCATCGGGATGTGAAAGGACGGCAGGCCGCCTTCAATCGAAGCCAGATCACCGACCCGGGGCACGTCGATGCCGAATACAATGACGATCCCGGCGACCACGCCAATGGCTGCCAGCGGGGCCGGAATGGCAGTGGTGATTTTCGGCATCAGCCAGATGATGGCCATGGTCAGTGCCACAAGGCCGAGCATTTTCGCCAGCGGGATGCCGGTCATCCAGACCAGTCCCTCGTCGGGATCCATGACCTGAAACTGTGACATCTGTGCCAGGAAAATGATGATGGCGAGGCCGTTGACGAATCCCAGCATGACAGGGTGGGGGACAAGGCGGATGAATTTCCCGAGATGAAACACCCCGGCAAGTATCTGCATCACACCCATCAGCACCACGGTGGCGAACAGGTATTCGACGCCGTGTGCGGCAACGAGGGCAACCATGACGACGGCAAGGGCGCCGGTTGCGCCCGAGATCATGCCGGGTCTGCCGCCGATCAGGGCGGTGACGAGGCCGACGATAAATGCCGCATACAGCCCGACGAGTGGGTGCACGCCGGCGACGAACGAAAAGGCCACGGCTTCCGGAACCAATGCCAATGCAACGGTCAGACCGGCCAGTATTTCGGTTTTGAGCAGAGCCGGGGATAACAGCGGCTGCCAGCCTTGTGATTGGCCGGCAAAAGAAAAACGACCCGCGAGGGTCGCCAGGGAAAGCTTGGTCACGAAAAAATCCAGTATATGTCGGTGCGAGTGTTGCGCTGGTGATAAAGCATTTATGCTGCGATGCAACATAAATATCCCGGTGATGTGAACAAGACCCGCCGGATGATCCTGAAAGGCTGGCCTTGGCGCAGGCTCATCCTTAAAATCGCCTGAGGTTTGGGAGGACTGCCATGACGTTGACGACAGCTGAGATCGAACAATTTCATCAAGACGGTTACGTGTTTCCCGTCGATATCCTCGGCGCGGATGAGGTTGCCGGCATACGAAGTCAGCTTGAGAAGGTCGAGGCGGATAACGGCGGCAAGCTGCTGCCGGCGCAACGCTCGAAAGGTCACCTTCTGTTCAAGTGGCTGGATGATCTGATCCGCGATCCGCGCGTGCTTGACCCCGTGGAACAGCTGATCGGGCCGAATATCCTCTGCTGGAACACGCTGTTCTGGATCAAGGAAGCCGATCACAAATCCTTTGTCGGCTGGCACCAGGACACCAAGTATTGGGGCCTTTCCAGCGACAAGGTCGTGACGGCATGGCTGGCGCTGTCACCGGCCAGTATCGAGGCCGGGTGCATGAAGGTCCTGCCGGGCTCGCACCGGGGCGACGTGCTGGCGCACGATGAGCGTTATAACGAGGACAACATGCTGACCCGTGGTCAGGAACTGAGCAACGCACCGCGCGATGAGGATGCGGTTTTCATGCCTTTGGCGGCGGGGCAGATGTCGATCCACAACTACCGTATCGCACACGCTTCCGGTCCGAATAATTCACCAGACCGGCGGATCGGCGTTTCGATGCACTTCATGCCGCCGGAAACACAACAGATCGTCGGGTCATGGGACAGTGCGGCGCTCGTCAGGGGGGAAGACCCCTTTGGGCACTTCGAACCGACGCCGGTTCCGGCACATGATTTTGATGAAACCTCGGTTGCCTTCCACGAACGTGCGGCACAGGCGTTCCGGGAGGTTCTGTATCACGGTGCTGAGAGCCATACCGGCAAGCTGTAAAGAATGCTCCTCCTTCGAGACGGACGCGCCGCGTCCTCCTCAGCATGAGGTGCAATGAATAGATGAATACCTCATGCTGAGGAGGCCGAAAGGCCGTCTCGAAGGATGATGCCTGGAATCGTTATGCCTTCACGCGCAGCAGCATAACGGCGAACAGGTCATCGTCATCTGTCCAGGACGTGATCTTGTCGAAGCCCACGGAGGCGGCCATGTCCTCGAATTCCTGGAGCGTGAACTTGTAGGAATTTTCCGTATGGATGGTCTCGCCGGCGGCAAAGTGAAAATCGTGACCGTCGATGTGAACAATCTGATCGGTGCAGCTTTCGAGATGCATCTCAATTCGTCCGGCGAGGGCATTGTAGCGTGCGATGTGGCGGAACAGGGACAGATTGAAATCCGCCCCCAGTTCCCGGTTGATGCGGCTCAGCAGGTTCTTGTTGAAGGCTTCCGTGACGCCGCTGCCGTCATCATAGGCATCGACCAGACGTGCGGGGTCTTTCTTAAGGTCAACACCGACCAGCAATCTGCCGTCCTTGCCGACCGTCTGACAGATCGCGCCCAGGAATGCTTCGGCATCGGCCGGGTCGAAATTGCCGATGGTCGAGCCGGGGAAAAACGCAACCCGGGATTTCGGGGTGCGTTTCGGCGATGGCAGATCAACCGCACGGGTGAAGTCGGCGGCAACGGCCAGGACTTCGAGGCCGGGGTAGGCGCTTCGGACCTCGTTCGCGGCTTCCTGCAGCTGCTCGGCGGAAATGTCGATGGCACAGAGCGAAACCGGATCATCCAGGGCATCCAGCAGAATGCGCACCTTGTCGAGCGCCCCTGAGCCGTATTCGATCAGCATGACGTCCGGGCCCAAACGCTTTGCGATGTCCGCGGCATTGTCATTGAGAATGCCGATCTCTGTCCGGGTCGGATAGTATTCGTCGAGCTCACAGATTTCGGTGAACAGGCGTGCACCCTCGGCATCGTAGAAATATTTCGGCGAGATGCGTTTCGGTGTGGCGCCGAGCCCCTGGATGACATCGCCGAGGAATGACCCTGTTTCGCTGCCATCGGGAACGTCAGCGCCGACGACGGATGCCGGTGCATCCTTGGCCAGACGGATGCCTGAGAACTGCCAGCGTGCCCAAGGATGGAAGAAGTTCCGGTATTCGGCGCGGATATGACCCTCGGGCGTCACGCACGAGCCGCCGCGCAGCACCATCTGGCCGGACATGAACTTGCCGTTGTATTCGCCGACAGCGCCTTCAGCCGGCTGATACCCCGGATAGGCGGTATAGGCACTTTGTGTCCATTCCCAGACATCGCCGAACATCTGGGCAAGGCCCTTGGTGGTTGCCGGCATCGGGTGAAAAATATTGGCATCGGCAAAATGTCCGTTCTGATCCTGTGACGCGGCAATGGCTTCCCACTCTGCTTCACGCGGTAATCTGGCACCAGCCCAGCGGGCAAAGGCATCGGCTTCGTAGTAGCTGACATGGCAGACCGGGGCGTCCGGATCGATGGGCCGCAGACCGGACAGGGTGAAAATCTGCCACGTGCCGCCGTCGTTTTCCTGCCAGTACTGAGGCGCTTCCCAGCCCTGTTCCTGGCACATCGCCCAGCCATCCGATAGCCACAGTTCGGCCGTCCGATAGCCGCCGTCTTCGATAAACCGGATATATTCCCCGTTGGAAACCGGATGCGTGGCGAGGCGGAACGGTTCCAGCCAGACCTTATGGCGTGGCCCTTCGCAATCGAACGCAAAGCCGTCACCGGCAAAACCGATTTCGGTCAGGCCGCCCGGATGGTCGGCCCAGCCGTTTTCCCTGATCCTCGAGGCATCCATCGGCCGCGGGGCCTGATAGGCGGGACGCAGCGGATTTCTAGACAGGGCATGCTTGATGTCCGTCAGCAGAAGTTCCTGATGCTGTTGTTCGTGATTGAGGCCGAGTTCGATCAGATTGAGGACATCTTCCGCTGGCGACGTTTCCAGACAGGCTTTCATTGCCGTATCCACATGATCCCGGAACGCATGGATATCGGCAAGCGGCGGACGTGTCAGCATGCCCCGCTCGGGCCGGGCGTGGCGGTCACCGATCTGCTCGTAATAGGAATTGAAAAGAAAGTTATAATCCGGGTGAAATTCCCGGTAACCGTCTGCAAAAGCCTTCAGGATGAAGGTTTCGAAGAACCATGTCGTATGCGCCAGATGCCATTTGGCCGGGCTCGCATCCGGCATCGACTGAATACACTGATCCTCTTCGCTGAGCGGATCGGCGAGATGCCTGGACTGTTCACGGACGGCGCTAAAGCGCTTTGCGATATCAACCGGGTCCGGGGATTTGAGGCCGTATACCTGCGGCTTCGACATGAGAAATCTCCTGCGTTTACAGGCAAGACTACCCCGCATGGATCGGAATTGGCACCCCGGAGACATAACAAATTCGTGACAGGGACAGGACGGCGGCGCGATGATTGCCTGTGTATGGCGAATAAATCGACTATGCAGCCATGCCGGCGGCGTGTCCGCTGGCCCAGGCCCACTGGAAATTATAACCGCCGAGCCAGCCGGTGACATCGACCGCTTCACCGATGACGAACAGACCCGGCACGGATTTCGCTTCCATGGTTTGCGATGACAGATGCCTGGTGTCGACACCGCCGAGGGTGACTTCCGCTTTGGCATATCCCTCGGAGCCGCTCGGTTTTACCTGCCAGCCGTTCAGCTTCTGGCCGAGCCTGGTCAGATCGCGATCCGTGACTTCGGCGATGGGCCGGTCCGGGAGATCGGCATCGGCCAGAGCCGTGGCGAGACGTGAGGGGAGAACCTGGCTCAGAATATTGCCGGGTTTTGACTTGGCGCCTGACGCTTTCGCATCCAGCAGAAACCGTGCGGCATCGGTATCGGGCAGCAGATTGAGCGCAATCGTATCACCCTCCCGCCAGTAGGAAGAAATCTGCAGGATAGCCGGCCCAGAAAGGCCGCGATGCGTCAGCAGCATGGCCTCGCGAAAGCTGATTTTTCCATGCTTTGCCGTACATTCCGTGGCGACACCGCTCAGCGGCTGCATCAGGGCAAGATCGTCATCGCCGACTTTCAGCGGCACCAATGCCGGGCGGACGTTAATCAGCGATAGCCCGAACTTGCGGGCAATCCGGTGGGAAAAATCGGTGGCGCCCATCTTCGGGATCGATAATCCGCCGCTGGCAAGGACCAGAGAGGGGGTGTCAAAATCACCCTTGTCCGTTGCGACATGAAACCGGTCACTGCGGGTAATGTCCGTCACATGATGTTCAAGCCGATGATCAACGGCGTGCGATCTGCATTCCCGGAGCAGCATTTCCACGATGGCGCCGGCCCTTTGATCACAGAACAACTGGCCGAGCGTTTTTTCATGCCAGCCGATCCCGTGCTTTTCCACCATCCGAATGAAATCTTCAGGGGTAAACCGGGCCAGGGCCGATTTGCAGAAATGACGATTGGCGGAGATGAAATTCTCGGGCCGGCAGTGGATGTTGGTGAAATTGCATCTTCCGCCGCCGGATATCAGGATCTTTTTTCCCGCCGCTTCGGCATGGTCCAGTAGCAGCACCCGCCGCCCGCGACCTCCCGCGGTCAGCGCACACATCAGGCCCGCGGCGCCGGCGCCGATGACGATCACGTCAAATGTCTGTGTTTTGTTTTGTGTCACGGTTTGAGCCCTGGAAACTGAATATGCCAAACAAAAAGAAACTGGTCCGGCGTGGCGTAACCCAAATCCGTCAGATATGCCGTAGCGGTTTTTTGCACACTACATGCATTTTCCTGTTGGAACACGGCGGATTCGTCACCAAATGAGTGCATGGAATATTGAACCATGACATCGTGATAGGGGGTAAAGACCCGGCGGCGTTTTGCAACAATTAAAATAAACGGATTGCGGAAAGCTCTCACCTTACAATCGAGCACCGCGTTTTCCTGAAACTTGGGAGGAAACATGTCTGACAAGAAATATAACGTCCTTATACTCGGGGCGTCCTATGGCTCATTGCTGGCGACGAAACTGCTGCTGGCTGGGCATAACACCACACTGATCTGTCTGCCGGAAGAAGCCGACCTTATCAACAGGGACGGTATTCATGTCCGTATGCCGATCCGCGGCAGGGACGATCTGGTGGAAATTCACTCAGCGAACGCGCCCGGTAAGCTGAATGCCGCCGGCCCCGGTGATGTGGAGCCCAGAAATTATGACCTCGTCGCCCTGGCCATGCAGGAGCCGCAGTACCGTTCCCCCGGCGTTCGCGAACTGCTCGACAAGGTTGCCACGTCCGGTGTGCCGTGCATGTCGATCATGAATATGCCGCCGCTGCCGTATCTGCTGCGGCTGCCCGGCATTCAGGCGGATGCCATCAAGCATTGCTATACCGACCCGACGGTGTGGGAGAATTTCGACAGCGATCTGATGACGCTGGCCAGCCCGGACCCGCAGGCATTCCGTCCGCCGGACGAGCCGGTGAACGTGTTGCAGGTTAGCCTCCCGACGAATTTCAAGGTGGCGCGCTTCGCCTCAGACGATCACACAGCAATGCTGCGCCAGATCGAGCAGGACATCATGGACATCCGCTTCGATGCGGGCGACGGCGTGCCGATCGAACTGCCGGTAAAGCTCAAGGTCTATGAATCGGTCTTCGTGCCGCTGGCAAAGTGGGCGATGCTGATGACCGGGAACTACCGCTGCGTCATGGAAGACGAGGCCCGTTCGATCAAGGAAGCGGTGCATTCCAATCTTGAAGCGTCGAAAGAGGTCTACAACTGGGTGCATCAGCTTTGCCAGTCGCTCGGCGCCGACCCCGCCGATATGGTGCCGTTCGAAAAATACGCCAATGCCGCGCAGGGTCTGTCAAAGCCGTCATCGGCCGCCCGGGCCCTGTTTGCCGGGGCGCCGAACATCGAGCGCCTTGATCTGCTGGTGAAGACGCTTTCCGACGGTATCGGCATGCAATCGAAAATGGTCGAGGACACCGTGGCGCTGGTGAACAAACGCCTGCAAGTGAACCGCGCCCAGAACAGCTGATCCCTGACGGACTTTCCGTCACCAAAGGCGGCGCTTGCTGGTCGATGACCGCCGGGTGCCGCCTTTTCTGTTCAAAAGGGGCGTTGGAACGGCAGGCCGTCTGGCACCATGATCAATATGACGCTGGCCCTTACCCGGATGGTGAATGCCCACTACCCCATAAGGAGCGGGAGATTGCGCCGAAAACCGGACCTGTGCGGGCCGAGGAATATGATTGACGCGAATGCTGTAATATGAAAAATTAGGACATGATGTCTCATTAATGAATATTTTAGTTTGTAATTTTCGCTCACATGGGCTGTGTCATTGCAGAGCCGTTGGATAAGTAAGGAACCGAAAAAATGAAAATGACGACCGAGGAAGCATTCGTAAAAGTTCTGCAGAAGCATGGCATCGAACATGCCTTCGGGATTATCGGCTCGGCCATGATGCCGGTGTCCGATATCTTTCCGAAAGCCGGGATCACGTTCTGGGACTGTGCGCATGAGTGCAATGCCGGCATGATGGCCGACGGCTTTACCCGTTCCAGCGGCAAGATGAGCATGATGATTGCGCAGAACGGCCCGGGCATCACCAACTTCGTCACGCCGGTCAAGACCGCGTACTGGAACCACACGCCGTTGCTGCTGGTCACGCCGCAGGCGGCCAACAAAACCATCGGCCAGGGCGGCTTCCAGGAAATCCCGCAGATGGCCCTGTTCGAGGACATGGTCTGCTATCAGGAAGAAGTCCGCGACCCGACCCGGATCGCCGAAGTCCTGAACCGCGTGATCGAGCAGGCCTGGCGCGGCAGCGCACCGGCACAGATCAACGTGCCGCGCGACTTCTGGACCCAGGTCGTCGACATTGAAATTCCCGACACCGTCAAGCTCGAGCGTCCCGCCGGGGGTGCCGCAGCAATTGCCGACGCGGCGAAGCTGCTGTCCGAAGCAAAATTCCCGGTCATCCTGAACGGCGCCGGTGTGGTGCTGTCCGGGGGCATTCCGGCCTCTGCCGCGCTGGCCGAAAAACTCAGCGCACCGGTCTGCTGCGGCTATCAGCACAATGATGCTTTCCCGGGCTCGCACCCGCTGTTCGCCGGACCGCTCGGCTACAACGGCTCCAAGGCGGCGATGGAACTGATCTCCAAGGCCGACGTCGTTCTGGCACTGGGGACGCGTCTCAATCCGTTCTCGACGCTGCCGGGATACGGCATCGATTACTGGCCCAAGGATGCCAAGGTCATCCAGGTCGACATGAACGCCGACCGTATCGGCCTGACCAAGAAAGTCTCCGTCGCCATTCAGGGCGATGCCAAACTGGTCGCTGAAAGCCTGCTGTCGCAGCTTTCCGCCGACGCCGGCAACGCCGGTCGCGACGACCGTGAAAAGCTGATCCACCAGACCCGTTCAGCCTGGCTGCAGCAGCTGTCGTCGATGGATCACGAAGACGACGATCCGGGCACCACCTGGAACGAACGTGCCCGCAAGGCGAAGCCCAAGCACATGTCGCCGCGCATGGCATGGCGTGCCATTCAGGCCGCAATGCCGAAGGACGTGATCATCTCGTCCGACATCGGTAACAACTGCGCCATCGGCAACGCCTATCCGACCTTCGAGAAGGGCCGCCGCTATCTGGCACCGGGCCTGTTCGGTCCCTGCGGTTATGGTCTGCCGTCGATTGTCGGCGCCAAGATTGCAAAACCGGACATGCCGGTGATCGGCTTTGCCGGCGATGGTGCCTTCGGCATCTCGATGAACGAAATGACGGCGATCGGCCGCGATCCGTGGCCGCCGATCACGATGGTGATCTTCCGCAACTATCAGTGGGGCGCGGAAAAGCGCAACACGACCCTGTGGTATGCGGATAACTTCGTCGGCACCGAGCTCGATATGGATGTCGAGTATGCCAAGATTGCCGAAGCATGCGGTGTGAAGGGTGTCCAGGTCACGACGATGCAGGAACTGACCGAACAGCTTGCGAAAGCCGTCGACGTACAGATGAAAGATGGAGAAACGACCTTCATCGAAGTCGTGCTCAATCAGGAACTGGGTGAGCCGTTCCGCCGTGATGCCATGAAGGCACCGGTTGAGGTTGCCGGGATTAATCCCGCTGACATGGTTCCGCAGCAGGGTGCCGAATAACGCCCGTCCTGTAGTTTTCTAACGATGAACAGCCCCGGAGCCCGTTATGGCTTCGGGGCTTTCCGTTTGGGTGAGGGACTGCTTTAATTACGCCGGTATTTGCAGCAGTCATCGGGAACGTCATGGATCAGAAAACCAGTGACCAGAAACCTGTTCGCGTCCTCATTGTCGATGATGATGAGTTGATGCTGCGGGTGGTCAAGGCGGCTGTTGAAGCACTTGATTGTGAAATCGTCGGCGAAGCCCATGATGGTGCCGAAGGGCTGGTCATGTATGAAAAATTACAGCCCGATCTGGTGCTGCTCGATATTGTCATGCCGAATATGTCGGGACTTGAAGTGCTGAATAAGATGGGCAGCAATGCCTATGTGGTGATGTTGACGTCGCTCGACAGTGACGATGCCGTTGAAGATTCGATGATCGGCGGCGCCAGGGATTACCTTCGCAAGAACATGTCCGTTAAGGAAATGGTCGCCCGGCTCGAACGGCACATTGAGCGTTTGTCCAACGTCAGCTGATATAGGTTCTCCGGACGCAGGGGGGAGCATGCAGTTCGCGCATACGGATGTGGCCGGCTTTCACTGGACCACAAATCCCAATGACCAGTACATCGGCGCGTCGCTGCAGACCTATGGCGAATGGTCTTATGGTGAGGTTGATCTGCTGACGAAGAACCTGGCCAATACGGCCTGCGTCGTCGAGGTCGGCTCGAACATCGGTGCGCATACGGTGCCGCTCGCCCGCCATCTTTCAAAAGGCCGCCTGATCGCGTTTGAGCCGCAACGGCTGTGTTTCCAGATGCTGTGTGCAAACATCATCAACAACGACTGCAGCAATGTGGCGGCCTACAACATGGCGGTCGGGGATATCTGCGGCAGCACGGTCATGGCTGATATCGATCCTGCCCGCCCGTTCAATTTCGGCGGTGTCGGCGTCCGGCAGGATGCCATCGATCCAACGGGAGACTTGGCCGTGGGGCAGACACCCGTGGTCCGGCTCGATGACATGATCGGCGATGGTCTGGCCATTGATCTGATCAAGTGCGATGCAGAGGGCATGGAGGCGCTGGTGCTTGAAGGGGCGAGGGAACTGATCAACAGGGATCGCCCCATTCTGTATCTGGAAGATGATCGCCCGGCACTGACACCGGTATTGTATGATAAAATCCGCAGTTTCGGTTATCAGGTCTGGTGGCATCCGGTGCCGCTGTTCCGGGCCGACAACCTTGCCGGTGTTTCGGAGAACATTTTTCCGAACATCTATTCCTTCAATCTGATTTGTGCGCATCCATCAAAGACGCTTCATGTCGAAGGACTGCAAAAGTTGGACAGTCTGGAAATGCACCCGTTACTGAAAAACGCCGCCCCCTGACGCCATGGTAATTTCTGACCGCCATCGATATCTGTACTTCGTTATCCCGAAATGCGGTTCGGCGACGGTCCGGCATGCGCTCGAACCCTATACGGATATCGGCTATCCGGTGACCGCTTTTGAAGAGCATGTCACCATCGAAAAGTTTCGGAAGAAATATGATCAGGAAAACCGGTTTGATCACTACCTGAAGTTCACCTTTGTCAGGAATCCCTATGACCGGCTGTATTCCGGGTTTCGCCAGGACATGACGGCATCGACCCGCTGGAAGCAATGGATCGCGGCGAAAAAACCGATTTTTGACGAGATCGGGGACGATTTTAACGCCTACATGCAACGCTTCGTGGCCAGTGCCGATCTCCGTCATGCGTGGGACTGGATCTGTTTCTGTCCGATGGTGGCGTTTACGCATCGAAATGGGCAGCGGATAGTCGACTGGTTCGGCCGCACCGAGCGGCTGGATAAGGACATCAATGCACTTGCCCGGAAACTCGACATCGAAATCGGTGAGCTTGGGAAACATAACATGCGCAACCCCGATGTTCTAAAAGCCATGAACGAGCCACTTTATCTGGGTCACTACACGCGTCAGACGGTGGCTCTGGTCAACGATCTTTATGCCGAGGATTTTGAAGCCTTCGGGTATCCCATGCGCAATCCGGATGATTTTCCGGCAAGGCTCTAATCTCATTGAAAAGTTTGCCGATGACGCTTTTCAAGAGCATCTGCCATCCCTAGTATTTTTTTCAATGCCGAGACATAACGGCGCTGAAATGGATTTGGGATGGATACTTTTGATTACGTGATCGTCGGGGCTGGATCGGCCGGCAGCGTGCTCGCCAACAGGCTTGGCGAGGACCCGAATCTCAGCATTTGCGTGCTTGAAGCCGGGCCCCGTGACCTGAGCCCCTTCATCCATATTCCGGCCGGATTTATCTATACGATCAAGGACCCGAAGGTGAACTGGCTGTACGGCACCGAACCGACGGAATGGACAGCCGGACGGTCCATCCCGCAACCGCGCGGCAAGACATTGGGCGGCTCGAGTTCGATCAATGGGCATATCTATACCCGTGGTAACCGCATGGATTACGACGGTTGGGCGCAGCGCGGCAACCACGGCTGGGGTTATGCGGATGTACTGCCCTATTTCAAACGCTCTGAACGCCGGGTGGGTGAGGGCGATGATACCTTCCGGGGGCGTGAAGGACCGCTGACTGTCACCGATATCGACTGGTCGCACCCTTTGACGGATGCCTTTATCGAGGGGGTGCAGACCATGGGCATTCCCAAGGCGGTCGATTACAACGGCGCCAAACAGGAAGGGGTGACCTATTCCCAGCGAACCATCGCCGGAGGCCGCCGAATGTCGACCGCACGTGCCTTTCTGCGCCCGGCACAGAAACGCGGCAATGTCCGGGTTATTACCGGTGCCCATGCCACGCAAGTCATTCTCGATGGCAAGCGGGCGACCGGCATTGCCTACAAAAAAGGTGGGCGGAACGGCAAGTCCATGCAGGTCATGGCGCGGCGTGAGGTCATTCTGTCCGGCGGGACCATCAATTCCCCGCAATTACTGCAGCTTTCAGGCATCGGGCCGCCGGACCTGCTGCGGTCTCTCGGTATCGAGGTCAGGCATGCACTACCCGGCGTCGGTGAAAACCTGCGCGATCACTACGCGCCGCGCTTCACGGCACGGGTCAAGAATATCTCGACCCTGAACGAGCGGACCAAGGGACTCAAGCTGCTGAGTGAGATCGCCCGCTGGGGGATGACCCGGAAGGGGATACTGTCGCTCAGCCCGACGCTGATCTATTGCTTCTGGCGCTCGAACCCGGACCTCGACAACAACGATGTGCAGTTCACCTTCACGCCCGCGAGTTACAAGGAAGGTGTCCAGTCCGAACTCGATGACTTTCCCGGCATGACCATCGCCTCATGGCAGCAGCGCCCTGAAGCCAGCGGATATGTCCGCGCGACATCGTCTGATCCGTTCGAGAAACCGGTTATCAATCCCCGCTATCTGGAACACGATACCGACCGCCAGGTGCTGTTGTCGGCCATGAAACTGGCACGCCGGATGCTGAAAACCGAACCGATGCAGCCTTATTTCGATCACTGGATCTATCCCGGCGAGGATATCCAGTCGGATGATGAACTGCTGCACGTCGCCAAGGAACGCGGGACGACAACCTTCCATCCCATGGGGACGTGCCGCATGGCCCCCAGAAGCGATCCGACGGCCGTCGTTGATGATCAGCTAAGGGTCCATGGTCTTGAAGGTTTGCGGGTGATCGATGCGTCGATCATGCCGATGATGCCGTCGGCAAACCTGAATGCACCGACCATTATGATTGCCGAAAAGGCCGCCGACATGATCCGGGGAAAAGAACCGCCGGAACCGGTTATTCTGAAGGATTGAAAAGTTCAACATCCTTCGTCATCCTGAACTAGATTCAGGATCCATAATTTTATGGTCTCGTCGCAATTTGACGTTATGGGCCCTGAATCAAGTTCAGGGCGACGGCAATTTTTCCTGTCTCAAGTATCACCCGGGACGCCGTAACTGGGTGCGGCGGACGGGTCGAGGGCGCGGGTCACGTAATCATCCATCTGCGGTTTATACAGCTCCCAGAGCGCGGCGAGTTCCGTAATAGGGCAGCCGTCGGTCCAGTCCACGCGAAGATCGACGACCGGCCACGTCACACGGTCAACGACGATCATGCCTGCGGAGTGAATCGGACCTGCCTCACCCCCGGCGGCCAGACCGGACTTGAGCGCATCCAGAAGACGTTCCGCAAGATGCATGGATGTGTTTTCCGTCTCTTCGAAAGCAAGGATCATGCTTCGGGGCACCGATTTATCGGCAAGCAGATTTCCCGCGGCGGCGGCATTTCTGGTGGCGGATTCGCCCCATACGCCGAGTATATGTTCGCCCGAATGGATGGCGGTGTCACCGCTGCGGTCGACAATCATCACCTGGCGGTATTCCATATGTTTGGAACTGCTGAGAAGTGTCTCGATGGTCTCCTGCGCATCGGCTTCGGCCCGAAGCAGACCAAGCGCACGCGGCCCCAGAGACGGGTCGGTGATATTCTGGGTGGCGACGGCGCCGACACCGGCTTCTGCAAAGGCACAGCGTGCGGCGACTGCCGGGCTGGACGACGTCACGGCGACCCCGAACATGCCGCTGTGCCTGCAACGTGCGACTATGGAAAACGTCATGAACCGCATCCTTCAATTCCGTGAGAGACCCGCTGACAGGATCGGATATCTCCGCCCTTGTCGTAAAGCATGGAATTCATAAACAGGTACACGGGCAGGTATAAGTTTGTGAAACCGATCATCGCTTGATGAAGCTGCATGGCGCCACTTATAAACAAGGTCACACCTGCATTCTGGGGAACAACATGCTCAATACGCCAACGGCCATGCGCGGAATGATCACGGCGCCGCACCATCTTGCTGCCGAAGCCGGCCACCGGGTTCTCAGAGACGGGGGCAACGCCGTTGAAGCGATGGTCGCCGCTGCGGCCACGATTGCGGTTGTCTATCCGCACATGAACGCCGTCGGCGGTGACGGGTTCTGGCTGATCGCGGAGCCGGGTAAGGCGCCGGTCGGTATCGATGCCGGGGGCTGGAGCGCGGCTCTCGCCACACCGGGTTATTATGCTGCACAGGGACTGGAAACGATCCCGTCACGGGGGCCGGGCGCAGCCTTGACGGTCGGCGGGACGATTTCCGGCTGGGCACAGGCGCTGGCGGTCGGCGGTGGGACGCTGCCCCTCGCGAGATTGCTGGAAGACGCCATCCATCATGCGATGAACGGTGTTGCCGTCACCCAGGGGCAGGAAGACCTGAGCCTCGAAAAGCTGCCCGAATTAAAGGATGTGCCGGGTTTCGCGGATGTCTATCTGCCGGGCGGCAAGCCGCCAAAACGCAATGACATCATGACCTTTCCGGCACTGGGGGCGACACTGGCACGGCTGGCGAAATCCGGGCTGGGTGATTTTTACGCAGGTGAAACGGCACGCGCCAATGCCGCCTATCTTGAAACCGTCGGCAGCCCGCTCCGGTTTGAAGACTTTGAGGGCTATGCGGCCAGGACGGTTAAGCCGTTCCAGGTGTCCCTGAAATCCGGGACC
Source organism: Rhodospirillales bacterium (assembly GCA_040218645.1). Lineage (GTDB taxonomy): Bacteria > Pseudomonadota > Alphaproteobacteria > Rhodospirillales > Casp-alpha2 > UBA4479. Next base: position 30,418 of record JAVJQZ010000004.1, read on the forward strand.
GTCTACAACATGCCGCCGCCGACGCAGGGCGTCAGCTCGCTCATGATTCTGGCATTGTTTGACCGACTGGGCATTACCGAAGCCGAAGAATTTGCGCATCTGCATGGCCTAGTCGAAGCAACCAAACAGGCCTTTCTGCTCCGGAACGCGCACCTGACGGATCACGCATTCATGACGGTCGATCCGCAAAGCTGGCTTGAAGAAAGCTTCCTCGACGATCTGGCGAAAAATATCGATATGCAGAAGGCCCTCGAATGGCCACAGCCGACCAAGCCGGGCGATACCATCTGGATGGGCGCGATTGATGGTGAGGGACGGGCCGTCTCCTTCATCCAGAGCATTTACTGGGAATTCGGCTCAGGCGTGACGCCGCCGGAAACGGGCGTGCTTTTTCAGAACCGCGGGCACGGCTTTACGCTGGATACGGCGCATCCGAATGTGCTGGCGCCGCGTAAACGCCCGTTCCACACGCTTAATCCCGCGATGGCGCGCCTGAATGACGGCCGGGTGCTGACGTATGGGACGATGGGCGGGGAAGGCCAGCCGCAGACGCAGGCTGCCGTTTACAGCCGCTATGTGATGTTTGATGAACCCTTGCAGCATGCCGTGACGGCACCGCGCTGGCTGCTTGGCCGGACGTGGGGCGAAGACAGCACCAGCCTGAAAATGGAAAGCCGCTTCGATCCCGAAACCGTCAGTCAACTCAGGGCCGCCGGCCATAACGTCGATGTCGTGGAACCCTTTACCTCGATCATGGGACACGCCGGTGCGGTTTGCCGCCATCCGGACGGATTGCTGGAAGGGGCCAGTGATCCCCGCAGCGACGGCAGCGTCTGCGGCTTTTAGGAAATCTTCATGCCCCCCGGTGATACAGTTTGGTTATCGCCGATGCCCGACATATCATCAGGCGTCGTTTAAGCGACTGGGGCGAAAGGGAGAAAAAGCCCATGGGGAGGTTCTTCGCATTGATCGGTGCCGGGCTCGGCATCGTGGCCGGTATCGTCGTACTTATTTTCGGGAGTGGCATCGGCTGGTGGATCGTCGGCATCTGTACGCCGTTGGTGATGCTGGGGGGTTATGACCTGTTCCAGACTCGCCACACGCTGTGGCGGAACTATCCGATCATTTCACACATGCGCTGGCTGTTCGAAGGCATCCGCCCCGAAATCCGTCAGTATCTGATCGAAAGCGATGCCGATGCGTTTCCGTTCAACCGGGAACAGCGGTCGCTGGTTTATCAGCGCGCCAAGAACGACCTGCAGACCATTCCCTTCGGCACGCAGCAGGATGTTTACGGGCCCGGGTATTCATTCTTCAGCCATTCGATGGTGCCTGAACATGTCGACCCGAAATCCCTGCGCATTAGCATCGGCGGGGCGTCCTGCAAGCACCCCTATAGCTGCTCGCTTCTCAACATTTCGGCGATGAGCTTCGGGTCTCTCAGCGGCAATGCGATTTCCGCACTGAACCGGGGAGCGGCAATGGGCGGGTTTGCACATGATACCGGCGAAGGCGGCATTTCACGCTATCACCGCCAGAACGGCGGCGACATCATTTGGGAAATCGGCTCCGGATACTTCGGTTGCCGCACGCCTGAAGGCAATTTCTGTCCGGATACCTTCAAGGAAAAGGCCGCGGATAATCAGATCAAAATGATCGAGATCAAACTGTCGCAAGGCGCCAAGCCCGGTCACGGCGGCATGCTGCCGGGGGCCAAGGTGACGCAGGAGATTTCCGAGGCGCGTGGCGTGCCTGTAGGTGTCGACTGTATTTCGCCGGCGGCGCATTCGGTGTTTTCGACCCCGCTGGGGCTCGTCGATTTTATTCAGCAATTGCGTGATCTGTCCGGTGGCAAGCCGGTCGGGTTCAAGCTGTGCGTCGGACATCGCCGGGAATTCATGGCCATGATCAAGGCCATGCTCGAGCGGGACTGCTACCCCGATTTCATCGTCGTCGATGGCAAGGAAGGCGGCACGGGGGCGGCACCGGTCGAATTCTCCAACAGCCTTGGGCTGCCGCTTCGCGACGGTCTGCATTTCGTCAACATGTCCCTGATCGGGGCCGGTATCCGTGATAAAATCAAGATCGGCGCCAGCGGCAAAATCGTGTCCGGCGCTGACATGGCGCGGGCTTTCGCGCTGGGGGCGGACTGGTGCAACTCGGCACGCGGGTTCATGTTCTCGATCGGCTGTATTCAGGCCCGAGCGTGCCACACCAACCGTTGTCCGACCGGTGTCGCAACCCAGGACCAGATGCGCCAGTCCGGCCTGCATGTCGGCGACAAGGCACGGCGTGTGGCGAATTTCCATGGCAATACGCTGCTGGGCTTCGCCGAAATGCTGGGCGCCATGGGGGTGACGAAACCCAACGAGATTACATTGAACATGATCAATTTCCGTGAGCCGCACCTGAGCGGCACCTCGATGCTGTCCCTCGAGCCGGGTCAGCTCCTGCGCGATGACTGTCCCGAAGAATACGCCATTCACTGGGAACGCGCCGTTGCATCGACGTTCAGGCGTGCCGGCTCGGTCTCTCAGGCATCCGTCGACAACGCGACCTGATCATTTCCCGTTTGTAGCCCCGTATGCAGGAATGACAGCCCGCAAGGCCGTGCCGACGATGACCAGTTGCGGGATCGTGTAGAGAAATGAATTGAGGGTTCTGACCATCGCTTGCGGATCATCAAGCGGCGGCGGTGGCGGGGTCATGGCACGGGCATCGGCCGTCACGCTGATGATCAGGGGCTGCATGGCGGCATTCAGATCGGCCATCCGTGCCTCAATCTCGCCGCGTTCCATGGCCGTCAGCAGACCTGGGGCGAGCGACATCATAAAATCAGGCCAGATCGCAAGATGACGGTATAGCGTCGGGATGACCTGCGTGCCGGGGCTGGGAATGGCGGCACATAATTCAAGGATTGCCTTGCGGACATCGTCGCGCATCTCATCAAGTTTCAGGGGTGCCGGGAGATTTACGGTCACTGCAGGTGGTGGTGGCTCCACGGCTGGCAGGGCGGACGGGGGTTTTGCTTCTGCGTTCGGGTCTATCAGATCCCGGATTGCGGAGATCAGGCTGAGGTTGACCGGGTTCATGCGGTTGTAGGTCCCAAGCATGGCATCGATGATCTGCTGGGCAGCGGCATCTACGCCGCAGGCGTGCATATCCGACAGAGACACGGCGGGCAGGGATACAACCGAAGTTTCCTGCACAGCTTGCAGGGCATGCCCGGTAATCCGGCCGCTTTCGAGCGGCGGCCCCACAATCTGCCAGACCCAGTCCAGCAACCCCGGGTAGATGGCAAAATGACGAAATATCAGGGCCGGAGAACCGACACCCGTTGTCGCCATGATGCGTTCATAAATGTGCCTGGTATTGCTGTCCGCATCGCTGACAGGGACTTCGGGGAGAATGTCGGACATGAGATGAAAGCTCCGGCTTCTTGATGGCCGTTCATCAAGAAGAACACAGGCATGTCCGTCAAGAACGCCATAAAAAACATTATTTAAATGTTAAATTAACAATTTAACACATAGAAAAGGTTTTATATTGCATTTTATGAATATATTTTGTAGAAAGTGCCCGTGATTTGAGAATGGATAGATGTCGGCTCTGCAAACTGCAAGACCGGCGAACACTGAAATCGAAAAGATGACGCATGAGTGACCTAGAACCCCGCGTAGCCCTCTTGATCGGTGCCCTGATTATCGGCATCGGCTTCGGTGTTGTCTCAAGGATCAGTGCTTTCTGCTTCCGTTCCGCGGTGCTTGAACTTCTGGCACGCCGTATCGGTTTTCAGGTGCGGGCCTGGGCCGTGGCCATTGCAACCGCCGTGGCCCTGACCCAGTCCCTGATCGCGCTCGAGGTGATCGATGTTTCCGAAAGCATTTATCTGTCGACAAGCGTCATGTGGCTGACCTTGATCGTCGGCGGTGTTCTGTTCGGGATCGGCATGATTCTGGCGCGCGGCTGCGGCGCCCGGCACATGGTTCTGCTGGCCGGCGGGAACCTGCGGTCTGCTGTTGTCATTTCCGTGCTCGGCATCGTCGCCTACATGACGCTGCGCGGCATTCTGGCCATTCCCCGCACAGCGCTGGAAGGCCTCGGGACGGTTGATCTGGAAGCCATGGGCTACAGTTCGCAATCCCTTTCCGCTCTGGCCGGGGGATCGGCATATGTGCCGCTGGTGATCGCCGCCATTCTGGTCCTTGCGGCGATAACGGTCATCCTCCGTGCCGGCGAAGGCCGTCATATCTGGCCGGCGCTGACGGGGCTTTTTGTCGGCCTGCTGATCGCCGGTGGCTGGTATGTCACGGGTGTCCTCGGCTATGACGAGTTCGAGCCGGTCCGCACAGAGTCCCTGACTTTCACGGCACCGGTCGGCAATGCCATCCAGTACCTGATGACGTATACGGGCGCCACGGCGGACTTTGGTATCGTTGCCGTTGCCGGCGTTATTGTCGGGGCTTTTGCCATCGCCATGCTGCGCGGTGAATGGTCACTGCAGGGTTTCGAAACACCGCACCAGCTGCTGCGCTATACGCTCGGCGGTGCGCTGATGGGTTTCGGTGGTGTTCTGGCCTTCGGGTGTACCGTCGGTCAGGGGCTTTCAGGCCTGAGCACGCTGTCCGCCGGCTCCATTCTGGCCGTTGTATCGATAGTGATCGGTGCCGTTATCGGTGATGTGCTGGTGAATCGTGAATTCAGATCCCGGTCTGCCGAAGTGCAACCGGCCGAGTGACGGCGACTTCATATTCGCTTTTCTTTAATTGTTGAGTCATACTCCCGCAAAAGACATCACGTGGGAGACATTCATGCGCGTATTCATCATCTGCCTGATGACATTGATCCTGCCGGCCCAGGCGGTCGCGAGTGAGGATATAGCAGACCAGTATCCGGGCTCTTTGCTGTATTCCAAGCCGGTGGAGGTCATTCCTCATGTCTGGTCGGCCATCGGCGCGACGGCCCCGCCGGGTTATGACAACAGCGGTCATAACAACAATCTGAGTTTCATCGTGACTGGCGACGGGGTGATCGTCATCAACGGTGGCGGTGCCTATCTGCTGGCCGAGGCGCTCCATGATGAAATCAGACAGATCACCGATCAGCCGGTGAAACTGGTGATCAACGAAAACGGGCAGGGACACGCCATGCTCGGCAACAGCTACTGGATCAAGAAGAACGTGCCGATCCTTGCTCATGTCGATGCGGCGCATGAATTCGACGACCGGGGCCGGCAGATTCTGGATAGTACCAAGGCACGGCTCAGGGAACGTGCGGACGGGACGACCATTCAGGGGCCGACGGAAACTTTCGAAGACAAGTACGCCATCGAGATGGGTACTTTTAAGATCGAGGTGCTGCATTTAGGACCCGCACACAGTCCCGGCGATATCCAGGTCTGGCTGCCCGAGCAATCACTCGTGATTGCCGGAGATATGGCTTTTCACGAGAGGCTTTTGCCGATTTTTGAAGAGACCGACACCCGGGGCTGGGTGGAAACCTGGGAAGGCCCGTTCGAGGACCTGAAGGCAACCTATGTGATCCCGGGGCACGGGCATCCGACGAATATGGATCAGGTGCGGCGCTATACCCACGATTATCTCGTCTACCTGCGTGGCAAGATCGGTGAATTCATCGAAAAGGGCGGCACGTTGGAAGAAGCGTACTACGTCGATCAGTCTCCCTATAAGCACCTTGATACCTTCGAGGAACTGGCGACCCGCAACGCCGGTCAGGTCTTTGTGCAGATGGAGTTCGAATAGAAAGTGTCAGCCCCAGGTCTCCAGCTTGATCTGCTTCAGCCAGGCTTCGGTGTACTCGGCATCGGCCTTGCGTTCATCGGCCGGGGTGCCGGTAAGCGAGAAGTTGGTGCTGTCGCGAACCACATGATCCCCTTCGTAAACATATGTGGCGCCCAGTCTGACGCCGTAATCCGGCGCCGCCAGCGAATAGCAGTTGGCAATCCACGACGGCTCGGGCACGGGGTTTCCGTTCAATTCCGCGGCAATGGCGTCGACGGCAACACGGGCCTGACTGGCCGCTGTCGATCCGGCCTTGGGCAGGGGGTCGGCAAGGGCTGCATCTCCGATGACATAGACATCCTCAAGAAGCGTCGAGGCGAACGTGCGGATATCGACCGGGCACCAGCCGGTTTCATCCGCTGCCCCGCCATCGATGGCGATCCGGCCCGCCGTCTGCGGCGGGATGACGTTCAGAACATCGGCTTTGATTTCGTCGAAATCGGTGTAAGCGGTCAATGTTTCGGGGTCGACTTCACGCACTACGCCGTCTTCGGCAATGGAGCGGTATTCGATAATATCCGGATACAGCAGGTCCCAGGCTTCGCTGAAAAGGTCCTGAAACGGGAATTCGTCCTTGGAATCCAGAATAAGCAGACGTCCGCCGGGTTTGTGCGACTTGATGTAATCGGCCACCAGGCATGCCCGTTCCGCCGGCGCGGGTGGGCAGCGGTACGGGGCCGGGGGCATGGTCATGAGAAACAGGCCATTGTCCGGCATGGCCTGCAACTGCTGTTTGAGCAGGGCGGTCTGCGGTCCGGCCTTCCAGGCGTGCGGAACACGGTCGATGGTATCCAGCGAAATGCCGTCTATCGCGTCATAATCAAAGGCAACGCCGGGCGACAGGATCAGCCTGTCATATTCAATCTGACGGCCGCTGGCTGTTGTGATGGTGCGGCGGACAGGATCGATGGCTGTCGCCGGATCCACGTCAACGGAGATTCCGGCGGCCTTCAGGTTCTCATACCCGACCTCGATCGACGTAAGTTCGGCGTATCCGGCGATGACGGAATTGCTGCCGGGACACATCCAGAATTTCGGCTGGTCAGTCAGCAGTGTAATGCTGGCATTGGGCAGCGAGGCGTGCGCCGCTCTGGCCGCGGATGCACCACCGAATCCGCCGCCGACGATGACGATGCGCACCTTGTCTTTGGCCATGACCCGGTTCCCGCCACCGAGCACAGGTCCCGCCGAGGCCAGAAAGGCGGCGCTGCCGAGAAGCATTCTGCGGCGTGTGAACGGCGGCGTGATCATGTAAAATCCAATTTATTTGCAGCCGGTGTATTGGCCGCACGCAATCGTAATGGATGAACCCGGTCGATGAACATCAGGATGATCCTATCGGGATGGTGTGGTTTCGCAATCGCGCTGCTTGTGAGTTTTGGGGCAGGGCATGCCCAGAGCGCTGAACTGGTGATGTTCGAGAGCCTGACCTGCGAATGGTGCCAGCGCTGGCACGAAGAGATCGGAGAGATATATCCACTGACGACTGAGGCTGAATGTGCGCCGTTGCGGCGTGTCGACATTCATGAGCCGCGACCCGATGATCTTGCCAATATTTCCTCCGTCGTTTTTACACCGACTTTTGTCCTGATGGACGGTGGTGTGGAGATTGCCCGTTTAGTCGGGTATGCCGGCGAGGATTTCTTCTGGTCCCTTTTGGCACAGAACCTTGTCAAGCTACCCGATCCCTGTCCAAACTAGGATGTTACAGATATGAATCATATTCAATGTTGATATATAATATATTTTGAATATGATTGTTAAGGGGGAGCGGCGATCATGAAGCGGTTGTTAGTTCATGGTTCCGGTAACAAGGGAAATGATCGCTCCAGGACGAGGCACTTTAATTGGGAGGCGATTGCCCTATGCCAAAATTGAACATATTTTTTCCGGCCCTCGCTGCGGCAGTTCTGCTCGCAGGGACGGCCGTCGCCGACGATCTCGTTAAGTACGAAGTTGTCGATTATGGAGTGACGAAATCACTCACCGGGAAAGCCGGTGACCCTGTAGAGGGCCAAAAGACATTCACCAACCGCAAGCTTGGCAACTGTCTGGCATGTCATCAGGTGACGGAATTATCGGCTCAGCCGTTTCACGGTGAGATCGGTCCGTCTCTGGATGGTGTGGCAGAGCGCTATAACGAAGCCCAACTGCGTATGCAGGTGATAAATGCCAAAGTGATCAACGAGGACTCGATCATGCCGGCATTCTATCGCACCGATGGCTTGCACATGGTTTCGAAGAAATTCAAGGGTAAGCCGATTCTGACTGCCGAGCAGGTCGAGGATGTCGTCGCTTATCTGAAGACACTCAAGTAAGCCTGAAACAAGAGGAACAGACATGTCCACGAAACAAGCACTTTCAGCCATGACGCGTCGCGAGGCGCTTCTGCTGGCAGCCGGGGCGACGATCGTTGCAGCCGGTGGTGTCGTTCTGAAAAGCGGCACTGCAAATGCAGACCAGAAAATGGTCGACGAATCGGTGATGAAGCTGATCGGCGACAAGAAACCGGTAGACGGCAAAATCACCCTGGAATTGCCGCAGATTGCGGAAAACGGGAACACGGTGCCGGTAGGCTTCACGGTCGATAGTCCGATGACCGCCGACAACTATGTCAAATCGGTTCATCTGTTTGCCGACGGGAACCCGGCGCCGGATGTGGCTTCGCTGCACTTCACGCCGATGAGCGGCAAGGCTTCCGCGGCAACGCGTATCCGTCTTGCAGGCACGCAGAACATCGTTGCCGTTGCGGAAATGAGCGACGGCAGCGTTTTCCGCGCTTCACAGGAAGTAAAAGTCACCATTGGCGGCTGCGGCGGCTGACGCGAGCAAAAGGAGAAAATCATGGCTAAGAATGTAAAACCCCGCGTTCGTGTCCCGAAAAAGGCCGCGAAAGGCGAAGTCATCGAAATCAAGACACTGATTTCACACAACATGGAATCGGGCCGCCGTAAAGGTAAGGACGGCAAACTCATTCCACGCAGCATCATCAACAAGATGGACGTCACGTTTAACGGCAAGACGGTGTTCACGGCTGATTGGCACCCTGCCATTTCAGCGAACCCGTACATGTCTTTCTTCGCCAAGGTCGAGGAAAGCGGCGAGTTTGCCTTCAAATGGACCGACGACGACGGATCGGTTTACGAAAAAACCGCAACGATAACCGTCGCTTAAAAGGCAAACCATCATATTGGGAGGCAAACACCTATGAGAAAGAACTGGAAACAGATCACGCTTCTTTCGGCAGCCTGTGCCGTTTGCATCAGCGTGTTCGCCACGTCCGCCGAATCGGCGGATTGGGGCCAGTATCAGGTCGGTGACACGCGCAGCGGCTTTACCTACATGACCGATGAAAGCCGGGCGATGCAGGTCGACAGCTTTCAGAACCCGGGCATGATCTGGGTCGAGCAGGGCGCTGAACTGTGGGCTGAAGAAAACGGCAAGGCCGGCAAGTCCTGCGCAAGCTGCCACGGTGACGGCGCGGAAAGCATGAAGGGCGTCGCTGCCAGCTACCCTGTCTATGACAAGGAAGCCGGTACACTTCAGAGCGTTGAGACGCAGATCAATTACTGTCTTGAGAAGCGCATGGAAGCGAAGCCGTACAAATGGGAATCGACCGAAATGCTGTCGATGACGGCGTTTGTGAACAATCAGTCGCTCGGCATGCCGGTCAACGTGAAAATCGATGGCGATGCGGCACCCTGGTATGAGAAGGGCAAGTCGTTCTATTATGAACGCCGTGGCCAGCTCGACATGGCCTGCAAACACTGCCACGAGGACAATCCCGGCGGGATCATCCGTGCCAATACCCTGTCGCAGGGACAGGTCAACGGATTCCCGACCTACCGCCTGAAATGGCAGAAGGTCGGTTCGGTGCACCGACGGTTCCGTGGCTGTAATTCACAAGTCCGGGCCGACAATTTTCCGTATGGTGCTGATGAATATCTCGCACTCGAACTCTACGTGAAATCACGTGGTATGGGGCTGCCGATAGAAGCGCCGGCAGTGCGAAACTGATTTAGCCTCAGCCTGATCGGAGGGGCAGTGCCGTCCCTCCGGTCTTTCTTTTTTTAGTCAATTATCAGTACAGAGGGTCTGCGCCGTGATATCCCGTCGCGAATTCTTCCATCTTGCCGCTGCCACGGCCGCCGTTGCCGGAACCACGGTTCCGTTCGGCCGCACCATGGCGCAACAGAAAATCGATCAGGCCAGCCTTCTGGATTTTGAATCGCTGGGCCAGGTTACACTGCTGCATTTCACGGATATGCATGCGCAACTGACCCCGATCTATTTCCGCGAACCATCGGTCAACATCGGTGTCGGCGAAGTGGCGGGGCTGCCGCCGCACATCACCGGCAAGGATTTCCTCTCTCATTACGGGATCAAGCCGGGAACACCAGAGGCCTATGCGCTTTCCAGCCAAGACTTCACGGCGCTGGCCAGGGAATACGGGCGGGTCGGCGGCATCGACCGCATGGCGACGCTGGTCAAGGCGATCCGTGCCGAGCGGCCGAACAACACCCTGTTCCTCGACGGCGGGGATACCTGGCAGGGGTCCTATACCTCGCTTGAAACCCAGGGCGAAGACATGGTCCAGGTACAGAATGCGCTGGGGCTCGACGCCATGACGGCGCACTGGGAATTCACCTACGGTCAGGACCGGGTCAACGAACTCAAGGATATGCTCGCGTTTCCGTTCCTTGCCGGGAACGTCACCGATACGGAATGGAAAGAACCGGTATTTGAGTCTACCGCCTATTTCGATCGTGGCGGCGTCAAGATTGCGGTGATCGGTCAGGCCTTCCCCTACACCCCGGTTGCCAACCCGCGTTATCTGATTCCCGAGTGGTCGTTCGGCATCAATGAAACGATGGTGCAGAAACATGTCGACAAGGCCCGTGCAGAAGGCGCCGGACTGGTGGTGCTGCTGTCGCACAACGGCTTTGATGTCGACCGCAAACTGGCCGGCCGGGTGAGCGGCATTGATGTCATATTGACCGGGCACACCCATGATGCCCTGCCGAAAGTGGAAATCGTCGACGGTGCGATACTCGTTGCGTCCGGCAGCCACGGCAAGTTCCTGTCGCGGCTTGACCTGGATGTGCAGGGCGGCAAGGTGAACGCTTACCGCTTCAAGCTGATCCCCGTGTTCTCGGACGTCATCACGCCGGATCCGGAAATGGCGGCACTGGTCGAAAAAATACGTGCGCCGCACAAGGCTGAGCTTGAAAAGGTCCTGGGCGTTGCGGATACGACGCTGTACCGCCGCGGCAATTTCAACGGCACCTTTGACGACCTGATCTGTCAGGCGCTTCTGGAAGAACGGGATGCCGAAATCGCCCTGTCGCCGGGATTCCGCTGGGGCTCAAGCCTGCTGCCGGGTGACGAGATCACGGTGGAGCATGTGCACCACCATACTTCGATCACCTATCCAAACGTGTACCGGACGGAAATGAAGGGTTCCTTCATCAAGGAAATCCTCGAGGACGTGGCCGACAACCTGTTCAACACGGATCCATATTATCAACAGGGTGGGGATATGGTCCGTGTCGGCGGCATGAGCTACACCATCGATGTCGACAAGGAGATCGGCCAGCGGATTTCCAATATGACGACGAACAAGGACGGCAAACCGATTGATCCGAACCGGAATTACGTGGTTTCCGGGTGGGCTTCGGTCAACGAAGGGACCGAGGGACCGCCGGCCTATGATCTCGTCGCCGGCTACATCGCCAAAAAGAAGAACATCACCATCCCGGAAAACCAGACCGTTACGGTCCGGCGCGCCTGATCCGGGGATAACTCCTGATGCACATCACGGAATGGATGCACCATGGCAGGATTTGATATCGGATTTGCCGGTGCATTCATCGCCGGGTTGCTGAGTTTCCTTTCGCCATGCGTCCTCCCGCTGGTGCCGCCGTACCTGTGCTTTATCGGTGGCGTCAGCCTGTCGCAGATGACCGGAGAGGACGGGCCGCCACCCGGTGCCAACCGCCGTGTTTTCCAGGCAGCGCTGTTCTTCGTCATCGGGTTTTCGCTGGTCTTTATCCTGTTCGGTGCAACCGCGTCGTATCTGGGCCAGTTGCTGGCCGATAACATGCTCTGGATCAGCCGTTTTGCAGGCGTGCTGATCATCATCATGGGCGTGCACTTTCTGGGGATCGTGAAAATCCCGCTGCTGTACCGCGAAGCCCGTTTTCAGGGACCGGCCAAGCCGGTCGGTCTGCTCGGTGCTTTTCTGATGGGACTGGCGTTTGCATTCGGGTGGACACCCTGTGTCGGCCCGGTGCTGGCGGCGATCCTGATGATGGCGGGCAGCGAGGATTCCGTCACCCACGGTACGCTCCTGCTGGCCAGCTATGCCGCAGGTATCGGTATCCCGTTCCTGATCGCGGCGCTTGGGATCGGGCCGTTTCTCCGACTCATGCCGGGTATCCGCAGACACATGGGCAAGGTCGAAAAGGTGATCGGCGTGTTTCTGATCCTGACCGGTGTGCTGTTCCTGACCGGCAGTGTTGCGGATGTGGCTTACTGGCTTCTGGAGGCCTTCCCGGCGCTGGGCAAGGTCGGCTGAGTCTTCACGCTATCCTTCGAGACACGGCTGCGCCGTTCCTCAGGATGAGGTGCTGCTTATTACCGCCCTCATGCTGAGGAGAGCGCATGGCGCTTGTCTCGAAGCATGGGGGTTGAGATTAGCCGCCGAAGCGGAAATAGATGATCCGGTCGAATGAACGGAGTTCGCGAAGCACGTTGATGACGCGGCCCGGGTCCTTGCTGTCGATGGCCGGATACATGGACTGGATCGATTCCAGCGTGCCGTCGAACAGGCGCACGAATTCCTGATCCCCAGTATATGTTTCAGGTGCCATCTTTCGACAATCTATCAGCAGGTTTTCGTAGGTCTTGCTCTCACGTGTGATCTGCGCACGAACCTGATCATTGTTCAGGTCCGGCGTGTCGTGACGGTGTTTGAAAAGCGGCTCAACAGCGCGGTTGAGTTCCGTAATGCAGTCGGCATACAGCCGGACCCCGTTACGTGAGCGCAGCGAGTAGATCATGTCCCGGACCGGCAGCAGCGTTTCGGCGGCCGCTTTGCTGTCGCCATTCTCTGCCTGTGTCAGCGCCTTTGAGAGTTTTGCTTCGATGCCGCTAAGCGTCGCGGCGAAATCCTGGTCATTTGCATAGGGTGCCGGGGGGGTGTCTGCGTATGAGGCGATGATGCCGCGCCATGCTTCCAGTGCCGTCGCGATTTCCAGAGACGCAAGACCGGGGTTGCCGGTACGGAGATAGCTTGTCCCTGCGCGATAGCCGCCATAGGCCTCACTGACGCCGGCGTTGAAATCCTGTATCGCATCCGCCCATGCCGGGGGTGCAGCGAGCAAGGCCAGGAGGGTAAAATAATGAATTCGGCGCATCATGTATGTTTCCTGCAGTGTTTTGTATTTGCCGTCTTGGCGAGCGGCATGACACGGGATAGACTACACATTCAATTATAGGAATACGTTCGGGGCAACCATGCAAGACTTTATCCTGTCACGCCGTCGTTTCAACCAACTCGGGCTAGGCCTTGGCCTGGCAGCGGCTTCCGCCGGGGCACTGTCGGTATTACCGGGCGGCGCTGCCGCTCAAGAACTCAAGTACAATGACGACGGGCTGATCATACAGCCGTGGTTTCTGGATTCGTTTCTGATCCTCGATGAGGACCTTGCCGAAGCATCCGCGAACGGCAAACGCTTCGCCATTTTCTGGGAACTGAAGGGCTGTCCGTACTGCAAGGAAACGCATCGGGTCAATCTGGCGAAGCCGGATATCCTCGATTACGTCAAAACCAATTTCACGATCCTGCAGTTGAATATCATCGGCTCGCGGATGGTTACGGACTTTGATGGAGAAGAACTGTCCGAGAAGGATCTGGCCCGGAAATGGCAGGTCCGTTTCACGCCGACGATCCAGTTCTTCACCGATGATGTCGACGCCGCCAAGGGCAAAAACGGCCATGACAACGAAGTCGCCCGCATTCCCGGATACTTCAAACCGGCGCATTTCCTGGCGATGTTCAAATACGTCGAAGAAAAAGCCTATACCCGCCAGAAGTTCCACGAGTTCGTTCGCGCACAATCCGCCGGCTGACCAGTCGCCAAGTCAAGCATGAGCACTTTCGGGGTTTATTCCCGAAAAGGGGCTTCAGCGCTGGACAACATATTCACATTTTATATAATAAAAATAATGAATATAAATGCACCGTTGCATATGCATGCGGGAGGGGCTTTGACATGACGAAGAAAACATCCAGGACAACACCCAACAACCATGTGGCACTGCCCAGACGGCAGTTCCTGCAGGCCGGGCTGGCCGGTTCGGCGCTGGCGGCGACAGGGTCGCTGGGGGCCGCCTCGGTTGCCAGGGCCGATGGTCTTGGGATTCCGGACTGGAGCCGGCAACTCGGCGCGACGGTCGATGATGCCCCTTATGGCAAGCCGTCCGACTTTGAATCCGGTGTTATCCGCCGGAGTGTCGAATGGCTGACCGCAACGCGGGAGTCGTCGATCAACTTTACGCCGCTGTATGCCCTTGAAGGGATTATCACGCCGAACGGTATCTGCTTCGAACGACATCACGCGGGTGCCGCCGAAGTTGACCCCGAGCAGCACCACCTGATGATCCATGGCATGGTCGACCGGCCCCTGCTGTTCAGCATGGAAGATCTGTTGCGCCTGCCGCGCGTCTCCAAGTTCTATTTTCTGGAATGCGCCGCCAATGGCGGTATGGAGTGGCGGAACGCACAATTGAACGGTGTGCAGTTCACCCACGGCATGATCCACTGCGTGCAATATACCGGGGTGTCGCTGAAACTGCTTCTGGAAGAAGCCGGTGTGAAGCCGAAGGCCAAATGGTTGATGGTCGAAGGTGGCGACAGCGCCGGCATGAACCGCTCGATCCCCATGGATAAGGCGCTGGACGACTGCATGGTCGCGTTTGCCATGAACGGTGAGCGGCTGCGTGTCGAGCAGGGCTATCCCCTGCGCCTCGTCGTCCCCGGTTTTGAGGGGAATATGTGGGTCAAATGGCTGCGCCGGATCGAAGTCGGCGATGAATCCTGGCAGGCCCGCGAGGAAACGTCGAAGTATACCGATCTGATGCCGGACGGACGGGCCCGCCGCTTTACGTGGGAAATGGACTGCAAGTCCGTGATCACCAGCCCGTGCCCGGAAAATCCGTTGCTTGCCAAGGGGCCGAACGTGATCTCGGGGATCGCATGGTCAGGGCGCGGGACGGTCAAACGCGTCGACGTCTCGCTCGACGGGGGCAAGAACTGGACCGAAGCCAGGATCGAAGGCCCGGTCATGCCGAAATGCCTGACCCGGTTCTATCTCGATGGATGGGAATGGAACGGTGATCCGGTCTATATGCAAAGCCGTGCCATTGATGAAACCGGTTATGTGCAACCGCAGATGACCGAGCTGCAGAAAGTCCGTGGCGTCAATTCCATTTATCACAACAACGCAATTCAGACATGGCACATCACCAAAACCGGGGAGGTGGAGAATGTCCGTCTTGCTTAAGGGATTCGTCGCCGCACTGGTATTGGGCGTTGTCTGTACGGGTTCTCTGTCGGCGGCGGAACGTGCCTTTGAGGGCATCGGCCGGACGCCGACGCCCGAAGAGATCAAGAGCTGGGACATCGATGTTCGTCCGGACGGGCAGGGGGCACCTGTCGGCCATGGGACATCAGCTGAAGGTGAGCGCGTCTATCTTGTGAAATGCGCATCCTGTCATGGCGAATTCGGTGAAGGTGCCGGTCGTTATCCGGTCCTGATCGGTGGGCATGAAACGCTCAAGGACATGCGGCCGGAAAAAACTGTGGGCAGCTACTGGCCTTATGCGTCGACGGTTTTCGATTACATCAAACGCGCCATGCCGTTCGGGGATGCGCAAAGCCTGAAGGACGACGAAGTCTACGCACTGACGGCATATCTGCTGTTCATGAACGATGTCATAGATGAAGATTTCGAGGTGACACAGGATACCATCGGCACGATTAAAATGCCGAACGAGGCCAATTTCTTCATGGATCCGCGGCCTGACGCACAGCCCGACGGGCCTGCGTGTATGAAGGACTGCAAGGACGAGATCAAGGTCGTCGGCCGTGCCCGGGTTCTTGACGTGACACCGGAAACCGGGGGCGATGATAAACCGGATATGGGCGAAGGCTCGGCCCAGACCCAAGCCCAGGCCAAGCCGGCCGAAGTTGCCGCCGTGCCGGCAGGTGATCCGGCAGCAGGGCGATCCGTTTTCAACAAGTGCAAGGCCTGCCATGTGGTCGATAGCCCCAAGAACCGTGTCGGGCCAAGCCTGCATGGTGTGTTCGGGCGAACCGCGGCCGAAATGGAAGGTTTCAAGTATTCAGCGGACATGAAAGCCGTCGGGGCTGCGGGGCTGGTCTGGGATGAAGAAAACATGGCGGCCTTCATCGCCGATCCGAAAGGCTATCTCGGCAGCGTCATCGGCAAGAAAAAGGCCAGCACCCGTATGGCGTTCGGCGGCATCCGCAAGGCAGAGGACGTACGCGACCTGATTGCCTACCTGAAGCAGGAAACAACCAAGCAATAATCAGAAGACTGGGATTAGGCTGCGGCGCTTTTACGTGCCGCAGCCATTTTTTCGCGTGCGGCCTTGGCTTCGGCCGAGCAGAACAGATTGTACATCAACTCGAGAATTTTACCGACCTCGTCGCTGGCCAGCGAATAGTAGATGGTTTTGCCGTCGCGCCGGGTTTGCACCAGTTCATCGCTGCGCAGACGCGCCAACTGCTGTGACAGGGTCGGCTGGCGCAGGCCAAGTGCTGTTTCAAGCTCGGATACGGACATTTCGCCCTCACCGAGGTGGCAAAGGATCAGCAACCTGTTCTCGTTACCCAGTGATTTTAGGAAATCCGCAGCCTGCGAAGCGCCTGCGAGCATTGCTTCATCTACCATTTGTCATATCCCTTGCCGGGACTGCGCCCGGATCGTGCGAATCAATTGTTGCAACGCACTATAATGTACTATCGGCATTATTTCCACTCATATTCACGGGCGGTGATATGTGGAACTGTAAAACCTCTTTTAATACAAGATCATACTGTTTTAAATGATTATGTCCTTACAGGAACAACTCTATAGATTATGCATTTATACCATTGCTTGAAATTCATAATAGGGGCAATGTTTCGGGCAAGGAGAAACACCATGAGCAAAATTCTGAGACAGATTGCCGATCAACGCCATGTCCGTGCCGAACTGCTGTTTGCAGAGCCGGGCGGTGAAGCGCCAACCGTCATCATCCCCAAGGATGATCAGGGGACGACCCGCCGGGGCGGCCTTGATCTTCGTGAAGTGCTGATTGCCAGCGGCCGGGATGCCGCCCCCGGGTTTTCCATCGACAAGGAAGGGTTCGCGTTTATCACCAGTGCTAGTGCCGTCGATGATTTTGAAGACAGCCTGGAAGTCGAAGGTGTGTATTACCCTGAAATCAGGCATATCGTTGCCGAAGCGACCGGTGCGTCGGAAGTCGAGATATTCGATCACACCATTCGTGTGACGGACCCGGCGACAAGCTACCGCCGCCCCGCCAGTCATGCACACAATGATTATACCGAGGAGTCCGGCCCCAAACGGCTCCGCGACATGATCGGTGACGCGCGTGCCGATGAATGGCTGAAGGACAGGATCGTGCAGGTCAATGTCTGGCGGCCGATTTCCGAACCTGTATTGAGAATGCCGCTGGCGTTACTCGATGCCTCCAGTATGGAGCCATCCGATCTTGTGGAAACGCGGATCATCAATGAACGCCAGGCCGGCCGTGTTGGCCAGATCTACAGTGTTCTGCACCGTGACGGACAGCGCTGGTTCTATTTCCCGGAAATGACGATGGATGAGGCTGTTCTGATCAAGGGATACGACAGCCTGAAGGATGGGCGGGCCCGCTTTACACCGCATTCGGCCTTCGACGTGCCGGGGACGCCGGATAACGCGCCGCCGCGGCGTTCGATCGAAGTCAGGACGTTTGCACGCGTGCCGGCCTGATCACGGTAATGTGTTCAGGGGGTTTCCTCGTAACATCCGCGGATCGCAAAGCCCATCAGCCGTAACAGTTCCGGGTACAGACCGGGGCCCGGCTGCAGATTGGCCCCGAGTGGGTCGATGACGCCGGGTTGGGCCTTGCTGCCTTCTGTCAGCAGGGTGACGAATGTTGACGGGTACTGGGGTTCGGCAAAGACGCAACGGACATTCAGGTCGGATATGAGTTTCTTGACCTCACTGATCCGCCCGGGCGTGGGTTTGTGCTCAGGCGTTACCGTGAGGGCGATGAAATCCTGCAGGCCGAAATGTTCCGTAAAGTGGTCATAGGCTTCGTGCAGAACCACGATGGTTTCCCCGTGCATAGGTGTCACAAGCCGGCGGACTTCCGCCTCAATATCGATCAGTTCTTCGATGGACCGGTCTCGGTTTTTGGCAATACGCCCGGCCTCGGCGGGCATGATTTCTGCCATGACATCGGCGATATGTTCCAGCATCTGAACGGCATAGGTCGGTGATAGCCAAACGTGCGGGTCTATATCTCCGTGTTGGTGCCCATGGCTGTCGGACTTGGGTTTGTCGTGATCATGGTCATGCTTTTCAGGGGCTCCGCGTTGATGGTCATCGCCATGATGGTCATCGCCATGACCATCTTCATGCGGATGATCATGCATCAGCGCCACGACCTTCGCCTTGGACGAAAGCGTTTCGAGCGGTTTGACGAGAAAGGTTTCAAGGTCTGGCCCGACCCAGAACACGGCATCGGCATGTGCCAAAGCCTGAGCGTCCGATGGCCGCATGGCATGGCCGTGCGGTGAACTTGCCCCCCTGACGATCAGGTACGGTTCTGCAATGCCGTCCAGAATCATGGATACAAGGGAATGAACCGGTTTGATAGAGGCGACGACGCGCACCGCTTCAGCGTTGGCAGCAGTACTCGACAAGGCAAGCAGAAGGGACATTGCCCCGGCTTTCAGGTAACGGTGCATGATTGTATCGACTTTCTTTTAGTGTTGTTTATTCGCGGTGAATTTTGTAATGATATAACATTATGAATTTTGCCCGTCAATCCGAACTCTCGACGACAAAGCAGCTGATCTCGGCAAAAGGGGTCGGCGTGCGCCGAGGTGAGCGTTGGCTGATCGAAAATGTTGATCTGAAGGTTCATGCCGGCGAGATCGTTACCCTGATCGGTCCGAACGGCAGCGGTAAAAGTACGACAGTGCGCGCGTTACTCGGTCTGATCGCACACGATGCTGGCACAATCGAGCGTGCGGCAGGATTAAAGATTGGTTACGTCCCGCAGAAGCTATCCATAGACCGGACAATGCCGCTCAAAGTGCGCCGTTTCATGACCCTGACAGGGCGGCACGATGCAGCGGCGATTGATGCGGCACTCGATGAGGTCGGCCTGTCGGCGTTCTCGAACCGCGAAGTGCAGGTCTTGTCCGGCGGTGAGTTCCAGCGTCTGCTGCTGGCCCGCGCAATTCTGTCGCGGCCGGATTTGCTGGTGCTGGATGAACCGGTACAGGGCGTCGATGCCACGGGTGAAATCGCCCTCTATGAACTGATCGCGGAACTGCGCAATCGTCATGACTGCGGGATCCTGCTGATATCTCATGATCTGCACATCGTCATGGCGGCCACGGATACGGTGTTGTGTCTGAACGGCCATGTCTGTTGTTCGGGAACACCGCAGAGCGTGGCAGAAAGCCCGGAATACAAGACCTTGTTCGGCGCGCGCGCGGCCGAGGCGCTGGCGATTTACCATCACCATCACGACCACCGGCACCTGCCGGACGGGCGTGTCGTCCATGCCGACGGGGCGGATGATCATTCCGCCTGCACGCATCCGGAGCACCAACATGATCATGGATGAATTTCTGGTGCGTGCCCTTATCGCCGGTGTTGGCGTTGCCCTGATCGCCGGTCCGCTGGGCTGTTTCATCATCTGGCGGCGGATGGCGTATTTCGGAGATACCATGGCGCATTCGGCACTGCTGGGCGTGGCGCTGGCGGTTCTGCTTGATGTGTCGATCATCGGATCGGTTTTCCTGATCGCCGCTCTCGGCGCCCTGGGTCTGATCGTCCTGCAGCGCCGGGCATCCCTGTCCAGTGATGCTCTTTTGGGCATCCTGTCTCATTCGACACTGGCACTCGGTATTGTTATCGTTGCCATGATGACGTGGCTTCGCATTGATCTGATGGCGTATCTGTTCGGTGACATTCTTGCCGTTTCATGGGGGGATATCGTTGTCGTCTTCGGTGGCGGTGCTGTTGTTCTGGCTATTCTGGTCTGGATATGGCGGCCACTGCTCGCCGGGACCGTCAGCGCCGAACTTGCGTCCGCCGAAGGTCTGCATCCCGAACGGGCGCGTATCATCTTCATGCTGCTGATGGCGGCAGTCATTGCCATGGCCATGAAAGTGGTCGGTATTCTTCTGATCACGTCCCTGCTGATCATACCGGCGGCGACCGCCCGGCGGTTTGCGTCGGGGCCCGAAATGATGGCCGTCCTCGCAGCTCTTATCGGCAGCGGTGCCGTCATGGCGGGCCTTGGGGGATCGCTCGTTCTGGACACGCCGTCCGGGCCGAGTATCGTCGTCGCAGCCGCTTTACTGTTTCTGGCAAGCCTGTTGCCCGGACAGTTGCGCCGAAGCATCTCAGGCGGAGCGAGGCCGCAATGACGGGTGTATCGCCGGAACTTACCAAGAACCAGAAGGCTGTTCTCGAAGCACTGGAGCAGACATCAAAGGCAATGACGGCTTATGACATCCTCGATGTTGTAAGGGTACAGGGGATCCGGGCCCCGGTGCAGGTCTATCGCGCGCTGGAGGTGCTGATTGACCTCGCGCTCGTGCATCGCATTGAAAGCATGAACGCGTTCATCGCCTGTGCACACGAACATGCAGCCGGGGCCGGGCAAGATCACGATCACACGGCGACGGTTGCATTTGCGATCTGTGACGATTGCGGCTCGGTATCGGAAATACCGGTGCCGAAGGCAAACCGCACACTCGGCGCGCTGGCCGGCGATCAGGGTTTCGTGACCGAGCGCACGGTGGTCGAACTGCGCGGCCACTGCGGACCGTGCCGGGAAACACTGCAAGACACCCCCAAGGCAGACGCCGGATAATGCGGTATTTGTGTCTCGTCGCTGCCGTTCTTGTCTCGCTCTCCCTTTCCGGTCCGGCAAGGGCGCACCCGCACGTCTGGGCGGATATCAGGGTGCAGGTGGAATTCAATGACGAGGGGCTGGTCACCGGGCTCCGCCAGACATGGCTATTCGATGATTTCTATTCCGCTTTCGTGATCGGCGGCGGTGTCGGCCAGGCGGCACTTGATGCGGTGCTTGCGGAAAATATGTCGAACCTCCGCGAGTACGATTACTTCACCCGTATTCTGAGCGGCGAAGCCCGGATCGAAGATGCGAAAGCGGAAGATGCATCAAGCCGTGTCGTCGACAAGCGCCTTGAAATGACGTTTCGGCTGGCCTTGCCGGAACCGCTTTCGGTCGCTGACCTGCCGATGCGCTATGCCGTATATGATCCTTCATACTACATCGAAATGGTGCATGCCGAAGCCCCGGATGCGGTCACACTGGTCAATGCACCCAAGAACTGCACGTCGGAACTGAAGCAGCCCAATCCGGATGCTGAACAGGTTATTCTGGCGGCATCTCTCGATAACACGCAAAAGGCCCCGACGGGTCTCGGACAGTATTTTGCCGAAGAAGTTATCGTGAAATGCGGTTGATCCTCGGGACGATCGTCCTGTTGGTTATGCTGGGACTGCCGGGTGGGCATGCCCACGCGGACCCGCAGGGAACGCTGAAACCACCGGCAGAGACCACGGCACCGGCTGCGCAGAATGACATCGGGTATACGGACCGGGTAGTAATCTGGGTTTTCACACAACAACGGAAATTTCATCGCGAGCTGACCAGCCGGCTTCGGGAGATGGCCGAGGGCGGGAGCAACTGGAAGTTCGTGTGGCCCCTGATCGCCGCAAGTTTTCTCTATGGGATTTTTCATGCCGCAGGCCCCGGACATGGCAAGGCCGTGGTCAGCGGGTATCTGCTTTCACATCGCCAGACCGTGCATCGTGGTATTGCGATTGCAGTCGCCGGTGCATTTCTGCAGGGCGTCGTTGCCGTTGTCATTGTTTATGGAATCGTCAAACTGGCCGGGCTTCTGCCCCGTGATGCGCAGACGGCATTGTTATGGAGCGAGCGGGCCAGCTATATGCTTGTGATCGCGCTCGGCGGGTATCTGCTGGTCAGGGCCGGACGAAGCATTCTTCGTCGCAGACAGATGTCTCCGCAACATGCCCACGATCATGGCGATGCGGTGGACTGTGGGCATACCCATATCCCGACACCGGATCAGCTTTCGTCGATTTCCGATTTCAGGTCCGCCGCCGCCATTGTGCTTTCCGTGGGGGCGCGACCCTGTACCGGGGCCGTCATTGTATTGGTTTTTGCCAATGTCGTGTCGCTGCAGTGGGCCGGTGTGGGCGCCGTGCTTGCCATGTCCGCCGGTACGGCTTTGACCGTTTCAGCGTTCGCGGTTTTCGCGGTCTCGGCCAGACATCTGCTGTCGAAGCTTTCCTGGCTCGAAGCCGGGCAGGCTGCATGGGCAGGGGACATCGTTGCTACATTGGGGGGAGCCGTCATCCTGCTTTTGGGTATCTCACTACTGAGTGCGGCGCTTGCTACATCACATCCGATGATAGGACTATAGTTGAACGTCACTATCCCAAAAAATGGGACAAATAATCTCATAAATTGTTGATTTCTGATTTCTTTTCGCTATGCTCTATACTGGTTCTGGCACCAGAAAACATACCCAGAGTATACGTGAGGAAACGTCATGAGCACCCAAGCTGCCGCCCAAGCATCCGAACAGAAACCTGAAAAAGAGATCATCCGCGGTCTCGTCGCCAAGGCGCGCGCCGCCATGGCGCAATTCGCCAATGCCGATCAGGCCCGCGTCGACGAAGCCGTCACCGCACTGGCATGGTCGATTTATGAGCCCGATCGCGCACGCGAGCTTGCAGAGCTTGCGGTTGAGGACACCGGCCTTGGGAACGTCGAAAGCAAGATCATCAAGAACACCCGCAAGACATTCGGCTGCCTGCGCGACCTGTCACGGGTCAAATCGGTCGGCATCATCGAGGAAATTCCTGAAAAGGGTCTCGTCAAATACGCCAAGCCCGTGGGTGTCGTCGCTGCGGTAACGCCGTCGACCAACCCGGCGGCAACGCCGGTCAACAAGGCCATGTTTGCGATCAAGGGCCGCAATGCCGTTATCATTGCGCCGTCGCCGGCTGGTCTTGGGACCACCACCAAAACCGTCAATTACATGCGCGCCGAGCTTGAAAAGATCGGTCTGCCCGCCGATCTGGTGCAGGTCCTGCCGGCACCCGTGAACAAGGAACTGACGCAGCAGTTGATGAACCAGTCCGACCTGGTGATCGTGACGGGCTCGCAGAATAACGTGAAACGCGCCTATTCGTCCGGTACGCCGGCGATCGGTGTCGGTGCCGGGAACGTGCCGGTGATCATCGACGAGACAGCGGATTTCGATGATGCGGCGGAAAAAATCACCATGTCGAAGATCTTCGACAATTCCACCTCGTGCTCGTCGGAAAACAGCCTGATCATCCTCGACAGCGTGTATGACAAGGCGATGGATGCGCTCAAACGGGCCGGGGGCTATCTCTGCTCGGCGGAAGAAAAAGACATGGTCGAGGAAAACCTCTGGGTCGACGGGCATCTGAACCGGCATGTCATCGCCAAGGATGCCGACGTGCTGGCCGATGTGTTCGGCCTTGGGGAAGGCGCCAAGGGCAACAAGTTCTTCATGGTTGAAGAAGGTTCCGCGGACGCCGACAGCCCGTTCATCGATGAAAAGCTCTCGCTGGTGCTGACCGTCTACCGTGCCAAAGACATGGACGATGTGATCCGTCAGCTGAACACCATCCTTGATGTGTGCGGCAAGGGTCATTCCGTCGGTATCCACACCAATGTGCCGGAACATGCCACGCGCCTGGCCGAGGAAATCGACGTGGTGCGCGTGCTGGTCAATCAGGCGCACACCTTCGGCAACGGCGGCGGCTTCAACAACGGCCTCAACTTCACGCTCAGCATGGGTGGCGGAACCTGGGCCGGGAACTCGATCTCCGACAATCTGAATTACACCCACTTCATCAACATCACCCATCTGGTGAAAACGATCCCCGAGGACAAGCCGTCCGAAGAAGAGCTGTTCGGGGGCTACTGGGAAAAATTCGGTAAAT
Source organism: Rhodospirillales bacterium (assembly GCA_040218645.1). GTDB lineage: Bacteria > Pseudomonadota > Alphaproteobacteria > Rhodospirillales > Casp-alpha2 > UBA4479. The sequence continues at coordinate 54,581 of JAVJQZ010000004.1, forward strand.
GACGCTTTTGCGTCACCCCGGCGCAGGCCGGGGTCCAGAACGGGGGCTGCTCTCTCGAGGGTGCCCCTCCCTCTCTGGATTCCGGCCTTCGCCGGAATGACATGAAGCCATAACAAACGAAGACCAAGGGGAAACATCCACATGAACTTCGAGGAATACGCGGCCAAGCCGCTTCTGGCGGCCAGCGGTATCAAGGTGCCGCAAAGCGTGCTGGTTTATCACCCCGATGCGGCGGCTGAAGCGGCTGACCGGCTCGGCGGCTGTGTCGTCAAGGCGCAGGTGCCGACCGGCAAGCGCGGCAAGGCAGGGGGCATCAAGCTCGCCGACACCCCTGAAGAAGCAAGGGCCCATGCGAAGGCAATTCTCGGCATGACCATCGGTTTTCACACCGTCGAGAAAGTGCTGATCGAGGAAAAGTCCGATATCAAACGCGAATTCTACGCGGCCGTTCTGAATGACCCGGTCTCCAAGGGGCCGATGGTCATGTTCTCCACCGAAGGCGGCATGGACATCGAGGAAATCGCGGTAGAAACACCGGAAAAGCTGAAGTCCCATGCGGTCGACATCCGCAAGGGATTTAGCCTCGATGATGCGACCGCGTTGATCGCGGGACTTGATCTTTCAGGCGCCGAAGCCGGTGTCGCCGATACGCTGGTCAAACTGTATGACGCCTACATGGTCAACGATGCCGAGCTGCTGGAGATCAACCCGTTGATCGTGACCGGTTCGGGCGGGGTCGTGGCGCTGGACTGCAAGTTCACCCTCGATGACAGCGCCATCAAGCGCCAGCAGGAACTGGCCACGAAGGGGGCGCCTGAAAAGCTGACCGAACTTGAAGCACGCGGTGAAAGCGCCGGTATCAAATACATCGAACTGGATGGTGATGTCTGTGTGCTGGCCAACGGTGCCGGGCTGACGATGACGACGATGGATGTCGTCCGCCACCATGGCGGTGCGCCCGCCAACTTCTGCGAGATCGGCGGTGAAGCCTATACCAAGGCGAAGTTCGCGCTCGAGATGGTGCTGGCAAAGCCCGGTATCAAAAGTCTTGTCGTCAACTTCTGTGGCGCCTTTGCACGTTGCGACGTGATGATGGAAGGGCTGCTTGGCGCCTGGGAAGAATTGCAGCCGGATATCCCGGTGTTCTTTTCCATCGCCGGGACCGGTGACGAGGAAGCGATCCGGATGCTCAAGGACAAGCTCGGGATGGACCCGCTTCCCAACATGAGCGAGGCCTGCAAAGCCGCCGTTGAAGCCGCGAAGGGGAGTGCCTGAGATGATTATCCCGCGTAAGGAAACACGCATTCTCGTTCAGGGCATCACCGGTAAACAGGGGACCTTCTGGACCGAACGGATGCAGGAATACGGCGCCAATGTCGTTGGTGGCGTGAACCCGAAAAAGGCCGGGACCGAACATTGCGGCGTGCCCGTACATGCCTCTGCCGTCGATGCCCAGAAAGACGGTGGTTTCGATGCATCGTTGCTGTTTATCCCACCGTTGGGCGTGAAGGCGGCGGCGCTTGATGCGATTGAGGCCGGGGCCAAAATGATCCTGTGCCTGACCGAACATGTGCCGGTCCATGACGTCATGTATGTGATGGCGGCGGCCAGGGAAGCCGGCACGCAAATCGTCGGGCCGAATACGGCCGGTGGGGTCACGGTCGATGAAACCTTCATGGGGTTCATGCCGGCATTCAATCAGCGCATCTTCAAAAAAGGAACGGTGGGCGTTCTGTCACGCTCAGGCTCGCTTGGCACGTTGTTGTGCCAAAATATCGTCAGTGCCGGGTACGGGCAGACGGCATTCGTCGGGATCGGCGGTGATCCGGTCATCGGCACAACGACCCGCAATGCGCTTGAAGCCCTGGATCAGTTCCCGGGGACGGAAGCTGTGGTCATGGTCGGTGAAATCGGCGGCGCGATGGAAGAGGACGCGGCGGAATACGCCAAAGCGATGTCCAAGCCGGTGATCGCCTTTATTGCCGGAGGTGCAGCACCGCCTGGCAAGAAGATGGGACATGCCGGAGCTATCGTGATGGGGGACAAGGGAACCTATGCGTCCAAGAAGACCGCCCTTGAAGCAGCCGGTGTCAACGTGCTGTCGACGCCGGTTCATGTCGGAGATGCATTGAAGGAAGTGCTCTAGGCCTTAGGAATCCGCCGGTTCCATGTGACCGGTCGGGCCGTATTGCAGGATCGGTGCGGCATCGATATCCGATGCATCCAGCATTGAAGCGACGCGCTGCAGTGAAGCGACGAGCATGGTCTTTTCCCATGTCTTGAGCGGCTCGAACTGCTCGGCAAAACGCTGGTGCAGCGCTTCCGGCGCCTGCTCCAGAATGTCGTGGCCGGCTTCCGTCAACCGGACATAGACCTTTCTCTTGTCCGAGGTGCCGCGAGTCCGGTCGACAAGGCCGAGTTCTTCAAGCCGGGCGACGATCATCGTCACGGAGGCCTGGGCCATATGGACCTGTCCGGTGATTTCACCGACGGTCAGTTCGGGAGAATCCTCCAGCGCCTGCAGGACCAGCAATTGCGATGTTTTAAGCCCGGTCGCCACGCGCAACGCTTTGCCGTGGAGCTCGGTTGCGCGAAGAATCTGCCGGATCGAGACCAGCGCCTCGTTCAATTGGTCCATGTTTCCCGTCCTCTGATAACCTGCCGGCGTACTCGAATCCCGGCCTGAGGGCGAAACATACCCCAGAAATGAAATGTGTTCCTGCATGTTTTGGGAGGTAGGCCAAATTATATAAATTATCAATGCAAATTTTATGTCGGATATATAGCGGATATGATCATTATGTTGCGGATTGGTGAATATATTAAATTATTACATGAAATTGAGGGCACCCGGTTGACCCCGACAGGTGGAGAGGCTATGTAGTGCGCAAGAAAATTATATCGGTAATTGATATAACTAAGAGGAACAGCAAGAACCATGACGATTTCCGGACGACTTGACCGCGATGACCGCGACCTGATTCTGAGGCGCCCGACCCCCGAGGACGGTGTGGCCGTGAACGAATTGGTGGAGCAGTGCAAGCCGCTCGATGAAAACTCGGTCTATTGTAATCTGCTGCAGTGTTCGCACTTCAGTGAAACCAGTTCTCTGGCCGAACTCGGCGGGGATGTGGCCGGCTTTGTTTCCGGTTATGTGGTGCCTGAAGAGCCGGACAGTCTCTTCGTATGGCAGGTTGCGGTAGCACCGGATGCACGGGGGCTTTCGCTCGCCAAACGGATGGTGTTCGATATTCTGCGCCGTCCTTCGGCTAAAGGCATCCGCCGCATCAAGACCACCATCACGCCGGACAACAAGGCTTCACATGGTGTGTTCAACTCCATCGCCCGCGAGCTTGGTGCCGAAGTCGACAGGGATGTCCTGTTCGACAAGGAAGATCACTTCGATGGTCAGCAGAAAACCGAAATGCTCTGGGATATCGGGCCGTTCAAGCGGTCGGATCTGATGCCGACACTGGTGAGTGCCGCCTGATACCGGTCTGAAATAACCAGACCGGATACCCTTTAAAACAATCGATCAAATCCGTTTCGCATAGGCGTTGCCCAGGTGACGACGTTTCTGCCGACATAAGCACCGATCAACAGCCGGATGCATGAAGGCGCGAAACGATGAAATTTAACCGACGACGACAAGCGAGGTCAGTCAACCATGACTATTTTTGAAAGACGCGAATCACAGGTTCAGAGCTATGCCCGGTCCTTCCCGGTCACCTTCGACAAGGCCGAGGGCGCGATCCTGAACGACGATGACGGCAACAAGTATATCGACTTTCTGGCAGGTGCCGGAAGCCTCAACTATGGTCACAACGACCCGGACATGCGTGATGCGCTGGTCGAATATCTCGGCTCGGGCGGCATTACGCACGGTCTCGACATGCATACGCGGGCCAAGGAAAAATTCCTGCAGACGTTCGAGGATGTAATCCTCAAGCCGCGCGATATGGACTATGTCCTGCAGTTCACCGGCCCGACCGGCGCAAACGCCGTCGAAGCCGCACTGAAGCTGGCCCGCAAGGTAACCGGCCGCAGCAATGTGATTTCCTTTACCAACGGCTTTCATGGGGTGACGCTTGGCGCCCTGGCGGCGACCGGCAACCAGCACCATCGCGGGGCGGCCGGGGTCAGTATGCCCGGTGCCACGCCGATGCCGTATGACGGCTATCTCGGCAAGGACGTCGACAGCACGGAATATCTGGACCGCGTTCTGGGCGATCCGTCGAGCGGCGTCGATATGCCGGCAGCCGTGATCGTCGAGTGTGTCCAGGGTGAGGGCGGTCTGACCGCAGCCAGCATGGACTGGCTCAAGAACCTGGAAAAGGTCTGCCGCAAGTATAACGTTATTCTGATCGTTGATGACATTCAGGCCGGTTGCGGCCGTACCGGGACGTTCTTCAGCTTCGAGCCGGCGGGTATCAAGCCGGATATCGTCACGCTGTCGAAATCCCTGTCTGGATTTGGCCTGCCGTTTGCCGTGACCCTGATCGACCGCGATCTCGATGCCTGGGATCCGGGCGAGCACAACGGGACTTTCCGCGGCAACAACCACGCTTTTGTGACCGCCACCGTTGCCCTTGAGAAATTCTGGAAGGATGATGCGTTTGCCAAATCCGTCCAGGAAAAGGGTGACATGCTGCTGGATGGTTTCAGGAAGCTGCAGGAAAAATACGCCGCTCACGTCGTTGAAGTACGGGGACGCGGCATGATGCGGGGCATCGTCGTTGAAAGCGGCGATCTGGCCGGCCGCATTGTCGCCGAATCATTCAAACGTGGCCTGGTGATCGAAACATCCGGTGCGCACGACGAAGTCGTAAAATGCCTGGCATCGCTGACGATAACGGATGACCAGTTGAAACAGGGGCTCGAAATCCTGGATCAGGCTTTTGATGCCGCAATTTCGGCTTCATCCTCAACAACGATTGCTGCTGAATAAGCGCATCGAACTGACCATTATATTGGAGCTGATTACCAATGATCGTACGCACACTCGCTGAATGCGAAAATACGAAACGCACCGTAAAAACCGATACCTGGAAAAGCGTGCGCCTGTCGCTGGCAGATGACGGAATGGGATTTTCATTCCACATCACCACCATCTACGCCGGGACGGAAACGCCGATCTGGTACAAGAATCATCTCGAAACCGTCTACTGCATGTCCGGAAACGGTGAAGTTGAAACCGTTGCCGACGGCAAGGTCTACAAGATCACGCCGGGGACGGTTTACATCCTCGACAAGAACGATCAGCACATTCTGCGCGGCGGGACCGAAGACATGCATCTTGCATGTGCCTTCAATCCGGCCCTCAACGGCCGTGAAGTCCACGACGAAGACGGTGCCTATAAGCTGAACGAAGAAGCGCTCGTCGATGCCTGATCAGGCATCGCAGCAGCGTGACGGTGAGGAGCTACCGATGACGAGCCAGGAAACAAACAAAAATACAGCGGAACCGGTTGAGGAAATCAAAGCCGGTACGCATACCGTACACAAGATTGGTGGCACGTCGATGACGGACGTCGACACGGTATTCGGCAACATCCTGATCGGCGACCGTGAAGGCCCGGACCTGTACAATCGTATATTCGTGGTTTCCGCCTATGGCGGCATCACGGACATGCTTCTGGAAAACAAGAAGACCGGGGAGCCCGGTGTCTATGGTCTTTATGCCGGCTCGGATAACGACTGGGCCTGGGGTGATGCCCTGTCCAGGGTTCAGGATCACATGCTGAAGCTGAACGCCGGGGCCTTCGGTGACGAAGCAGACCGCAAACTCGCCGACCGTTTTGTTCAGGAACGTGTTGAAGGCGTGCGCAATTGCCTGATCGATCTGCAGCGCATCTGCGGCTATGGGCATTTCAAGCTTGAAGAACACCTGATGACGGTTCGTGAAATGATCAGCGGTATCGGTGAAGCGCACAGTGCGCACAATACCATGCTTTTGCTGCGCCGCCGTGGCGTGAATGCGGAATTCGTTGACCTGTCCGGCTGGCGCGAAAGCGAAAGCATGAGCCTTGAGGACCGGATCCGCGAAGGTTTCAGTGACATAGATGTCAGCAAGGCGTTACCGATCGTCACCGGCTATACACAGGCGGCAGACGGTCTGATGGGGATCTATGGCCGTGGCTATTCGGAAGTGACGTTCTCAGCCGTGGCCTGTGTCACGGGGGCCCGTGAAGCGGTCATCCACAAGGAATATCATCTATCCAGCGCCGACCCGAAAATCGTCGGTATCGACAAGGTCCAGCCCATCGGCCGGACCAACTACGACGTGGCCGATCAGCTCTCCAACATGGGCATGGAAGCCATTCATCCCCGTGCCGCAAAGGGACTGCGCCAGCAGGGTATCCCGCTGCGTATCGTCAATACGTTCGAGCCGAAGCATCCGGGGACCGTCATCGACGAAGACTGGACGCCCGAAGACTCCCGGATCGAGATCGTGACCGGATTGGAAAATGCCATTGAGGTCGAAATCTTTGATCAGGATATGGTCGGCATTCCGGGGGCAGGCGAGGAAGCGCTTGCCGCTTTCCGCCGTTTCAAGCTGCCGCTGGTAAGCTGGAGCCTGAATGCCAACACCATGACGTTCTATGTGACGGCCTCGCTGAAACAGGTGCGCCGTGTGATCGAGGTTATTCAGCGCAAACAGCCTGAAGCGTCTATCCAGACCCGGAAAGTGGATATTGTTTCGGCTATCGGGGCCAATATGCGCGACAACAGCATCCTCGAAGCTGCGGTATCGGCACTTGTTGACAGCGATCTCGAATTGCTGGCGACGCATGCATCGGGCCGGGGTGTGGACATTCAGTTCATGTTTGCGGACGGCAGCTATGATAATGCCGTCAAGGTGCTGCACGAGGCGCTTGTCGAAAAACAGACGTCTGCAGTACCCGGAATCCCGAAACCGGCAGCAAACGAACAGACGGCCGCGGCGCGCGCCGCTGCATAATTTCTCTTGTGACCCCTGGTGTTATTGACGGACGGGGCTGGCGTGCCAACATACGCTTAAACCAAAACGTCATAACCTGGGGGATACATGAGCAGCACTCTTTTCACACCGATCCAGTTGCGGGGGCTTGAACTGCCCAACCGCATCGTCGTCGCTCCCATGTGCCAGTATTCGGCAGTGGACGGCACGGCCAACGACTGGCATCTCATGCACTTGGGGCAATTCGCGATCGGTGGTAACGGACTGCTGTTCGTCGAAGCGACCGGCACCGAACCCGAAGGCCGGATCACACCCGGCTGTGTCGGACTGTGGTCCGATGAAAACGAAGCCGGACTTAAACGCGTTCTCGATTTCTGTAATGCCTACGGCAACACGCCGGTCGGTATCCAGTTGGCGCATGCCGGCCGTAAGGCAAGTGCCGGCGTGCCGTGGAAAGGGGGCAAGCCGCTCACCGCTGATAACGGTGCCTGGCAGACCGTTGGTCCATCGGCTGAACCCTATGCGGACGGCTGGCACGTCCCCGAAGCGATGACCGATGAAACAATGGAACGTGTTCGCGTCAGCTTCGTCGATGCGGCCAAGCGGTCCGTGCGCCTGGGCTTCAAGGCCATCGAAATCCACAATGCGCACGGCTATCTGATGCACCAGTTCCTGTCGCCGATTTCTAATCGCCGGAACGATGCCTACGGCGGTTCGCTGGAAGGGCGTATGAAGTATCCGCTGGAGGTCTTCGAGGCCGTCCGCGCCGTGGTCCCCGACGATATTCCCGTCGGGGTCAGGATTTCTGCGTCGGACTGGGTCGAAGGCGGCTGGGATATCACCGGCAGCATTGCCTATGCGAAGGAATTGAAGGCGCGTAACTGTGATTTTATCGATGTGTCGTCGGGGGGAAATTCCCCGCACCAGCAGATCCCCGTCGGTCCCGGTTATCAGACCCATTTTGCCGCGGACATCCGCCGGGAAACAGGTCTCACGACCATGGCCGTCGGCAAGATCACCGATCCGATACAGGCCGAGCACATCATCAAGACCGGCCAGGCCGACATGGTCGCGCTGGCCCGTGGCATGCTGTATGACCCGCGCTGGGCATGGCATGCCGCCGAAGTGCTCCGGGCCCACGCGGCATTCCCGCCGCAATATCAGCGATCCCACCCGGCGATGGCGGGTGAACCCGTCCCCGGCAATCCGCCACCTCCCGAAAACGTCGCAAAAGCAGCAGGTAAATCATGAGCAGGCTAGGCCCCATCCCCACGGACACGATGACCGATGAACAACGCCGGGTTTTCGACGGCATCACCGGCGGTCCCCGTGCCAAGGGTGATCCGTCGGAATTCCTGAACGAGGAAGGGGCGCTTCGGGGGCCCTTCAACGCCATGCTGTATTCGCCGATCATGGGCGATCTGCTGCAGCAGCTGGGCGGCAAGCTTCGGTATGAAACCATCATTCCGGCACCGCTCCGTGAGCTTGCGATCATTACCGTCGGCCGGCATTTCAAGGCCGAATACGAATGGTGGGCGCACGTCAAGGTCGGCAAGAAAGAAGGTCTGTCCGACGAAACCATCGAAGATGTGATGAACGGCAAGGTGCCTGCGAACGCTGACGAGGCGATTGTCTACAGATTTGTCAGTGATCTGCAGGTCAAAACCCGGGTCGACGATGAACTGTATATCGAAGCGCTCGAGTTGCTGGGTCCGCAGGGCGTCACGGAACTGGTGTTCCTGGCCGGGTACTACGCCACCATATCGCATATTCTGAATGCGTTCGACGTCGGGTTGCCGTCCGGCGTCGATCCGGCTTTTAAGAGCTAAAGCGCCCCTCACCCGGCGCTTCGCGCCTCCCTCTCCCATGGGAGAGGGGAAAGTGATCCGAGAGTGCCTTCTCCCTTGGGAGAAGGACAGGATGAGGGGTTTCCCTTACGTGCTGAAAACTTTTGCCGCTCCCGGTCCCGGCGGCTATGTTGATCGTCACCGAATTCATCGTTATCGACCTTCCACGGAGTAGATTTTGCCTCCCAGTGAATTTTCAAAACGGCACGACGTGCTTGTGCTGGGTGCCGGGAATGCCGCGATGTCGGCGGCCCTGACCGCACGCAGCCGTGGCGCCAGCGTTCTGATGATCGAAAGCGCCGACAAGGACCTGCGCGGCGGCAACAGCCGGCATGTCCGCAATATCCGCTATTCGCACAATGCGGCGACGGATTATGTCACCGGACGCTATGACACGGATGAATACTTCAAGGACCTGATGCGAGTCACCGACGGCAATACCAACGAGGACCTGATGCGGTTGATGATCGATGCATCGGAAGATTGCGTCGACTGGATGCTGGCCCAGGGCATCAAATTTCAGCCGCCGTTGTCCGGCACACTCGGACTGGCCCGCACCAACGCCTTCTTCCTGGGTGGCGGCAAGGCCATGATGAACAGCTATTTCAAGGCCGCTGAAAAAGCCGGCATCGACATCGTCTATGAAGCCGAAGTCGAAAAAATCGAGATGGAGAACGGTAAGTTCGTGGCCGCCCATATCCGCCATGGCGGTGAACTGCACCGGGTCGAGGCGCGGACGGTGGTTCTTGCATCCGGCGGGTTCGAGGCGAATTTCGAATGGCTCAAGGAAGGCTGGGGTGAAATCGCCGATAACTTCCTGGTGCGTGGCTCACCCATGAACACAGGCAAGGTCCTGCGGTCGATGCTGGACAATGACGCACAGCCGATTGGTGCCGTCGATCAGTGCCATGCGGTGGCCATCGACGGCCGTGCGCCCAAGTACGACGGCGGTATTTCGACGCGGATTGACTGCGTCATCTTCTCGGCCGTGGTGAACAAGAACGGCGAACGCTTCTATGACGAAGGCGAGGATATCTGGCCGAAGAGATACGCCATCTGGGGACGGCTGGTCGCCAAGCAGCCCGATCAGGTTGCATATGCGATCATCGATAGCAAATCCATGGGGCTGTTCATGCCGACGGTCTATGAGCCGTTTCAGGCAAATACGCTGGGCGAGCTAGCCGAACAGCTGGGCGTCGATGCCCCGACCATGGAAAAGACCATCGCCGAATTCAATGCTGCCGTGCAGCCCGGCACCTTCAATGCGACGGAGCCGGACGGCTGCCATACCGAAGGGCTGGAGCCGAAGAAATCCAACTGGGCGCGCAAGATCGATACGCCGCCCTATTACGGCTATCCGGTCAAGATGGGTATCACCTTCACGTATCTGGGGCTCGAAGTGAACAAACGGGCACAGGTCTATATGAAAGACGGCAAACCCGCCGAAAACATCTGGGCGGCAGGGGAAATCATGGCCGGCAATATTCTGGGTCAGGGCTATGCCGGTGGTACGGGGATGGCCATCGGCAACGTATTTGGCCGTATCGCCGGAGAGGAGGCCGCACGCCATGCCCGCAACTGAGACATTGAACGAAGCCCGGCGTGTCATGCAGATCTGCAATGCCTGCAGATACTGTGAAGGTTATTGCGCCGTGTTCCCGGCGATGAACAAGCGGCTCACGTTCTCGGAAGGGGACGTGACGTATCTGGCCAACCTCTGCCACGGGTGCCAGGGGTGTTATTATGCCTGCCAGTACGCGCCGCCCCATGAATTCGCCGTCAACGTGCCGAAGACCTTCGCCGAGTTACGTGCCGAGACATATCGCGATTACGCCTGGCCGGGCATGTTCAAGGGACTGTTCGAAGGCAATGCAAAGTGGATCGGACTGATCACGGCCGTGCTGTCGCTGGCCGTGCTGATCGGCGTGTTCGTCATTCAGGGTGCGGATGTGCTCGGCGGTGTGCACACCGGCCCGGGCGCGTTCTACAAGGTCATTCCGCACAACGTGATTGTCTATCTGGCGATCATCCCGTTTGCATTCGCGGGACTGGCGTTCCTTGTCGGGCTGTTGAAGTTCTGGCGCGATATCGGCAGCAAGGCATCCGATCTGCTGGATCCCAGGGCGCTGGCTCAGGCTTTCAAGGACGCCGGGCAGATGAAGTACATGGCCGGCGGCGGGCACGGCTGCAATTATCCCGACGACAACTTCTCCATGGCCCGGCGCCACGCGCACCAGATGACCATGTGGGGGTTCCTGCTGTGTTTCGCCGCAACCTCCGTGGCGACGCTGTATCACTATGCCTTCGGCTGGGAAGCGCCGTACGATTATCTGTCGATACCGGTGATCCTCGGCACGGTTGGGGGCATTGGTATCGTCATCGGCCCGATCGGGTTACTGATGATCAAGAAAAAGGCCGATCCCGCGCCACAGGACACGAAGCGGAAAGGGATGGATATCGCCTTTCTGTGGATGCTGATCCTGACCGGAGTTACCGGACTGGCGCTGTTGGCGCTCAGGGAAACGGCAGCCATGGGAACGCTCCTTGCCGTGCATTTCGGTATCGTGCTCGCATTGTTTGCGACCTTCCCCTACGGCAAGATGTCCCATGCCGTCTACCGGCTTGGTGCGCTCATCAAGTTCGCGCACGAACGGCGAAGCTGAATTGCCCAGGGTTGCCGTTCCGGCGAATGCCGGAATCCAGTGCGTCTGATGCCGCCAGATGAAAAGTGCATGGTTCCGTTGCTCTGGACCCCGGCCTGCGCCGGGGTGACGGCAGGATTCGACTTTCCGGCGGTAGCGTTGACAGAATAAGCCTGCCAATATGCGGTAATGACGGCGAATGATCCCCTGTTGCAACCCTATCAGCTCAAGCATCTGACGCTGCGCAACCGCATCATGTCGACGGCGCACGAACCTGCGTATTCCGAAGACGGCATGCCGACGGAACGCTACCGGCTTTATCATGCCGAAAAGGCAAAGGGCGGCATCGCACTGACCATGACCGCCGGGTCAGCGGTCGTCTCGCCGGACAGCCCGCCGGCGTTCGGCAATCTCCATGCCTACAAGGACGAGATCGTGCCGTGGCTGCGGGATCTGTCGGATTCCTGCCATGAGCAAGGCGCGGCGATCATGATGCAGATCACGCATCTGGGGCGCCGCACCAACTGGAACCATTCAGACTGGCTGCCGGTGCTGGCGCCGAGCCCGGTCCGTGAGCCGGCACACCGCGCCTTTCCCAAGGTGATCGAAGACTGGGATATCCAGCGGATCATCGGTGAATATGCCGATGCGGCGGAGCGCATGCAGGCCGGGGGACTGGATGGGATCGAACTCGAATGCTACGGGCATTTGATGGATCAATTCTGGTCCCCGGCGACCAACATGCGCGATGATGAATGGGGCGGCAGCCTTGAGAACCGGATGCGCTTTTCCCTGCTGGTGATCGATGCGGTTCGCGAACGCGTCGGGCCTGACTTCATTGTCGGGCTGCGGATGGTTGCCGATGAGGACTGGAGCGCCGGGATCAGCCGTGAAGAGGGGATGGAGATTGCCCGGCGGCTTGTGGCGACCGGGCAGATCGATTTCCTGAACCTGATCCGGGGACACATCGACAGCGATGCGGCTTTGTCGAAAGTCATTCCCGTCGGCGGCATGGCGTCTGCCCCGCATCTGGATTTCTGCGGTGAGGTGCGGGCGGAAACCGGATTTCCGGTGTTTCACGCGGCACGCATCGCCGATGTGGCGACGGCGCGTCATGCCGTTGCCGAAGGCAAGCTCGACATGGTCGGCATGACCCGGGCGCATATCGCCGACCCGCATATCGCCAACAAGGTCGCGGCGGGACAGGAGGACGATATCCGTCCCTGTGTCGGCGCGACGTATTGTCTCGACCGGATATACGAAGGCCATGAAGCGCTGTGTATCCATAATCCGGCAACAGGACGTGAAGGCCTGATCCCGCACATTGTTCCGGCATCGGACGGCAAGGCGAAATCCTGCATTGTCGTCGGCGCCGGCCCCGCGGGTCTGGAAGCGGCGCGTGTACTGGCCGCGCGCGGGCATGCGGTGACGGTGCTGGAAGCCGCCGGTAAACCGGGTGGTCAGGTGCAGCTGGCGGCGCGGGTCAAGCGGCGTGGCGAACTGATCGGTATTGTCGACTGGCGTATGGCACAGTGTGAAAAGGCGGGTGTCAAATTCCGCTTCAATACCTATGCCGAGGCATCGGATGTGACGGAACATGACCCCGAAGTGGTGATTATTGCCACGGGCGGGCTACCGAATACCGACATCGTCCCTGGCGCCGATATGGCTGTGTCGGGCTGGGATATCCTGTCGGGGGACGTCAAACCGGCGGAGCGCGTTTTGCTGTTCGACGACAATGCCGCGCATCAGGGGCTGGCGGCTGCGGAAATGATTGCGTTATCCGGCAGTGATCTTGAAATCGTGACGCCTGAGCGGTTCTTTGCCGCCGATATCGGCGGCCTCAATCACGTCAAATATGCGGAATGTTTTGATGAGCATGCCGTCCGCATCACCATCAACAAGCGGCTTGTGGCCGTCGAAAAGGAAGGCAACACACGGATCGCCGTGATCGGGTCCGACTATTCGGATCGTCTGGAACGCCGCCCCGTCGATCAGATCGTGATCGAGCACGGCACGTTGCCGCTGGATGATCTCTATTACGACCTGAAACCGCTCAGCCGGAATCTCGGTGCACTCGATATGGGTGCCCTTACCGCTGGCCGGGTTCAGGACACCGAACACAACGATGCCGGTACGTTTCGGCTGTATCGGATCGGGGATGCGGTGGCGGGCCGGAATATCCACGCCGCGATCTATGATGCACTTCGGCTGTGTATGGCGGTATAGTCCCTTCGTCGTCATTAACGTTTTCGTCGTCCTGAACTTGATTCAGGACCCATGCCATGCTCGAAACAGAGTTGCCGATTGCCCATGGACCCTGAATCGTGTTCAGGGTGACGGCGAGGGGGAGCCGGTAAATGTACACAATTATCAGCGTTCTCGACATCATGGGGGTCATCGTCTTTGCGGCATCGGGGGCGCTTGTCGCCAGCCGCAAGGAGATGGATCTGATCGGGTTCGGCCTGATGGCCAGCCTGACCGGTGTCGGCGGCGGCACGCTCCGTGATCTGCTGCTGGACAGGCCGGTGTTCTGGATAGCCGATCCAAAGCCGGTCTGGATTTGCCTCGGGATCGCTCTGCTGGTGTATTTCACGGCCCACAAGGTGCAGCGCCGGTATCCCCTGCTGCTGTGGGCGGATGCGGTCGGGATTGCGCTCTATGGTGTCATGGGGGCCGAACTGGCACGGCTCAGCGGCGCCGGTCCGCTGGTCGCCATGGTCATGGGGATGATGACGGCGACGTTCGGCGGATTGCTCAGGGATGTCATTTGCGGCGAGACGCCGTTGATCCTGACAAAGGAAGTTTATGCGACCTGCGCGGCGCTGGCCGCGGCAACGCACATCCTGCTGAGCGAGTTCGGACTGCCGTTCGAAATCTCCGCAAGCTGCGGCTTCGCCGCCGGGTTCGGGCTGCGTGCCCTTGGGATCATCAGGGGGCTGTCGCTACCGGGGTATAAACCAAGGCCGGGCCGGGAGTATTAATGACTATCTCGAACAGGCATAAGGCCAGATCAATTTCGTATCGGAAGGTATGGTCTCGCCATTCTCAAGAATAACCGGGATGGTGACGTCTTTTTCACTATTCGGCAGGGCTTTGAGTGCTGCCGAATCGAACGGCGAGGTCATACGGTAAATGGCGATCGGGTCCATCCACCTACCATTAACCGGAATGATATTGTTCCGGTCGATAGCGAAACCGGGGTTATCAGAATACCAGATTGCAAAGTGAATTGCCGGACGGCGAGGTTTCTGTTTGCCGGCCTTGGGACGTTGGTAACCTGAATTTCCGGTCGGTCCAAGATTCTGCCCCATTCGAATTTTATCGCCTACATTCACCGAGGGCATTTCATTGAAGTGGGCATATTGGGTGTAGGTCCACACTGGTAGGCCAGTCTCTTCCGGGCTGTGCCGGATGATCAGTTCAATGCCGCGGAAGCTCCTGGGTTCTGCAGTTTTTGAAATGACCGTACCATCGGCTGCTGCAAGCATCGGTGTGCCGTAGGGAGCAGGCATGTCGATGCCGCCGTGATACTGTTCACTGTCTCTCTTTGCAGTGTAGGAAATAGCCCAACCTTCATCTATATCCCGACAAACCAGACCGCTTGGGAACTTCGGTCTCAAACCTGTTTCAAACAGACCCTTTTTAATGGCGACATTTATGCTGCAGTTACGTTTTGAGCGACCGATACCGCAGCGTGTTTCTTCATCGATTTGCTGAAGAAGAACCTGACCATCAAGCATGGTTGGCGGATTAGAAATACGCTTGTTGTCCTTGGCAGTACGTTCACCAAGCGCTTCGCGTATTTCATCTCCGCTCGCTATGCCGTCATCGTCCTTGTCGAAAAAACCGAAGGGTTGGCGCCGCCCCGTGAATTCTTCTTTTGAGACGTTCCCATCTCCGTCTGAGTCGAATTTCGCGATAAATTTTTCGGGGGTCATCTGTGCGGCAGCACCCCACGGGGTAATCGCCAGGACAATAAAAGCGGCGAGGAAAGAGCAGCTTGAAAATCGTGGCATCGCGATGCACCTAACGTGATGTGTTTAGCTCATTATATCCGGCCAGCAGCAATCTCAAACTCTCATTCAAGTGCCTTCAGATCACTTCGTCGCCGCGGTCGTCGGTTTCACCGTAGCGGTGTAAGGCAGGGGATTTGGTTCCCTCGTAAAGCTTTGCGATCCCGGCTTTGGCTTTTTCGGTTTCGCGCTCAAACAGGGAATTCCCCTGCAGGTCGCTGTCGGCGATGAACGGGCCGAAATTCTCGACTTCGACCATCCACATGGCCTGTGCCACGCCGAGCTCGTCAAACCAGTGCACGTCCCGGATACCCTTGATGCCGCGCCCCAGCAGCGCACCGGTGCCGTAACCTACCGTGGTCAGATAGATCGCCCCGTGCGGCACGAAATGTTCCTTGTAGTCCTTCGACGTCATGCCGCCCTTGCCGATGATGATCTTGGCCTTCGAGATCCGGAACCAGTCGTCGAGCCACTTTGAAAAGCGGAACGACGCCGTGCCGGTCATGGCGGCAATGGTAAAGCTGCCGTCGGGGTTCTGACGAGCGGCAGGCGAGCAGTGAAAATTCGCGTTGGAGATTTCATGCAGGTGTGCCGGCAACTGCTCACCGCCCTCGATGACCTTTTTATAAATGCCTTCACGCGCGGTATAGACGACGCCGTTCAGATAAACGACGGTGCCGATCTCGATGTCTTTCAGATCCTCGGTCGTAACCGGCAGGTTCAGACTGACTGTTTTAAGCTTTCCGCTTCCGGTTCCCATCCGACCGTCTCCCGTCTCATGTAAGGTGTGAACCAGTTCGGGTCGGTACGATATTCGACCCGGCCATCTCCGTGCACGCGGGCAACCGCGCGGCGGGACGACAGGCAAAAGGCATGGACGCTCATCGGCATGCCGCCGGTGTGCGTATAGCCGCATTCGATGTGGCAATCGATGACCATGGACTTGCCGACAAACCCCATGGCCCCCATGCCGATGGAATTGCCGAGCTCGATCAGCTCCATTTCCAGCTCGGCGGTGCGGGGATCGGGGTTGCGGTCGCCGACGGTCCGAAGGCATGCCGCCTGCTTGCCCAGCACCGAGCAGATATCCTTGGATCCGCCCAGCCCGACGCCGATGATGGCCGGCTGACAGGCCAGGCCGCGCTTGCCGAAAGCGACGAGGCAATCGAGGTAGAACCGTTTGATGCCTTCGATCCCGTCGCCCGGGAACAGCATCCGGTAATCGGTGCCGAACAGACCGCCCTTGTGGACGGTGGTGATATCGATCCAGTCCCCGCCGGGCTCGAACGAATATTCGATTTCGGGTGCATTCAGGCCGACGTTGTTGTTGTGATCCGTCCGCCATAGCGGGTGCACCCGGTTGGGCCGCAGCGGCACACCGTTTGTGGCCTCGGCGGTGGCGCCGCGCAGCGCTTCTTCAAGCGCGACAGGACCGCCTTCGAGCTGGGCTTCGTTGCCCATTTTCACATACCAGCGCGGCACGCCGGTATCAGCGCACATGGCGCGCCGGTCTTCCTTGGCAGCCTGATAATTCTCAAGCATGGCATGCAGGACGAAGGACGACAGGTCGCCTTCTTCCGCATCGGCGGCTTTGCGAAGCCCGGTCAGATAATCGTCCGGGATTTCGATGGCGGCCTTGTCCATGAGAGCAAGCGCCGTCTCCTTGATGACGGGCATCGGGATCATTTGAACGTCCTCCACTCGGGGCAGGGCCGGAGGTCCGGCTTTAAACGTCAAGATACCAGAGGAGCCGGAGGCCTGTCCAACCCTGCCCGGCTGAAATTTGTCTCGGAATCCAAAACAGTGACGTCGCTTTGGTGATATTTCGTGTCGAAGCGTCACTTGCCCGTGCAGGGGGCTGGGCGTACCGTCCGCACAGTACGGAGTACCAATTCATGTTTCTAAGCGTATTCGATCTGTTCAAAGTCGGTATCGGTCCGTCGAGTTCGCATACGGTCGGGCCGATGGTGGCGATGGGCCGGTTTCTGAATTCGCTGGAACAGGCCGGCCGGGTGGGTGATGTATCGCGGGTTGTCGTTACCCTTTATGGCTCGCTCGCCTATACCGGCAAGGGACACGGCACGGATCGTGCCGTCGTACTGGGCCTGTTGGGTGAAAAACCGGACCTGATCGACCCCACGGATGTGACGGCGCTGGTTGAACATGTGATCGACAGCAGAAAACTGACCGGCGGGCCGTTGTCCGGTGTCGGTTTTGATTTCGAAAAGGACATCCTTTTCGATTTCGATGCACCACTGGACGAACATACCAACGGGATGCTGGTCACCGCCTATGACGGCACCGGAAATCCTGTCCTCAGTGATACATATTTTTCCGTGGGCGGCGGCTTCGTCGTGACCCGGGATGAATTTGCCGAATTTGCCGACACGGGTATCGACTACCCGGATGTGCCGTATCCGTTCCAGACGGCGCAGGAAATGCTGAACATGGGCAAGGCGGCGGGGTTGACGATTGCCGAAATGAAACTCGCCAATGAAAATGTGATGCGCACGGAACGCGACCTGCGGGCCGGGCTGGACCGAATCTGGTCTGTCATGAAGGACTGCATGGACCGGGGTATTTCAACCGATGGGCAGTTGCCGGGGGGCCTGAAGGTCAAACGCCGGGCACGGCAGATATCCGATGCCCTGGAAGCGGACCAGACTCGCAACGTCAAGTATGCCCATTCGGTCATGGACTGGATCAGCCTCTATGCCATCGCGGTGAACGAGGAAAATGCCGCCGGCGGCCGTATCGTGACCGCGCCTACCAACGGGGCGGCGGGGGTGATCCCGGCGACGATCCGCTACTATCTGGAATTCTGCCCTGATGCATCCGAAGACACCGTAGACGACTTTCTGCTGACGGCGGCGGCGATCGGCGGGATCATCAAGACCAAGGCGTCGATTTCAGGCGCCGAAGTCGGCTGTCAGGGCGAAGTCGGCTCAGCCGCAGCGATGGCGGCGGCGGGGCTTTGCGCGGTTCTTGGTGGCACCAACGCACAGATAGAGAACGCGGCCGAAATCGCCATTGAGCACCATCTGGGCATGACCTGCGATCCGGTCGGCGGGCTGGTTCAGGTGCCGTGCATCGAGCGCAATGCCATGGGCGCGGTGAAGGCCGTCAACGCGGCATCCCTGGCGCTCCGCGGTGACGGCACACACTTCGTGCCGCTGGACAGCGCCATTGAAACCATGCGCCAGACCGGCGTCGATATGCTGTCCAAGTACAAGGAAACATCCGAAGGCGGCCTGGCGGTTAACGTGACGGAATGTTGAGTCGTCCATTTCTCGCCAGCCAGCCGTCGCCCTGAAGAGGTTTTCCCCTCTCCCGGCTCGCGATGCTCGCCACCCTCTCCCAAGGGAGAGGGTGATTGGCCATCCTTTCCCTCTCCCTTGGGAGAGGGAGGGACCCGCGCGCATCAGCGCGTGGGAGGGTGAGGGCCTTATGTCTCAGCCCCGCCATTGACCTGAAGCAACTGCCCGTTGATGAAGGCGCCGCCGTCCGATGCGAGAAGGGCGACCATGGCGCCGATTTCCTCGTTCTTGCCGAGTCTTCCGATCGGGACCCGCCCGACCATACCTTCAATGTGCGCACGCATTTCAGGGTCTGCTTCATCGGGGCTGATGGGGCCGGGTGAAATGATGTTCGTGGTGATGCCCTGTTTGCCGAACTCCTTGGCCAGCGATTTGGTCAGGCCCCACGATGCATGCTTGGACACGCTGACAGGGGCGCGGCCGTTATAGCCGTGAATGGCGTTCATACCGGCGAAGTTGATGATCCGGCCCCAGCCGCCTTCGATCATGCCCGGGAGGCAGAGTTTCGCCAACCGGCGGGCGGCATGGAAATCGATATTCAGAATGCGTTCCCATTCGTCTTCACCGGTTTCGAGAAACGGGCTGTTGGGGCGGACCGCAGCATTGTTGACGAGGATATCAATGCGGCCGAATGTCTTGATCCCTTCAGCCACCATTTTCTCCAGATCGCCGGGGTTGCCGACGTCACCCATGCAGACAAGCGCATCCACGCCCAGGGCACGGACTTCATCCGCGACAGCATCACAGGCGGCGCTCTTCGATGATCCATTGACGATGACATTGATGCCGTCCCTGGCCAGCGCCAGTGCCGATGCGCGGCCGATATTCCGTCCCGAGCCCGTGATCAGGGCGGTGCGTCTTGTCTCTCCCATAATTTATTCTCCATTGATGTGCCATAGGTGGGGTGTCGACCGGCTCACTAAACCATAGATGGCCCCCGGGATAAATAACCGGGAATAGGGGGTTTAAGTCGCGGGACTGAGCGGCTATCAAGCCTGAAGGCCGATTACCCGGAGGATACGGACATGACCGAACGCCGCAACATGGATGAACTTGAAACGCTGGACCGGGCACATTTTCTGCATGCCTCGTCGGATATCAAGGGACACGCCAACGGCACCACGCCGACACGCGTCATCGAAAGCGGCGACGGGGTCTACATCACCGACCGCAACGGCAGGAAAAGTCTGGATGCCTTTGCCGGGCTCTATTGCGTCAACATCGGATATGGGCGGACCGAAGTCGCAGATGCGATTTCCGAGCAGGCGCATAAACTGGCGTTCTATCACGCCTATGTAGGACACGGGACCGAAGCCTCTATCCGTCTGGCAGCCAAGGTCATCGATCTTGCACCGGATCATATGAGCCGGATTTATTTCGGCCTGTCGGGGTCGGATGCTAACGAAACAAACATCAAGTTTGTCTGGTACATGAACAATATTCTCGGCCGGCCCGAGAAAAAGAAGATCATCTCGCGTGACCGTGGATATCACGGTTCCGGTCTGATGACCGGCAGCCTGACCGGTTTGCCATTGTTCCACAAAGCCTTCGATCTGCCGTTCGACCGGGTTTTGCATACCCAGTGTCCGCATTTCTGGAAATACGCCGAGCCGGGGATGACCGAGCAGGAATTCACGAATGATTGCGCCGCCAAACTGGAAGCGATGATCCTCAAGGAAGGGCCGGACACCGTCGCTGCCTTTATCGGGGAGCCGTTCATGGGCACTGGTGGGCTGATCCCGCCGCCCGAGGGGTACTGGCCGGCCATCCAGAAGGTTCTCGACAAATACGACGTCATGCTGATTGCAGATGAGGTCGTGACCGGTTTTGGCCGGCTGGGAACGTGGTTCGGTTCCGAACACTACGGCATGAAGCCGGACATCATCACCATCGCCAAGGGACTGACCAGCGCCTATGCACCGTTGTCGGGGTCCATTCTCAGTGAGCGGGTCTGTGAAATTCTCGATCAGGGATCGGAAGACCTGGGTCCGATCGGCCACGGCTGGACCTATTCCGCGCACCCGATCGGTGCGGCGGCCGGTCTCGCCAATCTGAGATTGATCGAGAGCGAGGATATGATCGGCAACGTGCGGTCCACCGGCGCCTATTTTCAGGACAGCATGCGTGCGGCCTTTGCCGGTCATCCGATGGTCGGCGAAGTGCGGGGTGAGGGTCTGCTGGCGGCGATTGAATTCGTCGCCGACAAGGATATCAGGACGTTCTTCGATCCGGCACTCAAGGTCGGCGCGAAGATGTCGGCAGCCGCGCTGGAGAACGGTGTCATCGCCCGGGCCATGCCGCATGGTGATATCCTCGGCTTTGCGCCGCCGCTCTGCATAACAAAGGAAGAAGTCGACGAGATCATTGCCGCTGTATCGAAGGCGCTGGATACGGTCTATGCCGAGGTGAAGTAGGGAGCTTTCCCCTCACCCGGCGCGCAAGCGCGCCACCCTCTCCCCAGGGAGAGGGCTGGAAATACGAGAGTCCCCTCTCCCTGGGGGAGAGGGACAGGGTGAGGGGCTATTCCGCGTAAGGACCGAACGTCGGCAATTCGCTTTTTTTGACCCGTTCCATGCCCGCGCCTTTCGGCTGGATGGCGTGGAATTTCTTGTCCCGGTCGACGATATAAATCGGCCGTTGCCAGCGCGAAAAGACCCGCCGCATGGTCGCGGAGTAATCCTTGAAGACGTCGAATTCGTCAGGCTTGTTTTCGAACAGGTGTTCATAAACATCGTGGAATTCCGTAATGAATTCCTGTGTGACCTTTTTCATGTTGCTGATCACCCAGCAGCGGTCCTCGAACGTCCAGTAGGTCGCCATGCCGATGAAGTCGCCTTCCCTGGTGATGTAAGGGAAGAACGGGAACGCCCGGCAACTGAGGGAGCGGTTATCACGCTCACAGAACTGGGCGCCCTTGCATTCCGCCGCCACACAATCGTGATGCAGGGACTCCACAAGCTCTTCGCCGTGTTCGTTGGGCGGGCGGTATTTGCGCCACAAGTCCGAACGCGACCGCAAAAGCTTGAATTCGCTTTTGTCCATGATCGGCACGGCCTGTTCGACATCGCAGCAGACCGGGATTCCGTCGTTCAGATGACGGCACTTCTGGCCGCAGTCGAGTGGCACGACGTTGGCCGTGAAATTCTTGAAGATACGTTTGTAGACTTTTTTCAATGACCGTTCCCGTCTGCGTGAAGCAAAACCCAGTTTAACAAATCAGAACGGCAGGGAAATCATCAAACTTTTATGACGTCAGACCAGTGCTTCATCCGACATGGGGAAGCGGATATGCCGTTGGCCGACGACGGGCGCCTTGAGACGCTGGGTCCAGTGTACGCCGGGCCAGCGATATTCTGCGATGCCGCGCTTGGGCCAGTAGACCGCGGTATAGACCGTACCGAACCCGCGCCCGAAAGCCGTCGAATACAGCGGGGGTTTCTGGAACGCACCGATGAAGCGGTCCGCAGGTTCATCGTGCAAGGTCAGACGCTGGAGCAGGAAGCGCTCCCGCTCGACGGTTGCCGTGGCGCGGGCGTGACGATGCCATTCGACACGTTCCTGGTGATTGGTGGCGACGCGCTGATCGGTCACCAGCGCCTTGCGGTCCGGCGAGAGATAGACCGTCGCGTACTTGCCCTGCTTGTCGACCACGGTGACGTTATAGGTCATGTGGCAGGGAATACGCTTCAGGGCTTCGACGGCCTCTGCGGCGGTATCGCAGAATTCCAGAATGTATCTGAGCAGGATCGGCACACCGAATCCGTTACCGACGATGGTGCGCCCACCGAATGTCAAAGATACGGCCAGCCCGCGGTCGTTGATGCCGTCGACAAGCCCGAACAGGCCATCGGACATGCCCATGACCCAGCGGTCATGCCATTTGGAATGCATGATCAGGCCGTCGCAGAGCGCCGGTGCATAATCATAGTTGCGCACCAGCATCGGCTCATTGCCGGGCCAGATCGCCTGTGAGCAGCCGGACAGATAGGCCGGCGGGCAATAGAAGCTGAGAAAACGTGCCGACAGGTCGTCACCGCCTGCAAGCTCGCAGAGATGCTCGTACATCGGCAGCATCTCGGGCATGTATTTTTTAAAGGCCCGATAGCCCGCCAGATAGGTCTGGCGGGCTTCGATGCCATCGGACATGAACCATTTCTGATAGGCGGGCCAAAGCGTCTGAAACAAGGACTGCCACTTGGGGCCGGCCTTGGCCTCGCTTACCGTTTCGAAAACCAGGTCCATTTAGTAGCTCTCAATTCCATAAATTACTCGTCATCCCCGCGAAAGCGGGGACCCAGGTTACCGGCATGTCATAGCTGGGTTCCCGCTTTCGCGGGAATGACGACATGAGTTTATGTCGAGTGACAGGTCCCTCCAAGGTCAAAGAATCTTGAACGCCGGGTCCGACATCTCCACGGCCTGGGCCTTGGGCAGCGGCTTGGCTTTATAGTTGTTCTTGATCCCGTTGATCCACTGCTTGGCGCGTTTGGTCAGGCGGAACTTGTCGTCCATGGCCCGGCCGCGGGTAATCAGGATGCCGAGATCGGCACCCTCGTAACGGTAATCACCCTTGTCGGAAATCCTGAGGAAGAAGGCTTCCTGTTCGCTTTCCACGGCGCGGCGGTGATAGTCGAAGCGGTCAAAGCTGACAGTACCGTCCTTGGCCAGTTTCCAGATGCCGGATTCCGGTGCCTCGGTGATGATGTCGACGTTGTCTTCGGTATGCTTGATGACCATCTGGCACCAGCCGTCGATGTTGTCGGCGTCGGCCCAGCGGTTGTTCAGCTCCTGGACATCGATATCGAACGGCACGTTCGAGAACTCAAGCAGGTGGAACAGGAACAGCGGCGCATCGGCGTGGGCAAAGGCCGCGTGGTTGGTCATCGAACTGGCACCCGTCACACGCGGGTTACATTCACCCAGATAGATGTTGCCGTCGTTCTGGTCGATCAGGAAGTCGAGCTCGAAATAGCCACGGTAGCCTTCCTTGACCAGCTGGTTGCCGAATTTGAAGGTATACTCACGGGCCTTCTTGCGGATTTTCTCGTCGAAGGCTTCGGAGAAGATTTCGTTGCCGCACCAGCCGCCGCGATAGGGTGTCAGTTCCTTGAAGCCGACCAGTTCCGTCATCAGCGGACCGACGATGGTGCCTTTCGACGTCGCGCAGGCTTCGATGGCGGAGCCGCGGCAGTTGATCCGCTTCATCACCTTGATTTCGCCCTGGCCGACGATGTCATGCTCGTAACGGCGATAGTCCTTTTCGCTCTTGATGAAGAACGTGGTGTGGCCGCTGTCGCCGAATGCGGACTGCAGTACCAGATCATTACCGAGCGGCTTGGCCAGTTTCTGCAGATCGGCCCAGCTGTCGATCTTGCCGAGCGTGTTGGGCACGGAAGGCACACCGGCCTTGTTGCCGATACGCACGGTTTCGATCTTGTCGTCTATGGCTTCGCGGAGTGCGGCTTTCGGGAACCAGACTTCGAGTCCCAGCTCCTTGCAGACTTCCTCGACACGCTTGTCGAACATCAGGAATACGGCTTTCGGCTTGCCGCCCTTGGATTTGACGTAGTCGATGACGTCCTTGTGTTCGAGCAGATAGGCGACGATGTCTTCGATCGACTCGAATTCGGGATGGGCCGCTTCATTCGGGACAAAGACGTTCGGATGACGTCCGTCATAGCAGTCGATGTAGCAGATGTATTTGAAGTTCCGGCACCACTCGTCGATGCCGAGCAGGTTGAAGTTCGTCGCGCTGATGAAGAAAATCGGATCTTCATTGCGGTGGAAGAAGCGCCGGATTTCCGAAATATTCTTGAGCTTCTTCGGGCGCGGCTTGCGCGTGGCAGCTTTCTTCGGTGCGGTCTTTTTGGCTACTGCTTTTTTAGCCGGTGCTTTCTTGGCCGCAGCCTTTTTAGCAGGTGCTTTCTTTGCCGCCGCTTTCTTCGTGGGGGCCTTCTTCTTCGCGGGTGCTTTCCTGGCGGTGGTTTTCTTTGTGGTGGCTCTGGCCATGATTTCTTACTCCCTGTTATCTTTTTACAATGGCGGCAATTTCATCTGCCGCCGGATTTGCTACTTGAGACGCGCCTTCAGGGCGTCTTCGGTGAATACGCGCAGGCCCAGGTCCGGGCGGTAGCCGTGGATTTCCTTGACGTCGAGCGCCTTGAAGAAACCGATGATTTCCTTGCTGACCACCTGTCCGGGGACAAGGATCGGAAACCCGGGCGGGTAGGGGATGATGAACGTCGCCGAGACAAGGTCACGGCCCGCACTCATCGCGTCCTCTATTTCGCCGTCGAGTGACATATATTCACACGCGTTTTCTTCATACGAGAGGAAGTAGGCATCGCGCATGACACCCTCGCGGGTGTGGCCCTTCGGATCGGGGCGGAACGCATCATGGAAACGAGAGAAATCGGGCAGCGGCGGCAATTCGTTGATCAGTGCGTTGACCTTTTTCTCGTGCGCCTTTTTCTCGGGCGCATTCATGTCCTCAAGGCGTTCATCCTGCTCGGTCGCGATTTTTACAAGGACTTCGATCAGGTAGGCGATCGAACTGCGCGTGGTGCCGATGTTGGTCATGAATAGCACGGTGTTTCGCGACGTCTTGTTGATCTGAATGCCGTACTTGTCCATCAGTTCGGCGTTCTTGAAGGTGTCGCCATCAAGTCCGGTTTCGCCGACCAGCAGGGTGATGCGCGTCGCATCAAGGGCGAACTCATCCCCGGCCCAGGCTTCCCAGATGTCGTTCCAGCCCTTATCGGGATCGTAATAGCTTTCGATCCCCGACTGGCGGAACTCCGCCGGGATCATGTCGCCGACGGTCAGAATTTTGAAGTACTTCGACAGCAACGGGTGCGTGCGGACTTTCTGGCGCAGCACCATGGCCATTTCGACCTGTTTCTGAACCAGTTCGAAACCTTCCAGTTCGACCTGACGGCGCCCGACATCGAGCGACGCCAGAATCTGATAGTTCGGCGACGTCGAGGTGTGGGTCATGAAGGCTTCATGGAACGGTTCTTCGACCTTGGAAGCGTAGTCCTGATCATGAACATGGATCATCGAGCCCTGTCTGAGCGAGGTTAGCGTCTTGTGGGTCGATTGCGTGGCATAGACCCGCACCCGCGCCGTATCCGGATCGGCCATCAGACGCATGTCGAGCAGCGCATCGATATCGTCGCCGGCTTCCGCGCGCTTTTCCTTATGGGCCTCATATTCTTCGCGGTATTTCTGCGATTTGAATTTTTCACGAAGGTTCTTGGCCTGAAACATCCCCGTGCGCTGACGGTACGTGGGCCCGAAGCGGGCAAATCCGAACCAGGCCTCATCCCACAGGAAGACAAGGTCCGGCTTGATCGCCAGACATTCTTCCATGACCCGTTCGACGTTATAGACCAGGCCGTCGAAGGTGCAGTTGGTGAGCAGCAGCATGCGTACCTTGTCGAGCTTGCCGGCAGCCTTGAGTTCAAGCAGTTCCTTCTTGATCTCGCGCAACGGCACGGCACCATACATGGAATATTCACTGAGCGGGTAGCTGTCGAGATAGACCACGTGCGCACCCCCCAGAACCATCCCGTAGTGGTGCGACTTGTGACAGTCACGGTCGACGAGGACGATATCGCCGGGGCGGACAATGGCCTGCACGACGATCTTGTTGCAGGTCGAGGTGCCGTTGGTGGCAAAGAACGTCTTGCGCGACCCGAAGGCCCGCGACGCCAGTTCCTGCGCTTTTTTCAACGGGCCGTGCGGCTCCAGCAATGAATCCAGACCGCCAGATGTCGCCGACGTTTCGGCAAGGAAGATGTTCATGCCGTAGAACTCGCCCATGTCGCGGATCCAGTTCGATTTGGTAATCGACTTGCCGCGCGAAATCGGCAGGGCATGGAAGACGCCGGTCGGCTGTTTGGCGTAATTCCTGAGTGCCGTAAAGAACGGCGACTGAAAGCGCTGATCAACGCCACGCAGGATGTTCAGATGCAGTTCCAGGAAGTCTTCCTGATTATAGAAAATACGGCGGCAGGAATCGCCGATACGTCCGGCAACGTCCTCGACGGTCTGATCCGTAACCAGATAAAGATCCAGTTCGGGCCGGATACGGGCAATGACGTCAGCCAGTACGACCCCGTAATTCTGTGGCTCGAGCGCATCGACATCTTCAACATGTGCCATTTTCAGATAGCGGCTGAGAACCGGCAAATCGTTCATGGATTTGTACTGAAATCCGAAGCGGATGACGATGGCCTGGATGTTGTGATTGAACAGTGACGCGATGATCGCGTCTTCAAAACTGGAAACGAAGACCGGCTCGTATGTGAAGGGGTCTTCCTCCCGGCGCATGGCGGTGAGGCCGTCACGCTGATGGTTTTGCTGAGCATAATTCAGGTCATCGACGAAAAGGACTTCGAAATACGGGCGGCGGCGATTGCGCTCCTCCGAGGTTTCCATGTCCTCGTCGTCATAGGACTCATCTTCGCCGTGCAGGCCCAGGTTGACGTGCTTGCGGCGATAGGTGCCGCTCATCATGGCGCCGACGATCCGCGACACGGCACGGCCAAGCGTCCGTGCATCGCGGTTTTCAAGCAAATGATAAAGCTGGCGGAAATCCTGTTGCCCGGGGAATGCCCAATAGGTTTCAAACGGAGCCAGTTCGTCCAGCAGCGCTTTCGCCTGGGCGTAATCATCCGAACGCTCCCGCCCTTCGAGAAGGCGGAGCGTGATGTTCTTGAGCTTGTTCCAGTTATCGACGCGTAGTTGCGTTGCGTTGTAGTAACGCCCGAGCGATACGCCCTTAGCCTGCGCTCCTTCGTCCGGCATGATTTTGTAGCTCCCTGTTCATTGTCATTTATTTATGCGTCTTTTGCGCTTTTTGGGGTGTCGAGCACCGTTACATTACTGTAGCCCATGTGCCCCGTGATTTTTGCGGGTGCAGGTGAGTTGATCCCCTCCTGCGATCCCTGTTTCGGCATATCAAGCGGGCCGAGACTGTAAAGATATGTCTGATCCGAGGTCGTCGGGTCATATGTGCCGAAATATACACTGCGGTCGCGGAAGCTTTTGACCGGCTGTCCGAGGCCGCGCAGTCCGATGGCGCGTTGACGGCGCACAAGATCGAAATCGATTTCAACGGGGATGATTTCTTCCTGGCCTGCGGCCTGATAAAGAATGGTGCCCGAGGGATCGACAACACATGAGCGACCGAACCCGCCCGGGCCGAGGCCGTTAATATCAAAAACATAGGTCTGGAACATGGCGGCGGTCGAACGCGCGATGGACAGTTCAATGTCCCGGTCGATGGTCCCGGTCAGGACCGGATGCAGCAGGACCTCGGCCCCCATCGAGACCAGTGTCCGCGTGGTTTCCGGGAACCAGATATCGTAACAGATGGAAACACCGAAACGGCCCACCTCGGGGACATCGAACACACAGAACTCGGTGCCGCTTTCTACACCTGCCTCGTAGGGCAGGAACGGAAACATCTTGGCGTACTTGGTGACGACTTCACCTTGCGGATTGAGGACCGAAGCAACGTTATACAAGCCTGTCGCGGAACGCTCGAACATCGATCCCGGCAATATCCAGACATTGTGGCGTTGCGCGGCCTCGCGGAAAACGTCAATGGCGGGTTCAACGCATTCAGGGTGGTTGCCCGGCAACGGACCGTACGGGGCCAGTTCGCTGAAAACAATCATCTGCACCCATGGGAAGCGCGCCATGACCTGGTCGATGCGGTGTGACATCGCCGTAACGTTTTCATGGCTGGCCGAAACGTGCATCTGCACACCGGCTATCGCGAAAGGCGTCATGTTTTCAGGACCTCTTTGGTCAAATTTTTATTGTTACACAATGGTCGCGTGCTGCCGCCGTCAGGTCAAGGTATGCCCGGAAAACCAACTGAGCGGGTTTCCGGGCAGGTCCCTTATTCTGCGGCAACAGCCGTTGCGCCAAGCTCGGCCAGGCAGTTCTCGATAATATCCAGGCCTTCGTCGACAATGGCATCCGACGCCGTCAGCGGCACCAGAATGCGGATCGTGTTTGCATAGACACCGCATGACAGCAGGATCAGGCCTTTTTCGAGCGCTTTGGCACAAAGCGCTTTGGTGGCGTCGGCATCCGGCGTGTTGCTGCCTTTCTCCGTCACCATTTCAAAGGCGACCATGGCACCAAGGCCGCGAACGTCGCCGATCGGATGAAGGTCGGTTCGTTCCTTCATGCGGTTGATCCGTTCCACAAGTCGTTCGCCAAGGATGCGGCTGCGGCCAAGGAGCTGTTCTTCTTCAATCACCTTCAGCACGCCAAGGGCCGCGGCACAGCCGATGGGGCTGCCGCCGTAGGTGCCGCCGAGCCCGCCCGGGGCCGGAGCGTCCATGATTTCTGCCTTGCCGATGACACCGGCCAGCGGGAACCCGCCGGCAAGTGACTTGGCGGTGGTGATCATGTCGGGGGCAACGTCCCAGTGCTCGGACGCGAAAAGGCGGCCGGTCCGGGCGAAGCCGGTCTGCACTTCGTCGGCGATCAGGCAGATGCCGTGTTCGTCACAGACCTTGCGGAGTTCACGGACCAGTTCGGCGGGGGCAATGTAGAAACCGCCTTCGCCCTGAACCGGTTCGAGGATGATCGCTGCGACCTGTTCCGGCTCAAGGTCGGCCTTGAACAGACGGTGCAGGGCATCGATGGAATCCTGGGCCGATACGCCGTGCATCGGCATCGGGAACGGCAGGTGATAGATGCCGGCAGGCATCGGGCCGAAGCCCCGCTTGTAGGGATCGACCTTGCCGGTCAGCCCCATGGTCATCATGGTCCGGCCATGAAACGCACCGGAGAACGCGATGACCGCCGGGCGCCCGGTATGGGCACGGGCGATCTTGATGGCGTTCTCGACGGCTTCGGCACCGGTGGTGACGAACAGGGTTTTCTTCGGATCATCGCCGGGTGCCAGCGCGTTAAGCTTTTCCGCCAGTTCGACGTAAGGCTCGTAGGGAACGACCTGATATGCGGTGTGTGTAAAGCGCTCGAGCTGCTTTTGAACTGCGGCCATGACGGTCGGGTTGCGGTGGCCGGTGTTGAGAACGGCGATCCCGCCTGCAAAGTCGACATAGCGCTTGCCTTCGACATCCCACAGCTCTGCGTTTTCGGCGCGGTCCGCGTAAATGCCAGTGGCGACACCAACGCCCCGGGGCGTGGCGGCCTGGCGGCGGTCGTTGAGTGATTTGTTATCCGTCATGTCAGTGTTCCCTGATGATAAATGTTGTTTCGGGTCAGACGAAAAGGGCGGCCGTTGGCCGCCCTTCCCAACGTCAGCCTCAGGCGGCTTCGGTTTTGCTGATATCGGTTGCGCCGTCAGCCGTCGGATACGGCTGGTCTTCACGGTTGCCGACAGGCTCGTAGATCGAGAAACCCTCGGCCTGGGTCTGGGCCTTGATGTCTTCCGGTTTCTGGGCCGGGATACGCTTCGACATCGACCAGATGTGACCGAACGGATCGGCGACCTTGGCAAGACGCTCACCGTAGAACGTATCGGCAAGCGGGACGAGAACCGTGCAACCGGCTTCGACGGCGGCTTCCCAGATTTCGTCGACGTTCGCGAGATACAGGTGCTGCGACACGCCCGAACCGCCATAGGCGAACGGCGAATAGATGCCGAAAGCCGGCATTTCGTCGGAAACGATGACGATGGAATTGCCGATCTTCATTTCTGCATGCAGCACGGTGATGCCGTCTTCGGCGTAAACACGCGACAGAACCTCGGCGCCGAACACGTCGGCATAGAAATTCAGCGCGGCGTCGGCGCCACGAACAACCAGATACGGGGTGACGGTGCGATATCCTTTGGGCACCGGAGCAACTTTTTTAGCCATGATCAAACTCCTGAACACTTGTTTCATTTGGGACATTTAGGGTCCCGGAAAGTCGTTGTTGCCGGGCGGACCAATTATTACTGGCCGAATCAGCCGACAGCATGTATCATGATGTACGATAAAGGATCGATTTTGTCAACAACATGATGCAAGATGTAATTTCACCATGACGCAAGATGTGACGACACCCATACCCCAGGACGCGGCCCAGCAGGATCTCGCGCTTGGGGTCACCATGACCATCACGCAGGCTGACCTTGGCTATCTGCGTGCCATTGGCAGGCTGGGGGAATATGCGGTGGTGTACCGCGTCTGGCGCGAACAGGCGGGCGGCGGCTTCGGAGATCAGACCAAGAACCCACATACCTGGGGGGTTCTGGTTTATGTTGATGGGCAGGTTGCGCGCATCTATTCCGCACGTGGCGCCGGGCGTGAATGGTCGAACCTCGACCGTCTGGAAAAATGGCTGCGCTCTCAGGGCTTCTGGTACTGGTGGACACGTAACGATCTCGAACCGCTCGGAGAAGAAGAGGATGCGGTGGTCGAAGCGGTTGAAGAACCGGACGCCGCTGCCGAAAGCGATCTCGATGACGCGACAACGGCGCAGCCGTTGGTCCCGTCGACTCCACCGGAACCTCTGGGTCCGCCCGACTGATAGGGCGCTCCCCATTCCATAAAATTTTATGTATTATATATCAAAGACTTAGATAAATAATACATTTGCCCGGATAATCATCCCGGGCCACGCTTAGGCATCCTCTTTGTGAAAGCGGGATGCAATTCTATGAAAATCAGGTTGTCGGCATTCACGCACAGGCTCGTGCGCAAATTACGGAACTTTGTCCGCCAGGAGTCGGGGGCCGCGATCGTCCTGTTCGCGCTGGCTACCGTGCCGATGGTAGCCTTTGTCGGCATGGGGACGGATACGGCGCGGGCCTATCTGGTCAAATCCAGAATGTCATCCGCTTTGGATGCCGCCGGACTGGCCGGCGGGCGTCGGTTCTTTTCACCGAACCGTGACGCCGAAATCGAAATGTTCTTCAATGCCAACTTCCCGCCGGGCTACATGAACGCAACCGTGTCGGGACCTCACATCAACGTCGATGAACTGGCCGAGCGTCTGACATTGACGGCGGAAGCACAAATCCCGACGACCCTGATGAAGGTCCTCGGCTTCGATAATCTGACCGTGACCGCGGAAACCGAAATCACCCGTCAGATGCAGGCCCTCGACGTGGTCATCGCCATGGATATGTCCGGGTCCATGAGTTCGTCGAGCGGTTCGGGTTCGCGGATCTCCGCTGCCCGTCAGGCGGCGACGGACCTGGTCGACATTCTTTATGGCGATAACGGCAGCAACGATCTGCTGAACATCGGCCTGGTACCGTGGAACGCCAAGGTCAACGTGATGGTCGAAGGCACGACTTATAATTCCGCCCTAACCACAACGCTGCCGGTCACCGGGTTCACCAATCCGCTGACCGCCATCGGACAGAGCGATGTCTATCAGGTCAACAATTCTCCGGTGCCGCTGTTATCGCCGCCGCCATGGAACTGGCGCGGCTGTGTCTACGCGCGGTACCTGGACAATCTGGCTGATGACGATGATGCCGACATTCTTCTGGGGCCGCAGGAACTGGTAGGCGCCGACTGGCCGGCATGGGAGCCGGTCGGGGTCGAAGGCGAGCCGGTTTCCGGTGGCACCTGTTCGATTTCTGTCAACGGCGGCGAATGCACGCGCTGCCTGTCGCATGGGATCACGCCGTTGCAGAGCCAGAAGCAGACAATCGTCGATGCCATCGACGATCTGCAATATCCGGACGGCAATACCAACATTCCCGAAGGCCTGGGCTGGGCCTGGCGTGTGCTGATGCCGACGGCGCCGTTTACCGAAGCCGTGGCGGATCCCGATTATGATCTGCAGCGCGCCATTGTCCTGCTCACGGACGGTGAGAACTTCGGCGGCAACGGTGACGGCTACAAAAGCGTCTTCGGGCTTGGGTCGGGTGCCGGTGCCAACGGCATGGATGAACGATTGCGGTTACTCGCCACGAACATCAAAAGCTCCGGTGTCGTCTTGTATGTCATCCAGTTCGCCAACAACGGCACGGCACTGCAGTCACTGCTGAAGGATGTGGCGAGCGGTCCGGCCTCGCCGTTCTATCACTATGCGCCGGACGATACCGCGCTCCGCGCCGTGTTCCGCGAAATCGCCAACGACCTGTCCGAGCTCAGACTGTCGAAGTGATGCGTCGGCTTTGTGCCGGTTTCACAATCATTCGGAACGAACGACCAACACATCCTTCGAGACGCAGCTGCGCTGCTCCTCAGGATGAGGTGTGATTACTGAGAAATCCTCATCCTGAGGAGGCCGTAAGGCCGTCTCGAAGGATATTCATTTGAAATGGGAGTCTGGATCAGCTGCCCAGCCGGACCTTGACCGTATAGCGGGGCCGGAAGATGGCGTAGTTGTAGACCGTGTTGTTGCCGATCGCGCCGCCGAGGACCGGATTGTCCGGAAACATCGGGGTGTATCGGTACTGGATTTCCGCCATAATCACGCTTTCGCTTTCGCCAACCGTGAACCCGGCCGGCAGTGTCGCCGGACCGCCTTCGCCGCCGAAACCGCTGGATTGCGGATCGGCACCATAAGCCCGCTGCCATTCGACAATGGGGCCGGAAGCACTGCCGACGACGCTGCTGACGATCATCGCCGCATTGGCGCCGAAATCGTAGGGCTCGGTTATCAGCGCGCCGGCCTGGAAGATGTTGTTGAGGTCACCTGCCGTCAGAACCTCACCCTGCGAGACCAGATCGGCGACGGTCATCGTCGCGCGTTCGGTTTTCTGATGCAAAAGCACATAGCGGGTCATCTCGATACCGTTGAGGGTCAGCGCCAGCGCGACCGGCACGGCGATGGCGATTTCAAGGGCCGAGATGCCGCGGTCGTCACGGCGGAAGCGGTCCAGTCTTTTGCGAAGTTTTCCAAGCATCAGTTGTTCAGCCCGTCCCATGGTTCGTTTCGTACCACGATGCTGGCGCCGAGCTTGAGGATGCCCTCATTGCCGACAAAGTATTTGGAGAAGGGGGTCATCGTCTGCCAGTCGTAGTTCAGACGGTAAACGACGATGTCCCCGGATGCGCCGCTGCCGGCTGCACCGATATCCGCATCCCACTGTCCGTTGCCGTTTTCGTCTGAAAAGGTTTCACCCGGGTCATAGGTGCCGTTGGCATTGCCGTCGACGTAATCCTCGCCCCGTCCGATGTCCGAGAAACTCGGATAGATCAGAATATCGACCCTGGCTTCATCCATGTCGATCAGGCCAAGCGTACGCTCGTCGATGATCTCGATGATCCGTTCCAGCCGTGTCACGCCGTCCGGCTGCTGGCCGGTAATGCCAAAGCGTGCGGCTTCGCGGAGTGAGCTTTCCATCAAGGTGTTGGTCAGCATGATGGTGCCGAACTCCATGGAGGCCAGCATCACCGTGATCAGGATCGGTGCGCCGAAGGCGAACTCCATCAGCGTCGAGCCGTCATCGTTGCGACTAAAACGCTGATATGTGCGGCGCAGGGTGTTTCTGATCTGGATGGGCATGGAATGTCTCCGGCCTCGTTACCAGAAGACATGGTACTAAAGTTAGGGCGCCCAATCGAAACAATTGAATGTATATATAGTGTAAATAAAATAGATAAAATTTTATATAAATGAAATTAAAAAATATAATCAAAGTAAAACTAAGTTATAAATGAATATTAATTTTGACTGAAATAGTAAAAAATAAGTAAATGGCCAATAGCACATTGCTGCTGCCGGTGTCGTTATCACATGGTGTGAGACGGCCGGACGAAATGGACAGGAGGCCATCATGAAAGCCACCCTTAAAAAATTCTTCCAGGATGAAAGTGGCGCCACCGCAATCGAGTACGGTCTTATCGCTGCGCTCGTTTCCGTTGCCGCTATCCTTGCGCTGCAGGCCATGGGCGCATCTCTCGACACGATGTTCAACAGTGTCGCGACGATCCTCAGCGGTGCTGTCGCAGGCACCTGATTTCGTACAACGGCCGGCCTGGATATCCGGGCCGGCTGTTTTCCGGAGCCTCCGGCATTGCCGGGTCCGTGGACGGTTTGCCTCCGTTCTGGACGACACCACCTCGGCCGATCAACACGGATCAGGCTGCCGGGGGATCCGGAAAGCAAAGCCCAGAACCTGCATATAAAAAAACAAGGGTGAACATGACCCCATAGGCTCGAGAGAACACGGGAAGGGATCAGTCCTCAAGAACAGAGGAGGTGGGGGGACGATGACCGACCATAATTTAATTCATACGGGCATTCTGCTGCTGGCCGCTGTACCGTTTGGCTACGCCGCCATCAGCGACATTCGCAGATATACCATACCGAATGTCTGCACGCTGGCGCTCTGCGCTCTGTACCCGTTTCATTTCTGGCTGGCACCGGAAGCCGTCCCGCTCATGGCATCGCTGCTCGTGATGAGCGTGGCCTTTGCCGTCAGCTTTGCATTCCATGCGCTGAAGCGGCTCGGTGGCGGGGACGTGAAGCTGATCACCGTCGCCGCTCTGTGGGCAGGGCCTGCGCTTGTCGGCGATTTTGTGATCGTCATGGCTCTCGCAGGCGGCCTGCTGTCGCTCATCTATATAAGTCATTTCTATATCGCGCCGGTGCTCGGCTTCGACCATGCCGGGCCGTCCGGCATTCAGGACAATCCGCTCACGACCAAACTGCCGTATGGCGTCGCCATCGCCGTCGGCGGGCTCGTGACGCTTATGCAATTGGCGCATTAGGGGGTAGTCATGTTTTCGCTTCGAAATATTCTGCTGCTGGCTGTCGCACTGGTGTTCGCATCCGGCACCGCGATTTACGTGAAGTCGTGGATGGAAAGTGAACGCACGCGTCTGGCGGCGGACCGGCAGACCGAAATCCGGGTAATCACGACCGCGGCGGCGGAAGTCCTCGTCGCAAAGATGGATCTCAAGCCCGGGACGTTTCTCAAGCCGGAAAATCTGGAGTGGCAGCCCTGGCCCGAAGACGGTGTCCACAAGACGCATATCGTTCGCACGCGTGAGGAAGACAGGGGTGAAAACGACAGGGACCAGATCCTGGAACTTCAGGGTGCCGTCGTCCGTGTCGGCCTCCGCGCCGGTGAGCCGGTGACGAAAGTCCGTGTCGTGCATCCCGGTGAGCGCGGCTTTCTGGCGGCCGTACTGGAGCCCGGTTTTCGCGCCGTCTCGCTGCCCGTCGATGCGACCACGGGGATTGCCGGTTTTATCTTTCCGGGTGACTGGGTGGACATTCTGATGACCATGCGGCTTCGCGACGAGCGCGAAGACGCGAAGCAGCAGCGGTATTTCTCCCAGACCGTGTTGCAGCGCGTGCGTGTCCTCGCCATTGATCAGCACGTCGACAAGGAAGACGGCAGCGCATCCGTCGCCAAGACGGCGACCATCGAAGTGACACCCAAGGAAGCCGAGCGTGTCTCCATCTCGCTGGAAATGGGGCGGCTGTCGCTCAGCCTGAACAGCCTCAGCCAGGCGGAAAGCGAAACCGTTCACAAGGAACGTCTGCTAGGCGGCGAAAAGCCGTTCAATCCGAAAATGGTCCGTAACGAGGGCCGCAGCTACACCCTTGATTCCGATGTCTACAACATGTGGGGCGACCCGCGCCTGTTTCCGGGCAGCGGCAGCGGTCGCGAAGTCCATGTGCTCCGGGGCAGCGATGCCCAGACCCAGAACTTTTGAGGAGCCCCGTCATGCCGAGACATTTCAATCTGCTTCATCTGCTCGTCATGCTGGCGATCATCGCCCTGACCATGCTGGCGGTCGGCGATGCGTGGAGCAAACCGCTGGAATTGGTCAATCGCGGCCATCAGGAAATGGCCCTTGAGGTCCATAAAGGGCGGTTGATCAAGCTCCGTGCTGCGGCATCGACCGTGTTCGTGGCCGATCCGGAAATTGCGGATGTACAGATCAAAAGCCCGACCCTGGTCTATGTGCTCGGCAAGGGGCCGGGGGAAACCACTTTGTTTGCCGTCGACGGCCGCGAACAGGTGCTGGCCAGCATCGATCTGCACGTCAGTCACAACGTCAGCCGAATTCACGATTCGATCCGCCAGCTTCATCCCGAAGCCGATATCACGGTCAGCAGCATCGGTGATGCACTTGTACTGGACGGGATTGTCGACAGCGCCTCCACGGCGGAAAACATCCGCCGCGTTGCCGCCGGTGCGGTTGGCGATCCGAAGAAGGTGATGATGCGCATCGGTATCGATGCCCCGACACAGATCAATCTGCGGGTCCGGATCGCCGAGGTCTCGCGCGACATCGACAAGCAGCTCGGTTTCAACTGGTCGATTGCCGGTTCGGCGGCGGGGATCGCCTTCGGTGTGGCCACGGCCAATCCGTTCAATGCTTCGGTGACCCAGCACACCCTGTCGGTGTCGGGGATCGGCATCGGCGGTTTCGATCTCAACGCGGTCATCGATGCGCTGGAGGAAGAGGGACTGATTTCCGTTCTGGCGGAACCGAACCTGACGGCACTTTCAGGAGAGGCGGCAAGTTTTCTGGCCGGGGGCGAATTCCCGATCCTGGTGCCGGACTCGGACGGCCGGGTGACCATTGAGTTCAAGAAATTCGGGGTATCCCTCAGCTTCACGCCGACCCTGATGGGGCGTGACCGGGTAAATCTGCATGTCCGCCCGGAAGTCAGCCAATTGTCGACGACCAACGCCGTGACCCTGAACAACTTCCAGATCCCGTCCCTGACAACGCGCCGCGCGGACACCACGGTTGAACTGGGATCGGGCCAATCGTTCGCCATTGCCGGACTGATCCAGAACAACGTGACGCACGACATATCAAAATTTCCGGGGCTGGGCGATGTGCCGGTCCTGGGCGGCCTGTTCAAGTCAGACCGCTTCCAGCGTGAAGAAAGCGAACTCGTCATCATCGTCACACCCTATGTGGTGCGGCCGATATCGCGTCAGCGACTGGCCGCCCCGACGGACGGGCTCGAATACCCGCATGATGCAGAACGTATCGTCAATGGCGGCACCCATCGCCAGAAAGTATCCGCCGGTCAGCCGGTCACCATCGACCGGAATGGCGACAGCCTGATCGGTCCGGTGGGTTTTCTGCTCGAACAGCCCGCGGCTTCCGCAAAGGGAGAAACCCAATGATAAAATCCAAAGGTTTGAGGGATTTCATCCTTCGAGACGGACCTCCGGTCCTCCTCAGGATGAGGACGGATACCTGCGTAAACCTCATCCTGAGGAGCGGCAAAGCCGCGTCTCGAAGGATGAGTGTCAAAACAATCGCAGTGCTGTGCGCATTGCTCCTGACGGCCTGCCAGACGCATCCCGAAAAACCATGGTTCGACCCGCTCAATCTGCAGGTCGAAATGCAGCCGCGTGAAGAGAAAAAAGTCCAGGTGGTCCCCAGTGAAACCTCGTTCGCCCTGCAATTCACGGACGGCGGCGCCACGATCGCCGATGCCGAACAGCGTGCCGCGGCGGCTTTTCTGAAACGCCGCGCCCTGGTTGAAACGGATGAGGTCTTCGTCGACTTCGGTCTGTTCGTCGATACTTCGGCGCTGGCCACGGAACGCCGCCACAACATTGCCGCGCTGGTCGGTGACGCCGGGATCGATCCGGCCCGCGTCCGGGTCCGCGCCAATATTCCCGGCATTGCAGAGAACGAAGTCAATCTGACCGTGCGGCGGTATCTGGTGACGCTGCCGGGATGCCCGGACTTCACGTCACGTGCGGGCCGGACTTTTGACAATCGGCCGCATTCCAACTGGGGCTGTGCCACGGCCAGCAATTTCGGCCGCATGGTTGCCGAGCCGCGCGACATCATCGAAGGGCGGGGAGAAACCCTGACTGATGGGGAAGCTGCCGTACTCGGTATTCAGCGCTATCGCGCCGGCATGACCCGGCAACTTGCTGTGGATGACACCAATACCGCCGAAAGCCATGGCGTTCAGGGCAGTTCAGGTGGTGGTGGAAATGGAGGTGGACAATGATCGCTCTTAGAAATGACACGACACCCGCGCAGGCCGGCATGAGCCACGCCTTTTTTGCGTTTGTCGCCGATCAGAAAACGGCGGACACGCTCGGCCGCGGCGCTGAGGCCGAAGGCTTTGCGGGAGATGCGGTCATACAGGCAACGCTGGATCAGGCGATTGAAAGCCTGGCCGGCATGCCGACCCCGACGGTCCTGGTGGTCGATCTCGGTGACGAGACCGACATCATGGTTGCTGCCGGGCGGCTGGCCGAGGTCTGCGATGCCGGATCACAGGTGATCCTGTTGGGATCGGTCAATGATCTGCATGTTTACCGCAATGTTCTCGCTGCCGGTGTTGCGGACTATCTGGTGAAGCCGTTTACCTATCATGACGTCGCCGCGTCCCTGCACCGTGCAAAGCCGCGACCGCAGCCGGAGCCGCAACCGCTGGCGTTGGCCGCCGAACCCGGGGCTGCCGCTAAAACGGAAACCGTGGGCGTGATCGGCGTCCGGGGAGGCGTCGGGGCCAGCACCATTGCGGCGAATGCCGCCTGGTTCGCCGCCGATCAGTTCGCC
Source organism: Rhodospirillales bacterium (assembly GCA_040218645.1). Lineage (GTDB taxonomy): Bacteria > Pseudomonadota > Alphaproteobacteria > Rhodospirillales > Casp-alpha2 > UBA4479. The sequence continues at coordinate 93,790 of JAVJQZ010000004.1, forward strand.
AGAAAGGTGACGCTGATCGATATGGACCTGACATTTGGTACGCAGGCGCTGATCCTGGACGTGGATCCGGGCGGCGGTCTGGCGGATGCGATGCGCGAGCCGGGCCGCATGGACGAGCTTTTCGTCAAGCGTGCATCGGTATCTTTGGGAGAGACATTCCGGGTCATGGCGTCGGAAACCGATCCGGCACGGGGTGATCTCGCCGATGCACATGCATTCAAGGAGTTGCTGGAATTCGTCCGCGAGGACATGGACCTTGTGATCGTCGATGTGCCGCGGGGGATTGCCGTGGCGCATCCTGAAATGATCGAAGCCTTCGCACGCATCATACTCGTTGCCGAGCCGAGTCTGGCTGCGATGCGTGACAGTGCCAGACTGTCGGCGATGATCGGTGCGATCAATCCGGGATGCCGTGTTTCCGTCGTGCTGGGACGTCAGGGGGTCGCACCCAGGGACGAACTTTCGGTCAAAACCTTTGAAGAAGGTTCCGGTCTCAAGATTGCGCACAGCGTCCCGTTCGATCCGAAAACAGCGATGCGCAGCGAGGCGGAAGGCAAATGTATCCTGCAGGCGGCGCGGCGTTCCAGGCTCGGACGTGCGCTGGTACAGGTGACGGAACTGATGGCGGGCGCTGAGCAGAAACCCGCTGGCGGATTGTTCGCCAGATTCAGGCGGACGCAGAAACCGTCCGCTCAGGCAGCGGGAGCCTGACATGTTCGGAAAAAGACCATCATCCGATGTCGTTTCGATCAACGCCCATCCGAAGCGTCTGCAGGTGCGGCCGTTGGGTGAACTGGAAGGCAACGACAGCAGTAATCAGCTGATGCATGCCGCCATGCTGGGTGCGGAAGATCAGCATCGGCCGGAAATCATACAGTTGATTGCCTTCGAAACACTGGAACGCACAGATGAGATTTTCGGCGACGACGATCCATCAACGATGCAGAGATCGGAACTGGCACGGATCATCGGCGATGCGATCAGCGGCGACCTTGTGCCGGGCGGCCTGTCCCAGCGGGAAAAGCGCGATGCGGTGACGGCTGTCATCAACACGCTGCTCGATACCCGGGCAGCGGCAATTGCGCCTGAACCGGAAAACCTGATCGAGCGGACCAAGGCCCTGGTTCAGCCGATCCTCATGGACCGGATCGACGTCACCGAGGCGGGCGATATGCCGCGCGTGCAGCTGGCTCAGGAAGTCGGCGACGTGGTGTCGGAAATCCTTGTGGAACATAAAATTCAGCTCAACCTGATCGAGCAGCGTGAAATCGTCACGATGCTGCTAAATGACATGCTGGGTTTCGGGCCGCTTGAGGTGTTGCTCGCCGACGAGGCGGTGACGGATATCATGGTCAACGGGCCCGAACAGGTCTATGTCGAAAAGAACGGCAAGCTGACCCTGTCCGGCGTGACCTTCCGCGACAACCGGCATGTCATGCAGATTGCGTCCAGGATCGTTTCCGGTGTCGGCAGGCGCGTCGATGAATCCTCGCCGCTTTGCGATGCGCGACTTCCCGATGGCTCGCGCGTCAACATCATCATCCCGCCGTTGGCGATCGACGGGCCGAGTATCTCGATCCGTAAATTCTCGAAAAAGAAGATCACTCTCGACGTGATGCAGCGTCAGGAAAACATCTCCCCGCAGATGGCGACGGTGCTCAAGATCGCGTCCCGCTCGCGGTTGAACATTCTGGTTTCCGGTGGGACGGGGTCGGGTAAAACGACCCTGCTGAATGCACTGTCGAGAATGATCGATTCCGGTGAACGCATCGTCACCATCGAGGATGCGGCGGAGCTGCAACTGCAGCAGCCGCATGTGGTGCGGCTTGAAACGCGCCCGCCGAACCTTGAAGGCGACGGCGAAATTACCCAGCGCGAACTGGTCAAGAACGCGCTCCGGATGCGGCCTGACCGGATCATACTGGGGGAAATCCGTGCCGGTGAAGCACTCGACATGCTGCAGGCCATGAACACCGGCCACGACGGCTCGCTCGGCACCATTCACGCCAACCGTCCGCGCGAAGCCCTGACCCGGCTTGAAAACATGGTCGCGATGGCCGGGGTCAAGCTGCCGAACGAGGCCGTGCGCGCGCAGATCGCCGGGGCCGTTGACCTGATCGTGCAGATTTCACGCATGCGCGACGGCAAACGCCGGATCACCCACGTGACCGAAGTCGTCGGTATGGAGGGTGAGGTCGTTACGACGCAGGATCTGTTCACCTTTGAATTCGAGGGCGAGGATGCGGAGGGCAATCTGTTCGGCAGCTTCAAATCGACAGGTCTGCGCCCTGCGTTCATCGACCGGGCCAAGTACTTCGGTCTCGACAAGGCGCTGATGGAGGCGATGGCGTGACCGATCTCCTTGTCATCTTCGCGGGAACGCTGGCGGCGATGATGATCATCGGCTGGCTGGCGATAACAGTGCTCGGGCGTCAACGGCGACTGAACGCACGGGTCGAGCGGATCGGTGAGCGGGCACGGCCGATGAGCCGCGAGGAACGGCAGATACGTCAGCTCAAACGCAAGACGCAAACCTCGTCACCCTTCATCGAAGGCCTGGCCCGGCATCTGCTGCCGCGCCCGCAGCAGTTGCGATACAGATTGCAGCGGACCGGGTATCAGGTTTCGCTTGGACGATATTTCCTGCTGTCTCTGGGCGTCGGCGTGGCGGCGGCTTTTGTCTGCCGCATCGGTATGCAACTGCCCTGGTTCGCCATCGCCGCAGCGGCGATCGTGGCCGGGATCGGGTTGCCGCATCTGGTCGTCGGCTGGCTTGTGGCGCGGCGCGACAACAGGTTTACGGCGCTGTTCCCCGACGCCATCGATCTGATGGTGCGTGGTTTGCGTTCCGGCCTGCCGGTGACGGAAACCATCGCCGCGAGCGGGCGGGAAATGAAAGAGCCGGTCGGCCCCGAATTCAGACGGATTTCCGATTCCGTGCGGCTCGGACAACCGCTTGAGGATGCGCTCTGGGATGCCGCCAAGCGGCTGGACACCGCCGAGTTCAAGTTCTTCGTGATCAGTCTGTCGGTACAGAAGGAAACCGGGGGCAATCTGGCGGAAACACTCGCCAACCTCTCGGACATTCTGCGTTCACGCAAACAGATGCGCCTGAAAATCCGTGCCATGTCCTCCGAGGCCAAGGCCAGCGCCATGATCCTCGGATCGCTGCCGTTCGTGATGTTCGGCATCATCTGGTCTCTCAGCCCCAGCTATGAACAGGCGCTGTTCGAGGATATCCGCGGGCGGGTCATGCTGGGTGTGGCACTTGGCCTGATGGGATCGGGCATGCTGGTGATGCGCAAGATGGTCAGGTTCGAGATATGATAAGCGGAATTTTTCTCCTTCATCCTTCGAGACGACCCTGCGGGTCTCCTCAGGATGAGGGTTTTCATTCATGCCTCATCCTGAGGAGCGGCATTGCCGCGTCTCGAAGGATGAACGGCAGGAAAATTATCCAATGACCTGGCTGACGAACATGTTTCCCGGCATTGCGCCTGAAATGCAGGCCGCCCTGTTGTCGGGTGCTGCGGTGCTGTTCGTGCTGTATGCCGTCGGTTCCTCGTTTCTGGTTCGTGATCCGATGGCGTCGCGCGCCAGGTCGCTGATGAAACACCGGCGTGCCCTGCAGGCCGGGCTGGCGGTGCCGAAAAAGAACCGCGCCCGGGCGATGCTGGAATCAGGCGGCTGGGTCCGGCGCACGGTGGAACGGCTGAACCTGCTCCGCTCGAAACATGCGGACCGGGTGCAGCTGTCACTGGCCCGCGCCGGCTGGCGGTCACGCGATCATGTGGTGCTGTACCTGTTTGCCAAGACCGTGCTGCCGTTCTTTACCGGCATTGCGAGCATACTGGTGCTGTTCGTGGTGCCGGTGATCGATCTCGATTTCAATATCCGCGCCCTGATCGCCCTCGGCGTCACGGTCGGCGGCGCATATCTGCCGGATATCCTGATCCGCAACCAGCAGGCCAAGCGCAAGCTTGCACTGTCCAAAGGGCTGCCGGATGCACTGGATCTTCTCGTGATCTGCGCCGAAGCCGGTCTGTCTCTCGATGCCGCGCTTAAGCGCGTGGCCGATGAAATGGGCCGGGGCACACCCGAAATTGCCGATGAATTCCAGATGACGGCGATTGAACTCAGCTATCTGCCGGATCGCCGTCAGGCGCTGGATAACCTCAATCAGCGAACCGATCTGGCGTCCATCCGCGGCGTCGTCAACACGCTGACCCAGACGGAAAAATACGGCACGCCCCTTGCGCAGTCGTTACGCGTGCTGTCCGCCGAATACCGGAATGAACGGATGATGAAGGCCGAGGAAAAGGCCGCCAAGCTGCCGGCGACCCTGACCGTGCCGCTGATTCTGTTTATTCTGCCATCCCTGTTCGTGGTGCTTCTGGGGCCGGCGGTGCTGTCGACCCTCGACAACCTGATCAATATGTAAATGCATGCTGTCTCAGCGCAGAGCGCCGAATACGGCCTTCGTTCTGCCCTCGGGCGGCAGATTTCTGAGCCGCGCGTAAAAGGCGAGGTTGTTGACGATTTCAGCTTCGCTGAGATCATTCGCGGAGACGTTCCGTGCCTCGGCGTCGTTCCCGGCCAGACCGTGGACCAAGGCCAGATTGTGGCGCGTCCGCGCGCCGGCAGCGGGGTCTGCCACCGCTTCGCGCAACAGCCGGATGGCATCGTCAAAGTCGCCGCTGAGCGCCAGCGACAAACCGAGATTGTTTTTGATCGCCAGATTGTCCGGGGTCTGTTCCATACCGGAGATGTAGCGTTCCTGGGCTTCCTGATGACGGCCGAGCAGATCGAGTGCGATGCCCGCACCGTTGATCGACGTGCTGTCAGGGCTCAGTTCCGAAGCCCGGTCAAAGGCGGCATAAGCCTGTTCGTAAAGCCCGGCCTGCAGGGCGGTTTCGCCGAGCCGTTGCAAGGGAGCCGCCCATTCAGGCCGCATGTCTGCCGCGCGGCTGTAAAGCTGCATGGCGTTGACAAGATCGCCGCCGGCGCGTGTCGTGTCGCCGACGCGAACGAGTTGTTGTGCCCGGCTTTCAAGGTTGTCCTGCTGGATTTCCTGCTGTGTCGGTACCTGGCCGCTGCAGGCTGCCAGCATCATGGCAGGCATGAATAGGCAACAAATCAAAGCGGTCCTCGACGTGGCGGATAAGGCCGTTATGATCGGTGTTAAGCTTGTCACAGAGGTACGGTTTAATCTCATTGTAGAATAAGCTACAGGGATCACGGAGCGGGGGAAAGAGTTCACGTGTCAAAGGAATATATTGAACTGACGCTGTTGATCGAACGCCTGCACCGGCGCTTTCTCGATGTGCTCAGAACCGAGCTCAAGAATCTCGGCATCCGCGACATCAACGGTGTTCAGGCGTTGATGCTGACCAACATCGGCGAAGGCGAAATCATTATCCGCGATCTGATCGAGCGCGGCTATTATCAGGGCTCGAACGTATCCTATAACATCAAGAAGCTGACGGATTACGGGTATCTTGAACAGGCGCGGGCGCAGCACGACAAACGCTCGATCACCGTCAGGCTGACCAACAAGGGGCATGCGGTCGTTGTCGGCATACGTGCGATGGAAGAAAAGAACGGCATCAGGTTCGAAGACGCCATCAATAACGGGACTTCAATCGGTGAGGCTGCAAACATGCTCCGCAAGTTGGAACGCACCTGGGATGAGTATATAAGATACGGTGAATAGCAGACGCCACTGCATCGATTTTTCATCAAGGACTGATTTCACATGCTACTGGGATGCATTGCCGACGACTTTACCGGCGCCACCGATCTTGCAAACACCCTCGTCAAAGGGGGGATGAAAACCATTCAGAGCATCGGTGTGCCGGGCCCGGAGATGGATATCGGGGAAACCGACGCCATCGTCATTGCGCTCAAATCGCGTACAAACCCTGCCCATGAAGCCATCGCGGAATCGCTGGAGGCGCTGGCCTGGTTGCGGGCGCGGAACGTGAAACAGGTCCTGTTCAAATACTGTTCCACGTTCGATTCCACCGATCAGGGGAATATCGGCCCCGTTGCCGATGCCTTGCTCGATGCCCTGAAATCCGATTTCACCATTGCCTGTCCGGCCTTTCCGGAAACCGGGCGTTCTATCTACAAGGGATATCTGTTTGTCGGCGACGGGCTGTTGAACGAGTCCGGGATGGAGAACCATCCGCTCAACCCGATGACCGATGCCAATCTGGTCCGTGTCCTGCAGCGTCAGACAAAACACAAGGTCGGGCTGGTCGAATACAAAACAGTCCGCGCCGGGGCGGATGCCATCCGTGCGCGTTTCGATGAGCTCCGAGCCGCCGGTATCCGTCACGCCATTGTTGACGCGGTGAGCGATCATGACCTGCTGGAAATCGGCGATGCGGCCTCCGGCCTGGCCCTGATTACGGGCGGCTCCGGGATCGCGCTTGGATTGCCGGAGAATTTCCGCAGGCAGGGATATCTGGTGGATCAGTACACACCGTCGTTGCCGGGCATCAAGGGCCGCGCCGCGGTGATCGCGGGCAGTTGCTCGAAGATGACCCGCACCCAGATCAACAGGACACGTGAACTCTGGCCGAGCTTTAATGTGGACCCGCGGGCGATTGCCGACGGCAGGGATGTGGCCGGTGAAATCCTGGCCTGGGCGGGGGAACAGTCAGACGCTGCGCCGATCCTGATCTATTCTTCGGCGGAACCCGACGTGGTCAGCGCCATTCAATCCGAATACGGGCGCGAACGCGCCGGTGAAATGGTCGAGGAAACCATGGGGCGGGTCGCCCGTGGTCTGATGGGGCTCGGCGTCAACCGGATTGTCGTCGCAGGCGGTGAAACATCGGGCGCGGTGGTCAAGGCGCTGGACGTTCATGCGCTCCGTATCGGTCCGGAAATCGATCCGGGCGTGCCGTGGACGGAAGCCATCGGCGGCGTGCCGCTGGCACTGGCGCTTAAATCCGGCAACTTCGGCGCCGAGGACTTCTTCGAGAAATCACTGGGGATGCTGCCATGAGCGAGACCGCTGCCCGTGACGAAATCGCCCGGTTTGCGAAATCGATCTATGAGCGCGGCCTGACGTTCGGCAGCTCGGGCAACATCAGTGTCCGGCTGGATGACGGCTGGTTGATGACGCCAACCGGCGTGTCGATGGGGGATATTGATCCGGCCCGGATTGCAAAACTGGACCCGGACGGCAATCACGTTTCCGGCGACAAGCCGACCAAGGAAACCTTTCTGCACATCGCCATGTATCGTGAGCGTGAAACGGCGGGAGCGGTGGTGCATCTGCATTCGACGCATTCGGTCGCCGTCAGTTGCATGGCCGATGTCGATCCGAAGAACGTCCTGCCGCCGATCACGGCATATTATGTCATGAAGATCGGGACGCTGCCGCTGGTCCCGTATTTCCCGCCGGGTGATCTTGATCTGGCCAAGGCAGTTCGTGAAATGGCGTCAGATCATCATGCCGTTTTGCTGGCCAATCACGGCCCGGTTGTTGCTGGGAAGTCCCTTGCCGACGCGGTTTATGCGACCGAAGAGCTTGAAGAAACGGCCCGGCTTTTCCTGATGCTCAAGGACGTTAAAACCCGTTTCCTGACGGATGAGCAGGCAGCCGCGCTCAGGGAGAAATTTTCCTCGTGAGCACGAAACCCGCGGATGTCGCCATTATCGGCGGCGGTCTGCACGGATGTTCGGCAGCGCTGCATCTGGCCCTTCGCGGCCGCTCGGTGGTGGTCATCGAACCATACCACCCGGGCCGTTTCGCATCCGGCGTCAATGCCGGCGGCGTTCGGCGTCTCAGCCGGCATCAAGCCGAAATTCCCCTGGCAGAAGCATCGCTGGAAATCTGGAACGATATCAGATCCCTTGTCGACGATGACTGTGATTTTCACGCCTGCGGGCAGCTCAAGATCGCGGAATCCGACGCCGATATGGAAAAGCTCGAGGCCCGGGCCCGCGACGTCCGTGATCTCGGCTATGATCACGAAGTCCCTATCGGCCGGGACAAATTGCTGGAACTGGTGCCGGATGTTCATCCCCGCGCCGTCGGCGGTTTGTGGTGCGAAGGGGATGGTGCGGCTGACCCGATGCGCACGACCCAGGCATTTTATAAAAAGGCGAAAGCGCTGGGTGTCGATTTCAGGCTCGGCATCAAAGTCACGGGTTTGCGTAAACAGGCCGGAACCTGGCACGTCGAGACAGACAAAGGCACCGTCACAAGCGGGCAAGTGCTGAACTGTGCCGGGGCATGGGGTGACCGGATCGCGGGCATGCTGGGTGACGATGTGGAACTGCAGGCACACGCTCTGACGATGATGGTGACCGAACGGGTCCGGCCCTTCCTCAAACCGGTTTGCGGTCTGGCGTCACGAAAACTGTCTTTCAAGCAAACTTCTTCGGGGACCCTGCTGATCGGTGGCGCACATCTGGGATATGCCGACCGCGACCGGGGGATTGCGGAACCGGACCCGGTCAAGATGTCGTTGTCGGCGGCAACGGTCAGCGATGCTTTTCCGCTTGTCCGAAACGTCCGTGTCGCCCGGTGCTGGGCTGGTCTGGAGGGTGTGACCCCGGATCAGTTGCCCGTTATCGGACCAAGCGCATCCGCCGACGGCGCTTTCCACGCGTTCGGCTTTTCCGCACATGGGTTCCAATTGGGCCCGGTCGTCGGGCGGGTCATGGCAGAGCTTATTGTTGATGGAAAAAGCAATCTGCCGATTGCGCCTTTTGATGTAGGCCGATTTCAGTGAGTTTTATCGGGAGGGCCTGCAGCATGCCGTTGCAAACCGGAGATGGCGCAAGGCCGCTTTAATGGATATATGTATTGTTCGGGTTTCATGCTTATCTCCTGTTTCGCTGATTAAGACTCTTGAGCCCGAACCGGAAATCTGGTGATGGCTGATCAAGACACCAAACATGTTATGGACGACATGCTGGCTGGCAACCCGGCCCGGCACGGTTTCATGCTGTGGATTATCGGTCTTGCCGGTCTTGGCATCAGCACCATTCTTGCTGCCATTGCCCTGAAAGTACTGCCCAGCGAACACGCCGCGGCGTTGCAGAACCGCTTCACCGACCCTGAAAATGCGTCGTATCTGACGGCGGGGCTGATCTTTACCATTGGTCTGGTCCTGACCGCCGTGATTTTCGGCTATGTCCTGTCGCTGCGGAATTACGAGCACCGGATCAGCAACCTTGTTCATGAACGCACACGGGCGTTGGAGCATAGTGAACAGCGCCTGCGCGACATGGCCGATGTTTCCGCCGACTGGTTCTGGGAAATGGACAGCGATCTGCGATTTTCTTATTTTTCCGAGCGCTTTGAGCAAGTGACCGGGTTGGATCGTGATGACTTCCTGTGGAAGACCCGCGAAGAGGCGGCCGGTGTGAATGATTTCAATACCGATGAAAACTGGCGGGGTCATCTGGAGGATATCCGAGCGAACCGCCCGTTTCATGACTTTCGCTATAGCGTCACACGCGATGACAATGTTGAGGAATACTTCTCGATCAGCGGCAAACCGCTCTTTGACAGTAACGGGGTATTCAAGGGATATCGCGGTACCGGTCGGGATGTCACCGCTGACGCTCTGGCACAACACAAACTGCGCGAAAGCGAAACCAGACTTCAGCGGAACGTCCGCCAGCTGGAATCTTCCCGGCAGGAACTGGAGGAAAGTACCGCCATGATGGCCGAGCTTGCCGAACGTTATGCCGTCGAGAAAGACAGGGCCGAAGCCTCGGAGCGGTCAAAATCGGAGTTCCTGGCGTCCATGAGCCACGAGATCAGAACTCCGATGACGGGCGTGATGGGCTTCGCGGACATGCTGCTGGACAGCAGTCTGGCACCAGAGGACCGGGAAAAGGTGCTCAAGATCAAGGGCGCGACGCAAAATCTGCTGACGATCATCAATGACATTCTTGATCTGTCGAAGCTCGATGCCGGGCGGCTCAAAATCGAAAACCTGGATTTCAATATGAAAACGGCGATCGAGGAGGTCCTTGATCTGGTCCGCGAGCGCGCACGCCTCAAGAACCTTAAGCTCAATGTAGAGTTTCCTGAAGATATGGAGGTCGGCATGCATGGCGACCCGACCCGCTTCAGACAGATCCTGATCAACCTCGTCGGGAACGCGGTAAAATTCACGCATGAGGGTGGCGTTACCATCAAGGCGCGGACGATCAGGCAGGAACCGACGGCTGCCGTCGAATTCAAGGTCATCGACACCGGTATCGGCATTTCCAAGGAGAACAGCAAAAAACTGTTTTTCGATTTCTCTCAGGCGGATTCGTCAATCTCGCGTCATTACGAGGGGACAGGCCTGGGATTGGCGATTTCGAAGCGGCTGGTCGAACTGATGGGCGGTAAAATCTGGGTCGACAGCGAGGTCGGGGAGGGAAGCGAATTCTGTTTCACGCTGCCCTATCACAAAGCGACAACCGATGTGACCAACATTTCACGTCTTCATGCGGTCGAGAGCTTTGAAACGAAACGCACGCTGAACATCCTCATTGCCGAGGACAACAAACTCAACCAGCGGATTATCGTTGCGACACTCGACAAGTTCGGGCACCAATCGACGGTCGTCGAGGATGGCGAGCAGGCTGTTCAGCAAGTCGACAAGGGGGATTACGACCTGATACTGATGGATGTACGCATGCCGGAACTGAGCGGACCTGATGCAACCCGGATTATCCGTGCCCGCAGTGACCGTTATGCCCTGATTCCGATCATCGCATTGACAGCCGATGCCATGGAAGAACACATCCGGGGATATCTGGATGCCGGCATGAATGCCTGTGTCACCAAACCCATTGATCGGGCGGTGCTGGCAGTGACGATCAATGACGTCCTGGATGAGGAAATCCACATCCCGCGCAAAACGGCGGACAGCGCAAGCGGTTCTCAAGCAGGGGATGGGGCAGGCCACGGCCCGTCCGATCATCAGGATGTCATCAACGTGACCGATTTTCTGAAAGAGCTTGATGAAGTCGCCGATGAAATCGAGCGGAACAAGAGGTCCGGTTCATGAGAATAATGCCCGATGTGATCAGAGATCAGAATCTTCTCGTGGCGCGGGCCGGCGACAACGCCCGTCAGATTGCGAAAGCAATGGTGAACCGCAAGATTTCATCGATCCTCGTTCTGGATGACGAAGGCAGATTGATCGGCATCATCACGGAGCGGGACCTCACCCGATGCTTTGCCGTCGATGGGGTCGATCCGCAAACGACGATGGCGGGCGACATCATGACGGTCGACGTCGAAACGCTGTCACCGGAGGATTCCGCCTTTGCCGCGCTTGAGCTGATGGAACTGCGGCATTTCCGGCATCTGCCTGTGGTCGATGCGGATAACAGACCGCTCGGCATCGTTTCGATCCGCGATCTTTATGCCGTCGTGACCCGTGAATCGCGGAACGTGCTGGCAAAAACCCAGACGTATCTGTTTGACGACCGCTATAATCCCGAGATGTAGGCCGGAAAGTGCTCTAGACTTCCGGGCGGCCACGGGCCATGTCGTAGTCGCGGATGACGTTTGCGACCCTGATCCTGTAATCCCTGAAAATCCCTTCCCGGCCCTGATCCTGCGCACCGCTGTGACCGGTATGGCCATACCATGCATTGACCGCATCCTCGTCGCGCCAAAAAGATAGCGACAGGAACTTGCCGGGCTCGGTCACGCTTTCAAAGCGTTCGACCGAGATAAACCCGTCGATCTTTTCAAGCTCGGACTTCAATGACATGGCAAGCTGGAAGTAATCGTCGGAACGGCCTTCTGCAGGCCAGACTTCGAATATGACCGCCAGCATGACTATTTCCCCTTGAAATCGGGTTTGCGCTTTTCGTTGAAGGCCCGCACACCTTCAAGCCTGTCTTCGGAACCGATGACGCTCTGATAACAGGCGATTTCGAAATCGTAGCCGGTTTTCAGATCGGTCGACTGTGAGGCCTGCACCGCATTGTTCGCCTGCTGGATGGCAATCGGGGCATTCGCCGCAATCGCCGAGGCAACGTCGAGCGCGTCATCCATCAGCTTGCCGGGGTCGCAGAGCCGGTTGACCAGCCCCCAAGCTTCGGCCTGCGCGGCATCGAACGGACGGCCCGACAGGATTACTTCCTTGGCCCGGCGGACGCCGATGGCGCGAGGCAGGTGCTGCGTGCCGGACGCGCCGGGCATGATGCCGATGGTTACTTCGGTAAAGGCAAAGCGTGCGCCCGGGACGGCATACAGGAAATCCGCATTGAGTGCGATTTCCAGTCCGCCGGCATAGGCGGCGCCGTTGACGGCGCCGATGATTGGCACAGGACAATCCATCATGGCGCGGATCATCTGCTCGAACAGTGCGTGCTGCTGGCGCCAGGTATCATCGCTCATGCCGTTGCGTTCCTTGAGATCGGCACCGGCACAGAAAGCCCGATCACCACTGCCCGTCAGGACCACGGCGCGGCACTGTGCGGGGTTGACGTAGAGGGCGCTCCATAACTGCAGCAGTTCGCCCCCCATCTGCGTATTGAACGCGTTCCGGACCTCGGGCCGGTTCAGGGTTACGAGCATCACATGATCGGCCGGTCGGCTGATCTCAAGCGTTTCGAATTTCAGGTCTTCAACCTGCGTCACGGCGTTTCTCCGGTATTGGGGTGGGTCAGGCGGCGATTTCCAGACGCAGGTCTTTCCAGACGGCGGTCAGGGCAATCACCAGATCATCCATCAGTTGATCGTCATGCAGCGGCGTCGGAGTGATCCGCAGCCGTTCCGTCCCCTTGGGCACGGTCGGATAGTTGATCGGCTGAATATACACGCCATGCTGTTCCAACAGCATGTCGGTGGCTTCCTTGCAGCGCACGGGATCGCCGACGAACACCGGGACGATGTGGGTGTCGGACGGCATCACCGGCAGCCCAGCCTGGCTGAGCCTTTTCTTGAGTTCTGCGGCGCGTTCCTGGTGGCGGATCCGAAGCTCGTTATGCGCGCGGACATGACGGACGTTTGTCAGGGCTGCCGCGGCGACGGGCGGCGCGATGGTGGTGGTGAAGATGAATCCGCTCGCGGTCAGCCGGATTGCATCGATCAGGGTCGCCGAACCGGTGACGTAACCGCCCATGGTGCCGAAGGCTTTTGCAAGTGTGCCTTCGATGATGTCGACACGGTGCTGGACGGCATCGCGTTCGGAAATGCCGCCGCCGGTTTCGCCATACAGGCCGACGGCGTGGACTTCGTCGAGATAGGTCATCGCCCCATAGGTTTCGGCAAGGTCGCAGATCCTGCCGATCGGCGCGATATCACCGTCCATGGAATAGACGCTTTCAAAGACGATCAGTTTCGGTGCCCCCATCGGTGCGGCCGCCAGAAGCTGTTCCAGATGTTCCGGATCGTTGTGGCGGAAGATGTGCTTTGTCGCACCGGAATGCCGCACGCCGTCGATCATCGACGCATGGTTCATGGCATCAGAGAAGATGATGCAACCCGGCAGCATCTTTGCGACGGTGGAAATTGTCGCATCGTTGGATACGAAGCCGGACGTGAACAGCAGGGCGGCTTCCTTGTTGTGAAGCTTCGCCAGTTCGTCTTCGAGTTCGACCAGCAAATGCGTGGTCCCGGATATGTTTCGCGTCCCGCCCGACCCGACACCATAGGTGCCGGCCGCTTTCGCGGCGGCGTCGATGGCGGCAGGGTTCTGACCCATCCCGAGATAGTCGTTCGAGCACCAGATAACGACAGGATGTTCCTTGCCGTCACGGTAATTCACGGCATGGGGAAACCGTCCCGCTTCGCGCTTCAGATCGGCAAAAACCCTGTATCTGCCATCTTCACGGACGCCGTCGACGACGGCTTGAAAGCGCTGCTCGTAATCCATCAGTGGTTCGCTCCAACGAATATAAGTGTGCGGTATCGTACCGGGTAACATAGCCGGTGGCGGGTGCGCCACCATGATATAAATCAGATTTGCACTTTAATCACCGGACGGAACCGGAACAAGTACACGAACCCTACTGCGATGCGTTGAAATTCCGGGGCACGGATGTAATCTCTGCATCCCACACGGAGGAATTAATGGATTTTGATCTGACTGAAGAACAACGGATGTTCATGGACGCCGTTGATGGGTTTGCTGAGCGCCACCTTGCCGCCGATGCATTGAAACGCGCCCATGCGCAGGGCTTTCCCAAGGATGTCGCAAAAATGATGTCGGCGCAGGGGCTGCTGGGCATCACCATGAAGGAAGAGGACGGCGGCCAGGGCGGCTCGCTGACCGATGCCGTTATTGCGATCCAGACCATCGCCAAGCACTGCCCGCGCAGTGCCGATGTGGTGCAGGCCGGTAACTTCGGTGCGGTTCGTGTGCTCGCTGAATACGGCACGGACGATCAGAAGGAACGCTATCTGAAACCGATCCTGGCCGGTGAGAAGGTGATTTCGGTGGCCATGTCGGAGCCGGAGGCCGGCTCCGCGCTGACCGATCTCAAGACCACGGCGACACCGGCTGATGACGGCGGCGTGCTTTTGAACGGCACAAAGGTATTCTCGACCCACAGCCCCGAAGCCGATCTTTTTCTGGTGTATTGCCGCTATGGGCCGGGGGTGAACGGCATCGGTTCGGTGCTGGTTGAACCGGATACGGCGGGTGTAACCCGTGGCCAGCCGGTGATGTATCTGGGGGGCGAGGAATGGTGTCAGATTTATTTTGAAGACGCCCATGTTCCTGAACAGAACGTGCTTCTGCGTGAAGGCGGATTCAAACAGCAGATCGCCGGGTTCAATGTTGAGCGGCTGGGCAATTCATCGCGCGCCGTGGCGCTCGGTCGATACGCCTTCGAAATGGCCCGGCACCATGCCATGGAACGCCAGCAGTTCGGCCGTCCGCTCTGCGAATTTCAGGGATTGCAGTGGAAGTTCGCGGAAATGAAGCTGAAGCTGGAATCGGCGCAACTGTTGCTGATGCGGGCCGCGACCAAGGCCGATCAGGGGTTCCCGTCGGCGGATGACACCGCACTGGCCAAGCTGGCCTGTAACCGGGCCGGTCACGAAGTTGCCAGCGAAGCGATGCAGATCATGGGTGCCGCCGGGTATTCGCAGGACTGCCTGATCGAATACTGTTTTCGCCGCACGCGGGGCTGGATGATCGCCGGCGGTTCGTCGGAAATGATGATGAACAGGATCGCCGAAGGTATCTTTGACCGGCGGTTTTCCCAACGGCCACCGAAAACCGATCAGAATAAATAATGAACGATCTCGTACAGGCACTTCTGAACCCCCGCGGGGTCGCGCTTGTTGGCGCCTCTGCGGACCCGAGCAAGAACACCGGACGCCCGCAGCGGTTTCTCGACGCTCACGGTTATAAAGGGACCGTCTATCCCGTTAACCCGGGCCGTGACGAGGTGCAGGGACTCCGCGCCTATAAAACCGTTGCCGACATCGAAGGCCCGTGTGATCAGGCCTTCATCATGGTGCCGGCGGATCATGTGATTGAGGCGGTCGAACAGTGCGGCCGCATCGGCGTCAAGGTGGCGACCATCTATTCCGACGGCTTCGCTGAAACCGGGGCAGCCGGACAGGCAAAACAGGATGAATTGCTGAACGTTGCCGCTGAAGCCGGCGTCAGAATTCTCGGCCCCAACAGCATGGGTGTGATCTGCCCGGCCAGTCACGTGACGCTGTCGGTGAATGCGGTTCTAGAAATGGAATATGTGCCGGTCGGGCGCATGGGACTGATTTCGCAGTCGGGGACGATCCTCGGCACGTTGCTGTCTCGCGGCGCCGCACGCGGAATAGGTTTCTCGCGGATGCTGTCGGTCGGCAACGAAGCCGATATCGGTGTCGGAGAACTTGTCGACGTGCTGGTCGACGATCCGGAAACGGATGCCATCCTGCTGTTTCTCGAAGCGCTCCGCGATGCGCCGGTGCTGGCCCGTGCGGCACGCCGGGCCTATGACGCCGGCAAGCCGGTGATCGCCTACAAACTGGGACGTTCCGGTGCCGGGCAGGCGGTGGCGCTGTCGCATTCAGGCGCACTGGCCGGCGAAGACAAAGCGATCGATGCGTTCTTCCGGGCCAACGGCATCGTCCGGGTCGAGACGCTTGAAACCCTGTTCGAGATGCCGCCCCTGATGCTGGGACAGAAGCCGCCGAAGGGGAAACGGGTCGGTGTCATGACCACGACCGGCGGCGGCGCGTCGACGGTGGTGGACCGGCTCGGAGTTGCCGGGCTGGACGTCATCGCGGCCCCCGAAGCCGTGCATGAACGGCTCAGGGATTTTGATTTGACGATCGGGCGCGGGCCGCTGATCGATCTGACCATGGCCGGGACGCGGGAAGGCGTTTACGGCGCAGCGTTGACGGCGCTGCTGGACAGCGGCGAATGTGATGCCGTGGTTTGTGTCGTCGGTTCCTCGGCACAGTTTCACCCCGAACTTGCGGTCTCGCCGATCGTCGAGGTCGGCAGCAAAGCGAAGTTGCCGGTGTGTGCGTTCATGGTGCCGCAGGCGGATGCGTCGCTCAGGCTTCTGGCCGATGCCGGGGTCGCGGCGTTCCGCACACCCGAAGCCTGCGCGGACGCCATGCGGGCTTTCTTCCAGTGGCAGGTACCGAGTAGTACAGCTCATCCTTCGAGACGGCGCTCTGCGCCTCCTCAGGATGAGAGATTGTCTCTGCTTCAACCTCATCCTGAGGAGCAGCTTGGCTGCGTCTCGAAGGATGAAGCGGAATCTCTCGCCATGTTCGCAAGCCTCGGTATCCCTGTCGCCAACCATGCGGTGATCGCAGACGGCGATGATGCGCATACCCTGAAATATCCGCTGGCGGTCAAGGCATTGTCCGCGGACCTGCCGCACAAGACGGAAGCCGGTGCCGTGAAACTCGGGATCGGTTCGTCAAAGGAGCTGACGGCGGCCATACATGGGATTCGTGCGAATGTGGCGGCGCATAAACCGGGATTGAACCTGACCCGGTTCCTGATCGAGGAAATGGTTCGGGGCGTGGGCGAAGTTCTGATCGGTTTTCGCATGGACCCGCAGGTCGGTCCCGTCGTGGTGTTGTCGCCGGGCGGCATCCTGGCCGAAGTCTATGCAGACAGCGCCATTCGCATGGCCCCGGTCGGTCTGGAGGATGCGTACGGCATGATCGACGAGGTCAAGGGGCTGGCGCCGCTCAGGGGGTATCGCAACCTGCCGAAAGGCGATCTGGAGGCACTGGCCGATGCCATCGTCAAAATCTCTTCGCTTGCCACTCTGGAAAAACCACCTTTGGATGCCGAAATAAATCCGATGATCGTTGGTGTCGAAGGGCAGGGTGTGTTCGCAGTCGACGGACTGGTGATCGAGGGAGAATAGAGCCATGCTTATCGTTCGAGAGGGCCCCACATTGAATGCGGGGCCTCCTCAGGATGAGGCCGCGCAGACGTTATGTCCTCACCCTGAGGAACGGGCGAAGCGCGTGTCTCGAAGGGTGTGCATACGGGAGGATTGGGTAAGGTGAAACGTGTCGTTATTGTCATTTGTGATGGTCTTCGCGCCGATATGGTCGGTGAGGAATTCACACCCAACCTGATGCGTATTGCCGCCTCTGGTGTGCAGTGTGTCAGCCATGGCGGTGTCTTTCCGTCGACAACCAGAACGACGGCGGCGTCGATTGCGACCGGATGCCTGCCGAAATCGCATGGGCTTCAGGGCAATGCGGTCGCACTGGATCACGGCGAGGGCCTCAAGGTCTATTCCGTCGGCCCGCCGCAATTCCGTGATCTGCTCTTTGAAGCCAAGGGCCGAACCCTGAAGGTGCCGACCATGTCCGAGCGGGTGAAGGATCAGGGCGGTGCGATGATCTTTGCCAATGCATCTCCGGGTGCGGGCATATTTCTGGACCCGGACGGGTACGGTCACATGATCCATCGCGATATGGCGACCGGGCCGGGGCGTGTGACGCTCGAGCCGCACGGCGTCAGCCATGACGCTGCCGGTGATGCGGCGCTGGCGCAGCGCTTCATCGACGAGGTGCTGCACGACCGCAAACCGGCTGTCTCGTTAATGTGGATGTGCGAACCGGATCATACGCAGCATGGTGTTGCGCTTGGCTCGCCGGCACACATCGACGTCGTCCGTGCGGCGGATGCGCAGGCCGGCCGGGTGTTCGACAACATCCGGTCCGATATCGACAGCGGCGATGTGCTGTTCATTGTCGCGTCTGATCATGGCCATGAAACGGTTCGCGAAGTCGTCGATCTGGAAACCTTGTTGATTGAAGCCGGTCTGAAGGACGCGCCGGGATCAAGTGATGTGGCTATTGCACCGCAGGGCCTGAGTGCGACGATCTATCTGAGCGCGGCGGCCAAGGGGCGCCGTGACATCATTGCCGATTTGCTTCGGAAAGATGGGCGGATCGGTGCCGTCTATGCCGGTGACGAAATGGCGGAACTGGGACTGGACCCGGATGACGGGATTGATATCGTCGCCGTCGGCATGGCCGACAATCTGTCGCTCGACGGAAGTCTGCCGGGCAGCAGCGTTGCCTTTCAGGGTGACATGAAGATTTCGAACAATGTCGGTTGCGGTCAGCATGGGGGGCTTGGGGCCTATGAGCAGAGCCCGTTCCTGATTCTCGCCGGGAGCGGGTTCATGCCGGGTACGACAATCGCTGACAAAACCTCGGCCATTGATATCGCACCGACGGCGATGGCCCATCTGGGGCTCGCCGCCGATGACATGGACGGGCGGGCCTTGCAGGGGTGAGTGAATTTTCCGCGAACCGAATTGATCCTGGAAACCCCTGGCTGGGACGGCTGCCGGCGTTGATCTTCTCGCATGTGGTCGGGACCACTAACGTGGTTTCAGTGATGGCCATGGCACCGGTCATTTCCATGGACCTGAATCTGAGTGCTGCCGAGTTCGGTGCCTTCGTTTCCGCATACTATGCGGCACAGGCGGCGGGCTCGATGCCGGCCGGGGCGATCACGGACCGCTTCGGTGTCGGCCGCACGCTGGTGCTGGCGCATTGCATGATGGCGATTGCCGCCGTCACGCTGGCGCTGGCCGTCGGCTATGTTCAATGCCTGGGGGCGATGTTCCTTATGGGGCTTGGGTACTGCCTGACCAATCCGTCGACGGCACGCGGCGTGCTTGACTGGTTCCCCAAGCACCGTCGCGGCACGGCGATGGGCCTGAAACAGGTCGGCGTGCCCATCGGCGGGGTGATCGCCGCCGGGAACGGTGCACTGGCCGCTTATATGAACTGGCAGACGATCATGTGGGGCGTGGCGGCGATGATGGTCCTGAACGGCATTTACTGTCTGGTTCTGATCCGCTTTCATGTGCCGCTGCCCAGGGACCAGCGCAAAAGCATCATCGCCAATCTGGGGGATGTGCTGAAGGACCGAAACTTCAATGTCTATGCCTTCCTCAACGGGTTGCTGAACGTCGGGCAGACCAACTTCTTCGGCTTTTTGACCCTGTTCCTCACATCAACGGCCAAGGCAAGTCAGGAAGTCGCCGGCATGTCCATCGGTCTGGCGCAGACCGCAAGCGCAGTCGCCCGGATCGGCTGGGGCGTACTGTCCGACAAGTACTTTGTCGGCCGGCGCGGAACGCTGGTGGCCTGGATCTGCGGTGCGGCGGCTTTGTTCATGACCGCCATGGCGTTCATCGGCCCGGGCCCGGGACTTTATATCGGGATCGGCCTGGCCATGGCGCTGGGGATTACCATCGCCTCGTTTGCCCCGGTGACCCAGGCCATCGTCGTTGAATCGGTCGAGCCCCGGCTGGCAGGTTCGGCGATCGGTGTGAACATGGTCGGGGTGCACATCGGCGGCATGGCGGGGCCGATTATCTTCGGCTGGGTTGTCGACAACTGGGGTGGTTATGATGCGGCGTGGCTGGTGACGGCGGGCATCGTGCTCATCGGTGTCGGGCTGCTTGTCTTCTGTTTCAAGGACGGTGGACGTTGAGCGCAGACACACCGCCTCCAACACCATCGTCATTGCCAACCGGTTTCAACCCGTGGCGCGCGCGTATCTTTCTGCTGTCGCTTGTACATACCGTCGGCACGTCATGCTATCTGTCGATCATGGCCATGGCGCCGGTGATCCGCGGCGACCTTGGGATCACGGCGGCGGAATTCGGCTTCTTCATGTCCGTTGTGTTCGGCGCACAGTTGCTGTCGGCGCTACCGAGCGGGGCCATCACCGACCGCATGGGGGTCGGCTGGACCCTGTTCGGTTCCATGATCCTGATGACCGCGGGCACCATGCTTTTTGCCGTCTCGCCCGCCTTCATGCCGGCACTGGGGGCGGCATTTCTGATCGGTCTCGGGTATTCGTTCGTCAATCCGGCGACGGCCAAGGGCGTGATGCGCTGGTTTCCTGCCGAGTGGCGCGGCACCGCGATGGGGCTCAAGCAGTTGGGGGTGCCGCTCGGCGGCGTGGTCGGTGCCGGCGGCGGTGTCCTGGCGGCATACATCGACTGGCGCATCGTGTTGTGGATCGCCTCCGCACTGACCTTCCTGACGGCGCTGGCGTGGCTGCCCCTGACCCGCAGACCAAACGCGGGGAACGGCGGCATGCGGCAGATTATCGCCGATCTGAAATCGGTGATTACCAACCGCAACATGAACGTTATCTGTTTCTCGGCAATTCTCTACAACACCGGACAATCGAGCCTGTTTACCTATATGGCGCTGTTTCTGCGGGATGCCGCGCAGGCCAGCCAGCCGGTCGCCGCCCTCGGTGTCGCCTTTGCCCAGGGTGCCAGCGCGTTCGGGCGCGTCGGCTTTTCATATGTATCGGATGTGTTCTTCGCGGGCCGCCGCAAGGGTATAACGGTGGCGGTGGTCTCGGCGGGGGCCCTTGCCTGTCTGGTGACGATCTTCGTCAATCCCGGGTGGCCGTACTGGGGATTGATGCTTCTGGCTGCGGTGATGGGCGGCACGGTCGCGTCCTATGCGGCGCTGGTGCTGTCGATGACCGCCGAAACGGTGCCGCCGGAAATGATCGGATCGGGGATCGGTTACAATGCCGTGGCGTGGTCCATCGGCGGCGTTGTCGGGCCGCCGATGTTCGGGCTGATCCTGGACATGAGCGCGAACAACTACGGGCTGGCGTGGTCGATCATCGGTGCCGTGATGTTCGTCGGCGCCATGGTCATGTGGCGTGAATTCCGGGAAAACAAGTAGCGGCTCTGCACCCGTCCGGCGCGGACCGAAAGGTTCGCCGCGCCGCCGGGTGAACAGTGCAGGAATTACTGAAGCAGGTCGACCTTGACGATGGACTTTTCCGCGATCAGGTCGCCGACTGCCGAATCGTAGGCTTTGTAGTGCGGCGTTTCGCGGTGATAGTCGAGACTGCCGGCTTCGGTATAGACCTCGAAGAAGTGTATCGTCTGCGGGTCTTCCTGGTTCCGCATGACCCGGAACATGTGGCAGTTCGGTTCGTCGCGGACAGCTGCCGTTGCGTTGACATGGGCATGGGAAAGAAACTCGTCGACTTTGCCGTCCTTGATTTTGACGGTGACGAAAATGGCAAATTTACTCACGTGTAACCTCCTCGGGATCAGTCTGAATGTAAATTCAATGTAATGACGATGGACCGTTCGCCCAAGACTTCGTAGAGTTCGACCGCAAAAAAAATGACAAAACCCATCTGGAGACCCCAATAAATGACCGACCAAGTTATCGTCAGATGCGCTGACATCTGTGACGACGTTCCCGAAGCGCAAGTCTGTGAACTGATGTTTCATGATTTCGCCAAGCGCGCCTGCTTCCATGGCGAAGCGGTGACGTTTTCGACGTATGAAGACAACAAGGGCATCCTTGATGTCATCCGCCGGGGCGGCAAGGGCAAGGTGCTCGTGATCGACGGCCGTGGCTCCATGCGCCGGGCGCTGTGCGGCGGCAATATCGCCACCGAAGCCTGCGAACAGGGATGGGAAGGCATGATCTTCAATGCCGCGGTCCGTGACGTGCACGAATTCGCCGAACTGGATTTCGGGGTTAAGGCCCTGAAAAGTACGGCGATGCGCCCCTACACCAACGGTATCGGTCTGGCGGATGTGGAGTTGCGCTTCGGCGGGGTCGTGATCAGGCCGGGCGATTACGTCTATGCCGACCTGGACGCCGTCATCGTCTGCAAGAAACCTGCACATTAAAGAAACGTATCCGGGAGAGCATATAAAATGACTGATGGTCGTATCGTTGACAGCGATGTCGAAAGCCGGTTTCCGGTTCTGCATAAGTTCGTGCCGGCGGCACGCGAAAATCTGGACGACGGGGCTTGGGATTACCTGATCGGCGGCGCCGAGACGGAAACCACGCAAAAGCGCAACCGCATGGCGCTGGACCGGCTTGCGTTCCGTCCGCGCGTGATGCGGGACGTGCGCAGCCTGAAATCGACGGCGTCGTTTCTGGGCCGCGATCTGACGCTGCCGGTGATCCTGGCGCCGATCGGTTCGCTGCAGCAGTTCAGCGAAACCGGCGGGGCAGGGATTTCCCAGGCCGCCGGCCGTTTCGGTGCGATCCACATGCTGAGTTCGGTCTGCCAGCCGGGCCTTGAAGCGGTCGCGGACGCGGCACCGGATGCTGCGCGCATCTTCCAGCTTTATGTCCGCGGCGACGCCGCCTGGGTGGATGGGCACATCGACCGGGCGATCGACAGGGGATACATGGCGTTCTGCTTTACCATCGACCTAGACTATTACGGCCGTCGCGAACGCGACAAGGCCAAGGGGTTTCTGTCGGTCGCCCGCCAGACTCAGGCCGAGGGGGAGGAATATCAGCGCTCGTTCAACTGGGATGACTTCAAGCGAATCCGTGACAAGTACGATATTCCGCTGATCCTGAAAGGCATCGCCACTGCCGAGGATGCAGAGATCGCCGTCAAGGAAGGCTGCGATGCGATCTACGTTTCCAATCACGGCGGGCGTCAGCTTGATCACGGGCGCGGCGGCGCGGCTGTCCTGCCCGAGGTTGTTCAGGCGGTCGACAGGAAAGCGAGAATCATTCTGGACGGTGGAATCATGCGCGGCACCGATCTGGTCAAGGCGCTGGCGCTGGGTGCCGACGCCGTCGGGATCGGCCGTTTACAGGGTCTGGCATTTGCCGCTGCCGGTATTGATGGTGTCGTGCATATGCTGAACTTGCTTGAACTGGAAGTGCAGACCGTTCTCGGCAACCTCGGTGTGACCGGTTACGACGAACTGACGCCGGCGCACGTATTCCAGGAACCGGACGTGGTCAACATGCCGCACGCACTTTCGGCGTTTCCGCTGATCGAAGAGGGGTACTGATTAAGGCTGTCATCCCCGCGAAAGCGGGGACCCATATATGTACCAGATACTTATATGGCTTTGCTGGGTTCCCGCTTTCGCGGGAATGACGAATTAGCGCGAACGAGAGCGGGCCCAAATGTTGGGCCCGCTTTTTCGCTTTAGCACTTTTCGCGAATGTAATCGTAAATCCGCGAGATATCGCTGCCTGGCTTGAGGGCGTCACAGCCGTTCCACAGCGCGGCGACGACCGATGCCACGGTCAGCGGTGTGCCGGCCGCCTTGGCTTCCTTGATGAACAGGTTCATGTCCTTGGACTGAAGCTTGGTGGCAAATCCGCAGTCGTAGGTGCCGGTCAATATCCGGTTCGGGAACTTGTCCATGGTTGCGGTGTTGCGCCCCGTCGACACGTTCACGGCATCGAGAATGGTCTTCATCTCGACGCCCTGCGACATGCCGTAGGCAATCGCTTCGGAACTGGCGGCGAAAGCCGTCGCCGACAGGAAGTTGTTGAGGATCTTCACAGCCTGGCCATGACCTGCATTCTCGCCACAGTGCACGACATTGCCGGTGAAGCTCTCGAACACGCTCATGTGATCATCGAGGACCGCTTTCGGCCCACCGCACATGATGGTGATCGTGCCGGCGGCAGCACCTGCCTGGCCACCCGACACCGGTGCATCGATGTAGGTCACGCCGGCGGCTTTCAGAATCCCTTCGGCTTCGCGTGCCGCGTCCGGCCCGATGGTTGACAGATCAACGATGACGCTGGACTTGCGGCCGTCATACTCGGCGATTTCCTTGGCCAGCGCGATCGATACCGGACCGTCCGGGACCGACATGAACACGGTGTCCGCCGTGCTCAGTACATCGCCCAGCGAGTTTGCGAGTTTGGCGCCTTTGGGCGCGCGTTCCGCCGTGCCGGCCTTGTCATAGACGATAACATCAACACCGCTCTTGGACGTGATGTTGGCGGCCATCGGGCCCCCCATCTGGCCGAGGCCGATAAAACCGATCATTGAAGGTGCAGACATGACTTATTTCCCTCCGTCCATGTTCGAGACATCGATGCCGAGATCGGCATTTACTTCACGGGCCAGGCGGAAGGCTTCGATCCCGGCGGGAATGCCGCAGTAGACCGCGATCTGGATCAGGATCTCCCTGAGATCTTCGTGCGAGAGGCCATTGGTGATGGCGCCCCGGTAATGGAGTTTGAATTCGTGGCTTTTGCCGAGACCGGCCAGCATGCCGAGATTGAGAATGGAGCGGTCGCGCTTCGACAGTACGCCGCGGCCCCATGTGCCGCCCCAGCAGTATTCAGTCACCATTTCCTGGAAATCGCGGTTGAAATCGTCTGCCTTGCTGAGCGATGCCTCGACATACGCTTCGCCAAGGACTTCCTTGCGGCACTTGAGGCCGCGTTCAAATTGTTCGGATGCCATGAATGATCTCTCCTGGATGGGTGGCAAGTGTTGATTGGTGATTTTTAAGAGGCGCAACTATGCAAAGCGCATGGGCGAACGGCAAGGTGGTAGAAAAAATTAAAAATTTTTACTTGGATTTGATCTTTGGGATACGTATATGCATTCATCATCTCAGGGAAAGACGACGGAAGGATGCGCATCTTGGACGCGCATTCCACGGGATTCGCAAATTTAAAAACTGGGACAATAAAAATAAAAAAACGGGATTGCGTTAGCAATTGACAGCAATCGTGCGCGACACTAGGTTTGAATGCAATAATAATAAACATTGGCTAATACTAGGGAGGAAACGTGGCCCTTCTGGAAATCAAAGATCTCCAGACCCAGTTCTTTACGTCAGCTGGGACTGTGAAAGCTGTCGATGGTGTGTCTTACACCGTCGAAGAAGGTGAAACCGTTGCCGTGGTCGGTGAGTCCGGCTCAGGCAAATCGGTGACGGCGATGAGCATCATGCGCCTGATCCCATGGCCGCCGGGCAAGATTGTCGGCGGTTCCATCATGTTCGATGGCAAGGATCTGCTATCGCTCAGTGAAGATGAGATGCGCAGCATCCGCGGCCGAGATATCGGCATGATCTTCCAGGAACCGATGACGTCCCTGAACCCCGTTCTGACAATCGGCATGCAATTGACGGAGCCGATGATTGCGCACCTCGACATGTCGGAAGAAGATGCGATGGCCAAGGCCGTCAAGCTTCTCGGAATGGTCGGGATTTCAGAACCGGAACGCCGTCTGGCCCAGTATCCGCACCACCTTTCGGGCGGTATGCGTCAGCGTGTGGTGATTGCCATGGCGCTGGCCTGTGACCCGAAACTGATCATTGCTGATGAGCCGACGACCGCGCTCGACGTGACGATTCAGGCGCAGATCCTTGAGCTGATGAAGAACCTGACCCGTGAACTGGGTGTGGCGATGATCATCATCACCCATAACCTGGGTGTGGTCGCGCGCTATGCCGACCGGGTCAACGTCATGTACGCAGGGCGGATCATCGAATCCGGGGTTGCCAGTGACATTTATCACCGTCCGCGCCACCCCTATACGCTGGCATTGCTGAAATCCGTGCCGCGCATGGATCGTCAGCGGACCGAAAAACTTGACCCCGTCGACGGGCAGCCGCCCGATCTGACAAAGCTCGATGAAGGCTGTTCATTCCGCCCCCGTTGCCGCTTTGCCAAGGATCATTGTGCGAAGAGCTTCCCGCTCCTCGAAGAGGTCGATGCCGGACATACCTCAGCCTGCTTTGAAAAAAATAATCTCGAAAAAGAAGTGAAGGAAGTTGTTGGATGAGCGACGTTGTGAGCGCAAGAAAAGGCACCCGCACGGGAAGTTCCGAGGGTTTCGACGAAGTTCTCGTCGATGTCCGGAATCTGAAGATGTTCTTTCCGGTGACGGAAGGTGTTTTCCTTCCCAAGGTTGTGGCACATGTGAAAGCCGTTAACGACGTCAGCTTCAAGATTTTCAAGGGCGAAACACTTGGCGTCGTCGGTGAATCCGGTTGTGGCAAAACCACGACGGGGCGTTGCATCCTGCAGCTTGAAAAGCCGACCGCCGGTGAAATCATTTTCAATGGTGATGACATCACCAAGTATGATTCGAAGAAGATGATCGACGTCCGCAAGAAGATCCAGGTGATCTTCCAGGACCCGTACAGTTCTTTGAATCCGCGCATGAAAGTCGGCGATATCCTGATGGAACCGATGAAGGTTCACAACATCATCACCGATGAAGCCGAACGTCAGAAGCGGGCCAGCTATCTGTTGAATGTCTGTGGTCTGGCTTCAGCCTTTGCCGACCGCTATCCGCACGAAATGTCGGGTGGTCAGCGCCAGCGCGTCGGGATTGCCCGTGCCCTGGCCATGGACCCCGAATTCATTATCTGTGATGAAGCGGTTTCAGCACTGGACGTTTCCATTCAGGCTCAGGTCATCAACCTTCTTGAAGACCTGCGTGATGAATTCGATCTGACGTATCTGTTTATCTCCCACGATCTCAGTGTCGTGCGGCACATTTGCCACCGGGTCGCCGTGATGTATCTCGGCAACCTTGTTGAACTGGCCGATGGCGATGAACTGTTCGAAAATCCGATGCACCCGTATACGCGGCTGTTGCTGAATGCGGTGCCGATTCCCGATCCGGACGTTGAAAAGCAACGTGCGCATGAAATCATCAAGGGAGAAATTCCCAGCCCGATCAATCCGCCGTCCGGATGCGTGTTTCATCCGAGATGCCCGGCAGCGGTCGATGGCTGTTCCAAAAATGTCCCGCAGTTGCGGGAAGTGAAACCAGGCCATTGGGTGGCCTGTTCAGAGGTGTGACGCGCCGCGGGCACGGCGTGCGCATGACGTGGGATAATCCCGTCAATTCTTCAATTCAGGGAAGGAGACATCAAATGCTCAAACTAACTGGGAGACTTGCTCTCGCCGCCGCGGTCGGCCTCGGCCTCGCTGCGGGTGCGGGTAGCGTTAAGGCGGAAACGCCCAAGAGAGGTGGCACGCTGTCGTTTGTCGTTGCGTCCGATCTGCCGTCGTTTGACGGCCACCGGGAAACGACTTTCGGCGTTGTTCACCCGCTTGCGCCTTTCTACAGCCTGCTGATCCGTGTGAATCCGGCGAACCCGGGTGATCCTACGGACTTCGAATGCGATCTTTGCGTTGGCGGTATTCCGACACCGGAAAATGATGGCAAGAAGTATACCTTCAATCTGCGCAAGGGCGTGACGTTCCACGATGGCACGCCGCTGACCTCCGCGGATGTCAAGGCAACTTACGAAAAGATCATCAACCCGCCGGAAGGTATTCCGTCGGCACGTAAATCCTACTATCGGATGGTCGATTCGATTTCGACACCGGATGATCACACGATCGTCTTTGACCTGAAATTCGCGTCGGCTTCCTTCATTCCGGCCATGGCGAATCCGTTCAACTTCATCTACTCGAAGAAGGATCTGGATGAGCACGGGTTGAACTGGCACACACAGAACGTGAACGGCTCTGGTCCGTTCAAATTCGTTCAGTACCAGCCGGGTGCCTTTGTCGAAGGTGTGCGGAACGATAACTTCTACATGGAAGGCCGTCCTTATCTCGACGGGTACCGTTCGATTATCGCACCGAAGATGGCGGTTCGTCTGCAAGCCATTCGCGGCGACCGTGCAGCGATCGAATTCCGTGGTTTCCCGCCGAAAGCCCGTGACGACCTCGTAAAAGCGCTGGGTGACAAAGTCACGGTCCAGGAAAGCGACTGGAACTGTAACCTTCTCGTTACGCCGAACACCAAACGTCCGGCTATCGATGACGTACGTGTCCGTCAGGCGCTGACGCTCGGTGTCGACCGTTGGGGCGGGTCCAATTACCTGTCGCAGATCGCCATCGTGAAAACCGTCGGCGGTGTCGTGTTCCCGAACCACCCGCTTGCAGCGACCAAGGAAGAGCTGCACAAGCTGAAGGGCTATTATCCGGACATCGAAAAGTCGCGTGCGGAAGCCAAGGCACTGCTTGCTGATGCAGGTAAATCCGATCTGAAAATTGACTTCTCGAACCGTGGCGTCGACCAGCCCTACAAGGTTGTCGGCACGTGGCTCGTGGATCAGTGGCGCAAAATCGGCGTAGATGCCGCCCAGCGCGTTCAGCCCTCGGGTCCTTTCTACGATACGCTTCGTAAAACCAGAGACCATGATGTTTCGATCGACTTCAACTGCCAGGCCGTTATCGACCCGGTTGCTGATATCACGAAGTTCCTGCCTTCTTCCGGCAGCAACTTCACAGGATTTGAACATCCCGGGCTTGAAACGATCTACAAGCAGATCGAAAAAGAAGGCGATCCGGCCAAGCTTCGTGCGCTTATCCGCGATTACGAGCACCTTGTGCTTGATGAAACGGCGAGCAGCATGATCACCCTGTGGTGGTACAAGATCAATGTACACCGTTCCTACGTTAAGGGGTGGAAGGTTGCACCGTCGCACTATCTGGCGCAGCAGCTGGATCCGGTCTGGCTCGACAAGTAATCGAGTCCGTCAAGGATAACTGGTTCCCGTTCACCGCTTCGGCGGTGGGCGGGAAGCCGGTTAAATAACAATAATTCTGCAGGGAAACGGTTAAGACCATATGTCTAAGTATATTATCCAGCGCGTTCTGCTGATGATCCCGACGCTGATCGGCGCCGGCATACTCGTGTTCTTCCTGATGCGAATGATTCCAGGTGATATCTGTGAATTGCGTCTGGCGGGAACCGGTCTGGCGGTCGATCAGGAGCAGATTGATATCTGCCGGGAGAACCTCGGGCTCAATCGCGCGTTACCGGTACAGTTCATTGATTTCATGATCGGGTTCGTAACCTTTGATCTCGGCGATTCGATGTGGACCGGAAAGCCGATCACGGAAGAAATCGGGTTGCGTTTCCAGCTTTCATTGCAGGTTGCGATTATGGCGACCATCGTTGCCACCGTCATCGCAATTCCTCTTGGAGCAATTTCGGCCATCAAACAGGATACGTGGCTTGATTACGCCGTTCGTATCTTCTCGATTGCCGGTATCGCCATTCCATCGTTCTGGCTCGGGATCATGATTATTCTGGGACTTTTGATCATAACCCAGCAAGTGACAGGGATCCCATGGATGCCGCCCATCGAATACAAGGCGATCTGGGTCGATCCGATGCATAATTTATCTCAGTTGATTTGGCCCGCCGTGGCGACCGGCTACCGCTATTCAGCCGTTGCCACGCGTATGACCCGTTCGGCACTGCTTGAGGTGCTGCGCGAGGATTATATCCGTACCGCGCGTGCCAAGGGTCTCGTTGAGAAGATCGTCATCAACCGACACGCGCTCAAGAATTCGATGCTGCCCGTTGTGACGATTATCGGGATTGAATTCGCGTTCCTCATCGGCGGACTGGTCGTTACCGAGCAGGTGTTCAACCTGAATGGTATCGGCAAGCTTTTCGTCGACAGCGTCAGCAACCATGACTACACGATGGTTCAGGCGCTGGTGATGCTGGTGGTGATGTCATTCGTGATCGTCAACTTCATAATCGATCTGTGTTACGCGTGGCTTGATCCGCGCATCCGGTATAGCTGAGGTGATGATATGACGACAGTAACTGAATCCGCGGTCGAAGCTCAGGTTGAAGACCTCACACCGAAGACCTCGTTCTGGAAGGCTGCGATCAAAATGGCGCGCAACCAGCCCGTCGGTGTCGCCGGCCTGGGCGTTGTCTTTCTGATGGTTTTTGCCGCGATCTTCGCGCCGTATCTCACGAGTTATGATCCGGTGATCAACCAGTACGAATTCATCCTGACCCCACCGGGTGCTGAATTCTTCCTCGGTACCGACCAGTTCGGCCGGGATATCTTTACCCGTATCCTCTATGGTGCGCGCACGGCACTGTTTGTCGGCTTCACGGCAGCGACCGTCGGCGCGGTCGGCGGACTTGTTCTCGGTGTGGCCTCGGCCTACTTCGGCGGCATGTTCGATCTGATCTTCCAGCGCATCATGGACGTTTTCATGGCGTTCCCGCTGATCATCCTGGCGCTGGCCGTTGTCGCCACCCTGGGGTCCGGGACGGAAAACGTGATCAACGCCATCACCATCCCGTTTATTCCGCAATGTGCGCGGGTGGTGCGTTCCAACGCGCTGGCGATCCGTGAAATTCCGTATGTCGATGCGGCCCGTGCCCTTGGTTTCGGTCACGCCCGTATCATCCTGCGTCACATGGTCCCGAACGTCATGGCGCCGTTCCTGATCCTGTTCACCGCATTCGTCGGTCAGGCCATTCTGCTTGAAGCCTCGCTGAGCTATCTCGGCATGGGCGTGCAGGAACCGACACCGGCCTGGGGCCTGATGCTTCAGGGCGGTGCAGAGGAATACGCTGAAAGCGCGCCGTGGGTTGCGATCTGGCCGGGGGTAGCGATCTCTCTCGCCGTGTTCGGGTTCAACCTGTTCGGTGATGCGATGCGCGATACGCTCGATCCGAAACTGCGCTCGCGCTAATCCGCGCAATGTTGTTAAATTGGGGCGTCCCGTTCGGGGCGCCCCTTTTTTTTATTGCCGATGTTGAGGAAGATCATGACGAAACGTATCGCCATCCTGGGTTTCATGCTGGAGAGCAATCGCTTCTCGCCGGTCACAACGGAAGCCGATTATCGCAAGCGCTGTTACATGCAGGGTGACGAGATCATCAAGGAACTGGCCAGCGACGCCCCACGGCTGCCGTCCGAAGTGATCGGCTTCGTCAACGAGATGAATGCGCTCGGTGTCGACTGGGAGCCGGTGCCGGTCGTGGTTTGCGATGCCGAGCCGGGCGGGTCCATTGATCAGGATTTCTTCTATTCGACGTTGAAACTGATGGAAGGCTATCTGCGCGCTGCCGGGCAGATCGACGGCGTCTACGTGGTCAGCCACGGCGCCATGCGTGCGACCGAGGAATACGATCCCGACGCCCGCGTTTACGAAATGGTCCGTGACGTTGTCGGCCATGACATCCCGCTGCTGGCCACGCTTGACCTGCACGCCAATGTGTCGGAACCGATGGCAACGCTGACGGATGTGCTTGTCGCCTATCTGACCAATCCGCATGTCGATCAGCGTGAACGTGCCGCCGAGTCAGCGCGAATCATGATCGAGATGTGGGACGGCATGAAGCCGCACCAACACTTCATCAAGGTGCCGATTGCGGCGCCGACGGTGACGCTGCTGACCGCCCAGGGCCCCTATGCGGACCTCATCAATTACGGTCAGACGAAGATCAGCGACGACATCCTCAACGTCTCCATCACCGCCGGGTTCATCTATTCCGACAGCCCCAAGTGCGGCATGTCGGTGATCGTCACGTCGCGCAACGACCCGGCACCTGCTGAGGCACTGGCAAAGGATATCGCCCAGCGGGCATGGGCCGACCGCAGCCGCTTCAAAAAGGAACTGACGCCGCTGACACGGGCCACGGAACTGGCGACCTCGCTGGGCCGAGATCGGTCACTGGCGGCGTGTATCATGGCCGATGTTGCCGACAATCCGGGCGGCGGCGGCAGCGGAGTCACGACCTTCATTACCCGCGCCTTTACCGATGCCGGTGTCGACGGTGCCTTCATCGGTCTGCTGATCGATACGGCGGTGGCCGAAAAAGCCCATGCAGCGGGTGAAGGCGCGCATCTGGATATCACCTTCAACGAAACGCCGCGAACCGAGTTCGACGACCCGTTGCACCTGCATGTCAGTGTCGAAAAGCTGACGGACGGTCAGTTCGTCGGCCGCCGGGGCCTTCTCAAGGGACGCCGTGTCGATCTTGGCCCCTGTGCGCTTTTGAAATGCGGGGGTGTCCTGATCGGGGTTGCGTCGAACCGGAAACAGTGTGCTGATCCCATAATGATCGAACAGTTCGGGCTCGATATCGCCGATCTCCGGACCGTTGTCGTCAAATCGCGCGGGCATTTCCGCGCCGGCTTCGATGAATACTTCCCGCCGGAAAACGTGCTGGAAATCGATTGCCCGGGCCTGACCTCGCCGGTGCTTGGAAACTTCAACTGGCAGGATCTGGTGCGTCCGGTGTATCCTCTGGATGAGGAGACGACATGGACATGTCCCGCCTGAACACTTTTTCCATGGTATGCCTGTTAACCGCGCCCTTTCTGTGCGGCGTGGCTTCGGCGTCTGAACAGACAAATGCACCGGCGCAAAGTACACCACTCGAGCGTGACTTCGTGCAGCCTGAGTCCTGTTTCGGCGCAAGCAACGAAAATGACGATGACCTGAAAACCGGCAATGAAGCCGCCGTTTACGAAGCGCTCAGGCTTTTGCTCGGACCGGGAAGTTAAACACCCTCATACTTCGAGACGCTCGCAGGCTCGCTCCTCAGCATGAGGACGAGCATTCCACCTCATCCTGAGGACGAGCATTCCACTTCAGCATGAGGACGAGCATTCCACCTCATCCTGAGGAGGCCGTCAGGCCGTCTCGAAGGATGACGCCTCACGCACCCCCCAGGTACATACCGCCGTTTACATGCATCGTCTGCCCGGTGACATACGCGGATTCCGGCAGACACAGATAGTGCACCATGCTGGCTACTTCTTCGGAAGTGCCCATCCGCTCTACCGGGGCCTTGACCGGCCGGTTCGGCAGCTTGCCGGCGGAAGCCGGGCGGACCGTATCGATGAACCCGGGCGACACGCTGTTGGCGGTGATCCCGTCCATGGCGAACTCGACGGCCAGGCCACGCGTGAAGCCGGTCAGCCCGGACTTGGCGACGAGGTTGTGCACCCGTGTCGGCGTACCGACATGCCACGACACCCCGCCGAGGGTCACGATGCGGCCCCAGCCCTTGTCCTTCATGAACGGGATGCAGGCCTGTGACAGGTGAAAGGCGCCGTCGATGGAGATGTCGACCACATCGTGGAATTGCTCGAACGTCATTTCAAGAAACGGGACCTGTCCACGGGCCGACGCGTTGATGACCAGAATGTCGATGCCCCCCAGTTCATCCCCGGCGCGCTGGGCCATGGCCTTGACGGCCTCTGCATCCGTGACATTGGCCATGCAGGTAATGGCTTTGCGTCCCTTGGCCTCGATTTCCCTGACCACCGCATCTGCAGCGGCCTGATCGGAAACGGCATTGATGACGATGTCCGCACCGTCGTCGGCCAGCCGGTGCGCAATGGCGCGTCCGATGTTGCGGGCGGACCCGGTAATCAGGGCGACCTTGCCGGCCAGTTTCTGTTCGCTCATGTCATTCTCCCTTGGTTGCCGGCTTATTCACCTGTGAATTCCGGTTTTTGTTTGTCGACAAAGGCGGTGACGCCTTTTCTGAAATCCTGGCTCATGGCGCAGGAAACAAAGCTTTCCGTTTCCAGCCCCAGTTGCGCATCGATGGTGTTGTCGGCGCTGTCCAGCAGCAGCCGTTTGGTTCTGGCATAGGCCAGTGTCGGTCCGGCGACGAGGCGCTTGGCCAGTTTGTCGACCTCGCTCTCGAACGCCGCCTGCGGCACGACCTTGTTGATGAGACCCCATTCGAGCGCCTTTTCTGGACCGAAGCGGTCCCCCAGCAGGGCAATTTCCATGGCCCGTTTCATCCCCAGCGTCCGGGGCAGGTGCCATGTGGAACCGCCGTCCGGGCTTGTGCCGAGATGGCAGTAGGCGAGGGTAAAGATGCCGCCTTCCTGCGCGATGACCAGATCGCAACCGAGCATCAGGCTGAAACCGGCCCCTGCGACTGCGCCTTTGACGGCGCAGATGACGGGCATCGGCAGATTGTTCATGTTGTCGACGACGATATGGATGCGGCCCAGGATCGAATTGAACCAGGCACGGGCTTCGTCATCGCTTTCGACTTCCTCGAATTTGCGTTTGAACCGCTTCACGTCGCCGCCGGCCATGAAATGATCACCCGCACCCGTCAGCACCACGCAGCGAACGTCGCTGGCTTCCCTGAGGGCGCCGGTGATTTCGATCAGTGCCGTCACCACATCGTCGTTGATGGCGTTCAGGCTGTCGGGTCGGTTGATGGTGATGGTGGCGATGGCGCCCGAGATTTCGAGCCGTACGGTATCGTTCGGTGATGCGATCATGGCATCCGGTTCCTCCCCAATGATGGTGCGGCTTGTTGCCTTGGAATGAGTTTAGCGGACGCTCCGGCGGGGTGAAAGCGGGGATACCTGTCCTCATCCTGAGGAGGCCTGAAAGGCCGTCTCGAAGGATGCTTCGAGACGCTCGCAATGCTCGCTCCTCAGCATGAGGCGAGAGTTGGACACATGCAGAGCAGGGACAGCAGCCCTCATCCTGAGGAGGCCTGAAAGGCCGTCTCGAAGGATGAGGCCTGGACAAGGGACACCTCCAGCATCGTGTACAAACGGAGATGGTGAGAACTGAAATGTGGGTCCCGGATCACTATCGCGTCCGAGAAACTGGAGAGTATAAGAGGCCCTCACCCGGCGCTACGCGCCACCCTCTCCCGGGGGGAGAGGGGATGGTGATACGAGCGTGCCTTCTCCCTTGGGAGAAGGACAGGATAAGGGGACCCTCTCCCGGGGGGAGAGGGGATGGTGATACGAGCGTGCCTTCTCCCTTGGGAGAAGGACAGGATGAG
Source organism: Rhodospirillales bacterium (assembly GCA_040218645.1). Classification (GTDB taxonomy): domain Bacteria; phylum Pseudomonadota; class Alphaproteobacteria; order Rhodospirillales; family Casp-alpha2; genus UBA4479. The sequence continues at coordinate 128,595 of JAVJQZ010000004.1, forward strand.
GGGACCCTCTCCCGGAGGAGAGGGGGTGTTGATCAGCTCCCCGGCTGGTTTTCCCAGTAATCGATATTGAGATCACGCAACATGTCATCGTGATGGAATTCGATGCAGCGTTTCAGACCGCCCAGGCGATAGGTGCTTTTGCCGCCGACGCAGTCATTGAAGGCATCGCGGGCACCGCTCAGTCCCGGATTGCTGGCGCTGAGCGGGATCTCATCGCCAATCGCGGACTGCCACATGCCGTCAAAGTTCTTGGCCGTGATCGGGCCGTCGGCGGGCAGGGCGGCGTTAAGCCGCGCCAGCAACTGTGCCGACGCCGCCGTCGGTGTCTTGTCGACATAACCGTTGCCGATAGACCGGAGTGAATCCGTGACGTAGGCGATTTCCTTTTCCGTCAGCGGGTTCGGGTCGTTCGGCTCGGGAACCGGGATCAGGGAAGCTTCCTGCCAGACGACGAGCTTGGCGGTCGTTGCGCCGAGGGCCTTCAGCCGTCCGAGTTCGATGCTTGCGGCAACGGCCATGAAACCGCGATGTTCGGTGAAGCGCATGTGCTGCCCGGCGGGGACGCGGACTTCACCTCCTTTGTCGTCGGCCAGGACCAGTGTGAAGTGTTCCGGCTTCGCGGGGACGTAGGCGGTGCCCATGCTGGGGGCCGGACGTTCGCGTTGCAGGCAGTACGTCGATAGCTCGGCAACACAGATGCCGGCGGTGCAGCTTAATTCGATTCCGCTTTCGACGGGTAAAGCGGCAAGAATTTGCGGGGCAGCTACGGCTTTATGGGATGTGAACGAGAAACCGGCAGCCACAGCGGCGGCAAGTAGTAGTTGTCGTCTCATAGCGTTTGACCTCCTCCAGTGTTTCGGAACGGGCCGGCGCCGGACGATAAACGCGTATTTAGTAGCCGGGCTGGCTTTCCCAATAATCGGTATTCAGCTTCATGATGGTGTTGTCGTGCCGGAATTCGAGGCAGCTTTTGACCCCGCCCATGGAATGATAGGACGAGCGGGTCTGACACCAGTCATATATGTCGCGGGCTCGCTGGATGCCCTCGGCATTGGCAGGGCGTGCCGGGCCCATGCCGTTGATGACATCGCGCCAAAGCTGCTCAAGCCCTTCGGGGCTGGCGGGCTGGCGCGGAACAATCGTTGCGGCGAGGCGGTTGACGATGGATGCGGCTTCGGCATCCGGCTGGGAATCGACGACGTCGCGCCCATGGTCACGGAGCGACTTCGCGGCGTAGGCCAGTTCCTGTTCGCTGATCGGGTTCGGATCACCGGCAACCGGTTCCGGGACGAGGGCTGCCCGTGCGGCGACGACGATCTTGGCCGACACGCCGCCGAGCTTATTGAGTGCATCCCTGCCGATGACCGCATTCACGGACGAGTAGCCGCGAACACTGCGGAATGTGACATGATCGCCAGCCGGGAGCGTTTTCTCGCTGCCGTCTGCGGCAACGACGATAAGATCGAACTGCTCACGGGCGGCGGGCAGGTAGGCCTGACCGGTCGACGGGACGTCGCGCTCTCGCTGCAGGCAGTAGCTGCTGAGAGATGTCGTACATACGCTGCCGCTGCAATTCATCTGCTGCGGGCCGAGCGAGGCCATGACGGCGAGGATCTGGGGGGCGGCGTGGGCCGATCCCATACTGAGGAGGGTGAGTGACGCAAAAGCGCCAACAAGGGCAATAAAGCGTTTCATATACTAATCATCACCTGAATCCGGAGCAAAAAGCAAGATAGATAGAGCGAATTCGCAAAAATGTGAACAACCGGCGGCGCAAGGTTGACACCCGCCGGGACACTCGCGACGATCACGGCTCAAATTTGGGAGTATCACTAAAAATGACTGTCACCAACGCCAACGCGCTGTCGGCCGAAAAGGTCCGTGCGCTCATTCTTGACCGTGATCAGAAGGAAGTCGCGGTCATCGATGTCAGACCGGGCGGGACTTTCGGCGACGCGCATCTGCTGTGGGCCAATTCCGTGCCGTTAACGACCCTGGAAATCGAGATTCTTGACCGGGTGCCGCGTCTGGACACGCCGGTCGTGCTCTGCGGGTACGATGCGTCGGATGACGGGATCGTTGCCCGTGCGGCTGCGAAAATGGCGCTCATGGGTTATAGCGACCTTTCATATCTGGTCGATGGCGTCAAAGGCTGGGAAGCCGCCGGGTTCGAGGTTTTCTCGGGCGTGAACGTGCCGTCGAAGGCATTCGGTGAATTCGTCGAGCATACCTACGACACGCCCAGAATTCCGGCGCAGGAACTCAAGCGCATGATGGATGCGAACGAAAACATGGTGGTACTGGATTCACGCCCCATGTCCGAATATCACGCCATGAATATTCCCATGGGTGTCGATGTGCCGGGCGCGGAACTGGCGCTTCGGGTCCATGATCTCGCCCCCGACCCGGAAACCACCGTGGTCGTCAACTGTGCCGGGCGCACACGCTCGATCATCGGCTGTCAGTCGCTCAGGAACGCGGGTATCCCGAACAAGGTCGTGGCCCTGGAAAACGGTACCATGGGATGGCACCTGGCGGGATTTGATCTCGAATACGGCAACACGCGCAAGTACGGCGAGCTCAGCGCGGAAGGGCTTAAACGGGCCGAAGAATGCGCCGCACAGGTCCGCGAACGGTTCGGTGTCCGCGTCATCGATGCGGTGACCCTGGCCGAATGGCAGACCGAAGCGGGGCGGACCACCTATTTGCTGGATGTGCGCGATCCCGAAGAGTTCGTGGCCGCGCATGTGTCCGGATCGCGCCCGGCTCCCGGCGGCCAGCTGGTGCAGGCGACTGACCGTTATGTCGGCACGCTGGGATCGCGCATTGTCTGTGTCGATGATAACGGCGTCCGCGCCACGATGACCGCGTCTTGGCTGGTGCAGATCGGCTGGGAAGCCGTGGTTCTGGAACCGGGGGCCTTTGAGATGTCGGAAAGCGGCGCGCATATGCCGCCGATGCCGGAGATACCGGACGTCGAGTGGATTGAACCGACGGCCCTTGCGGCCCGGATGGTCCAGACCCACGTGGTCGATCTCGGCAATTCGCTGTCTCACCGCAACAATCACATTCCGGGTTCGCACTTCGCGATCCGGGCAAACATGCCGGAAAACCTGGCCCCGCTGTCCGACGACCGGCCGATCGCGCTGACGTCAAGTGACGGCACCATCGCGGCGTTCGCGGCGGCGGACCTCAAGGCGGCCGGGGTCAAGCGCGAGATCCTTGTGCTCAAGGGCGGGACCGCGGCCTGGAAAGCGGCCGGGCTGCCGCTGAAGGGCGGGTTCGAGGGCAATCTCGATGAAAGCAGCGACGTCTGGTATCGGCCCTACGACATGGACGATGCACAGGAAGGGGCAATGAAGCAGTACCTGAGCTGGGAAGTGAACCTCGTGCAACAGATCGAGCGCGACGGCACCACCGACTTCAAGGTGTTTGCGTAGCTTCCGCATGGTCCTTCGAGACGCGGCTTCGCCGCTCCTCAGGACGAGGTATAGGCTTACAATCAAACACCTCATCCTGAGGAGCGAGCTTTGCGAGCGTCTCGAAGGATGGGGAGTAAAAACGAGGGAAGAAACGAATGAAAATCATGGTTCTGCCGGGCGACGGCATCGGTCCGGAAATTATGGATGCGACGCTGAAGGCGGTGCGGGCGCTGGACACGAAATACGGCCTCGGCCTCGATCTGCAGACCCGTGAAATCGGTCTCGCGTCGCTGGCGGCGCGGGGCTCGACGTTGCCCGATGATGTGGTCGAGGAATGCCGGCTTGCTGACGGCACGATCCTCGGACCGGTCGATACCTACGCCTATCCACCTTTGTCGGAAGGCGGCGTCAATCCGTCAGGCCACATGCGCAAGACCCTCGATCTGTACGCCAACATCCGCCCTTCGAAGACCTATGACGGCGTACCGGCGATGGCCGATCACATGGACATGGTCGTGGTGCGTGAAAACACCGAAGGTTTCTATGCCGACCGCACGATGTTTCTCGGCAATGGTGAGTTCATGCCGACCGAGGACGTGGCGCTGTCGATCCGGAAGATCACTCGCCAGGGCAGCCGCCGCATCGCCAGGCAGGCCTTCCAGCTGGCGCAGCGCCGCCGCAAGAAGGTGACGGTTGTGCACAAGGCCAACGTGCTCAAGGTCACCGACGGTCTGTTCCTCCACGAGGTCATGGCCGAAGCTGAAAGCTGGCCCGACATCGAACTTGAAGAGCTGATCATCGACGCCGCGACGGCGCACCTGATCCGCCGTCCGGCCGACTTCGACGTGCTGGTCACGACAAACATGTACGGCGATATCCTGTCCGACGAATGCGCGGAACTGTCCGGCGGGCTGGGGCTCGGCGGGTCGATCAATGCCGGTGACGAGGTCGCCATCGCCCAGGCTGCGCACGGCTCGGCACCCGACATCGCCGGGCAGGGCAAGGCCAATCCGTCGGCGCTGATGGTATCGGTTGCCATGCTCATGGACTGGATGGGTGGACGTTCCAGCGCCAACAACCTGATCGATGCCGCGGCAGCGTTTCAGGCGGCGGTCACGGATGCCCTGGCCGATGACAATGCCCGCACGCCGGACCTTGGCGGCAAGGGCACGACATCGAGCTTCGGCGATGCGGTGGCGGCGAAGATCGGGAAATAGGTGGTCGTCAGTCCTTGCCGATGATTTCCAGGACTTCGTGGAAATTCTTCGGCTCGTTGGTGCCGAACTTTTCCTTGAGGCCGTGATCGGCGGCCCAGCGGATACGCTTTGCCGCCGCCGCCGCCATCATCGGTTCGATACCGAGTTCACGGAGCGTTGCCGCGACCTCGTCCATTTCGTCGGCGCGGCGCTTGCCGTGCATCGCCGTGCGGCCCAGCATGTGGTGCGCGAGTTGTACCCAGTCGACGCCGGGATAACCCTCGCCGACGGATTCCAGCACCTGTTCGGCGGCGCCGTATTTGTCGGCACCGAGCACGCATTCCTGCAGCAGGGCTTCGAGCCCTTTGATCATGACGGAGCGGAACATTTTCGTCGCCGCCGCGCGCCCGTATTCGGGACCGAGGCCGGTCATGTTCATGCCGAAAGGCGTGAGCGCCGCAATGACATCGCCTGCAGCCTCACCGCACAGCAGCATCGGCACCGTGTGGCGCGGACCAGGCACGGACGCCATGATTGAACATTCGACGAAGCGTCCCCCAGCGCCGTTGATGACATCGGCGATCTTGTTCTTGGTGCCCGGTGACACGGAATTAACATCCATGTAAATCTGTCCCGGTGTCAGCAGGGGCGCACACATCTCCGCCACCTCCAGCGCGACCCGCGCGGTGACGGCGGAAATCACGATATCACGTCCGCTGATCGCGCGGGCGGCATCCGGGCATTCGGTCACCCCGTCGACAGGACGGCATTCCAGCGCATAGGCGGCAATATCCGTGAGGCCCTGTTCAAGAAGTCCGGCGGCGATATTCGATCCGGCTTCACCGAAGCCGATGAAACCCAGCTTCGGGCCGCTCATTCGGCGGCAGCCCGTGCCGCCGGGTAGAGACCGGCCATGCTCGGCAGGGTTTCCAGCGACCAGATGCTGTGTTCCAGTGCCTTCGTCCGCTCAGCGCCGATTTCGGGCTCCGCCAGTTCGCGGTATTTCTCGGAAAGCTCGGCATCGCTCAGCGGTGCGTCGGGATCGCCCTTGCGGGTCGGCGCATAGAATTCATGAACCGAGCCGTCCCTGAGTTCGATTTTCACCTTGGCCGAGCGGCGTTTCGGAAACGCGGCGTCGCAGTCATCATCCTTGGATACGAACACCTTTTTTGCGAGTTCGTGAACTTTGGGATCGGCACGGCGTTCGTCGGTGAAGGCTTTCATCCGGCAGCTGCCGTCATACAGCGCCACGGCGGCGCAATAGGGCAGGCTGAACTTGGCTTCAAACTCCGACGCCGTTATCTGTGCACCGACGATCTCGACCGCCGGGCCATAGGTGCCGGCGTCTATGCGGACCACGTCTTCCGGCGCAAAACCCAGTTCCTTTTGCAGATGCAGGACGCCGTCGATGGCGGCATGGCCATGTCCGCACGCGGCATGGTTCTTGACCGTCATGCGCAGGATCGTGAAGTCGTCGCCCAGCGTGGCCGAAACTTTTGACCAGTCGACGCCGCCGCACATCGCATTGCCGAAGCCGCGCTCGCCTTCCAGCATATCCTGAATGCCGGTCACACCGGCACCGGCGGACAGGGCACACATGATGCCGGTATCCGCGGCGTGGCCGCCGTGCATCGGTTTCGACATGCCGTCGCCCCGGAACGCCTGTTGCAGACCGGCCGCCAGCGTTCCGGCGTTGGCCAGCGCATTCAGTGCCTGTGCGGCATCAAGGCCAAGGATCGTACAGGCCGCCGCCGCCGCGCCGAAGGTGCCGACGGTGCCGGTCGTGTGCCAATAGGCGTAATGCTTCGGGTTGACCGTCTCGGCGATGCGGTTCGACACCTCATAGCCTGCAATGACGCCCCTGAGCAGGGTTTCACCCGATACATCGCGGGCTTCGGCGATTGCCAGCGCGGCTGAAATGACCGGTACGCCCGGATGATAGATTCCGTCCCGGTAGATGTCGTCGAATTCCACCGTATGGCTGGCGGCACCGTTGATCAGCGCTGCCGTCCGGGCGTCCGTCACTTCGCCGCCCGGATACAGCCGCGCCCCGCCACGCCCCAGCATGTCGGCGAAGGCAACCTTCAGCATAGACGCCGGGGCGACAGCGCCGCCGGGCAGGGTCGCGCCCATGTAATCGAGCACACAGCGTTTGGCTGCATGCCAGACGGCATCGTCAAAATCGCGCGTCCGTGCTTCGGCGCAGAACCCGGTAAAAGGGGCGAGGACGGGATCAGCCATGCTTACTTTCCTTTGAATTCGGCTTTGCGCTTTTCCATGAAGGCGCGTCGGCCTTCGATGTAGTCTTCGGACTTGAAGCAGTCGTCGACGATGGATGCGCACAGGGCATGATCCCGGTCGGCGTCATCTTTCAGGCATTCCTTGACCACGACCTTGACCGCCTTGATCGTCAGCGGTGCGTTGCCGGCGATGGTGCTGGCATAGTCCTCGACATAGGCATCAAATTCGTCCCGCGCGATCACGCGGTTGAAATAGCTCATGCGCTCGGCTTCGTCGGCGGTGAATTTGCGTGCGGTATAGAACAGCTCCATCGCATAGGACGGGCCGATGATGTCGACCAGCGGCTTCAGGCCGTCGACCCGGTAGCCGAGGCCCAGCTTCGCCGCCGGGATGGCGATGATCGCATCGTCGGTGGCCAGACGCATGTCGCAGCAGGTCGCAATCCCGACGCCGCCGCCGACGCAGAAACCTTCGATCCTGGCGATGGTCGGCTTGTCGATGGTGCGCAGCAGGTCGGACGATTTTTCGACCGCTTCGTTATAGATTTTGACGCTTTCTTCGGAGGACCGGTTTTTCTCGAATTCGGAAATGTCGGCCCCGGCGCAGAACGCCTTGCCGCCTTCACCGGAAACGATGACGACACGGATGTTGTCGTCGTTGGCGAAATCCTCGATGGCGGTGCCGAGATCCTGCCACATGCCCAGCGTCATGGCATTGCGGCGGGACTGGTTGTCCATCTTGATCCGGCCGATGGGTCCGTCCTTCTCGACGATCAGGCGTTTCACGGGGGCGTCGGTACCGGCATCCGGCATGGCTGTCTCCTTGGATAATAAATGTTGATTGTTGACCGTATTGTCGCTTGCGGAGCGGCGTCGGGCAAGGGGGTGATGATACAATACTCATCGCCCTGGACCAGGAAGACATCCTTCGAGACGGCCCCGTTTTATAGCCGGGGCCTCCTCAGGATGAGGATTTTATTTACACCTCATGCTGAGGAGCAAGCATCGCGAGCGTCTCGAAGCATGGTGAACAAAAAATGCCGGGCACAATTGCATCAAAACATTAAAATCCGAGACGCCTACGCGCATCCCCACGCCTTTGCGTTTGTCACGACCCGGTGGCGGGATAATAATCGCCGCCTGACACATCACGAAAATCCCGGGGGAAACATGATCGCAAGGTTTGAGAAGCTGACGGGGCTTGGCATGCGCGAACAGGCCCCGGCGTGGATCGTTTCGCTCGGCCACGGCGCGACGCACTGGATCGCGGCCACGTTCTATCTGATCCTGCCGTACCTGACCGAAGAAATGAATATGAGCTACACCCAGGCCGGTGTGCTGGTTTCCACATTTCATGTCAGCTCGTTTCTCGCCAACTTCGGTTCCGGCATGGTCGTCGATGTGCTGGGGCGCCGGGTTCTTGTTCAGGCCGTGGCGCTGTTGCTGGGCGGTGCGGCGCTGATGGCGTTCGGCACGGCGGGCGGGTTGGCCGTGCTGATGGGGCTGGTCGTCATCATCGGCGGCACCAACAATCTGTGGCACCCGGCGGCGATTTCATTCCTGTCGGGCCTGTATCCGAGAAACCGCGGATATGTCCTGTCGATCCACACCCTCGGCGCATCGCTGGGGGACAGCCTGGCGCCGATCTGTGTGGGTGCCTTGCTGGCCGTGCTGTCGTGGCAGGACACCGCGCTGTGGGGCAGTGTGCCGGTAATGGTGGTGGCGGTGCTGATTCTGATCAGTATTGCCCGCATGGACAAGGATGCCGACGGCCAGATCACCAAGAAGATTTCCGTCGGTGAATATTTTTCCGGTCTCAAGGACATGTTCACGGACAAGGCGGCGATGGGGCTTTGCCTGATGGCGGGTTTCCGTTCGATGACCCAGAACGGGCTGCTCATGTTCATTCCGATCTATCTGGCCAATGTGCTCAAGGTGGGGCCGTTCATGACCGGGGTCGGCATGTTCGCGATGCAGTTCGGCGGTTTGTTCGCCGGACCGATTGCGGGGGCATGGTCGGACCGGATCGGGCGTCGTCCCATCGTGCTGGGGGCCGCCACCGGAACCACGATTGTGGTGGCGTTTCTTGCCGTTGCGCAAAGCGAGTATCTGTTCATTGCCGGTGTTTCCGTTCTGGGGTTCGTGCTGTTCGCGATCCGCCCGGTCATTCACAGCTGGATGATGGACCTGACGCCGCCAAGGATGCATGGAAGTGCTACCAGTGCGCTGTTCGGTGTTCAGTCGGCGCTGTCGCTGGTGATCCCGCTGCTGGGTGGCTGGGTGGCTGACCTGTATGGCGTCGGCGCGGTGTTCTATCTGTTGGCCGCAACAATGCTGGTCGCCAACGTACTGGTCGCCATGCTGCCGAATGCGGAAAGGATCGAGGAGTAGGGGAGACTACAAAACAGGGCCTCTGAGTAATGTTTAATATCCTATATACATTCCTCTGCCGTCTTCAAAGCCATCTTCGATAAACTCAACATGCAGGCCAGCATTTCGAAAAGCGTCCTCGTATTCCTCCCGAGTGAACAAATAGAAATGATGTTCTTCCGAGATATGCTCAAGACCATTAGTTGATCCAACAACGTAATAAATTTCTCTTCTTACGCGGCGGCCATCACGAATAGCGCGGTCGATAAATGCTACTTTTAACTCATCGGTCTCTGCTACACGCAATACACCTAGTGGGCTATCCTTCCACATGCTGACTGCAATGTAGGGCTCAACAATAACAATTCCTCCCGGAGTCAGATGCCGAGCGAACGTATCAAGTGTCTGATGCAAACCTTCAATTGAACCTGAATATGTAATAGAGCTAAACATGCATATTACGGAGTCGAATTGTCGGTGAAGTTCAAAATTCTGCATGTCACCGACTTCAATCGTCGAAAGTGGATTCCTAGATTGAGCAATTCGTACCATTTCCGGGCTTACGTCGACCCCAGATACCTCAAACCACTCGTTTAGTTGAGATATGTGAAGCCCTGTACCGCAAGCCACATCAAGAAGAGTATGTGCATCTGCGTTGTGGGATTTGATCCAGTCACGCACTTGCTTCGCTTGTGCAGCGTAGTCGCGAGTTTGCTGATAGATAAGGTCATAAACATGTGCGGATGAAGAAAACGGCATAGCTTCTCGCCGGAACTATTCAGATATGATTTCTTTTTGAGACTTGGTGTCTTGTTGTACTGGGCCAGAGCTGGGCTGAGAATCGGACTGAGTGGTGCTTGGAGCCTGAGTGGCGGGCGCAGAAGGCGCATTCGATGGTTTAGATGCCACATCGCCACTTTGTTGAACAGAAGCTGCCGATGGTGATGTCTCCGTCTGGCCTTTGTTTGCACCAGAGGATGTTGCAGTCACAACGTCATGCAGGCGTGAACCGTTAAATGCGCTTAGTGATAAAAAAACTAGTGCGAACGAAATAAACAAAGCTCCAAGTATAACTTTAGATTTAATTAAGGAAATCTTTCCCATTTTTATTACGTCTTCACCAATTCTGATGCTTCCATTTTTTGAAAGTTCAACGGAGCCAGCAAATGTTTTGACCGCATCGTCCAAAATACCTTCGAGCTGTTTTGCTCTCGTTGACCAATATTCCTCGTAAGTTCTTACCCGCATCACCATTGACCCGAACATTAACGTCATTATGAGGCCGCCAATCGATACAAGGAGGCCGACAAGAGCAATCCAAAAAGGTTCTTGAGTGCCGGCAAATGAGGGAAAGACAGCAGCTGCAATTGTTACGACTGCATATTGGACAAACGTACCTGTTACTTGCCAAGATAGCTGCCCGTCATATACAGCCATTTGGACGGCGCTTTGGTACCCCGCACGCACATCTTCCAAACAGAGAGGCGATGGCGGTGGAGCCGGTGATGGCGGTGGTGATTGATCGGTGCTCAAATTTCCGATACTCCCAGCCAAACTGCTTTTCAGTTACTACGAGAATATATCAAATATTTCGCGTAATTGAGGAAAATTTATTTCACGTGATGATCTGCGTGCGAAGGCGCCTTGTGGTTTATGGACCCTGTTCAAATCTGTCGTTTATCAGAGCTGGAAGTTCGTCTAACGAGTCGATGACGTAGTCGGCCCTATTTGCAGCGTTGGCATCGAAGTACTTGCTTGGACGAAATAGTACGGTCGTGATCCCTAGTTGGCTTGCACCATCTATGTCTCTGACTGGGTCGTTCCCTACCATCAGAGACTCCTCGGGTGTGACGGCAAGTCGTTTGAGCGCCTCAATGAACATCTTGCTGTTGGGTTTAGTAATTCCAATATCTGTGGATGTGACCACGGCTGAAAAAAATGTATCGAGGTGCAATTTTCTCAATGCGCTTCGGACAGAGATTTCGTCGGATGTCTCGGTGTCAGTGACTAATCCAATTCGATACCTGTTGGCTAGGGAAGAGAGGATTTCTTTTGCCATAGGCTTGGTGACGAGGTGGACTTGATGAAGCTTTTCCGCATCATCCACGTATTCCTCGATCAAAGTATCGCCGAGATCAAATAGAATTGCTTTGAGCAATATGCGTTCCTCAATTCATCTTTACTGTACATTGTGAACGCAATTTCGATGTTGTCGAAGTGAACTTTATTATAAAGTTTTCAAATACTGGGAGTAGAAGGATGTTTATAGTTTACTACACTCACCCTACCCTTTCTTCCAGCCCATCCTGCATCATCCGCCACAGCAGGATATGCACCCGGTCCTGACCGTAAAACGTCTCGCCGTTGTAGACCATTAGCGGCACGCCCCAGTGGTCGGACGCGTCCTGCACCGCTTCGTTCTCGGCGATGACGTCCTCGAAGCGTTTCGGGTCGGCCTCGATATCCGCCATCAGCGCATGGCCGTTCAGGCCGGCATCGTTCATGGCGTCGATCAGGTAGCTGCCTTCATGCCAGTTGTCCGTGCTGCCGTCCCACAACAGACGCGAGACCCGGTCCAGAAACGCGAGCCCGGCGCCCCGCACCTGGGCCGCAGCACAGAGCAGCGTCAGGGTGCGGATGTACGGCTGCTCTTCCGCAACCTCCAGCGTGTCCTCGTCCTGGATGATCGGGTCGGGGACCGGCGGACGGCGAAACGGGATGCCGAGGTATTCGGCAATCCGCGTGCAGTCCGCCGTATGGTAACGGCGGTATTTTGGATTCACGGTCTTGAAGAAGTCCGGCTTGCGGATGGCGATCGGCCAGACCGGGCGGACGTTGATGAATACGTTGAAATTCCGCTCGATTTCCATCAGGCGATCAAGGGCCAGATAACAGAACGGGCTGCGCATCGACCAGAACAGGTCGACATTGAATTTTGAACTGTCGGTCATCAGAGACCCATCAGTTCACGCATGCGCGTATTCAGGGTGCGGCCTTCGGTCGAGAAATCCTCGAGAATCGTGAAGTGATTGAGGCCGGGGGCAACCAGTTCCTCGCACGCCAGCCCGGCCTGCGACCAGGGGCCCATCAGCATATCATTGTGGCGCAGGAACTCGGGTGTTTCCGCACCGCCGACGGCAAAAATGATCGGGGCCGAGACGGCAGGCTTCAGATTTAAAGGACTGTATTCGGCAACGGTCTGTTCGGTGAACCCGAGCATGGGGCCCATGTAGTTGAGGCGGATCGGCTCCAGATCGTAAAGGCCGGAAATCGCCATGCCGCCCTTGATGGCGCCGGACGGGACACCCCATTCGTCCCAGTCGGTGGCATACATCATCGCCGTGACGTGACCGCCGGCGGAATGGCCGGAAATATAAATCCGTTCCGGATCGCCCCCGTGTTCGGCGGCATTGTCGTAGGCCCATTTGACCGAGGTGCGGCACTGTCTGACAAGTTCGGCAAGATCGACATCGGGGATCAGCGCATAGTTGACGACGATGACCATCGCGCCGGCGGGGGCGAAACCGGCCGGAATGAACCGGAAATCGTCCTTGTGGCGTGAATACCAGTACCCGCCGTGAAAGAAGATCAGGACCGGTGCCGCCTCGTCGCTTTCATGCGCGGGGTAGACATCGAGCACTTCGGCAGGGGTGTCGCCGAACGCCTGATCAAAGACGTGCGGTGCCTTTTTGATGAAAGCCTCGCCGCGGGCCATGCATTTCTCGAGAACCTCCGGATGCTCCGGCACCCGTTCGCGGTTGTTGTACTGCCAGTCGAGTTCTTCCTGTGTGAAATCGCCGTAGACTTTGTCGGCCATGTTTTACCCCCGCTAACCAAGTTGTCTTAGTTTCCATATGGAAACGGTGTCGCTCCATGTCATGCTTTTATAGAAGAAATATGCCGGCTTTATGTCAGCGGCAGCATGACGTTTTCCTGATACGCGAGGCGCGATGCCAGGCTTTCGTACCAGCGTTTCAGATGCGGCAGGTCAGGGCGCTCGATCTCCAGATTGTGCCAGCGGTATGCGGCGCAGCCGAGCGGCACGTCGCCGATGGTCGGCGCGGTCCCGGTCATGAAAGTGTTTTGGGCAAGGTGTGCATCGACGATGGCAAATGCTTTTGCCGCTTCGGCCAGGGCTTTGTCGAGGGCGGCCTGATCGCGGTCCTCGGGTGCGGTGCGGACAAGCGTCCAGAAGATCGTCGTCATCGACGGGTGCAGGGTCGTCAGATAGAAATCCATCCATTGATGGGCGTGGAACTTGTCTTCGACGCGCGCCGGCTGCCAGGGGGCGGAACCGTATTTTTCGGCCAGGTAGCGGACGATGGCATTGGATTCCCACAGGATGAATTCACCGTCCTCCAGCGTCGGGATGCGGCCGTTGGGATTCTTGGCCAGATAGTCTGCCTGATCGTTGCCGCCGAAGGCGCCGCCGATGTCGACCCGTTCGACGTCGAGGCCGATTTCAGCGGCGATCCACATCACCTTTTGCACATTGATTGAATTCGCGCGACCCAGTACCCGGACCATTTTTATGTCTCCCCATATTTTAAGAAACGGGACGATAGCACCCACAAAACGGATAGGCGAGATACATACGTACCGGATCGCCGGATCGATTGCCGAAATTGGGGTAGGCTGTCAGTATCTGTCGCAGGCACTAAAAATGAGACCGGGAGCATCCTTGAACATGGCGTCTGAGACCTCTGAATGGCAGTTGGAAGAGCCATCGCCCGATGCGGACGTTAAAAAGGCTTATGAGCTCTTTAAAAGCGCTAAATTCGTTAACGCGGTCGAGCTATCCCGAGAAAAGATGCAGGATTGTGCAGATAAATGCAGTCTGTCGGTCGTGCTGGCGTTATCGCTGCGGCGTCTCGGCCGGCAGCGCGAGGCGGTGCCGGTTCTGCTAACCGCCCTCGAAACGGCGTCGGAGCGGGCCGATCTCTGGACCTTGCTGGGGCTTTGCCAGCGCGATCTCGGCGACCGTGAAAAGGCCCAGATCAGCTTCCGCTCCGCGATCAAGGCGGACGATAGCTATCTCCGTGCGCGCTATCATCTGGCTGTCGCAACGCAGGAACTGGGCCGTGATCTCGAGGCGGTTTCACTGTTCAAATGGTATCTTGAAACGGACCAGGGAGCCGGCAATGCGCTGGCCTGGAGTCTCCTGGGTGTCGCCTATAGACGCTTGAAAAAATTCAGGGAATCGGCGGAAGCGATCTCCCGGGCGATCGCTCTGAACCCCAATGATATCCCGACCCGAAATGCCCTTGTGATCACCCATTATCAGGCCGGCAACGAGGCTGAAACGAACAAGGAAGCCCGGGTTGCGCTGGAAATGAAGGATGCCCTGGCGACCCGTGAATTCGAGCGGATGAATCTGGGGCTGAGCCTGACGCCGCGCGATGTGCCGTTTGATCCGTCCGACCGCAACAGGAATGTGATTTCGTTCAGCCTTTGGGGGGATAATCCGGTCTATACCCATGGCGCCATCGTCAATGCCCAGATCGCGCCGCATATCTATGCAGGCTGGCATTGCAGGTTCTATTGCGACAGCAGTGTGCCCGATCCGATCATCGCCGAACTGCGGCGGCTGGGGGCGGTGGTTCACATCGTGCGGGACCCTAAGATACTGGAATTGAAGCCGCTTTGGCGGTTTCTTGTTTCCGATGACACGTCGGTCGACAGGTTCATCTGCCGCGATGCGGACTCCCGGCTCAATGCCCAGGAAGCGGTGGCGGTCGATGACTGGATACGATCGGGTAAGCCTTTTCACGTGATGCGTGACCATCCGTATCATATGGAGGTTATTCTCGCCGGAATGTGGGGCGGGGTGAGCGGAGTCCTGCCGAATATCCGCGAACTTGCCAGTGTCGCCATGAGCTACAGCCGCAACAAATGGCATGATCAGGAGTTCCTCCGTGATGTGGTTTGGCCGTTGATCCGCGACGATGCCAAAGTGCATGACAGCCAATTCGGTTTCCGAGACGCAGACGACTTTCCGCCGATGTGCCGGCTGCCTGGAAAGATGCATGTCGGCGGGGCCGTGAAGCATATGCCGCCCTGGCCGGTACCGGCATGGTTTGAGCCTGAAACCGGCTGAATTGCGCCATATTTCGCAGTCTAAGAGCACCCCGATGAGCTTAGATCGGAATTACTGCGGATTTTCATGACATTTGATCTAATTCTCCGTATGCCAATGTGGCTGGCTCTTGCGCGATGCCGGTTGTCGGATGATCGCGCCTTACGGAATGGATGAGAAACATGGCTGAAGACGATATCAATCCGAACGCGGACGATGTTGGAGAGGATGAAGAGGACAACGAGGCCTCTTCTGCGGAAGCGCAGCGGATCCTTGATGAACTCAGTCAATTCGGTGACGGCGATGCGCCGCTCGATGATCCCGAAGACCAGCCAGACAGATCATTCGGTGAAGACGACGACAACCCTGAGCCGGCGTTGTCACAGTCCATGTCGACCATCCATACCGGCAGCCAGCTGACCGATCAGGAAATTACCGACGGATTGCCGCCAACCGGCCAGGTGATCAACCCGGAAGGCGCAATGAGTGCCCTTGAGGAAGATCCCGAAGCCGAACCCGAATTCATCAATCCGGCCGGTGATGAACCGCAATATGATCGTTCCCCTGAAGAGCCGTCAGGATTCGATGCCGCGCCGCCCCCCGAACAGCAGGGTGAAGAGCCTGTGGCCGCTGAGGAGGTCGTCCCCGAAGAGACGCCTGAGGAGCCAACCGGTGACGGCGGTCCGGAAGATGCTGCAACGCCGCCTGTTGCAGCAGCGGCTGCGCCGACCACGCCAACAGTAGTTGAGACCCCGACTGCGGCGACGACACCGACGGATGCCACAACGCCAACGACGGCAACCGTGCCGACGACGCCGACCGCCCCCACAGACGCGACCACGCCGACCGATGCGACCACGCCGACCGATGCGACCACGCCGACGGATGCGACCACGCCGACGGATGCCACGACACCGACGGATGCGACCACGCCGACGGATGCGACGACGCCGACGGACGCGACGACACCGACGGACGCGACGACGCCGACGGATGCGACGACACCGACAGACGCGACGACACCGACGGACGCGACGACACCGACAGACGCGACGACACCGACGGACGCGACGACACCGACGGACGCGACGACGCCGACGGACGCGACGACACCGACGGATGCGACGACACCGACGGATGCGACGACGCCGACCGATGCGACGACGCCTACGGATGCGACGACGCCGACGGATGCGACGACGCCGACCGATGCAACGGAACCGTCGGAGCCGACCGATCAGGCCGATGACCCGACGATCCAGACCGGTAGCGTCACAGGCGCCGAAGATACGGCTGTGCCCCTTGATATTTCAGCGTCTCTGACGGACCTTGACGGTTCGGAAACGCTGTCGCTGACCATATCCAATATTCCTGACGGTTCGTCTTTGAATTTCGGCACCGATAACGGTAACGGAACCTGGACGATTTCCGCTGAAGATTTTGCCAACAATGTCGATCTTCTCGAAAATCTGAGCATTACGCCGCCGCAGGATTATTACGGCGACTTCAGCCTCGAGGTTAGCGCGACGTCGACTGAAACGGACGGCGGCGATACCGCAACCGTAACCTCGACGTTTGGCGTGACGGTGACGCCGGTACTCGATAACCCGATTCTGGAAACTGAAAACGTCACCGGCGTTGAAGACAATGATGTTGAGTTGCAGATCCAGGCGTTTATGGATCCGTCAACCACCGAGACGGTCGACACGCTTATTCTGAGCGGCATTCCCGAAGGTTCAGTTCTCAATAAAGGGACTGATAACGGCGATGGCACGTGGTCGTTGAGCGCCGGAGAAGTATCCGGCCTGATCATGACGCCGCCTCAGGATTATGAAGGCAGTTTCACGGTTCAGGTGACGGCGATTTCGACCGACGGCGGCGTCGATGTCAGCACCTTTAATGTTGAAATTGATGGCGCGCTGGATGTCGAAAATGCAACTGGCAACGAAGATGAAGCGATCAGCCTGAATATCGATCCGGGCGAAGCCGATACGGTTACGATCACCGGCGTGCCCGATGGGGCGACCCTGACCGGGGCGACATTGAATGGTGATGGTAGCTACACGGTAACCGATTTTGAAAATCTCACGATTACGCCGCCGGCGAACTCCGACGTGGACTTCACGCTGTCCGTGCGCGGGGACGACGACGATCCAGTTGAACTTATTGTGCAGGTCGATGCGGATGCCGATGCACCCACGCTTGACCTGTCGGGTACGGCAAGTGGTTCCGAAGACACGGCCATCGCACTGGATATTAATGCGGCGCTGACGGACACGGATGGTTCGGAAAGTCTGTCGATTACAATCACCGGCGTTCCTGATGGTGCTGTTCTGTCCGCAGGCACGGACAATGGTGATGGTTCCTGGACGATTTCCGCTGAAGATCTCGCGAATGATCCGACGCTGATGGATAATCTGACGATCACGCCGCCGGAAGATTTCGCCGGAACGTTCGATCTTGGTGTAACGGCGACGTCGACCGAGTCCAACGGCGGCGATACGGCGCAAACGACCGGTACAATCACCATTGATGTCGCGGCGGTTGCCGACGATGCGGACATGACGGTTACGGATGCGTCCGGCACCGAAGATCAGACGATTGCCCTGAACATCACGGCGGCCTCGACGGACGCGGACGGCTCGGAATCCGTCTCGGTGACGATTTCAAACATTCCGGACGGCGCGGTACTGACCGATGGTTCGGGCAATCCCATCACGATCACGGATGGCTCAGCGG
>JAVJQZ010000001.1:0-14531 GCA_040218645.1 Rhodospirillales bacterium
GAAGGCGCAGGCGATGCTGCCGTATCGGCAAGCCTTGCCGACGCCCCGAAGGTGCGGGAAACATGACCCGGAGGGCGGCACGCCGCGGCCCCCGGTCGTCGTCGCTGTCCCCTTGTGATGCGGCGGCATCACGGCGGGAACAGCTCCTGGCCGGAAACCACGGCGAGCCGTCACAACAGGTGTTTATTTCTGCAAGTTGGTATTAAGACTCAGGAGGCGGAAAACCGCGCGCAAAAGACGATATCCTCGGGCTGGCCATCAAGCATGTAATGGGCGTGACGGATACCGTCTGGCGTCATGCCGCTTTTCGCCATGAGCTTGACCATGGCGGTGTTGGAACGCATGCAACCGGCCACCACCTTGCGGATTTTCGCCGACTTCAACAGCCAGCCCAGGACCGCGTCCCAGGCTTCGAAGCCGTAGCCCTTGCCCCATGAGCTGCGATCCCCGATCAGGATCGCAACATCGGCAAGGCCGTTGGCCGGATCGATATCGGCGTGAATGTTACCGATGTGCAGACTGTCGGCCGTTTGCTCGATTGCCCAGAGCCGGCTTGGACCGTCGGCAAATCTTTCCGTAAAGGCGCGGCAGCTTTCGAGGGTGTGGGTGCGATGCCGTTGTTCGGAAAAGCGGACGACATCGGAATCGTTGAGCCAGGCAACGTAGCGGTCGGTCAGATGTATTTGCTGATCGAAGGGACGAAGCGTCAGGTGCGCCGTTTGGAGGATGAACGGGTTCGCCATGTGTCCTCTCAATCCGCGAGGCGATGGAGTATCGCGTCGGCCATGCGTGCCGCCGCACCTGTGGGGACAAGCGCATCAATATCGCCGGAACCGGGCATGCGGCCTTTCATGGCTTCGGCAATGCTAGCGCGAAGCGTATCCGCGCTGCAAACCTGCGGCGTCAGGCCGAGGGCGATGCTGCTCAGCCAGGCGGCCTCGTCGGGCCGGGGGGTGACGGATAGCGCCGGACGGCTCATGACGGCGGCCTCGAACAGCAGAACCGATGTCATGCCGATGACAAGATCGGCGGCAAAGACCACCTCCAGCGGGTCGCCACCAATGCTTATCGCCGCGATTTCGTCAGCATAGGGTTTGAAGGCGTCGGCATCGTTTTTGGGATGCAGGCGCAGGACCAGGGCTGCATCCGGCGCTGCGGCGGGCAGGGCGTCGAGCGTTTCCTCGAGACAGATCTCGGTGCGGCCGTCGCTGCCGCCCCGGCCTGTCAGGATATACGCGTCGGAGCGTTTGAATTCCGCCGGATCAAGTCCATCCGAGGTTTCAGCCAGAAAGACGATCAGGGGACGGGTGGGATCGAGATTCGGAAACAACCGGGCGCGGACCTTCGGGCGGCCTTCCGAACTTAGTTCAACTGCCCTGGCACGAACCCGGTCCATGTTGGGGTGGCCGACGACGGTGATTTTATCTGCGTCAAATCCAAGCTTTGCATAGGCCGCGGCGGCGGCGGGATCGCTCACCAGAAGAAAATCCGGTGCGTGGGTCAGGGGGGTGTCGGTGCGTCCGCGGAAACGGTGCGCCGCATTGGCCGGTCCGTCGATGAAGCCGAAGCAGGGAATGCCGGCTTTTCGGGCTGCATGTGTGACGGCAAAAACAGGGCTATCCGGATTTTCCGACGTGCCGACGAGTAGGGCATCTGCGCCAAGCGGCACCGCGAGGTCGTCAAGATCAAGGGTCGCAAGACCGATGTTGGCGGCATACGCCTGCGCTGCGCCGGTTGCGTAAATATCAATTTCCGCTCCCCGCAATGTGAGTGCGTCATTCACGCCGACCATGCCGTTAGCGGCACCCGGGTCTTCGATGATGGCGGCGATACGCAGTGTCATCTGCCGCCTGGGACCGTCAGCTTTTCATGACCGTTATCGGCGGAGCGGCGGATCAACGCAATCAGCCTTTCCGTGACAATGGCGCTGCTGCCGGGGCTCAACAGTTCGGCGTTATCCGTCACCGCGTCGTGCAGATTTCGATACAGCCGGGGCAGGGCATCGGCGACGGTGCAGGGCAGGGCTTCACCCTGATCGGCGGCGATCTCGAAGGTGTCATCAAGGCCGCGGTTTTCTCTCAGCGGCAGATGACGGATATCCAGCGTTTCCTGCTGCAAGGTCAGCCTTCCTGCCGTGCCCCAGAGGTCGAGGCCGACTTCGCGGTAATGATCGAAGTTGAGAGGATGGGCGGTGATGATGGCGCCATGCGCATACCCGAGCGCAAAAGCCGTCTGGATGTCGTCGGGTACCGGGCCATCCGGGTGCGGTGTGACATCGCCGATGGCCTGAACCCAGTCCGGCTCACCCAGCAACATGCGGATCATGTCGATCAGGTGTGAGCCGTTGTTGTTCAAGCCGTTCCCGTAAACGGCATGACCTGCCTGCAGGTCGCCGATGCGTTTCTTAAGCCCGCCCCGGGCAAGCTCGCTCAGCGTCTCATCGCCCCGGCGCCAGTAATTCACCTGTAACGGGATGCATTGTTCGACCGCCGCCGCGATCAGGCCGTCGCCGTCCAGATTGCCGAGCGGCTTTTCGGTAAATATCGCTTTGACGGACGGCAGTTGCGCGAGTGCGTCGGCACGCGTCCCCGGCGGGGTCGCGAGGACGAGGACATCCGGTTCCAGATGGGCTGCCTGCATCGGTGTTTCATAGGCTTCCATATGCCAGTCGTTCACGGCACAGGCGCGGGCATCGATATCGGCATCGACGACACCGACCCATTCAAACCCGTCATCGGCCATCAAGGCCTGCGCATGGGTGGCGATGGGGAACCAGCGGGCCATCTTTTTGTCGGCGGAGAGGCCGCGGGCAATGCCGCCGAAGCCGACGATCAGGGTTTTGAGGGCGCTCATGCGGCGCTCTCAAGGCATGCGTTGTGAAGGGCCTGCAGCTCCGGGCTGGCATCATACACGGCCAGCAGATCATCCAATCCGAAGGTCGTCTCGCACCGGACCATGGCGGCGGCGGCAAGCGCACCCAGAAAGTTCGCGTCGGCAGCGGTGTCGAGGACCAGCCGCATCTCCGGCCGTTTCCATTTGCCGGGCGGGCGAAGGTCATGAACTTTCCAGTCGGGTTCGCGGTAGAACGGGGCTGAAACGTGTTCGCGGGCCTCGGCATCGGTGCACCGTGCCGCGACCTCGCGAAGTGACTCCATGCTGAAGACTTCGACGTCCTGCCCGTCCGGCAGCATGCGGTCCCGCGCCGTGGTGACCAGATCGCATCCCGATGCATGCCACGCACTGACCGCCAGATTGACGATCATCGGGTCGAGGAACGGGGTATCACCACAAAGCTCCACCACCACGTCGGCTTTCATGTATTCCTGTGCTGCCAGTACACGGGCCAGGACATCGTCCTCGCTGCCACGGAAGCAGTCGACCGCATTGGCGGCGGCCCAGTCGGCAATGGCATCGTCCGCCGGGTTTTCGCTCGTCGCGATGACCAGCCCGTCGAGATGGCGGCACTGCTGCATGCGGCGGACCAGATGTTCCAGCACCGGCACGCCTGCGAGCAGCAGCATCATCTTGCCGGGCAGCCGGGTGGAGCCCATGCGGGCCTCGATGCTGGCGACGGTCCGGGGGGACGTCATGCGCTTTCACCCTTTCTGGAATCGATGTTGGCGTTCAATTGACCACGCCCGGCATGTACCTTGCGCACCGCGGCGATCATCGCATCTACGTCATCGTCGCTGAGATCGTAGGCGCAGGGTTCGAACAGCAGAGCGCGGCGGTTGTGCATATCCTCGGTCACCGGGCAATGAAGATCGGTGTAATCCCGATCCGTCAGCGTGAACGGCCAGCCGTCCCGGCCCAGTGCGATACGTTCCCTGAACATCGGCAGGCGATACAGCGGCGCGACATAGCCAGTCGCGTGGGGGAATCCTTCGGCGCTGAGGGCTTCACTGAACAGTGCACGGCTCAGCCCAAGTGCATCCTCGTCGATCTTCATCATCCAGACATAGAAATTATGCCGGCAGCCGTCACGCGTCACCGGTGGGCTCAGGCCTTCCAGCCCCTGCAGTCCCGCCGTCAATCGGTTGGCGATACGTTCGCGGGCTTCGACATGCGCGTCGACGGCGGCCAACTGGACCCGGCCGACGGCGGCGCTCATTTCAGTCATCCGCAGGTTCATGCCGACCATGTTGGTGATGGTGCCGCCGCCCAGCATGTCGGTGCAGTTTTCCCCATGATTGCGGATCAGTTTCAGACGCGTTGCCAGATCATCGTCATCGGTGACGCACATACCGCCTTCGCCGGTGTGGATGTGCTTGTGAAAATTCAGGCTGTAAATGCCGATATGGCCGATGCAGCCGGTCGGTTTGCCGTCTTCCATGCCGAGGGGTGACTGGGCATTGTCTTCGATCAGGTAGATCCCGTTGGCATCGGCCAGGGTCCGCAGTTCATGCAGCCTTGCGGGATGCCCGAACAGGTTCACGCAGATGATCGCCTTGGTTTTCGGTGTGATTTGGCGGGCGACTTCGGCGGGGTCGATGCAGAACGTCTCGTCCTCGATGTCGGCAAACACGGGAATGCCGCCATAGAAGATGGGCGCCGCGACCGTCGCCGACATGGTCCACGGCGGAACGATAACTTCATCACCTGGCGACAGACCGATGGCGCCCATGGCGGCGACGAGACCGCTGGTGGCGGAATTGACGCTGATCGTATGCCTGATGCCGAAGCGTGCACACCAGTCTTCCTCAAAGCCGCGGACTTCCGGACCGCCGCCGAATTCCGGACCGGGGCTGCCGAAAAACCCGGAAAGGCATCCAGACTGAACGACACGTTTGACTGCCTCTTCCTCCGCGTCACCCATGGATTTGTAATCCTTGAAGGGGGCTGCAATGACAGGGTTACCACCCAGCAAGGCCAGTCTTTCCGTGTTTGAGGTTGATGCGGTCATGTCACGCTCTCTGCTTGGCGGACGCCGTAACGGCGGGCGGCGTCGATGATTGTCTTGAGCCCGGCATCGTCGGTAACTTCATCCGCCAGCCAGGCTGCAAAGGCAAAGTCTTCTTCCGTATCCAGTGCCAGATCGACATCGCGGAGTGATTCAGGCGCGGCGACATTCTCGATCACGTATCCGTCGGCATGATCGTACAGATATTTGGTGACGTGCTCGCGGTCCGCCATGTCATGCACGTCCCGGCCCAGCCGTTGCAGCGTGGCGGTGGCGATGACCTCGACGCTCATCCCTGCGGGATAGGTGCGGGGATGGACGTTGGTGGCGATGTCGGGGTCGGTATCGCGAAACCGCCGGACAACCTGATCCACGAGGCCGGCATCCATGAACGGGCTGTCGCCTGAAATTCTGACAACGGCATCGGCTTGCAGCGCCGTCGCCGCGGCAAGGGCGCGGCCAAGGACATCCTCTGCGGCGCCGCGAAACAGGCCGGTCTTCATTTTATCGGCAACCTCGGTGATCGGATCGTCGAGCGGGCGGTCCGAGGTGCAGATCACGATCCCGTCGATTTCCCGGGACCGGGTCAGCCTGTGCACGACCCGGGCCAGTACCGGGGCATGGCCGAGATGCATCATCGCCTTGCCGGGGAGTCGGCTGGAATCCATGCGGGCGAAGATCAGCGCGGGAATGTGCATGAGCTGTTCTCCGCCCTCACCAGTCTGCGTAGTGGGACTGGGTTTCACGGTGCCAACGCTCGAAGAACCGGATCACCTCCTGCCAGTCGTCGGTGGGGAGCGCCAGACCGTCCGGACTTTCGACCCGCTCACCGATCAGCACCAGATAATCGCTGTCGATAAACCGGTTGTGGGCGATCACCTTGAATCCGGCCTTGTGCATCAGACTGGTCAGCGCATTGGCACTGAAATGGAACGGGTGCGCATCGACGTTGGGGCCAAGGTAATACTGCAGCGGTTTCTTGAACGGCATCATGATGCGCGATCCGGTGGCGACGACAAGGTGCCCGCCGGGTTTGACGGCGTCATGGGCGGCGGCCAGCACACCGGATGCCGACTGGCAGTTTTCCAGCGTCCAGATCAGGCTGGCGACGTCAAAGGTGCGCCCGCCGGATTTTTCTGTGAAGCTTTCCATGGTGCCAGGGAAATTGGGTATGCCCAGACCGTCAAGTATCGCGCAGTTCTCGGTGGAGGGTTCTATGCCGAACACGTCCATTGCAAACCGGGGCGCTTTGAGCATCTCCAGAAACTGGCCTTCGCCGGCACCGATATCGACCAGCGTCCTGCCCTTGATGTCGACGTTTTCGGCGAGGAATTCGACGGCGAATGTTTGCCGTGCAACGACCGCCGGAATACGGGCTGTATAGGTTCTGTCGCTGACCCGCGCGTCGTCGGCCCGGTAAATCTCTTCGGCCCACATTCGTTGCAGGGCTTCAGGCGTGCGCCGGTACGCCGCCTGAACGAAACCGCAGTCTTTGCAGACATGAAGCGGCCGGCCGTCCATGTAATGCGGCGCGGAGGGGATCTCGGCGACACCGGAACTGCCACACAGATCGCAGGGATAGAGCGTGAATGTGTCTGCGCTCATGCGGTCCCTCCGCCATGCCAGTGCAGGCAGATCGACTTGCCCACGGGCACGAAGCCGAGGGATCGGTAGAATGCATCGGCTGCCTTGTTATTCGCCTGTGAGCCGACGCGGGTCGGCATGCCGGGCTCGAACATCGCCGCGACCAAAGCCCGCGCTACACCCTGGCGGCGCATGTGGTCTGCAGTGCAGATCAGATCAATCACCTTGTGACCGGGCAGGGTCAGCAACTGATTGAAGCCGGCGATGCGCCCGTCAGGTAAGGTGGCGATAAACATCTCCTGACCCCGCTTGCCGGCAAAGAAATTCATCGCCCAGAGCTTCTTGACCGCTGCGGCGATATCGCCGGGGATCAGGGGGTCCTGATGAAAGCGTGACGTGGTCAGGTTGGCGGCGGCCAGTGCGCCGATTCCGTCAGCAAGCGGGATCGCTCCGGCAGCATCCTGTTGGGTGATGTGGCGGATGGAGAAATCATTCGGCGCTGACATTTCAGGCGCAGGCGCGTCCGCTGGCCGTTCATAGGTGATTTCCTCAACCGCGATACGAAAGCCCAGATCGCTGAGGGCAGCAAACGCGGGGTCGTCGCGGCCGCTGACTTTCGTCCAGACAAAAGCAGGGGCGGAAATGTCCGCCAGTTCGCCGGCGAGCGCGTCCAGATCGCACGGCAGCGACAGCACGCGGCAGGGATAACCGAAGGCGTCACTCAGGAACCCGTCCCGAGCGGTGCTGCCGTGTGCCTTCTCTATACGTGCCGTGTTCATGGTCATGCCATCATGCCCCAGCGGGATTAAAATTTTCTATTCAGGCTCTATCTGGGCGGGTTCTTCAGTGCCCAGGCGTTACCGCGGTGTTCCCAGATTTCCATATCGCGGTGCTTGTCGACGATCTCGGTAAATTCGGCCTCGCTCAGGTTCAGGTATTCCAGATGTTCGCCGTGGTAGGTCTTCGGGAATTCAGCGTCGTATTGGCGCACCAGATCAAGACCGTCGGCGCGGCTCATCTGGCCGTTCTGGATCATCCGGCAGGCATCCCGCACGCATCGCCCGAACCCGAACTTGATGAACTGCATGTAGTAATAAAGGTTGTCGATCTTGTCGTCCAAGCTGTCGAAGTCGGTGAACGTGCCGTCCGTGCGGCCTCCTTCGGCCGTCCTGAAATCGATCTTGTCCTTGATGAAGTTCCAGTTGTCGAGCATCGACCAGCGAAAGAAATACCCGAAATAAAGCGCCTTCACGCCGAGCGCTTCGACACGCCCCATATCCGGATAAAGATAGGGTGCCAGGTCGTGCTCTTCGATTTCATCATCCATCCAGTTGAACGGATCGTCGCCGATCTGGTGTTCAAGCACTTCGGTGAAATCGCGCATCTTCATATGATCGTCCGAGAGCACGCGCCCGCCGTATTCGCTTTCGCCGTGCTCGGCATAAAAGATCAGGGGAATATTGTAGTTCACCGCGACCTGAACGGGGACCGCGTTGACCCCGGCGTTCCAGTGGATTTTCGGATCGCCGCGTTCGGTGAAGAAGCGCTTCGACAGCCGGCGCGAGACTTTCTGGTTGGGGCGGATCATCAGATGATCGAACCCGAGATTGATCATTTCCTCGCGGTTGTGCTGTGCCACCGGGTCGGGCATCAGTGGTGAGAATGTGACCAACAGGGGATTGAGGCCGAATTCAAACTTGATGCGGTAAGCGATGGCGGACGAATCCTTGCCGCCGGACCACGGGACGATGCAGTCATACGGCCCGTCGTGGCCCCGGTGCTGCTCGATCATGTCGAGGAATTCGGCCCGCCGCGCATCCCAGTCGATCTGCTTCTTGCGTTCCGCCGTATGACAGGCATTGCAGATGCCATCCGCATCGAACTCGATGCGGGGCCGGGTATTCGGCATCAGGCAGGTCTTGCAGAATTCGATCACGTCATGTCCTCGTCGTCACTGGAACCCGGTGCTGATCCGGTTCGTTTATAGCCTTTTTATACCCGCACAGGTACGCCCTTGGCGGAAAGATACTTCTTGGCGCTGGCAATACTCTGTTCGGTGAAATGGTAGATATTCTGTGTGCATGCCGCGGATACGCCGGGGACATCGAATGCCGCCGTCATGTGTTGCCAGTTGCCGCACCCGCCCAGCACCTGCACGGGGATCGAAATTGCATCCGCAACCTGTCTGCAAAGATCGAGATCATACCCCTGAAGCGCACCGTCGCGCTCGATGGCGGTGATCAGGATTTCACCGGCGCCCAGGTCCTGCGCCTCACGGGCCCAGGCCGCCGGGTCGCGGCCGGTGGCGCGGGTGCCGAAATGGGACATCGCTTCATAGCCGCCGTCACGTTTTGCAGCATCGATCGACAGCACCACGCACTGCGCACCATAGGCATTGGCGATGTCGCTGATCAGTGCCGGGTTTTCCAGTGCGCCTGTATTGATGATGACCTTGTCTGCCCCGGCCTTCATGTAGCGGGGCACATCGGCGAGGGTGCGAATGCCGCCGCCGACGGAAATCGGCACGAAGCAGGTTTGGGCGAATTCACCGACGGCGCTCAGGAACCGATCACGGTCCGGATTGTCGCCTCTGGAAACGTCGAGGATCGCGATTTCATCCACCGACCATGCGTCGACGAAGTTCAGGGTATAGCGGTAATCGGGCTTGAACAGCTTGGTCCGGAACAGGGTGCCGTCGTTCAGCGTCAACACGGTGATGATCCGTTTGCGCAGCATCATGCACGCTCCAGGAAGTTCTGCAGCACCTTGAGTCCGTGACGCTGGCTCTTTTCCGGATGGAACTGGGTGCCAAAGACATTTCCCGACTGTATGGCGGCGCACATCGGCGTTCCGTACGTGCATGTGCCGACGGTAATATCCGGGTCGGTTTCGAGGTGATAGCTGTGTACGAAATAGAACAGGGCCGGATCAGGGACGTCATCGAACAGGATGCAGTCACCTGTTATGTCGAAATCGTTCCATCCCACATGCGGCACCCGTAACGTAGCGTCATCGGGGCGGATTTTCCTGACCTGACCCGGTATCCAGCCGAGGCCGGCATGCGCACCGAATTCCTCGCTGCCCTGGCTCAGAAGCTGAAAGCCGAGGCAGATGCCGAGGATCGGAATTTTGCTTTCCCTGACCTGTTTGCTCAGCGGCTCGATCAGACCCCGTTCGGCAAGGTTCCGCATGCCATCACCGAAGGCCCCGACCCCGGGCAGGATCAGTTTGTCGGCAAGCGCCAGCGTCGCCGGATCGGCGCTGATTGCCGCCTGATGGCCGAGTTTTTCCACGGCGCCCAGTACGGAGCGCAGATTGCCAAGCCCGTAATCGATGATGCCGATCATGTGCGGTCAGGAAACCAAGCCATGCTCATGTTTTCAAGATGCCGGAACAGTTTAAGCCGGCGGAAAACAAAAGCCCCGG
Source organism: Rhodospirillales bacterium (assembly GCA_040218645.1). Taxonomy (GTDB): domain Bacteria; phylum Pseudomonadota; class Alphaproteobacteria; order Rhodospirillales; family Casp-alpha2; genus UBA4479. Next base: position 9,911 of record JAVJQZ010000001.1, read on the forward strand.
GCTCAGTTATACTCCATGCGATGGCGGGTACGTTCCCACTGGTCGACGTACCATTCGCAGTAGCGTTTATATCCGATTTCCAGCGGCCACTGCGGCCGGAAGTTCAGATGTTCCTTCGCGCGTTCCGTCGACAGTGTACCGCGGATCGGCTTGATCACATCACGCGGACGATCTTCGAGGATCGCATTCGGCACCACGGACTTCACCACGTTGGCAAGGTCGAGAATGGTCCGGGCATTGCCGAAGGTGATGTTGAACGTATTTGATGATCCGGCACCTGCCGCCGCCGCCATGGAGCGAATGATCCCGTCCACCAGATCTTCGATATAGGTGAAATCAAGACGCCCGTCACCGCCGCCTTCAAGATAAAGCGGCTTGCCCATCAGGGCGTTTTCAATGAACACCTGGCTGACCCGGCGGCTGATGCAGCGTTCGCCGTACAATGCGCTGGGTCGGATGATGGTTATGCCGAGACCGTACTGTTCGTGATAGGTGCGGATCAGGCGTTCACCCATGAACTTGGCGTTGGCATAAATGCCGTAGGGACGCGGGCGGACGCTTTCATCAACGGTTTCGGTTTCAAAGTCGCCGTAGATGGTTGACGAACTCATAAACACGACCTCGTTGATCTCGTTCGGGAAAAGGCGCGTGTATTCAAGCACGTTCCGGAGTGTGACCAGCTGCAGGTCGAAACAGTGCCCCGGCACCTTTCGGGCATCGACGGCGCTGGAAATCGCCGACAGGTGAATGACCTTGGTCGGCTGGAACCGTTTCAGCGTTTCCGCAAGGTCGGTCATGGAACGCGCATCGGCGTTGTCCATGGTGACACCGGCGGTGCGCAGCATCTCGAAACGCTGGACCAGGAAGTTATGATTGAGCTGGCGGCGAAAGTCGTCGATTTCCCTGTCGCTGACATTGGCCAGCATGTTGTTCTGCATCAGGTTGTCGACGATCTGCACTTCGACACCGATGGTGCGAAGGGCGAGAGCCAGATTGTGACCAATGAAACCTGCACCGCCGACAAGCGAAACACGCTCTCCGGCCATGCGTTTTTTGATCAGATCAGGTGTTAGTTTTTGAGCCATGACAGACCTCTCATTCTGAGTATTTCCTTCCATTTTCTGGGAAGGGAAACTGTTAAGTTGGAGCCATTAACCACTAATCAACAGCGAAACATAGCAGTATTCGGTTAAAAAAGCACTCTGGAAAATAACCTTTTCAAAAACCGGCCATCCTTTCATTGCGTAACGCAGTCTGTTCCGGCGTCCGTGCCCGAGCCGGACTCACGACGGGCGAATAACCGTTTTCAGTGCGGATACGATATCGGCCATATCGTTCGGGCCAAGATGCGGCCCCACCGGCAGCGCAATTGAACGATCGCTGATCGTTTCCGCATTCACAAAAGTCCCCGGAGTATACCCGTATCGCTTTTTGTAGGCTGTGAGCCGCGACACAGGGTGCGGGTAATAGACACTGGTGCCGACGCCCATGGCCTGCAGGGCCAGAATGATGTCGTCGCGCTTTGATGCCAGCGCACCTTCGAGCACCGCGATCAGGCAGTAATGCGTGTTGGTATAGCTGGGGTTTGTGTCGTCGATGACTCGGATATCGCCGATTTCCTCCAGTCCGGACTTGAGCGCATCAAAATTCTGTTTACGGCGTTTCAGGATCTCCGGCAGCTTTTTCAGCTGCGTGCGCCCAAGCGCGCCCTGCATCTCGCTCATTCGGTAATTCATGCCGATGTCGGCTACGTCATAGATGCCGGGGACCTTGCGTTCGGAATGGGTACGATCAACGCTGAAAGCGCGGAATTTGGCAATGCGGTCGACGGTTTCCTTGTTGTTGGAAACGATCATCCCACCCTCGCAGGTGGTGATGTGTTTGACCGGATAGAACGAATAACAGCCGACATGACCGAACAGACCGACGTGGGTGCCGTCGATTCTGGTGCCCACGGCGATGGCGCAGTCCTCGACCACCGGCAGTCCGTGCGCGTCAGCGACCTTCATGATCGACGGCATGTCGCAGGGAATGCCGACGTAATGCACGATACCGATGCCTTTGGTTTTGCCGGTGATCGCAGCCTTGATGCCGTCCGCCGTCATGTTGCCGGTTCCTGCCTCGCAATCGACGAACACCGGCGTCGCCCCGCACAGTGCCACGGCATGGACGGTTGCGGCGTGCGTCATCGCGGGGACAATGACCTCGTCCCCCGGTCCGACACCGAGGTCGAGCCATGCCAGATGCAGTGACGCCATGCACGACGACGTCGACGTTGCATAGCCGCTGCCCATCATGCCGACCCAGTCGTCTTCGAAGCCCTTGCATTCGGGGCCATGGGTCAGGATGTGCCCTTCCAGAACCCGCATCACGGCGGCGCGGTCCTCGTCATCAATCCAGGGACGTCCGAAGGGAATGTCGTATTTTGGTGTGGAATCGTTCATGTGTCGTACTCGATGTTGACGGTTGCAGCTTGCGCATGGGCCGTATCGGCGGCGGCCATGGCGCGGATCAGGTCGAATTCCCGCCGGGCGGCGGGGGCGGCATCGGCGCCGCTGGACACGGCATCAATGAAGGCCGGGATCAGGGCACCCTTGGAGGCGGGCAGGGGAGCGATATCAATCGGCTGCGCGGTCTGATCCTCGTCGCGGGTCAGGTGCAGACGTGCCCCGGCGTCGTCGTAAATGAACGTCGCTTCGGTCCCGAAGACACGGAGAACATGGTGGTGCCGGTGCACACAGCCGAAGTTCGCGGTGATGCGGCCGATCAGGCCCGATGGGAAGGTATAGCTCGCCGCCATGAAGTCATCATAGCCGAAGGCGGTGCCTTCGGTGGCGATGCGGTTCCCGGTGCAGGTAACGGCGGTCGGGCGCTCATCTGACAACATCAGCATCAGATCGATCATATGGATACCGCCGCCTTCCATGACGGAATAATCCGGCACGTCCTTGCGCCAGCCCTCGGTGATCTTGTGCAGACGGCCATACAGGTAATCCCCGTCGATGGCATATACCCGGCCAAATGTGTCTGCCGAGATTTCGTCCCGGAGCCACCGGTACAGATCGGCGTCGCGCAAAACCAGATTGGACATGAGATGCGGCTGCCCGGCGGCTTTCCAGGCGCTGATGATCTGCGACAACTCACTTGAAGTCCGGCACAGCGGTTTCTCGACGAAGACGTGCTTGCCGGCGTCGAAGCATTGTTGGACCTGGGCGGCGTGCATGTGATCGAAAGACGCGATGGAAATGATGTCGACATCCGGATCGTCCAGAGCCGCCGCGATATCCTGTGATATGGTGCCGTGGCCTATGCGGCCCTGAACCGCAGCGGCTGCCGTTTCATCTAAATCGACGAGCCAGCGGATTTCTGTGCGCGGGTCGGCGGCAAAGGCGCGGGCATGCTGTTCACCGACCCCCAGGCCGATCACACCCACACCGAGCCGGCGTTCGCTCACGCCGCAGGCTCCCCGGTATAGTAGGGTTTAGCTGCCGGGTAATCGGGCAGATAGGTGTCACACAAACGGGTGTTGGACTCCCGGTAGTAAGCGATGATTTCATCACGAATTTCGTCGGTCATCTGCTTGTGCGGATCGTCAGGTTTTTTCCGGATGTGGGTTGCAAACCAGTCCGCAAGCGAAACGGCTTCCTGCTTGTCCAAAAACTGGTTGGCGACGCGTTGCACCTCAAGCGCACGCGGAGCGAGACTGGCATTGACGATGGGCAGGTCGTTGAACTGCAGGCGCTGGGGAATGCCCGTGGCCATCAGGACGGCATCGAGAAACCCGGTGCGCCCGGAATCCGCATATACCTTCTGTTCGAACGGCACCACGGTGATGTTGTCGCGGCCAAAGCGTTCCGCATAGATTTCGATATTGTCCATCCAGTGCCAGTTGGCGCGTGGAAAATCATCCAGAAAGGTCTGAAAGTCACGGGTATCCCAGCGTTTGATGTACTGATTGTATAGGGATTCGATGTAGGTGTCCTGGCGGCGCAGCACGATGATGATGTGTGGCTCGAAACCTTCAGCCAGATAGGAAATCTTGTCGCACGAAACGTCGCAGATATTCTTTTCTTCCTTGCCGGAGCGCATGCCTAGCATGTTTTCCTGAGTGTAAAAATATCCCTCAAGATCGGTGTCATGAAGGGGCGTGAAGTATTTGTCGCGGATCGGCTTCCAGTGATCTTCGATAAAGCTTTTGTCGTGCGCGATCTCGCCGGTATCGAGATACAATTGAGGATCGTAACGCCGGGCATGCTGCGCAAATATCTGGTGCAGCATTTTGTCGTTGAAAATCGCCTGTATCAGGGTCGACCCGCAGCGTCCGCTGCCGACATGAAAATAGAGTTTCTTCAAACCGTGTCTCCCGGCATCAACCTAAACCTTCGAACTACTATCAGACGAGTATTGACCGATGATTAATACCAACTTGCAGAAATAAACACCTATTGTGACGGCTCGCGGCGGTTTCCGGCAAAGAGCGGTTCCCGCCGTGATGCCGCCGCATCACAAGGGGACAGCGACGACGACCGGGGGCCGCGGCGTGCCGCCCTCCGGGTCATGTTTCCCGCACCTTCGGGGCGTCGGCAAGGCTTGCCGATACGGCAGCATCGCCTGCGCCTTC
>JAVJQZ010000011.1:0-97545 GCA_040218645.1 Rhodospirillales bacterium
TCATGACAAATATCGATGCCCCGTTCATGCAGTAAATCTTCAACGTTTCGCAAGGAAAGCGGAAACCGGACGTACATCATGACGGCCAGGCGAATGATCTCCGGGGATGTCTTGAAATAGCGAAATGGATTGGAATTTTTCGTCCACGAAAACTAGGTGAGCAGCAACTGCTCGTCAAAACTCGGTTTCTTCTGACAATCCCAGGTGCTGGAGATTCGGCTGCAGGCAAACGAGATAAAAAAAGCGTGACCACCAGGTTCCTGCACAAAGCTATGAAATGGACAATGTCCAAGCTAAAGAACATTGTAAGTGATAAATGACGCACGTCTCTGCTTCCGCTTGGTCCAAGCTGCCACACGGCACTTTCGCGAATTCGATGCGTTAACGTGACAATGCTTGTACAACGGCGACGACGGGGTCGTTTTCTAAGGAGACACGATAAATGCACTTCGAGCGACGGCTTTGGTCATTCACCGATGGTGTCAGACTTCGCATCGCATGGGCGACGTTGATCGGGCTTGTTGCCGTCGGTTTTGGGATTGCCCGTCTCGGTCTGCTGGGCTGGTTGATCGGCCGGATCTTCGCCGGAGACGAACCGGGGGAACTGATGATGCCGATTGCCATGATCGCGGTGGTCATGGTGCTCCGGGGGGGATTCGAGCACTGGCGTGCGTTGGTCGCCCACGAGACCGCGGCCCGGGTGCAAAAGAAAGTCCGCCGCGCCATCTATGACAAGATCGCCGCGCTCGGACCCGGTACCGTCGCAACAAGCCGGTCCGGCGCCTTGTCGTTATCCCTGATCGACGGTGTCGAGCAGCTCGAAACCTACTTCGGTCAGTTCCTGCCACAGTTCCTGATCGCACTCCTGACGCCGATCCTGATCTTCTGCGTGGTTGCCTGGATCGACGTGCCGGTCGCGTTCGTCACGCTGATATTCGCGGCCATCGCCTTGTTCGCGCCCGCCCTGTGGCACCGCTGGGACGTGCGCAATGCCCGTGGCCGCCAGGTAGCGTACGCCGGCTTCGCCGCAGAGTTCCTGGATTCCATCCAGGGGCTGGCAACGCTGAAGGCTTTCGGACAGAGCAAGGCGCGGGCAGACGTCCTCGAATTCAAGGCCCGGGACGTGTTTCAGCGGACGATGTGGGTGCTCGCGACCAGCGCCCTTGGCCGCGGCATCACCGACAGTGCCATCGCCTGCGGCGCGGCGGCGGCGCTTGCCGTCGGCGCGATGCGTGTCGAGAGCGGCGAGATGCAGCTCTCGGCGCTGCTCATCATTCTGATGCTCGGTGTCGAGGTCTACCGGCCGATGCGGGAACTGCGGACGGTGCTGCACCAGGGGATGGTCGGCATGTCGGCGGCGCAAGGCATCTATCGCATTCTCGATCAGGCACCGCTCGTTGCCGACGCGGGCCCGGCGCCGCTTGATGCCCCCCTGGCGCCGACCATCGATTTCGATGACGTCCATTTCCGCTATCCGGGCACGCGGCGCACGGTTCACAACGGTCTCGATTTCCATATCGCCGCCGGGGCGCGGATCGGCGTCGTCGGCACGTCTGGCGGCGGGAAGTCGTCGATCGTCCGACTTTTGCTGCGCTTCTATGATCCCGAGAAAGGCGGCATCCGCATCGGCGGGCACGATCTGCGGGGTCTCTCGTTCGAGCAGATCCGCGCCATGATCGCGGTCGTCAACCAGGACACGTTCCTGTTTCACGGCACCATTGATGACAACATCCGCATCGGCCGGCCGGACGCGACGCCGGACGACGTCCGCGCGGCGGCAGAGACCGCCAATATCCACGACTTCATCATGACGCTGCCGCAGGGCTACGACACCGTCATCGGCGAGAAGGGCATCAAGCTTTCGGGCGGTCAGCGCCAACGGGTCGCCATTGCGCGGGCGCTGCTGCGCGATGCGCCGATCCTTGTTCTCGACGAGGCATTGTCGGCCGTCGACGCCGAGAACGAGGCGACAATTCAGGAAGCTCTCGACCGGTTGATGAAGGGGCGCACGACGCTGACGCTGGCGCACCGTTTGTCGAGCGTCATCGGTTGTGACCGTATCCTCGTCCTCGACGAAGGGCGGATCGTCGAAAGCGGCAGCCACGCGATGCTGATGCAGGAGAGCGGCGTCTATGCCCGGCTGATGTCGGAACAGGCGCGCGAACGGCACAACGTCGGCGTCCTCAAGGCGGCGACTGCCGCCCCGGCGGCTGAAACGATTGCGGACGTCCCCGGCGGGGCCAATGCAGCACCGACAGAGGGGATTATCGCCGCCGAGGGATTGACGTGGTATCAGGTCGTCGCGGTTTTGATGAAGGTGATCATGCCGTGGAAAGCCAAGCTGGTCGCGACCTTCTCGTTCGGTGTTCTCAGGGTTTTATCCTTTATCGGGGTCGGCGTGCTCAGCGCATTCACGGTCTACGCGTTGAAGAACGGCCAGCCGATCGAGCCCTGGCTCTGGGGGCTCGCGGTCATGGCGCCGATATCCGGTGTCCTGCACTGGCTGGAATCATGGACGGCGCACGATATGGCGTTCCGCCTGTTGGCGGAAATGCGAATCGCCGCTTTCCGCAAGCTCGACGAACTGGCACCGGCTTACCTGGTGCGGCGGCGGACCGGTGATCTGATGGCACTCGCCACTAACGACATCGAACTGGTCGAATACTTCTTTGCGCATACGGTCGCGCCGGCCTTCGTCGCCATTCTCGTGCCGGCGGCCGTTCTTGCCGTGCTGGCGTCGCAGAGTATCTGGGTTGCGCTTGCCCTGGCGCCGTTCCTGATCGCCGTCGGCCTCAGCCCGCTGTTGCTCCGAAAGCGGGTTGATTGGCTCGGTTCCAGGGCGCGCGAGGCGGCGGGCGAACTGTCCGCATTCGCGGTCGATGCGGTACAGGGCATGACCGAGATCGTTGCCTTTCAGCAGGAAACCCGTCGCGGCGAACGTCTGGATGCGCTGACGGAAACGCATGCCCGGCTTCGCCTGCCGTTCTTTGCGGAATTGACCCTGCAGCACAGTCTGCTTGAGGTGCTGACCGGGCTCGGGGGTCTTGCGGTGGTCGTCACCGGCGGCACCATCGCGGCCCGGGGCGGTCTCGATCCGGCGCTGCTGCCGCTGCTGACGTTGCTCGCGATGGCGGCGTTCCTGCCGGTTTCCGAGATTGCCCAGATCGGCCGGCAACTGGCGGACACGTTGGGGGCGACGCGGCGGGTCTACGCGCTCGAAAACGAGCCGGTACCCGTAAGGGACGGGTCGGGGGCGCCGGCGCACACCGGTGCCGTGGAATTGGCTTTGGTGGACGTCAATTTCTCCTATCCGGGACAAAACCGGCAGGCTCTGACGAACGTCAATTTCTCCATTCCGGCCGGCCAAACGGTCGCCCTCGTCGGCACCTCGGGCGCGGGGAAGACGACCTTGGCGCAATTGTTGATGCGGTTCTGGGACCCGGACCGGGGGGGCGTCACCATGAATGGCATCAATCTTCGCCATTACGAACTGGATGATCTGCGCCGACGCATCGCGCTGGTGGCGCAGGACACCTATCTTTTCAACGACACGCTCCGCGCCAACATCCTGATCGGCCGCCCGGATGCCGACGATGCGGCGTTGCGGACGGCCGTCGCATATGCATCGCTAACGGATCTGGTCGATACCCTGCCGGACGGTCTCGATACGCAGGTCGGCGAACGCGGCACCAGCCTTTCCGGTGGGCAGCGGCAGCGGGTCGCGATCGCGCGGGCCTTTCTGAAGGATGCGCCGGTGCTGATTCTCGACGAAGCGACGTCTCACCTGGATGCCGTCAACGAACAGTCTCTGCGCAAGACGCTCGACCGGTTACAGGCGAACCGGACAACCGTCGTCATCGCGCACCGGCTATCGACGATCCGCGACGCGGATCTGATCGTGGTGCTGGAGCAGGGCAGGGTGCTTGAAACCGGCACGCACGATGAATTGCTGGCCGCCGGCGGCGCTTACGCGCAACTGATCTCGCGCCAGATGGCGTCCGTCGCGGCGGCGGATTGAGACATTTCGTTCGGTTGTCCGGCGACGTTGCATTTAGCCGAGAATGAATCCCATGCCGATGGGGTCATCCGGGTCGATGGTCCATTGAGCCCGGCCGGTGATATGTGCGGAACTCTTTATGGTCGCGACTGTGGCGCGTTTTCCTGCGACGTCGGTCACGCCGATGAATTCGCTTTCGTATTTTCCGGCGCCCAGAATGCCCTCGGTGAATATTTTATCTCCCACCGCCATCTCCCCGCGCAGATCCCGGAGTGCGATAAGGGCGGCGGCGCCGGCGCCGCCAGGCGCGCGATCGACCTGGCCGTTACCAAAAATCAGGGTTGTTCGAAAATGCGACTCAGGCGATGTCAGGTTGTCGCACAGGGCAATCGTTTCTATCCGGTTGATGTGAGGACGCTCCGGATGCTGCACCTTGACGGCTTTATTCAGAATATCGCGCGCCGAAAGTCCAAGTTTGACTAACTCGTGGCTGTTCGCCGGTTCGATCTTGAGTGGCAAATCGCGGATGTCGATGACTCCGAAATAGGAGCCGCAGTATACGATATCCGCCGTCAAGTCGCCAAAGTGCGGCACGCTGATGGGAACGCTTTCCTTTTCCACGAAGCTGGGGACGTTGCGGTACCGGCACCAACTCTCTTCCCCGCCGACCGAATAGACTTCTGCTGTAACAGGCCCGGCTGTAGTTTCGAACTTTAGCTCCGTCAGTTTCCCGTCTCTCTTCTTCATACCGGTCTCGATCAGGGCGATGCTTACGCCGATCGTCCCGTGTCCGCAGGCATTCATGAAGGATGTACCGCTCAGGAATATAAGACCGGCATCGAAACCGGGTGCTGTGGGGGGCGTTATGATGGTGCCGTGCATATCCCGGTGACCCCTCGGCTCCTGCATAAGCGCGGCACGAAGCCATCCGTATTCGGTTTCGAGATAAGACCGATGCTGCATGATATCGGTGGCAAATGGGAACAGTATCCCGCCATGGACAACGCAGGTCGGCTCGCCGAGTGTATGGGTGTAGATAGCGTCGATCGTGATAGGGCGTGCATTAACATTATTCATTTGTATACACCTTGGGGTGTCAGAGCGTTTTGGTGCTTTAGGTCTGCCATACTTGTTCAGGAGAGTTCACTGCGTATTTTACGATAACGCAATTTAAGCGCGGATCCGAGCCTTCTTGGCATTCAGGATGTGTTTGCTAACGGCCGAGATTGCCTTCTGCAAGTCCCGCTGGGCAAGTGCTTTGAAAATAGCAGTATGTTCCTTCAAGGTCGAGGAAATGCGGGAATCCCGATCATATGCCGGATCCTGAAACAGTCCCAGCACGACTCGAAGGGATTTAAGGCTTTGGGAGAGAAATTGGTTGCGTGATGCATCGTAGATAATGTCATGAAACATCTTGTCGATGTCCGGAAGGTCGCTTGGCTTGTCGCTTCGCTCTTCGAACAGGTTCAAATTCAAGCGCAGCATTTCCAGTTCATAGTCGGTGATGTGGATTGTGGCGGCTTTAATATTCGAAATTTCAAGCTCCAGCCGGACGGCGTAGAAGTCCTCCGCATCTTCGGATGACAAAGTGGCGACTTTGACGCGGCCACTGGCATCGTATTCCAGGAGCCCCTCGAGATGCAGTTTACGGATCGACTCGCGAATCGGCGTTCGACTGATCTTTAGCTTCTTGGATAAAGATGCAAAGTCGATCTCGTCACCGGGCCGAAGTCTTCGGGCTTCAATGCTGCTGCGCAGATAGTTGCTGACGACCTCGGTAAGAGGACCTTTGGATTTCAATCGCGTCTCCTCTACTCGAGAGTTATCATACAATTACGGTCAGAGCTTGACCGTGCAAACGAGAGTTTCCTATGCCAATTAGTGAATATCATGTCGACAGGAAAATGGAAAATGAACGCAAAAGCGAAGAAGCCGGCGAAAAAGCAAGGCAGTGAGACCCTTGTTGAACGCGTTCGGACCCATATCCGGGACGGAATTCTGGACGGTCAGTACAGGCCTGGAGACCGGTTGCGCGAAGTTGAGATAGCGAAGTCCCTGGGTGTCAGTCGAACCCCGATTCGCGAGGCCGTAAAAGCCCTGGAGTCGGAAGGCCTGATTTCGGTCGAACCGTGGCGCGGTGTAGTTGTATCCAAGCTGAGCCGTGTCCAAAGCTGTGAATTATTCGAGTTTCGTGAGACTCTTGAAGGATTCGCTGCGTATCTGGCCGCTCAGAACGTCACCAACGAGCAACTGCGCCGGCTGGACCAGGCTTTGAAGAGATTCGAAACCAGCGCACCCGACGATGTGAATCTCCAGATGCGTATGAATATGGAATTCCACTCGGGCGTATATGAAGCGTCGAACAACCGGTTTTTGATGCAGTCCCTTGAATCCCTGAGGACTTCTTTGGCGCTATTGCCGATGACCGCCTTGATATATCAAGAGCGTCAAAAAGCGGTTATCAAGGAGCATCGGGAAATATTCAAGGCGTTAGCCGCGCGCAATCCAGAACTCGCACGCAAGGTGGCGACGTCGCATGTGCGAAATTCGGGGATGGTGCGGTTAATTAATATCGTTTCACCGCCCGACTCCATAAAAACACCGAGCTGATATTCTCTATCGGCGCGCATGGCGCCATATCGCCCAGGTATCCATGGCTTTGAAGTAGTTGATATAAGCCGCGGCGACGAAGGGAGCGAAGATATGGAAGGGTAGGGTCTTCATCCCGACCACGGGCAGAATAAGATCGTCGCGATCGGGATTTGCGGCAAGCTGAGCGAGCTCGGCGCCAAGCATTGTCGAGAATGAGAGGCCTCTGCCGCTATAACCGAGAGCGCTGAATACGCCGTCTGCCAGGCGGAATATCCGGGGTAGCTGATTGGCAGTGATAGCAACCCAGCCGCCCCAGGAGCCTTCCCAGCTGACGTCGCCGAAATAAGGGTAGACATCCTTCAGACGCTTGGTCGCTTCCGCAAGATCGGCGTTACCGTTACGATTGATCGAGGGGCCGCCCGTCGAGAGTTGCAATCGAGACCCGTCAATCTTTCTGATTCCCGACCAAAGGTGGCGTGTATCAGTGACGAAATGCCGCTCCGGCAATATTTGGGCAAACAGGTTCTCCGACAGTGGGGTCGTGACGGCACAATACCCACGCACCGGAATATAGGTTTTCTTCAAGCCCGGCCAAAGATCACCGCCATAGGCATTGGTACATATGAACACCATGTCGGCGACGACCTCACCGCCGGGTGTTGTAACCCGCCACTTCGCCCCTTGCGCTTTTTCGATCCGCATTGCCGGTGTTTGCCAGTATTGGGCCGTGCCCATGCGAACGGCGGCATGGGCGAGACCTTGTGCGTATCCCAGCGGTTTTATTCCGAACGAACGGGAGTCGAGAACGCTCAGGCTATAATAATCACTGCCGACAAGGCGGGCCGTTTCATCGGCTTCCAATAGCCTGATATTCTTTCCCTGCTTGCCTAGGCGCTCCACATTACGCCGCAGTATATCGGCGTATTTCGGGGTGTGCGCCGCAAGCAGCCAGTCGTTGTTGCCGAGATCCGCATCGATGTCGTGTTCATCGATCAGATTTCGTACAAGTTTCGGGCCGTCTTCCAGCGCCTGGTTCAGTCGTTCACCTCTTTCAGGTCCGTAGACATCCAGGATGTGCGTGTCGCTGTGCTTGGAAACGGCGACGACATTTCCGAATGCCCGTCCGGAAGCGCCCCATCCCGGTTCATTCAGCTCGAGCTGAACAACTTGGCGGCCCATCTTGCGCAAATGGATGGCGGTGGAGGAGCCTGTGATTCCGGCGCCGATGACAACGCAATCGGTCGTCAGTTTCTCGCTAAGTGGTACGGCGGGGCGTTCCGGCGGCGTTTTAGCCGCGAACCAGTGTGGCAAAGAGGCCGGCTCATCAATGGCAACAGACATTCTACCTCTCCCATCAAACACCCTTATTGCATAAAAATCATGACGCCTTGATAGTCTTTCTTCCGGTTATGGCTGTAGCGATTATCATTGCCGGACGGGGATGCCACAGGCGGCGTCTGGCAGCTTTCAAGCCTGCCTTCGGCGCCGAGATGCCCTCTATGCGCGACGAAAGGGAAAACAGCATCAGACATGCAATTGTGTCTCTAGAATGTAAAGTATACAATTGAATACTACTGATCTGCGTCGCTGGCAATAGCCGTCGATTGGGCGTTCGGGAAATGACGAGAGGTTGGCGCACGATGAAGAAAGTTAATGTCACTTTTCTCGATCAGTTACATCCATGGATAGAGAAGTGTGTACGCGATTCTGTGCCGGACAATTGGGTGGTGACGTTTGACAATGGCGCCGTGCAAGGCGGAGATCATAGCGCAGTCGCCCATGCCGATGTGCTGCTCCTGATAGGCGCCTCGGTGCCGGGCGCACTGGTGGAAGCCGCGCCAAATCTCAAACTCGTTCAGAAACTCGGCGTTGGAACCGACAAGATAGACTGCGCTGCGTGTGCGGCACATGATGTCGCCGTTGCCCGGGTTTTCGGCGGCAACGCCGTGCCCGTGGCCGAGCATACATTGATGCTGATCCTCTCTACTTTGAGGCGGTTACCAGCCATGGACGCGAGCACTCGATCCGGAGGATGGCTCAAGGAAGAAGCCAGAAGTGCTCATCGGCAGATACACGGCCGCCAGGTTGGATTGGTCGGTTTCGGCCAGGTCGGCCGGGCTGTGGCACGGCTCCTGCTGGGGTTTGGCGCCAATGTCGTTTATTGCGACCCTGTCGCACCTCCGGAGTCACTGGTGCATGAACTCTCCGTTACGCCGATGGCATTGGATGAGTTGCTTGCGACATCCGATATCGTTTCCCTGCACGTTCCGTTGGATGACGGAACCCGGGGTATGATCGACCGAAGGCGACTTGGGCTGATGAAGAAGGATGCTATCCTAGTCAATTGCGCAAGGGGTGGCGTCGTCGACGAAGCAGCGCTGGCCGAGGCTTTGCGAGCCGGGACTATTCTCGGCGCTGGTGTCGACGTGTTCTCGGTGGAACCGCCGGTCGGTTCGCCGTTGCTGGATATCGACAACGTGGTGCTCAGCCCGCATATCGCGGGTGCGACAATCGATAACTTTCGCGAGATTCTCGCGCGTGGCATCCGTAATGTGGAGAGCTATCTGACGGACGGTGCCCTGCCGCCCGGCGATGCGGTCCACAATCCGAAAGAGCGCGGTTGAGCAGGATGGCATGGTTTGTGGCCATTGACATGTTTATGCAATTGTATAACGATAAATCCCGCGACCGACCAAAGTCCGGAAATCAGATCAGCGAGGGGTAACCATTGTCTTCCAAAAAGGGTGCTGCCACATTCGACCCGGTCTCACTCGAGATAATGTGGTCCCGGTTAATCTCCATCGCGGATGAATCGGCCGCGGCGCTGGTGCGCACCGCATTCTCTACTCTCGTGCGCGAGTCGAATGATTTTACGACCGTCCTTCTGGATGCGGACTGCAATTGCCTTGCCGAGAACTCCGGCGGGATACCGTCATTCGTCGGCGTCGTGCCGGGGACGGTGAAGGCGATGCTGGAGTATATCCCCATCGAGGACTGGCGGCCCGGCGATTGCATGATCACGAACGACCCGTGGATTGGCTCCGGGCATTTGCCGGATGTCACGATGGCGTCGCCGATCTTCTTTCGCGGCAAGCTGGTTGGATTCTCCGGTTCTATTGCTCATCTGCCGGATATCGGCGGTGCCGGATGGGCTTGCGATTGCCGCGAGCTTTATGAAGAGGGCCTCCGCATCATGCCCTGCAAGTTCATCGAGGAAGGCAAGGAAAGCAGGCTGGTCGGCCAGTTCATCCGCTCGAACGTCCGCGTTGCTGATCAGGTGATCGGTGACATTTATGCGCAGGTCGCGGCTCAGCGGATCTGTCAGAAGGGCCTCGAGCAATTTCTCGAGGATACGGGCCTGCCCGATCTGGTCGAATTGTCTGCAGCGTTGCGGGGGCGAGCGGAAACGGCGATGCGCGAGGCGATTGCGGCGCTTCCGAACGGCAGTTGGACGGCATCGCTAGACGCGGACGGCGTCGATGAAAGGGAAACCCACATCGAGTGCCGCCTGACGATTGATGGTTCGGATTTGGAAATCGATTTCGAGGGAACGTCGCCCCAGGTCGCGAGCGGCATCAATTCGGTGATGAAGTATACCTATGCCTACGCGACGTATCCTATCAAGTGCGCGCTCGATCCGGACAGCCCGAGAAACGAAGGATCCTTTCAGCCGGTGAAGGTGAAGGCGCCGGAAGGATCGATCCTGAATCCGCGGTTTCCGGCACCGGTGGCCGCCCGGCAACTGACGGGGCACCTGCTGTACGGTGTTATCTACAGGTGTCTGGAGCAGATCGCGCCGGATAAGGTCTGCGCTGAATCGGGAAGCACTCCGACACTTCGTTCGGTCTATGGCAGCGTCGACCGAAAAGGAAATAGCTTCAATCAGGCGTTGTTCGCGGCCGGCGGGCTGGGCGCCAATTGCCGGATGGATGGATACGCATGTACGGCCTTCCCGTCGAATACGGGTGTCGGCAGCGTCGAGGCACTGGAAAGCGTTTCCCCGATCCTGGTATGGCGCAAGGAGCTTGCCATTGATTCCGGCGGACCCGGCAAGTTCCGGGGCGGATTGGGTCAGGATATCGAGGTCGAGGTCCGTTGCGATGAACCGATCAGGTTCTCGCTGATGTCGGACCGGCACAAGTATCCGCCGCGCGGCATCGCCGGCGGCATGGACGGCTCCAAGACTGTCGTTGAGTTGAGCGATGGTACGAGGCCGCACCAGAAAGCCCGTACGGTGCTGCAGCCCGGCGAAAAAATCTGGCTTCACTTTCCCGGTGGCGGTGGCTTCGGCGATCCTGGAGAAAGAGCCCGCGAGGCGATCGAAGACGACATTCGGAAAGGCTATGTGTCTCCGGAAGCCGCCAAGAAACATTACAACTACAAGAATTGAGTAAGACCGGTATGGCTAACCGCAAGAGAGTAGGTGTCGATGTTGGAGGCACATTCACGGACTTCGTTCTTGTGGACGAAGAACGGCGTATGATTTTCACCGGCAAGCAATTGACGAGCGCTTCGGATCCGAGCATCGCGATTTGTGAGGGCGTTGAGAGCATCGCCGAGAAAGCAGGTATAGGCATCGATGAACTGTCGGGTATTGTGCACGGCACAACACTGGTTACGAATACGATCATCGAGCGCAAGGGTGCGAAGGTTGGACTGATAACGACCCGAGGCTTCCGAGACGTCCTCGAAGTAGGGCATGAGATGCGCTACGATCTCTACGATCTGTTCATCGAAAAGCCGGAGCCGCTGGTATCGCGTGAGCGGCGCCTCACGGTGGACGAACGGATCGATTCCGCCGGCGTGGTTCTGAAGGCGCTGGACGAGGTGGAACTTTCCGCCGCGGGCAGGAAACTCGCCGATCAGGGAGTCGATGCCATCGGTGTCTGTTTCATCAATTCATATCTAAATCCAGCGCACGAGACGCGAGCAGTGGAACTGCTGAATCATGAATTTCCCGATATTCCGATCACCGCCTCGACTGTGGTTGCACCGGAAATTCGAGAGTACGAGCGCGCCAGCACGGTTGCCGCTAACGCGTACGTGCTTCCGCTGATGCGCCGCTACATTACGGACCTCAGACAGAAACTGGTCGGCATGGGGCTGCAGGGGCCGCTGAACGTGATGTTGTCCGGCGGGGGCATTGCGTCGCTGGACGTTGCCCAGGAAACACCTATTCAGATGATCGAATCCGGGCCGGCGGCGGGGGCGATATCGGGAGCCTATTACGGCAAGCTGACATCATCGAAATCGGTGATTGCCTTCGACATGGGGGGCACCACAGCTAAGATGTGCCTGATCGAGAATGGCGAACCGGAGCATTCTAATTCATTCGAGGCGGGCCGGGTGAAGCGGTTCTGCCACGGCTCGGGATTGCCGTTGAAAGTGCCGGTGATCGACCTGATCGAAATTGGCGCCGGCGGCGGTTCGATCGCGTACATTGATGCAATGGGGCTGATGAAGGTCGGACCGGCGAGTGCTGGGTCGGAGCCCGGTCCGGTATGTTACGGTCAGGGTGGAGAGGAGCCGACGGTTACGGATGCCGATCTGCTTCTGGGCTATCTTTCCCCGGATTACTTTCTTGGCGGCGAAATGCCGCTCGAGATGGATCTCGTGAGAACGGCGATCGACAAGAAACTGTCGCAGCAAACCGGACTCTCGGTTATCGAAGCGGCCTCCGGCATTCACGCGATTGTAAACAGCAACATGGCTGCGGCGACGCGCCGATATATAGCCGAGAAGGGCCGTGATCCACGGCGGTATACGCTGATCGCCACCGGTGGCGCGGGGCCGGTTCATGCGTACGGCCTTGCCAAGCAACTGAAACTCGGCCGCATCATCTGTCCGCTAGGTGCGGGCGTCTCGTCCGCTCTCGGCTTCCTGATCGCAGCGCCGGCGACGGATCGCGTCACCAGTTACGTGCGGCCAGTGAAAGATCTCGATCCGGATGCCGTCAACGCTTTCTATGAAACGATGCAAAAAGACGCGGTCGCTGCACTGATCGACGCCGGAGCCGACGCGGATAATATTACCATCAGAAAGCGTGTCGAAATGCGGTATGTCGGCCAGGGATTCGAGATCGACGTGCCGTTGCCAGATGGCCAGTTCGACGGAACATTTGCGGACATCCTGCATGAGCGCTTTTTGGAACGGTATGACGAACTGTTCGGGCGCCGGATTTCGGATGTGCCGGTGGAGACAATCACCTGGCGCCTTACCGCATCGGGCCCCACCCCGCACATTGATCTGAACTTCGATGGACAACAGATCGACAAAGACAACGCCTTGAAGGGCGTTCGAGATGCCTACTTCCCTGAGACCGGATATATCCCGTGCAATGTCTATAGCCGATACGGGCTATCGCCGGGTACGGAAATCAAAGGGCCGGCAGTGATCGAGGAGCGAGAGTCCACGGTCGTGGCCGGACCGGACACGACCCTGCGTGTCGATGAGTACTTAAACCTGATCATCGATATTCATTACGATAAGTAACCAAGAACGATTGGAAACTTGAATGGCCACGACCGTCGAAATTCTTGTTGATGCATTTCTGGAGAGCGGCACGCCGTTCGTCGTAGGGCACCCCGGCGGCGAGACCGTCGAGCTCATGGATGAATTGCGCCGGCGGGAGAAGCGCTACATTCTGATGAAACAGGAAGTGGCCGGTGCGATGCTCGCCTCGACGTGGGGAGAGATCACCGGTAGCCCCGGTGTCTGCACGTCGACACGTGGACCAGGCGCCGCCAACATGGTCAACGGCGTCGCCCATGCTTGGCTCGACCGTGCGCCGTTGATCGCCCTGACCGACCAGTATCCGGGTCCCACGTATGAAACGGGACTGCGTCAGGTTATCGATCATCGGCAGATATTCTCACCGATAACGAAGTGGCAGACCACTCTTCATGCAAAGTCGGCCCGGGTCCAGATTCGCAAGGCCCTGAGAATTGCTAAGCAGAGTGCGCCGGGGCCGGTGCATATAGACGTCATGTCCAGCGAGACTCTGGCGGACGCTGGCGATGCCAAGGATGTAAGTCCGGTGTACCCGGACCGTCTGGTCCCGGAGCCGAGTAAGGCCGCCTTATCCGGCCCGATAAAGATGATCGAAAATGCGAGGAAGCCCATCATCCTCGCCGGTCTGGGCGTGTTCTGGGATGGGGCGTCGTCCGAACTGGTCTCGTTTGCCGAGCATCTCGGCGCGCCGGTGCTCACGACATCGAAAGTCAAGGGGGCGATACCCGAAGATCACGAATTGCGCGCGGGCTGCATCATCGGCGGTCTGATCGAGCGGGAACTCGTCAACCAGGCCGACCTCATCATCTGCATTGGTGTCGATGGCGTCGAACTGCAGCCGAAGGCGTGGCCGTACAAGATTCCCGTGTTGTCGCTAGCCAATGTCCCGAGTCTCGACGCCCTCGTACCGTTCGACCTCGAGGTGATGGGAGATATCAAGGAATTGATGCGTTGTCTGCGTGACTATGTGCCGGGAGGAACCGGATGGGGGCATAAATCGGCAGCCAAATTTCGCCAGGACGTGAGCAATGCCCTGAATGTCCCGACGCAAGGTCTCTCGCCGCAACGTGCGATGGAGGTGGCCCGTCAGGTGTTGCCGCGAGACACGATTGCAACTTGCGATGCCGGCGCCAGCCGCCTTTTGGTGGTGCAGAAGTGGCAGTCCTATGGGCCGCGCGAGTTTCTGACCTCGAACGGCCTTGGCTCGATGGGGTATGCGATTCCGGGGGCTCTTGGCGCTCGTCTCGCGCATCCGGACAGGCCGGTCGTCGCGTTCGCGGGTGATGGCGGGTTCATGATGGCCGTGGCCGAGTTGCAGACTTCCGTGCGTGAGAACCTTCCGATCGTCGTCGTCGTTTTCGATGACCAGGAAATCGCCCTTATCAGGGTCAAGCAGGAGATCAAGGGGATTCCGCGTTTCGGCGTCGGGATAGGCGGTATCGACTGGGTCAAGTTGGCGCAGGGGTTCGGCGCCGACGGTGTCTTCGTCGAGACGGAACACCAGTTGGGAGATGCATTGACAAGTGCCGTTGCCAGCGGTCGGACGACCGTTATCGGCGCGCGCATAGATGGCTCCTGCTACGTGGATCAATTCAATGCACTAAGAGAATTGTGAGGAAATACCATGCGGATGAAAAACAAGAATCTTCTCGTCACGGGCGGTGCCCGTTCAATTGGAAGAGCCTGCGCGGAGCGCTTTGCCGAGGAAGGCGCGAATGTCGCGATCATCGACGTCCTTGAGGATGTCGGCGCGAAAACGGCAGATGAGATATCCAAGAAATATGGCGTGAAGACTTCATTCTATAAGTGTGACGTCGGCAAAAAGGCCGAGGTCGATGCGACCGTCGACAAGATCATCGCAGAGTTCGGCCATATCGACGTGCTGTTCTCGAACGCCGGGATTACGCGCCGAGGTGAGTTCCTGGAAATGAGCGAGGAAGACTTCGATGCCGTCATCGAGACCAACCTCAAGTCGATGTACAACGTGGGACAGAAGGTCGGCAAGCATATGGTCGAGCGTGGCCAAGGTGCGATCGTCAACAATTCCTCATCCAGCGTCCGGATGACGATGCCCGGAATTTCACCTTACGCGGCGTCGAAAGGCGGGGTGTCGACATTGACCAATGCGATGGCACTGTCATTGGCGCCTCATGGAATTCGCGTGAATGCGGTCGGCCCGGGCACCATCGTGACTGATCTCAACCGCGAAGCGCTTCTCAGCGATCCGGAAAAAAGACGCAGTATTCTGTCGCGCATTCCGCTCTTGCGGTTTGGCGAAGGGCGCGATGTCGCCAACGTGGTCCTGTTTCTCGCCAGCGACGATGCGGCATATATCACCGGCGAGACGATTTTCATCGATGGCGGACGCTCTGGTCTGAACTACACGATCGATGTGCCGGAAACCCTGGTCGAGGTAAAGTGATATGGCGAATGAATACGAAAAGTTGATCGTCTATTTCAACGGAGAGTTTATTCCGTGGGGCGATGCCAAGATTCATATTTTTTCACCGCTTGCGAAGTATGGCGCCGGTGTGTTTGAGGGTATCCGGGGGTATTGGTCCGAAGAGCAGGGGAACATGCATCTGTTCCGTCTCCGCGAGCACATGCTTCGAATGGAACTGTCGCAAAAGATCATGCGGTTCAACGAAATCGTTGATGCGGATCAAATGTGCGAAGCGACCGTCGAACTGATGAAGCGGAATAATTTCCAAACGTCGGTTCACATCAGGCCGACGGTGTATATCGATGGCTATGGGGAGTCTTCCGCGCAGGGGCCGGTCGGAAGCTTCATTACAGCGATCCCGAGAGGTACGCCGAAACGTGTTGAAGCCGGTTGTACCGCGCAGGTGTCTTCGTGGGAACGTATCAGTGACCGCGCAATGCCCGCGCGCGCCAAGGCGAACGCTAACTATAACAATTCCCGGTTCGCCGGCATCCAGGCAAAAGTAGATGGATACGACGCGGCGATTATGCTCAACAGCCGAGGTAAATTGTCCGAGGGGCAGGGCATGTGCTTATTCATCATTCGCGACGGCCGTGCGATCACTCCGTCGGTTACATCGGATATTTTGGAGAGCATTACGCGTGATACCGTTATTTGCTTGCTCCAGGACATGGGTGTCGAAGTGCAGGAACGCGAAGTCGATCGAAGTGAGATGTTCGCAGCCGAAGAGGCATTTTTCTGCGGTACGGGGTGGGAGCTTACGCCGATCAACATGGTCGATGGCGCTGACATCGGGAAGGGCAAGCCAGGACCTGTTACACGCAAGGTGCAAGATGTCTATTTTGATCTGGTGTTCGGTCGTTCGGACGATACCAGGGGCTGGCTGACAACCATTTCGCAATAATTCCTTAAGGGGGAATTGTGAAATCTATTACAACTTGTTTGATATTAGATTTATTATACAATTGCATACTTAAATGATTGAGAATTTGAAGTAGGACGGATGATATTTATCGGAGATTTGTGACGTTTTTGACGCGAGAATGAAGCGAAAGATTCTCGATGCGATTGGTTTGGTGATTTGCAAGATGAAGATAAATCGAAAACAAGTTCGCGATTCACCGGAAGAGCATGGGCGATGTAGTAAAGGAACAGAGTCCATAGCCCTTTTGAAACGAATTGAACAAACTGTTACTGGATAGGGAGACTTTGTCATGAGTATGTCAGCAAAATTACTCGGCGCGACGCTGGGTGTTGCACTGTTGGCTGTGAGCGCTCCTACGCTTGCAGAAAGCCCTACACTCAAATCTACAATGGAGAGGGGTAAGTTGAATTGTGGCGTTGGTACTGGAGAGCGCTACGGTTTTTCGGCGCCTAATGCTCAAGGCCGCTGGGAAGGTATGGACGTTGACTATTGCCGCGCAGTGGCAACTGCTGTCCTTGGGGATCCAGAGAAGCTCAACCTCTCGCACTATAGCTCGAAACAGAGATTCCCTGCTTTGCAGTCGGGCGAAATCGATGTCCTCAGCCGCGTGACGACTTGGACTCTTACCCGTGACACGACTGTTGGTTTGCAGTTTGCATCCATAAACTATTTCACGGGCATCACGTTTATGGTCAATAAAAAGCTGAACGTGAAAAGCGCGATGGAACTTGACGGCGCTGCCGTGTGCGTGTCCCCGGGTTCTACGCAGGAAAAGGTCGTGGCCGATTTCTTTAATGCCAACAAGATGAGCTATCGCCCGATCGTCATTGAAAGCCTCAAAGAGATCGAGGAGTCCTATTTGGGCGGCCGTTGCGATGCGATTGTCGGGTTTACGCCCGGGAGCGCAATCATCCGCGCTTATCAAGCGAAGAACCCTGAAGATCATGTGATCCTGCCTGAGATTCTCGAAAAAGAACCGCTTGCACCGGTTGTTAGGCAGGGCGACATCGAATGGTTCGACATCGTCAACTGGACGACATTTGCGTTGGTGGAAGCTGAAGAGCTTGGGGTAAATTCCCAGAACGTTGACGCCATGCTCAAGAGCGAAGATCCGAAAATCAAGCGTTTACTCGGTGTTACGCCTGGTGTCGGCGAGAAACTGGGTCTTCGAGACAGTTGGGCTTACGATGTGATCAAACACATCGGCAACTATGAAGAGGTCTTCGAGCGGAACCTTGGAAGCAAGTCAAAGCTGAAGCTGGACCGGGGCTACAATCGTCTTTGGAACAAGGGCGGTCTTCTTTGGTCGCCACCGTTCAACTGATCAAGTTATAATACATCACAACTCCCCGGCAATGGTGCCGGGGAGTTGTGTTAGTTGAATACGAGTGTGGTGTGGCGCAGAACCTGTGAAACATAACTTACGCAGAAGTGATCTTTTTCATAGAGAATCTTTCCGTTCGGCTGTGATTCAGTTCCTTGCCATCGTGTTGATGGTCGGCGCAATTGTATACTTTGGATACAACGTTGCCGAAAACCTTGCCCGGCAAGGGATCGCTTCCGGTTTCGGGTTCTTGACCAAGCCAACAGGTTGGGACATCGGCGAGGCCTTGATAAGCCATAGTTCCGACGAGCCGTATTGGAAGACACTGCTCGTGGGGTTCCTGAATACCTTGCATGTGTCGGCTGTCTCTATTTTCTTCATCACCTTCCTGGGCGTATTCATCGGTGCATGCAGGTTGTCAAAGAACTTGCTGGTGTCGGAGTTGACGTCGGCATTCGTGGAAGTCTTCCGAAACGTACCGACGATCCTGCAGGTCATCTTCTGGTCGACCATGATGCGTCAGTTGCCACACGCCCGAGAGGCAGTGGTGTTCCTCGACGGCATTATGTTTTCAAACCGGGGAATGAACTTTCCCCTGGTTCACCCCGATCCGAGCGTCTTCTGGGGCGGAATGTCGTTTGCCGTTGGCGTCGTCCTTTTCTTCTTAATGATGTGGTTGAGTGAGCGCTACCGTGACAAGACAGGCAACCCAATCCCCACATTAATTCCCAATGTCGTCGTGTTGATCTTGATTCCTCTGGGCGTATGGGCCGCGCTTGGTGCGCAATTCAACCTCGATATGCCGAAGCAAGCGCGTTTCGGTATCAGTGGAGGAGGGGAAATCAGTCCGGAATTCGTCGGGATTGTCGCGGGTCTTACATTACACTATGCGGCGCAAGCCGGAGAGATCGTTCGTTCAGGTATCGAATCTGTTTCGCAGGGGCAGGTTGAAGCAGCCCGTGCGCTGGGAATCCGGGAGCGGCGGATATTCAGGAAGATCATATTGCCGCAGGCGTTGCGTGTAATCATCCCACCGATGTCGACGGAATATATGTCTACTATCCGAAATAGCTCTCTTGCGGTCGCTATTGGTTATCCCGAGCTGTTTAGTCTGGGCTCCACGGCAATCAATCAAACGGGTCAGGCGGTGGAAATGGTACTCATTATGCTGATCGTCTACCTTGGGACTTGTCTGTTCGTTTCGGTCGTTATGAACTTTCTGAACAAACTGGCAGCATTCAGATAATGAATCGAGAAGCATCATTTATCAGGGCGCGTAGCAGGAAGCATATGCTTCCTTTCATCAAGAAGCTCGGCCCGATCTCGCCCCATGTACACTGGGTTCAAGTGAATTTCTTCGATTCGGCTTGGAGCAGTTTCCTCACTATCCTGGTACTTTATCTTTTGTACCTCATCGTGCCTGCATCAATTGAATGGGGTGTCTTAAATGCGACTTGGCTCGCCGATAGCGGAGAAGCCTGCAGAGACATTGCCGGCGCCTGCTGGGCCGTGATCCCTGCCAAATATCGGGTGATGTTCTTCGGCATCTATCCTTATGAGGAGCATTGGCGCCCAACTTTGGCGATGGGCATTACAGGCCTCGCCTGGGTGATGACCTGTACCCGCACATTCTGGAAACCCAAGCTTTTGGCTGTGGTTTGGATCGTCGCTATTCCGTCGTCCCTGCTCTTGATGTGGGGGGGTGTCTTCGGGCTCACATTCGTCCAGACGTCGAAATGGGGCGGATTGCCGCTGACGTTCTTTGTCTTCACGTCTTTGATGTTCTTGGGAATGCCGCTGGCGGTGCTGTTCGCGCTGGGGCGGCAATCCAAAATGCCGGTGATCAAATCGGTTTGCGTCTTCATCATTGAGGTCGTTCGGACCATTCCGATCCCGATGATTTTGTTCTTCGCAGCGGTCGTCCTTCCCCTGTTCCTTGCCCCAGGCGTAGATGTAGACCAGCTATTTCGCGTGACATTCGGGTTGGTTCTGTTTTTCGCCTGTTTCCAGGCAGAGGTCCTCAGGGGCGGGTTGCAGGCCATCCCACGAGGCCAGTACGAAGCAGCGGACTCGCTGGGTCTTTCTTACCGGAGCAAGATGTTCAAGATCATCCTGCCGCAGGTGTTCAGAACGACCATACCGTCGATGATGAATGGCGTTATCGGAGGCTTCAAGGACACGACTATCGTGATCGTCGTGGGGTTGTTCGACTTGTTCACAGCGACCCAGGCGGCGTTGGCGGATCCGGAATGGCGACGTTACTTCACCGAAGGGTTCATTTTCGTTGCCTTAATCTATTTCTTGTTCACCTATGCGATGTCTAAGTACAGCCAACTTCTGGAAAAACGTTTCAGCTTTGGCAAGCGCGACTGATTCGTCTGCTGAATGGAGTAAATCGTGAGTAATCAAGGACCTGACGTCACGGCCGACCCGATCATTATCCTGGAGAAGGTCAATAAGTGGTACGAGGATTTTCAGGCATTGAAGGACGTTTCACTCTCCGTCAAGGCGGGTGAGCGCGTTGTCGTGTGCGGCCCTTCGGGTTCCGGAAAGTCGACGATGATCCGTTGCATAAATCGACTCGAAGATTACCAGGAAGGTAAAATCATTGTTGACGGCATTGTCCTAGACGACAGTTTGAAGAATATCGCCACGGTACGAAGCGAAGTAGGGATGGTGTTCCAGCAATTCAACCTTTTCCCGCATCTGCGCGTCATCGACAACCTGACCATCGGCCCGATCGACGTTCGGAAAATGCCGCGTAAAGAGGCGGAAGAGATCGCCATGCATTATCTGACGCGGGTGAAGATACCCGAGCAGGCGCTGAAATATCCGAGTCAGCTTTCCGGTGGTCAGCAGCAGCGTGTTGCGATTGCGCGTTCCCTGTGCATGTCGCCGAAGATCATGTTGTTTGACGAACCCACGTCGGCCCTTGACCCCGAGATGATCAAGGAGGTTCTGGATGTCATGGTGCAACTTGCTGAGGACGGGATGACAATGGTCGTGGTGACGCACGAAATGGCCTTTGCGCGTCAAGTTGCCGACAAGGTCGTTTATATGGAGGACGGGATGGTCATCGAAGAAGCGCCGCCGGTCGAGTTCTTCACCAATCCCAAGTCCGAGAGTACGAAGAGATTTCTGAACCAGATTCTCACACATTGACCTTCGACCTGTGAACTTGGGGGCGTGACTTGCGCATAGAGAGAGTCCACATATCGAGAATACGTGTGCCGATCAAGTATGCGTATATCGGTTCGCGGCACGTGTTGCGCGACTACGAGAAAGTGATTGTGCGTTTGTACGCGGACAACGGGCTCGTTGGTATTGGGGAGGCCCCAGGTCGTCCTCCCGTGATGGAGGAGCTAAAGCGGATTTCCGCCATTGCCGTCGGTCACCGGATTCCAGCGTGTAGTTTAGCGGATGGCACATACCCCGGCGTACTGTTCAGAGAGAGAGCGGTGCCGGAGAGGATCGCCGCGGGTGGTTTCGAAATGGCGATGTGGGACCTGATCGGCCAGGAACAGGGGAAATCTGTCGGCGAGCTTCTCGGTCGGCCTTGCCGAACTGAAGTAGACATGGTTTGCGAGCTTTCCGCTGGGCCGTTCCCCTGCACGGTGGAAGATCATGAACTGAAGGCATTTTTCTCCGATATCGACAACACGGCGCGTGTCGTGGAGCACGCGTTGGAGCAGATCGAGGAATATGGCTACCATGCATTGAAGCTGAAAAGCATCGGCCGAAGCATCGAATGGGACTCCCGAGTGATGACGATGCTCAGGGAAGCACTGCCCTCCGGTTTCAATCTCAGACTGGATCCCAACGGCGCCTATTCCGCCGAGGACGCGGTTGAACTCTGCAACCGTCTCGAAGGCCTGGCCCTGCAATGGTTCGAGGATCCCACGGCTACCATCCCGGGGATGACGGCCCTGCGCCAGAAGGTCAATGCCAGATTGGCAACGAACATGTGCGTGATCAGTTTCGAAGATATTGATCTGCGGGGAGGCCTTGAGGCAGTTGATGTGGTCGGGGTCGACGCATTTCATTGGGCGGGATTAGGGAACGCGCGGGCAGCGGTTGATGTCTGCCGCCGCGGAGAGCGCGACGTTTTCATGCATTGCTACTTCGATTTGGGGATCACGACTTCGGCAATGCTCCAACTCGCATCGACGGTCCCGGATCTTACGTCGGGAATGGACACGATCATCTATCTGCAGGGCGTGGATATCACCCAGGCCGGGGAGTCCCGCGTGACGGACGGCAAGCTGCCGGTGCCTTCGGCACCGGGGATAGGGGTCGTCCTTGATGAACGGATTGTATCCGAATTACTGATCGAAGAGGCGGACTATTCGTCGGAAAACGTGCCCGTTTCAGATCAACGCAGCGTGCTCGATGTGCTCTCGGAGTGCCTAGAATGAGTAAAGCTCAACGCGGCATTGAAAGATGCGGGAACGGATGACCCCGCAGGCGCTGATCGACCTTGGAAGCGATACCGCAACCCGGCCAAGCGACGGAATGCGTGAAGCCATGGCTTCCGCGGCGGTTGGTGACGAGCAGAAAGGTGAAGATCCGACAACCCGGGAACTGTGCGACTATTGCGCCGATCTGCTTGGCATGGAGGCCGCGGTCCTGCTTCCTTCCGGAATTATGGCGAACCTCATCGCCGGTTTGACCCACTGCGGACCCGGAGATGAAATACTGTGTGCCGCAGATTCCCACATCGTTAATTCGGAAGGTGCAGGGCTAGCCGTTGTTGGTGGCCTGTCGCTGTCGTGTATCCCGGCGGAACGGGGAATCTTTTCCGTTGAGCAGATGGCAGAACGGGTAAGAAAAGAACGCCTGCGCGCTCCAAGAACGCGCCTGGTTCATATAGAGCAGACGACCAATCGTGGCGGTGGTGCCATTTGGCCGGCGGATCATTTAGTTGGTTTGTCAGATGCCGCGCGTGGCTTGGGGCTGGCCTTGCATATGGACGGGGCTCGGCTTCTCAACGCCGCGGTCGCAAGCGGATTGCCGGTACGGATCTTTACACAGAACTTTGACAGCGTGTGGATTGATCTTTCGAAAGGTTTGGGCGCTCCGGTCGGCAGCGTGCTCGCCGGCTCAAAGTCGTTCATTGAAAGTGCCTGGCGCTGGAAACACCGTCTGGGTGGCGCAATGCGTCAATCGGGCGTGCTCGCCGCAGCAGGTCTGTATGCGCTGAAGAACAACGTTGATCGGCTGGCGGACGACCACCGTAATGCCCGGACGTTCGCGGAGGAAATTTCCTCGATCCCGGGTATCCGAGTTGAAAATCCCGAAGTCGAAACGAATATCGTTTTTTTCGATGTCGCCGGAACGGGTCTGGAGGCCCCCCGCATCGCGGAATTACTGATGGCGGACGGTGTGCGGATCGGCGCCGAGACCGGCCGGCGCATGCGCGCCGTTACACATCTCGGCGTGAATGCCGATCAAACGAAGCAGGCGGCAAACATACTCAGGGCTGTCGCCTCGTCGCGCTGAGCACCATGACTGCCTGATTGGGGCGCTTGATCGCTTCCGCAGGCAGCACCATGCGGGGAGAAAATATTTTGACGGCAAAACATATACATTTGTATAATTTTTTGAGTGTAGTGATGTGTGTTCGGCACTCGGGGGTGTCCTTCGGTTGATTCAGTCCAGTGCCCCGCCCGGACTTTACGAGCCTTTCTCTATGGAAAAGAGACCCCGGGCTTTATTGCTTAATTGCTTAGGATTTGCAGTGCCGGACAAACGGTGCCGGATAAGGGGTGAGTAGCATGACGGTGAAACTTCGCAGTAATCCCATAGGGTGTTCCCATGAAGAATGGCAAGTGCGGGTCGATCTGGCGGCGTGTTACCGAATCGCGGCCAGGAACAGGATGGGGAAAGTCGTCTGGAACCATATAACGGCCAGAGTGCCGGGCGAAGACGGGCTGTTGATCAATCGTCTGGGATATAGATGGGATGAGATAACGGCTTCAAACCTTATGAAGATCGACGCTCAGGGCAGGCCCGTGGACGGCGATCCAGATGAACTGAATTTCTCCGGTTATGTCATACACGGCGCCGTGCACGAAGCGCGGCCGGACATTCTGTGTTCGATGCATACGCATACGCGCGGCGGGCAGGTCGTCGGTGCATTGAAATGTGGGCTTCTGCCGCTCTGTCAGGAAGCGATGTTGTTCTATGAGGATATCGCCTATCACGCTTACGAGGGAATAGCGGACGACGTGAACGAGCAGGAGCGGCTCGCGGCAAACCTGGGAAATTGCAATCAGATGATTTTGCGCAACCATGGTTTGTTGACGGTCGGCGCAACCGTCGGTGAAGCATACTGGCGGATGTTCCAGCTTGAATGGGCATGCGCGTTGCAGGCCGATGTTCTTGCCACCGGGCAAGAGTTTGAAATTCCTTCTCCGGAAATTTGCAGAAAGGCCCGGTTGCAGTACATCGAAGAAAAGGCCGGATATCACGAATGGCCGGCATTGCGCCGCGAGCTTGACCAGACCGACCCGGCGTATGCGACATGACAATGACCGGGATGTTTCGAGCACCGGCGCGCGGCAAAAGGAACCGAAATTGACCGGGACGCGTTCGCCGAGGGTTCTCTTGCATTATGCCGATGCGGAATCCGTGTCGGAGATTATCCACGAACGATTCCCGGATGTGCCGTTGGCGACCTGCTCGGACAATAACAGCCTGGCGTCGGTCCTGGACGAATTCCGGCCCGACGTCGCCTTTTCCGTGAAGACGGACCGGCTGTTGCCGTTTCCACGGGACGTGCTCCTCTCGTCGGCGACACTGAAATGGATAGCCGTCGGCGGTGTCGGTATCGACCATCTCGCTCCGTGGAATCCTGACAAAGTAACAGTTACGAACATGCCGGGCACATTCGCCCACGTAATGGCGCAGTACTGCATGGGGGCCATCTACTACTTCGCGTGCGCGTTCGCGAATTTTCGAAGCAACCAGTCGCGCCATGAATGGCAGCCTGAGTGCCTTCGGACGATCGCCGACGCGACCCTGCTCGTCGTCGGTCTGGGAGCGACAGGGAAAGCGCTTGCGGATATGGCCATGGCGATCGGCATGAGCGTGAAGGCGATACGCTCGAAGCCCGGATACGACGATCGTATCGGCGAAATCGGCGGCCCGGACAATCTCCCCGAATTTCTTTCGCAGGCGGATTATATCGCGATTACCGTGCCGCTTACGGAAGATACGCGGCATTTGTTCGATCGGGACGCTTTCGCGGCGATGAGGAATGATGTGGTGATTATCAATGTTTCACGAGGTGACGTGATAGAGGAAACGGCGTTGCTGGAGGCGCTTGAATCACGGCAGATCCGCGGCGCTGCACTCGATGTATTCTCGACCGAGCCGCTCCCCCCCGCGCACCCGCTCTGGGAATTCGAGCAGGTGCTTGTATCGCCTCATAGCGCATCCTTCGTTACAGGCTGGGATCGCCGCATGACGGAACGATTCTGCGGCGAGCTTGATGGCTGGATCGCCGGAGGACAGCTTTCAAATGTCGTCGTCAACTACTGAAACATGCCGCTCAGGGTAAAATTAATGAGACCGCTGCCGACGCTCCCTCGCCAGGGGATCGCATGAATATTCAAAGGGCCTTTCGCCCTCTTTAGCAAGATGGAGATCAAACAGTGATTCATACCACGTTCAAGTACATACACGCGGCAGAGCTCGACAAACTCGGGTTCAGCATGGGCGATATCGTCGAAATTCTCGAAGAGGCGTTCAGAGTAAAGGCGGCCGGCAAGACGATCATGCCGCCCAAGGTGTTTTTCTATCGCGATGGCGACCGGTTCTACAGTGCGATGTCGAGCGCGAGCTCGGAACTCGGCTTCGGCGGATGTAAATGGCAAAGCGGAGACCCGGAAAATCCGCCGCGGGGGCTTCCCTATATCCAGGGGCTATACACGCTCACCGAGGACAAGACCGGCCAGGTGCGTGCCGTCATCGATGCGGAGTGGATCACGTCGCAGCGGACCGCAGCGGCATCGGCGCTTGTGGTGAAATACCAGGCCCGTGCCGATGCGAAACGGCTCGGCATACTCGGCTGCGGCCTGCAGGGGCGTAAACATATGGAAGCGATCACCGACGTCCGCCCGGATCTCGAGGAGTGCTTCTGCTTCGATGTGAACCAGAAAACACAGGCACGTTTCATCGAGGATATGAGCGCCAGGTACAAGATCAAAATAACGGGCGCTGCGAGCGCCAAGGAGGTCTGCCTCGCCTCCGATATTCTGATAACCGGCGGGCCGATCGAGGTCGTCCGCACACCGACGATCCTGCCCGACTGGATCAATGAAGGATGCCTCGTTGTGACCATCGATTACGACGGCTACGTCACCGACGAACTGATTGCCGACATGGATATTATACTGACCGACGATATCGGGCAGATCGAAGAGGAGCAGCGCACGAACCAGAAGTTTCTGGGTGTTCCCCGGTTCGATACGACGCTGGCCGACTTGATTGCGTCCGGTAAAGGTAAAAGGGTGTCCGATAGCCAGAAGATTCTTGGCCTGAACCTTGGCATTGCGTTGGAAGACCTTGCGTTTGCCATTGAGATACTGCGTCGCGCAGAGGAAATGGGGTTGGGTATCGACCTGCCGATCGGCATGAGAGGGGCCCCGAAGGGTACCGCCTGATCCGCGGGATTCGGTGCCTGGCGCAATAACTTATGAACGCCGACGGAGAACGAGTGATGAAAATAGACCGTGTCGACGTTATTCCACTGAGCCTGCCGGTGAAAGAACCGCTGGTGGAGTCACATGGAACATTCAGCCATTTTGATCATGTTCTCGTCCGAATTCACGGGGACAACGGCATCAGCGGTCTGGGCGAGGTCGAGTGTTATCCGAGCTTCGAGCGGATCGGATGCGAAACCCAGGCAGGTATCGTGTCCGTGCTCAAGGAGCAATTGATCCCGTCTATCGGGGGTCTCGACGCGAGCAATATCAACGCCGTATGGTGCGCGATGAATGGCGCGGTCGTCGGTTTCATGCGGGTCAAGGCGGCGATCGACAACGCGCTTTACGATCTGATCGGCAAGACCCTGGGTGTGCCGGCGTATGAGTTGCTCGGTGGCAAGGTTCAGGATGGATATGTCGTGGAGGGTGTCGGCTACGGCATTTCCATCGATGAACCAGAGAAGATGGCGGCCAAGGCAGCGCAGGCGGCTGAACACGGGTATCGGCAATTGGAGTTCAAGGCCGGCGATGCTGCCGATCCGTCCAGGGATGTCGAACGCCTCCGTCTGGTCCGCGAAGCGATCGGGACGGAAATTCCGATCAAGATCGATTTCAACGGCTTCTACGAGACCAAGACGGCGATTCGGTTGATTCGCGAGATGGAAACTTATGGGGTGCAATGGATCGAGCAGCCTGCGAAATACTGGGACCTGGACGGCCTCGCCCGGGTAAGGAATGCAGTCGGCGTTACTATCGTTGCAGACGAGCCGGTCGATGACGAATACGACCTGATGCGCTTGATCGCGGCAGGTGCCGCCGATGCGGTTCATATCAAGCCGACGATCAAGGGTGGGCTGACGACCGCGCGCAAGCTGCTTGTGATTGCCGAGGCGGCCGGCATGCAGATCGTGCCGGGGACGTCCGCGCCTTCAGGCGTGGGAATGGCGGCCGCGCATGCTTTTATCGCCATTTGCCCCAATCTTTCCGGTGGTGCGCACGGTTCGCCGTCTGACATTCTTGTCGAGGATATCGTGAAAGACCCCATTCCCGCAGGCTCGACATATCTGACGATATCGGACCGCCCGGGACTGGGGATCGAACTGAATGAAGAGGTAGTAGAACGATACAGGGTCGGCGCATAAGGAGCGTTCGATAAGAGGAAGGGATAAGGCTATGAGTACGGTCACATTGACGTTGGACAAGTGCTACGCGCTCGCGTTGGACGCCTTGACGGCACAAGGCGTTTCGGAGCCGCAGGCAACTGCAATCGCCGAGACCGTGACACATGCCGAGCGCGACGAATGCGTATCTCACGGTTTGTTTCGTATTCCGTTCTATATTCGGGCGCTGTCCAATCGCTACATCGTTGCGGATGCAGAACCGGTTCTCACCCGATTGGCGCCTGGCGTATTGAGGGTCGACGCAGGCTTCGGTTTTGCACCTTACGCCCTCAAATGCGGTCTCCCGCCGCTGATCGACACCGCACGATCCCAGGGCGTTGCCATACTGGCCATAAACAACTCGTACCATATTGCCGGATTGTGGCCCGAGGCGGAGGCGGTCGCGAATGCCGGGCTGGTTGGTTTTGTGTTTACGAACTCGTTGCCGGCCTTCGCCCCGGCGGGCGGTACCAAGGCTTTGTTCGGGACCAATCCGATGGCCTTTGCATGGCCGAGGAATGAGGCGCCGCCTCTGGTATTCGACCAGGCTTCAAGCGTTATCGCCAAGGGTGACGTAATGCTCCATGAACGAGATGGAAAAAGTATTCCGGAAGGTTGGGCTATTGGTCCGGACGGACACTCCACCACCGATCCGGCTGCCGCGTTGCAGGGCGCTTTACTGCCCTTCGGTGGGCACAAGGGCTCGTCCATTGCACTGATGATCGAGCTCTTGGCCGGCGCCCTTATCGGCGACTTGTTCAGCTACGAGGTCATCGAACGTGACCCGAGCACGAAGGCGCCGTGCGGCGGCGAACTGCTGATCGCGATCGATCCTGCTCAATGCGCGGGAACAACCGACCGTGATGCACAGGACGCTCATGCCGAGGCACTTTTCGCCCGCATCCATGAGCAACAAGGCGCCCGGTTGCCGTCGGAAAGGCGCTGGCGTGTCAGGGAGCGGACAATCCGGGACGGGATTTCCATTCCCGGGGCGCTATTCGACGAGCTGACGTCATACGCGTCGACGGTCGGCCGATAAAACAGGTGCCGGGCGGCATTGTAATTAGAAAAGAAATTTCTTATACGAAATAAATATCCTATTTGAATATACAAGGGTATAATGCCTGAAATGCGCGGCTTCGCCCACTTCTGGGCATATTCCAGGGTAGCGCGAGGTTTCTTTTATGTTCAATTGCGCATACGGAAATTTTCAGGAATCCCGATTTCTAGGATATCGGGCTGTCGGAGATGCCGCTGGGGATACTTTCCCGTCCGAACTGCGCCATCTTGTATCGCCCATCGACGGCGGTAATCTGGAAGCGATTTACGATCTTCCCGCCATTACCCGAGGCATCGATCGTGACCAACCACGACCGGGCCGCTCGCAATGGCGATGGAGCTTCCTGCTGCCACTTCTCGATCCCACCCATCTGGTAAGTATGGGGGAAGGGGCGACGCCTCTGTTGCCCGCCGACCGACTCGGTGCCGAACTCGGCGTGAAACAGCTCTATATCAAGGATGAAAGCCGCAATCCGACCGGATCGTTCAAGGACCGTGGTTCAAGTGTCACAGTCAGTAAGTGTGTGGAGCTAGGGCACAAATCCATCGTTGTTGCGTCTTCGGGGAATCTGGCATGCTCGCTGGCTGCCTATTCCACACGGGGCGGGCGCAAGTTCTATGGTTTGATTCGGGACGACACAACCGACGTCGTGCGCCTCAACACGCTGGTGATGGGGCAGAAGATTTTCGTCGTCGAAGGGGGCATGCTGAATGGTTCGGCGATTGCCCGGGAACTCGCCGAACGGTTCGGTTTCTTCCACGCTGTGCAGCCGTACAATCTCTTTCGCATCGAGGGAAAGAAGACACTGGCATTCGAGATCGTCGAGGATCTCGGGTGGAAGGTTCCTGATCGCGTGATGGTGCCGACATCCGGTTGCACCAATGTGCTGGCTTTGCATAAGGGCTTCCGCGAACTGCTTGAGATCGGATGGATCGACCGGATGCCGGCCATCGATGCGATCCAGCCGTCGGGTTGTGCGCCGGTCCATGAGGCGTGGAGTGAAAAGCGGCGGGTCGAGCAGAGCCGGGGCGCCGGCACGACCCTTGTCGGTCTAGGCCATCCAATGCCGGCGGCAGGCGATGCATCGGTTGCAATCATGAACGAGACAGGCGGTGTCGGACTGACCGCCGACGACAGTGCGACCTACGACGCGGCCCGCCTCATCGCCGCAACGGAGGGCTTATTCCTGCAGCCCGCCTCGGCGATCCCGGTCGCGGCTTTGCGCGACCCACGCAACGCGGAACATACCCGCGCCGTGCGTGAGCAGACGATCATCGTCATCGGCACGGCGTCGGGCAAGAACCACATCCGTGAGCCGTTGGCTGCGCTCGCCGCGCCGCCGCGGATCAGCAAGGGAGTTGAAGAGCTCATCGCAATGGATCCTGAGTTGCGGCAATTGCCGCCCTGCAGAAGCGTATAGAGGTTGAAACATGGCTAACGCACCCGACAACGATCTGGACACGATTACGGTCGAGGTGATCGGCCGCCGGTTCATAGCCGCAAGCGAAGAGATGTTCGCGACGTTGGTCCGTTCGTCGTTTTCCCCCAACATCCGCGAACGCCGGGACTGCTCGGTCGGCATTTTCGATGTCGAAGGCAATCTCCTGGCGCTTTCGGCCATCGGGCCGATCCACCTGAGCTCGCTCATGGGGGTGGTCGAGAATGTGCGTGCCCGGTTCCCGTTGGATGAACTACGCGACGGCGACTGTTTCATGACCAACGACCCTTATGTCGGCGGCGGTTCTCATCTTCCGGACATAACGATCATCGCGCCGGTGCTGGTTGATGGCGAGCCTGTCGCCTTCGTTGCCAATCTGGCACACCATTCGGACATCGGCGGGCAAGTCCCCGGGAGCGAGAGCGCGGATTGCCGGAGCATCTTCCAGGAAGGTTTGCGAATTCCCGTCGTCCGTCTGGTCAAGGCCGGCGACCTGCAACGCGACATCCTCGACTTTCTGAAACTCAATTCGCGGACACCGCGCGAGCGCGACGGCGATATCAAGGCGCAGATCGCCTCCAACCATGTCGGGGTGCAGCGCGTGAAGGAGATCTACGCGAAGTTCGGTCGGGCTCGGGTGGGGGTGGCGTTGGCCGCGATCCTTGACCATGCCGAAGCGCGGACACTCGAAGCACTCAAACGAATCCCGAAAGGCGTCTACGAAAGCGAGCAGGTACTCGACAACGACGGCGTCGAAAGCCGGGATGTGCCGATGAAGCTGAAACTCACCATAGGCGAAGAACATATCGTGTTCGACTTCACGGGGACGAGCCCCCAAGTTCAGGGAGCGCGGAATATGCCGCTCAATGCGACGTTGGCCGGTGTCTACTATGGTATCAAGGCATTGCTTGAGCCGGACTTGCCGGTCAACGCCGGCGCCTTCCGGTGCGTCAAGGTCATTGCGCCGGAGGGAACGTTGCTAAACGCCGTGCCGCCGGCGGCTGTCGGCGACCGGGCGGCGACCGGCAACCTGCTTGGCGATCTGATCTTCGCGGCTTGGGCCAAAGCGGACACAAGCCGCGTCATGGCCGGATGCGGGCCGTACCACGGTGTTATTCTGAGCGGCCGCGATCCGCGTACCGGCGAGTACTTCGTCGACTACGAAACATTTGCCGGGGCGGCCGGCGCTCTTGATGGCCTCGACGGCCGTGATGCGGTTCGTGTCCACGTGTCGGGCTCAGCAAACCTGCCAATCGAATCACTTGAGCAGGAGTATCCACTCGCGGTGCTGCGTTACGAACTGATAGCGGATTCAGGCGGCGCCGGGGAATGGCGCGGCGGCCTCTCGACGCGGCGGGAAATCGCCATCCTTGCCGACGATGCCCGCGTATCCGGCCGGGGACTGCGCCAGACCGTGCCCGCTTTCGGGCTGTTCGGTGGCGACGAAGGTAAGGTCGGCGACTTTGTCCTGTCACCAGGCAGTGATCGGGAACGGCGGCTTGGAAGCTCATTCTCGGATCTGCCGATGACCTCGGGCCAGTCCATTCTGGTGATCACGCCGTCGGGCGGAGGGTATGGGGTTCCGTTCAAACGCGACCCCGAGGCCGTTCTCGCCGACGTTCGATCCGGCAAGGTCACCATCGAAGGTGCGGCAGAGGACTACGGCGTCTCGATCGTCGACGGCCGGGTCGACGTCTCCGCAACCAAGGCGAGGCGTGGCGGTGCGGCCTAGTATGACACACATGACCGAGAGACGATGAATGGAATCCGAAAGTAAGACAGGGATCGTGGCGCCGTATCTTCTGGCGATCGATGTCGGCGGCACGCATACCGACATCGAACTGGTCGACGTGCGCTCCGGCCGCACGTTCCGACACAAGATTGCGTCGACGCCAAAGACACCCGCAAACGCGGTGCGCGAAGGAACGCGGGAGATTCTTGCGCTCGCAGGTGTCGAGCCGTCGGAAGTCGGCTACTTCGCGCACGGCATGACGGTGGCCACCAATGCGCTCGTCCAAGGCAGACTGGCCAAGGCGGCGCTGCTGACCACCAAGGGGTTCCGCGATATCCTTGAAATACGCCGGCAGCGGCAGCCGCACATTTATAATACCCGGGTATCCAAACCACTGCCGCCGATCGAACGCAACCTGCGCATCGAGATTGATGAGCGCCAGTTCCTGTTCGGAATCGCCGACGTGACGCCGGACGACGCTGAGATCGAGGAGATCGCCAAGCATCTCAGGGAAAGTGGCGTCGATGCCGTCGCCGTCTGTTTCATGCACAGCTACCGTGATCCGGCGCATGAACGCATGGTCGGCGACAAATTGGCGGGACTGCTTCCCGACGTGTTTCTCAGTGTCTCGTGCGACGTCATGCCCGAGTTCCGGGAGTACGAGCGCACCAGCACGACGGCCATCAATGCGGCGCTCGGGCCGGTCATGCAGCGGTACTTGAGCAGCATTGAGAAGGACGCCGCGGAAAACGGCATCACGGTCACGCCCCGCATCATGCAGTCGAACGGCGGCGTCACGTCGCCTGAGGAGGCGGCCCGGGTGCCGGTTCGCACGCTCGCGTCCGGTCCGGCAGCGGGCGTCATCGGCGCGACGGAAATTGCGCGCAAGCTGGGAATCGAGAATATCATTTCGTTCGATGTCGGCGGCACCACGGCCGATGTCTGCCTGGTCGAGAAGTACAATCCCCTCGTTGCCGTCGAGCGCGAATTCGGCGGTTATCCCGTCCGCTCCTCGACCATCGATTCATTGTCGGTGGGAGCCGGCGGCGGGTCCATCGCGTGGAGCGACTCCGGCGGCTTCCTGCACGTCGGACCACAGAGCGCAGGCGCCGACCCCGGTCCTGTATGTTATGGAAACGGCGGCACCGAACCGACGGTGACAGACGCCAACCTGGTGCTCGGGCGGCTCAACCCGGACGGCCTGCTCAGCGGACGGCTCGCGGTCGACGTCGAGGCGGCGCGACGCGCTATTGAGATCAAGGTCGGAACGCCGCACGGATTGTCCGTGGAGGAGGCCGCCGCCGGCATCCTGACGATCCTAAACGAGAACATGGTTCAGGCAGTCCGCGTCATCTCGGTCGAACGCGGCTTCGACCCACGGGACTTTACCCTTGTGGCGTTCGGCGGCGGTGGTCCGCTGCTGGCTGGGAAACTAGCCCGCGAACTCGGAATCACCCGGATCGTCGTGCCGCGTAGTCCCGGACTGCTGTGCGCTGAAGGTCTTCTGGTCGCGGAAACCCGCGCCGACTTCAGTCTGACGCGTTTCACCGAAATCGGCGCTGAGACCTGGCCCGTCGTTCTCGACCAGTTGAGCCAACTGCAAGCGGCGGCTGCCGACTGGTTCGTCAAGGAGGACATTCCCGCCGGGGCCGGGAGCACGGATTTTGCCGTCGACATGCGCTACCGTGGCCAGAGCCACGAACTGCGCGTCGAGTTGAATATCAAGGACCCGGGGGAAGCGTCGGCCGATATGCTGCGGGAGCGGTTCCTGGAGGAACATCGCAAGGCGTACGGTTTCGCCTCCGATCTGCCGATGGAGATCGTGACAATTCGCAGTGTCGCCCGCGCGCCCAATCATCCCCGCCCCGCAGAAGAGGCGACTGTCGATGCGGGCGATCCCATCGTCGGATACCGCCAGGTCTACTTCTCGTCCGAAAAGGGCTACGTGACGTGTCCGATCTACGACCGGCGCCGTATTGCGCCCGGCATGGTCATCCTGGGGCCAGCCATCGTCGAACAGATGGACTCGACGACGGTCGTGGAGCCGGGTGACGAGATCGAAGCCATGCAGACGGGCGACCTGATCCAGCGGATCCGCCCGTCTCCGGCGGCGACCGGTTAACCCGGCGATCCGGAACCGGGTATGACATATCCCCGTGGCGGCTAGATCTTGCTGATGTCTCCGGCAAAGTCCGGGGACGTGTAATGAGCGCCGTGGAACTGGCGGTCGAACTCGGGTTCGGGATCCTTCGATACCTTATCGGCGAATTCGGCGGAATCGTCGACCGGCGCATATCCGATCGTCTTCCAATTCGATGTATCATAAAGGCCCTTGTCGTTGTTCGACGTGCCGTAGACGCAGATGAAATGGGCGTTCGGAGTGTCGATGCTTCGTCTGACGAGCTGGACCGCATCGCGCGGGCTGAGCCACGTCGCCAGTTCGCGGACGGTCGACGGCTGCGGGCGGAAAGAAGCGATGCGAAGGCATACGACTTCCATCCCGTACTTGTCTGCATACAGTTGTCCGGTTGCTTCGCCGAACACCTTGGCAAGGCCGTAAAGGCCGTCCGGGCGATAAGGTGTATTCTGCGAGATGACCGTGTTTCGCCGGGCGAAACCGTGTGCGTGAATCGAACTCGCGAACACGACTCGCTTGACGTTCTTCAACCGGGCTGCTTCGAAAGAGTTGTAGTTGGACAGGAAGTTGTTGTGCAGGGCATCTTCCCAGGAGAGGGAAGGGTGAACCAGCCCAGCGAGATGGACGACGGCGTCGACGCCATCGCACAGCGAAACGAACTGGTCGAGGTCGGCGAGATCGCATTCGACCAGCTCTTCATTCGGCCCGGCCTCGCCGAGCGGCTTCACGTCGGTCAGGCGCAGAATGGTATCCTTGTCCGCGAGGCCTGCCCTCAGGGCGGTTCCGATGCGGCCGGCTGCGCCGGTAATGAGAAATCTTTTCATGATTGTTCTCCAGTAATCGGGGTTTCGGGAATATTTACGACCGTATGCCTTCGTCGATCAGGGGCGTTTCGTTGAGCACCCGCTGGTAGCCGAGGCGCGTCAGGTCGATGGTTTGATAGCGGCCATCGAGAAGCAGCTCCGACATGGCGCGGCCGACCGCGGGTGCCTGCTGAAGGCCGTGACCGGAAAATCCGGCGGTGACGTAGAAGTTATCGATGCTTCCGGTCCACGGTCCGATGATGGTGGTGCCGTCGAAAGTGTTCATATCGTAATGCCCAGCCCAGCAGCTTTTCATCTTGAGAGATTCGAAGGTGGGTATCCGCTTTGCGATCTGCGGCCAGATCGCCTCGTCGAACCAATCGTAGTCGAGATCCCAGTTGAATCCATGCGGC
The DNA here is from genome assembly GCA_040218645.1 of Rhodospirillales bacterium. GTDB lineage: Bacteria > Pseudomonadota > Alphaproteobacteria > Rhodospirillales > Casp-alpha2 > UBA4479. Next base: position 35,243 of record JAVJQZ010000011.1, read on the forward strand.
TGATTGAAATTCGTCATGCCGGTGATGTAGCCGGTTCCCTCGGGGCGCACGCTTATACCGTTTATGTCCCGTGTCAGGGGAAGCGGCTCAATCTCGTCCCGGGTTTCGAAGTAGTAGGTCATGCGCTGCAGCGGCTCGATGGGAATTTTCATGCCGACCATCGCCGCGACGTCTGCGGCCCAACAGTTGGCGCAATTGACGACCATTTCGGCGGCAATCGGGCGGCCATTCTCCAGCTCCACGGCATGTATACGGTGCTTGCCGTACTGGAACCCGACAACACGGTCGCTGAGATACGTAACACCGAGGCTCTGAGCCTTCTTTCTGTATCCCCACAAGGCGCTTGCGGGATCGATCCAGCCGTCGTCCCGGGCAAACAGTCCGATGTCGACGTCAGACGTATCGATGGAGGGATAAAGCGCCGAGATCTCGGAGCCGGAGAGCAACTCGATAGATGGATAATGTTCCGAGATTTTAGCGTGCGCGCGCTCGAGATAGGCAATCTCGTCGTTGCCCCAGGCCATATAGAGAAACCCGCCACGATGGAACTGCACGTCGACACCGTCTTTGCCGTCGATGGCGGTGAAGGTGTCAAAGTCGGAATAGACCTGCTGCGCATAGGCGGACATCTGGATCTTTTCCGGCAGTGTGAATGTTCGCCGGATGGTGCCGGTTGCCCGAGGGGTTGCGGCCAACTGGTACGTCGGGTCGGGCTCGATCACTGTTACGTCGGCGCCCGCCCCGGCAAGACCGAGATAGCATGCGATCGAAGAGCCGATAACGCCACCTCCAACGATCACGATACGCGGGGGCGCGCTGCGTTTCACGTCAATGTTCCTGCGCAAGTCGCCAACGCCAGAGACCTCAAAAAGGAAAAAAATATCGTATGCGACAAAATATTCTAATTAAGAAAATAAAGTCAAATTTTAAGGCTGAGTAATGGCAGGGGACGACACATCTGCCGTTCGGTGCATTTGATGGTACGTTTTCGAAGCCGCGATAAGCGGCCGACTTACCGGATCAGGATCTGGCGGGGGCCGGCCGTTTGCTAGTTCTCGGTCGAAGATTTGGCTGCAAGCCGACTCACTTCCGAAAGGACATCGAAGCTGGCATCGGCGCTGCAGACCCAGAAGACGACGGCTTCCTCTTCGGTGCCGCTCAGGGTTGCGTGCCCCATGATGCTGTCGAAGTAGACGCAGTCGCCGACATTGAGGAGCATCGGTTGGTAAAACTCGGTGTGTAGAATGACCTGGCCGCTGACGACAAACATCACTTCCTCTCCGGAATGGGAATTAAGTCCCGAGAGGTCATTCATGCTTCGGGCGCGGATGCGCGCGACCATCGGCACCATACGCTTGTTCGTCAGCTGCGTGCACAGCATTTCGTAGTCGTGTGTACCGATCGAGTGGACGAGGCCCTCGCGCTGTCGTGTCAGGGAGAATCGGCCCGGCGCAGGCTGAATGGCTTCATGCGACACCAACTCGGCCACGTCGACATTTAGCCCCTTGGCGAGCCGGAGCAGATTGCCGTAGGTGGGTGATATTGCCCCGTTCTCAATCTTGGAAATCGTCGACGAACCGACGCCGGATACCTCTGAAACGTCGTTCAGGGTCATGGAACGGCTCCGCCGGATGTTCTTTATCCGTTGGCCGAGGGCGGTTCCGGCAGCGTCATTCGCGTCCCTCGCGCGCGGGCCCCGAGGCTGTTCGGATTGCACCATGCGATCATTTCCTTTCTCGCTAAAGGCTTAGCATATTCATGCCGGAAAAAGTAACGCCGAAACAGTCCCCGTATGCCGACCTTGCAGAATTCACAGCGCCCCATCGGGCAAGATGTCTCCCTGAACGGTGGCGTGCACGTCTTTATTAGCTCTTTCAGCTTCTAAATCGTATAAGAAAATTATATCGTAAAAGACATTTATTTGTTGTTAAGTGTAGGCATTCTCATGGCGACCCAAGCTGACGGCGGCGTCCAGGCTGCGTCCGCATCGCCACCAACGCGAAAGGCCCGGAGTGCGAGCAGGATGAAGATCGTAGTCGTAGGTGGCGGTATTATCGGATCGAGCATCGCGTATTTCGTCGCCGAGGCGGGATACGCCGACCGGATCGTCGTCGTCGAACCGGATCCGACGTACACACACGCCGCTACACCGCGCGCCGTCGGCACGGTGCGGCGCATACACGGCATCCCCGAAAATATAGAGATGTCCCAGTTCGGGCATGCATTCTATTCGAATTTCTCCGAAACAATGAGCACGGGCGCTCATCCGGCTGACGTTTCGTTCCGCCGTAATGGTTTTACGTTCATGGTCTGGGGCAGTGAAACGGTTAAGTCCATTGAGCGTATCTGGCGAATACAGCAGGACCTCAAGGCGCCGACGGAACTTCTCGACCGGGCGGAACTCAAGCGCCGCTTCCCGTCGATCAATGTCGACGACGTCGATGTCGCGTTGCATGGACCGGAGGACGGCTGGATCGATCCTTATGGTGCCATGATGGGATTCCGACACAAGGTGATCGATCTCGGCGTTCGCTACGTCAAAGACAAGGTCGTCGGGTTCGAAATCGGCGGCAATAGAGTCTCGCAAGTCGTCCTTGAGTCGGGAGATCGTCTCGATGCCGACATTGTCGTCAATGCTGCGAACTGCTGGGCGCCGGACATCTGTGCGATGGTCGGCATGCGTGTGCCCATCGAACCGATGCGCCGGCAGACGTTCAACTTCGATTGCCGAGCGGAACTTGATCTCACGGGCGTGACTCGCGATCTTTTCGGGATAAGTTTCCGGCCCGAGGGGTCCGGCTACATCGTCGGTTTGACGAAACCGGACGAACCGAGCGGTTTTAATTGGGACATCGACCACGCCTGGTTCGAGCAAGCGATTTGGCCGAGACTCGCACATCGCGTGCCGGCTTTCGAAGCTGTAAAAATGACGGGCGGCTGGTCCGGCCACTACGATCAGAACCGCTTCGACGGACAGCCAATTCTCGGTCCTTGGATCGGCGGCATCGAGAATTTCTACCTCGCCGCGGGGTTTTCCGGACACGGGCTTCAGCACGCACCGGCAGTCGGGCGCGCCTTCAAAGAGTTATTGATCGATGGCGCATTCAGCAGCATCGACCTTACGCCATTCTCTTACCAGCGCATACTGGACAACAAACCCATGATCGATGCGGGACCTCCGACTTAATCAATAAGGTACGGCAGTGCCTTGTAACTCCTGGAAGGCAGATGATGAACAATACGCAAGCGGCGCCTGAGCACACTGTTTCCTCAGCCAAGGCGCAGTTCCCTGGAAGCGATGGTCAGACCTACGTCAATGTTTCCGCACGCGGCTTGCTGCCGGCATGCGCGCGCCAGGCCATCGATGAATTGCTAGATGCACGGATGGCCGGTGGCGACAAGGAATACATGTTCGAAATCGTGGCGCGGGCCCGAAGGAAATTCGCAAAGCACATCGGCGCGCATGAGGACGAGATAGCGATCACCAAGAACATCTCGGACGGCCTCAACGCAATAGCGGCTGCCATACCCTGGCGCAAGGGCGACAAGGTGATTCTTTGCAGCGCTCTTGAACATCCAAACAACGTCTATCCCTGGCTGCTGCAGGCAATGCGGCACGGCGTCGAGTTGGTCGACGTGCCGCCGGACGGGCGCGCCATGCCTGTTCGGCGAATGACCGAACTGGTGGATGCTCGGACGAGGGTCGTGACGCTTTCGACTGTTACCTTCGGCACCGGCTACCGCAGCTCCACGGCCTTACTTTCCGAGGCCTGCCGCGCGGTCGGCACGATCCTTCTTGTCGATGCGGCGCAATCCGCCGGCATTCTACAGACGGACGTCTCCCGCGAGGGGATCGATGCTCTCGTCACTTCCACGCAAAAGGGATTGCTCGGGCTTTACGGAATGGGATTCCTTTACTGCCGCAGGAAGTACGCAGAGCAACTGGTTCCGGCAACGCTGGCCCGCTTTGGCGTCGACGTTGAGGCCGAACACGAGGCGGCCATGGGCAGCAAGGATTTCACCTTTGCCAAAGGGGCGAGGCGCTTCGATCTGGGCAATTACAATTTCATCGCCGCGGCGGCTGTTGAGCGATCACTCGATCTGATCGATTCAGTCAGAGTGGGTAATATAGAGCATCACGTGTGCGCCCTGGCCGAGCGGCTCACCGCCGGTCTCCAGGAGATCGGCCTGGATACCAACGAAACCGGAGAAACGATGGCGCACATCGTCACCGTCGGTGAACCGGGAGAGATACACGATAAGACCGGTAATCCGTTATTGAATGCGCTCTATCAGCACCTGGTCGAGAACAAGGTCAACCTGTCGATACGAAAAGGGCAGCTCCGGTTCTCGATGCATATGTACAATACATCGGACGATATTGAGCGGATTCTCGATCTGACCGCCGGGTTCCCCAGTCTTTCCGAGCTGAAGCGATGATCCCGCTTCATGGATCGATTTTTCGGACTTCATTTATTGCTGTGGAATGAGTTCGGGGTTCAAATGACACAAACGGTCTCACGACCGGTCTGAAGAGGAGATTGACGATGGTTTCGACAGTATTCGACGGCACGATCCCTGCGCTGATGACGCCTTGCGCGCCTGACCGAAGTCCGGACTTCGACGCCATGGTCAGTAAAGCCGAGCAGTTGATCGCGGCCGGAATGTCGGCCGTCGTCTATTGTGGCTCCATGGGCGACTGGCCACTGCTGACGGATGAACAGCGGCAAACGGGCGTCTCACGGCTTGTCGATGCCGGCATTCCCGTCGTCGTCGGAACGGGAGCGGTAAACAGTGCCGCGGCACAGGATCATGCGGCTCACGCGCAGAAAATCGGTGCCCAAGGGTTGATGGTGATCCCGCGCGTTCTTTCGCGCGGTACGTCGCAAGCAGCCCAGAAGGCGCATTTTTCGGCGATCCTAGAAGCCGCGCCGGATCTCCCGGCGATTATCTACAACAGTCCATATTACGGCTTTACGACCAAGGCCGATCTGTTCTTCGAGCTTCGCGAGAAATTTCGGAATCTGATCGGTTTCAAGGAATTCGGGGGCGCCGATGATCTGCGATATGCCGCCGAATTCATAACGAACCAGGATGACAGCGTTTCTCTCGTAATCGGCGTTGACACGAACGTGTACCATGGCTTCGTCAACTGCAATGCCAGTGGGGTGATTACCGGCATCGGCAACGTGCTGCCGGAAGAAGTGCTTGTGCTTGTCAAACTTTCACGGCTCGCCGCGACGAGCAATCTGTCCGCACGTGCATATGCCCAAGAACTCGATGCGGCACTGCACGTTCTGTCCTCGTTCGATGAGGGGCCGGACCTGGTTCTCTATTTCAAGCATATGCTGACCGTCCTCGGCGAACCGGGGTACGTCCATCATTTCAATCCGACGGACTCGCTCAGCGACAGCCAGCGGAAATATGCGGAACGGCAACTGTCGCTTTTCCAGACTTGGTATGCTGAATGGGTGCGTCAACAGGGCGTGCAAGCTCTCCTGGTTTGACGGTGCGGGCCGCCGGTCGGCGGGTTATTTCGGTAAAGTTCGGATGGGAGCGGTTCGAAAAAGCGTTTGACTATAAATTGTATACATTTGTATAAATGTAATGGTTCTTCCACCTGAATGGGCTGAGTGTGCGGCATCTTAGCCAGGTAATCTCGACCCCGTGGACGTACGCATTGAGACGCAAGTTTGCCAGTTGGAGTGAAGACGTTGATGGCCAAGTATCCTGATATTGAAATGCTGATCGGTGGTTCGTGGCGGTCGTCACCCGGAGAAGACCCGATCACCAATCCTATCGATGAGAGCATCCTCGGATATCTTCCTCAGGCGTCCACCAGGGATCTCGACGATGCGTTGGCAGCCGCTGAACGCGGTTTCGACGTCTGGCGAAAGACGCCGCCGGCGGAGCGCGCCCGAATCATCATGCGCGCGACGTCGTTGATGCGCGAAAGAGTGGACGACATGGCGGCGGCGATCACCCTGGAACAGGGGAAGCCGCTGAGTCAGGCGAAAATGGAAATCATCCGGGGCTGCGAAATACTGGAATGGGATGCGGAAGAGGGGCGCAGGAGCTACGGTCGCGTCATTCCGTCCGCTCCCGATATGCAGTTCATAGTCAAACAGGAGCCGATCGGTGTCGTGGCCGCTTTCGCACCCTGGAATTTCCCGATGAGTTCGCCCGGCCGAAAGGTCGGCGGGGCGCTGGCCGCCGGTTGCTCGATCATCCTCAAGCCATCGGAAGAAACGCCCGCCGGTGCGTATCTCATGGCCAAGGCGTTTGTCGATGCCGGGTTGCCGGACGGAGTCCTGAATCTGGTTTACGGGCGGCCCGCGGAAATTTCCGAGTATCTCATACCGCACCCGGTTGTCAGGCTGATTACGTTCACCGGCTCCATTCCGGTCGGCAAGAAACTGGCGGAACTTGCCGCGCGCTACATGAAGCCGTCAATCATGGAGCTTGGCGGTCATGCGCCCGTCATCGTTTGCGAAGATGCGGATCCGGTGGCGACAGCGCGTCTGTCGGTGCAAGGAAAGTCGAGAAACGCCGGCCAGGTGTGTGTGTCGCCGACGCGGTTCTTTGTTCATGAGAGTATCTACGATTGTTTCGTGGACGAATTTGCCCGTGGTGCAAATGCGCTCAAGGTCGGTGATGGCCTGGATCCTGCCAGCGAGATGGGGCCGCTGATCAACCTTCGCCGTGTCGAAAAGATAGCGGAACTGGTTAGTGACGCCGTTGCGAAGGGCGCGCGCGTCGTCGCCGGCGGCGCACGGATCGGCAACAAAGGTTGCGTGTATCCGCTGACGGTCCTGGCGGACGTTCCGGAGCATGCGCAGGCAATGCAGGAAGAGCCGTTTGGCCCGTTGGCGCTTTTGAGCCGGGTAAACAGCCTGGACGACGCGATCAAGAAGGCGAATGGGCTGCCGTACGGACTGGCATCTTATGCGTTTACCAACAAGTCATCGAATTTGACTGCCCTGGGTGACCGCCTCGAGTGCGGAAATCTCGCGGTCAATCACTTCACGGCATCCTTTGCCGAAACGCCCTTCGGCGGTGTCAAGGAAAGTGGATATGGACGGGAAGGGGGGACCGAAGGGCTCGCCTGCTACATGGTAACGAAACTCGTGTCGCATAAGGTCATACAAAAGGATTAGCGTCCGAGGGGCGCCGGATCGTCACGTTGTTCATGTATTAAGGAAATTTCGGGTGCTGTCAGACGAGTGCGAACTCGTCTCAGTTTACCAGCAGATAGGGCGATTTATGCAGCACAAATTAGCTGCCATTCGATGAGTGCAACTTCACGTTTTGATTTGAAATCGTATCTCGAAATGAGGTGGCGTTGCTGATTGAAATGATTTGTTACGGATGAATGGATCGAAGTGAACTTCTGCAAACTTCGAGTTAATCGAAATCTTTGCATGGCTTGTTCTCGTCGCCGAAATGGCAGGTGAGAATTCTCTGCGCGGTTATTTATCCAGCGCCCTGTCACCTGGCGATTAACATTTCCAAGTTGATACATTGCTGCTCGATAGGAGCGCAGTCGGTCGGTCACAATCACTCTTGGTGCGCCATATTGCTTGATCGCTTGCTTCAGGAAAGGCAGAGCCGATTTGCAGTCGCGACGCTTGCTGACAAAGGGTTCCAAGACTTCACCTTCGTGATCCACGGCCCGCCAAAGATAATGCGTTTCGCCATTAATCTTCATGAAAACCTCGTCGCGATGCCATCGCCAATTGGAATAAGAGACCGGATGTGTCGTTCTGCTTTTCTTGATCTCAGCGGCGAATAGGGGCCAAAGCGGTCCCACCAGAAACGGATCGTTTCATAACTGATATTTATGCCGCGTTCGTGAAGTAGGTCCTCGACATTGCGTAGTGAAAGCGGGATTCGGACATACATCATCACCGCAAGGCGAATGATCTCGGGTGACGATTTGAAATAGCGAAATGGATTGGCGATTTTCATCCAAGGAAATTAGGCGAGCGACCAATGCCCGTCAAAATACGGGTTCCTCTGACATTACAGCCAACATCCAATGGCTCATTTTTTACCAGCCTCGGCTGCGGGCCGGCTGATGAAGAGGATCAATGGGATTGCCGCTGCCGAGGCGATTGTGTAAAGTCCGAACGCATTCAGATAACTGATCAGCGACGCCTGATGAACAATTTCCCTGGAGAGTTGTTCAAGCCCTTCGATCGTTCCCACATCCCAGTCGCCCATGGCCCACGGCATTCGTAAGACCGGATTGAAGTTCGATATGTTTTCCGTCAGGCGTTCGTAATTGGTGGCCGTAGAACGGATGATTTCCGTCACCGACATGGAAATGAAGAAACTCGACCCGATATTCCGCAACAGGTGATAGACGGAACTGGTCTCGTCAAAGTCCTTTGGATCCAGAGTCGAGAACGTCACCACGGTCAACGGGACCCAGATCGTACCGACAGCGAGCCCCTGGACGATGCCGTTGAGCACAAATTCGACCGGCGCCGTTTCAAGGTTGATCGTCATCAGCCACAGACCGGCGATCACCTGGAATGTAAAGCCCAGGGTGATCGATTGTCTGGGGAATTTCTGGCCGATAAACATGGCCGTGAAAAATCCGACCATGGCACCGATCCCGCGTGAACCGACAACATATCCGATCAGGGAATCCGGCAGGCCGACATGTTCACGCAATAATCCCGGCAGTATTACCATCGGCGTGAAATTCAGCATGCCGTAGATTGTGACGAGGATCAGCCCGATGGCGTAATTGCGGTCCATCAACAATTTCAGGTTAAGGAACGGCTTGTCGTGCGTCAGACTGTGCACGACAAAAAGATACAGCGTCAGTGCGGCCAGAAAGACCTCGATCAGGATTTCCGTGGATTGGAACCAGTCAAGCCGTTGACCGCGTGACAGCGCCAGCTGGGTGCAGGCGATAGTCACGGTTAACAGAAGAAAGCCCGTCCACTCCAGCTTGACGGGGGATGCATTTCTCATGCGCGGCAAGGTCAGCATCACACCGATGGACGCAATGGCGGCGACCGGAACGATCAGATAAAAGGCATAGCGCCAGGTATAGAGTTCGGCCATGACACCGCCGATCATCGGTCCGATGAACGCCCCCATGACGACCCCGATACCGAACAGGCCGATGCAGATGCCATGCTGGTGTTTTGGAAAGATATCCAGGGCGATGGTTTGCCCGATAGGTGACAAGGGCGCACCGGCAGCTCCCTGGACGACCCGCCAGAAGATCAGGGCCTCCAGCGATGTCGCGGCGCCGCAGAAATACGTGGATACGGCAAATATCGCCACACTGCCGGCCATCAGGTTTCGTCGGCCCATACGGCCGGCCAGCCAGCCGGACAGCGGGGTCGCGACCGCCGTTGCCAGAATATTAAACGTCACGGTCCAGGAAATTTCGTCGGGTGTCGCCGATAGCGAACCCTGTATCTGCGGTAACACGGCGGCACCGATCAGGATCGACGTGCCGTAAAGGGTCACGCTGAGGACGACCATCGACAGGATCACATAGCGTCGTGCCGGGGTCAGCTCCGGCGGCTTTGCAGCTGGCTCTATCGATGTGGCGGCAGGCATGTTACAAGGTATCTGTATTGACAGTATGTAATGCAATAGTAACAATGATTACTATATCTGGCGAGGTTTTTCAGTCATGACCAAAATCTGTCCGCCGCCACTATCCGAGGGGCGTTCACTGGCTCTGATGATTCAGGAGGCCGCACGTCTTCAGCGGACTGTGTTTGATCGCCGTGTGCATAAGATCGGGTTTACCCGCACGCAGTGGCAGGCCTTGCGTCAGGTCGTCGATCTGCCGGGTGTCAGCCAGTCGGAGCTGGCGGAACTTCTGGAAGTGGAAAAAGCCTCGGCCGGGCGTCTGATCGACAAGCTTGAAGCATTCGGCTGGCTCGAACGGCGCCCGGATGATGCCGACAGGCGCGTTAAGCGTATTTACGCGACGGATCTTGGCCGCCGCATTCACCGGAAAATCACACCGGTTGCAGAAGCCATGGTTGAAGAGGAGCTATCGGGGTTGAGCCAGCGTGAACGCGAGATGTTGGCTAAACTCTTGGTCAACATCAAACACCGGCTTCAGGAAATGGCCCTTGCGAATGATGTGATAGACCTGAAAGAACTTAAAAAAGACAATGCCTGATGAGGTCACGATAACCGGCATCGGCACGCCCGCCAAGCCTCGGTTCATGCGCTTCAGGAAGAAGCTCCTGACGCGCCTTGTCCTGCTTGGGGTTGTGCCGCTGATTGCCATTGCCGGTGCCGTCAGCTACTGGCTGCACAGTGCGCGTTATGTTGCGACCGAAAATGCCTATGTGAAAACCAACATCGCCAAACTGGCTGCAGAAGTATCCGGCAGGGTGATCGCCGTCAATGCAAGCGCCCACCTGAAGGTCAGCGAAGGCGATGTTCTGGTACAGATCGACCCGCGCCCCTTTGAGATCGCCGTCGAGCAGGCCAGGGCGGATCTCGACGCTGCCCGACGGGAAATCGAGACACTTGCCGCCACGCTGAAAGAAGCCAGGATCGAGCTCAAGGACGCACAGGACAGGGCAGCGTATTTTCGCAAGCGGTTTGAACGTCAAATACAGTTGACCAAGCAGGGAATTACATCTGCAACGCGGAGTGACGAACTGGAAAATGATGCCAATGCCGCCGCCGATCACGTCACCCTGGTGCGCCAGAAAATTCAGCGGGTAAAAGCGGCTCTGGGCGGCGACGATGACCGGCCCATCGATAAGCATCCACTGGTCCGCGTCAAGATCGCGGCACTGGAACAGGCGCTGCTGGATCTTGAACATACGACAATCAGGTCGCCGGTGGACGGGATCGTGGTGTCCGTGCCGTTGCTTCCCGGTGAACAGATCACTGCCGCTGAACCGCTGTTCGCCATCGTCAGTGAAACGGCGCCGTGGGTCGATGCAAATTACAAGGAAACCGAATTGACGCATGTCCGTGTCGGACAGAGAGCGACGGTTGTTCTGGATATTTACCCGGACTACATCTGGCAGGCGGAGGTGCAGAGTATCTCTCCTGCAACAGGGGCGGAGTTTGCCATTCTGCCGCCGCAGAATGCATCAGGAAACTGGGTCAAGGTCGTGCAGCGTTTGCCGGTTCGACTGAAATTGATCCCGTCGTCCGACTCGCCGGTCCTGAGGGCGGGCATGACGGCGACAGTGACTGTCGACACGGGCCAGAAAAGATCGCTTTCAGACATCCTGAGCGGTATTCAGGCGATGGCCAAATCCCTGTAGTAACGTGAGAGACGGCTGCATCGAAGGTTATTTCTGCGCGGAAGAATGAAAGAGCAGCTTTTTGTCGACGAGTGCCTCGATCTCGGTTGTGTCATATCCCCAATCTAAAAGCGCAGTGTAAGTGTCTGCGCCTTCCGTGACGGCGGGATTCTGAATCGCCCCGGGTGTTCGGTCAAAACGGGGGACAGTTGCAGGTTGCACCATGCCGCCCACGTCAACGAATGTCCCGCGGGCCTGATTATGCGGTTCTGCAGGCGCTTCCGACAATGTCATCACAGGTGAAAGACATGTTTCGGCATCGGCAAATATGTGCGCCCACTCATCGCGGGTTTTCTCAATTACGACGGCAGCGATGCGGGCCTTCATCGCAGTCCATTTCGTCCGGTCGGCCTGATTAGCCGCCATTGAAACCGGCAGGTCGAGCCGCCTTAGAAGTTCTTTGAAAAACTTCCCCTCGACGGCACCGACGGCAACAAATTTGCCGTCTGACGTCGGATAGCAGGTATAGAAGGGCGCACCGCCATCAAGCACATTGTTGCCGCGATGGGTGTCCGACCAATGCCCCGACTGCATCATGCCGAAAAAAGACGTCATCATACTTGCGGATGCATCGATCATTGCGGCGTCGATGACCTGTCCGGCATTCGAGCGTGATCTTTCGAAAAGAGCCGCCATGATACCAAAAGCAAGCATCATGCCGCCGCCGTAATCCCCGACAAGATTGAGGGGCGGGACGGGGGGGCCTTCCGGGCTGCCGACGCCTGCCAGGACCCCTGTAGTCGCGATATAGTTGATGTCATGCCCGGGCAGGCGGGCGTTCGGGCCATTTTGCCCCCACCCGGTCATGCGACCGTAGATGAGCTGCGGATTTCTTGCCCGTGCGACATCGGGACCAAGCCCCAATCGCTCCATGACGCCCGGGCGCATACCTTCGATCAGCACATCGGTCCTGGCAATCAGGCCCAGTGCAAAGGCCGCCGCCTCGGAGTGTTTGAGATCAATGCCGACAGACCGGCGGCCGCGGTTCATCGGGTCATGCTGTGAAGTACGCATGCCGGCATCGGTCACGGCGCGGTCAAGACGCAGGACATCCGCGCCCAAGTCCGACAGCAGCATACTGCAGTATGGCCCCGGTCCCTTGCTGGCGAATTCTATAACGCGCAACCCGACCAGCGGGCCCTTCGCGTTTGTGGCGCGATCAGGCATAGTAGCTCACGTTCATGGTCGCGCCACCGGACACGCCGCGTGGCTTGTAATGTATTACTTGAAGGGCAAGACGGACGATAAATTGAGTCATTATAATTAATTCAATTGCATCAGATTGTTATGCTTTCGATCCTAAAAGTCCTGGCTTCACAGATCAATCACGTTCGCCAAAGACGTTGAATTTTGACACCGCGTGCAAAAAAACGGGGAGCAATTGGATTGCTCCCCGTTCAGTTTGCTAGCGGATTGCCAGGGAGGACACCCGCAGAGAGATTCCATTTGGCTTATTTAACCGGCATTTTGCTGTAAATTTCCTGCCACAGCAGTTTCTCGAGAGACTCCGGCGTACGGCCATTATCCGCGATCAGCTTTTGCCATTTCGTCGTCAGACGTTGAACGGAAGCGAGGATTTTTGCAGGATCCTTGATACCGCGCGATTTACCTTTTTCAACAACCTTGTTCTTGATGAAGTCGGCGCGGAAATCGACGATGAATTTCGCCAGGTCCGGATCGGCTTCATAGAATTTGTTGCCTTTGGCTTCCATTTCCTTTTGCACTGTGATGTCCTGCTCGACGTAGTTGAAAACACTGGTGGAGATCAGCTTCGGCAGGTTCTTCAAGATCGCTGTTTTCTCATCAGCGGTTAGATTGTCCCATTTGTCCGTGCGAAGGTTGATCAACGACGCCCCCATGAAACCACCGAGTGAGTTGGTGATGACATGGTGAGCCACTTCACCCAGCGAACGGGTTTTCTGGCTGGTAATGCTGTGTGTTGCACAGTCAATGATGCCGCGTTCAAGTGCTTCGTACATTTCGTTCGCGGAAACGGAAACCGGAATGGCATCCATACCCTTGATCATTTCAGTCCAACCGGCGAAACCACGTGCTTTTTTGCCTTTGAAATCAGCGAGGCTTTTGAGCGGTTCTTTGCACTGGAAAAGGTAGTCGGTCAGCGCATAGGTGCCGAGGAACTGGGTATTGAAATTATCCCGATATTCGTCTGCGCACTCTTCACATTCAAACAGCACGAGTTCATTGAGGACGCCCGTCATGGCGATGGCGTCATCGTTGAGGAACGCGAAATCACCGATGAAGTTATCAACCGGCATTTCCGAAGGGACATAGACCCCAACGAAATAGCCTGCGTCGACAATACCGTCACGAACGCCGGCCGGAATATCCTTGGGGCCGAGCAGTGAAGATGCGAAATGCCATTCCCATTTCAGGCTGCCGTTGGAGTCTTTTTCGACAGCTTTGAAGAACTTTTCAAGTTCAGGATTTGTAGAGTGCTTAAGTCCGAGGTAGTTCGCGTAAACCAGCTTCTTTTCAGCGGACGCCGGATAGGTGAACGCCATGACGGCAAGAGCAAGAGCCGCCATTTTTAGGATTGAATGTTTCATTTCCGTCTCCCGAGTGTGGTCGTGGTGTCGATTTCTTTCTACCCGGCTGCTTACACCACGGAAGCAGCTGAGATATTCGAAGTAATTCGGTTTTGGCTTTCGTCGATCTGGTGCATATCCATTACCTGAGCATCATTGTCGGCAGCAGGAGCGATATTTCCGGAAAAGCGATCAGAAGGCCCAGCGTGAAGATGTCGGCCAGAACGAACCACAGGACACCCTTGAAGATTGTCTCAAGCGGAACCTTGTCGCCAACCACGCCTTTAATCACGTAGACGTTCAGCCCGACAGGCGGTGTGATCAGACCGATCTCAAGATATTTGATCACCAGCACGCCAAACCAGATGATGTCCGCACCCGATGCCTCAAACAGCGGCAGCAATATCGGCAGGGTCAGAAGCATCAGCCCGATGGAGTCGAGGAACATGCCGAGGACGATGAAAATAATCGACGATGCGATGACCAGGACGATGGGGTCCAGGGCATGGTCGCCAAGTGCAAGGCTCAGCGCTGCAGGCACGCCGGACATCGCCATGAAGCGGGTCAGCATGATACCTCCAAGCGCGATGAAGAAGATCATTGCTGTCGCTTTAAGCGACTCAATGACCGATTCCTTGAAAATCTGCACAGTCAGGCGGCGCTGAAAACCAGCGATGACAAAGGCCAGGAATGCACCGCCGGCACCGGCTTCGGTCGCTGTGAAGATGCCGGAATAAATGCCTCCGAGGACACCAAGGATCAGAACCGGCAGCGGCCAGATATCGCCAAGAACGGTGATCCGTTCACTCCAGGAGACACCGCCTTCGACTTTCGGTGCAAGTTTCGGATTGATCATGCATCGGATGATGATCATTGCCGCGAAAACCAATGCCGAAAGGATACCTGGCAAGATGCCTGCAATCAGCATCTGGCCGATTGAAGCTTCGGCGAAAATGGCGAAAAGAATGATCAGGATCGACGGCGGGATGAGTGAGCCGAGAGTACCAGCTGCGGCGACGGTTCCGGTCGCAAGTCCGGGATCATACTTGTATTTGAGCATTTCCGGGATGGCAATCCGACCCATGGCAGAAGCTGTTGCCACGCTGGACCCGGAGGCCGCGGCGAACAGCGCACAGGCGGCAGTACTGGCGATAGCAAGTCCGCCCGGCAGGGCGCTCAGCCACAGCCGCGTCGCACGATATAGGCTCTGTGTCAGACCAGATTTGTACGCGACATTTCCCATCAGGAGGAACATCGGTACGGCGGACAGGGACCAGTGCGCGATGAAATTGAAGGTCAGTGTCTCCAGTGCCGCAACCGCCGGCATCGGGCCGCGGATAAGGGCGATGCCGCCCAGCGATACGAGACCCAATGCGAAAGCTATAGGTACGCGGAGGGCAAGGAGCACAAGAAGGACGACAAGTCCCAGTATCCCGATAGTCAGGGCCATTTACTTAATTCTCACACTTGTTCGGAATCTTCGGCGTGCATCGGACTTTGATAGCGCTCGCCGGTGATTGCGGATTGGAATTCACGAATAGCTTGTAAAATCATGATCATCATCATGATGCCGAGACCGAATGGGAGTATCCATCGTGCCGGCCAGATGGTGACTTCGATCATGCCGATCCACATTTCATTCTTGGTCGTCATGTTTATGGCTTTGTCGAATGTGGCATATGTGAAAATACCGAGTGCGCCACTACATACGACATAAACAAAACCGTCCATCCACGCTTTGAGACGCGGTCCGGCCTTGAGTGTGAATAGCTCGATTATGACATGCCCGCGTTCAAGCTGGACGTAGGCAAGAGGCAGGAAGACAACGGCAACCATGTAGTAGCCGGAGACAATTTCCTCAGTGCCTGGAATGGACTTGTCGAACAAGGTCCTTAATGCGACCTCTACCATGACGTGGGACATCATCAATACGATTGCGACAGCGCCAAGAAACAGCAGAGCACGTGCACATAGGGATATGAGCTTCTCGATAACCTCAAGCATGTAACCACCCAATCTAGGCTCTATTCGAAATCCAGTTAATCTGAAAACGTTAGGGCCTATTTATCAGTTAGATTGAAATGACTATAACATTGTGTCAATTTGCATCAACACAAAGTTATTAAATCGCCTATAAAAAAGTAATCAATATTGAGGTTTTGCCTCCATATTAAGAGGTGCGATAATCAAGTATCTGGGAGGGAGAGAGAAAATGACGGCACTTAACGGGGCTGTACAGGCGATATCTGCGCAGGAAAACCGCGACTGCAACTGGCTTTTAGCAAGATTTATAGAAGCCGCCAATCTGGATGCCGTTGATGAAGACGGCTGGTTGTCCGCATTGCGGCAAATTGTCGATACTGTCGCCGTGGGATGGGCCGGAAGTACCGAGGATGGTGCAGAACAGGCGATCGAGCTTGCACTTCTGGAGAATGCCGCACCGGTTTCACGTGTATGGGGCCGTGCCGAATCGGTAAGCGTTTCCCAGGCTGCGTTTGTAAACGGCGTTTCAGCCGCGGCGCTTGATTATGATTGTGTCCATCAGGAATCGCTCCTGCATCCCGCCGCTGTCACCGTTCCTGTCGCCATGGCTATCGGCGAAGATATAAAGGCAACCGGTGAGCAAATTGTTCGCGCACATATTATCGGTAGCGAGGTCATGTGCCGGATTTCCCTGGCGACACCGCGCCAGTCCAACTGGTTCCCGGCATCGATCTATGGCGTTTTCGGGGCAACCGCGACCGCTGCGGTGCTGCTTCAACTGGACACCGATCAGACCCTGAATGCGATGGGTCTCGCACTCGCCCAGACGTCAGGTACGAAACAGGCAATCTCCGAACGCGCCCTGGCTAAACGCTATCAGACAGCATTCGCCGCACGTGCCGGTGTTGTATCCGCACTGCTGGCAAAACGCGGTGTCTCGGCGGCGCATCAGTTTCTGGATGGTCCTGCGGGGCTTTTCAATCTTTACGAATCCGGGCAAACGGAAAAAGTGGTCGATGGCCTTTCCGAGAAATTCACCTTTCAGGACACAACGATAAAGCTTTACCCGACATGTCTTTGCACACATGTCGTGATCGAGGCCATGCAGTCACTGATGCGCACGCATGGGTTTGGGAAGGACGACGTCGCTGCGCTCAAGGTCTGCATCACGCCCTATATGAATAGGATCATCGGCGGGGCGTATGAACCGGCTTCAAATCCGCAGGTCACGGCGCAGTTTTCCGCACGCTATGCGGCGGCACGCACGCTCTTTTCGGGAGGTGTAAAACTCTCGGACATTGAGCCGGAACAGGCGCTTGATCCGGCCATCATCAACTTTGCCCAAGCCATCGATTTGACCCTGTATGATGATATTGATGGGCACATTGCCCCGTGCGATTTGTCTGTAGAACTCAACAACGGCCAGATACTGACGAAACATGTCAAAAATGTTCCCAGTGCCTCGCACGGGCCGAATGCGGGTGTTGTCCTCAATGAAAAGGCGATGGATTGCCTGACCCGTGGGGGGCGTCCGATGAACGATGCCGCCGCCCAGCGCGTGTATGACCGCCTTGTAAACCTGCGTCAGGCCGGCTCGGTCGATGGGTTGTTCGACGGGGTATAAGAGACGCAGCATTTTTACCAAAGGGAGAAGATATCATGGGTCTATTACTTGACGGGAAGACGGCTTGGGTGACAGGTGCTGCCGGTGCTCTGGGAGCGGCGGTTTGCCGGCGATTTGCCGACGAAGGAGCAAACATCGCGCTGTCCGGTCGAAATGTGGAAACCTTGCAGCAGGTTGCAGATGACTTGAACGGTGCCGTGAAGTCTCAGGTTTTCGTGATGGACGTCACCGACCGTCAGCAGGTCGACACAACGGCGAGAGAGATTTTCGAGATCTTCGGCGCCATCAATATTCTGGTCAATTCGACGACATGCCCGATCTTTGCCGATTTCTTTGATCTGTCCGACGACGACTGGATGGCTGTGCTGAATGCCAAGGCGCTCGGCTACATGCGCACCTCGCGCGCGGCGCTGCCGTTCATGCTCGAAAACGGTGCTGGCAATATCGTCAATGTATCCGGGCGGGGCGGCCACCAGCCGAATTCACCCTCGCATCTGGCGGGAAGCTGCGCCAATGCGGCGGTGAACACGCTGACCAAAGGGCTGGCCAATATTTACGGACCGAAAGGTGTGCGCATAAACGCAATTGCGCCAGGGCCTGTCCGTTCGCCACGCTATGACAAGATTGCCGCAGCCAACGAAAAGATCTCCGGTGTTAGCGGTGATGCGTCAAGAAGCGGGGCCAAAGCAGCAAACCCGCTCGGCGAGATGGCCGAAGTTGGCGATATCGCGGATGCCGCGCTCTATCTAGCCTCTGACATGTCGCGGTTTGTCACCGGAACGATCATGCAGATCGATGGCGGCGGGACGGTGTCTCTGTAACGCGTCGCTTTGATCGTGGATCAGGACCGGTCTTTGAGGTCCAGGCGAGCCCGTGCATTCATGCGCCGCGCGATTTCCAGCCCGTCTTCAAGAGAGACACCTTCGCAGTCCTTAATGAGTTCTCTTATCCAGGCCAGAATTTTCGGATCGTGCGCGGTGATCTCTGCTGCCCATGCCTGAGCCTCGTCGAGGGCTTGGCCAACGGCCACGACTTTGCTCGCAAGACCGAAGCCGAGCATGTCGGCGGCAGTGAAATTTTTACCGCTCGCCAGAAATTCGAACGCCCGGCGTGAGCCGACCCGTTTTACAAGATTTGGCGTGACTAGCGCTGGCATGACGCCCTTTTTGATTTCCGGGTAGCCGAACACCGCGTTTTCCGAGGCAATAAGAAAATCACAGGCCAGCGCCAGCCCGCACCCGCCACCTAGGGCATACCCTTCGACGGCGGCAAAGGTCGGTTTTGTCATGCGCGGAATCACCAAGAATAGTTCAGCGACCCGCGCCGCATGGGCGACGATGTCTGTTTCTTCTTTGAGCGCGGTCGTTTCCTTGAGGTCCACGCCGGCGCTGAAGGCTTTGTCGCATCCGCTGAGCACGACAGCCTGAACCCCCGTGTCGACTTCGGCCTCGTGAAGCGCTGCAGTCAGGGCTTCGATCAGAATGCGCCCAAGTGCATTGAGTTTTTCCGGGCGTGACAACGTCAGGGTACGAACACCATTGTTGTCGTGCCGCTGCAGATATGAAGGCGTCCCATTCACGAAGCGGAATCCCAGGCTGGAAGATTTGCGGCTTCACGTGCAGCAATGCGGCCGCCGATGAAACATTCCGCAAGATTGCCGCCGCCGACATATAGGTGACCAAAGACGCTGCCCAATTCACCGGCAGCATACAGCCGGGGGATCGGCTCGCCGAACGGATTCAGGATTTCCTGTTTCACGCTGTGGCGCGGCCCCCCCTGGGTGTTGATGACCACCGGATAGATCTGGGCAAAGTAGAACGGCGGGGTGTCAATCGGCACCATGGTGTCGGGTTGGCGGCCGAATTCTTCATCGCAGCCGTCAGCGGTATAGGCGTTCCAGGTTTCAAGTGTCTGCTTAAGCTGGGAGACCTTCACATTCAGTTTGCCGGCCAATTCCTCGATTGTATCGGCCTTTGTCAGGATCCCGTTCTCGACCTCCTTGAGGTTATCCGGGCTCCATTCATAGTGCGCATCAGGATCGTTATAGGCGGTGCGGCCCATCGCATACATCTTGCGCCCGTTTTCATCAAAGATTGCATAGGCGGGAATGCGCGGGAATTTCTGACGCTTCGAATCATACTGATCGAGCGGCCGGATACCGGTGTCGCCGGGGTAGGGCGGGTATTCATCCATGAAGCGTTTGCCGTCCTGATCGACAAGAATCCACGCGATCTTGGCCAGGGATTTCTGCGACATCGGTTTACCGGCATCGTCAACAACCCCGAGATCGGACACGCTTTCCGGATGCCCTGGGGTCCACATCGGCACGGCTTTCATGTACAGGCCGAATGGATAGTTGCCCGAAGGATCCTTCATGCCGTATGGCCCATGATAATGCCACATGTGCCAGAGATCGGCACCGACTGCCTGCGCCATGCGGATGCCGTCACCGGTATTGCCTGCGAACGACCCCGTCAGGACCGGTTGCGCCTGGAAATACTGCTGCTTCATTTCGTCGTCGTTCTCAAAGCCGCCGCAGGTCAGGATCACGGCTCTGGCGGCGCGAATAGTAATATCCTTGCCGTTCAGGCTGGCGACGAGACCGCAGACGTCACCCTGCGCATTGGTAATCAGTTTCTTTGCCGGGGCATTGTAATGAACCGGGATGTTCCGCTTGATCACATTGTCTTCGAGAACCTTGAACAGCCGGCCGCCGTTCTTGGTCGCATGTGTCGCGTGATAGCGTTTCCCGTTTTCAAGTTCGGGAACGTGGCTGACTTCGCAGTATGCCAGCGCTTCGCACCCTGGGAGGGGATAATTGCCCAGCGCCGGGGTCACTTTGACCGTGGCGCCGTTCAGTTCGGCGAGGCCGCGCAGATAATCCGGCACCTTGGTCATGCCGTCGGCAAGAACCTGTAGAATATCGTCCGGCGTGCGCCCGCCGCAGGTTGCCTTCAGATAGGCAAAGGCTTCATCGGCGCGATCGGAGACGCGGATACCGCCCGCGGAAACGGCGGAAATGCCGCCCGGAAAAGACATTTTCTCAAGGATGACGACATCGGCACCGGCATCGGCAGCGTCAATGGCAGCGACACCGCCGGCAGCACCGAAGCCGACGATAATGACGTCGGTTTCGATATCCCAGGCGGTAACATTTTCGAGTTTCATAGAGGGGGATTCCTGTTGGTCCTGGTCGATCAGGGATCGATGCGGTGCTTGAAGCCTGTCGTGCGGGTCTGGCGCGCGCGCTCAAGTGTGTTCTTGATGATGTCGCGAGTTTCGGCGGGCAGAATGACATCATCGATCAGGGCCATTTCCGCCGCATGGTGTGCCGCGGCAACTTCCTCGGCTTCTTTCAGATATTCTGCGCGGGTGGCTGCCGGATCGGGGGAGGCCGCGATTTTCTTGCCATACGTCAGCTCAACGCCAGCCGCTGGGCCCATGACGTCGAATTGTGCCGTCGGCCAGGCGACGATGGTGTCCGGTCCCATGGTCTTGCCGCCCATCGCCAGATAGGCCAGCCCGATGGCCTTGCGGATGACGATCGTGGTGATCGGCACGGTCGTAGCGATCATGGTGTTGAGGTAGCGCGATGCCAGCGAGACCATGCGCTGATTTTCGATTTCCGGTCCGACGACAAATCCCGGGCAGTCGGTCAGAAACACGAGCGGGATGTGAAAGGCATCACAAAGGTCAACGAACTTGCGGCACTTCCGGATGGCTTTGTCATCCAGGGCGCCGGCCCAATGTTTCGGTTGATTGGCGGCAACGCCGACCACTTCGCCGTCGATACGGCACCAGGCGGTGATCAGACTGCGGCCATAGAGTTCACGGTAATGAACGAATTCGCCATTATCGACAATCAGTTGGATCAGCTTTTCCATGTCATAGGCGCGCCGGTGATTGTCGGAGACCAGGGCATTGATTTCGTCGCGCCCCTCCGGCGTGTCGACCGGTGCCGGAGCCGGTTCTGCGCGTGGCGGGAACTCATCGCAATTGCTGGGGAAAAAGGACAGGAACTCCCGGATAGAGCGGATGCAGTCCTTTTCATCGCTGGCCAAGTAATCGACCTGGCCGGTTTCCTTGGCGGATTTCTCCGCCCCGCCGACTTCCTCGGCCGTGACATCGCGACCGATCCCGACCTTGACGACCGGCGGACCTGACATGCCCATGTATCCCGTCGGATTGACGATGGTAATAAAATCCGATTGCATCGCGGTAAAGGATGGGCCGCCAAAACACGGGCCCATGATCGCCGAGACGACGGGCGCGCGTCCGGATAGTCTGTAGTGTTCACGAAAGCGGTCGCCGATACCGGCCGCTATGGCGCCATTAGCTTCCTGAAAGCGGCCGGCGCCGGCTTCCATCAGGGCGATATAAGGCGCATTGTGCTTGGCGCAAAGCTCGCGGATACGGCGCGTTTTCGCTTCGCCGACACGACCGCGTGTGCCTGCCAGGACAGTATAATCATCGGAAGTGACATAAACGGTGCGGCCATGAATTTTGCCGGAACCGGCGATCAGGCCATCTGCAGGCGTGCGGTCTTGCAGGGTCGGATGCTGGCTGCGGGCAAGAATGCCGATCTCCTCGAATGTACCCGGATCGAGCAGTAAATCGATACGCTCACGCGCGGTCAGTTTGTTTTTCTGATGCAAGGCATCGATTTTTTCCTGACCGCCCATCTTTTTGGCGTCCTGACGGCGGCGCTCTAGCTCTTCGATTGTGGATTTATCCATAATAGCCCCATCTTTTTTAAACCGCCTCTTGGGTCATCCGCGCAATGCCAGCACTGCTTTTTCCGGTTTACTCCAGAGAAGATTGCCTCATTTTTGTTGTTTCTTATTCCATAATGTCCTAGGTGATATCAACACATTTAACGCAGATTGAATCTATATTGGTCATCACAAGCGGCTCCGTGTGATACTGAAAATGTTCAAAGGGGATGAAAAAATGGCGCAAATCGAAGTTCTGTCATCGGTCACCGGCACGGTCTGGAAAATTGAAAAAAAGCTCGGTGATGCGATCAGCGTAGGTGAGGAAATCATGATTCTTGAATCCATGAAAATGGAGATCGGCATCGAAGCACCGGCTGCCGGCACGCTGTCTGCGCTCAATGTTGCAGAACAGGATGCCGTTGACGAAGGGCAGGTTCTGGCATTGCTTGAGACGGCGGATTAAGCACCAGGACCATCCGGGCGGCTTTATCCATCAAGGTCTGTGAAAGACGCGGATAAATTTATAAGCGCCGCGGCAGTCTTCCGGACGCTGGGGCCTGGTGTCAGGAAAGCGGATCAAGGCTCAACCCCGAATAGCATCCGTTGTGATACAACAAAGGCCGGCCCGCCTCATCGGCGAAGCGGATTGCCGAGACTTCACCGAAGAAAACCGTATGAGAGCCTGCTTCCACGGCGTTGACCACCGTGGCGTCGAAGTTGACAAGGGCATCACGGATTGCCGGTGCCCCGGTATGAAGCCTGTCCCAGTCACACAGATTGAATCTTTCGGCACCACTGACCGACAAGAATTTTGATGCAGTTGCAAACTGGCGCTCGTCCAGAACGCTGACGCAAAAACAGCCGCTCTTAACCACGGCGGCGTGCATCGACGCGCTTTTGTTAATGCAGACCAGCAGCGTCGGCGGATCGGCGCAGACCGAACACACAGCCGTTGCCAGCATGCCACGCGGTTCATCGTTTTCCATCGTCGAGATGACATTCACGGCCGCTGCGATATGGCGCATGCCGAATTTGAAGTCGTCGCTTGATACCAGTGTCATGATTGTTTCCTGCGTGGATTTTATCCGACTGCCGCGTGTTTTATGCCCTGCGGGCCATTTCATGCGATATTGGAAAACAAAAGAGCCGGGCGCAAGAAAAATGTACCCATCAAAGATTGACAATTAATGATAAACGTAGCGTTATATATTGATACAATATTAAAATATTGAACTAGAAATTGCGCTGCGTTTCTAAATTTCGGGGCAGGAGGAAACATGGATTTTGCACAAACTGAGAACCAGCAGGAACTCATCGCAGCCGCACGTGAGGCATATACCCGCAAGCTTGAACCGCTGACCGCTGACAAATCACTGGATGGTGTCCGGAAGCTCCGCAAGGCGATGGCGGAACAGGGATTGCTTGGCCTGAACATGCCCACGGAATACGGCGGACTTGGACTGCCGCTTCTCGACACGGTGATGGTCATTCAGGCATTGCATGCCTGCTCGCCGGCAACCGGCGGTCTCGCGCACCGGACGTCTACGGGCGCATGCGGTGCAATCGAGGCCTATGGCACCGATGCGCAAAAGGAAAAATTCCTGCGCGGCATTTCCCAGGGCGAAATCGGCATTTCAATCGGCATCACCGAGCCGGAAGCGGGTTCGGCCGCAACGGCGATGCGTACAAAAGCGGAAGTGGTCGGTGACGAGGTTGTCATTAACGGCAGCAAGCAGTTTGTCAGTGCCGTCGACGTCAACGATTACACGGTTCTGTATTGCCGCTTCGGCAATACCGGAAAGTCCGCCGATATCGGCGCTGTCATTGTGCCGCATGATGCGCCGGGGTTCAGCCGCTCGACCGGGACCGTCAACATGGCCGACGAGTTGCTGTTTGAATTGTATTTCGATGATTGCCGGGTGCCGAAATCGAATATCCTTTTGGACGGCAACGCGTTCGGGAAACTGATCAGCGTCTATAACGCCGAACGTCTTGGCAGTATTTCAAGAATGCTCGGCTCGGCGCAGGCAGCTTACGAATATGCGCTCGAATACTCAAAGGAGCGTCGCCAGTTCAATCGCGAGATCAGTGATTTCCAGGGCATCCAATGGATGCTTGCGGAAATGCGGGTCAAGCTGGACGCTGCGCAGCTGCTGACCTATCGGGCGGCGTCCACGGCACAGAAGACAGGCCTGCCTGATGCGCTGGAAACGTCGATCGCCAAGGTTTTCACGGCAACAGCGGCCAAGGAAATCTGTGACGACGCGATCCAGATCATGGGGGCCAATGGCTATACCAAGGAATATCCGCTGGCGCACCGTTACGCGGAAGTGCGTGGCGGGTCCATCTATGGTGGGACCGTGCAGATCCACAAGAATATGATTGCCGGGAAAATTCTCGGGCGTAGCAACAGTCAGTGGAAAAAGAACTAAAAAATATCCGGAGGAACTAGCGTGACGGAAATAGACCGCTCATTGATCGGATCGGAATCGGCCCCCTACGTGGTCGAGGTCGAAAAAGGGGCTATACGAAAATTCGCTGACGCAATCGGCGACGCTTCCGCGTTTTACCGAGATGAAGCCGCCGCCAAGGAAAGCGGATATCCCGGGATCATTGCCCCGCCGACATTCCCGGTGTCGTTTTACCCGCCTGAAGAACCCGCATGGACACGAGACCTCGACCGCAAGCGGATATTGGCCGGTGAACAGGGGTTCAAATATTCCCGGCCAATCATCGCCGGCGATGTCCTGACCTGCAGGATTGTCTTTAAGTCCGTAGAGGATAAACAGGGAAAATCCGGCAAAATGGAAATCCTGTATCAGGAAGTTATCGGCGAGGATGCTGACGGCAACCATGTCTTCACGAACTGGAAATCCACCGTATACCGGGAAGCCCCCATCGAATTGAAGTAGGGATTACGGGTCATGTCTTTTATATCCGTGTCTGATCTCCACTCGGCCTGCAGCGGAAGTGACGGGGTCTGGCCGCACCGTTCATGGGCGCTCTTTGACGTGCGGGAAATGGGTGAATCGCAAAAGGGACATATCCCCGGCGCGACCTTTCTGCCACGCCGCATGATCGAATTGAGACTACAGGAACTGCTGTCGGCACCGAAAACCCACATCGTCGTTTATGACGACGGTGGCGATGACAGCCGGGCCGGGCGTGCGGCAAAAACCCTGTCTGGATTCGGATACGAAAATGTCAGCGTACTGGAAGGCGGGCTAAAAGCCTGGCAAGCAGCAGGCCATGAAATCGCAACCGGCTGGAACGTGCCGTGCAAGGATTTCGGCGAACGTCTGCTGGTGTCGAGCCTGGTTCCCTATATCAAATCCGACGATCTTGCAGGCCGTCTCGAGGCCGGCGAGAACATCGGAGTCTTTGATGTGAGAACGCCGCAGGAATACACCGAAGGGTCGTTACCCGTGAGCACATCCGCGCCCTCTTTCGACTGGACCCTGCATGTCGATGACTGGGCCCGGGATTATGACGGCGTCGTTATACATTGTGCGGGCCGGACGCGGTCGATCTTCGGCACGGAGACAGGGCGGTTGCTGGGGATGAAGAATTTGTGGGCGCTGGAAAACGGCACCATGGGGTGGCGTCTCTCGGACCGTGATCTTGCTGTCGGTCAGGACCGCATGTTACCGCCGCCGAGCACTGACAGCATTGCCGGTGTGCGGGCGCGGGCGATGGATCTGGCATGGGCCGAGGGAGCGGGTATTCTTACGCCGGACGCGTTGAGCCTGCGCCTGGAGGCCAGGAACGAAAAACCGGTTTACGTCTTTGATACCCGTGACGTGGCGGCATTCAACACCAGTCACATCGAAAATTCGATTTTGCTGCCCGGTGGGCAAGCGTGCCAACGTGCCGACGATTTTGCTGCCGTGCCGGATGCCGACATTGTCTTTGTCGACGACAATGATTCACGTGCAGGGGTTACGGCGTATTGGTATTGCCGCATGGGTTTCCGGCACGTATTCGTGCTGGAAGGTGGTATCGATGCCTGGCGGTCGGCAGGTTTGCCGATTGAAACAGGACGCGGACGAACGCCGCCTTTGGGCTTATCCGAAGCCCAGGCCTCAGCACCGTCGTGCACTCTTGATGAACTGAATGCGGCCCTTCGACAGGACCAGCCACCTGTGGTGATCGATGTCGGCAAAAGCAATGATTATACGGCATGCCATATCAAAGACGCGCACCTGATTCCGCGCGGTTACCTTGAAGCCCGGATCGCTGACGCGGCAAGCCCTGTGCAGCAGGTGGTGGTCACAGCCCGCGACCCGGCGCAGGCAGCGTTTGCGGCAGCGGCTCTGGTGCATCTGGGCTACGCCGATATCAGCTGGCTGAATGCGCCGGGCAAGACCTGGGGGGACGCACTCCCAACCGAAACCGGTGCATCCGGGGATGGGGTGATGGTCGAGGACACGCTCGCCATTCCTTATAAAAAGACCAAAAAGGAAATGGTTGAGTATCTGGAATGGGAAGAAAAATTGGGTGAGAAATATAAAAACACTGCTCCGGACAAGCGCGTGTGACCGGCATGGCGACCAAGTCCGGCGCGCACGCATGGCTTGGCATGGCCGAAGTCGAACGCCTTGACCAAGCCGCCATAAAACATGAGACCCCGTGCGGAGACGGCGTCATGATCTGGCGGCAATGGGGGGCGGGGCCACCTCTTGTTTTGCTGCATGGCGGCTTTGGATCCTGGAAACACTGGGTCTGCAATATCCCCTCACTTTCGGAATACTTTACAGTCTTTGCGGCCGATCTCCCGGGGCTGGGAGAATCGCACATGCCGCCGGAACCGGTCAGTGCCGAAAGTGTCAGTGACATCATTGGTGACGGTATCGATATACTGCTCAGCAAGGATACCAGTTTCACGCTCGGCGCGTTTTCGCTGGGCGCGGTGATTGCCACTCTGATCATCAAAGCGCGTTACACCCGTATATCGCAGGCTGTCCTGATCGGGGCAGGCGGTCTGGGACCCTATTGGCGCAACGCGATCGGTGATCTGCGGCGCCGCAACTCGTCAATGACCGAAGAAATGCTACGCGATCTGGTACGAGAAAATCTGAGCCAGACAATGATCGGCAATCCGGTACTGATCGATGATGATGTGGTCACATTACAGCTTGGCTTGTTGAGCAGAAGGGAACGGCTGATCGGTCTGCCGATGTCGCAATCCGATATCGTCTTGCAGCGTCTTCCGGAGATTGCCGGGAAATCGGTCTTCGTCTGGGGTCGGCACGACCCTTATCTGTTTCCGGATGTGGGGCTGGGCATTGACGGGCTGCGCACGGCATTTCCGTCAATCGATGCACGAGTTATCGAGGACGCCGGCCACTGGGCGAACTTTGAGCAGCCGGCGTTGATAGGGCAGATATTCCTTGAGCATCTGGAAGGTGACATTCAAGCATAATTGTTTCTCAATTAATGGTGCAATATAGCAATATTGTCTTGAAATGAAATGCCCCAGAGGGGACAATCCGTAAAACGAGAACAAACGGCGTGGCTTACCTGCGCATGCTTTGTCTTTTAAGACGTTATCTGGAGGAAGCGAATGGTTGGTCTGACCGGTTTTGGTGGATATGTACCTCGGCTGAGGTTGTCGAGAAAAAGCGCTGCGGATGCGAACGGCTGGATTCAGCCGGGTGTGAAGCGTTTCGGCAAGGGTGAGCGGAGTTTCTGCAACTGGGATGAAGACAGCATCACGATGGCGGTCGAAGCTGCACGTGATTGTCTTGAAGGCCGTCCGGAAAGCCGGATTGCCTCGATATACATGGGCTCAACGACGTTTCCTTTTCAGGACCGCCAGAACGGTGGCATCGTCGCCGCGGCCCTGAACCTGGATGAAAATCTGTCTACCGTCGATATCGGTGCCTCGCAACGAGCGGGAACGTCGGCTCTGGGTGCAGCGCTTGATGCGGCCAAGGGGCTCGATGAAGAACAATTGCTGGTTGTCGCCAGCGATGCCAGGCGCACCCGTGCCGGCGCACAGGACGAGATGATTTTCGGCGATGGTGCGGCGTCGCTGATGGTCGGCAATGCCAGTGTCGTCGCCGACTTGCTTGGGCGGCATTCTGTCGCGGTGGATTTCGTCGATCACTATCGGGGCGAAAACCGCGCCTATGATTACAACTGGGAAGAACGCTGGATCCGTGATGAAGGTATTTTGAAAATCGTCCCGGAGGCGATCAATGCGGCCTTGTCGAAGGCCGGGGTTGCGCCGGATAGCGTGAACACACTGATCGTCCCCTCGGCGATGAAACGGGTGCCTTCGAAAATCGCAAAGATGACCGGTATCGCCGAAGATGCGTTGATGGAATCCATGGATGGCGTGATCGGTGAAACCGGCTCTGCGCACCCGCTTTTGATGCTGTCGCTGGCGCTGGAAAGCGCGGTTGCGGGACAGGTAATCTTGCTGGCGTCGTTCGGTCAGGGATGTGACGTGCTGATCTTCAAGGTTACTGATGCGATCAAGACCTATAAAAAGAACACCGGGGTGTCCGGCTACATCGCGCGCCGCCGCGAAGAAACCAATTACGGCAAGTTCATGGCCTTCAACGACCTGGTTGTGCAGGAAAAGGGTATGCGTGCCGAGCTGGATAACCAGACCGCGCTAACTCAGCTCTATCGCCGCCGCGACATGCTTAACGGCTTGGTCGGTGGCGAATGCGAAAAATGCGGCACTCGCCAGTTCCCGAGGTCCAGAGTTTGCGTCAACCCGAACTGCAACGAGATGAACTCGCAAAAGCCGTTTGTGTTCTCGAACATACCGGCAAAGATCATGACCTGGTCGGCAGACCATCTGACGTATTGCCCCGATCCACCCTTGCACTACGGGATGATCCAGTTCGACGGCGGCGGCAGGTTCCTTGCCAATTTCACGGATGCCGACGTCGGCAAGGTCGGGGTCGGACAGGATGTCCGCATGATGTTCCGCATCAAGGATTTTGATAACAACCGCGGGTTCCGGAGATACTTCTGGAAAGCAGCGCCCGCGATGGAAAATGAGGCACAGAACAATGGCTAATGGAATTAGAGATAAAGTCGCGATCATTGGCATGGGGTGTTCGAAATTCGGTGAACGCTGGGATTGCGATGCCGATGACCTGATGGTTGAAGCGTTCGAGGAATGTATCGAGGACGCGGGGATCGACTTCAAGGAAATCCAGGCGGCTTGGCTGGCCACGGCGATCGAGGAAATCCACGTCGGCAAGGGCGGCCTGCCGCTCGCCTTTGCGCTTCGCTTGCCTTACATCCCCGTGACGCGGGTCGAGAATTTCTGTGCCAGCGGTTCCGAGGCGCTGCGTGGCGCGACGTATGCGGTGGCATCTGGGGCGTGTGATATCGCCCTCGCACTCGGCGTCGAGAAGCTGAAGGACACTGGCTATGGCGGCCTCCCGCAACGCAGCCGGGGTTCGCTCAACTCCATGTGGTGGGCGAACTATTCCGCGCCGGGATCGTTCGCCCAACTGGCGTCGGCATACCGGGCCAAGCACGGGATCGATGCCGCCGAACTGAAGCGCGCCATGGCACACATTTCAATCAAAAGCCACGATAACGGTGCCAAGAATCCAAAGGCTCACCTGCAGCGTCAGATCACCGAGGAACAGGTGCTGTCGGCGCCGATGGTGGCCGAACCGCTTGGCATTTACGACTGTTGTGGAGTCAGTGACGGCGCCGCCTGCGCCATCGTGACCACGCCGGAAATCGCCAAGTCGATGGGCAAGAAGGACTTGATCACGGTCAAGGCACTGCAGCTTTCCGTCTCCAACGGGGTAGAAGCCGGCCACAATTCCTGGGACGGCAGTCATTTCATGACAGCACGTATCGCCAGCAAGCGGGCTTATGAAGAAGCCGGAATCCGCAATCCACGCGAAGAAATCAGCCTTGCCGAAGTGCATGACTGCTTCTCGATCACCGAACTGGTGACGATGGAGGATCTGTATCTGTCACCGGAAGGCGGCGCGGTGAAAGACGTTCTTGATGGATTTTACGACTCCGACGGTGGGCTGCCGTGCCAGATCGACGGCGGACTGAAGTGTTTTGGCCACCCGATCGGATCGTCCGGACTGCGCATGATCTATGAATTGTATCTGCAAATGCAGGGTCGCGCCGGCAAACGACAGGTCAACAATCCGACACTGGGCCTGACACATAATCTGGGCGGCGCGCCACATCAGAATGTGTGCTCCGTCGCGATTATCGGTCAAATGGGCGCTTGACGCCTGCTTGCGGACGAAGGGAACTGAACATGGAGAAAATGCTTGAGGGCAAGGTTGCGATCGTTACCGGGTCTGGCCGCGGTATTGGCCGCGCCATTGCCGAGATGATGGCCGAGAACGGCGCCCGGGTCGTCATCAACGACCTGGGAGCGACGGAAGCTGGCGAAGGACAGGATACGGGTCCGGCCACGGAGGTCGTGGAGGCGATCAAGTCCAAGGGGGGCGATGCCATCGTCAACGGCGACAACGTCGCAAGCTGGGATGGTGCGCATGCTATGGTCGACGCCGCGCTATCGAAATGGGGGCGCATTGATTGCGTCGTCAATAATGCGGGTATCTTGCGTGACACGATCTTTCACAAGATGGAAGAAGCGGATTTCGATGCCGTGATCGGTGTTCACCTGAAAGGCGCATTTAACGTCTCACGCGCCGCCGCCCCGCATTTCAGAAAGCAGGAAAGCGGAGCTTACCTGCACATGACGTCCAATTCCGGCCTGATCGGAAACTTTGGACAATCTAACTACGCGGCAGCAAAGATGGGAATTGTCGGTCTGTCGAAATCGATTGCGCTTGATATGTTGCGATTCAATGTGCGCTCCAACTGCATATCGCCCACCGCATGGAGCCGATTGACCGGGTCAATTCCTCAGGAGACGGAAGATCAGAAAGCACGCGTGAAGAAAATCATGACGATGACGCCGGATAAGATTGCGCCGCTGGCGACATTCCTGTGCAGTGACGATGCCGCCGGTGTCAACGGCCAGATATTTGCCGTGCGGAACAACGAGATTTTCTTCATATCGCAAAACCGGCCAATCCGTTCGGTGCACAATTCCGATGGATGGACGCCGGAACGGATCAAAGACCACGCAATGCCGGCTCTAAAAGCGTCATTCTATGACCTCGACCGGTCGGCAGATGTCTTTAACTGGGACCCGATCTGACGCGGACTGTCTGCTAGGGATCCGGAAAAAACATCAAACCACGGCAAATTTCGGGCTTGGGTGCTCTTCGACGACTTTGCGTATGATACGTAGAGCATCCTTCAGCCCGGTCATGCTGGTTTGTGGGTTCAGGGAAATGCGAACGCCATGCGGTACTTCGCCGCCCCCGACATTGAAGTTTTCCGCCTGTACGACAGACACGCCCGAACGCTGGACGGCATCCGCAAATTCACTGGACGACCAGTGCTCGGGCAGATTAAGCCATGCGAAGAAACTCGCCGGGTTATGGCTTACGCTCATCCCTTTGAGATCTTTCAAGAGCAGTTTGTGGCGGAGAGCAAGTTCTTCATTGTTCTGCTGGGCAATTTTCGCGGCAACGCCATCCATGATCAGTACCGATGCCGTTTCGAAGATAAGCGGCGGGTTTGCAAGCGATAGGGTGTGTATGGTGTTTGAAAGAGGCTCTACCAGAGCCGTCGGGGCTGCCATAAATCCGGCGCGGAGTGCCGGGCTGACACATTTTGACAGGCTCGTGATATAGATTGTGCGTTCTGGTGCCAGTGCGGCGATCGGCACATCCCGCTCGGTAACGCCGGCGGCGGCAACATCATCTTCAATAATAATCAAGTCGTTGGCCCGCGCAATGGCGGCAATTTTCTCGCGACGTTTCAGTGACATGGTGCACCCGAGCGGGTTTTGCACGGTCGGTTGCAGATAGACTATTCTGCCGTTGGATTTTTTGTGTGCCGCTTCGATTGCTTCCGGCAAGCCCCCTTCGTCGTCCATGTCCACGGGCTCAAGGGGAATTTCGCGTAAAGCGGCGATCGATTTAAGCCCGGAATACGTCAACCTTTCCGAGAGGATCGGCCCGCCGAGGCTCGCGAGTGTCATGATGGCGGTTAACAAGGCCTGTTGCCCGCCGTTGCAGACGATGACCCGCTCGGGGGGCACGTTGAGACCTGTTCGGCTGATCCATGCTGATCCAGCGGTCCTGTGCGTGGTGAATCCCGATGCTGGCGGGTATGCTATCAGCGGCAGCAACACAGTATGGTTGGCCACACCGGCAAAGGAATTGGCAAGTGAACTGACTATATCGTCGACAGGAATACGGAAGCAGGCCAGGTCAATCGTGCCCGGCTTGCGTTCAGGTAGGAAGTTGGCATAAGCGCCTTTGTCTTCCAGCTTTTTAACGAATGTCCCCCGCCCAACTTCGCCGGTGACGAGTTCTCTCTTTTTCACCACCATGTATGCCCGACCGACAGTGCCAACTGTAACGCCGAGCTTTTCCGCAAGTTCGCGTTGCGGCGGTAATTGGGTGCCGGCCTCCAGTTCACCACTGTTAATGGCTTCAGCGATGGCGCTTGCCAATGCCAGATACCTTGGCCCGCCGATTGCTGAAATGTCAGGTGTCCACATGATTGTGCTCCTCTTGTCGCTTAACAGATTGATATCAATTTTTCTAAATTATACCTTAGAATATTGTTACATTGATCTCTTATTGAAACGATATTAATGTGTTTGTTCTCGCACATCCGCAAGCGCAGTTGCTCCGGTTACCCCCATTTTCCAAGGATTTGAGCGATTATAGCAGATAATTGAAAATGTTACAGCCTAGACCAATACAATACCGCCACTCGAAACCGTGTCTATATTCCTTCAGCACATCCTATTCTGCTTTGGATGGATGCGTCCTGTGAAGAAGCACAATTCCCCAGAATTGAATATTGTTACTCAACAAGTAAGTGGTCGTGATGAGTATGTCTATTAAAAGATGTACGCCTTGAATCACTAGGCCCTGAGCCTGGAGCGGATATGAACGAGTTTACAGGAAAAACCTACGCTGAGGCCTTATCTACGGTGTGCGACCGTTATGCCGATCGCAAAGCACTGGTTTTCGAAGGCACGACCTATTCCTTCTCTGATATTAAGCGTGAAATCGACAAAGCCTCACGCCGTCTTGCGTCGCTGAGGCTTCGACGCGGCGATAAAATAGCCATCTGGATGCCGAATTCACCTGATTTCATCTTTATCTGGATGGGTGCCGCCCAAATCGGGCTGGTCGCAGTTTTAATGAATACCCGCCTTCGTCTCGAAGAAGCCCGTTATCAAATTCAACAATCAGACAGCCGCGCGGTCGTGGTGCCGGGCGCTGCGGCGTATCGTGATTTTCTCGGCGACGTATTGTCGATGCTGCCTGAGGATTCCGCCGATAAGGATACAGGCATTGGTGGCGACAAGTTGCCCATGCTGGATTTCATCATTACGACAGACCGGGGTGTGGACATGCGCCCCGGTATGCATCATTGGCATGATCTGGCATATTCAGATGACGCCGTGATCGATTACGAGACGGATCCCGCCGCCCCGGCACAGATCGTTTACAGTTCGGGAACGACGGCATTGCCGAAAGGGGTGATGCTGTCGCACTCGGTTTGGCGGAAGGCTGCCGATCATGGGGCACGCTTTTATCAAACGCCGGAAGACCAGCTTTATCTCTGCATCCCGCTTTTCTCAATATTGTCGACGGTAAACGGCGTGATGACGTTCTGGGTCGGCGGCTCGTCGGTTGCGCTTGCGGATCAGTTTGACGCCGAAAAACTGCTTTCAACCGTGCAGGCGGAAAAGAGTACGGCAATCTATTTGTTGCCGGTGATGATGAGCAAGATGCTCGAACTGCCGGACTTCGATAGTTATGACATTTCAAGCCTGCGCACCGGCATCCTGCTGACGGTCGATCGCGACGTCTATATGACGGCCGTGGAAAAATTCGGGATCGAGGGCGTCATTACCAGTTATGGCATGACCGAAACATCAAGTGCCTGCACCCGGACCTGGGCCGATGATCCTCTGGAGAGACGAATTACCACGCACGGCAAGCCGTTGCCGGACATCGAGGTAAGAATTGCCGACGCCGATACCAACGAGGAACTGCCCCAGGGGCAGATCGGGGAGATCCAGGTCCGCGGATACAACACGATGATCGGGTATTACAACAAACCCGAAGAGACATCTCGCGCGTTTACCGCCGACAGATGGTACAAGACCGGTGATGCCGGCGAAATGCTTGCCGATGGATCGTTCAGATTTATCAGCCGCCTGGTGGATGGCTACAAACACAAGGGTTTCAACGTTTCCACCGCCGAGGTGGAAATGGTTTTATCGCGCCATCCGTCTGTCGGCGAGGTTGCGGTGACTGCCGTGCCGCACAAGGATTTCGGCGAGGTCGGGGTTGCCTTCGTGATTCCTGCTGAAGGTGCCGTCTTCGATGCCGCAAACCTGACCGCCTTCGTCAAAGAAAATCTGGCGGGCTTTAAAGTGCCCGCTCATGTGTTCGAAACGGACGCCTTTCCGACGACGTCGGGCACCGGAAAAATACAAAAATTCAAACTGCGTGAAGAGGCACTTCGGCAGCTGAAAGCCGATTAGGCCTCAACCTATAAAAAACAAGATTTGTTTCGGAGACACGAGCGGATGAACCCTTTTCTAAACATGACATATAGTCAGAGCATCGCTTATATCGCGGACAAGTTCCGGGACCGTGAAGCGGTTGTCTATCGTGATCAACGGTTCACCTACGCCGATATCAAACGTGAAATCGATCTTGCTTCGGCGCGGTTCGCATCGCTGGGTCTTAAGCCGGGCGACAAGGTCGCTATTCTTCTGCCGAACCGGCCGGAATTTATCTGGAGTTGGCTGGGCGCATCGCAAATGGGCCTGGTGGCGGTGATGATCAATACCCGGCTACGCCAGGATGAATTGTCATATCAGCTGGCACAATCGGATACGCGCGCCGTCATCATTCCGGGTGAGGGAGCGTTCCGCAATTTTCTCGATGAGCTGAGCGAATTGGCACCGGCCATTCGTAGTGGGGTGCCTGGCGAACTGGGCAGCGAGACACTGCCGGCACTTTCGTACGTGCTGGTCGTCGACGACTTCGACCCGCAATACAAAGGTGCGCTTGCCTGGTCATCGCTAGCTGAGAATGATGCACCGATGCCGGAGATGGAATCAAATCCGGAGACCGCAAGTCTGATCAGCTACAGCTCGGGAACGACGGCTCTGCCGAAAGGCGCAATGATTTCTCATTGTGTATGGCGCAAAGCATATGACATCGGCGACCGGGTCGACATGACAGTTGATGATTGTCTCTATATGGCCATCCCTATGTTCGGATCCATGGCGATTTTGAATGGGGTGCTGCCGTATCTCGCACGGGGTGCAAAACTTGTGATTGGCGAGCAGTTTGACGCCGATAAATGCCTGGCGGCCGTCGAGAAAGAAAAAGTGACTGCGATTCACCTGTTGCCGCCCACGGTAAAACAGATCGTGGAATGCCCAAACTTCAACAAGTATGACCGCTCTTCGCTGAAAATTTCCTATACGCTTTCGATTGATCCATACATTCTGGATACAGTTGCCGATGTGATTGGTATCCCGGGCGTGATGACAGGGTATGGCCTGACGGAAACGACAACCGTGGCCACGCGGAACCGCTGGGATGACCCCCGCGAGATTCGGCATACGACGCAGGGCTGGGCGCTGCCGGATGTCGAAATCAAAGTCGTAAATCCCGAGACGCTTGAAGAGTTGCCTGCAAACGAACCGGGCGAGCTTTGGGTGCGCGGTTATTGCGTGATGCTTGGATACTACAAGAAGCCGAAGGAAACCGAAGCCGCCATTCGCCCCGACGGCTGGTTCAGAACCGGTGACATGGGGAAAATGGATTCCACAGGCCGTGTCCAGTTCCTTGGCCGTTTGGGAGATGGCTATAAATCTCGCGGCTTTAATGTCTCGCCGGAAGAAGTCGAGTTCGCGATCAATCAGCATCCGTCCGTCTATGCCGCTGCCGTCATAGGCGTGCCGGATCCCGTGGCTGAAAAAATAGGTGCTGCGTTTATCATCAAGCGGAAAAATACCGACCTTGATGAAAAGACACTCCTTGATTTTCTCAAGCCGAAACTGTCCGGCTACAAGATGCCGAAGTACGTCTTTTTTGTTGATGATCTGCCGCTCACCCCGGGAACCGGCAAGGTGCAGAAATTCAAGCTTCGTGAACTTGCCGCCGACCTCCTGGAGTTGGAGAAATTTTCTGCTAAGAGGGCATGACTCCATGTCCCAAGGTAAGAAAAGCAACCCGTTCAGGGGACTGACCTATGCGCAGTCGATCGCCTACATCGCTGACACGTTCGGCGAAAAGACAGCACTGACATTCCAGGGCCGGTCATACACATTTCGCGACATCAAGCGTGAAGCCGACCTGGCGTCGGCTCGTCTTGCCGCGCTCGATGTGAAGCCAGGCGAGAGCATCGGAATCTGGATGCCGAACCGCCCGGAGTTTCCTTTCCTGTGGTTCGGTGCGGCACAGATCGGTGTCATTCCTGTCATAATCAACACGCGCCTGAAACGCCCGGAGTTCGAATATCAGATCCGCCAATCCAAAAGCGTGATGGTCTTCATCCCCGGCACGGGATCGTTCCGTGATTTTGCCGGGGAATTGGCGGAATCCCACCCTGCCGTGGTCTCGGGAATGTTGCCGTCTGATCCGTTTCCCGATTTACGCGCTGTTGTTGCTCTGGATCCCGCCCCTGAGCAGTTCAGCAATATCACCCCATGGCAGGAGAGGGACGATCTCCCCATGCCGGCATACAGCACCGATCCCGATAGCCCGGGGTTGATCGCCTATAGCTCCGGGACAACGTCATTGCCGAAAGGCGCGATGCTGTCGCACTGTATCTGGCGCAAAGCTTATGACGGCGGCGGGTATCTGAAACTGACACCGGCGGACAGTCTTTATCTGACGGTGCCTTTGTTCGGCGTGCTCGGGTGCCTGAACGGGCTGTTGATGTTTTGGTCACGCGGTTGCGAAATTCATTTGCGTGAACGTTTCGACGAGCAGGATTTCATCACCTCGGTGAGCCGGGAAAAGTGCACATTCGCGCATTTGCTGCCGACAATGATTGAGCGCATCGCCAGACACCCTGCTTATGAAAAGGACAAGTTTAAATCCTTGCGCGGCGGTGTGATCCTGAGCAGCCAGGGCAGTCATTTCCTGCGCGCCATCGAGGTTCTGGGGGCAGAGGGATTCACTTCGGGGTATGGCTTGACGGAATCCACGGGTCTGGTTAGCCGGTGCTATCTGGATGACCCGCTTGAGGACCGGTTGGGTCATCAGGGCTGGCCTTTGCCGGACTGTCCGATCCGTATCGTAGATCCGGAAACGAGGGAAGACCTGCCACCTGGGCAGGAGGGAGAAATCGTCATCGGCGGATACTCGGTAATGTTGGGATACTTCGACAAACCGGAAGAAACGCACGCATGCATATCGGACGACGGCTGGCTTTATTCAGGTGATCTGGGGGTCATTCTTGAGACAGGGGCGCTCAAATTTTTGCGCCGGGTCAAGGATGGGTATAAACACAAAGGCTTCAATGTTTCGACACCGGAAGTGGAAGCTGCGCTCCAGACCTTCCCGGGGGTCCGCATGGCAGCCGTTGTCGGCGTGCCGGACCCTGAATTCGGAGAAGTGGGCGTTGCATTTGTCATACCTGATGCAGAGGCTGACCTTCGGGAAGATGAACTCCTGGCATATCTTTCAGCCCGGATTTCTTCTTTCAAGGTGCCGAAGGCGGCATTCATCGTTAATGAATTTCCGCTGACCGGCGGCACGGACAAGGTTCAGAAGTTCAAGCTTCGCGACCTGGCAATGTCCAGGCTTGGCGTGAAGGGTTGAGCATGGATCAGACAAATACCGACACAATGGAAACGCCACATCCCGGCAAGGTGAACTTTCGAAACCTGAGCGGAGCGTTCCTGCTGTTTCTCTGCAGTGCGCTGGCAAGTACCGGTGCGCTTGGGGGCTGGTCGCAATACACGGTTGCGGCATCCATGGTGCTCGGGCTGTTTGTTGTTCTTGAGATTTACCGTGTGCCCCGCCAGCAACTGGTGACCGGCGTGTGTCTTGTACTGATCGGCAGCCTGGCGGCTTTCCCGGAAGGCGGTGTTATCGACTCGGCCGTGAAAGCGACAAAGGGCACACTGATTTTCGCGGCCCTGTTTGTGGCCGTGGCGTTCCTGCAATATCCGGCGCTGAACAGTCCGTCGATGTACGCCGTTCGCGAAGTAATCGTCAGTCAGCCTCCCGGCCGGCGTTATGCAACCCTGACCCTGTCAGCTCATTTTTTCGGTGCGCTGACCAATTTTGCAGCGATGAGCCTGCTTTCCACGTTTCTCTATGGGAACCTCGACAGCAATGCACGTGAGCGGATGGCCTGCGCCATGGGCCGCGGCTTCACCCTGGCCGCATCCTGGTCGCCGTTCTTCGTGAGCGTGGCCGTGATCCTCTACATCATGCCGGAAATGACCTGGTTGAAATTGGCCATGCCCGGGGTGCCGTTGGCCTTTCTCCTGCTAACCTATGGCTGGGCGTTCGATCGCCTCACTCATCGCAAGCCACCACTGGCCGGGACACAGGTCCCGGTCCCGGTACAGCTGAAAGCTGAAACAGTCTTCAAGATCGCCGTTCTGGCCGTGGTGCTTGTCGGCACGATCATATTTGTCTCGGAAACGCTTGCGGTCACCATGCCGATCGCCATTTTTCTCGTCACGCCCCTCATCTCAATTATCTGGCAGGCCCTGCTTTCCAGACAAGGCGGGCAAGGCAGCCTCAGCGGTATGGCGGAAAGCGTCATTGAAAACATTCCCAAGCTGCGCGCGGAAATTATTGTCTTTCTCTCTGCAAATTTCCTTGGATATTCCGCGGCGCTGATTATCGATCCGGCAGTGGTTTCAACCAGCCTTATCGAGGCCGGGATTCACGGTTGGTCGGCGATCTTCGTGCTTTTGGTATTCATGCTGCTGTGCACGATGCTGATGCTGCACCCCTTGGTTTTGATTGTCCTGCTGGGCCAGATATTCCCCGGGGAAGCGCTGGGTGTACAGCAGGTAAGCCTGGCGCTGTGCATGTCGGCAATCTGGGGCGTGGGCACGCCCTCTTCTCCCGCATCGGGGCTGACACTGTTCATGACACGAATTCTGCAGCGCTCCCCGTGGTATCTTTCATGGCGGTTGAATGCTGCCTATTCTTTCGGCGGCGTCATCGTTGCCGGAATTTATATCATCATCGTAAACCGCTGGTTTTTGATGTAACAGCCGGATGCTGGGTTTTTCAGCGCGTTGAGGTTTTGGGAAGGAACCGAAAAATGAGTAATCCTCAGATCGTCGTCACCGACTATCCAAGTGAACATGTCGCCCGGATCAGTCTCAATCGGCCGGAAAAGCGGAATGCGCTGGGCCCGGAATTGCGCGAAGGCCTGTTGACGGCATTGCTGGATGAACTTGTAAATGCGGATATTCGTGTGCTGATCATCACGGCGAACGGGGGGCATTTTTCTGCGGGTGGCGATCTGGGCAGTCTTGTGGATGTCGACATGACATCGGGGCGGCACCGGATCAAACGCGGACATCTGGTGGCGCGGGCTATCTTGACTGCGGAAAAGCCGATTGTAGCTGCCGTGGAAGGCTATGCGATGGGGGCGGGGGCCGCCCTGGCGATTGCC
This sequence comes from Rhodospirillales bacterium, assembly GCA_040218645.1. Lineage (GTDB taxonomy): Bacteria > Pseudomonadota > Alphaproteobacteria > Rhodospirillales > Casp-alpha2 > UBA4479. The sequence continues at coordinate 75,153 of JAVJQZ010000011.1, forward strand.
TGCGATACCGTGGTGGTCGATGCCGAAACGACGCTTGGTTTTCCGTTCCTGAAAGTTGGTCTCGGCCCTGACTTCGGGGTTTCCTATACCTTGCCCCGGCGTCTGGGATTTGGGCGTGCCCAACATGCATTTCTGCACGCCAAAAACTTCAAGGGACAGCCGGCCGTCGATTGCGGTCTCGCGGATGTCTTGGCCGAAACTGGTCAGGTGCAGGCGCAAGCTCTTGCATTGGCTGAAGACCTTGCAGCACTGCCACCGAATGCCCTGGCGCTTGCAAAAAGACAGTTTGCCGCCGCCCCCGTTGATTTTGAAACAGCAGCGGAAATGGAAGCCATGGGACAGTCGATCTGTTTCGGTGGTACGGAGTTTCCCGAAGGTGTTGCCGCTTTTCAGGAAAAACGGAAACCGAACTTCTAACCCTTGGGCGGGATGTCCTGCGTGCGGCGATAGGACAGCATCATCATAAAGAACACCACTCCGACCGAGGCGAACACCAGCCTGTAGCCCAGCGTTGAACCTGTGACATTCGGATCATCGGTCACCAGCGATATTAGAAAACCGGTCAGGTACTGCATCACGAATATGCCGGATATCGCCAACAGATTGACCAGCGAAACAACCCGGCTTGCGTATTCGGCATCGAACAAAGCCTGGGTGTGGGCCAGGACGAGAACGAAAAAGGGGGCACTGACCGTGATCACGATAAACAAAGACACCGCCACCCACACCTGTGCGTAACCGATCGCTGCGAGGAATATGAACAGCGCCGAAATGAATGTCATGGCGGAAAGAATGACTTTGCGCCGGGTATTGAAGTACTGCTCGATGGGGGCGTAAATCAGCATGCCGATATTCATCCCGACGGCCATTGCGAAAAGAATATAACTGCGATCAATGGCAGACAGATGATGCACGTCCTTCAGGAAAGGCCCCGCCCACAGCCCGATCAGAACCTGCAAAGGGGCGTACATGAATAAGGATATGCTGAGCGCCGGCCAGATCCGGCGGTCCTTCATAATCGATAACAGGCCGACAATGCTGTTGCGCAGGGTAATGGGTTCTGAGGTTTTGTTTTTTGTTTCAAGCGACGGCGGAACATCGCGGACAGAAACATATGCTGCGATGGCCATGGTCAGAGTCGCGATGCCGATGAACAGAAATACCATCCGCCAGGAAAAGATTTCGATCATATATGCGAACGGCGCCGTGGCAAAAAGCCCACCGACACTGCCGAAGAACAGGAACCTGCCGGTCAATGAGGCAATGTTGCGGGGCTCGCCCCATTTGACGAATACCGTATAGGCTCCGAGCAGGGATGCGGCAAAGCCGATGCCGAGCAAAAAACGGCCGGCGAGTATACTGGTCCAGCCGCTGGCGTATGTGATCAGAAGGGAACCTGCGACAGCGATCAGCGCCGTCGACGCCATGATGATCCGACATCCATAACGGTGAATGAGCAGACCGAATGGTATCTGTATAAGTCCCTGGGCCAGGAACATACTGCCCATGATCATGCCGATTTGCTGCGCGTTAAGGGAAAACTCGTCAATAAGGACCGGCGCCAGCACGGAACCTGAGCTGCGATGAAATTGGCCTAATGCGAATAGCAGGCACAGAACGCAGAACATAAAGATGAAACGGAATGTTTTTGTCGGGCGGTCGGGCATGGTGCGGTCTGATAATAGCCGGGATGTCACACTTGAAGCTTTCATGTAGGGCTTGCAGAGGATACATTATGATCAAATTAGCCCCTTAACAGCGAGTCATTTTGTTAAGATTGTACTTGGCCAAATTTCAGACGTAACGGACCGAATTCAAGGACATGGATAAACAAGCAGAAGCGTATACAGATCCGCAAACGGGTACGCGGGACGAAGCCTCCAGTCTGGCACCGATCGAGGATGTGATTGCCGATATCCGTCAGGGCAAAATGGTCATTTTGATCGATGATGAAGATCGCGAGAACGAGGGGGATTTCATCATCGCCTCTGAATTCGCTGATGCTGCGGCGATCAATTTCATGGCGCGATTCGGCCGTGGCCTGATCTGCCTTTCACTGACCGAGCAGCGTATCAAGGAACTTGGTCTGTCGTTAATGCCCCGGCGTGAGGGTGACCGGCAAAGCACCGCTTTTACCGTATCGATTGAAGCGCGCGAAGGCGTCACGACGGGCATTTCCGCGGCGGATCGTGCGCGAACGGTTGCTGTCGCCGTTGATAATGACAAGGGCCGGAACGACCTGTCGACACCAGGTCATGTCTTTCCGCTATGCGCCCGGGATGGCGGTGTTCTGGTCCGCGCCGGTCATACGGAAGCCGCCGTTGATCTGGCGCGACTCGCGGGTTTGACGCCGTCCGGTGTGATTTGTGAGATCATGAACGAAGACGGCACCATGGCCCGGTTGCCGGACCTTGTGGGGGTTGCGAAAGAGCATGATCTGAAAATCGCCTCGATTGCCAATCTGATTGCCTATCGGCGGCGCAATGAAAAGCTTATCGAGCGGGTTATGGAACGTGATCTGGAATCCCGTCACGGCGGCCGGTTCAAAATCATCGTTTTTCAGAATCGTGTTGATGGCGTTGAACATGTCGCCATGGTGAAGGGCGACATCGGTGGTGACGCGCCGACCCATGTGCGGATGCACTCGGTCAATCTGCTCGACGATATCGTCGGCGATTTGTTTTATGAGCATGGCGGCGAAATCTACCGCGCCATGGAACGGATCAGTGAACTGGACCGCGGCGTCATTGTATTCCTGCGCGAAACCCACAATACCAGCCCGTCGGATGCCCTGCGCCAACGTGAACAGTCCGTGCAGACGAGCGGCAGCAATCTCCGCGATTACGGCACCGGCGCGCAAATTCTGGCGGATCTCAACGTGTCGGACATGATTCTGCTGACCAACAGCAATCGCAGTGTTGCGGGTCTGGAAGGGTATGGTCTTCGGATTGTCGGGCGAGAACCGCTGTAATCGCGCCAACCGTCTCCGGTTTTTCATCTAAACGGCTCTGTCGCTGGCATTGTTGCAATGCCAAAGGGGGTTGTTCGGCTAATTTCCAGAAATTGATACTATTTAATACGTGACAATATTAAAAAATAGTGTTGGTATTTAGCGTCACATTGTGACGCAACCTTTGCCGCATAAGGCTCTGCCTTGTCGGGAGAGGGCTTAAAAAGAAGATCGAAGTGGGTGGAAACTGATTATGTCTAAAAAATTCTCCGGCCGGACGGCCGTCGTCACCGGTGGTGCGGGTGGTATTGGCCGCGCCACGGCAGAGGAATTTGCCCGGGGCGGGGCGAACGTTGCGATTTGTGAAATCAATATCGATGCCGCATCGGCTGCCGCAGAAGACATCGCCAAAACGCATGGTGTCATCTGCAAGGCTTATAAGTGCGATGTGTCCGATGTTGCGGACGTCGATGCCATGGTCGGCGATGTCGTCGAAAACCTCGGCTCGCTGGATATCCTGGTGAACAACGCCGGCATCACCCGCGATAATCTTATTTTCAAAATGAGTGATGATGACTGGGATCTGGTCATGGGCGTGCACCTGAAAGGCACGTTCGTATGCACGCGGGCTGCGCAGCGCATCATGGTCGAGAAGCAGTACGGCAAGATCGTGAATATTTCCTCGACCTCGGCGCTTGGCAATCGCGGGCAGGTCAACTACTCGACGGCGAAAGCGGGTCTTCAGGGGTTCACGAGAACACTGGCGCTGGAACTGGGCCGCTATAACATCAACGTCAACTGCGTTGCCCCCGGCTTTATCGACACCGAAATGACCCAGGCCACGGCCATGCGTCTGGGGTTCGACCCCGAAGAGTACAAGGCCGAGCGGGCCAAGAATATCGCCGTACGTCGGGTCGGCGTGCCGCAGGACATCGCCAATACCGTTTCATTCCTGTGCAGTGATGAGTCCAGCTTTGTCAGCGGTCAGGTGATTTACGTCAGCGGCGGTCCAGAGACGCGGCGCTGACACGGACGACTGGAAACAAGGCCGGAGCACATGTCGCAAGAGTGGAGAGAGCATACATTTTCGCAAGCCCTCGATAGGGGGCGGAACGCGCATGGCAGCAGGCTGGCGATTGTTGCCGGCACGCACCGGCTGACGTTTTCCGAACTGGCTGATCGAGCGGAATCCTTGGCCCGGGGGCTGATCGAAAGCGGCGTCCGGCATGGCGATTGTGTTGCTCTGTGGTCAAGCGACTGCCTCGAATGGCTGCTGGCCAGATGGGCCGTGCCGGCCATTGGCGCGGTTCTGGTCCCGATCAATACCCGGTTTCGTGACGAGGAAATCCGCTACATCCTGGGACAAAGCGATGCCAAAGCCCTGATCATGTCGAGGGGCATCCCCAGCGTGAATTACTACGATATCCTGAGCCGCATTGACCCGGGCGTTGCCGCCTATACCCAGGGAGGCTGGTCGAGTGATGTTTTCCCCGCGCTGAAGCTGGTCATAGGGATTGGCGACAGCATGCCGGCGAGTGTGACGCCGTTTACCGATGCCGAAACACAGGGGCGGGAGTTGAGGGCGCGGGATGATGTCTACCAGTCCTTTGCCGATAAATGCGCACCCACGGATGTCGCGCAGTTGATGTATACCTCGGGGACGACATCCTTTCCAAAGGGGGCAATGGTTTGTCATGGCCCGCTTTTGCAGAACAATTTCAACACCATCGCCAGGATGCGGCTTGATCATACCGACAGATATCTGGCGTCGGTGCCGCTGTTCAGCGCCACGGGAACGTCGTTTACATTGTCGCCGTTCCTGGCCGGCGCCGCCATCGTTCTGATGGAGGAAGGTTTCAGTGCCGAGCGCTTTTGCCAGCTCGTTGAGGCTGAAAAAGTGACGATGAGCTTCTATGTCGAACCCATTGTCCGCGATCTTAGAAGTTTTGCTGGGCTCTCGACGTATGATTTGTCCTCGCTCAGAACCGGCACCGGTGCGCCTTTACGCGCGGAATCGTTTCGCTGGCTCTGCGAAGATCTGGGCGCGAAGCATCTGACGAACGTGTATGGCCTTTCGGAAACCTCGAATGCGGTCTGCCGCAGTTTCTGGAGCGACCCGATTGAGGATCGCATCGCGTGCTGCGGACGCCCGATGCTGGATGTGAAAATTCGCATCGCAGATCCGGATACGGATGACGATCTGGGGTGTGGTCCCATGGGCGAAATTCAGGTGAACGCATACACGGTGTCGCCAGGATATTACAAAATGCCCGAGGAAACGGCGGCATCTCGGAGCGCTGATGGCTGGTTGAAGACCGGTGATCTCGGTGTCCTGCGCGAGGATGGCCAGCTTCTTTTCAAAGGCCGCATCAAGGAAATGATCAAGCCCGGCGGGTTCAACGTCGCTACGCTCGAGGTCGAGGACTTCATCAAGAGAATGCCCGGCATCAAGGAAGTCGCGCTTGTCGGTGTGCCGGACGAGCGTATGGGCGAGATTGGCTATGTCTACATCGAAACCGAAGATCAGGCAGACGTCAGATGCGAGGACGTGATCGCCTTCTGCAAATCGCAGATCGCCAGTTACAAAGTCCCGCGTTACGTCAGCTTCATTAAGGACTGGCCAACAACGGGCAGTGGAAAAATTCGCAAACTCGATCTTCGCGATCGGGCAATCGAAAGCATATCGCGGCAGCAAGATGAAGCCGTGGTCGGATAAACACCAGTAATCAGATGGATTTGGGAGACAGATAAATGATTGATCCGGTTGATGCCCTGCAGAGCAAAGAAATTCAGGAACTTCACGAAATAGCGATTAACGAGTTCGCGCCACGGGGCCGCAAGTACGACGAGAATGCGGATATGCCAGTCGAGAATATCCAGACCCTGTTCGAGAAGGGCTGGCTCTCAACCACGTTGCCGAAGGATAAGGGCGGCAAAGGCAGCAACCTCGATACGGACGATCCGGCAACCTATCTGCAGGCGTTGCGGGTCATTGCCCGGGGATGTAGTGGGACCGCACACTGCTATCAGGTTCATAACCACACCATCTGGGCGATCAATGACCTTGGTACCCAGGACCAGTTCGACCGTTACATCAAGCCGGGCTTTGAGCGCCCATTCCTGGGGTCATTCGTCGGGTCGGAAGCCAAGCGCCGTCACATGTACATGATGAACACGACAGCGACGCCAACCGATGGCGGGATGATCGTGCGCGGCGAAAAGAACTATGCGACCAACGGTCCGACGATGGGGTTTGCGATCATCTTCGCCGCGCTCGCGGGTGAAGAGGATTTCACCAAGAACCACCAGATGGTTCTTATTCGACCGGATATGAAAGGGGTCAGTATTGACCTCGATTGGTATCGGCCGGCCGGGATGCGCTGTGCCTCCAGTCCTGTGATTACCCTCGACGATGTGTTTATTCCCGATGCCGATGTCTTCTGTGCGGCGGGGACCTATCCGAAAGCGCGCTTGCAGGGCAAATTCCACCTTGGCTTCGCCGCCAACTATCTTGGCACGGCCGAGGGAATGTATGACTGGTATCTTCAGTACGTTGGCGGTCGCGGCAAAGGTGCCGATGCGATTGTGCAGATGCGCACCGGTGAAATGAAAATTCAGTTGCTGGCAGCGGAAGCGCTTTTCCATGACGCCATCCGATCCTGGAAAACCAAAAGCGTCGTTGAGGCTGAGTTGCTTTCGATTTCCGCGAAATCGATGGCGGCTCATGTCGCGTTCGAGCTTTCGCACAAGATCATTCACAACTCAGGTTCGACGGCGATGTTCGATCAGTTCCCGCTCGCGCGTTATATTCGCGATCTGGAAACCCATGTGCTGCACGCCGGTCATGACCGTTCGGCACAGATCATCGGGCAGGCTGAATTCGGCCAGACGTTCGATTCCACCCTGCAGCGCTAATACTTGAGGTAGCCCCATGAGTACCGAAGCCACGCAAAGGCGGTTCGAGGAGGTCAACGAGAATGACTTCTTCATGTTCGAAAAGCCGCCGGTCACCAAACAGCAGCTCGTTATGTATGCGGGCGCTTCCGGTGACTATAACCGCATCCATTACGATCACCATTTTGCCGTCGAGGCGGGGCTCGGTGGGGTAATCGCACACGGGATGCTGGTCATGGGTTTCCTCAGTCAGACGGTTGTGATGTGGGGCGGCAAGGGCGCTACCGTGACGGAAGTCCGAAGCCGCTTCGTCGCCCCTGTCAGACCCGATGATATTGTTGTTTTTGACGGCAGTGTCGTCGGCAAGGAAGTCGTGGACGGCAAGAAACTTGTACGGGTGGAGGTTGAAGGCGTTGCTAACGACCGAACCGTGATCAAGGGATCTGCCGTCATACAGCTTCCCGACGGCAGTTGATGAACCCTTTGCAATGAACGGTTACCTCACGATGAGTGGGCTTTCTGATACTGAAGCGCTGCATCAACTGCGCTGGCGGGACGGCAAGGTCGCCTGGCGGAAGTGGGGAAAAGGACCCGCCGTGGTGCTTCTGCACGGCGGTTTTGGTTCGTGGACACATTGGATACGCACCATCCCGGCCCTGTCGAAGAATCGGTGTGTGCTGGTTCCGGATATGCCGGGATTTGGGGATTCTGATGACTTGCCGTTGGACGATGCAGCAGAAGAAATCTCTCAAGCGCTCAGGGATGGACTGGAGCAACTCGTGGATCTGCGCAAGGGGATAGATATCGTCGGGTTTTCATTCGGCACGGTTATCGCGGGAGCATTGGCCGCGATGTTGGTCGAAACGGGCCCCAACGCTCTCCGCTCGCTGAGTCTGGTTGCGCCGGCGGGGCTCGGCATTCATGTGAGAAATTATCCAGATCTCCGCGGGATGTCGCCGGGTATGACGGTGGACGAAGTCCGAGACATGCACCGTCACAATCTTGGGGTCGTGATGATCGCAGACCCGGACTGCATTACCGATGAAACGATCGATTTACAGATCGCCAATACGTCAAGAAAACGACGGACTGCAAAGCCGTATTCCAGATCGGACCGCTTGCTCGGATATTGCCGAAAACTGCCCTTGGCGCATGTTGACGTGATCATGGGCGAGGGGGATGCATACGTGCGTCAGAATCAACCGGAATATGGTCAAGCTCTGGCAAAGCTGCATCCGGGATTGCGCATTCACACGATTCCGGGAGGCGGCCATTGGGTCATGTATGAATGTCCTGAAGTGTTCAACCAGGTCATTCAAAGTTGTCTGGAAGAAGTAGAAACATGAAGAAAGTGCTGGTCGCCAACAGGGGTGAAATTGCCTGCCGGATTTTTGAAACGTGCAGAAAAATGGGATTGCAGACGGTTGCGGTTTTTTCCGAAGCTGATGCCAATGCGCTTCATGTTCAGCGGGCTGATGAAGCCGTTCTGATAGGCCCGGCGCCGGCACAGCAAAGCTATCTGAACGTCGATGCGATTCTGGCGGCGGTGGAAAGTACGAATTCAGATGCGATCCATCCGGGATACGGGTTCCTGTCAGAGAATACGGCTTTCGCCGGGCGTATCATTGACGCGGGCAAGAGATGGGTCGGCCCGTTGCCGGAGACTATCAAACTCATGGGTGACAAGGAACGTGCACGGAATATCGCTTTTGCCGCCGAAGTGCCGGTTTTGCCTGCCAGTGAGCCATTCGATGAAAACAATATCGCGGCGATCGTGCAGGCCGCCGAGGACATCGGTTATCCGCTTTTGGTGAAGGCTGCCGGGGGCGGCGGCGGGATCGGCATGCGGCGTGTGGATGCGCCGGAAAAGCTTGAGGCCGCGCTGGTTGCTACTCAAAATCAGGCCACCCGCTCTTTCGGCGATGGTAAGGTATATCTGGAAAAATTCATCGAAAAAGCCCGCCATGTGGAAGTCCAGGTTTTTGGGTTAGGTGATGGCCGTGCGGCGACCTTGTCGACCCGAGATTGTTCCTTACAGCGGCGATTTCAGAAACTTATAGAGGAAGCGCCGGCACCGTTCCTGCCCGCCGAAATGATCGAGGCGATTTGTCAGGCGGCGCTGTCGCTGACAGAGGCCCAGAAATACGCGAGTGCAGGCACCGTTGAATTTGTCGTCGATACGCAAGCCAACACGTTCTTCTTTCTAGAAATGAATACCCGCCTTCAGGTTGAGCATGGGGTCAGTGAACTTGTCCTCGGCATCGACATTGTTGAACGGCAGCTTCGTCTTGCCGCCGGCGATTCGTCGGGCGAACTGCTGCAAGCACGTACGCCGCAAGGTCATGCGATCGAGGTCCGGGTCTGCGCCGAGAAGCCTGAAAAAGGATTTCTGCCGCAGCCGGGGCGTCTGGTCACACTGGTCTGGCCCGGCGACATGGAGGATATCCGCATCGATACAGGCGTGCAGCAAGGCGACAGCGTCACGCCATATTACGATCCTATGATTGCGAAAGTCATGTCGAGCGGCGCGGATCGGACTCAGGCCGCGGACCGGCTGGTGCGGGCCTTGCGTGAAGTCCGGATCGAGGGGGTTTCGACCAATCTTGCGTTTCTGATCAACGCTCTTGAGCACCCGGATTTCCGCGCCGGCAATATCACGACGGCGTTCGTTGAACATCATTTGAACGATTTGATCGGCGCTTAACCGGGCCGCAGACAATCGAAGCATGTAAGGAAAGCTTATGACTCTCTATACGCACTTTCGCAGGGAACAAGCCGGCAATATCTTCTTTGAACTCACCCTTGCGTTCGCGTTGACATTGCTCATTGCCGTGGCGGCGTATTCAATTCGCTGCTTGTCAGGTTGGTTGTCAGTGGTGCATGGCGCCTTATACGAAAACCTGTCGATTGAAGATTATGAATTACCTAAAAGGTACCTGATGGATGACGGTTTTCTCCAAGGCGGCATGATGAGGTAAAGAAAATTGGCAGGATGGTCCCGCCGATCAAGACGTAAATCCAGGAGGATTTAGTGATGAGTGCCACCATGACCAAGACCCATTCAGATGGGAATCAGTCAGTTTATGCTTCAGGTATTAAGGCGCGGCGTTTGTCTTCGGCACTTGGCGCGGAGATTTCCGGCGTCGACTTGGGCGCCGAAGTTGATGATGCGACCTTTGCCGCGATCCATGATGCCTTGATGGAGCATCAGGTTATCTTCTTTCGTGACCAGGACATGTCAGTCGAGCGGCAACTCGAACTGGCGAAACGTTTCGGCTCACCGACATATTCGAAGAAACTTCCGAAGTATGACGGCAACGATTTTGTGTCACTGATTCAGAGCAACGGTAGCAAGATCAACGTTGGCGGTCGCTGGCACACAGACAATACCGATTTCAAGGAGCCGCCGATGGGCGCCGTTCTTTACTGCGAGGAAACGCCTAGCTCCGGCGGCGATACGCTGTTTGCCAGTATGTATGCAGCTTATGACGCACTGTCCGAGGGATTGAAGCGCCACCTCGACACCCTTGTTGCACAACACGACAACAGTCTCGTGGTCCTGCGTTTTGCGGGCACCGAATTTGTCGGCGACAAAGGTTTAACCGTCGAGGCGCCTGTCGAACATCCGGTGGTACGCGTGCATCCGGTGACTGGCCGCCGCGCGCTCTACGTCAACTCTTCATATACCCGTCGTATTCTTGGCGTGCCCGATGTAGAAAGCCGGCACCTGCTGAACATGCTCATGGAACACGTGATGACGCCTGACTTCCAGGTTCGCTTCGAATGGCGCCCTGGCAGCGTCGCGATCTGGGATAATCGATGCACACAGCATTATGCACCGAATGATTACAATGAGCCCCGCAGAATGCGCCGAGTCCAGATTGACGGCGATGCGCCGCGCGGTGTCATCTGAGATCGCGCAAGAATACGACAAAAGCTTCAGGTGTGGATGCTATCTGAGATGGCAGGAAACCTGATGCCCAGGCGCGATCTCCTTGAGTTGAGGCACATCTGTTTTGCAAGAGGCTTTCGCCACCGGGCAACGGGTGTGGAACAGGCATCCGGTCGGCGGTGACATAGGACTGGGGATGTCGCCCTTGAGGATTGTCCTTTGAACTTTCTTTCGGCTTGGGTCGGGGACCGGAACAGCGGAAAGCAGCGCCTGCGTATACGGATGCTGTGGATTTGTGAACAGACTGTTCCGGTCAGCAATTTCGACGATGCGACCCAGGTACATAACGGCGACCCGATGACTTAAGCGTTCGACGACGGAGAGGTCGTGGGCAATAAAAAGAAAGGCAATGCCGAATTCGTCCTGAAGGTCCATCAGCAGGTTAATCACCTGTGCTTGGATTGAAACGTCAAGAGCGGAAACTGGTTCGTCGGCAATGATAAGCTTGGGTTCGAGGGCGAGCGCTCGGGCGATGCCGATCCTCTGGCGCTGACCACCAGAAAATTCATGCGGGTATCTGTTGATCTGGTCCTTGCGCAAGCCGACGCGCTGGAAAAGATCCGCGACACGGTCCCTGATCTCGGAGCCATTGGCGATGTTATGCACGCGTAACGGCTCGCCGACGATCTGGCCCGCAGTCATGCGCGGGTTGAGCGAGGAATAGGGATCTTGGAAAATAATCTGCATTTGACGCCGAAACGATCGCAAATCTGCGCGGGGAGCGGCTGAAATATCCTGATTGTCTATAATGATCTTCCCAGCCGTTGGCTCTATGAGGCGTAGAATCGTTCGCCCCACAGTCGATTTCCCACAGCCGGATTCGCCAACGACTCCGAGCGTTTCACCGGTTTCAACATGAAAAGAAACGTCATCGACTGCGTAAACGTAGTCTTTGCTGCTGGGCAGAACACCATTTTTGACAGAGAAATATTTTTTCAGGCCCCTTACATCAAGGAGCGGCGCGCCCGTGCTGGCTCCCGTCCCAGACGCGGTTGAATCATGCTGTTCCATGCGAATCAACTCCGACCATTGGTTGTAGTGTCCGTTCTTGTATTCCAGCACGCGGCGCGGTGACCTGCGGCCTTTTGCTCCAATGGCGGGCGTTCTGCTTCACACCTAGCTGTTGCGGCGGCGCAGCGGGGACGGAATGCGCAACCGCTCGGCAGGTCCGACAAGGCGGGTACGGTGCCGGGAATGGTGCTCAGCCGCGAACGGGCCTGACCGGGTAATTCCGCTTCGCCGAGGCGAGGCACGGCTTTCAGCAGGCCTTGCGTATAGGGGTGAAGGGGCGTGCTGAATATCTCGCGCACGGGTGCTTCCTCGACGATACGCCCCGCATACATAACGACGACCCTGTCGGCCATTTCGGCAATAACCCCGAGGTCGTGCGTGATCATGATGATGGCGGCCCCTAGGATCCGGCGCATTTCCTGCAAAAGATCCATGATCTGCGCCTGGATGGTCACGTCGAGCGCCGTCGTCGGTTCGTCTGCAATCAAAATCTTCGGGTCACATGAAAGCGCCATTGCGATCATGATCCGTTGACGCATGCCACCGGATAATTCATGTGGATAGGTGTCGATACGCTTTTCCGGTGCCGGAATGTTGACGAGTTTCAACATTTCCAGGGCCCGCGCACGGGCTTCGTTCTTCGGCAGTTTCTGGTGGATGCGGATTGTTTCAATGATCTGATCCCCAACTGTCATCACCGGGTTAAGGGCCGTCATCGGTTCTTGAAAGATCATCGAGATTTCATTGCCGCGAATATCGCGCAGTTCCTTCTCCCCCAGATTTAGCAGATCAACTTTGCCGTATTTGACCGATCCGCCGACAACCTTGCCCGAGCGGGACGGAATAAGGCGAAGAATGGAAAGGGAGGTAACGCTTTTGCCGCAACCTGATTCCCCAACAAGCCCGAGAATCTCTCCCCGGTGCAATTCGAAGGAAACACCGTCGACGGCAGGAAGCGTACCCTGCTGGGTAAAAAAATGCGTCTGTAGATTGTCGACGGTCAGCACAATTTCGTCGGATGAAGGCTGGCGCTCCGATTGTTCGGAATTGTCGGATGACTTGGAAATTTCCATCGGCCTCAGTTTCCTATCGGACAGCGTTTATTCGTTTATTTTCAGCTTGGGAGTCGTTCCTAGCCGAGCAATATTTTACGCATCTTAGTCTTTTCAACGTTCACATCATGATAACAAAGATTGACAGCATCAAGCAAATTGTAACACAATTGCTTCGAATAACGGTATCAATATATGGTGCCATTAACTCAATGCCTGGTCACATTCAAGAATGAACGGGCGAATATTTTGGGAGGTAACATGGTTATGCAGATGCTCAGAGTGGCGTCTGGTATCCTCGTGGTCGCAATATGCGCGTTCGCGAGCGTTGGCCAGGCAGCTGACAAGAATGAAATTGTGGTCGCACAACCGGTTCTGCGTCAGCAATTCGATCCGACGGCACTTGTCGCGACTACGGACTTCATGCCTCAGGACATGTTATTTGACGGTCTGTTCAATCTGACCGAAAAAGGCATTACACCCGCGCTCGCCCTTAGTTGGGTCATATCGGATGAGGGTAAGCAGGTCGACTTCATCCTGCGCGAGGGGGTCACATTCCATAATGGCGATCCGTTTACGGCGGAAGATGTTAAATTCACCCTGGATCGTGTGCGGGCAAGTGACAGCAAGCACGCGTACCGTAAGCCGTTCCAGGATGCGATCAAAGACATCGTTGTATTGGCACCGAACAAGGTCCGCTTTGTTCTGACCGGCCCATGGCCAGGTTACTTCACAGGGGTGCGGAACGCGACTGTCGGCATGGCGCCGAAAAGCTACTACGAGAAAGTTGGCCCCGAAGGTTTCCAGAAAGCCCCGATCGGCACCGGCCCGTTCAAGCTGAAAGACTCGAAAGCAGGTGAGTGGACCGAGTTTAGCGCTTTCAATGATTACTGGGGCGGCCGCCCGAACGTCGAACTGGTCAAAAAACTCCTCGTTAAGGAAGAGTTCACCCGCTACGCAATGCTGACACGGAACGAAGCGGACATAGTGATGGGCATTTCCGGTCCGCTGTTGGATAAAATTCGTGCCGACAACAAGGCACGGATCATTTTCTCGAAGTACAGCGGCACGTCGGGATTTTACTTCAACAAGACGTCATTCCCGGAATCGCAAGATCCACGGGTGCGCTTGGCTATCGGTCATGCCATCGACCTGAAAGCCATTGCGAAAGATATTTTGGGCGGCGTGTGTGAGCCCGCCTCGGGTATCTTTACCCCGGCCACATTCGGCCACTTGCCCGGTCTTGATATCATTTCCTACGATCCGGAAAAGTCGAAAAAGCTGCTTGCCGAAGCGGGCATCAAGCCCGGCATGGAGCTCACAGATGCCATTCACACCGCATCCTTCGGATCACTGCCGAATGCTCCGGCGGTTCAGGAAGCTATCGCAGGATATCTTGAGGCTGTCGGCTTCAAAATCAAGCGCGAGCCCTATGACACTGGTGCCTGGTTGAAGATGATGCGTGCCGGCAAACAACCGGACATCTTCTATGGCCCGTCTTCAATTCCAGATGACGGTTCCGCAACGATGGAAAGCTGGTTCCTGAGTACGTCTCCTTGGTCTTCGGGCAATATCAGTATTCCTGAGTATGATGAAATCTTCAAAAAACAGCTGGTTGAACCCGATCTTGAGAAGCGCCGTGCGCTTCTGCAGGGGTTCGCGCGTGAGGAACACACGCGTCATGCCGGTCTGCCGCTGTTCTGGTGCAATACACCGTTTGCTATTGGCCCGCGTGTGAAGGAATGGTCTACAAGTCTTGGCAGCGGTTACCAGATGAACCTCGACAAGTTGACTCTGAATTAAGAGTCGACGTTAAGCAGAACGAATTGTGGAAGCGTAATCATAATGTCTAGTCGTTTCTTCTATCAGCGGTTGGTTCAAACCGTTCTGACATTGGTTCTGCTGAGTATGGTTGTTTTCGGGTTGGCGCGATTATCAGGCGATCCTGTCCTGATAATGGCGCCCCCGGAAGCGACAGAAGCCCAACTGGAAGAAATGCGAGCGGACTATGGATTAGACCGCCCATTGCCGGTCCAGTACTGGCGATTTATTTCCCGTGTCGCCCAGGGTGATTTCGGGATGTCGATCAAGTGGAACGTACCGGCCGTCGATATTGTCATTGAGCGGTTCCCCGCGACATTGCTGTTGGCCACGACATCCATGATCTTCGGACTTCTTCTGGCGTTGCCGGTCGGCATCATATCCGCGGTCAAACGCGATACATGGGTCGATAATTTCGGCAAGATCGTTGCATTGACCGGACAAAGCATGCCGACATTCTGGTTCGGTATTCTGCTTATTCTTGTATTCGCGGTGTATGCCAGAATGCTTCCTACTTCCGGATACGGGACGGTTTACCATCTGATTTTACCCAGCATCACGTTGGGCGGGTTCGTCGCGGCCTCG
This sequence comes from Rhodospirillales bacterium, assembly GCA_040218645.1. Taxonomy (GTDB): domain Bacteria; phylum Pseudomonadota; class Alphaproteobacteria; order Rhodospirillales; family Casp-alpha2; genus UBA4479. The sequence goes on from JAVJQZ010000011.1 coordinate 90,418, forward strand.
ATCATGCGGGTTACACGATCTGCCATGCTTGATGCACTGGAATCCGATTATATCCGCACCGCGCGCAGCAAAGGCGTTCCCGAATGGCGGGTAATCATGGTGCACGCTTTCAAGAACGGAGCCATACCGATTTTAACGATCACGGCCTTGCAGGCGGCAACCATTTTGCGCGGCGCCGTCGTGACTGAAACGGTTTTCGTGTGGCCTGGGATCGGAAAAATCGCCGTCGATGCCGTCTATGCGCGGGATTTCCCGCTGGTTCAGGCGTCCGTTCTGGCGATGGGCGGCGTGTTCCTCGTGATCAACCTGCTCGTGGATTTTATCTACGTCTATCTTGATCCTCGTATCAGCTATTTGAAGAAATAATCGGGCAGTAGTGGATTATGAACCTTAAGTCTATTCGTTCGTCCCGGCTGCTGGAATGGCGTGTTGCCGTCCCCGGATTCTTCCTGTTGACGATTTTGTTCTGTGCGTTGTTCGCGGACTTTATTGCCCCGTATCATCCGACGAAACAGAATCTCAGCATGTTTCTGACGCCGCCGAATGGGGATTACTGGCTTGGTACCGATGCATTCGGGCGCGATATTCTGACGAGAATTCTGTATGGCGGGCGAGTTTCCTTGCTGGTGGGCATGAGTTCGGTTGCCCTGGCGATGGTGATCGGCGTCCTTCTGGGCATTACCTCGGCAATGATGGAAGGTTGGGTTGGTGAGGCGATTATGCGGCTGACGGATTTGTTCCTGTCGCTGCCCGCGGTTCTCATCGCGCTTGCCGTCGCTGCGACGATCGGCCCGAGCCTGCTGAATGTCATCTTTATCATCGGCTTACTGTATTGGGCGCCTTTTGCCCGGATGGTGCGCGCGGAAGCGTTGTCGATCCGTGAACTCGACTATGTGCAAGCGGCGTATGCCATCGGCTGCAATCCGTTCCGGGTTCTTTTCCTGCATATCCTGCCGAATATCATTAATACGGTCATCGTCCTGGCGACACTGCAAATTGCAGCCGCTATCCTGCTGGAATCCACGCTGTCGTTCCTTGGCGTCGGGGTGCCGCCGCCAACGCCGACGTGGGGTATTATGGTGGCGGATGGACGTCAGTATGTTGAGCTTGGATGGTGGACCGTTACCTTCCCAGGTATGGCGATCATGTTGACGGTGTTGTCCATCAATCTGCTCGGCGATGCGCTTCGCGATTTTTTGGATCCGAAGTTTTCCAGGCGTTAACCGGGGGTGGTGCAGATGGCCGCGCGCTCTCCCGTATCCCCGCTTGCGCTTGAACTGCGTGAAGGGACACTTCCAAAAACCCTGATGTGGGCGGCATCCAGATACGCACCTCGGGTTGCCGTCGTCGATGGTGACAGATCGCTGACGTATGCGGCGTTGCAGCAGCGTGTAGCGCGGTTTGCGCATGGTCTTCGGTCGTTAGGTGTTCGGCACGGTGATCACGTTGCGCTGTGGATGACCGATTGCCTCGAATGGATGGTGGCCAGATGGGCTGTGCCGGCGATTGGTGCTATTCTGGTGCCTATCAACACCCGGCTGCGGGCGGAGGACATCAGCTACCTGCTGTCGCAATCTGATACCTCCGTGCTGATTATGGCATCTACCTTCGAATCCATCCGATATCTCGATACCCTGGAGAAACTGGTTCCCGATTACCTGTCGCAGAACCGTCATGGCTGGCAGATAAGGGATTTTCCAAATTTAAGGTGCGTGGTGATTGCCGGTGCGGATCGGGTGCCGGCATCGATGCATGACTTCGCCGGAATCGAACAAGCCGCGGCCCAGTCGGGGATCGATGGCGAGGATTTGGCATCACTCAGCGCCGGGGTCGAACCGGACGACGTCGCGCAACTGGTCTATACGTCAGGGACGACGTCCATGCCTAAGGGGGCCATGGTATGTCATGGGGCGCTGGTTGAAAACAATTACAATGCTGGCGAAATGACCGGGCTGACCCCTGAGGACGCTTTTCTGCTGACGGTCCCGTCCTTCAGCGCCTCGGGCGTGGCAGCTCACTGCCAGGGGCTGACCCATGGCTCGAAGCTGGTGTTGATGGCGCGGTTCGATGCTGAAGCGTTCTGCCGCGCCGTCGAAAAGGAACGTATCACGTCGGCATTTTTCGCAGACCCCATCGTTTACGATCTTCGTCATTTCCCGGACCGCGACAAGTATGATCTGAGTTCGCTCAGGACCGGGTCCGGCGCCCCGCTTAGTGAATCGTCGTTCGATTTTCTGTCGAACGAAATGGCCGTGCCGCAGATCGTGCACAGTTACGGCATGTCTGAAACATCCAATGTGGTTTCACGCACCCGTTGTCTGGAACCGAGGGTGGTGCGTCGTCGCGCCACCGGGCATCCGCTTCCGGGCGTGCAGGTGTCCATCGTTTCGCCGGAGAGCGAAATGGATTTGCCGGACGGTGAGGCCGGCGAGATCCGGGTTAGTGGTTACACGGTGATGCGGGGCTATTACAACAAGCCGGCGGAAACGGCTGCGGTATTCGATGCTGCTGGGCGGTTGCGCACCGGGGATTTGGGATATCTGAATAAATTTGGCGAATTGGTCTATGCCGGGCGCATCAAGGAGATGCTGAAAGTCGGCGGGTTCAATGTCGCGCCTGGCGAGATTGAAGGTTTCTTAGCAACTTATCCGGGCGTCGCGCGGGTAGCTGTTGTGGGAGTTTCCGATCCGCGTTTGGGCGAGGTGCCGTTCGCATACGTCGTCTGTCGCGCGGGGGAGCGGATACGTGCCGAAGACCTCGTCGGGCACTTCAAAGCCGGGATCGCCGGTTACAAGCTGCCGAAATACGTGACTTTTGACGACGACTGGCCAATGACAGCAACGCAAAAAGTTCAGAAGAAAAAGCTACAGGAACGCGCTCAGGCGCTAGTCAATACGGACGCGGTGCCGCGTCTCGATTGACTGGCAGTGAATGACTTGATTATTTGAAATGCAAATTGTATCTCTTAAATAGAAAAATAGAGTAACAATATGATTCTTAAAAAGGGGGTGAGAAATGGCGCTGGATCCAGATACCTTTAAACAGCTGATCGATACGATCAGGCGTTTCGTGGAAACCACCCTGATGCCGGCAGAAGCCTTCGTCGATGAGAACGACGAAGTCCCGGAACACATCATGGAAGGGATGCGCCAACTGGGCATGTTCGGCCTGACGATCCCCGTCGAATACGGCGGGCTTGGTCTGAACTCCGAGGAGGAAGTACAGGTCTGGTTCGAATTCAGCCGTGCCGCACCGGCGTACCGGAGCATCTGCAGCAGCAATAACGGCATCGGGAGCCAGGGGATCATCATCGACGGCTCTGAAGAACAGAAAAAACGCTATTTACCGCTGATGGCGACCGGCGAGATCGTCGGCAGCTTCTGCCTGACCGAACCCGGTTCCGGTTCGGACGCGAAATCCCTGCGTACCTATGCGCGCCGGGATGGCGGCGATTACGTGATCAATGGTTCGAAACGGTTCATCTCGAATGCACCGTTCGCAAAAGTCTTCACCGTCATGGCGCGGACGAACACCGATGACGTCAGCGATGCCGGTGTTTCCGCCTTTTTTATCGATGCAGATACGCCAGGCATTACGCTGGGCGAGCCATACCGTAAGATGGGTCAAAGGGGCGCCAAGGCGTGCGACGTGTATTTCGATGACGTTCGCGTCCCGGCCAGCACGTTGATTGGCGGTGTCGAGGGCATGGGTTTCAAGACCGCGATGAAAGTGCTCGACCGTGGACGGCTCGGCATGGCGGCCGGATGCGTCGGCGTGGCACAGCGTCTGATCGAGGAAATGGTCCGCTACGCAACCATCAGAAAACAGTTTGGCAGCCCGATCGCCGATTTCCAGTTGATCCAGGCTATGATCGCGGATTCCGTGACGGATCAGTACGCGGCGCGTTCAATGATCATGTCGGCGGCGGCGGCCCGGGACGCGGGACAGCGAGTGACAAAGCAAGCGTCCATGTGCAAATACTTCGCGTCGGAAATGGTCTGCAGAATTGCCGATCGCGCCGTGCAGGTTCATGGCGGGGCCGGTTATATCAGCGAAAGTGCGGTGGAACGTCTGTATCGGGACGTTCGCGTTTTCCGCCTCTATGAAGGGACGTCGCAAATCCAGCAGTTGGTAATCGCCCGCGATACCTTGCGTGAAATGGCGGAATAGGCATGCGGCCCGGATCCGGCACCGCTCAGACAAAAATGTCCGGTTCGGCGTGCGAATGAAGCAGATCTTTCAGTCTTGAAAGGCTGGCCCGCAGCACTCTGTGATCGACGGCACCATCTGTCACGACCCGCACCGCGTTTTCTTTTTTGGTCTTGCCGACACGGAAGTAGTCCCCGTCATTGACCAGGACGCCGGCATTCATGGCGGTGGAAACGAATTTTTCGGATGACCAGTTCGCCGGCAATTTCAACCAGCCGAAAAATGCTCCCGGCCGCGTGCGATACTCGCTCTCGCTGAAATATTCCTGTGCGATGTTGCTGCGAATATTCGTTTCTTCAAGTGTCATACGGACAATCCGGTCGGCTTCGCCAGACGCAATCAGCACCGACATGATGTCGGGAATGAATGCCGGCGGACACAGAGCCAGGGACTGCAAGGCCCGTTCGACCCGTCCCAGATAAGGTTGCTGTGCAGCAATATATCCCAGTCTGAGAGCGGGGCTGATACACTTCGAGACGCTGTTCAGATACACCGTATTGCGAGGCGCCAGCGAGGCAATGGGCGGCAGCCTGTCATGGACCATGCCGGCGGCGATATCGTCCTCGATGATGATCAGGTCATACTTTTTGGCCAGGCGTGCGACTTCCCGCCGCCGCTCCATCGGCATGCTGGACGCCGTTGGGTTCTGGAGTGTCGGCTGGAGCACGATGATCTGCGAAATGCCCTTGCGCAAAGCCTCATCAAGAGCGGCGGGGATGATGCCGTGTTCGTCGGATTCGATCCCAAGCATGGAAACGCCCTGACTCATGCCGAGTGCGCGTAATCCTGCATAGGTAAGGTCTTCTGTCATCAATACGCCGTCTTCGGGGACCAAGGCCTGCACGATGGCATTCAGTGCGAGTTGTCCGCTGCCGCAAACGAGCACGTTCGAGCCTTCGACCTCAAGCTGATATCTGGACAGCCATTCAGCGCCTTCTTTCCTGTGTGAAAGCAGTCCTGCCGTTGGGCGGAATTTTTGCAGCGAAAACACGGCGCCCCGACTGACGGCTTCCTGGGCGGCGGCGCTGATGATTTTGTCGACGCCGTTCACCGGAATGCGGAAACAGGCGAGATTGGTGGTGTGGCTATAGGCGCTCCGGGATTCTTCGCGGCCGGTTGCCGGGGTCGACGGATCATTCAGGGCGCGGACGAAAGTCCCTCGGCCCACGGTGCTGTCGACCAGCTGTCTTTTCTTCAGAAGATCATAGGCGCGGTTGATCGTGCCGACAGTCACGCCAAGACGGCGCGCGAGTTCACGCTGCGGCAACAATTGTGTGTAGGCAGGCGTCTCTCCGCTTTCGATCAGTTCGGCGAAAGCATTCGCGATTGCCAGATAGATGGGTCCATCGACATTCTTCAGGTCAATGTCCAGCGCTACGTTCATAACTAAGCCCCCTTATCATTGAACATGCACTTAAAACGGCGGTGGCATAAAGCCCTTTGAATATGCGGCCGGGCGGGAGGTCAAGAACCGGCGTTGTGGCCAGGATTTCCTATTGCGCCGCCGGCGGTTCTCGTAACAGGTGCCCTGGATGTGGCGATGGTTTTATGTCATTGTTTTAAATGCCTATTCAGCCGTGCTCCATGTTTTGAAGGTACCCTGCACCGCCAGACAGATACCTGCCACCATCGACGGGAATGACCGAGCCCGTGACGAACGCGCATAATTCTGACGATAGTGTCAGCGCCATGTTGGCAACATCCTGTTTTGTGCCGAATCGGCCCATGGGAATAACTGAAAGCATGTGTGATTTTGCCTCGGCCGTCGGCGCGATACGCTCCAGCCCCTCCGTGTCTTCAATCGGTCCCGGCATGATTGAATTCACACGAAGTCCTTCTGCGCCCCATTCAATCGCCAACACCCGGGTCAGCATGTCGACCCCGGCCTTCGCGGCGCAGACATGCGCCTGATGGCTGGTCGGATTGACCGACTGGGGGGCGGAAACATTGATGACCGAAGCACCGGGACGGCGCAGGAAACGGTGCGCGAGCCGCAGAACATTGAAGCTGCCGATCAGGTCGATGTCGACAACAGCCTTGAAGGCATTAGTAGACATCCCGGTTGCGGTGGCGAAGAAGTTGCCCGCTGCACCTGATACAAGCACATCGATGTCACCGAATTCTTTGTGGCTTGCTTCGAGAGCTGCCTCCACTGCCGCTGCATCGCGCACGTCAGCCACCGTACCGAACACTTCCCCGCCATGTTTCCGCAGCGCGTCGACCGCAGCGTCGACATGGTCCATTTTGCGGCTGATAAGGCCAACGTCGGCACCGCACTTTGCAAAAGCCTCGGCGATTCCGAAATTGATACCCGTGCTTCCTCCGGCAACAAAGACATGCCGTCCGCGATAATCGAACAGTTTTTCGGCCGACTCAGTAATCCTGTTCATTTCATTAATGTCTCCAGGTGCTTAGCGGTGGCGCGAGGGAGTTGGTTGCCGCTACGTCATCAAAGAATTTTAGCACTACTGTGAAAATGTATCACGAATAAATGCATCAAATTGATACTGTATTGTGGTTTTCTGAATTATGCGATCCATTGCCGAAAATGCCCAGGCGGGAACGTCAGAAACACAGGAAATACCAAGATAAACAGCGGTTTTTGAAGTTGCTGGCTGGTGAATTTTATGTTCAGCAAAATTGCTCAAAGCAGCAAGATACATTTGTAACAAAATGATACCCGTTTGGAGGAAACAAATGATCGATCCGGTAGATGCGCTCAACAGAAAGGAAATTGGTGGTGTCTGACAAATGCGAACTGGTCTCTGTTCGGCTTAGATTGACCGAGATTATGCAGCACAAAGCTGTTGCCATTCGACAAGCGCAGCATTGCGTTGACCTTTGAATTTGTCTCTTGAGATAAGATGTCTTTGAAAGTTGAAGTAGTTGCAAACGGAAGAATGAACGGCTGTGAATTTC
>JAVJQZ010000016.1:0-376271 GCA_040218645.1 Rhodospirillales bacterium
TTCTGCGGAGGCAATCACCGCACACCTTCTGCGGCGGGGCTTGCAAGGCATAGTGAATGACTTATACCAACTTGTAGAAATAAACATCTGTTGTGATCCTGTTTCCCGTTTCTTCGGCAGGAGGGAAGGCGCAGGCGATGCCGTCGTATCGGCAAGCCTTGCCGACGCCCCGAAGGTGCGGGAAACATGACCCGGAGGGCGGCACGCCGCGGCCCCCGGACGTCGTCGTGGTCCCCTTGTGATGCGGCAGCATCACGGCGGGAACCGCTCCTGGCCGGAAACCACCGCGAGCCGTCACAATAGGTGTTTATTTCTGCAAGTTGGTATTATGCTTCGCACAATGATGATCCAGAGAGGGGCACTTCAATCATGATACAACTATATACGTGGGGCACGCCGAATGGCCGTAAAGTTTCGGTCATGCTTGAGGAACTCGGGCTCGATTATCAGGCGCATGAAGTCAACATCGGCAAGGGTGAGCAATTCAACCCGGACTTTCTGGCTATTGCGCCGAACAACCGGATCCCGGCCATCGTTGACGAGGACGGCCCCGGCGGCAAACCCCTGAGTCTGTTCGAAAGCGGCGCCATTCTGGTATATCTGGCGGAGAAAACCGGCTCCGATCTGTTGCCCACAGACCCCGCGAAACGCGCCGCCGTCATGCAATGGCTGATGTGGCAGATGGGCGGACTGGGCCCGATGGTCGGCCAGGCCCACCATTTCCTGTTCAACCCGAAGGAAGTCGTCCCCTACGGCCAGAAACGCTACCATGATGAAACCAAACGCCTTTACGGCGTCATGGACAAACAACTGGCAGACAACGCATATATCGCCGGTGATGCCTATTCGATTGCCGACATCGCATGCTATCCGTGGATTTCAAGGTATGAACGTCATCAGGTCGACCTCAATGACTTCCCCAACGTCAAACGCTGGTTCGAAGAACTTTCGAAACGCCCCGGAGTTGAGCGCGGCATGGCCGTCCCGTTTCTGAACTGAGCGGGCCAGCACAAAGGCAGACCGACATGAGCCATCTCGACCGTCCCGCCGTCAAACGAGTCCGCGATGCGCTGCTCGCTGCAGGGCTGGATGATACCGTTGTCGAACTGGCGGATACGGCCCGGTCTGCCGAGGACGCAGCTTCCGCGGTCGGTTGTGAGCTCGGGGCCATCGTCAAATCCCTGTGTTTCAGCGTCGGCAACCGCTTTGTCATGGCATTGATCGCCGGTGATCACCTGTGCAACGAGGACACACTGCCGACGGCCCTGAAAATCCGGGGCGCGGTACGCCGCCCGCAGGCTTCCGAGGTCAAGGGCATCACCGGCTTTACCATCGGTGGTGTCGCGCCGGTCGGTCTCCTGCATCCGCTGCCGATCGTCATCGATGCATCGCTGAAGCGGTTTGATACGGTCTATGCCGCCGCCGGACACCCGCATTGCATTTTTGCGATCTCGCTCAACGATCTCAGCCGCATCACCGAAGGTGTGATCTCCTATTCAGTGGCTGAGCCTTTTGAAGGGGTGGCACCTTATATGCCGCCGATCCGGCGCTCGAAGACCTTCAGGGAAAGTACCGGTTAGGGTCCCGACTTAAACCGTGAAAACAGGCTTTCCCTGTGGCGTATAGATTTCATCGGTTTCACAAAGTTGGTATGCACTCATGATGTGTGTGATAACACCATTCCGTTCCAATGGCAGATCAACCCCGTTGATATAATAGAATTTCCGTTCCTGCGGCGTTAGTGAACCCGTCACATAGCCAATCAACCTCTCGCCTGTCAGGCGCTGGAGATATCCCCGCTCATGATTTTCCCAGACATCCTTGACGCTCGGGATGTCGGTGATGAAACGGTTCGTGTAATCGACTCCCCACCAATGGGTGATCTTGGTTCCCCATAGCGCCCAGCGTAAATTGAAAGGGTCGTAATGCATTTCGGCGAGTGAAATCTGTCCCCACCAGCCCCTGAAGTCCATCAGGTCAAAATCACGCCAGGCCGGGAAAACACCCGGTTCCGGACACTTGCTGCGCCATACTTTCACAAACGATTCAAGCGGTCCGAAATCTCCGGCCGGCTTGTCGGATGGGTATGCGAAGTATTCCCATGGCGCAGGCTTTATTGTGTCCGACATCAATTCTGCCCCCCATAAAAACGTGCTGTTTCAAGCACGTACAAGCCATTTCACTGCCCTGAACGGCTACTTTACCGAGTGCTTGTATATTTCAAAGCGCCTTGTCTGCTTGACCGAGCGACCAATCTTCGACTTTTACAGCATCCGGCACAATCATCAAAACACGTTTTGCGTGTATTTTATCGGCAAGCCTTCTACAAATACACCAGTATTCTTTTGTGATTATTAGTCAAGAAAGTTGTGACTGAAACCAAGGTTTTTCCTTGATCTTGACGCGATTGCCAGCATCCTATGACTTCGGAAATGACTGTAGCCTCAAAAAGCTAGAGTCATGCGACGAAAGCTACAGTCATTCAATTTTGAGTACAGGGAGTTAACCAATGAAAAGACGTGATTTTCTTAAAAAGTCGGCTGTTGCCGGCGTCGGCGTCGCCGCAGCGGCTTCGACGCTGCCGGCCCCGGCGATTGCACAGGCGCGTAAGGACCTGGTGATCGTTTCCACCTGGCCCCGCGACTTCCCCGGCCTCGGGACCAGCGCCCAGCGCCTTGCCGCGCGTATCACCGAAGCAACCGAAGGTGCGATCACGACCCAATACTTCGCCGCCGGCGAACGTGTCGGCGCGTTCGATTCGTTCGACGAGGTCGCATCGGGCAACGCCCAGGCTTACATCGGCGCTGACTATTACTGGAAAGGCAAGCACCCGGCGCTGGCTTACTTTACCTCGGTTCCGTTCGGTCTTTCTTATGCCGAAATAGACGCCTGGATGAAGTTCGGCGGCGGTCAGGAACTGATGGATGAAGTCGGCGGCGAATTCGGCATCAAGGGTATTCCCTGCGGTAACACGGGCTGTCAGATGGGCGGCTGGTTCAACAAGGAAATCAACTCGGCCAACGACCTCAAGGGTCTGAAAATGCGTATCCCGGGCCTCGGCGGCGACGTCATGGCCAAGCTTGGCGCTTCTCCGGTGTCTCTCCCGGGCGGTCAGATCTATGAAAACCTGGTCTCCGGCGCTGTTGATGCGACCGAATGGGTCGGTCCCTGGAACGACTACTTCATGAAGTTCTACGAAGCAGCCAAATACTACTACTATCCGGGCTTCCACGAGCCGGGTTCGCAGCTCACCATGGGCTTCAACAAGAAGTTCTGGGAAGGCCTGAACGGCACCGAGAAAGCCATTCTGGAAGCTTGCTGCAACGAAGAGAACGCACGTCAGATGGCGGAAACCAACGCCAACAACGGTACGTTCCTCTCCAGGCTGATCAACGACCACGGCGTTGTTCTGCGTGACTTCAACGACGAAATCTATGACAGCTTCGGTAAAGCTGCCGAGGAAGTCTTCGCTGAAACGCAGGCACACAGCGACCTCGCGAAGCGTGTTCACCAGAGCTTCGCCGCTGCGCGTGACGATGTCGGCCGTTGGATGCTGCTTGCAGATGCCGGTTACATCAACCGTCGTAACCGCGTGCTTGGCATCAAGGCCTAATCACACGACTGGACTTGAATGGGATGGGATGGGGTCTGACCCCATCCCATATCCAATTGGTTTAAAGGATTTATCACGATGATGGCAGACGGGACCGAGGCAGAGGGGAGAGGCCCCGCAGTCACGGCACAGGATGGTATCGCGGCCGGCGTCCGGATTTTCGGATGGATCATGCTGGCCTCGCTGGTTGTATTCCTGATCAACAATTGCCTGACCAACTGGATGAACTGGCCCGGACCGACGGCCGTGTTCAACGGCGAAGCGTCGGCAATGGCCTGGATGCAGGTCATCGGCTTTCCCGTCGCATGGGTGATTGCAATACTGCATGTGCTGCGCACCAAGATGCGCGGCCTTCGTGAAGAAAGCGATATTATCTCGAACATCAACGCCGTCGTCATCAGGATGGCGTTTTTTGTTGTCCTGTATGTGGGACTTGCCGACGCGGCGGTTTCCTTTCTGCGCGTTGAGGGTCTGCTGCCGGCGGTGGTCGGCGACAAAATGACGACAGATCTCAGTATTTCGTCATACCGCGCCATGCATGTTCACCTGCCGCTGATCGCGCTCGGCATGTTGACCGGGGCGTTCACCCGCACCCTGGGATTTCACTGGCTGGCCCTGATGGCTGTCGGTGCCGAATTGCTGATCGTCATTACCCGTTTCGTGTTCTCGTATGAACAGGCTTTCATGGCCGACCTCGTCCGCTTCTGGTACGCGGCGCTGTTCCTGTTTGCCAGTGCGCACACGCTGCTCGAGGAAGGCCACGTCCGGGTCGATGTGCTCTACGCCGGCTTCAGTGACAAGGCCAAGGGCAAGGTCAACGCCTTCGGCTCGGTTCTGCTGGGCATTTCGCTGTGCTGGGTCGTGCTGATTATCGGTATGTACGGCAAGGCGGCGATTATCAATAGTGCCATCCTTGCGTTCGAAACCACGCAAACCGGCTTCGGCATGTATGTGAAATACCTGATGGCCGCGTTTCTCGGCATTTTCGCCATATCAATGCTTATCCAGTTCGTCAGTTATCTGATCGAAGCCGTCGCCGACTGGCGCGGCGAACCCGGCGGACGGGATCATGACGTGCACGCTGTGCAATAAAAACAAGGTGAATTGACCCCCCATGGAAATCTTCTTTGTTGCGCTACTCGTCCTCATCATGGCATTCGCCCTGGGCTCGGGTTTTCCCGTCGCTTTTGCCTTGCCAGGATCGGCCATTCTCACCATCGCCATTGCCGCACTCTGCGGTTACATGTTTGCCGACAATGCCAGCGCCTATTTCGTGCATGGCGGCCCGGTTGAATGGCTGACAGCGGGCGTCACCAACTTCCGCGGGATATACTGGGAGGTAGAGCGGGATACGTTGATCGCGATCCCGCTATTCATCTTCATGGGGATCATGCTGCAGCGCTCCCGTCTCGCAGAGGACCTGCTGGTCACCATGGCCCAGATGTTCGGCCCGGTGCCGGGCGGTCTCGGGATTTCCGTGATCTTCGTCGGTGCACTGCTGGCCGCGACCACCGGGATCGTCGGTGCGACGGTGGTCGCAATGGGTCTGATCTCCCTGCCGGCGATGATGCGTAACAAGTATTCGGATTCAATATCGACCGGGACGATTGCCGCGTCAGGTACGCTCGGGCAGATCATTCCACCATCAATCGTCCTCATCATCCTTGCCGACCAGTTGGCCAGCGCCGTCGATCAGGCCTCCACCGGGCGTAAGGAACTCTTCAAGGAATCCACCGGCGATCTGCTAATGCCGTCGGCTTTCGACGTCACGTCCACCAGCGCCGGTGAAATGTTCCTGGGCGCGTTCATCCCGGGCATGGTTCTGGTCGGCCTTTATATGGCGTACATACTGTTTGTCGCCCTGGTGCGGCCCAGCGCCGTGCCGACCGTGCCTTACGACGGCAAGTATGATCTGCAGTTCTTTAAAAAGGTCGTGTTGACGCTGGTCCCGCCGCTAACCCTGATCTTCCTCGTTCTGGGATCGATCATCACCGGCGTCGCAACGGTCAACCAGGCCGGCGCCATCGGTGCGGCTGGTGCACTGTTCATGGCCGGTTACAGGCTCTATGACGGCCGCCGGGACGCCTACTGGCCGGCGATCCTCGGCATTACTTCCGTCATCGCGATTTTCATCGTCCTCGCCAATTTCAATATGAACATCAAGCTGATCTCAACGTCATCCGATGTTGTCGGCGTGACGTTAGGGATTCTGGCAGCCATCGGTCTCGTTATCGGTCTGGTGTGGAGCGGTATTCGCGCCTACATGATCGATGACACGCTTCGCAGTGTCATGCTCGATACCGCCAAGACGACATCACTGGTGTTCATCATTCTGCTGGGTGCAGCCATGCTGACCGCAGCGTTCCGCGCCTTCGGCGGCGAGGAACTGGTGAAGGACTTCCTGCACGGCATGCCCGGCGGTTTCTGGGCCCAGTTCATTATCGTCATGGCGGTGATCTTCATCCTCGGCTTCTTCCTCGACTTCATCGAAATCGCCGTCGTCGTGGTGCCGATCGTGGCGCCGATCCTGCTGATGGACCCATCCGCCAACATTACCGCCGTCTGGCTTGGTGTGATGATCGGGCTGAACATCCAGACATCGTTCCTGACCCCGCCGTTCGGCTTTGCGCTGTTCTATCTGCGCGGCGTTGCACCGACGGTTATCAAGACGATCTCCATGTACAAGGGCGTCATCCCGTTCATCAGTCTGCAGCTGTTTGCACTGGTGATCGTCGGCCTGACACCGCAACTGGTGAACTATCTGCCGACGCGCCTGTCGCTGACCAGCGATACCGCCCCGCCGCCCCGAAACCCGTCCCTGCAGTTCTGCATCGAGGACTATCTGTTCGAACAATACGACGAGCGCGGTAACGAATTGAAGTCGGCTATCGCATCGGCCCGTGGCCTCGACATTTCCATGCTGCCGGACAACATGCAGAAGGAATTGACGGCCAGCTTCGACAAGGCGGAAAAGACCTTTGAAATGGTCGCCACCATCCGCGCCGCCGAAGCAGCCGAGCAGGCTTATGCCAAAGGCTACAAGGACCTTCACACTGACGTCCGTGCCCTGCAGGCGAGGATGCGTGACGACCGCAAGGAAATCAAAACACTAGAGACCGAGCTCCGCCGTCTGCCGAAAGGCCCGGAGTATGACGTTCAGCGCGAAAAGTGGCAGGCCAAAATCGAAAAGGACAAGGCCGAAATTGAAACCCTTACGACTCAGATTCCCGAAGAATGGATACAGAGGAACAAGGAATTCGTGGCGCTCAACAAGAAACACACACTGGCCCGCAATCTCTATCGCCGCAATGTCGATCAGGCTTTTGAACCGGTGCAGAAACTCAACGAGCTTCTTGGCTCAAGCGATGCCTATGCCGCGCTCGAACCGAAGTTCATGACCATCGGCGAGCAACTTGCGGCCGGTGATGCTTCGAGTGCGCTACAGAGCGTCGACGACATTCTGGTCGATATCCGGGCCCTGCCGGGCAGCTACGACCTGGACAAGGCGGTGGTTGAAGTTCAGCGGGCGCTCAAACGTGATCCGATCAAGATCGAGGATGCCGCTTCCGCATTCGAAAAGGCCAAGACTGAATATCTGGCGTCTCTCGAATGGCGCATGGCAGCGACGCAGTCCCTGAAACCAGGACTGGATGAATACGCAAACAAAATTCAGGACACCATCGGTCTCCGGATGCTGAGCAAGATGCCGGAAGAAGTGGCCCTTGATGTTGCAGCCTGCCGTTCGGTGCACAGAGACCTGTCGTTGAACTTCTGATCCGTGTCGTGACCTTTCCGGTTTCGCCACGAACAGAAGCCATGCCATGTGCGGGGTCATGAGCGGGGTTGTCATCTCTGCGCTTTGGATGGTGGGGGCCCTGTTCTCCTTTCTGTCCATGGCGATTGCCGGGCGCGAGCTTTCGGCTGAACTGAACACGTTCCAGATCCTGTTTTTCCGCAGTCTCATCGGACTGATCATTATCTCTGCCGTGCTCAGCCGGTTTGGCTGGCATCAGGTCAAAACCCGGCACGGCGGGCTGCATCTGATCCGTAATATCGCGCACTATGTCGGCCAGTTCGGCTGGTTCTTCGCGATATCCGTCATCCCGCTGGCCCAGGTGTTCGCCATCGAATTCACGATCCCGATCTGGACCGCCCTGCTGGCGCCGTTCCTGCTGTCGGAACGCCTGACCGCGATCCGCGCTCTCGTGATCGCCATCGGTTTCAGTGGAATTCTTATCATCCTGCGGCCCGGGATGGTCCCGCTCGAGATTGGCGCCGCCAGTGCGCTGATCGCGGCCATCGGCTACGCGCTGTCGCATACCCTGACCAAGAAGATAACCCGCAGCGATACCCCCCTGGCGGTGATCTTCTACATGACCGCGATCCAGTTGCCGATGGGGGCTGTGCCGTCGTTCCTGGACTGGACCACCCCCAGCCTGGCCATGACACCGTGGCTGATCGTCGTCGGCGCCACGGCGTTGAGCGCGCATTACTGCATGGCCCGGGCGTTCGCACATGCCGACGCCATGGTCGTGGTGCCGATGGATTTTCTGCGTCTGCCAATGGTGGCGGTGCTTGGACTTATGCTCTACGGCGAACCGCTTGATCCCTGGGTGCTGGCCGGGGCGGCTGTGATCTTCAGCGCGATCGTGATCAACATTCTGTCCGAACGCCGCAAAACCTGACACCCGGTCAAAGATTCAGGTCGGCAATCAAGCTGTCAATCAGACCGGACGCATTTCCCGCTTCACATCCGACGGATTGATTCCGTACTGCCGCTGGAATGCCCGGGTCAGCGCTTCGGGGCTGGTATAGCCATAGCGCCGCGCCACCGCCTGAACCCGCCCGCCCCGGTCCAGGTCCTGACGCGCCAGGGTCATCCGCCAGTGCCGCAGATACGACTGCGGCGTGCGGTCGACGAGTTCGCGAAACACATCACAGAACCGGCTCAATGACATGCCCGCGATGCCTGCCAGATCCTCGTTGCGCCACGCCCGCCCGGGATCGTCATGCATGGCGACGATGGCGCGGCTGATTTTGGGGTTGGCCAGTCCGGCAATCAGGCCCGGCTCGGTCGTGCCACGCGCCATCTGTGCCCGCAGCACCCGGATCACCAGAACCTCCGCAAGCCGGCTCATCGCAGACGCGCATCCACATCTGGCGGCACTGGCCTCGGCCAGGAACACCTGCAGTAACTGCGCCGTCTCATCCTGTTCCACTGGCAGCGCCAGGGTCGAGGGCAGCGCCGCCAAAAGCGGGTTCGCGGTGCCGCCCCAGTCGACAATGGCTTCGATCAGAACCGTCTCTCCCACGGGCTGGATGACGGCGCGGCCCGTCGGCGAAAACACCACGCGTGTCGGCGTCCCGTCGATGTCATCGCCAAGAACCCGCATGTTGCCCTTACCCGGTTCACACAACTGGACACGGAGCGTAAAGCGCTGAATCAGGGCTGATAGACGATCATATTGCATAATCAGGTGTCCTAATCAGATATTTGATATTTTTCCGATAATACATACTGGTAACGTTTCAGGCAATGGATCACGACGCAACCTGCTTATGGAGATGTAAATGCTAATACCCCGCCAGAAAGTCCCTGCCCTGACCCTCGACACCCTCGACCACGTAACGTTCGATGTCATGAATGACGATAGTGAACGCGGTACGGTTGTCTGCTTTTACCGCGGGCTGCACTGTCCGATCTGCGCGAAATATCTGACCGAGCTTGAAAAGCGCACACCTGAATTCGCCGAGCGCGGCGTCAAAACCATCGCCATCAGTTCAGATGGCAAGGACCGTACCCGCGAGATGCAGTCGAAGATCGGCGCCGAGGCTCTGCGCTTCGGATATGACCTAACGCTGCCGAAAGCCAGGGAATGGGGGTTATATATTTCAACAAGCCGGGGCAAGACATCGATCGGCATCGAAGAACCAGCGCTGTTTTCCGAACCCGGCCTGTTCATGGTGCAGCCGGATGGTGCGTTGTACTACGGATCGGTGCAGACCATGCCGTTCGTCCGCCCACACTTTTCCGAGCTCGTCGCTGCTCTCGATTTCGCTATCGAGAAGAATTATCCGGCCCGTGGAGAGTACACCGGCGCACTCTGAGCACCGTTGCAGCGGCGGACCGGTTATAAATGGATAATCGGGCCGTCTTCAGAAACAGAATGAGATGCAGATACGCCTTTTTAGCGTAATTTTCTGTCTATTTACCATACTGTGACTTTGATCACATGCAATGGTCCAGCCCAAAGATTATATACCGCAATAGGTTCGGTGCTGAACCTTACTTAAATCGACGATTTTTTTTAACGCTCTGCCAACGGGGGGTCGATCCCGTCACGCAGAGCCTTGTTGGCTGTGACCACAAAGAATGCTTATGCCGAATGTTCTTCTTATCGATGATGACGCATTAACCCGCACCTCGCTTCGCGCCATGCTGGAAAACCTATCCTGCGACGTGACTGAAGCGGAAGACGGTGTCGTCGCCTCTGCAAAAATGGAAGAATTCGATTTCGACCTTGTGGTCACCGATATCTTCATGCCCAACCAGGACGGCATCGAAACCATCCGTAAAATCCGCCGCGCCCGGAACGATGTCTGCATCGTCGCGATCTCGGGCGACCACATTGATGAGCGTGTCAATTTCCTGAAAATGGCCGAGCGCATCGGTGCGAACTTTGCCCTCCCCAAACCGATTGATTCACAGCAGCTTGCCGGCATCCTCGGCGGCATCAGAAACAGGCACTAGAGCCCTTTCCCGTATTAATCTTCAGGCCTGTACCTGATCGGGACGATCCGCTGCTTGTCCATCGGCGGGCGTGTCAGGTCGCTGGCCTTGGGCCGCTTCCCCAGCTTTCCCGGTTTCGGAACAACGTCCCTGTAGTCAAATTGCGACAATAGATGCGATATGCAATTCAGGCGTGCGCTTTTCTTGTGATCCGATGGCACCACCCACCAGGGACTTTCATCGGTGTCCGTATATTCGAACATCACGTCCTTGGCCGCTGAATACTCATTCCACAGGCTTCGCGCCTTGAGGTCCATCGGACTCAGTTTCCAGTACTTGGTCGGGTCCTGCAGCCGGGCCTGAAAGCGGCTTTCCTGCTCTTCTGCGGAAACGGAAAACCAGTATTTGACAAGCCGGATGCCGGATCGGATCAGCATGTTTTCGAATTGCGGGGCTTCGCGCAGAAACTCCCAGTATTCCTCGTCCGAACAGAACCCCATGACCCGCTCGACCCCGGCGCGGTTGTACCAGGACCGGTCAAACAGCACGATTTCCCCGGCGGCCGGCAGACGTGCGACATAGCGCTGGAAATACCATTCCGAGCGTTCCCGCTCCGTCGGCTTGCCGAGCGCCTCGATACGCACCACACGGGGGTTGGTGTGCTCGGAAATACGCTTGATGGTGCCGCCCTTGCCAGCCCCGTCCCGGCCCTCAAACAGCACGGCAACCTTCAGCCCTTCGAGCTTGACCCATTCCTGCAATTTGATCAGTTCAACCTGAAGCCGGCGCAGTTCCGTGTCATAGCATTTGCCGCTCAGCGTTACCGGATCAGGGGTTTTCTTTTTTGCCGTGGACTTCCGGGCGGGGGATATGGGGCTACTTGGCGGCATTATTGACCTCCGATACGTCCGATGACACGTATCGTGCATCAGGTTTCGAGTTTACTGGAACTGGCCCAACTCTCCGATTATGATAGGCGCATGTATGGCGTTTTGAAAACCGTTAGCGCTATCATCCTTGTGCTGGGATTATTCATTCCTCACGCATCTTCGGCTGATATGGCAAAACCGTCGGGCAAGACGATCCTGACCGTTGGTGGCGACATCAGCGAAACAAACAGCGGGAACGAAGCACATTTCGATCGCGAGATGCTGATGGCCCTGGGGATGCAAACGCTCCGAACGTCGAACCCGTTTGAAACCGGTATTCAGGTTTTTGAAGGCGTCCTGTTGAGCGATGTGCTGAAACGTGTCAGCGCCAAAGGCACTGTCATCACCGCCTATGCCCTGGACGGTTATGCCGTTGAAATACCCATCAAGGATGCGATGGACTATCCAGTACTGCTGGCCATGTCCTGGAACGGAAAGGAAATGACGGTTCGTAACAAAGGCCCGCTGTGGGTCATTTACCCTGTCGACCAGTACGATGAACTCAAGGACGAGCAATACAGCGCCAGAAGTATCTGGCAGCTGGGCAGACTCGTCATTCACTAACCCGGACGACCACTCAAGGCGGATGGATTGACGAAAAAAAGATTTAAACGAAGGCTGTCCGTCGTTTTCAGCATTCTGGCCGTCATTTTTCTGACCCTGTGCGTGATCTCCGGCGTTGCCTCACTGACGGCATTGCGCCAGCTGTCGAGCAGCAACTATGACAACAGCGGGATCGCCGCGGTTCAGGTGCGGCTGCATTACAGTCTTTTGATGTCTGAACTTCGCGGCCTCGAACTGGAAAGCCCGGGCGCCGCTGTCGATGAGGCACTTTTGCAGTTCGATATTCTTTATGACCGGCTCAGAAGCCTGCCGACACGCCCGCCATACAACGAGACCCTGACAGACGCCGACCTGCGCGGACTGGAACGTATCTTCAACAGGATCGATCAGGAAACACCACTTTTCGACGCTGCGGCAACGGACGGCGCGCTCAAATTGCGCGGCGTGGCGGACCGGCTCTCGACGCTTCGTGATCCTGTCAACCGGCTGGCCGGACATATCATTCAGAGCATGTGGAATTACCGCGATGCGCGCCGGGCGGACATCATCAATGCCACCTGGTTCATGATCCTTTCGACGGCAGGGCTGGTGCTTGCCGGTGCGCTGTTCGCCTTCATGCTGTGGCGCAGCCAGAACCGCCTGAAGCGCCAGAATGAGGCGCTGGAAAGCGTCACCGAGCAGCTGATGACCGCAAACCGGGCCAAGTCCGAATTCCTGGCATCGATCAGTCACGAACTCAGAACACCGCTGAATGCCATCATCGGCTTTTCGGAACTGATCACGCATGAAACTTTCGGACCGGTCGGCGACAGGAAATATCTCGAATATTCTGGCGACATCAAGCATTCGGGGACGCACCTGCTCAATCTGATCAACGACATTCTGGATCTGTCGAAAATCGAAGCAGGCGAATTCAAGGTTTCCTTCACAGACATGGATCTGCTGGAT
The DNA here is from genome assembly GCA_040218645.1 of Rhodospirillales bacterium. GTDB lineage: Bacteria > Pseudomonadota > Alphaproteobacteria > Rhodospirillales > Casp-alpha2 > UBA4479. The sequence goes on from JAVJQZ010000016.1 coordinate 12,785, forward strand.
GAGATCAGAAGCTCGGTGCGCATCGTCGCCCCCAGTATCCATACGGAATATGAGCGTATCGTTATCAACGTCGAAGAGGGTCTGAACAGACTCTACGCTGATCCGCGTGCCTTCCGTCAAATCCTGATCAATCTCCTTTCAAACGCGTTAAAGTATTCTAGGGACGACACTCAGATCATCATCTCGGCATCGCAGACCGCCGACGGCGATGTTCACGTGAGTGTCGCCGATAGTGGGATCGGCATTCCTGCCGACGATCTTGAACTGGTACTGGAACCGTTCGGCCAGTCGCGTCAGAACAGCGGCCTGACACATGAGGGAACCGGCCTCGGCCTTGCCCTGTCGAAACAGCTCATGGAACTGGGCGGCGGCACGCTGGATATTGAAAGCAGGCTCGGCGTCGGCACCGTCGTAAAACTGCATTTCCCGAACAGGGCCCTCGACGCCGTCGCGGACGAGCCCGACAGCGACTGAGCCGAGCCGCCCTGGTGCGTTATCAGATGACGCCTTCGTCCATGAGCTTTTGCAGTTCTTCCGCTGACAGACCCAGTTCATCCGTGAAGATATCCGTGTTGTGCTGCCCCTTGCGTGGTCCGGCGTGACGGACACGGGCCGGGGTTTCCGACATGAAGGGGAACGCATTGGTCATCCGCAGTGTGCCGAGGTCTTCGTCCTCGATCTCGACGATGTCTTCGCGGGCCTGATACTGAGGGTCTTTGAATATCTGGTCGATGGTATACGCCGGGCCGATGGCGGCTTCGGCTTTGTTGAATTCCTCGAGCACCACGTCCAGATCATGCCTGGCAACCCAGTCGGCGACGATCCCGTCAACTTCTTCAATATGTTCGACGCGGCTCTGCGGCGTCTGGAAGCGGGGGTCTTCGGCGACCTCCCTCCCGCCGCAAAGCGTCAGTACCCGTGTCACGATAGCCGGGGAATTTGTGGAAACGGCAACCCAGTGCCCGTCCCGTGTCTGGTACGTGTTGCGGGGCGCATTGTTTTTCGAGCGGTTGCCCCAGCGTTCCTGAACGACACCAAGCTGATCGAACTGCAGCGGCTGCGGCCCCATCACCTGGAACAGCGGTTCGTAAATCGACAGATCGATGTATTGCCCGACACCCGCCTTCTGGGCATCGCGGTGATACAGGGCGAACATCGCAGCGAACGTGCCGTAGGCGGCTGCGACCCCGTCGGCGAGGCCGAAGTTCGGCAGTGTCGGCGGCCCGTCCGGCGTGCCGGTGACGGCGGCAAACCCCGAAAATGCCTCGGCGATGGTCCCGAAGCCCGGGCGGTTTTTGTATGGTCCCGTCTGGCCGTAGCCGGTGACGCGGATCATCACCAGCCGCGGGTTGATCGCTTTCAGGTCTTCCCACCCAAGGCCCCACTTTTCCATGGTCCCGGTGCGGAAATTTTCTATCAGGACATCCGTAGAGCGGATCAGGTCCTTGAAGATCTCCTGCCCCTTTTCCGCGCCGAGGTTCAGGGTGACGCACCGCTTGTTGCGGTTTGCCATCTTGAACCAGAGACCGACGCCGTCTTTCTGGTAGCCGGTATTGCGCAGCACATCGCCGCGCGGGTGCTCGACCTTGATGACGTCTGCGCCGAAATCTCCCATCAGCATGCCGATGGTCGGTCCGGCGATCACCGTCGATGCATCAATGACCCGCAACCCCTGCAGGGGCGTGGCTTTGGCTTCATCGGTCATGCGGGCGCCCTTACGCCGCGTCCGGTTCGGGAACCGCAAAGTCCTCGGGCCGCAGGAAAATCGTCGTACGGCGGGCAAAGCGCGGCATCATCGGATCGAACTTCTCACGGCGGTGCCACAGCCGCGCGTTATCCCACATCACCACGTCGCCATTGCGCCATGAATGCTGATAGACGAACTCATCACGCAGCAAGTGGCTGCTGACGGCATCGATCAGTTCACGGCTTTCTTCCTCGCTCAGACCATCGATCCCCAAGGTCTTGTTGGGGTCCAGATAGATCGATTTCTGACCGGTCGCCGGATTTTCCAGGATAATGTCGTGGGTCGCCGGCGGTGTCCGGTCGTTGATCTTCTGCATTTGCTTGGGATCGTCCTTGAAATCGCGCTGCGTGGTCGATTCCGCCTTCATCGCATATTTTGCCGTAGCGCGGCGGCCTTCGAGCTGCATGCGCAGATTATCCGGCAGCGATTCATAACCGAGCTTCGTATTGCAATAGGACGTGAAACCATCGTTTTCGGGCATTTCGACGGCATAGAAGACCGACCCGCTGGCCGGACGCTGGCGGTATATCTGGTCGTGATGCCAGTAGATTTCATAGTTGCCGAGACCGCCCAGCGGCGTCCCGTCGGGGCGCTTCAATGCGGTAATGTAAATGATCTCGGGATGCTTCGGTGACAGCATGTCGTCGCGCACCAGAACGTCCAGATCACCGAACCGCTTGCTGTATTCAACCTGTTGCCGCTCACTCAGGCTCTGGCGTCTGAACAGCAGAAGCGGTTCCTGCTGCCACAGTTTGTAGATTTCATCGAACGTGGCGTCATCAAGGTCGGAAAGATCGACATCCAGCACTTCAAAACCGAACGTGTCTTTCAGGGGGCGGGTTTTCAGGGGCATCTCTATGGTGTTCCTCTTGTGAAGTTCTGCGGGCGCAGACCCGTCTTTTCGTTGCTCATAGGTAATATATCAGAAATTCCGGCCGGTCTATTGCCCGGGTGCAGGCTTTAAATGCAGGCGTACTGTTCAGCCTTCCGTTTTCTGCCGGATGGCTTCGGCCCGCGCCAGCAGACGTTCGGCACGGATCACCACCGGCACATCAATCATCTTCCCGTCGACGGTGATGGCGCCCAGTCCCTTCTTTTCGGCTTCGGCGTAAGCTTCAACGACGCGTCTCGCATGATCGACTTCAGCCGCTTCAGGCGTAAAATACCTGTTCAGCACCGGCACACCGGAGGGGTGAATGACGCTCGCCGCCTCAAAGCCGAATTTGCGAGAGCGGCGCACCGTCTCCCCAAAACTCTCCGTATCGGTATAATCAGCCACCGTGCCGATGAAGCCCAGCGGGGCAAGCCCCGCCGAACGCGCTGCGATCATGATCGTCTGCTTGGGGACCATCAGGGTATCCGTATCCGGCGTCATACCGACATCCAGGGCAAAATCCTCACCCCCCAGGTTCATGCCGAAATTCCGGGGCGTCGCGTGGGCAATCGCATGGGCTGCAAAATAGGCATCGGCGCTTTCGATCATCGGGATCAGACGGACCGAACCCGGCTCACGGCCGGCTTCCAGTTCAACCTCGCCGACCAGTTCCGCGACAAGCTGCAGATGTCCGGGCCCGTCGACCTTGGTCACGAACAGCGCCGAAGCGCCGGCGTGCACGGCAGCTTCCACATCCCTGACCATGTGTCGCAACGGCCTGTTGATGCGGACGGTCGCATCCGCCCCAGACTGCGTGACGGATTTGATGCTGTCGGCGAGCATGTCGCGGGCGCGCTGGCGTTCGTGTTCGGGAACGCTGTCTTCCAGATCAAGGATCAGGGCATCGGCACCACGGGTATGGGCCTTGGCGATGAATTTCTCGTTATTGGCCGGCACGTACAGCAACGACCGCCAGATAAATTGCGGGAGGTTGGCGTCGGTATTCTTCAAGATGGCTCTCTCTTATGAACTTCGGCGGGATTTCGTGATCCGAAGATTAACGGATAAATACCGCAGATATAAAAGCATAAAACCGCGATAACCGATGTACTCCGTTAAATGCTGCGGCGTGCGCCCCAGAGATCAATCCTGGCGACCTGTCGGGTTTGCCTTGGCGCCTTTCCTGAGCGCCAGCAGACATAGGATGTCATGTGCGATTGTTGCCGCTGCGATCGACGTGATTTCCGAAACGTCATAGGCCGGCGCGACTTCCACCACGTCGGCACCGACCAGATTGAGGTCGCTCAACCCCTGCACGATTCCCAATGCCTGCGCCGACGACAATCCCCCGGCCACCGGCGTCCCGGTCCCGGGTGCAAAGGCCGGGTCAAGGCAATCGATGTCAAAGGTCAGGTAGACGGGGCCTGCGCCGACACGTGCACGCACGGCGTCCACGGTGGCATCGATCCCGTGCCGATGCACCCAGGGCGCGGTCAGAATCTCAAACCCATGATCGGAATCGTTGTGGGTGCGGATGCCGACCTGAACCGAGCGCGAGACGTCGATCAAACCTTCGTTTTTCGCCCGAAGAAACATCGAGCCGTGATCAAAGCGTTTCCCGTCGTCATCCCAGGTATCGCAATGGGCATCGAAATGTAATAGTGATACCGCACCGTGTTGCTGGGCGATGGCGCGTAAAATCGGATAGGTCACGAAATGATCTCCACCGAAACTGAGCGGCATAGCACCTGCCGTCAGAATGCCGGCGATGTGATCCGTGATCGTATCGACGACCGTCTCGGGGTGATGCGGGTCGATGAAACAATCCCCCATGTCGACCACGGCCAGGGTGTCGAAAGGATCGAAGCCGAAGGGAAATGCTTTCAGTTCGGCCAGTTGCACGGATGCGGCGCGGATCGCGCGTGGCCCCAGCCGGGCGCCCGAGCGGTATGTCACGGCGCCGTCAAAGGGGATGCCGCTGACGGCAACGTCTGCGCCGGTTAAATCCCGGCTGTAACGGCGGCGCAGAAAGCTGAGCGCCCCGGCGTAGGTCATTTCCGCCGCACGTCCGAGCAAGGAACCCTTGCGAAACGCCTGATCACCGTCGTCACCACTGCCCATCAGAAGCACCCGATCATGCAAAATTCACTGTTCGGTTATTGCATGCAGCTAGCATTCACACAACGTGCATGCGTATAAAGGGCCCTGGAAAAGGAGATGCCTTACATGACGGTTTGGAGTTCGGAGAACGCTGAGGACCTGTATCGGATTCAGCGCTGGAGCGACGGTTACTTCGGGGTCGGGGACGACGGGCTTTTACGCATCCTGCCGACCGTCGATGACAAGGATGTTTCCATCGCCCTGGCGGATGTCGTTGCGGAGTTGCGTGAAAAGAACGTCCAGTTCCCCGTCGTGATGCGCTTCCATGACATCCTGCGAAACCGGGTCAGCCAGTTGAATCTGGCCTTCTCCAACGCCATCGAGGAAATGAATTACGGCGCTCCCTACCGGGGTGTTTATCCGATCAAGGTCAACCAGATGCGCGAAGTGGTGGACGAGATCGTGGAAGCCGGCCTTCCCTATCATTACGGCCTGGAAGCGGGATCGAAACCGGAGCTGCTGGCGGTCCTGTCTTATGACACCGGCCCCGAGGCCCTGACCATCTGCAACGGCTACAAGGACGAGGATTTTCTGCGCCTGGCGCTGCTGGGGCGCAAGCTCGGACGCAAGGTCGTGGTCGTCATTGAGAAATTCAGCGAGATCGCACCGTTGCTCAACCTCGCCGATGAAATGCAGGTGACGCCGATCATCGGCTTGCGGGTGAAGATGCGGGCCAAGGCTGAGGGACGATGGAGCGAATCCAGCGGCTCGCGCGCCAAGTTCGGGCTGACCATCTCCGAAATCCTCAATGCCGTGAAGCTGATCCAGGAACGCGGATACGCGGACACGATCCAGTTGTTGCATTTCCACGCCGGCAGCCAATTGTCCGACATCCGGTTCGTGCGTGACGCCGTTCAGGAAGCGGCGCGTATCTACGCCCGCCTTGTGAAGCGCGGCGTGCCGCTGCAATACCTGGATATCGGTGGCGGGCTTGCCGTCGACTATGACGGTACGCGATCCAGCGGACACTCATCGATGAACTACACCATGGCGGATTACGCCCGCGGTGTGGTCTTTGCGGTGAAACAGATGTGCGAACTGGAAGAGGTCGCAGACCCCGTTCTTGTCAGCGAAAGCGGACGCGCCATTACCGCGCATCACTCCTGCGTCGTCATGCGGGTGGTCGGCGAAATCACCAACGACTCCAATCCCATCGATACCGCACCGGTGGACGGCGAACACATCCTGATCACCAACATGCGCGATCTGCTGGACGACCTTAAATCCGACAAGAACTATCAGGATGTCTATAACGAAGGGGTGGTCCTGATGGACGACATCCTGCACGGCTTCAAGCTGGGGATGTTGCGGCTCGAGGAACTGGCCCGCGGTGAAAGCCTGTATTGGCAGCTCATGCGCGCCGTTGCCGGCGGCATCAAGACCGAGGAATTCGTGCCGGAACAACTGCGCGATGTGAACAGCATTCTGACGTCGCAATATCTGTGTAATTTTTCTCTGTTTCAGTCTGCCGCCGACAGCTGGGCGATCGAACAGGTGCTGCCGGTGGCACCGCTGGCCCGGCTGAACGAGGAACCCACCCGCAACTGCACGCTGGCGGACATCACCTGTGACAGCGACGGCAAGATCACGCGCTTCATCGGCGATGTCGGCAACCGGGACTCCCTGCCCCTGCATACCCTGTCACCGGGCGAGAATTACTACATCGGCCTGTTTCTCACCGGCGCATATCAGGACGTCATGGGTGACATGCACAACCTGTTCGGCCGCCTGAACGAAGCGCATATCTTTGCCGACCCGAACGATCCCAGCGGTTTCTACATCGAGGAATATGTCACCGGATCGTCAGCAGGACAGGTGCTGTCGATCATGCAGTACAGTCCGGATGCCATGGCGAAACGGGTGAAAGCCATGATCGACGCCACCGTTGCGGCCGGACAGTTGCGGTCCCGGGACGGGGTCAAACTGGTCGATTTTTATGAATCCTGCCTGGACAGCTACACCTACCTGCGCCATCCGCAGCCGGGACTGGGCGTCTGACCTCATCTGTGTACTTTTCGATGTTAGGTGGCGAAGACAACTTCTAACGCATCCCGGAGCGCCCGACCGGGCACCGCGCGGTCAGCGCGCCCCATCGGAGCCGCGAGCGGCGTGAGATATGTAAAATGGCGGAGGGGAAGTCCGCTTGTCATGTGTCCGTGTCTGTTCGTCGTCATCCTGCAAACCCCTTGGTTTCTCTCGGTTTCAGCGGGGAAAGTGTTTATATATATCCACGAATGTGCGCTATAATCCGATACCAATACGTACAAAAATTGGGGGTAGGAAAATGGCACACCAGCTAAACCGCCTTAGTGCGAGAAAGGTGGAATCGATCAAAGAGCCGGGCCGCTATGCGGACGGTGGGGGCTTATGGCTACAGGTCACGCCCCGGCAAGGTGGCGATGGTGTCACCAAGTCCTGGCTTTTCCGCTACACGTCACCAAAAAGCGGGAAGCCGCGACAATATGGGCTTGGCTCCCTTAATGCCGTTTCCCTTGCGGACGCGAGAGAGGTAGCCCAACAAACCCGCATACTGGTAAAATCGGGCATCGATCCTGTAGACCAGCGTAAAGCGCAGAAGGCCGAAGCCAAAGCAAAGGCAGACCGCTCTGAAACTTTCCGGGATTTTGCCGAGGAATATATCCGGCTCAAAGGCGACGGATGGAAAAACGCGAAGCATCGCCAGCAATGGTCAAACACCCTTGAATCTTACGTTTACCCCGTCATTGGCGGGCTGCACGTTGGCGACGTGACGAAACAGCATGTTCTCGCAATTCTCAATCCTATCTGGACTGAGAAAGCCGAGACAGCCCGGCGCGTGCGCAGCCGTATTGAAACCGTTCTGGATATGGCGATTGCAGCCGATGCGCGGGAAGGCGACAACCCGGCCCGGCTTGGTGTCTTGAAATTCCTTTTGCCAAGTCAAGGGAAGCGGTCCCAGGTTCGACACCATCCGGCAATGCCGTATGTGGAAATTGGCGCGTTTATGTCCGAACTGCGAAAGCGCGATGACCTATCTGCCCGCGCCCTTGAATTTCTCATTCTGACCGGCTGCAGGACTAGCGAAGTCATTTCCGCCCGTTGGGATGAAATCGACGGGGATGTATGGACAATCCCGCCCAGCCGCATGAAAGCGGGCCGGGAGCATCGCGTACCCCTTTCGTCGGATGCGTTGGCAGTCCTAAAGGCGTTGCCGGTGGTCGACAAAAACCCGCACATTTTCCCCGGCCAGCGTGCCAAACGCCCATTGTCCAACATGGCGATGTTGAAACTTATGGATCGTATGGGCTTCGGCCACTACACCGCGCACGGTTTCCGTAGCTCATTCCGCGACTGGTCCGCCGAGACAACCGCATTCCCCCGCGAAGTGGCAGAGGCCGCGCTTGCTCATGGCAACCCGGATAAAGTGGAAGCCGCATATCAGCGCGGGGATTTCTTCGACAAGCGCCGGAAACTCATGGATGCATGGGCGGCTTATTGCGCCAAAGTGCCGAAGTCTGGCAGCAACGTAACGCCGATCCGTAAGGCGGAGGCTAGCTGATAGAATCGGATTCATGTAGATGCATGCAACCACTGTAAACACAAGATATAGTATGCTGCCTATATGTGGTACTCAATGGGGCAAAATATTGATACGTATGACGGACGCATAAGGCCTAATAGGGGCAGATGCATACAATATTTTGCTTGAATTTCTTTTTTGCCTGTGGCAGAATAACTCCGCTGTCTAGGAAGGATAAGTTGGTTTACTGCAGAAAGCAGGGGTCAACAGAGGGAGAAAACCGTCGCCAGGGGTTTTAGGCGACACTCTGTTAATCCGGTCCATAATGGACCAAACTAAGAAGGAAATTCTTATGACGGAACATTCCAAACACGCTTATTCCGTCCGCGCTTTCTGTGATGCTTACAACATCGGCAGAAGCAAGTTTTATGACTTGGTAAAAGCGGGCGAAATCAAGACCAGCAAAATTGGCGCTAAAACAATCGTTACCGAAGAAGAGCGGCAGCGATTTTCACAGCGCCTAAACGAATCAGCAGCCTAAAGCATTTTTGACCGTTCGCGCGGAAGCGTGCGCGGCTAAACCGCTATGCTGATATTCACCGCCCCAAGTGTGCAGAAACACGAAACCCGACCATTGGCGTGGCCGGGCTTCGCAGCATTTCTTGCGGGCGTCCCATCTCAATCCTCTCCCAAGGAAAGTAAGGAACATGACGAACATACATGATACTTCCCGTAATCGCAATTCTGAAAACTCAAGCCAGTGCGCCCGCCTTCTGGCCCGCTGGGAATCCCGAGGCATTCATCCCGAAGCGTTAACCCGCGTCCGCGACCGCTTGGCGCTTCTGGACCGCATCCCCGGCGATATTCGCCCCTCAACCTTTAGCTATGGGGGGCGCATCTAATGGGTAAGAAACTCACGATCCGCGCCCGCGTCTATGACACTGGCGACGTAACCCATCCGCGCACCATCATCTTAACAGGCCGATACGCGCAAACACTCCGTGAGCTTGTGAAGGCAGGCGACAAGGGCGTGACGGCGCTGGAAATATCCTCATGGGCTTTAAGGTTGTCTCACTATGTTTTTATCCTGAGAACCGATCCTCGTTATGAGATCAATATCGAAACCCAGCTTGAGGAACATGAAGTCGACGGCATGGGCGCGGCGAAGCATGGCCGTTATTTTCTCCGCACGCCTGTAGAACTAATTTCCGACTATCTGCAGGCCGCAGAATGATGAGGACGTATACATACAAGGCGGGGCTTCGTGCCCCGTCTCCCCCCTGTGCGGTGAGCGGATTTTCAGGACATGGGAGAATATTCCCATGACTGACAGGTTGGCACTTATTCTCAGCGAAGATTGGGCGATCCACTACGACAATTGCCAGTGGATGCTTATGAAGGCCCGAAAATTGCGGTCTGAGCGCAAATGGCACCCTCAGGGGTATGTCGGGGGCCGGAAGGCAACACTTGAACGCCTGACACGCAAAAAAGGCGTCCCTGTCACCCCGGCAGCACAACAGGTGATCGATACCTGGCCCGACCGTTTCCTTGATTGGCTTGCCCAGCAGGACCGGAGGGCAGCCGCATGATGGATCCTTTCGAAACCTTCTGGAATATCTACCCGCGCAAGTGCGGCAAGGCTATGGCCCGTGCAAAGTGGAAACAGATAACCGGGAACGGCATGCAAGCGAAGTGCCGGGACCGAGACGGCAACACAATGGATGTGGACTTGTACGCCACGCCCGATGACCTGATCGAAGGCGCGAAGGCATACCGCTTTGAGTGTGTCGACGCCGAAACGGCCCCGCAATTCATCGCGCATCCATCCACATGGCTTAACCAAGGCCGCTGGGATGACCTGTCCGCAGATGAGCGGGCAGACAAGGCCCGCAAGATGGACGCCATCACCGAACGGACAGGCGGCAAGCCCGGCTTGAGGGTGGTCAAATGGTGAGCGTCAGTGTCCGCATGAATGCGCCGGATTATCCGATCCTGTCAAAGCATTGGCCATTGCCACGACGAAACGTCGGAGGGAATAGCGAAGAATAAGGAAAAGGATCTAGTTACATGCCTTACCGGCCCATGATGGCCGGGCGCCCGGTGGAATGCTCTCAAGCGAGACAGTCCTACGCAGCGGCGTGGCAACGCTAAGGCGGGAAAGGAGTTTGCCTGCCTATTGGCGTGATTTAGAAACTCAGGAGTAGGCTCTCGATAACTCGAACCTACAGGCCGATGACTGGTTGCCGTAATGGCCAGGAATCAAAGGGCCGCGTTGTATGAAGCTGCATTAATGGGTAGACCGCGCAACCCCTACCCGCCGAAAGGCTAGATGCAATTTACGGTGTGTTCGTGTGGCTCAGGTGGCTCCGTCGAACAGACTTCGCCTTAACGGGCGAAGTGTGTCCGGAGGTCTAGGTTCACCATCGAACAGGATAGAGAGACGCCTTAGCAAGGGTGGCAATTACACGTATATCAACGAATGAGTGAAGTAGATTGTGGGTGTAGCGCAATCTTAGGTGGATAACACCTTCAACCATTGCTGGCTTAATTTCACTATGGCCCCAAGGCCAAAACCGATAAGGGAAAGTGGACCCTTGGGAGACTCGCTTAATCTTAAGACAATAATGCTGCAAGGAGGTTTTATGAGAGGGTAAAAAAACTTCGACACAATAAAGAAAAATGCAACGACCATATGAAATAACGTGGGGGCTACGGACGTAAACATCGCAGAGGCAAGAAAGAATAAGTATGTTTCCTCCAAGCCACCTCTATCGCCGCTTCCTACTACTAATGCCGCTGGAAAGATATTCAAAATCAGGACTAACGAGGTCAAGATCAATGCGACAACAATATCTAGCACAATTATGAGCATTAAAGTCGGCAAGCCGAGTTGGTATTTAGACATCCAAAGCAATAACCTCATCGTTATTGCTAGGGAAAAAAAGTCTGCGACAAAATTCAATGGTGCCAAAGAAAGCAGAGTTATCTGGAAAGCCGAATTGCCAAGGGCGCTCCATAACAGGCCAGCTTTGCCATTGGCGTAGATATAAAAAAGTTCACCTGTGAGAATATAAAACAGAACGCTTACGACAAAGACACGCGAAAAAAATTTAAAAGATAATACTGACCGACCAAAATAATTGTAAAATAAGTTAAGTATTTTCCTTGCATCATTCCTTACTAGCCCTGCGTATTCTGTCACCTCAATGTAAAGCCATAAGTCCTCTAGGCGTTCTCGGAATTTTTCTCTTTTCTTTTTACCTAAAATAAAATCTAGAAATGAAATCGCCAATACAAAGGACAGACAAATCAAAAAAAAATAATCAAAAAACCCAGAGAAGAAACTCATATGCCGACCCTGCTATGCTCGCAAAAATATTATCACAAACACTGTAGACCGCTTAAAGCAACACCTTAAAAATGAGATGAGAAAGTGCACAGGCGTTTCATAGGCCCTGTCTAGTGTCGTGGGACATGTATCGGCGTAATTAAAATATTAAAATTAGGTCGGATTGGGGTTTTATCTACAATGAGAATATGGATGGAGCGTGGACGTTGACCCGATCACCATCAAGGCAAGTGATACCTGGCCGGTCCCTCGCGTGGTCAACTAGCTACCCTGCCGGAAGTGCGGGGCGCCAAGGTTAGACCTTACCATCACGTCACAACGGGGGCTAGGTGTTGCTCAGCGTCCGGTGAGGCCCTGGGACTCGCTCACCACGATTAATTGACGCCTTCGATCTTCTCGACGTGTTCTCGCTCTGCGGCCCATTCTATTTCCGGCAGGGTTGAGACTTCAACGCATCGATCACTGGAGAAAAGGTCGGCATATTTTAAAATCATCGCCTTGCCCGCCATCGCTGCAGCCTCTTTCCCATCACACTTTTCAAACTCTATCAACCTGACGCTAGAACCGACATGCTCTCGTGTAACTAGCTCTGCGATGGCGTACCAAACGCCGAATGGGTTCTCCCATGCGGCCCGGCGCTCAATTTCGTAGTTGGCAGCTTCAACTACCCCTGCCGCCAATTTTTCATACATTGGCATGAGTGGGTCCGAGAGGCGTTCAAGGGCTGAATCGGCAACGCCCGATAGATCACCACCATCAAGAAATTGGATCGTGAAGCTTATCGATCCAATTTTTTCATCAATTTCTTTTAATGCCGTCTCGGCTCGACCCGATAACCGCCTTGTCTTTGCGTTCATCTTCACCTCCATACTGGTTTGTCAGACGACAGACTGCCGGAGGTGGAGAAGTTTTTATATGGAATTATCGAGGGGAAATTACATGGTCAATTACATCACAGTACGATAAGGCATTATTCGCACTAAACCCGCGCTTTCTTGTGTCGCTAATCAGCCGGGTTGATAAAATTGCCTTGATGTATCCCCGAGCTATTTAACTTCACCTGCCCATGCGCGTCATCAATCGCAGCCCCCGGTACCCGCATTTTCAGTGCGATGCTCCTACAAAATCCCAATTCGTGGCATCTGTTCTCGAATTTGTTCCGAAACGTAACTAGGTGCTAGGTGGGCATAGAATCGCTCACAAGCTTGCGAATTGGCATGTCCTAGATTCTTTGCAATTGCTGCTATATGTATCCCCGACATAACCCCGAGAGACGCGTAAGTATGCCTGAGCTGGTGAAAGGTAATCCGAGGAGAAATGCCGGCAAGCTGGCAACCTGAGCTAAGCCGACTATATGGATCGGTCGGGTGCCAAGGTTGCCCGTCTATCCTTAGCAACAATCGATCATCTGCTGCCAAATCTACTGATAGGTTGTTGAAAAATTCTATGCCCTCGTCAGTCAAAACGATATTTCGATTTTTCCCGTATTTCCCTTTATGAATGTAGAGAGTTCCCGCCTTAGCATCGAATGAGGATTTCGTTAAATCGCGAAGTTCAGAAAATCTTGCTCCTGTAAGCAATGCAGCCTGAACAAATTTCTTAAAGTCAGGTGCGACATTCCTAACAAGTTCTTTGCATTGTTCTGCGGTTAGGTAAGTGCCTTTTTTAACGATTGTCTTAGGAAACGGTTTTACCCGTCTCCATTCATCATCTGAGGGAGCCTTCCCATCGCGAAAGGCTTGATTTAGGGCTGCCTTCAGAATGGTAAGCGTTCTATTCACAGTGCCACGGCGGCGGCGCTTAGCGTCTGCATCAAAATTCTTATAGTCATATAGTGGCGGCTCTCCGCGTTTTGATCTAAGTCGCCTAGGACGCTTAGCTAACTTCTGCATCCAGTCACGAATTTGCTTGGCTTGAATATCTACGATCCGAAGGTTGCCAAACTCAGGCAAAATCGAATTGTTGAGTTGATATACTAAATCACGTTTGGAGGTATCGGCACCCGTGAATGCCGCCAAATAGTCATCAAATGCTTGTGCCACGGTATAATTAATTTGGCTGTCATTTTTATTGTTTCGTGGGGGCTCTGCTGGTGGGCATCGGTTGAACGGATGAATAAACGGACGAGATGGATACCTCGGCTCAATTACATAGTTTCCAGTCAAGCCGTTCATATCATCTAACCATAAATCGACGGCTTTCTTGTCATAATTACCTAGTACTGGTGTCGGCTTTGGCAATCCCAAGTCATACATTCGCGGCAAAACATCTACTAATTCCTTTTCTGTTTTTCCCAGGTATTCTGCCAGTTCTGCGCAGGTAATAAGTCGTGAACCCATTTTAGCCTCTCTAACATGATACCATTCATAGACTTCCTGCACTTTCATGTTGTGCCAGTTGGTCGAGTTAATCGTACCGATCGACATGCGAGAATAAGTGATGAGGAAATGGCCTGGGCGTTGGGAGATGTTGCGACCCCAAAATAACGCATAAATAAAAAAACTCGCCAAAAAGAGGTAATTTATGCCATCGTTCTCGGTAGAACATTAGCATTTCCTCTTTATAATTAGGGAGAAAGTTTATGCGCCTGTTCATTTTTGCCGTGCTGGCCAGCTGCAATTTTATTTTATCCCAACCTGCCAACGCCACCGAAGACATCAGCGGAATACCTACTTCTATTTCCGATGGTGACACACTAAAGGTTAGCGGTGAGACAATAAGATTCTTTGGGATCGACACGCCAGAAAAGGCGCAGCTCTGCGCTCGCGCGGATGGCTCTTGCTATAAGTGTGGGCAAACGTCCGGTGATGCACTTAGAAACATGATTGGGCACGGTGGGGTCGTTTGCAAACCGACAGGCTCTAAGACATACGGGCGTTGGGTTGCAGTCTGCTATAGCGGATCACTCAATCTAAATCTTGAAATGGCCCGTCAAGGTCACGCGACGGTCTATCACAGATATCTAAACGACATACCAGAGTTGAAACCTTTATTTGAAGCAGCAGAGGTTGAAGCTAAAGAGAGAGGGCGAGGGATATTCCAAGGTGAGTTTATCCCGCCCGAACAATGGCGAAATCAGAACAAGCGCCTCTCATGCGAACAATGAAACGGGCTTGGAATCGATAATTAACTGGCCAGTTTTACAGGGGGAGACAAGTCATAGATCCTATTGTCTCTCTTATGCGAAGATTTTTTCATTCCAATCATGTGAATGTATTGTTGTGGCCATAATTGTTGCACTACCCAAGTATGAAAATGATTCATTAAGTGCGGCTAGGGGGGATTATGAGAGTTATATTGCTGGCGTTGATCGCAGTTATTTTAGTTGGGTGTAAAAACTACTCTAGTACATCCTGGGCCGCACAGGCGAAAACAGATTTAATCGGTAAAAAACGGACCGACATACTTGCATGTATGGGAGCGCCGAATGCCAGGGACTCGATAGATAATCTTGAAGTTTGGTCGTATATGTCAGGGGGGAGGTCATCTATGTTTGCGACCGGCGGCGGTTCTACTTTTGGCAACACAAGCACCGGCTCATTTTTTGGAACTTCCGCAAGCCATTATTGCAAAGTGGACATCGTATTCAGCGATAAAATTGTCCAGAAAATAAATTATTCTGGACGTACCAATGATGGACTGTTGCAAGATGCGGAGTGTGGGTATGTGTTTGAGAATTGTGTTGGCGGAAATTAATACATCCACTCGTCAATAGACCGCTAGTCATCCATCGGTAACGGATGCAGAGACGGCTAGAGCATCAGCGTTGGCGTCAATGGCAGACGCAAATAATCCGGTCCAGATCAGCCCGGCAAAGATGCAAGCATTCACAAAATGAGAATGATAGAATTTACGCGGAGACGGCAAAGGGGGCGACACGGCCCTGACGCTTCGCTTCACGGCCAATGGCCGACAGTAGCGCCCGCTTGTTGGCGGTGCGATTACGCCCGCTATTTACAGGCACAAAGCTACTCCCGGAAATGCCTAGAGCAGCCTTCCGTTCTTCAATCGCTTTCGCCCGTTGCTGTAGCGTTTCGTATTTCATCGCTCAATCTTAGCATATCTGAGAGGCCGAAATCGTTAACGGTTTCCTCCCTTATTCGGCGGTCAAGATACTCGCAGTCGAGGTTTTCTGCAAGTTCATAGACATAGATGGCCTGTTCAAGCATTTCCGGCACCTTTTGCGGCGCTGAGTTATACTGCCCCATCCGATCCGCAATCAAATCTTCTGCACCGACCATAACAACCTCGCCGCCCTCAACGGCAACCACAACAAGGCGGTCGGAATCCTCGGCAACGCGCCCGTCAAAGAGGGGGCCAGATACGACCTCAACGCCAATAAGTAAATCGGGGTGCATAACGCCTCGGGCCGGACGCCCAACACCTACAGGGGCAGTAAATCCAAGGTTCTGCAATTCCTCCTCTAATAGTTTCTGCCACGGGGTTACTACGTCGAAGTCTCCCGACATAACAGCGCTGCCTGTGTGGTATTCAACCGCCGCTCCGCCGACTAAAACCGGTGACCGGTGGCCTTGCGCAGTCACGGCGTAAAACGCTCCACCTATTAGTGTTAGGGCTTGCTCATATTCGGGTCGAAATGTCATTCGTTGCTCCTCACTCCCCCGGTTCCCGCATCCTGACACCCGGCCCCATGCCGTTAGGCTCTACGAACGAGACGCCCGCACCTTCAAGGGCTTTTATTACGGCATCGACATTGCCCGCACTACTAACCCCCGGCCCCTTCGTTTCCATCCGCTTGATCGTA
This sequence comes from Rhodospirillales bacterium, assembly GCA_040218645.1. GTDB lineage: Bacteria > Pseudomonadota > Alphaproteobacteria > Rhodospirillales > Casp-alpha2 > UBA4479. Next base: position 29,179 of record JAVJQZ010000016.1, read on the forward strand.
GGGCGCGAAACACCCGCCGCCTTGGCCAATTCATCTTGTGACCAGTTAACAAGCGCACGACCGGCGCGGATTTGTTCGGCTGTTATCATCGTTATTTGATCCTTTTTGTAATGCTAGCATAACAAAAGGGTTTACAATAAAGCCCCCATGCATTACATTTAGTATCATCAAGTGGCCAAAAAGGCAAAGGGGAATAACAAATGTACCAGCACACGAAAACACACGCCGCGATTACCAACGCAATCAGTAAGCGCCCGGCTGCCATCATCGTTGACGTGACGATGGACCCGGCTTGGCAAATTCGCGGGGAGACTTGTGTTGTATTCCAGACCCGTGGCCGTGACTACAAGCGCCCTTACACCCTTGAGGAAATCCGCGAAAAGCTGGCGATCCACGGCAACCATGAGGGCTACGCATCCGAAGGGGGCGCATACCAACACGTCTATTTCTGTGATGAAACCGTACCGGCTGACATTCGCGAAGCACTGGCCGGTTAACCAAGCGGGACCGTGACAGCGGACACTATCACGGCCCCTAGTCGTCAAACACCGCTAGGAGAAATCAGACTATGCACAATTCTATCACCAGACGAGACGCCGCGAAAGCAATTGGCCTTGGCACCGCCGCCGCATTCGTCGCACCCGCCGCACTGGCAGACAGCAACCCGGATGCGGATATTCTCGACCTTGAACGGCAGTTTATCCATGTCCGCGATGTTGAAATGCCGCCATTGGATCAGGCAGCAAGTGACGCCGAAGAATTGGTTATGAAGGCAGCGCCTTATCAACCGGAGCCTAAATACACGCTGGCCGAAATTGAAAAACACCAAGCGAGTATGGCGGAAACACTCTCAGGAGATACAAGCGGCGAAGTAACGAAAGCCCTTGTGCTGACAAAAGCAACGCAGCTTTTGTTCAAGAAAGAATATGGCGACATGGACCCCAAAGCCATGGCGGCTAAACACTTCGCAGCCGACCGCAAGGCCGCAATTGAATATCAGGAATATCTCAACGCCCTTGAGAAAGCCGAGGCCGAAACCGGGTATCACGAAAAGAGCGACCGCGCCATTGAGGCGGCAGACCGCGCCATTGCCCTGCATGAAAAAATCCTCGCTGCAAAGCCGTGCACCGTTGCCGGTCTGGCCGTTCAACTTCGCACATTAATCGCGGGCGAATATTTTGCATTGGACATATCCACTAAACAGATTTCCGCCGTGGCCGAGTCCGCTACCGTAATCGCAAAGCGGGGAGCGTGACTTTTTCGGCGGTGTCTTACTAAACCGATACCTGTGTTGACGCATTCCCCCCAGCTCCGCAAGGGCGCTCAAACTCTCCCCCAGCCGAAACGCCGGGGGATTTTTTTTTATGGGCATGAGGAAATTTAATCTATGTCATTGCCAACCCCGAACAGTAACGGACAATAAAAAATAATGGCGTACACTATGGGACAGTGAGTAAATATGGCGATACATGAGAATATATCGCCCTTACTTAAGGTGACGCCAAATATAAGATGTGTTATTATTATCATGCATCGTGAATAAAGGTATTCAGCGCAGACCATGAGCAAGGCAAATGACCCGAAAAGATGATCCAGAATTCGCCACCGATGGCGTAAAGAAAACCGCCCCCGGCAACAGTCCCGCCGCTGCTCATTGCGTCCGCGACGATACCGAACCGATGCACCCGCTGGGGGCGGTCCCCTCTCAAGAAATGATCGAATCGCTTAATCCCGCCTATCTGGCGCGGGCTATCGCCCCCGAGCAATGGGAGCGTACCGCCGCGTCATTAGGACACCCGGACCTTGATCCGATGCATGCGCCGGAGATAGTCGAAATATTTATTCGGTACGTACCGATTGAAGAAAGAGCGCGCCTTGTCCGGGATTATGTGGCCGAGCTTTTCACGCTCTTATCAATGGCGCGAGAGGTTGAACCCCGCACAAGCCTAGACGTTGTGCAGGAGTTTCCGGGCTTGGAAGAAACCTTTTATGCGGCAACGGAAAAGTATGGTGCATCCGAAGTGCTACGCGCCATCGGCTTGCCCATTCACTAACGGAGTATTCAGAATGAACTCGTTTTCAAAGCCCCTTATGTTCGGCCCGACCGGCCCCAAACGCCGCGCCCTTGCCGACGCACTTGCGGGCCGTGGTCTGCCCGGTGACCGATACGTTAGTCCGCAAAGCCGATATGCTCAGATGCTTCTAAGAGAGCGTAGCTCGAATAATGGCACCGTTGCGGGCGGGCTTGCCGATGCGGCTAAAAAACTCATGGCCGGGTATCTCATGGGGCAGGACCGCCGCGCCCAGGAATCTGCTCAGGCTGCACTTGTTAAAGGACTTGGCCCGCAAACAAGCGGACACCCCGGCATCGATCAAGCGACAACGCCGGGCGGCTTTGATAGTGTCGCCAGTGCGCTGGGGAGCATGCAGGACAATCCATACGCCCAGCGCCTTACCTCTCAATTGCTCATGTCTCAGGCCCTTCAACGTGGACAGCAGGCCGATGCAGATCAAAGCCGTATCGGGGAGCTTCGCACCCGAAAGATTGCGGGCGAAGATAAGCGCCCGTATGAACTCACAGAGAAATATTCCGGTAGTGGCCAGTGGGAATCAATGGGCGATCCGGTCCCGTTATGGAAGCCGGACGCGCCGCAGACAGACCCGGATATTATGGAAATCAATCAGCTTGTCGAAACCATGGGGAAATTCCCCGAGGGCGATCCGCGCCGCGATCCGTACCAGTCTCGATTGACAAAAATCACCAGCGCCACGCCCGCCGCACAAATCACCATGAATCCCGGTGAGCCGAAAGCCAACGAAGAATTAGGCAAGGCCATTGGCACGCGCCTGGCATCGCAGCTTGAGGGCAGTGACAAAGCAATGACGAACCTGCAGACATTGAGCTTGATGGATTCGGCGGCCGCCCAGCTAGAACAGGCGGGGGGAACAACCGGCGCACTGGCAGAGCCGCAAGCCTTTGCATCATCGATCCTGCAGGCCGCAAACATTGATCCGGCATCGCTTGGGCTTCCCGCCGATGCTGGCCCTTCTCAGGTGCTAAACTCTCTAGGTAACAAATTGACGCTTGGTAAAATCGGCGGGGCCGATGGCATGCCCGCGAATAACTTTTCCGATGCGGACAGAAAATTTATTGAGTCCACGGTGCCGCGTTTGACGGATACGCCCAGCGCATTCAAGGCAAAGATTTTCATTGATAAGCGGATGGCCGAAAGGTCTATCCAAATCGGGCAAGTCATCGATGATATGTATTCGCGCGGCGAAAGTGCCAGCGCCATGAATGCTGCAATTTCCGAAATCAAAAGGCAGCCGCTTTTCAGTGATGATGAGATTGCTAATATCCGCGCATCATCCGGCAACCCGGACAGCACGGCCCCAGCATACACAACGAACAAACAGCAACCGCCGCGCGTTGTTCGGAATCCACAGTCCGGCAAGCTGGAAATGCAGACAGCGCCGCCGCAGGAGTATAGCAATCCGATTTCACCGGGCCAGCACGCGCCCTTTCGTCAGCTACCTTGACCAGTGGGGGCAATAGGAATGGCCGCGCCATCTTCGATGACACGAAGAATCGCCCATCGCGCTTTATCATCTAGAGGCGCGTGCACTTCTTTGATGCGTCCCTCAAATGTGAAGCGCCAACATTCACAGTCCGCATGCCAGAGCTTCGACATCGCTGCATTGAACCTGGCCCGCACCTCAGGAGGCATCGGCGGCACGTCATCCGCGACGGCACCAAACGAAGCGACTAAAAAAAGGGTAAAGAGGAAAGTCCGTATCATTCAACGAACTCACGCTTTCCTGAAAACACACATGATAACCAATGCCATCTTTTTGCCGAGTGTTCGCCAATTAAAATCGTTGAAGAATAATCACAGAGCCGGGCGGCTGCTAGTTCTGGAACAACGTTTTCGGAAAGTTGCGCGGACAATATATCACCTTTACGGCAGGCCCCGACTTTTTGCACTTCTGATTCATCAAACACTGAATTCAGAGACACGTTACACACTCGTCCGCTGTTTTGGGCCAACGAAGGCTTAGCCATTGCAGCGACAACAAGGAATAGAGATAGGGCAAAAAATGCATAACGCATAGGCCACAGATTACACGATTAGGATTTAGACGGTATGGAAAAACAGCAGCAAAGTTTCATGGACGTTCAAGGCCCGGACGGGAAAACGTATCAATTCCCCTTGGATGCTTCGGAGCCTGAAATTCTCGGTTTTTTTGAAAGCATGGAAGCCGCGCAGCCGTCCGCGATGGAAACCGCATACGGCACCGCTAAGAACGTAGCCGGGGCCGTTGCCGATACCGCACAAAAGGAAGTCGGCACGCTTCGCAGCTTGGCGACCGGAGAGGGCCGCACCGAGTTTCCCGACATGCCGGAAGTGACAGAGGCCAATATTGGTTTCTTTGAATCCTTCATGCCGAATTTGAAACTTGGCCTCACGATGGACCCGAACGAGAAAGCGAAAATCATTCAAAACAGCTTCCAATCGGATCCCCGTTTCGGCGGCATCTTTGCCGATGCTCAAGGCAACCCGATAGTTGAATGGGAAGGCCAGCCCTATTACGTCAATAAGCCCGGCGCATCGATGCAAGATGCAAATGACGTTGTAGCACAGGGCGTGCAATTCCTTCCCGCCGCAAGGGCCGCATCCGGTGCCAATACATTGGCGGGCCGTCTCGCATCCGGTGCCGTGACCTATGGCGCAACCGACGCAGCCCAGCAAGCCGGAGTCGTCACGTCCGGGGGCAAGGATGCAATCAACCTTGGCCAGTCCGGTACTACCGGGGCAATCGGCGGGGCCGTCGAAGCGCTTGCGCCGCCATTTCTCAAGGCGGGCAGCCGCGCCGTTAAGGGTGCCGTCGACGCTGGACGTAAAGCGATGTTTCCGCGCTATGTGCCAGCCGCCCCGAAACAGGCAAGCCGTATTCCCATGACACAGGGCCAACGCTCACAGGACATGAATCTGTTACGCCGTGAGGAAGCTGCACGCCAAGGCGGCTACGGCCAGACGGCATCCGATGTTGTCCGCAGTTTCGATGACAGACAGCTAGACGCGATCCGATCCGAGGCCGATGCACTGCAGCCCGGACGTTCGGGGTATGGCACCGAAGCCCCTACGGACATAGGCCAGAATCTACAGCGCCGATTGATTGAAGAATCACAGGGCCGCAAGGGTGCCGTATCACAGGCTTACACCGATGCGGCGACACTCTCACAACAGGCCCCGGCAAAAATGGCCCGAGAGGGTATCGAAGGCTTGGCCCGTGACGTGTTGAACGTGCCGCGCGAAATGAACATTGTTCCCGACCAGATAGCGCAAATGCCGAAACTGAAAATTGCACTGGACCGCGCACGGGATACCGCAGCGCTTGCCAGCAATCCCCGGTTCAAGGCTCAGAACTTCGCGAGGCTAGAGGGCAGCCGGAAGGCCGTAAACAACCTTATCGGCAGTACACAGGATGCGACCGAGAAAAAGGCGCTGATCGAAATTAAGAACCGGATGGACGCTTGGACAGAGAAAGCCATCACCGAGGGCCTTATGGAAGGCGACGAAGCGACCATTACGGCAATCAAGAATGCCCGCACGCTGGCAGCCGATTATTTCAAGGATTTTGGCAAGGGGAATATGGACCCTGCAGGTAGTGCAATGGTGAAGCTGTTAGACGAAAACGCCGCAACGCCATTGCAGATGGTCAACGTCCTAACCGGGGCAGCCCGCACCCGTGCAACCCCGCAAGCCGTTGGACTGGTGAAGCGCATGAAATCGATATTCGGGGAAGGCTCTGAGGAAATCGCCATGCTCAAGGATGCGTATTTGATGAAAGCATTCACCGGGCTATCAAGAGGCGAAAGGGAAGTCACCCGAGAGGCCCTTGTTAAAGGTGGCCGCAACCTGATAAGCGGCGACGGAAAACAGATTGCAGAGCAGCTTTTCACGCCGGATGAATTGAAGCGGATAGGCAAGCTTATTGCGGATACCGCCGCGACCATCACGCCACAGGACGCCCGCAATTCGTCACGGTCTGCATTCGCGATGATACAACTACTCAAAGACAATAACTTGCTCAGCATAGGGGGCAGCGCCTTAAAGCCTATCCCCTTTATCTCAGAGCTTGGCACAGCCGCGAGAGAGGCGGGTGGGGGCATCACAGCCCGTAACCTTACCTCGCAAGCTGACCGGCTTATGAGCGCCCCGCTTGTAGAGGCCGGGGCCGCTGCAGCCGCGCTTAGTACCTGGGCTGCACGAAACCGAGAGAACGAGCGCCGAAACCGTGAGGCAGGACCGCAGGCAATGGCACCGAAATCAAGGGCCGAACAATTGGCCGGGGCGCTGGCTATGCCGACACCGCAGCCGGTTAACACGCCAAGGGGCCTACTGGCCGATGCGTTAATGGGGAAGTGAGCTATGGCCAATTCCACACCATTAACAAATGGGATTAAAAGGGCAGATGACCTAAACGAAGCCGAGCGGGCGCTACTCGATAGTTTCCGCGAAAGGCAATCTAAGGCTGTCACTGCCCCGCGTGCTGAGCTTACAGAGGCAGACGGCGAGGACCGCACCCTTAAACTTGCCCATAAGACGGAATCAGATTTTGACCTTGCCGAAGCCATCCTATGCGAAGCGCTGGGAACCGAGGACAAGAAATACGCCGGCAGCCTAATCAACAGCATTGCGAACGCCAGCGCCGCCCCGGACCGGCTACAGCAAAACGGGCATGAAATCATTGGAAATGCCATCGTGGCGGCATCGACACTCAAAGCGGAAAGCCCAGCAGAGGGCATGTTGATTGCTCAGATGATAGCCGTGCACAATTCCGCCATGACGATGTTATCTAAAATGCATGGCTCAACGCATCTAAAGCAGATGGATTCTATGGCCAATCAGGCCAATAAGTTACTGCGGACGTTCGCCACGCAAATGGAAACCCTCAAGAGATTCCGCCAAAAAGCATCCCAAACCGTCCGCGTTGAGCGCGTCTATGTGAATGAAGGCGGGCAAGCCATCGTCGGCAATGTCAACACAGGGGGGGCAGGGGATGCACAAGAAAGCGAGGTTCAAGCCCATGCTATTGGATATGCAGCAAGCGCCCCGATGCGGTGCCAAGACTCGGAAAGGCTCGCCGTGCCAATCACCGGCAATGAAAAACGGACGTTGCCGGATGCATGGGGGATTGTCGACGGGCGCACCGAAGGGGAATAAGAACGCCTTTAAGCATGGCTACTATACCGCCGAATCTATAGCACAACGCCGCATGATCCGCGCATTACTCAAGGAAAGCCGTGAGCTTGTCGCATCGATCTAGAACATTTTCGTGGCCAGTGCGGGCGAAGTTGAAAACAGCAAGCCGTTTAATACCGGGAAATAACGGATATCGGCATTCCCGATTTTACGGGAGAGTAACGGGAGCATTGTCCTGTTAATAACAGGTGAAAACAGGTCATCCGCCCCGGACCCGGTCCCCGTTAATACGGGGAAAATACGGGGAGCCTCGCACGCTGTTAATACAGGGAATTTACAGGGAAGCGATTAACATAAATACGGGGCAAGTACAGGCCAGGTGTGTTAGTAAATGTTAACCTTAGTGCCAGACGATTGGGCTGGGCGCCATCCGAGGACAACCGTCCTGTTGGTTCGCCTTGTGCAACATGTTTGGATTGGGGGCGTGAGAACGATTCCTACCATTTTATCAGTAGGCAGCCGTTAACAGCCCTTAATGATCTAAATACAGATCATATAAACATATGATGACCTATTTATGGATCATTGGGTATGTGATGGCGAAACCAGTGAATAGAAGCTATTCCCGCTATGCCCGAGAAGCATCAGAGCTTCTGGGTGCGTTAATTCATACTGCGCGTATCGAGCGTGATATTACAGTAATGGAACTTGCAGAGCGCGCAGGCGTGTCACGTGGTCTTGTCCAGCGCATTGAAAGAGGTGATACAGGTTGTTCTATTGGGGCTGTATTCGAGCTTGCTGCGATTGTAGGTGTTCGCTTATTCGAGGATAATCCGTCAGCATTGCCTCGGCATCTGTCTGCTGCACGCGAGAAGCTTACACTACTGCCCAAGTCGGTTAGAAAAAGTCAGATAAAAGTTAAGGATGACTTCTGAGCAAAGCGCGGTCGAAGCATTCATTCTGACCTAGCCGTCAGAAAGTTTGTCCTAATTATGGTGAAGCCGTAATCTCAACTAGCATGATTCTATTCATCTAGATGAAACAGAGACGTTATGACTGACCAGCCGGCTATGCCGAGACCTGCGGCAACCCTAATACTTTTACGCAAGTCGGATGAGCATCCACTGCAGACCCTGATGGTAGTGCGGCAGCAAGCTATCGAGTTTGCCGGCGGTGCGATTGTATTTCCGGGAGGACGTGTCGATTCCATCGATCACGCGCATGCGGGTGGAAATGATACCGATGCCTTCAAAGTCGCTGCCATTCGCGAGACCTTCGAGGAAAGTGGAATCCTACTAGCTTATGACATAGCGAGCGGTGACATGGTTCATCGTGAAATGGCGAGAGAGCTGACGGTAAAGTATCGTCACGCCGTGTCCGGTGGGGAGTTGGCATTCCCCGACATGCTGCATGATGCTGGGCTTGTCGCGGCGACGGATCGGCTTGTCCCGTTCGCGCACTGGATCACGCCGCCGTCTCGCGCCAAACGCTTTGACACACATTTTTTTGTTACGTCCTATGCTGAGGACCAGCATGTCGCCCATGACGAGGGCGAAGTCACGAAGGCCGTCTGGATATCTCCAACCCAACTTCTCTCAGAGGCGAAAGGCGGCAAATACAAGCTTGTCTTCGCAACACGTATGAACGTCGAGCGTTTAGCCGCTTTCACTTCCATTGATGAAGCGATTGAGTTGATAAACAAAACCCCGGTCGTGACTGTCCGCCCCGAGAGTGCCCAGACTCCTGAAGGCAGGATGGTTCGCATTCCATTAGAGGCTGGTTACGGTGGAGAGCTTTTCTTATCGGAAGATCCAGCTGCTATATAGAGAGTTGTCCATATGAATAGCTCCCCCCGGAATAAGCACCCTAAAGAGTATTTTGAAACTTCGGAAAGTCGAAAGGTGCACTTGGGAGGCGGCTGTACATTCTGGTGGAACATGGGCCAGCGACGTGCACTTGGCTACCGAGAAGGTATCTGGTCCAGCTCTTGGTACGCGCGTTTCGGATATAAGCGAAACAAGACAATTACGATGCGATTTGGCGAACCGGATGACGTAATGCGTGCGGACGGCGTGATAATACTCTCCTTCGAGCAAGCTATGCAAAAAGCGCTCGAATTATGCTTAGAGATATCTAAGTCACCCTCCGCGTTCATCTCACCTCAAGGAAAATACAGGCGACTTCCAGAGCCCCCACCTAGGAGCCCCTACCTAATCATTCATGCATTACTCGACTATCATCAGCGCCAAGTCTCTTTGGGTAAACGAATCAACCCCGATGAGAGCGTAATGCGTGTTTCAATTCTTCCCCATCTTGGCCACGTTGAACTCGCAAATCTTACTAGCAACGATATTCGCGACTGGCTTGAAACCGTATTGAAAGCAGCGCCGAGGCTGGCAGCCAGGCGACCGTCGAATATCCATTTCGTTCGCCGAGAAAACAATGCTTTGTATAGAGACCGGCGACTGGGTGCAGCAAATCGCTGTCTCAGGGTGCTCAAGGCCGCGCTTCAACTGGCTTACGAGAATGAGCATTGTGAAAGTGACGCGGTTTGGAAACGCATCAAGTTTTACAGACGGAGGCCACCAAAACCACCCCGGTACCTAGAAAGAGATGAAATCCGACGACTAGTCGAAGATTGTGAACCAGATTTAAGATGCCTTGTGGTTGCCGCATTATTGACTGGCTGTAGGGCAAACGAACTTCTTAAATTGCGTGTGGCTGACTACCATCGATCATTAAAACGAATATACGTCACAGACGACAAGACGATGAAGGCGCGCCATGTCTCACTTTCACAAGAAGGGAGAGAGTTCTTTGACCGCGTTACCAGCTTCCGGAATCCAAAAGAATATCTCCTCTTGCGAAAGGACGGTCGACCGTGGATCAAAGGGAGCTATCTTTATAGACTCCATCGCACATGTAACCGCGTTAATATTGTACCAGTAATAGGATTGCATGATTTGCGGCGCACGTTTGCAAGCCATGCAGTAATGGGCGGCGTGCCTATACCTGTGGTTTCCAAACAGCTTGGGCATGCAAAGCTGGAGACGACGGAACGTAGTTACTTGCATCTAAGCCAAACCTACATGGATGATATATTCTCTGAAAAGATGCCATCTCTCATTTCTGGAGAGCCCGTATGGCATCTTGAATTGGAATAATTCATCCACGCACCACTTGATCCAACGCATAGTTATGTGGCCAGTACGCGCGAAGGCTTTTTTTATAGGTCATATGCAGGGGTTTTCTGACTCGGAAAAAAGAGGTTTTCCCCCACTATAAAAAAGGCCAACGCCTGACACCTTGGCCGGAATCATCGAAATTAAATTGTTACAGAAACAGCCCCTAGCGCCGCTTAGAACGTGGGTAAAATTGTGGGTAGTGAAAAATTTAGGACTAAAAGCCCCTGTTTTCCTAGCATAATGGCGGAGGGGAAGGGATTCGAACCCTCGATACAGTTTCCCGTATACTGGTTTAGCAAACCAGCGCCTTCAGCCACTCGGCCACCCCTCCACGCGGGCCCGGCGCCCTGATCGTGAACAGGGGATGGCCGGAAAAGACGGCGGGAATGTACGGGCTAGACCGGCCATCGTCAACCGCGCTGACACGGCCTGAAAACCCGGCCCGGTGGCCCGACTGCGGCCTTGCCGCCCCTGATTTGCGCATCCATCATATGTATACTGAAATGTATCCCTTGCCGTCATCCAGCCGCCCGTTTTGGAGACCCGTCTTTTGTCACAGCCGACGACCCCGCCCCCTGATGCATCCGAGAAAACCGACCGTCATCGCTTGATCCCGCTCAGCGGTCTCGCAGTCTGTCTGTTGATGGCGCTCGGAACGCTTGGACAGATGGCGCTGAATATCGTGCTGCCGTCGCTGCCCGCGATCGGTGTCGAGCTGCAGCTGCTGCCCGGCAGCGAACGGCTGGTGCTGTCAGTGTTCCTGATCGGGTTTGCCAGCGGACAGTTGATCGTCGGGCCGTTATCCGATCGGTTCGGCCGCCGCCCGATCCTGATTCCGGGGCTGATTCTGTATACCGTGCTTGGCGGGATCGCCGCACTTGCGTGCAGCCTTGAATGGCTTCTGGTGGCCCGTCTGTTGCAGGGGCTGGGTGCCGCCGCCGGATTCGTCATTGCCCGTGCCATTGCCCGCGATGCCTTCCAGGGTGCCGCCCTGGTCCGGATTTTCGGGCTGCTGACGGTGACCATGGGCATCGTTCCCGGTATCGCGCCGGCCATCGGCGGGCTTATACAGGAATATCTGGGCTGGGAGGCCAACATCCTGGTGACCATGGCCATGGGCGCGGTGATGCTTTGCCTGTGCATTTTTGCCCTGCCGGAAACCGGCACACCGTCCAGTGAGAAAATATCCCCGCCGCAGATCGCGGCGACATACCTGTCAATCATCAGGGACCGGACATTCCGGCGATTCGCCATGACCAACGCCCTGGCGCTGGGATCGCTCTATGCGTTCCATTCTGGCGCCCCGGAACTGATGATCAATCAGCTGGGACTGCGCCCGTCCGAATTCGGCTTGCTGGCGATCCTGCATTCCGGGGCCTTCATGCTGGGCGCGATGACCGTGGCCCGGTACAGTGAACGGTTCGCGGGGTCGTCCCGGTTCATTATCTACAGCGCCCTGATGATGTGCGGCTCGGGGATCGGCATGCTGGCACTGGTACTCAGCGGATTTGCCACCGTCAGTTCGCTCATGGCGTTCATGATCATCTTCGGCTACGGGCTCGGACTGGTGCTGCCGCTCGGTGTGTCCGGCGCTCTGTCCCCATTCAAGGCCCGCGCCGGCACCGCGACCGCCCTGCTGGGGGCGCTGCAGATGTCCGCAGGCGCCGCCGCCAGTGCCGTCGTGGCCGCGTTCCCCGACATTCCCGGCATCGCCTTTCCCGCCGTCATCATCATCATGACTGCCGCCGCGGCCTTCAACGCGCGGCGCTCTAAACACGAAACCGACCCCCAGGAGACCCTGACATGACCGATACCATCAATGATCTGATCGCCGCCCGCTTCGCCGAGCCGACCGACATCGGCCGGAATCGTCCGGCCGAGGGCGTGCACGCCCAGCTGCTTCGCCACCGGTCCCGCCGCAGATACAGCGACACCCCGGTCCCGCAAAGCGTGCTGGATGTGCTCTTCGCCTGCGCCCTGTCGGCCCCCGCCAAGTCCGACCTGCAACAGGTCGCAATCATTCAATTCGATGATCCGGCGAGACGCGGCAAGGTCACGGACCTGTTTCCGTCCATGCCGTGGATCAAACAGGCGCCCGTGTTTCTGCTATTCTGCGGGGACGGACGGCGCATCCGCAGGGTCTGCGAATTGCGCGGCACGGCCTTCGCCCATGAACCGCTCGACGCCTTCCTGAACGCCGCCGCCGATGCCGCCATCGTCATGCAGAATTTCATCACCGCCGCCGAGGCGGAAGGTCTGGGCTGTTGCCCGATCAGCGCTGTGCGTGAAGTGACGGATGAAATCGTTGAACTGGCCGGTCTGCCGGACGGCGTTTTTCCCTTTGCCGGATTGTGTGTCGGTCATCCGGCGGACGACCCGGCCATCAGTGTCCGCCTGCCGATGCGCCTGACGGTCCACAAGGACAGCTACGACGACAGCACCCTTGATGACGAAATCGAAAGCTATGACCGCCGCCGCAGTGCGACCAATGTCTTTCGCAATCAGCGCGAACCCGAACGCTACGGCACCAAGGATGATTACGGCTGGTCCGACGACAAGGCCCGCCAGACCGCGAACACGGAGCGGCAGAGCTTCTCGGCCTATATCCGGCGCAGCGGATATGACCTATGATATACCATTGATAATAGTTTTAGATAAATACGACTTTTAATATTTTTCCCGATAAAGTAGATTTATCCACAAGGCACCCTGCTAAAGGTGTCCGCTGTTGGCATGTGCTCTTTGAAGACTCCGCCTGGGAAGGAGAACTTACATGGGAAACTTTGACGCCTATACCATACCCAAGCGAGACAACCGGCCGGTCCGGACAGTGCTTCGCGATGGTGTCGGCCCGGATGCGGCCAATATACCCGAAGATCTGCACATCATCACCCGCACCCTCGCCAGTGCCGGACTGCTGGCGGAAACCGCCAGCCCGGCACAGACCCGAGACGCAATCTTTCAGGCCATCCGCCACGTACGCAAAACCCTGCCGGGCGTCATTCCCGAAGAAACCCTATCGCCGGGCGACGATACGGAACGCGCGGTCCGCCGTGCCCTGGCGCGTGGCCGTCTGCCGCTGTCGCACCGTGCCGTCATGGAAAGCACGGCCCCCAGAGGGGCCAGGACGGTCCTTGACGGCGGGATGCGCCGGGCCCGGGCCAAACTGCTGGAAGAAATCACGTGCGACCCTTTGGCCTCTCCGCTCAGACGCACGCTGTTACCGGCAATCAGCCCGGAGACGTTTCAGTCCAACCGACGCCTGTGCGAGGCCCTGGCAAACGGGGGGCATATCGATGGCCTGGACAGCATCATTGCCGCGTCGATCACGGACGGCGGCAAACAGAGCTTCAGTGATGTCCGGGATTTCTTTCAGATACTGAAAAGTCAGTCACCGGTTTTGGCTCAAGAGCTCTATGACCGGACACGATCCGGACTCAAGGGAAAGGCATCGCGCCGGTTCGCGAAACTGTACCGTGCACAGCCGCCGGTGGAAGGAGATTTCGACGTCGAATAAACGGCCAGCGTCACGGCTTGCGTGCTATATGTCCACAGGCCCTAGTTGACCATATGTTCCTTTATGGCCGCATTCCGGACGGATTTGCGAATCTTTTCGAAGGCCCGGACCTCGATCTGGCGGACCCGTTCGCGGCTGATCCCGTAGACGTCGCTCAGATCCTGCAGGGTCATCGGTTCATCCTTCAGCCGCCGTTCCGTCAGGATATGGCGCTCCCGGTCGGTCAGACATTTCATCGCCCCCACCAGCATTCTGTGCCGGCTTGACGCTTCCTGCCGTTCGGCGACGAGGGTTTCCTGATTCTCGGTATCGTCTTCCAGCCAGTCGATCCATTCCCCATCACTGTCATCACGCAGCGGTGCGTTCAGGGAATGATCCGGGCCGGCCAGACGGCGGTTCATGTTGGTGACTTCCTGCTCGGATACCTTGAGGCGGGTCGCCACCAGCGCCGTATGTTCCGGTGTCAGGTCGCCGTCATGGATGGCCTGCAATTCGCTTTTGATCCGGCGCAGGTTGAAGAACAGTTTTTTCTGCGCTGCCGTGGTGCCCATTTTCACCAGCGACCAGGAATGCAGGATGTATTCCTGCATCGATGCCCTGATCCACCACATGGCATAGGTAGCAAGACGGAACCCCTTGTCGGGATCAAATCGTTTGACGGCCTGCATCATGCCGATATTCCCTTCGGAAATCAGTTCGCCGACCGGCAGGCCGTAGCCGCGGTATCCCATGGCAATCTTGGCAACCAGACGCAAATGGCTGTTGACCAGCTGATGCGCCGCTTCGTCGTCAGCATGATCACGCCAGCGTTCGGCGAGCGCAATCTCTTCTTCGTGCGTCAGCATCGGATATTGCCGGATGACCTGAAGATACCGAGAGAGATTTTCCTCAGGTGTTGGATTGAAGTCTCTGGCGAGCGTGCCCATTGTCCCTATCTTCCCAAAGCTTGTTGCCGATCAAAAACACCGGTCCGGGCCTTTTGGCCTCTGTTCCGTTGTATGCTTCCGCCTGCGTACCCGAGTTATTTACTCAGGTTTTTTATATTATAATTGTTCTAAACTATCAATTAGTTCTTTGATCTCATTTGATAGCTTGATCTCGAATTCGAGCTTTTCTTGTCTCACAGGGTGCTCGAAACCGAGTTTATAGGCGTGGAGCGCCTGATGTTTATACGCACCGGGCTGTCCCTGGATCACTATTTCCCGGTCTTTTCGCTGGCTTCCCCTGCTATGATACAGAGGATCACCAACAAGGGGATGACCCATTGATGACATTTGAACACGGATTTGATGGGTTCGTCCTGTGAATAAATGGCAATCCATTAGTGCCGCGACAGCACCAATAGGCCTAATTACCTTATAATCCGTGACCGCGTGTTTACCTCCGGACGGAATCACCGCCATCCGCTTGCGGTTCCTGGGATCGCGGCCGATGTTGTTCTCGATCCGCCCGGCCCGGGGGGACGGCATGCCCCAGACCACCGCCATATAGGCACGGTCGATACTGTGCACCTGAAACTGATCGACCAGCCCGCGATGCGCGATATCGCTTTTGGCGCAGACCATGACGCCGGACGTATCCTTGTCGAGCCGGTGTACGATACCCGGCCGGCTGACCCCGCCGATCCCCGACAGCGACCCCCGGCAATGGTGCAGCAGCGCATTGACCAGTGTGCCGCCCGCATGCCCGGGGGCCGGGTGCACGACCAGCCCGGCCGGTTTGACCAGCACAATCAGGTCCGCATCCTCATAAAGGATGTCGAGGGGGATATCCTCGGCATCGGGACGTGCCGGCGCCGGCGGCGGCACATGAAGGGTATAGGTTTCATCCGCCCTGACCTTGCGCGACATGTCCTGGGCCGGGCCATCCGGGCCGGTGACGTGACCGTCGTTTATCAGGGCCTGAACACGTGTCCGTGACAGGTTGCCCGCGGCATCGGCGAGCCACTTGTCGAGCCTTGCACCCGCATCGGCAGTGCCGACGGTCAGCGTGATATCGCGTGGTTCACTCATGTCCGCCTTTATGCCCTATTGTCAGGCGAATGCCCAATCTCGCGTGTGCACCACTTGACAAGCCCTGCCGCGCCGCCGATGAAGACCTGTGGATAACGTCCGGCAGTCCTTCGCCGGCACTAAGCAGATAGAGTAAGCGTTATGCAGGCATTGAAAGCCATCGTCATCGGCATGGGCGCCCTGATCGTCCTCGCGGTCGGCCTGATCGGTTACGGACTGTACAAGAAGTCGGTCGATCCCGGCTGGAAACTGTTCGGCACACGCCCGGAAGCAGCGTCTCCGATGACCGCCGCCGCAGCCCCCGGAGTCTTCGGCGACCATACCCTCGATCTTGCCGACAATTGCTATATCGAGGATGTCCGCCCTGATGGACGCCGCGCCTATCTCCTGCTTGGACCGGCATCGGTCTGTGACGGCGTTATCGTCATCGACATCGAAGACGGGCGCGTGCTCGGCCGCATCCAGCCGCGATGACCGTATATCTAAGCGACGGTCTGGCCGGTCGCATCCGCAGGCATGCGGAAGAAGGTTATCCGTTCGAGGTCTGCGGCCTGTTGAGCGGCAAGCGCCAGCCGGACGGCACCGTCGCCGTCATCGATGTGCATGAAAGCCGTAACGTCACGGATCGCGACCAGAAAACGGGGTTCGAGATCGATCCCAAACTCCGCTTTGATTTGATGCGCGCTCTGGAATCCCTGAACGATGGCACCGAAATCATCGGCCATTACCATTCCCACCCGGATCATCCGGCGGCCCCCTCCGATACCGATCTGGCGATGGTCTATGAGACGGATTTCGTCTGGCTGATCTGTGCCGTCACGAATGACGGGGCGGGCGCGCTGAATGCCTTCATACCACGTGAAGACCGCAGCCGGTTTGATGATGTCACCATAAAGAACGGGCCGACTGCATAAAATACCGGTTTGCTTGCGTATCAGTGCGGCCAACGAATTCGTACAGTGCCTGACCAATATCCAGTTCCCAGCACCCGCTGCATCGTATAGCTTCCCGCCATGTTCTACATCGCCCCGGTTCTCCTATCTTTATGTGTCGTCCAGGCTGTCATGGCAGCCGTGCTGATGACGTTCTGGAAAATGCGCAAAAGTGCGCCCGGCCTTCCCGAAATGGCTTCCGCCATGGCGGTCAGCAGCCTCGGTGCACTGCTCATGGGGATCAGCACGTCACAGGCAAATGTCGTTGCCGGATATGCCGGTATCCAGTGTTTCGTTATCGGGGTGCTTCTGACGGCACGGGCCATGCGCAAGTTAACGGGATTGAAGCCGCTGAGCGGGTTCGAAGTCGCGGCGTTTCTGATCTGCGCCCTCGGCGATATCTATTTCCTCTTCATCGAATTCAATCTGACCGCCGTCGCCATTCTGCATTCAGTGGTCTACACGGTGATCTGCCTGGTAACGTTACATACTCTGTTGCGGGAAACCCGCAGCGACCTGAAGCCGGGTTGCCGTATCCTTGCCTTCACATTCGCTGTATTCGGCGCCGCCAGCCTGGTCCGCGCCGGCGTCAGGATATTTTTCGATATCCCGGTACCGGTGAACATGGAAGTCGCCTCACTGGAGCTTGTCTATATCTTTGTCGGCATTGCCACATCCATCGGCTGGACCATTGCGTATGTGTGGACGACCTACAGCGCCGCCGAACTCCGGCTTCGCGTGGCGAATGATAAACTGGAGCGATTCACCGGGGCCGTGGCGCACGACCTGAACACACCGCTGAACGCCATTATCGGCTATCTGAGTGCAAGTGCGCACCTCCCGGCGGGGCAGGAACACCGCAGAGACGAATTCATCTCTACCGCGCATGAAGCATCCCTCCGCATGAGCCGCTTCATCCAGGACCTGCTGGAACAGTCACGCGATGGGCACGAAAACAACGCGCCTGAATCCGTCGACACGGCAGCCTGCATTCGTGATGCCCTGCAACCGCTGCGGCACCGTATAGAGCAGACGAATGCCGACGTGCATGTCGACGTCAGTCACCATGTTCTGGCGACCGCTTTCCAGATGACCCGCGTGTTTCAGAACCTGCTCGACAACGCCATCAAATATCGCGACGAAACGCGGCCGCTGAAAATCCATGTCTCTTCGGTCCGGGAAGATGCGTGGATTTCGCTGTCGATACGGGACAACGGCCTCGGTATTTCAACCACGGATCACAGCAGAATCTTCGGTGCCTTCGAACGCGCAAACGGCAAGACGGCTTTACCCGGTCACGGTCTGGGCCTGTCTGAATGCAAGCGGATCGTTGAAAGTTTCGGCGGCAAGATCGCCGTCAATTCCAGACCCGGTGAAGGCACGGTATTTACGCTAAGATTGCCCGCGGCCAGGCATTGATCAGGTCATGATCGGAGAAATTGACCGGGCCTTGAGCATTAACCCAGCAAAAGGATGACCCCGGCCATGGCCGTCGCGCCCCCCATTGAGCGGGTCACCTTGTCACCAACAGCCTGAAGCCGGCCCATCGACATACCAAGACCGATTCCCAGCCCATGCAACAGTGCCGTGGCAACGCCAAACCCTGCCGCATATGCCAGTGCGCCGGCATTACCGATTTCCGCGCCGTGGGCATGCCCGTGAAAAACCGCAAAACCGCCAACGATAATGGCGGAGAGATAAACCGGAAGCTTCACGGCAAAAGCGATCAGCAAACCAAGGGCAACCAAAGATGCCAGAATTACCGGCTCAACGATGGGCAAGCTCCCACCCGAAAGGGCAAACAGGAAACCGGCGCCCATCATCGCCACGAACGCACACGGCACGACCCACGTTGCACGTCCGCCGACGCGGAAGGCCCACAGACCAACGGCAACCATGACCAGAATATGGTCGAGCCCGAACACCGGATGCGTAAACCCGGCGGCAAAAGAGCCGTGCGCAGTCGGCAGCAGATGTGCATGAGCGGGGGCGGAAAACGACAGCAGCAGCGCAGCCGCAAGAGAAATTCGATAAAGCATTTTTGTCCCTCATTTGGTCGACTAGACGCCCGGATTTCGGTTACGCCGCGGCTGAGTATAATG
This sequence comes from Rhodospirillales bacterium, assembly GCA_040218645.1. Lineage (GTDB taxonomy): Bacteria > Pseudomonadota > Alphaproteobacteria > Rhodospirillales > Casp-alpha2 > UBA4479. The sequence goes on from JAVJQZ010000016.1 coordinate 48,135, forward strand.
CCTCGTACTCTCTTGTCGATGTCCTTATGTGGACAGAAAATTGTCCCGCTGTGAATATTCGCTTCCTAGTGAACTTCCTTCGACGCGCCGATGGCCGCTTTCAGCTTCTCGAAATTGAAATCCGGGCTTTTCGCCGCATCGAGAATTTTCGCTTCCTTGCGCTGATGTTTGGCGACCACGTCGGGGATTTTCCTGACCGCGTCAGCCGGAATCATCACCGCACCATGCAGATCCGCATGTACGATGTCGTTGGTCGATACGGTCAGGCCATAAACCGTCACCTGACAGTCGAAATCGACGACATGCACGTACGCATGGCTCGGTCCGATCTTGCCACCCAGCAGGTTGAAACCCCGCACGCTGTCGGGAATGTCCCTGATTGAGCCGTTGGTGACGGCGCCCAGCGCACCCAGCCCCTTGTGGACATGGGTATGCACCTCACCCCAGAACGCCCCGTGTCCCGGTCGCGGGTCGATGTCCTGAACGACGACGATGCTCGGACCCGGCTTCTGCGAGACGTATTCATAATACGGCAGACGCTTGGCGGCAGCCTGCTCGATGGTGTCCGCCGAAGGTTCAGCGGCGCGGATCATCACCGTCCGCGCATAACCGCAGATCGGCGGCAGGTCGGGATCGAGCGGGACAAGCTGTTCCGTGGTGTAGCCGTGGCCGCGGCGCTCGGGCACGATTTCCTCAAGCGCATTGCAGATCGTCGGCGTGTCCCACTGTGTCAGAATTTTCAGATCGTCTTCGGTAAAGTCACTCATGGTTCTTCCCTCTTTATACCCATTGCACGTTTCCTCTCCTTCGAGACGCGGCCCGATGCAGACCGGGCCGCTCCTCAGGATGAGGATGGAATTTCGGCCTCATGCTGAGGAGGCGCGTATGCGCCGTCTCGAAGCACGGGGCCGGAATGTCAATCAGCGGCCGTTTTTCTTGCGCCATGTTTCGTAGGCGGTTCTGCTCTCTTCCCTGGTCGGCGGATACAGCCCGATGATGGTCTCGCCGGCGTTGACCCGCTCGGTGACGAAATCCTCGAACGCCGTCATCTCGGCCCCTTCAGCGGCAATCTCGTCGGCCATGTGCAACGGAATGATGACCACCCCTTCGCCATCACCGACCACGACATCCCCCGGAAACACCGCGACATCACCGCAACCGATCGGGCCGTTCAGCTCGATTGCCTGGTGGCGCGTCAGGTTGGTCGGCGCCGACGGACGGTTGTGATAGGCCGGTATGTCCAGCCCGGCGATTTCCGGCGCGTCGCGGAAACCGCCGTCGGTGACGACACCGGCACAGCCCCGCTTCATCAGCCGTGTCACCAGGATCGATCCGGCGCTGGCGGCGCGCGGGTCCTTGCGGCTGTCGATCACCATCACATAGCCCGGGGGGCATTCCTCAACCCCGACACGTTGCGGATGGCCCGGGTCCTGAAAAACCGAGATCGGGTTCAGATCTTCACGCGCAGGGATATATCTGAGCGTGTAGGCCTGACCGACCATGTTCTCGCCTTTCTGTGACAGGGGATGCACATCCTGAATGAACTGGTTTTTGAGCCCGACCTTGAACAGCGCCGTGCACAGGGTTGCTGTTGATACTCTCATCAATTTCTCGCGCGTGTCGGCGCTGAGCTCACTGGCACTCATAAGTGTCTCTCCGTTCGATCAGAAAATATCAGGTTCAGGTGTCGGCCCGCCGAACGATGTCTCCAGATAATCAAAATCGCAGCCCTCGTCAGCCTGCTTGATATGCCTGGAGAACATCCAGCCGTAGCCGCGTTCGAATTTGGCTTTCGGCGGCGTCCAGTTGGCGCGCCGCTCTGCCAGTTCCGCGTCACTTACCAGCATGTCGATGGTGCGGTTGGGAATGTCGATCCTGACGATGTCGCCGGTCTTCAGCAAAGCCAGCGGTCCACCGACATGACTTTCCGGCGAGACATGCAGGATGCACGCACCGTAACTGGTACCGCTCATCCGGGCATCCGACATCCGCAACATGTCGCGCACACCCTGTTTCAGGAGTTTTTTCGGGATCGGCAGCATGCCCCATTCCGGCATCCCCGGCCCGCCCTGCGGCCCCGCGCCGCGCAGCACCAGTACATGGTCCGCCGTCACGTCCAGATTTTCATCATCGACGGCGACCTTCATTTCCGGATAGCTGTCGAAGACCAGCGCCGGTCCTTCGTGGTTATCGAACCTTGGATCACAGGCGCTCGGCTTGATGACGCAGCCGTTCGGCGCAAGGTTGCCCCTGAGCAGGGCCAGCGATCCATGCGCATAGATCGGATTGTCGAGCGGACGGATCACGTCGTCGTTATAGACTTCGGCACCTTCAAGGGTATCGCCCAGCGGCCTGCCGACAACCGTCATCGCATCGAGTTTCAGCTCGTCCCTGAGCCGCGACATCAGGCCGCGCAGCCCGCCCGCGTAGTAGAAATCTTCCATCAGATAGGTCGCGCCGCTGGGGCGGACGTTGGCGATAACCGGCACATGACGCGAGGTCGCATCCAGGTCTTCGAGTGTCAGATCGACATTGGCACGTCTGGCCATGGCGATCAGGTGAATGACGGCATTCGTCGAACAGCCCATGGACATGGCGACAGTGACGGCATTGTCTATCGCCGCACGGTCGATAATCAGATCCGGTGTCAGATCTTCCCAGACCATTTCAACGATCCGCCGGCCGCAGGCCGCGGACATGCGGATATGATTGGCATCGGCGGCGGGGATGGAACTTGCGCCCGGCAACGTCAGCCCCATGGCTTCGGCGATGGCGGTCATCGTCGAGGCCGTGCCCATGGTCATGCAATGACCGTATGAGCGGGCGATCCCGGCTTCGACATCGCCCCATTCCTCGGCCGAGAGATTTCCGGCACGGCGTTCATCCCAGTACTTCCAGCCGTCCGAACCGCTGCCCAGCGGCTGGCCCTTGTAATTGCCGCGCAGCATCGGCCCCGCCGGCAGAAAGATCATCGGCAGACCTGCACTGACCGCCCCCATGACGAGGCCCGGCGTGGTCTTGTCGCAGCCACCCATCAGCACCACACCGTCGACGGGGTGACAGCGGATCAGCTCCTCGACCTCCATCGCCAGCATGTTCCGGTACAGCATGGTCGTCGGCTTGACGTAGTTCTCGGAAAGAGACAAAGCCGGCAACTCTATCGGAAAGCCGCCCGCCTGCAGGACGCCGCGTTTGACGTCATCGACACGCTGTTTGAAATGGGCATGACACGGGTTGATGTCCGACCACGTATTGATAATGGCGATGCTCGGCTTGCCGACCCAGTCACTCGGATCATACCCCATCTGCAGGGTCCTGGAGCGGTGCCCGAACGAACGCAGGTCATCCGGCGCGTACCATCGCGCCGAGCGCAGTTCTTCGTATGTTTTTCTCTGCCTGCCCATTATTCTGCTCAGGAAAATCCATCCGCGAGTAGAAACATGAAGGTAATCATCGCAGCGCCGAACGCGATCCCTGCTATGCCGCACGCAATGCCATAGTAGTTGCTGTCGATCGTGTCATCTTCTTCGATATCGTCGTGCAAATCACCGGGCATCGACATTTCACTTCTCCTCAACAAGCCGCATTGATCGTTCCAGTCCGCCTTAATTGAGCGCCTGTGGCATCCACAGGGCGATCTGCGGGAAGAACATCACCAGCATCATGCCGATGATCTGCAGAGCGATGAACGGCAAGACGCTGACAAAGATTTCCTGCAGGCTGATATCTTTCGGCGCCACGGATTTAAGCCAGAAACACGCTGGCCCGAACGGTGGCGACAGGAAGTAGATCTGGATGTTCATCACGAACAGGATACCGAACCAGACCGCCGCCCATTCAGGCTGCATGCCCAGTTCCGGCGCCAGGTCCCTGACCACGGGCGCGAATACCGGCACCGTGATGAAGATGATTGCAATCCACTCCATGAACGTGCCGAGCACAACCAGGATCGCCATCATGACAAAGATCGTACCCAACGGTCCCAGTCCCGCCCCCTTGATCAGAGAGCGCATGAAATCCGCGCCGCCGATCAGGTTGTACAGACCGACGAAGGCAACGGCACCGAGGATCAGCCAGATGATCGTGCCGACGACGGCCATGGTATTGGCCAGGCAGTCGCGCAGCAGGGCGTAATTGAATTTGAACCGCACCGCGGCCACGGCAATTGCGCCGAACACGCCGACGGCAGCCGCTTCGGTGACGCTCGTAATGCCGCCGTAGATCGACCCCATGACGCAGAAGATCAGGGCAATACACAATCCGACGGCAATCACCTGGTGACGGCCCAGCTTGGCTTCCTGTCCCGTTTTCAGGGCAATTTCGGCTGCCGTCGGCGCCAGTGACGGATTCAGATTGCACCGCAACAGCACGAACGACACATAGAACGTCGCCAGCATCAGGCCTGGAATGAACCCGGCCGAGAACAGATCGCCGATTCCGACGTTCGCACTCAGACCGTAAACGATCATGACGATCGACGGTGGTATCAGCGTCGCCAGCGCACCGGCGGCACAGATCAGACCGATCGTCAGCTTGCGGTCATAGCCCAGACGCAGCATTTGCGGCAGGGCGACAAGACCGAGCATGACGATCTCGCCCCCCATGACCCCCGACATCGCCGCAAGAATGACGGCGACAACGGTCGTCTGCACGGCGACACCGCCACGCAGGCCGCCGGCGAAAATCGACATCGCATCGAACAGGTCCTGGGCAATGCCGGCACGTTCAAGGATCGAGGCCATCAGCACGAAGAACGGCACCGCGACCAGCGGGTATTTTTCCAGAAGGTCCATGGCGTTCGTGGACACCAGGTACATGCCCTGCAAACCGTAGAACACCAGCGCACAGGTCACGGAAATGATCAGCGTGACGATCCCCAGCGGCATGCCGGTCATCATCAGGGCCAGCAGGGCGACAACGATCAGAAACGAAATGGTGCCGATGCCGACCTCTTCACGGTCGACACGGAACTGATCGATGATCGCACCACTGTGTTCGGCCAGCATCTCTTCAATGCCGATCCACATGCCGCCGACTTCGCCGTAGTGGGCAAAAATCTGGATCAGCAGACGCAGACAGATCAGCGCGAGGACGGCGTAAACCGTAATCTGCAACGGTTTGGTCTGGAAGTGGCGGCGCAGGTTCACCAGCAGCTGCACCATGTACATGAACAACCCGCAGACAAGGACGGTCTTGAGAACCATCGGCAGCGGCGAGTTCCAGGCCGTGCCGCCGCGCTCAACGAGATCGATGCTTTCCAGTGCCCGGATCAGGGTATCGGAAACCAGCATGTAGAGGGCCAGCACACCAACGGTCATGGCGAACAGATCAAGCCACCAGCGTGTCCGCTTGGACGCCATCAGATACAGGACGGTGATGCCGATATGGCGTTTCTGCAACGTGACGTAGCCGGCGGACAACATCCACGCGCAGGCGCAGAGCACCATCACGACTTCGAAAACCCATTGTGTGGGTGAATTGAAAACATACCGGGCGGCAACTTCCCACAGCGTACACGCTGCTGCCATCAGGTACAGAAAGCTGACCGAAAACCCCGTAAACCGGCTGACATGATCGACAGACTGGTCAAACCTGGCCCCGATCGGCGCGCCGACCAAACGCTCCGTGATTCCGAACATCACTTCCTCCCTGAATTGGCGTTGTTTACCGCATTATTATTAAAAGCGCCGCCACGCCTGAATGGCGTGGCGGCACAATGTGTTTGCGGCTTACTTCAACAAGCCAACGGACTTCATGTATTTGAGATGCGCATCAAGTGCTTCCTGGGCCAGCGGCGACTTGGCAGCAAAATCGTGCCAGGCACCAACGGCGATTTCACGGAATTTGGCGCGCTCTTCCAGCGACCAGTCGACGACGGTAATGTCGGAACCGGCACGCTGCTCAGCGGCAATCGCCTGATCCTGAAGATCGGCTTCACGGCGCATGGCGTCGTACGAAGCCTGATACCAGACTTCAAGGGCCGTCTGGCCTTCCTTGCCGAGCTTGTCCCAGGCCGACTTGTTCACGATGAACTGCAGAACGGCCATGGAGTGAATGCCCGGGTAGATCGGGAACTTAGCAACCTTGTACAGGCCCTGTGCGTTGTTGTTCACGTGAGCCGAAGCATCAGCCGCGTCGATGACTTTTTTCTCGAGAGCCGAATACACTTCCGAGAACGGTAGCGATACGGGGGCCGCACCGGCACGCTTGAACACTTCTGCAGCGAGACCTTCCGGCGAACGGACTTTCACGCCTTTGAATTCGGCGACGCTGTTGATCGGAATGGTCGAAACAAATGCTTCCTTGGCGTAAGGACCGCAACCGACGACGTGGACCTTGCCCTTTGTGTACTTGTCATAAAGTTTCTGAAGGATTTCCTTGCCGCCGCCATACTGGCAGAACGTCCGAACCTGATCGACGGTGTCATAACCGGCAATCAGATCGCCGATAACAGCAAAAGCAGGATCACGTCCGGAGAAATAGGAAACCGCATTCAAATCACCGTCGAGAATGCCGTTGGCGACGGCATCGATGGTTTCACGGTGCGGGACCACAGCCTTCGTCGGCAGCACGTCAATCTTGACCTTGCCGCCTGTCATGGCTTCCAGTTTCGGCGCCCAGTCGTCAGTCATGAAACGGTGTGCCCAGTCACCAGCTTTCGAACTGGCCTGAACCTTAAGCGTTTTGGCAACGGCGCCATCGGCACCCATAGCCAGAACCAGCGACCCCAAAGCAAGGGCCATCATTGATTTCTTGAACATTTTAGAACCTCCCAATTCAATAATTTGTTTGGACGAGATTGACTCGTCAATAACTGAAATACTAATATATCAGTTGTCGAGTCAAGTTGAATTCAAGATTCTTGATACAATATCCAGAGTCGACTACCAGTGCCGTTATTCATGGTTTCCGGGCAATGCCGAACGAGATTTCCGCGATAAAATCACTGCCGCCCGTCAGCGGTCGGGACAACCGTTTAACGACGGTTCAGCAGATCTATACGGACCTCAGACGGCTCATCATCGACCTCAGCCTGACCCCCGGCACGCTGATTTCCAAAAACGATATTGCTGATCGTTACGGCGTCAGCCAGACCCCGGTGCGCGAAGCCCTGATTCTTCTGGAAGAAGACGGGCTGGTCGATATTTTCCCGCAATCCAGAACCGAAGTATCGCGAATTGATATTCAACACGCCCGTGAGGTTCACTTCCTGCGTCTTAGCGTCGAGATCGAGGTTGCCCGCGTTCTCTCGCAGATCATTGACGAGGAGGGCCTGAAAAAACTGAAGGCCTGGATCGCGCGCCTGACCACGGAGCTCGAAGCCGGCGACCAGCCATCGTTCAGGCTGACCGACAACAGCTTTCATGAAGAGATGTTCCGCCTTGCCGGGATCGCTGGGGTGACGCGAATGATCGAACGCAAACGCGGCCATTACGACCGGTTGCGCGGTTTGTACCTTCTCGAACAGGGCCGCCGCCTGAACGTGATCAACGAGCACGGTGAAATTTTCAAGGCCCTCAAGAACCACGACGAGGAAGCCGCAGAGGCCGCGGTCCGCAACCACCTCGGCAAATCACTGGCGATTGTCGATCATTTACGCGACCGTCATCCCGACTTTTTCAGTTAACCACAGCTCCCAACAGAGACACGCCTTCACAAGGAAATCCATCTATGCCGCAATCCCGCACCCCCACCGAGGTCATCAGCGAAGCGCAGGTTGCAACCTATAACGAAAAGGGTTTTGTCGTCGTCGAGGATATTTTTTCCGCCGACGATCTGGCGAAGATGGATGCCGCGTTGAAGGAGCTTGTCGAAAGCGCCCGCGGTCTTGAGACGCACACCAGCATCATCGATCTGGAACCGAGCCACACCCCGGACAAACCCCGCGTGCGGCGGATCAAGGAACCGTTCCTCAATCATCCGGTGTTTCACGAAATGGGTAAGAACCCGAAACTCATTGCCGCCCTGACGGCCCTGATCGGGCCGAACCTCCGCATGCACGGCTCGAAGATCAATCTGAAATCGGCCGAATACGGCTCGCCCGTCGAGTGGCACCAGGACTGGGCATTTTATCCGCATACCAATGACGATGTTCTGGCGGTCGGCGTCATGATGGATGACATGACCGAGGACAACGGGCCGCTGATGTGCATTCCCGGCTCTCACAAGGGACTGACCCACGACCATCATCAGGACGGGCATTTCGTCGGTGCCGTTGATCCGGTGACGGCGGACATCAATTTCGATTCCGCAGAAAAAATTCTCGGCAAGGCGGGCTCATGCAGCTTCCATCATGTCCGCATGATGCACGGCTCGGCCCTGAATACGTCCGGCAAGGACCGCCGCCTGCTGCTGTTGCAGGTCGCCGCCGCCGATGCCTGGGACATTCGCGGCATGGACCGCATCGGATCCTGGGACCAGTACAAGAAAACCATGATTGCTGGTGAGCCGACGAACGAACCGCGTGTCGTCGTCACCCCGATCCGCCTGCCCTACCCCGAGCCGCTCAAGAAAGGTTCGATCTACGAAAGCCAGTCCCTGGCAAAGAACAAGTACTTCGGTGACAAGCCCGCCGCCGAATAATTATGCCTGCACGATGACGGACGTTTCCAACAGCCAAATCGCGTCTCCCTGATCTTGATTGGGGGCCCTCGCCTGAAGGTTGATACGAACGAAAGACGGCTGTGCCGGAAATGAAGAACCCCAAATCAAGTTTGGGGTGACGAAAGGAAGCCTTGAGAATATGAAACGCGTTTTAATCACCGAGAACATGCACGGCTGCGCCCAGGAAATTCTGCGGACCCGCAGCGATATCGAAATCGTCAATCTCGAAGGCGATATCCGCCCGGAAACCCTGATGGCCAACATGGCCGGCGTCCATGCCATCGCGGTCCGCTCGGCGCATCTGACGTCAGACATCCTGAGCCATGCCAACGACCTTGAGATCGTCTCGCGGCATGGTGTCGGCTGCGATCTGATCGACGTCGATTATCTCTCGGGACGCGGCATCCCCGTGGCCATTGCATCGGGTGCGAATTCACGCTCGGTCGCCGAGCACACGCTGTCCCTGATGCTGTCGCTGGCACGCGAGCTACCGGCTCAGGACAGAATGGCCAAGGGTGGTAACTGGAAGAACCGCAACAGCTTCCAGCTTCGCGACATGATGGGCGCAACGGTCCTGATCGTCGGCTTCGGACGGATCGGCAAACTCGTCGCGCCGCTCTGCAAGGCGTTCGGGATGGACGTCATCGCCGCCGACATCGCACCGGACCAGGCGGCGGCCGATGCCATGGGCATCCGGCTGATCACGGATTTCCGGGACGCGCTGGCGGAAGCCGATTTCGTGACGCTTCATGTCCCGCTGGACGACAATACACGGCACATCGTCTCGACCGGCGAATTCGACGCCATGAAGGACGGCGCCATCCTCATTAACTGCGCACGCGGCGGCATCGTCGATGATGACGCGCTGCTGGTGGCGCTCGATAACGGCAAGGTTTTCGCCGCCGGGGTCGATGTCCTCGACCGTGAACCCCCGGCCCCGGATCATCCGCTTCTGCACCGCGACAACGTCCTGGTGACCCCGCACAACGGCGCGGCGTCCGTGTCGTCGTCGATCGCCATGGCCCGCATGACGGCTGAAAACATCCTCGCCTGCTTCGACGGGCAGTTGCAGGATGAAATGATCTTTAATTTGGAAGGGCTGTCCCGATCATGAGCGATGAACAACCCACCCGCGTGACCGCCGATGGCATGACCCGGCTCGGCACCGATATCTTCACCCGCGCCGGCGCCCGGCCCGAGGAAGCCGAAGCCATCAGCGCCAATCTGGTGAATTCAAATCTCAGCGGCCACGACAGCCACGGCGTCGTGCGGATACCGCGCTATCTGATGTGGGAACGCACCGGCAATCTGTCCTTTGGACAGTCGGCAAAGGTCGTCACCGACGGCGGCAATTTTGCACTTGTCGACGGCAACAGGGGTTTCGGCCAGGTCGTTGGACGCGAAGCCGTGGACCTGGGCATTGCCAAGGCCCGAGATACCGGACTGGCCATCGTCGCGCTACGCTGCGCCGGGCATCTGGGCCGTATCGGTTTCTGGGCCGAACGCGCCTGCGACGCCGGCCTGGTTTCAATCCATTTCACCAACGTATCCCAGAGCATGCTGGTGGCACCGTTCGGCGCCGCCGACCGGCGGCTGTCCACCGCGCCCGTGACCATCGGCGTGGTCAATCCGAAGGGCGATGATTTTATCCTCGATTTCGCGACCTCGAAAGTTGCCGAAGGCAAGGTGATGGTCGCGCTCAGGGGCGGGAAGCCTGTCCCCGAAGGATCGCTGATCGATGGTGACGGCAACCCGACCACGGACCCCCACGCGCTGTACGGGGATCTCAAGCCCGGCGAAGTCGCAAACCCGCGTGCCGGCGACGGTGCGCTGATGACCTTCGGCGATCACAAGGGATCGGGGCTGGCCCTTGCGTGTGAGCTTCTGGCCGGTGCCCTGACCGGGTCCGGTGCCACCGGTCCCGGGACACAGACCCACAACGGGATGTTTTCGGTCTACCTGAAGCCGGAACTGCTGGATGATGGTCACGGCTTTGCCGGCGCGGTGTCGGATTACATAGATTTCGTCCGCTCGGCCCGCCCCCGAAACCCCGACGAGCCGGTGATGATCCCCGGCGATCCGGAACGCAAGGCACGCAAGGAGCGCGGCGCCAACGGCTTCGATATCGCCGCCCCGGCATGGAACAGCATCATCAATGCCGGTGTGGACCTGGGGCTGGACCGGGACGCAATGACCGCAACAGCACGCGGCAAATAACAATAACAAGAATGACCCGAAGGAGGACACCATGGCAGACACCACCCTGAAATCCCGCATGCTGGACGGCGATATGCTGTCCGGTACGTTCCTGAAAACACCGGCATTTCAACTGATCGAAATTCTCGCCATGTCCGGCATGGATTTCGTCGCTCTTGATGCCGAACATGCGCCGTTCGACCGCGGCAGCGTCGATGCCTGCCTCGGCATGGCGCGGGCCCTGAACTTTCCGGCCCTGGTCCGTATCCCCGACGGTTCGCAGGCGCAGATTCTGACGATGCTGGATTCCGGCGCCACGGGGCTGATCGTGCCGCACGTCAATACCGCTGAAAAAGCCCACGACGTCGCAAAGGCCGCGCGGTTTGGGCATGGCGGGCGAGGCTATGCCGGATCGACCCGCTGGGCCGGATATGCAACACGTTCGATGCCCGATGTCCTCAGGCAAAGCGAGACCGATACCGTGATCCTGGCCCAGATCGAAGAGCCGGAGGCCGTCGACGATATCGACGAGATCGCCGCCGTCGACGGCATTGATGCGCTGTTCGTCGGCCCGGCTGATCTTGCGGTGTGCTATGGTCTGACCGACGCTGCCGCCCCCGAAGTCCGCATGGCCATCCGCCGCGTCGGTGAAGCCGCCAAAAAGCATGGCAAGTGTCTGGTCACGTTTGCGCCGAACACGTCGTGGGTGCCTGATCTGAAAGCGCTTGGTGTCAGCATGTTCTTCATCGGCTCCGAACACGGCTTTATGCTGGATGGCGCCCGTGCCGTCGCTGCCAACATACGGGAGAGTTGATATGACCGTCTATATCGGCAGCGGCGCCGGATTTGCGGGGGACCGCCTTGATGCGGGCGTTCCCGTCGTCGAAACCCTGAAAACCAGAGACGGCCCCCGCTATCTGATCTTCGAAGTCATGGGCGAGCGCACGCTGGCCATCGCCCAGCGGATCAGGATGCGCAAACCCGAGCTTGGGTATTCACCGTATCTGGAACCGTACCTGCGTAACGTCCTGAAAGCCGCCAAGGAAGCGGGCGTGACCATCGTCGCCAATCTCGGCAACGCCAATCCGTTGGGCGGCGCGAAACGCACCCATGAACTGGCAAAGGAACTCGGCGTCGAGGGACTTCGCGTCGCCGTTGTGCTGGGTGACGATCTGCTGGCCTTCATGGGGCCGGACGACATCGCCAGCCTGCCGACGATTGAAGGTGTCAGTATCGACGGCAAGGAAATCGTCGCCGCCAATGCCTATCTGGGGGCGCGCCCTGTTGCGGAAGCGCTCAAGCTCGGCGTCGATGTCGTGCTTGTCGGCCGCACCACCGATGCCGCCCTCGTGCTCGGTCCGCTGATCCATGAATATGGCTGGGGCGAGGAAGACTGGAACCTGCTGGCGCAGGGCACATTGGCCGGGCACCTGCTGGAATGCGGCGGCCAGGTGACCGGCGGCTATTTCTGCGACCCCGGCTTCAAGGATGTCCCCGGCATGGACGAGCTAGGCTTTCCCATCGGCGAAATCGCAGCCGACGGCACCATCGTCATCACCAAGGCCGACAACACCGGCGGGCTGGTCAACCGGGCCACGGTCACCGAGCAGATGCTGTACGAAGTCCACGACCCGTCGGCCTATCTGACCCCGGACGTCAGTCTTGATATTACCGAAGTCACACTGGAAGAGGTTGGCAAGGACCGTATCCGCGTCACCGGCGCCAAGGGCAACCCGCCGCCGGACACGCTGAAAGTGACGGTGTCCGCCGATGGCGGCTGGCTTGCGGAATCCGAAATGATCTACGCCGGGCCGAACGCCCTGGCCCGCGCCCGGCTTGCCGCCGATGTGGTGAGGTCGCGCGTCGGCAAGCATGGCGTTGAAGAACCGGTACGGATTGAGATCATCGGCACCGGTGCCGTCTACGACAACGACGCTTCTGACCGGGAACGCCAGAAAAACATGCCGATGGATGGCGAATACCGGCTGCGCGCTGCGATCCGCACCCTCGACAAGGCAACCGCCCAGTACGTCAATGACGAGGTCCTGAGCCTGTTCTGTTCCGGCCCGGCCGGCGGCGGCGGATATCGCTGCAACATCTCCGGTCAGGTCAATACCGCTTCCGTCCTGGTGCCGCGCGGCCCGGTCGAAGCCCAATCCCGCGCCGAGGAGGTCAAGCCATGAGCGATATGATCACCCTGCCCCTGCACGCCGTCGCGCACGGTCGCACCGGCGACAAGGGCAACCGCGCCAACATTTCGCTGATCCCCTATGTCGCTGATGCCTACCCGCATCTGCTGGAGCAGGTCACACCCGAACGTGTGTTGGAACTGTTTCGTCACAAGGGGGCGACGGACGTGAAGCGCTATGATCTTCCGAACCTGACGGCGATGAACTTCGTCATCGACAATGCGCTCGAAGGCGGCGTCAACAGTGCGCTGTCTCAGGACCTGCATGGCAAGACCCTGTCGTTCATGTTGCTGGGCGAGGTCGAGGTGACGGTGCCGAAGTCCTGCGTCCCGGCCGGGTCGCGGTATCTCTAGGAGATCCCGCCGAGCTCCCGCATATCTTCAAGCAGCATCTGCTTGAGCCGATCGGCGGCCGGGGACAGCGTCGTGCCGCGGCGTTCGATCAGCACCAGTTCCCGCGACAGATCGGGGCCGGTCAGCGGCCGCGACACCAGTCTGCGCGACGCCAGCCCCCGCATCACCATGTGCGGCACGATGCCGGCGCCCATGCCGGCTTCCAGAAATCCGACCATGGTCGACAGATGCTGCACTTCATGCAGCCATTTGGCGCTTTTCAGCCGCTCGGCCAGGTGCGCCTGCAGAACCCGGCTGGTGCCGCTGCGCGATCCCAGCATCATCAACGGCAACCCGGCCAGATCGGCAGCATCGATGGCCCCGCCCCGAGCCAGTGGATGATCGTCGCGGCACGCCAGCACGAAACGATCCTGCATCAACGGTGTCGCCGTCAAGTCATCGTCAATGTCATCGGTCTTCATATCGATGGCGAATTCCGCCTCGCCGCGCCGCACGTAAGGCATGATCTCGCGTTCGGCGACGTCGATGATCCGGACACCGACGTTCGGATACTGTTCGACAAAACGGCTGACAACCGACGGCATGACATAGGTCGCGACCGAGATCAGGCTGGCCACCGTCACCCGGCCACCGGCAACATCGATCACATCGCGTATATCCGAAAAGGTCTGCTCGAACTGACCCAGCAGCCGACGTGCGTTCGGCAGGAATGCCTTGCCCACCGCCGTCAGCGCCACGCTTCGGGTCGTCCGGTCGATCAGGCGGGCACCCAGCGCATCCTCGAGCTTCCGCAGGCGCTGCGTCAGCGCCGACTGTGTGACATTGAGAAGGTTTGCCGCTTCCTTGAAGCTGCCGGCATCGATGATACCGACGAAAACCTCAACGTCCTTGATGCCGTAGGGAATATTCATTCATTACCTTTGCTTATTAATTAAAAAACTAATTTAATTTTACTTCACAATCAAGACTCGCCACACTCCCCGCAAATGCCTGAACGGCCCGGTATCCAAGAGGAAACTATCATGTCCAAGAAATACGATGTCGTCGTTGTCGGCGCGGGAAATGCCGCGCTTTGTGCTGCCATGGCCGCGCGTGAAAACGGCGCCGAAGTGCTCATTCTCGAGAAAGCCGCCGAAGAGGAAAAGGGCGGCAACTCGTACTTTACCGCCGGGGGTTTCCGGTTCTGCCATACCGGCGTCGACGATGCGGCCAAGGACGTACTGACCGACCTGTCGGACGCCGAACGCGAGCAGATCGTCCTCCCGGTGCACGACCGGAACGTATTTTACGACGCGCTGATGAAGGTCACCCATCACCAGGCCGATGAGGATATGGCGTGGCAGTTGATCGACGGTTCGCGCCCGGCCATGGTCTGGCTTCGCGAACACGGTGTGCGATTCATCCCGATGTTCGGCCGGCAGTCTTTCCAGGTCGACGGCAAGCATCATTTTTACGGCGGCGTGAATATCGAAGCCGTCGGCGGCGGCGCGGGCCTTGTTGAAATGGAACTCGCCCACGCCCTCAGGATGGGCTGCGAAATCCGCTATTCCACCGGCGCGACCGATCTGATCCAGGACAAGAACCGCCGCATCACCGGGCTCAAGGTGCGCGGCCCAAACGGCTATGAAGATATCGCCTGCGATGCCGTGGTGCTGGCCTGCGGCGGATTTGAATCCAATCCGGCAATGCGTGCACAATATCTGGGTAAGGGCTGGGATCTGGCCCGTGTCCGCGGCACCCGCCACAATATGGGTGACGGCATCCGCATGGCCATCGATATCGGCGCACGTCCGTTCGGTAACTGGTCGGGCTGTCATTCGGTGGGCTGGGACATCTCGGCCCCACCGTATGGTGACTACGAAGTGCTGGATAACTTCCAGAAGCACTCCTACCCGTGGGGGATTATGGTCAACCTGAAGGCCGAGCGCTTCGTCGACGAAGGCGAAGACCTGCGCAACCACACCTATGTGAAGTTCGGCCGCGAGATCATGAATCAGCCGTTCCGTACCGCGATCCAGATATTCGACCAGAAAACCATCCCCCTGTTGCGCGACGAATACCGCATCAAGCAGGTAACGAAGTATACGGCGAACACCATGGCGGAACTGGCGGCACAGCTTGAAATCGATCCTGACGCGCTGACGAAAACCGTCGATGACTTCAACGCCGCCTGTCAGCCCGGCGAGTTCAACCCGTCGATCCTGGACGGCGTCACGACCAAGGGCCTTGCCGTCAACAAGACCAACTGGGCGCTGCCGATCAACGAAGGCCCGTTCGAAGCTTTTGTGACCACGACCGGCGTGACCTTCACCTTCGGCGGTCTGCGCATCAACAAGGACGGCGAAGTTCAGGATATGTCTGACCGCTCGATCCCCGGTCTGTATGCGGCGGGGGAACTGGTCGGCGGATTGTTCTATGAGAACTATCCGGGCGGCAGCGGCTTGATGGCAGGCGCCGTCTTCGGCAAGCTGGCAGGCGAAAGCGCTGCAAGCTACACCGGGCGGGCAAAAGCGGTCGCCTGACGGCAATCATAATATCGGGGGAGAAACGCGATGGACGGCCTGACGACAACTGAAACCGCAGACGTCCTCAGCGTTCTCGCGGAACGGATCACCGGGTTCGATCCGGCAACAATCAGCCCGCAGGCACTGCACACCACGAAGGCCGGCATTACGGACACCATCGGCGTCACGCTGGCTGGTCTGCCGGAAACCTGCACGCAGATCCTGCTCGACACACCCGGCATCGCCGACAGTAACGGACCGTGTCTGATTCTTGGCACCAACAAAAGGACCAGCGCGCTCGATGCGACGCTGGTCAACGGTACTGCATCGCACGCCCTCGACTTCGATGATTTCTCGGATGTGCTGGGCGGGCATCAATCTGTGCCGCTGGTCCCGGTCCTGTTCGCTCTCGCAGAGGAACATCACCTGAGCGGTCAAAAGCTGATCGAAGCCTATGTCGTCGGCTTCGAGGTCGAGCACAGGTTCGCGATGGCCCTGCACCCCCATCATTACGACAAGGGTTGGCACCCGACCGCGACCCTCGGCATTTTCGGCACCGTGGCGGCAGCCGCCCATGCGCTTGATCTGAGCACGGAACAGACCACCCGCGCCCTGGCCATTGCCGCGTCGCTGGCCAGCGGCATCAAGGCCAATTTCGGCACCATGACCAAACCGCTGCACGTCGGGCATTCCGGCAGGGCCGGGCTGATGGCCGTGCTAATCGCCGCACGCGGGTTTGAGGCCAACACCGCCGCAATGGAACACCATCAGGGGTTCTTCAATGTCTTCAATGGCGAAGGCACGTTCGATGCAACCCCGCTGACGTCGGCATGGACGACGCCGCTGACGGTCGAACTGCCCAGCATCGGCATCAAACAGTTCCCGTGCTGCGGCTCGACGCATCATGCCATTTCGGCGATGCTGCGTCTTGTGCATGATGACGGTCTCAGCTCTGACGATGTTTCAGCCATCGACATCCATGTGCACCCGCGCCGTCTGCGTCATACCAACACCCCCTTCCCGCAAAGCGTGCTGCAGGCAAAATTCTCGCAGCAGTATGCGGTTGTCCGCGCCCTCAAGGATGGCGCGGTCCGGCTCAAGGATTTCGAGGGCACGGCATTCCTTGAACCGGCGATTGTGGAGCTTCTGAAAATCACGCAGGCAACGGCTTTCGTCGAAGGCGGCACGCCGGACGGCGGCACCTGGGACGCCGAGGTTTCGGTCACCACGAAAGACGGGCGGACGCTGTCGAAACGAATCGACAACATGGTCGGGCGCAGCGGTGACAACGCCATGTCGCGGGACGAACTGCATGACAAATTCTCCGACTGCGCCCAGCGGGCGATCGGCAAGGATGCTGCCGATGAGGCATTCAGCCTGCTCATGTCGCTGCAAGACGTCGGTGAAATAAGCTCCCTGATGTCCAAACTAAACGCCTGAAGCGCTGAAATATAAATTCGGCGTTATTATCTATCTAATTGACTTCGGGCAATTTATACGCGCATAGTCCGTACGCGTATTACATTTGTTATGAGTCCTATGAGAACCGGCATGCCGGTGAGCTTCGAGATCCACTGACAATGTGAGCGTTATCGGACCCGTCTCCGCACAGTGCGGCGGCGCCGTCCTTGCCAACTGTTAGAGGATTTTAAAGATGGCTACTGGTACTGTTAAATGGTTCAACCCGACCAAGGGTTTCGGCTTCATCGAACCGTCCGATGGCGGCAATGATGCATTCGTGCACATCTCCGCTGTTGAGCGCGCCGGTCTGAGCACGCTTCGTGAAGGCCAAAAGGTCAATTACGAACTGCAGCCGGGCAAAAACGGCAAATCGTCAGCTGAAAACCTTCAGGTTGAAGACTGATCATACGGCCTCGCCCCCGGCTTGCCGGGGGCGGTTCGCCTGAGAAAAAAGCGCGTTCTTCGCGCTTTTTTTGTGCCTGAATTGCACCGTGCACTGGTAACGGCTGAATCTGTGGATTAAGTTTGCACGTCTTCTTACCTGATAAATTCTGCGAGATTGCCCATGAGTACCGTCAAAGACCTTCCCTATTGGTGGGAAGAAGCCGAACCGCAACCCGCCGATAACGGTGACCTGCCGGAGAGCGCCGATATCGTCATCGTTGGTGGCGGATATGCCGGCATGGGGGCGGCCATTCCCCTGGCGCGCGCAGGGCGTGAGGTCATTGTTCTGGAGAAAGACCGGCCGGGAGACGGCGCATCAAGCCGTAACGGCGGGATAACCAGCGGCAACATACGGGTTTCGTTTTCCAAGCTTGTGAGCAAGTTCGGTCTGGAAAAAGCCAAGTCGGTCTATGGCGAAGGCATTGCGGCCAGGCAGGATCTTTACGAATTCATCGAAAGTGAAAAACTGGACTGCGACTATCAGGCATGCGGCCGGTTTACAGGCGCCATGCGCCCGGAAATCTTTGAAACCATGAAGCGCGAAGCCGACATGCTGAACCGTCATCTCGGACTGGAACCCAAGCTCGTCGAACGCGGCAACCAGCATGACGAGATCGGTTCCGATCTGTATCACGGCGGCATGGTCCGTGATGACATCGGTGGCATTCATCCGGGTAAATTGCATCGTGAATTGCGCCGTGTTGCCGAAGCGGCGGGCGCAAAAATCCACAGCGGCACCGGCGTTACCGGGATTAAACGCGTCGGCGGCACGTTCAACGTCACGACGCCGAAAGGCACGATCAAGGCCAATCACGTTATCGTTTGCACCAACGGCTACACCGACAAGGGGCTGCCCTGGCTGCGCCGCCGGCTGGTGCCGGTGATCTCGGAAATGATCGCCACCGAGCCGCTGAGCCAGAACCTGATGAAAACCCTGATGCCGAAGCAGCAGATGCACGGCGAAACCCGCCAGCTCGGGCATTATTACCGGCCGTCACCGGACGGCACGCGGATATTGCTGGGCGGACGGCGCTACGACGATGACGCGGCGAAAGCCCGCGAACGGCTGCGAGGCGGCCTTCTGGAAATCTTTCCTGATCTGTCTGAAACCAGGCTGTCGCATCATTGGTTCGGCTTTGTCGCCTTCCCGATGGACGAGCTGCCGAAACTGACGATCCACGACGGCGTTATCTATGCCACCGGCTTCTGCGGCTCGGGCGTGGTCTGGGCCAGGTGGATGGGTCTGAAGGCGGCGATGATCGTCATGGGCAAGGAGGAAGGCGCCTCCGCATTCGACAGCCTGCCGTTCCGTGCCATTCCGTTCTACAACGGCAACCCTTGGTTCCTGCCGGTCATGATGAACTGGTACAAGCTCAAGGACCGGATGACGGGGACGCTAAAGTAGCGTCACCATCCGGGACCTCCATGTCGGCAAGCTCGGCAAGGCTCAGCGGTTTCAGCGGCGGCCTGATCCGATAGGCGCCGATATCCGCCGGCGACTTGCCGTGCACGGCGGCGAGGATTTCCGTCACCGTCAGCCCGCACATCCGCCCCTGACACGGCCCCATACCGGCCCGCAGAAAGGCCTTCAACTGGTTTGGGCCGGGGGCGCCGAGCTTGCCCGCCTTGCGGACATCACCGGCGGTTATCTCCTCGCAGCGGCAGACAATCGTGTGATCTTCCGGTGGATTGAGAATTTCCGCCGGCGGCTGGAAAAGGGCGTCCAGCAGCGGCCTGACGGCACAGTGATGCTTGTGTTCACTGAGCCAGGGTCCTGCCTTGAAGGCGAATTCCCCGTCATCGATCCGGCCAAGCGACAGCGCGATCTGCAGTGCCGTCAGCCGGCCTGAAACCTCGGCGGCGCGGGCACCGTATATTCCCGTACCATCCCCGGCCAGATAGATGCTTTCCAGTGCTGTCGTCCCGTGAAGGCCGGTTTTCGGATACCAGTAATGCTGGGTCTCGTGCCACAGATGGTCCAGCCGCAACTGCCGTGTCGCCTGAGTATTCGGCACGACGCCCTCGTGCAAAAGCACGGTTCCGGCAGCTACTGCCTGTTCGCGCCCGCCCTTTTTGAAGGTAACGCCGGTCGCCATCTCATCCCCGTTGATTCGCAGACCTGAAATCCCGCTGACGATTTTGACCCCGGCGGCCTTGATGCGGCGGCGCATGGCGATGCCCTTCTGCAGGTATTCCATGCCGAGCAGAGCCTGTGCCAGCTTCGGCGCGGCGCGAAGATAATCCGCGAACGATGTGGTCTCGGCGATAACCGCAATTTCGGCCCCGGCGCGGACCAGCTGATCCGCAATCAAAAGCAACAACGGCCCGCTGCCGCAGATGGCGATCGGCCCGGACGGCACCATGCCCGCACTTTTCATGAGAATCTGCGCCGCCCCTGCGGTCATCACCCCGGGAAGGGTCCAGCCCGGCACGGGAACCGGACGCTCCATGGCACCGGTCGCAAGCAAAACACGCTTTGCCGTAACCTGTTTTGCCTTGCTGCCGTCCGTACACCAGACGATGCCGTCCGCCTCGATCTGCCAGACGGTATGACCGGACAGATAATCGACTTCTCCGGCACGCATCCCGTCGACAAGCCCGTAACCGTATTTGTAGTCGGCGCCCAGAACGTCCAGATCGTGGGCCCGCTTCAGTGCCACATGCTCGACGTCGCGGTAAATCTGACCGCCCGGGTTATCCTGTTCATCGATCACCACCACCGACAGACCGACGTTCCGGGCTTCGTGCGCCGCCGCCATTCCGGCTGGACCGGCACCGATGATCGCCAGATCATACTGGGGGCTGCTCATGCGTCACCTTCTAGTGCGCGCGCACCCTGCTGGCGTCTGATCGACATGCCATCAGAGACACGGATCATGCAGGCCTGCCGGTTGGGCACACCGTCGATTTCCATCAGACATTCGAAACAGACACCCATCAGACAGTAAGGGGCACGCGGTGCACCGCTGACGGGTGTCGTCCGTGTCGCCTCACCGGCATAGGCCAGAACAGCCGCGGCAACGCTCTCGCCGTCCCGCGCTTCGACGGCTTCCCCGTCGATACTTATCTGCACCACCGCCGCGTCACTGTGACGTCTTTTGAGCATCAAACCTCTCCACCCCAAAGGCTTCGAATTCATCCGGCGCCGGGTCCCCGGCAATCCAGTTCGCCGCCACCCTGGCATTCACCGCCGCCAGCGTCACGCCGCTGTGCGAGGCGACGGCATAGATACCCGGATGGCTTTGTGATTCAGCATAGACCGGACACTTGTCCGGGGTCAGCACGCGAAGCGCCGCCCAACTGCGGACGATATTCAGATTGCGGAGTGCCGGAAACGTGCGGCCCGCCCGCTCGGCAATCCCGGCCACGGTCGCGGTATCGACCCGGTCATCATATCCGGCTTCCTCGGCGGAGACGCCCAGCATGATCGATCCCTCGACGGTCTGGCGGAAGGCACTTATCGGCATCGGCAAAATTTGCTTCGTTCGTTCGGTCACAAGTATATGCCCACGTTGCGGCCGGATCGGAATGTCCAGACCCAGCGGCGGGCCCAGCTGTTTCAGGCCATGACCGGCGGCAATGACCACCTTGGCGGCACTGACAGGACCGGCTTCGGTGATGACGTCATAGGCCGAGCCGTTTTTGTTGACGCCGGATACCCTGTGGTGCGGCAGATAGGTACCGCCCGCCTGCTGAAAACGGGTATGCATGGCGCGGAGCAGAAATAGCGGATTAACGTGTCCGTCGATCGGGCTGTAGGACGCGCCGATGACGTCATCGCCGAGAGTTACCCCCGGCAGCATGTCTTCGACCTGTTTGCGGTCAATGAATTCGACTTCATAGTCCTTCCCGCCACCCTGCTGATAGATCTGCCCGATATAATGCTGGCGGTGCGCAAGTTCCTGCTCGCCGAGCAGGAGTTCAAGTCCGCCCGGATTCGCATGCCCGACGTCGACGCCCGTGTGTTCCTTGAGTTCGGCGGCAAATTCCGGATACAGGGTCGCGGAACGGCGTGACCATTCCACATACCGCGGCATGCCGAAACCCTTGCCCTGAAACCACACCAGGCCGAAGTTGCCGCGGGCAACGCGTAAAACGTCATCTCCTTCATCAAGAATACAGACACGCAGTCCCCGTGCCAGCAGACCCAGCGACAGAGCCGGGCCGATCATACCGCCGCCGATAACCGCGACATCGAAGGTTTTATGTGCCGATTTTTCCGGCATTCATCAGGTTCCTCGCCAAGTGCGGCTACAGGAAACCGTCTGCACAACCGATAAGTCAAATCAGAAAATCGGCAATAGCTATACGGTAATATTATACAAACTCAGTATTTCCCGGGATGGCTTACCGGATCGCGGATCATGACATCAACGGGCTTGCGCTCTCGGAGTAGGACACCGCCAGTTGCTCGATAAACATTTCGACCCGCCGCGATGAGGGCCGGTGTGCCGGAATCAGCGCCCCGATCCGCAAAGGCAACGCAGGCTCGAACGGCTTGAGGATGATTTCCGGGCGGTTGGATGCCGGAACGTCCCAGGTGCCGACAATCGCGACACCTGCCCCCTCGGCGACCAGATTGCAGGCGACCTCTGCGGTCCGGGTTTCAAACCGCATACGCCTTTTCACACCAAGATCATCGAAAACCCGATCCACCCGGATGCGGAAAAGCGTATCCGTGGAAAATGAGACAAACGATTCTCCATCCAGATCCTGGGCATAGATAATCTCCCGCGAAGCTAATGGATGATCGGCGGCGATGACGCAGACGGAATTGCCTTCACTGAGATGCCGGACGTCGATGCTCGGAATGTCGACCGGCAAGGTTGTCACGCCGACATCGTATTGCTGGGCGGCGATGCTTTCGATGACCAGCCGGCGGGGCCGGACTTCGATCTCGAAGGAGACATCCGGGTTCTCCCGGGCATAGCGGGCAATGGCGCGGGTCAGCGGCTCACCGGTCAACGACGGCATGGCAACTATTCTAAGGACCCCGGAGGAATCCCGGCCAAGGGCACGCGCGGCCGTTTCGACCTGTGACAACCCGACAAATGATCTTTGCACTTCGATATAAAGTGCATTGCCTTCTTCGGTCGGCTGCAGGCGCCCGCGTGTCCGGTTGAACAGCAAATACCCGAGGTCTCTTTCCAGATCCGCTATCAGACGGCTGACGGCCGGTTGTGACACGTAAAGCGCTTCAGCAGCGCGAACCATGGTCCCGGTCAGCATCACGGCCCGAAACGCTTCGATCTGTTTAAGGTTCAACGACATCCTGGATATCTCCGAATAATCACGCTGTATTCGCCCCGGATTCATGGTGCGCTGCAAACAGCCTATAACATAATCATATAGCATCCCGCAGAAAATGAATTTGACAACATAGACTGAGCCTTTGAGAGTCCAAGTCTGGACACCGCGTATGTTGCAATTCATTTGCGGGCGGGTGTTGTAAAACGGCGCAGGGGGTGAAAAATTAACGGAAACCGAGGTTTTTCAAGCAATGCGCCATTGTCGATCGCACCTGCCAAATAAATTGCAGGGCGGTGTCGAAATAATATGCGTATGAACTCACAGGGAGAATGACGCACATGAAACATATTAAGCTTCTGACCGCAGCCGCGGTCGCAACCATCGCTTTCGGCACTGTCGCCGAAGCTCAGGAAATGAAATTCTGGCGGATCGGCACCGGTGGCGCCGGTGGCACCTACTATCCGATCGGCGGCCTCATCGCCAACGCCATCTCCAACCCGCCGGGTTCGCGTCCGTGCGACAAGGGCGGCAGCTGCGGCGTCGAAGGCCTGGTCGCCATCGCGGTTTCGACAAACGCCTCGGTAGCCAACGTCAACGCCATCGATGCCGGTCAGCTTGACGCCGGTCTCGCCGGCGCACAGAGCGTTGCACAGGGTTATAACGGCGAAGGCAAGTTCGAAGGCAGCCCGAAAAAGAACATTCGGATGATCGCCAACCTGTATCCTGAAGACATGCATCTGGTCACCCCGAAGGGCGTCACGCTGTCCAGCCTCAACGATCTGAACGGCAAGAAAGTCGGTGTTGCCGCTGCCGGTTCGGGGACGCAGGTTTCGGTTCGCATGATCCTCAACAAGTGGGGCATCAAGGCCGAAGAACATGAGCTCGGCCTCGGTCAGAGCACGCAGCGTCTGGCGGACGGTCAGCTTGATGCCTTCTTCTATGCCGGCGGCACCCCGTTCGCGGCGCTGATCCAGCTCGGTTCGACCAAAGGCTTTGAACTCTACAAGTTCTCCGCCGAGGACCAGAAAGAGATCAACAAGATCATCCCGTACTACATCGAGTCGGATATCCCTGCCGGCACGTACGAAAGCATTTCGTATGACGTCCCGACAGTCGCCGTCAGCGGCCAGCTGATCACCGGCAAGGACCAGCCCGACGATCTGGTCTATCAGATCACCAAGGCGCTGTGGAACGACAACACCCGCAAACTGCTCGACAAAGGCCACGCCAAAGGCAAGGTCATCACGCTCGAGAATGCGACCAAAGGCGTCCTGATCCCGTATCACCCGGGCGCTGAGAAGTACTACAAGGAAATCGGGGCGATTAAGTAACAGCCCCCTAGCAAATTGGCGGGATGCACAAGGCTGCATCCCGCCGATTTCCTTTACGACCATTTTTTTGTGACTTTCAGGCGGGCCACGTGCCCGTCACTGCAGACATTTTGAAACGGCGGGTGGGGCTATGGCTGAGTACGATATCAAGAAAGCAGAGGAACTGGAGCGCAAATACGACTCCGGTCTGAATACGCGGGCTCTCGGCCCGGTTCTGCTTAAATTCTCGTTCGTGTTCTCTATACTTTTCGCGGCATACCACTACTGGACCGCCGGGTTCGGCACCCCTATCGACTACTGGCATATGGGTTTCCATATGTCGGGCGTCATTCTGCTGGTGTTTATCGGCTTTCCGATGATCAAGGACGATTTGTCGCAGAACCTGCAGCCCAACACCTGGTGGCGTTATTCTAACGTGCCGCTGTGGGACTGGGTATTCATCATCGTCGGTATCGCGTGCTCGCTGTATATCGGCGTGACCTGGTACGCCATCGACTTATCGTTCCTTGGATTCCATTTGCAGTTGCCCGATCAGGTGATGCGGCAGGGCAATCCGATGAACATTGATATCGTCTTCGGCACCCTTTTGATCATCGTGCTGCTTGAGGCCGTGCGCCGTTCGCTCGGCATCATCGTGCCGATCATCATTCTGATCTTCACCGGCTATGCGGTCTTTGGGGCGTACATTCCGGTCCAGATTCTCAAGCACCCGGGCATCAGCTGGGCCCAGTACATCAACAACATGTACTTCCCCGCCGAAGGGATCTACGGCGTCACCCTGTGGATCGTCTCAACCGTGGTCTTCCACTTCGTGCTGTTCGGCGTGCTTGCCCAGCGCATGGGGCTGGGCCAGTTCTTCGTCGACATCGCAACCGTCGTCGCCGGGCGCTACACAGGCGGCCTGGCGAAAGTCAGTGTCGTGTCGTCCGCTTTCTTCGGGACCATTTCCGGATCGTCCATCGCCAATACGGTATCCACCGGGTCGCTGACCATCCCCAACATGAAACGCATGGGCTATCCCGGCCACCTCGCCGGCGGCGTCGAAGCCGCGGCCAGCGCCGGCGGTCAGATCACGCCGCCGATCATGGGCGCCGCCGCCTTCGTCATGGCGGAATTTCTAGAGGTTCCCTACACAACCATCGTCGTAGCCGCGATTGCCCCAGCTGCCATGCATTACATCGGCGTGCTCTGCATCGTTCACTTCCAGGCCAAGCGTCTGGGTCTCAAGGGCCTGCCGTCCGAGGAAATCCCCAAACTGTGGAACGTCGTCAAACGGGGCTGGCCGACCGCGGCGCCGCTCGGCGTGCTGATATATGTGCTGTTCAGCGGCTTTTCACCGAACATGGCAGCCTTCTGGGGGATCACATCCGCGCTCGCGATCGGCTTCCTGAATCCGATGCATCGCATCACCATTCGCGATGTCCTCGAAGGCTGCGCACTCGGCGTCAAATATGCCCTCGCCGTGGGTGCTGTCTGCGCCGCGATCGGGATCGTCGTCGGTGTCGTCAATTCGACCGGCCTGGGTTTCCGTCTCGGCTTCATGGTCACAAACAGCGCCCAGACGATTGCCGAGGGCCTGCACCCGATCCTGAGTTTCATTCCGTTCTCCGATTTCCAGATTCCGGGCATTACCCTATTCGTATCGCTGGTGATGATCGCCATCACCTGCATCCTGATGGGAGCCGGTCTGCCGACGACAGCGCTCTACATCATGCTGGCGACCGTCGCCCAGCCGGCACTGGGTAAACTGGGCGTACCGCCGCTGGCGTCACATCTGTTCGTGCTCTACTACGGCGTCATCTCGGAGATCACGCCGCCGGTCTGCGCGTCCGCCTATGCCGCTGCAGGTATCGCCAACGCAAATCCGTTCCGAACCGGGGTATCCGCATTCACCCTCGGTATCGGCAAGCTGATTGTGCCGATGGTCTTTGTCTATTCCCCGGCGATGTTGATCGTGTTGCCAGAGTACTACACACTCAGCGCCTTCCTGACGACGACACTGACCTGCGGGGCCGGTGTGGTTCTGATGGCGATGTGCGTGTCCGCCTACTTCGTGGCACCGATGCCCGGACCGGCCCGGGTGCTGTCGGCATTGTCAGGCCTGTTTCTGGTTGCCCCCGGGATTGAAAGTGACCTCTGGGCATTGCTATTCTTCACGCCTGTTGCCGTGCAACAGTATCTCGCATGGCGGGCACTCAAGAGTGCCGAACCAAGTAGCGTAACGACCTGAAGGAATAACAGAAATGGCCGAGCCTGAAGAGCTTGGGTACGCCGTTGTCGGTGCCGGCATCGTAGGCATATGCACTGCACTTTCTCTGCAGGAACGCGGCGTCAAGGTGACACTGATCGATCCGAACCCGCCTGCCGACGCGGCGTCATACGGCAATGCCGGCGTCATTTCCACCTGGTCCTGTGTACCGCAATCCATGCCGGGCCTGTGGAAAAACGTGCCGAAATGGCTGCTTGATCCCGAGGGTCCGGTCTCGCTTCGCTGGTCGTATCTGCCGACGTTCCTGCCGTGGATGTTCAGGTTTTTCGCCGCCGGACGCGCTGAGCGCATTCCCGCCATTGCCGATGCACTGCTGCAACTGCACCGCCCGACGGTCGATCTCTACCGGCATCACCTGGCGGGTACCGGCAAGGAAGATCTGGTCCGCGATTCCATGTACGTGTTCGTCTATCGCGATCCGGCCATGCCCAACCTCGACAATCTCGAATGGCGGCTGCGTCTTGAACGCGGCGTGCCGCTCGAGAAAGTGGATGCCGCGACACTGCACGACATCGAACCTGATATCTCGGACGATTATAAAGCGGCCGTTCTGATCAAGGGTCAGGGCCGGGCCTATGACCCGGGTGCCATCGGCAAGGCGCTCGCGGAAAAATTCGAACGTGCCGGCGGCAAGCTGCTCAAGGCCAGGGTCATGGCCGTGAACCCACTCGAAGGCGGCCGTGTCGATATCCAGACCGACCAGGGCAACTGGTTTGCCGATAAAGTGGTCCTCTCCGCCGGCCCATGGTCAGCGGAACTGCTCAAGGCGCATGGCCTGAAGATTCCGCTGGAAGCCGAACGCGGTTATCATATCGTCTTCACCGATCCGGGCGTGACCCTGAACAACTCCATCATGGTCACGGATTCCAAGTTCGTCGTATCAAGCATGGCCGCCGGCATCCGCTGCGCCGGCACCGCAGAATTCGCCGGCCTTGACCATCCGCCTGACTATCGCCGCGCGCATGCCCTTACAGGACCGGCAAGGCGGCTGCTGCCCGGACTGAACACCGAGGCACATGACGTCTGGATGGGTCAACGGCCGTCTTTCCCCGATACCCTACCGGCGATTGGCGAGGTGCCGGGCGTGCCGGGTGTCATCGCAGCCTTCGGCCATGGTCATACCGGCCTCACCGCAGCGCCTGAAACCGGGCGCATAGCGGCAATGATCGCTGTTGGCGAAACGCCCAACATCGACATTTCAGCTTATTCGCTGAGCCGCTTCGGTAACGGTTGACCGGATCGGGTTAAGTCCCGAAGACCTAAAACAGAGATTACTGGCGGGTGGCGTCTGTCGCCGTGCCCGGCAATACGACGGTTGCCGTCGTCCCCCTGCCGGGGGCCGTTTCAAAGCGCAGATCACCCCCCAGTGTCTGAACCAGCGAATTGACCATCGGCAGCCCGACCCCGAGGTCCTTCCCCGTCGAGGTGACCTGCGTCCGGTAGCGTTCAAACGGACGCACCAGATAGCCAAGGTCCTCCGGGTTCATGCCGGCGCCTGAATCCTCGACCGAGAACACGCAAAACCCGCCTTCGACCTCTCTTAACTTCACCTGAACGTGCTGCCCCGCCGGGGTAAACTTGATCGCGTTCGACAGCAGGTTGGTCATGATCACCTTGAACGCCCGGTCATCGGATTCGATCGAATGCGGCGCTCTGACATCATCAACCCTGACCGAAACATGGGCGTTATCGGCATGCTCGGAAAAGGTCTCGATAACCTGTCTGAGCGCATGGCGCGGATCGAAATTCGCTTTCGTGATCTGAGAGTCGCCGTTTTCAAAACGGGCAAGATCAATGATGCTGCTCATCAGATCGAGCACCTCTCGAGCGCTCCGGCTGATATCGCCGGCGTATTCCTGATACTTCCCGAAGGCGGCTTTATCATCGCCGAGACGGGCCGCTTCAATCAGTTCCGCAAACCCGATAATCGTTGTCAGCGGGATACGTACCTGATGTGACAGGTTAGAAATGAAGCGGGTTTTCGCTATGTTTGCGCGTTCTGCATTCTGCAGGGCATGCCGTTGCAGTTCCCAGTCGTTGCGCATTGTATATTCGGCATGCCATTTATCGATGGCATTCAACAGGGTCCGTTTGAGGCTGTTGGGTGTCAACGAATCCTTGATCAGATAGTCGTTGGCCCCGGCTTTGAATGCCCGTGTCGCGGTGTGTTCATCACCATGCATGGACATGACGATGACCGGACAAGGCGGGTAATCCTTGCCGGCACAGACACGTATCAGTGCATCAACCCCGTCACCATCAGGGAGCCGCACATCGATCAGGGCGCAATCAAATTGGTCATGCGTCAAGTTCTGGAATTCAACGGCCCCGGATACTTCAACAAGATCCACGTCGAGGTCACTCGAATTCAGCATGCGCCGGAGAATTCCCAAATCTGCGGGATTGCCGTCCACGACTGCTATCTTGAGCATCATTACCGCACCTGCCCGGGCGGAACGGCACCCTGCCGGCTCACCAGCATAGCCTGATCAAAAGCCTGTTTGCAGGCGGCGATATCACCCGGATCAACGGCCTGCTGAACTTCCTCTAGCCAGCAGTCATACATCACCTGGGCACGCGCCTTCACCGCTGGTTCAATTTCCGTGCTGCTACTGAGCAGCTGCTCAAGAGAATGATAGGCATTCTCAATGTACTTATTTTTCTCGGGGAAGCGATCCGGCATCACGGTTATGCCTGCTGCTGCCTGTTCGGCCTTGACCAGAAAATGCCGGGCGGAATCCGGATTGCCCTCTTCACTTTTGCGCAGGGAAAGGGCGCTGTATTGTAGGTGAAGCTGCTTCGGCAAGGCCTGAACTTCCGGGTCGATTGCCCGCATTTCCGCTATATTTTCAGGGGCGCAGGCCATCAGGAAGAGAGCCATCCCGAGTGCCGGGATAAAGCCGGGATGCTTGTAGAAAGTTGAGGTCACAACCCTGATTTTGACCTTCATGTTTTCCGCAAATCGTAAAATGGTTTCACTAACTCAGCACACACGATGGTCGCAAATTAATGCAACAACGTCCAGTCATCTGTCCCATTTTCGCCTATTTAGATATTCAAAAAAGGTTGCACTATCCTACCTATTATATTTGAGAATCTAAGTGGCCCCGACGTAACAGCCAGGCAAACGCAAGCTTCACCAGCATCGGCAACAGGACGGTGTATCACATCGTCATTCGCCCATTCGACATCCCCACGCGCGAATGACTGTTCACCGTCGGAAAACCCGCCGGATAGCACCAGCGTGAATTCCTCGCCGTTGTGTCCATGCTCAAGAACCCCCTGCCCGCCGGCGATCCTCAGCAGCCGGGCCTGTGAGGCACCATCTTCATTTTGGAGTACGTGCTGATGAATGCCGTAGCCGATCCGGTGCCATTTCACGTCCTTCAGATCACCGCCCAGTCGCTGGCGCAGCGGGGCCGGAAAGACATAATCGTTCCTGGATGCGGTCGGCACCGGCAATTCCGGATCGCGCTCAACACGTTCCGTTAACGCAAGAACGTGTGCCAGCGCATCATCGGACATGCGCACGGGGTCTAGTTCACCGAGCATCGAGCCGCCGATGTCTTCCGCGACAGCAGCACTTCGACGGCATGCTGGGCACAATGTCAGATGTGACGCGACCAGCAGCGAAACGGCGTCATCCAGATCCCCTGCTGCATAGGACAGCAGCGTTTCATCGGAAATATGGTGGTGGATCGTCATTCCAGTGTTTCTCCAACGGCATCACGAATTTTCGCGAAGGCCAAACGTAATCTCGATTTAACAGTCCCCAGCGGCAGATCCAGATGCTCGGCGATGGCGCTGTGCGTCATGTCCTCGAAAAACGAGAGCCGAACAACCTCGGCCTGCTCTTCGTTGAGCGTCGTCATCGCTTCGCGGATCACCCTGGCCCGCTGCAACCGTCCGACCCGGTCGTCCTGCGGTTCCTCTTCTTCGGGAAGCAGCGCAGGATCATGCGGATCGAGTTCCGG
Organism: Rhodospirillales bacterium; assembly: GCA_040218645.1. GTDB lineage: Bacteria > Pseudomonadota > Alphaproteobacteria > Rhodospirillales > Casp-alpha2 > UBA4479. The sequence goes on from JAVJQZ010000016.1 coordinate 78,710, forward strand.
TCTGGATATCTTACGAAAGGCATCGATCCTCAGATTACGTGCGATCGTAAAAATCCATGTCGAAGGCGATGCCTTGGCGCGGTCGAACTTGGCCGCCTTGCGCCAGACCATCAGCAGGGTTTCCTGCGCCAGTTCATCAGCAAGGGTTTCATTGGTACCAAGCTTCAACATGTAGGCCTTCACCCGCGGCGCAAAATGCGCAAACAGCAGGGCGAAAGCCTCGCGGTCCTGCGCCTCTGCCAGGCGGGTCATCAGTGCCGTCGCACCTTCGGGGGTATCGGCCGTGTCAGCCTGCTGTGTCATTGACCAGCTCTCCTGCATCGCCGTTTCAGGAAGCACGACGGCAACGACAGGAAGTGGAAACTTCCGTGCGTGCCAGACGTTCGCAGGGTCGATGTCATATTTCATACTAGGTAGTACGCGGGCAATCCGGCAATGGATCATTTGCCTGCGGGATTTTGTGTGATCCATGCAAAAATCGACTGCGTATAGAAAGCATCTGACGTTGATCACACGGACCCCAAAGGAAATCGGACATGCCCGAAACTATACGCAAACGTTTTGCCGTTATCGGTGCCGGCATCTCCGGCCTGTCAGCGGCATGGCTGCTGTCGACCCGGCATGACGTCGTCCTTTATGAGCGCGAAGACCGTCTCGGCGGTCATGCCAACACGGTCACGGTGCCCGGCAGAGACGGTGACATCCATGTCGACACCGGCTTCATCGTTTTCAACGACTGGACGTATCCGAACTTCAAAGCCCTGCTCGCGTATCTGGATGTCGAAACCCACGCTTCCGACATGTCGTTTGCCGTTTCCGCCGACAACGGTGCCTTTGAATATTCAGGCGGCACGCTGGCAGGCGTCTTCAGCCAGCCGGGCAATATCGTCAAACCGCGCTTCTGGCGCATGCTGCGGGATCTGCATCGCTTCTATTCAACGGCACCGGAACTGCTGTCCTCGGGCGCGCTCGAAGACATGACTTTGGGCGCACTGCTGGATCGCGACGGGTATTCCCACGATTTTCAGCGCGATCACCTGTTGCCGATGGCCGCCGCGATCTGGTCGGGGACGGTCGAGGGCATGCGCGACTATCCGGCGACTGCCTTTGTCCGGTTTTTCGTCAATCATGGCCTTTTCAAGTACGTGGGTCGTCCGGCATGGCATACGGTCACAGGTGGCAGCCGGTCCTATGTCGAAAAAATCTCCGCCGGGATCGAGGTCCGTACAGGCGGCGTCAGGGCCGTTGAACGCGGTACGGGCGTGAAGGTTGTCGACGCGCAGGGACAAGAAGACCGGTTTGACGCCGTGATCATGGCGTCCCACGCCGATGAAGCGCTCGGCATGCTGTCCGATACGGATGCTCTGGAGAGCGGTCTGCTCTCAAAATTTAAATACCAGAAGAACCTGGCTGTTTTGCATACGGATACATCGCTGATGCCCTCGCGCCGCCGCGCCTGGTCGAGTTGGAATTACATGGCCCGCCGGAACGAGGCAGAAGATGAACATTCGGTCTGCGTCACATACTGGATGAACAATCTTCAGGACCTCGGCAATGCCGAAGATCTTTTTGTGACGCTCAACCCCGTGACACCCCCCGCACAGGAAAAAATCCTTCGCACATTCCAGTACATGCACCCCCTGTTCGATCATCAGACAGATACAGCGCAGCAGAATCTCTGGAAACTGCAGGGCCATCGCAACACCTGGTACTGCGGCAGTTACTTCGGCGCCGGTTTCCACGAAGACGGCCTGCAATCCGGCCTGTGGGCTGCTGAAGATGCCGGAAATGTGCGCCGCCCCTGGCAGGTCGACGACGAGTCCGGACGCATTCATACGCGGGCTGACGCACAGGAAGCCGCCGAATGAACGACGCGGCAGGTGCCATCTATGCAGGCAGGGTCGTGCATCGCCGTTCACGGCCGAAAGCGCATCTCCTGAAATACAGGGTGTTTTCCCTGCTGCTCGATCTCGACCGGTTGGATGAGATCGACAGATCTCAGTCCCTCTTGAACATCAATCGATGGGGTGTTCTGTCGTTTCTCGAGCGCGATCACGGTGACGGCGGAAAGAGCAAACTCCGCGACTGGGTCAATGACCGCCTGACTGATGCCGGCTTCAGCCCGTCCGAATTAAGCGTACACGTGCTCTGTTACCCGCGCATCCTGGGCTATGTCTTCAATCCGCTGACCGTCTATTTCTGCAACGACACCACGGGCCGGACACGGGTTATTCTTTATCAGGTCAACAACACGTTTTCCGAACGCCATACCTATGTGCTGCCGGTCGTGGACGGGAAACTGCCCATTCATCAGGCCTGCGACAAGGCTATGTATGTCTCCCCTTTCACGCCGATGGATTGCCGCTACGGATTTTCCATCGTACCGCCGGCGGAACGGGTCGCCGTGGTCATCCGTCAGTCCGATAAAGACGGGCCGCTTCTGAATGCCAGCTTCACCGGAAACCGCGAAGCACTCACGAGCCGGAATCTTCTGGGCGCCTTGTTCAGGCATCCTCTGATGACGCTGAAAGTGGTCGCCGGAATTCACTACGAAGCGTTCCGGCTCTGGCGTAAGGGCGTCCCCTATTTCACCCACGAGCCGCAGCAACACGGCGACGTCAGCATCGTAAAACCAATACAAGACAAGCAGGGAACCTGACATGAGCTCCGCATATTCCAGAACTGAAACGGCCCCCTGGATTCCGAACGGTCCGGTGTCGGCACTGGCCGGAAAATGGCTATTCAAGCTGGCATCCGGCATTCAGGCCGGGACCCTGACGCTGCGTCTGCCGGGCGGGGAACAGAAAACATTCTCAGGGCCTGAAGCCGGTCCAGGCGCCGATTGTGATATCCACAACTGGCGCGCCGTCCGTCGCATGATTACCGGCGGCGATCTGGGATTTGCCGAAGGTTACATCGATGCCGACTGGTCGACGTCAGATCTTGGCGCGCTGCTGGAACTGATCGCCAGAAATGACGAAGCCCTGGAATTCAAGGTCGAGGGAACGCGGTTCCGCCGTATCATCGACCGTGTCTATCACCTGTTGAGAGCGAACACCCGCAAGGGGTCACGCCGCAACATTCAAGCACACTACGATCTCGGCAACGCCTTTTACCGGGAATGGCTGGACCCGACGATGACCTATTCATCCGGTATCTATGACCGCCCGAACGATCCGCTGGAGCAGGCACAACTGCGCAAGTACCAGCGCATGGCGGACATGATCGGCGCCCGTCCCGGCCAGCACATCCTTGAAATCGGCTGCGGATGGGGAGGCTTTTCCGCCTATCTCGCGGAGCGGCACGGCTGCCGCGTGACCGGTATCACACTGTCCAATGAACAGCACGACTTCGCGCGTGAGCATGTCCGCCGCAAGGGTCTGGAAGATCACGTCGATATCCGGATCGAGGATTATCGCGATGTGCGCGGTAAGTATGACGGCATCGCTTCTATCGAAATGTTCGAGGCCGTCGGTGAAAACAACTGGCCGCAGTTCTTTTCGAATATGGGTCAGCGGCTGGCCGATCACGGACGTGCCGCCTTGCAGGTCATCACCATCGACGAAAAGCGCTTCGACAGCTACCGCAACAAGACGGACTTTATCCAGCGCTATGTCTTTCCGGGCGGTATGCTGCCGTCGCCGACCGCATTCCGCGAACACGCCAAACAGGCCGGACTGGAAATGAAGGATACGTTTTTCTTCGGAGAGAGTTACGCGCAGACCCTGAATGTCTGGCACGACCGCTTCAGCAGTGCCTGGCCGCAGATCAAACAGATCGGTTTCGATGAGCGGTTCCGCCGGATGTGGGAATATTATCTGGCTTACTGCCGGGCCGGATTCCGAACCGGCGCCATCGACGTCGGCCAATTCGTTCTGCAGAAAGCATGAGATCCGGCTCTATTCGCGCCGCCAGTCCAGCGCCATAACATCAAAGCCGAGTGCTTCCAGGCGTTGCCGCGCGGCATCGAAGACCGGGCTGTCCGTGGGGGCGGCCAGCAAATCCCTGTACCACGGTTGCGAACCCTGGATATCAACACCGCCCGTGATGACGGCAAGTCTGACGGCGGCACCCGGCCCCGGTGATCGTTGAAAGTCGAGCGTCCAGGTTCTGCCCGCAGTTTCGGCACTGCCGCGCATGACCCGCAACGGTCTGTCCGAATTACCGAGACCATCCGGCCAGTAGCCGAGTCGTCCGATCATGACCGTCCGGTCATTGCCGACGGCACGGATTTCAATCCTGCAGACAGTATCCTTTTCGTCATATACAGCTGACAAAGAGCGCTTCCGCCACGATGTCTCATCGGCGCAGCCGGCAGCGTCGCCGGTCGTGTAAAGTGCGCCGTCAAAAGCAATATCGACCTCTCCCGGTTTCGTAAATTGCAGCCACTTTCGATAGCCGTCGGCGCGCAGGCCGTCGATGACGCCCCCGTCGGCCAGCTCGAGTTCTTCTTCGAGTTCATGCATCCGGCCCTTTTCCGCCAGTGCCGCCCAACGGGCCATATCGCCACCTGCCCAGAACAGTGCCGCAGCCAGAACAACCGCGCCGATCAGCACCGCCCGCGTACTATGCCGTCTGGGATCAGCAGCTGTCCGGGTTGGTATCTGCGGCGGGTCATCAACCGGCTGTTCAATTCCGGCAAAGCGCAATGCCTCACCAACCGCGAGAACCTTCCGGACCGGTATCCCGCCGATCTGTTCCGGCAGTCCGGATGCGGGCTGGGGCACGATGATGACCGCTTTTTCAGGATCGACGTCCTGCGTCTTCAGATAGCCGGCCAGTGCTTTCAGCTTCTGATCGACCTGCTCCACCGGGCGGATCGCAAGCGTGCTGTCGACCTCGCCGGTTGCGAACACCGTGACATTGTTATCCCCACCCTGATGGTGCGCCGCATGCGCCAGGTATGCGGCCAGTTGCCACGATCGCCCCTCATCGATCCGCGCAGCCACGTCGAGCCTGTAGGCATTATGGCCGGTCATGCGCTCGATCACGCCGACCGGGCGCCGCACGAACTGGTCATATGCCGGGCTGATCGGCAGAATATGCGCAAGTCCGTCCAGACAGATGACCGACCCGACGGCGGAATCCTCTTCGGTGATGCGCTGGATCGCCACCGGTCCCTGGGTCGTCAGAATGTGAAAGACGGCATCGCTCAACGGAGATATACCTCGGACTCCGTGTCACCCAGAGCGCGGACAATATCACTGTCGGCTTCTACAAGCAGTTGTGCTCTGCCGTTCACGAATTCGGGGAGTTGGGTACAATACCAAATCGCGTTCGCACGGGTGACGAACATCTGCACCGGCGGTTTCCGTTCCGGATCACGCAATTCGATACCGAGATAGATCTGCCCGACGTCCGCCCGGGACGGTGTCAGTGTCACGACCGCCGCATCGGTCTCACGCCGCACAGGGCCCTCACTGGCGGCGGCAGCCTGTTGCGGCATATAGGCAATCGCACCGTCGGCGATCAGCCGGGCGAGGTCTGCCTGAGCCGCTCCGTCACCGGCCAGTAACGCGTTCTCTGCCGGAGAGAGTTGATACGCGGGATCGGTGGCATACCGGTACAGCACGGAGAACGCGATGCGTTTCTGTGCCCCCGCTTCCGGTAGAAGCAGGTCGCGGGCCTGCGTATCCGCATCGAGTGCGGCAAGGGCAAGTTTCCGGACCGGGTCGTCAGCAGTCATCTGTGACAGCCTCCTGCTTCAGGTCATACAGATTTCCGAACATGGCAGCAAAAATATCCACGTCCGCCGATTCGTATGACGGCCAGTCGACCGTCCCAAGATCGCGGTCGAGCGTCCGCCGCACGGCCCGGGTCAGGTTCAGAACATCGTGCACGGCACCGGCCATGATATCCAGACTATCGTCATCGCCATCGTCACGAAATCCGGCGCGATGGACACCCCGCCACGCCCGCCTTGCATCCGCCAGAAGGGCCGCAATCTCATCGCCCCGTGCATCCGGGATCACACCGAAGAACTGCTGGAGCGCTCCGGCAGCACCGATGGAGACGACATTTTCTTCAGCGCCGTTCACATCACCGGCGGCCAGTTGCCCCCAGTCGATATCCGGGGCCAGGGCAAGGGCAAGTTCTATCGCTTCGCTTCGGCCTGCCTGAAACAGCGGCCAGAGTGCGGCGAGGGCCAGCTTTTCGGTCATGGCAATGACGTCCGTATAGGCCTGAAGCTTGTCGCGATAATATGCATCCGCAGCATCGGGCAGATCGGCGCTGGGCCGGCCGCCACGCCGCAGCGCCGTACTGATCCGAAGCTGGGCCGCACCGAAGATAGCGTTTCTCAGCACCGATACGGGGATACGGCGGGCTGTGGCCTCCCCCAGCGGCAACTCGGCCAGAATCTCGGCTTCGATCTGATTGACGAACTTGACCTGTTCGCCGCAACTATCCAACAGTTGTGCCAACGGCCCTTCGTCATCATCCAGCGCGTTGGCTACGGCATCGATATCCGCGGGATCGACCTCCCCCTGCTCGATATCCGTGCCGATGGTTCTGGCATGGGTGCCGGACAGACGCTTTTCTGCCGCATCCAGTGCCGCGATCAGTTTGCGCGCGGTTTCATAGACCCCGCGAAAAGTTTTCGCCTCGATCTCATCCGACGCCGCATAGGCCCGCCAGTAATTGATTACCACATCATCATTGATCGCATCAGTGCCGGTACGGTTGCCTGCCTGGGTATCGGTGAAGGTCAGGAAATGCCGTTCACGGCGCTGCCGCTGCACACTCGGCAGGTGATCCTTGAGATAGGCATACAGGCTTCGCTGCAAGGCGCGGGCCGCTTCGAGCACAATGTCGTCGGATGCCTCTTCCTTGTCGAAGGCATGACGCAGTTCAGACGTCATCTCATCAATGACCGGGTAGCCGATGGTCATCACCATGAATTCCAGCAAAGCCGCCAGCAGCGGCATCCGGGTATAGGAAACCTGAAAACTTTCGCCGCCGCTTACATGGGCGATACCGCTGTTGTTGACGGTGATCCCAGGAGATGCCCCCTGCAATTCCAGAAACGCGCGGCGGAATTCCCCCGCGCTGGCGCGCGTGACACCCCAGAAGATATCTTCATACCTGCCGGAACCGGCGGATGCCGCCGCCAGCAGATGCGACAGTTCCAGCAGCGGCTTGGCGTAACTGCGGCAGACGATCACGCGCCCCAGTTCCCGGCAGGTTTTCCCGGAATACCGCGGGCCGCCATCGATGGCGCTGGAGTCTGTGATGCAGGCAAGCACGGCGCGCAGCGCCTCGCTCTTCCCTTCCTCCAGATTGAGATTCTCCAGTGCCGTCGACATCCGCTCACCGCCTATGGAATAAACACGATCAGAATACCCGTGAAGGTGTTCACAGCAAAGGATCGATCATCCTTTTGTGCTTATGCAAGAACGGCAGGGGTTTTCCGGCAGTTAACCGGCAATCAGGCGACGGACGTATGCCTGAACATCCTCGGGCGGCACGACCGAGCTGCGCGTGTTCATGTCGTAGAAAACATTTACGCTTTCCGCGGTCGCGACGCATTCATCGCCCTTGAAAACCCCGTACCCCGACGACAGGGACTTGCTCCCGAGCCGGATCAGGCGTCCGCCGACCTCGACCGTACCGGGATAATGAAGCTCGCGGCGAAAGTCGATGGACACCCGGGCCAGAATATAGTCCAGCCCGGGGTGATCGAATTCGTCGAGTATTCCCTGGACCAGCATCGTCCGGGCGGCTTCGATATAGGCACCGAAGGTCACGTTGTTGACGTGTCCCATGCTGTCCTGATCGGAAAAGCGGATGGTGACCGGCGTGAACTGTTTGAAAGTGTCACGCCGGGTCAGGTCGAAATCATGCTCACTCATCGCGTCAGATTACGATCTTGGAGCGGAAATCGGCAATCTGCTCGTCGGTATATCCGTACTCCTTGAGGATATCGTCCGTATGTTCGCCCCGTTCCGGTGTCGCCATGCCGGTGCGCGGTTCAAACCGGGAGAACTTCACCGCCTGCGCCAGCAGGTCCATCTTGCCGAGTGATTTACTTTCGACGGGATGGCGCAGTTTCAGGTGATTGACCTGCGGGTCGTCGAAAATCCTGTCGATGGTATTGATCGGTCCGCACGGCACGCTGGCTTCGACCAGGGCGTCGATCAGCCCCTCCGACGTATAGGTGACGGTGTGCTTTTCCAGCGCCGCGTTCACCGCATCACGGTTTTTGGAACGCAGTTCGCCAGTGGCGAAATCGGGATTGTTGGTGATTTCGTCGTCACCGAACAGTGTGCAGATACGGTCCCACATCTGGTCCCCGGCGGCGGCGATGTTGATATACCCGTCCGAAGTCTTGAAGACGCCTGTCGGGATCGATGTCGGGTGGTTGTTGCCGGCCTGGCCTGCCACTTCGCCCTTGATCAGAAAGCGTGCCGCCTGGAAATCCAGCATCGCCACCATGGCCTGTAAAAGCGACGTCTGCACCCACTGGCCTTCGCCCGAGACTTCGCGCTCAAGCAGGGCCGTCAGCACGCCCATGGCGCCGTACATCCCCGCGGTCAGGTCGGCAACCGGAATCCCGGCCCGGACCGGGCCCTGTCCCGGCAGACCGGTAATCGACATCAGCCCGCCCATGCCCTGTGCGATCTGGTCGAACCCCGGACGTCTGGCATAGGGGCCGTCCTGTCCGAAACCGGAAATCGACAACAGGACGATCCCCTTGTTGACCTTCTTCAGGTCTTCGTAGGAAACACCGAGACGGTCCTTCACGTCGGGGCGGAAGTTTTCGACGACCACATCGGCGCTCTCAACCATCTTCAGGAAGATCGCCAGCGCCTCTGGTTCCTTGAGATTCAGCGTCAGCGAACGCTTGTTGCGGTGGATGCTCTGAAAGTCGGGACCGGACCGGGCGCCGCCCATACCCTTGGCGGTATCGACGGCTTCCGGCGCTTCGATCTTGATCACGTTGGCGCCCCAGTCGGCGAACTGGCGCACCGCCGTCGGCCCGGAACGGACACGGGTCAGATCGAGTACGGTAAAGCGCGAGAGAGGTCCCTGATAGTCAGTCATCTTAGTGTTTCTCCAGATATTTGTTATGCGTTGGTTTGTTGTGGCGCGATCAAGTCAAGAGCCGTCACCGCGTCGATATCGAGCATTTCCGACAGGCGCTCAATTTCCTCAAGCTCGCTGTCACGGACGATACCGTCCGCTTCACTGACCGCGTGGCAAATGACGACCAGCAGCGCGGCGGCTTCACGGTCGGTTCCGGCAGCCGCCTTGACCCTGCCGCGAATGGTTTCCGACGATGCCGGGTTCTTGCGCAGCATATCGACATACAGCAGATAGCTTTCCACGCCCTGTTCAGGGTTGTGGTCGCGGAGGATATCCAGCACCCGCATCAGGCGGCCGACTTCGGCACCCTCCTCAAGAGACGCATCCCCGTCTGCCAGCGCCACCAGCGCCGAGGCCGCCATCGCGCCTTCAAGGAATACCCGGCCACGATGGCGATTGAATATCCGCCGGGTGTGGTCCGAAAATCGTTCGAGGATATTGTTCACGTACAGGATAACTCCAACTATTCGCCGTGATCCTATCACGCCCGGAAAAGTTTTATCCAGACACCTCCGTCACCTTCCTGGCGGATGCCCGTGCCCGGCTGTTTAGGAGCACCGTGCGGTAAGCGGGGCATCTGTTTTTATCCATGGTCAGGACCGGCAAAAAAAATCACCGGACCCGTCGGCCCGGTGAAGGAGAAGAAGTGAATATCCTCATCAATATATGAAACCGGCGCTGCGTCATCAGTGATGCCGGTCACAAACGTGGTTAATTTTATAAAAATGATTTGTAAACAAAAGATTAGAGCGAAAAATCAGTGGTTTCCGCCTTTGATCAGACGTTCCGGGGGCAGAATCACGGCGATTTTCGTACCCCGTCCCGGCTCGCTGTCGAGGGTAATGCGCCCGCCATGCATTTCCGTCAGCGCATGCACCAGCGGCAGGCCCAGCCCGGTGCCTTCGCGTTCGCTGACGAAAGACGAATTGACCCGGGTAAAGGCATCAAAGATGACTTTCTGATCTTCCCCGGAAATGCCGATACCGCTGTCTTCGACCTCAAGGACCAGTTCATCCGCATCGGAGACGTAGGCACGGACAACAACATGCCCGCCCGGTCGGGTGAACTTGATGGCGTTATTCACCAGATTGATGACGATCTGTTTCAGCCGCCGGGCATCACCGCGTACCGTCAGTCCGGGATCGGCAATATCCACCGAGATCAGAAGTTCGGCCTTTTGCGCACGGGTCCGAAGCATGCGCTCGCAGGATCGGATGATCAGGGCAATCTCGACCTCTTCATCGCTCAACATCATCGCCCCGCTTTCGATGGAAGCGACATCAAGCAGGTCATTCACCACTTCAAGCAGGTGCATCCCGGATGCATGAATGGAACCGGCATAGTCGACATAATGCGCATTCAGATCGCCCATGATCTTGTCCCTGATCAACTGCGAAAACCCGATGATCGCATTCAGGGGCGTGCGAAGTTCATGCGACATGTTGGCCAGAAATTCCGTCTTGGTCCGGTCCGCGTGCTCCGCAGCCTCCTTTGCCTTCAGCAGATTGTACTCGGTCTGCTTGCGCCGGGTGACGTCCATGATGGTCGCCTGAATGGCCGGGCTGCCGTCCCAGTCGACCAGACTTGAGAAAATCTCGATGGCGACTTCGGTACCGTCGCTTTTTAAACCACGGAATTCGTAACGGTCCGGAACGTCACCGTCACCGGCAAGGCGGCGGCGGCGGATATCGGCAAGCACGCCCCGTTCATTTGGCGAGATAATGTCCATGACACTGCAGCCGATGAAATCGTCGACGTCATAACCGAACATGTGCGCGGCGGCATCGTTGGCATACAGGATTTCCCAGTCCCGGTGCACGAAAAGCCCCTGAATGGAGCCGTCAACCAGATACCTGTAACGCATTTCGCTATCGATCAGCGCCTGCTCTGCCTGATGCTGGGCGGTGCGATCCTGCAGGAACACCTGCATCGCCCTGTCCCCTTCCCAAACACCGATATGCACGGCAAATTCCCAGACCCTTTGTTCACCGTCTGCCCGCAAACCCCTTGCCATATATGAAACGGGGACGTCCTTTCCATCCCGTCTGTCGCGGTTATAGCTGCGCAGCCGCGATCTCTCGTCCGGATGGATGAAGTCCCATATTACCGATCCCACAAGCGATTCGATCGGGCATCGGAACAGGTCAGCCGCCGCCGCATTCGCAAAGACGACCGTTCCTTCGATATGCGTGATGAAGGGCTGCTTCGATTCCGCGAGTTCCTGGTAAAACAGGCCGCCCTTGCCGGTCATCCCGGCGCTGGGTGCCGAGGGATGTTCACGCACCAGCATCATGTGCCGTCCGGACGACAGGGCGCGGATCTCGCCCTCCAGCCTCCGCCCATCCTGGAGATGCAGGTCCAGCCTGCCCTGACCGAGCGAGGCCTGAATCTGCGATCCCTTGCGCCGGTCCAGGGCAAGAAGCGGCAGCAGACAGGCAACGAAGTTGCCGTATCCGGTGCCGGGCAGAAACAGTTCCGCCGGCAGCGGTATCAGTTTCCTGAACGCGGGATTTGTGAAACTGATGCGATGACGGTCATCGAAATACGCCACGCCTTCACTGAGCTGTTCCAGCGCCGTCTGATAATCGGATGCCAGGGATTCAAGGTTAGTCCGACGGATGGCTTCCACGGTCTCATCCGTGGCGATGCCGCGGTAACCGAAAAACGTGCCGTCCGCTCCCAGTACCGGTTTGCCGCTGAGCCGCCAGTGCACATGACTGGCATCACTCTGGCGCAGGGAAATCCTGAAATTGCGAAACGGCTCGCGGCGCTGCAGCTTGTCGACGAAGCCCGCCCATTCATGATCATGACCGGGATCGGCATCGGCGAATTCCCAGGGTGTCTTGCCCAGCAGATCGGTATCGCGAACCGTGGAACGTCCTTCGCGGCGCATCGAAACAATTGCAAAGCGATAGTTGGGATCCAGTTCCCAGAACCAGTCCGCATCCGCATCCGCATAGTCACGGAACCGCAGGAGATCACTCGCCTCACTGCGCAGCTTCCGGGGCTGTTTGTCTTCTTCAAAAGCCACAGCGTCACAACTCCAAAGCACGCAAACCGCGCAGATTGAGGCGTCGTTGTAATGTCATTATAGTTAATAACGAGACACGAGTCACACCGGGTAACTGGCGATGCAGCCCGCCGCACCGAAATGGGGAATTTCCTTGGAAGAACCGAGAGTTAAGGCGTCCGTCTGGGTATCGGCGCAGATCAGGACGTGTGGATTACTGACGCTTCCCGCCGTGGTCCGGCGGCGTGGCGACCCGGATGCAGGCAGCATCCTGATCCGGCTCGACCGCCTTGACGGCACCTCGATCGTGATGTCGCAGTCGCGTGACGCCGAAGGCCGCCAGGTCTGGCTGATGCGGAATGACGCCCTGCCCATGCCCGACCCCGACGTCGAGGAATACCTGCAGCGGCGGATCAAATCCGATCCGGATATCTGGATTCTGGAAATAGAAGACAGGGACGGCCGGTATCAGCCGGACGCCCCCGTCATCACATAATATCTTCGCATATTGTCTTCACGTGGCATCATCGCATGACAGCGCCCGTGAAAGCGGTTTATTCGGTCCGCAGGATCAGATGATAGCCGAAGCTGGTTTCAACCAGACCGCTGAGCGCACCGACTTCGAGATCGAATGCGGCTTTCTCGAATTCAGGGACCATCATGCCGCGGCCGAAATGACCTAGATCGCCACCGCTCCGCCCGGAGGGGCAATCGGATGTTTCGCGGGCAATATCGGCGAAATCCGCGCCGCCGGTGATTTTCTGATGCAGCGCTTCGGTTTCCGCCTTGGCGTCATCCTTGCTGCGGGCGTCCGTGGACACCAGGATATGTGAGGCTCGGATTTGGTCGGACATCATCGTCTCCTTGATCAGGGCAATCTCTCTGTGCGTCAATTCACGGGGTGCGTAGCGCATCTGGGAATGAGATACAAGACGCCCGCAATCCGGCACGCACCGAAGCTATGGAAAGTCTCTGCAAAGGCGGCTACGCTATTTGTCTGATTCGCACTTTTTCGAACGGAAACAACGTGATCGAGAAAATCGCCAAGTACCTGATCCTCAGTCTTCTGGGACTCTCGGCGCTGACGTTCGTCACGGTACTCATACTTGATGACGAATTGATTGAAAGCACCACCGGTCCGGCCGCCGAGACCCTTCTTGGCATCAAGCACGGCACCATCGATACGGTTTCCGGCAAAAGCGAAACCTTTGTCTACTGGTTCAGAACCAAAATTAACGACATCATGAACTTTTCGCCGACCAACCGGGTGCCCCGCGTCGTGATGCGTGTTCCGCCGCCGCCGGAGGATGTTCAGACATCCCCGGGCAGCAGCACCGACGACACCCGGACGGGCGATACCACGGCGGAAAACACATCGGCACAGCCAGCCGATCCTGCCGGTGCGCAAATGCCGCTGGGAGATCAACCCATCACGCCGGCACAACCGGAAGGATCCATGAACGATGCGGCCAATACGGCGGCCATGACCCAAAATGCCATGCCGGCATCGCCGCCGCCGGAAGCCCCTGCCCCAGAATCTATACCTGAATCCACATCTGAGTCTGCCCCCATGACCTCCGCAATGGGACACGGCACGCCGGCGATGGAAGGGGCACCGCCGCCGATGCCGGTGACCGACGTCAGCCAGCAGCCGCTGACGACGGAACCTGCAGCCCCGACCGAACAGGCAGCGCTGCCCGATGCTGCGGCCGGTGCACCGCCTCCGCCACCGCCTGCCGCCGAGGAGCAGCGCCCCGGCGAAGCGGATTATCAGCAGGGCCTGAAGTACTACAACGGGGATGGTGTCGAGCAGAACTTCGGCAAGGCCGCCCAGTACTTTCTCCGCGCGGGAAACGCCGGTCATGTCGGCGCGCAATACAATCTCGGGATCATGAACTACACCGGACAGACTGGCGGCCAGGATTTCGCCAATGCGGCAAAGTGGTTCGAGCGTGCCGCCGGGGCCGGCCATACCCAGGCCCAGTACAACCTTGGATTCCTGTATTATGAGGGCAAGGGCGTGCAGCAGAATCTGAAGACGGCCTTTGACTGGATCAACCGTGCCGCCGAACAGGGATACCCGAAAGCCATCAAGGCCCGGGATGCTTTCAAGCAGGCCATGCCGGAAATGTTCCCGGCCGGCAGCAGCGCACCGGCACAGTAATCAAACGAAATACCGGTAATTGCACTTCCCGTGATTTCGGCTCAATTTATCGCCATGAATTCTTCACGCCGCCGGCTTCGGGAGACAATACATGAATGAAACCCGTGACCACGCGATCGTGCGCGCGTTACGGAGTGCGATCATCGAGCAGGCGATCTCCCCCGGCACACGGCTTCCCGAAGACATGATCGGTGAACGGTTCGGCGTCAGCCGCACCATCGTCCGTTCGGCACTCGGTCAGCTTGCGTCCGAAGGACTTGTCGAACAACGCCGGAACCGCGGCGCCATCGTTGCCGAGCCGAGTTGGAACGAAGCCCGCGACACCTTCGATCTGCGCCTCGCGCTGGAGGAACTCGTGGTTTCACGGCTCGCCGGGGCACTGCACCCGGACCAGATCGCCGCCCTTGATGCCCACGTCGATGAAGAAGACCGTGCGCAGAATCTTGACGAGCCGCATTCCATCCGTCTTGCCGGCGAGTTCCACGTGATGCTGGCGGAATTTACCGGCAGCGAAGTGCTAACCCAGTACATGCGGGAGCTGGCGTCGCGGTGTTGCCTTATGCTGGCACTCTACAGCCGTCCCCATTCATCGGAATGCGGCGTAACGGAACATCGCGAGCTGGTCGAACTGTTGAAGCGCGGCAACCAGCACGAACTGGTTCGCGCCATGCGTCAGCATCTGGGCGGCGTCATCGAACGTGCACTGATCCATCCGCCCAAACGCGAAGACCGGGATATCGGTGATATCCTTACCGCTTACGCCTCGGACTGACCGGCGTCGCGTTTTAAAATCCGTTCTGCACTGTCGTTCCAGACATCGATCATGACGATTTTGTCGCCGCGCACGACGAAGCGGTCGACATATCTGTTGCCGTCGAATTTGTCCCCGTTCGGCCATTCGCCATAAAGTGTCCCGATACTGTAGACCACGGTCTCACCGTCCCCGGGCGCGGCGTCATATCGTTCGATATCCTTTTTCACCCAGTTGTAGCGCCCGGCATTGTAGGCCGCCATTTCACTGGGATGCGACATCCGGGTCTTACCGGTGAAGTGGATGATGACGTCGTCAGCAATATATTTGGCCGCCGTTTCCGGATCCGGCACCATCGAGGCGACAAGGAATGCTTTGACGATGGATTTAGCACGTTCCGTCTCATCCTTGATGGCAAAAATCTCGTCATACTCCGTCATCTCGTCGTCTCCGTGCAGTGGTGCGGGTAAAGTTTCAGACGTTCACAGCATATATCATGCCAGTCAGAAAACCCCCGAATTGTATACGATTTATATGTTAAATTGTGTTCATATTGATAAAAAAACAGGCGTGTGCATATATTTTAGTATAATTATTAGGCATTATAAATTTTTTGATTAAATTTTATCCTGTGAATCTGCGATTCTTCGGTTGGCACGCCCCTTGCTGGTAAAAGCCTCAAGTTACCCCGAAACAGGAGGCTCTCATAATGTCAGAATCAACATTCCTAAAAATGACCCGGCGCAAAGCCATCGCGCTGACCGCGGTGGCCCTCGCCGCGTCTTTCGGTGCCGTCCCCATGGCACAGGCCGCAGACACCATCAAGGTCGGGCTGATCGCCAGCCTGTCCGGCCCGTCCGCAAAATCCGGCGAAGCCATTACCCGTGGCCTGACCATCGCCATCGACGAAATCAATGCCGCGGGCGGTCTGCTCGGCAAACAGGTCGAACTGCTGCGCCGTGACGATGAAAACAACCCCGGCAAGGGTCTGGTCGCGGCCCGTGAGCTGGTCCAGCGCGAAAACGTCGCGATACTTTTCGGCGGTCTTCAGACGCCGGTGTCGCTCGCCATCGTCCCGTTCATGAACCAGTCCAAGAAGCCGTTCATGGGACCCTGGGCCGCGGGCACGCCGATCACCCAGAACGGTGCCGAGGAGAACTACATCTTTCGGGTTTCGGCGTTTGACGCCATGGTCGACGTCGCATTGGTGGACCGCGCCGTCAAAGTGCACGGTGCCAAGAAGCCGGGTATGATGCTGATCAACAACCCTTGGGGCGAGTCCAACGAGAAGGGCCTGCTGACCGCCCTCGAAGCCAAGGGCATGCCGAACGCCGGGATCGAAAAGATCGAACAGTCGGATGTGGACGTTGTCCCGCAGCTGACGCGGCTCAAGGAAAACGGTGCCGACACCATCTTCATGGTGGCCAACGTCGGCCCGTCCGCACAGGTCATGAAGTCGCTTGAACGCATGGGCTGGGACGTGCCGGTGGTATCGCACTGGGGACCGGCCGGCGGCCGTTTCTCGGAACTCGGCGGGCCGCGGGCCAAGGATGTGGAGATGATCCAGACCTTCACGTTCTCGGGCAACCCGTCCCCGAACGCGACAGAAATGATGGACAAGCTCAAGAAACGCTTCCCGGAAATCAAGGGCGAAGCGGACGTCACGCCTGCGGTCGGGATCGCCAATGCCTATGACGGCATGCACCTCGCCGCGCTGGCCATCACCAAGGCCGGTTCGACCGAAGGTCCTGCCGTGCGCAAAGGGTTCTACGCCATCGACAAGTACGAAGGTCTGATCAAGACCTACGAAAAGCCGTTCAGCCCTGAAAAGCATGATGCGCTTGGTCCGGACGACCTTGTCTTCACGCAGTTCATCGACGGCAAGATCATTCCGATCAAGTAAGGCTATTTGCCGGCGGCTGCCCCGAAAGGGGCGGCCGTTTCTTTTATAAATTTATCAATCGAAGGTAGTTGGATCCGCCATGCTGGTACTCTCGGCCATAATCACCGGGCTCGGACTCGGCGCCATGTACGGCCTGCTGGCACTCGGCTTTCACATCACCTACGTGGTGTCCAACACCGTCAATTTTTCCCAGGGCAGCTCGATGATGCTGGGCGCCGTGCTCGGCTATACCTTCGCCATCACGCTGGGCTGGCCGATGCCGCTGGCCGTGATCGCCGCATTGTTATTGTGCGGTGTCTTCGGACTGGCCGTCGAACGGTTTCTGGTGCGTCCCTTCGCCGATCGCGGTTCCAATGCCTGGCTGATGGCGACCATCGCCGGGGGTATCGTCCTCGATAACGTCGTGATGTTCACGTTCGGCAAGGAACCTCGCAGCTTCCCCTCGCCGCTGGCCACGGATGCCGTCAACCTGTTCGGCATCGGGGCCTATCCCCTGCAGTTGATCATTCCCGTGGTCGGCATCGTCGCCGCCGCGATCTTCAGTTTCCTGTTGCGCAATACCAAATACGGCAAGGCCATGCTCGCCGTCGTGCAGCGCCCCGAAGCGGCCCGACTGATGGGCATAGATACGCGTCTCGTCATTGCCGGATCATTCGCCCTGTCGACCATGCTGGCCGGGGTCGCCGGACTGCTGATCGCGCCGCTGTTCAACGTGTCCGCCGGGATGGGCCTGGTCTTCGGCATCAAGGCCTTCGCCGCAGCCATCCTGGGCGGGATCACAAGTGCCTGGGGCGTCGTCCTGGCCGGGTTGCTTTACGGATTGGTCGAAGCGCTGACGACCGCGTTCCTGGGGTCCACCTATACGCAGATCGTCGCCTTCAGCATGATCATTCTGGCGTTGTTCATCATGCCCAACGGCCTGTTCGGTTCTGCCGGCATCAAGAAGGTATAGCGCCATGACCACGCCCACGGAACAAACCCCGACCACCATCCCGCTCCGCCGCAGGCTCGGCCTCATGATCGGCGATCAGCGCACCGCATATACCTTCATCATCATAGCCACCATCGGCGGGCTGGGATTGGCGCTCAACGTCGACGGCTATTTCAACTTCGTGCTCGCCATGGCCGCCATGAATATTCTGGTCGGGATCGGGCTCAACATTCTGCTCGGCCTGTCGGGACAGGTGTCGTTCGGCCACGTCGGCTTTTTCGCCATCGGTGCCTATGCCACCGGTGTCCTGATGCTGAACGGCACCGGGTTCTGGGTCGCGTTCGCCCTGGCCAGCGTGGTCTCGGCTGTGGTCGGCCTGCTGCTGGCGCTCCCGGCGCTTCGGGTCAGCGGCCCCTATCTGGCGATGATGACCATCGCCTTCGCCTTCATCGTCGAGCATGGCGCGATAGAATGGCGCGCGCTCACCGGCGGCGCCAACGGGCTGATGGGTTTCCCCAGTCCGGAACTGTTCGGCTACATTCTTAGCGAAACCGACATGTGTGTGTTTGCCATCGGCCTTGCGGGGGTTGCGCTGATTTTCTATCAGCGTCTGGCGCACAGCACATGGGGCCGCGCCATGCGGGCTGTCCGCGACAGTGAGGTCGCGGCGCAGGCTATCGGCCTGAACCCGCTGGTGCTGAAAACCGCGTCGTTCGTGCTGTCGGCGGCGCTGACGGGTATGGCAGGGGCAATCTTTGCACCGCTGAACATGTTCATCTCGCCCAGTTCATTCCCGTTCTTCCAGTCGATCCTGTTTATCCTGGGCGTCGTCGTCGGCGGTGCGGGCACGCTCTGGGGCCCGGTCTTCGGCGCATTGATCGTGGTTCTTCTGCCGGAGTTCCTGTCCGACTTCGCGGAATACAGATTGCTGATCTTCGGCGGCATGCTGCTGGGCGTGCTGTGGGCCGCGCCGCGCGGTATCGTCGGCACCATCGCCGGCTGGCTGTCATCGGAAAATCCGGCCCCGGCGCCTGGCAACACGGGTGCGCTCCCCCGGCTGCTCAAGATCGAACAGGCACAGCGTCTCGACGTCAACGGGATCGGCATTTCCTTCGGCGGGGTGAAAGCGGCCGCGGATGTGTCTTTCAGCGCCGAGCCCGGCAGGATCACCAGCATCATTGGCCCCAACGGCGCCGGCAAGACGACGGTGCTCAACCTGATCGGCGGCTTCTATCAGCCCGACACCGGCGAGATCCGTCTCGGCGAGGTGATTTCCGGCAAATCCGCGTTTGAAATCGCCCGGGCCGGCATTTCCCGTACCTATCAGACCACACAGCTTTTCGAACACATGAGCGTCGTCGAAAACGTCATGATCGCGGCCAAGCGCGGCCGTCTCGGCACGATCCTGGGAACCGCAAACGACGCCGAAGACCGGCTTCTGGCCGAACAGCTTCTGGCTTTTGTCGGCTATACGGGACCGTTGGCCCGGCTTGCCGGAAATCTGCCCCATGTCGACAAGCGCCTTGTCGAGATCGCCCGTGCGCTCGCGACACGACCGCAGGTGCTTTTGCTGGATGAACCGGCGGCAGGCCTGATGCGCGAAGACAAGACCCAGCTTGCGACCCTGCTCCGCGAGATCGCCGATCTCGGCATGACGGTCATTCTGGTTGAACACGATATGTCGCTGGTGATGGGGATTTCCGATCACATCGTCGTTCTGGATGCCGGAGAACCGCTGACCCAGGGCACACCCGCCGCCGTGCGTGACGACCCCGCCGTGCTTCGTGCCTATCTGGGCGGCACGGAATATCAGGGCCGCCCCCGCGCCCAGGCCTGGTCGGGCGAGAAGCTTGCCGTCCTCACCGCCCATGACCTGGAAGCCGGATACGGCGCGGCCCCGGCGCTCGAAAAAGTCCACGTCGATGTCTATCCGGGCGAAATGGTCGCTGTGCTTGGCGCCAATGGCGCCGGTAAATCGACCATGCTCCGCGCGATGAGCGGGCTGCACCGCCCGGTCAGGGGATCGGTCCTGTTGAATGATCAGGAAACCGCCCGCAGCCCCGCGCACCGAATCGCCGACGCCGGGATGGTTCTGGTGCCGGAAGCCCGGCAGGTCTTCCCTGAAATGACGCTCCGCGACAATATTCTGCTTGGTGCCTGGACCCGCAAGGACCCCGTCACTGAGGCAGAGTTCGAAGCCATTACCAAACGCTTCCCGCGCATCCGCGACCGGATGGAAAGCAAGGCCGGCGTCCTGTCAGGTGGTGAACAGCAGATGCTGGCCATCGCGCGGGGCATGATCGCCAAACCGAAGATCCTGTTGCTGGATGAGCCGTCCCTCGGGCTGGCGCCGTCGATGATCGGGGAACTTTACGACGTTCTGGCCGATCTCCGCGACGAGGGCGTGACGGTGCTGATTGTCGATCAGATGGCGAACCTTGCATTGACTGTTGCCGACCGAGGTTATGTTCTGGAAAGCGGACGCATTGCACACGCCGGTGCCGCCGATGAGTTGAAGAACGACCCGACGATTGAGCGTGCCTATCTCGGTCACAGCGGTGAAAAATGAACACGCATTCAGAAAAAAATAACCAGGAGGATTCGGTCCGATGGATTTGACGCTTCGCAATGCCCGGCTTGCCGTTGCCCCGGATGAAATCGTCGACATCGGCATCGCCGGGGAACGGATCGTCGATATCTCCACCGGACTTGCGCCGGGAGACCGGGATATCGACGTCGATGGCCGTCTTGTTCTACCCGGCTTCGTCGAGACCCATATCCACCTCGACAAGTCGTGCATCCTGGACCGCTGTTCATCGAAGCGTGGCGATCTGGAAGAAGCGATCGAGGAAGTGGCCCGGGTCAAGAAGGATTTCTCCGAGGAAGACGTGGCGGCCCGCGCCGCCAAGACCTTGCGCAAGTGCGTGATCAACGGCACGACGCGCATGCGGACACATGTCGAGGTTGATCCGGTCATCGGGCTGCGCGGCATCGAAGGCGTCAAAACGGCCCTCAGGGATTTCGCCTGGGCTATCGATGTTGAAATGTGCGTCTTCCCCCAGGAAGGACTGCTCAACAATCCGGGCACGGATGAACTGATGGTTACCGCCCTCAAGGACGGTGCAGGCGCGGTCGGTGCGGCACCCTATACGGACAGCGATCCGCATGGGCAGATCGACCGGGTCTTCGAAATGGCCCGCGAATTCGATGTCGACATCGACATGCACCTCGATTTCGGCGATGACGCAAGCAACCTTGATGCGGAATACGTCTGCCGTAAGGCCGATCAATTCGGCTGGGGCGGGCGTGTCGCCATCGGCCACGTCACCAAGTTTTCCGTCATGCCGCCGGACAAACTGCAGCAGACGGCGCGCATGCTCGCCGATGCCGGCGTTGCCGTGACCGTGCTGCCGTCGACCGATCTGTTCCTGATGCACCGCGATCACGACCACAAGACGCCCCGCGGCGTCACCCATGTGCATACCCTGCTCGACCACGGCGTGAACTGTTCGCTGTCGACGAATAACGTGCTCAACCCGTTTACGCCGTTCGGTGACTGTTCGCTGATTCGCATGGCAAATCTTTACGCCAACATCGCGCAGATCGGCAAAAGGGATACTCTGGGTGAATGCCTGAACATGGTATCGACCCGGTCCGCGAAGCTGTTGAACCTTGCTGACCATGGCATTGCCAAGGGCATGACCGCCGATATCGTGGTCGTCGACAACGTCGACCCCGCAATGGCGGTTTCCGAACTGTCGCAACCGATGTATGGATTTAAATCCGGCCGCCCGACATTTACTCGGGCCCTGCCCGAACTGCACGGACCTTGTTAAGAATATGAAAGATACCGTCAACGCCTTCGTCTCCCAATTCACGATTCCCGGCGCGCCGGACGGACCGCTTGCGGGCATGACGTTCGGCGCCAAGGACTTGTATGACATCGAAGGGCATATCACCGGTTGCGGCAGTCCCGACTGGGCAAAGACCCACGGCCCCGCAGAGCGCACCGCCCCTGCCGTCCAGTCCCTCATCGATGCGGGGGCGACCCTCGTCGGCAAAACCCATACCGACGAGATTGCCTACAGCCTGATGGGCGTCAATGCGCACTACGGCACGCCGATCAACACTGCCGCGCCGGACCGTGTCCCCGGCGGATCGTCTTCGGGTTCGGTGGCGGCTACCGCCGCCGGGCTGGTGAATTTTGCGCTCGGCAGCGATACCGGCGGCTCGGTGCGGATGCCGGCATCTTTTTGCGGCGTCTACGGGATTCGCTCGACCCATGGCCGGATCGGGCTTTCGGATGTGATGGCGCTGGCGCCGAGTTTCGATACCGCAGGCTGGTTTGCCCGCGATGCGAAGACCTTTGCCGCCGTCGGCGCCGCATATGGCATCGACGTTCCCGACGAAATCGGGACGGTCCGCCTGATGATCGCCGATGACGCCCTGAAACTGGCCGGTGAGGCGACCCGGGCGGAACTGCAGTTGCCCATTCACAAACTGATCGACACGCTCGGCCCGGCCCAGCATGTGGATATCGCCGACCAGCCCTTGAGCGACTGGCGCGAGACGTTCCGGGTCTGTCAGGCTGCCGAAGTCTGGCAGGTACACCGCGACTGGATCACCGAAACGAAACCGCAATTCGGTCCCGGCGTGAAGGATCGGTTCGACATGGCCGCCGGCATCACGCCCGAGATGCTCGCCCCGGCAACGGCGCGGCGCGAAGAAATCCGCGCCAGGCTCGCCTGCATGCTGAGCAACGGCGGGTTGATCATGCTGCCGACAGCACCCGGTCCGGCCCCGAAACGCGATGCCGACGAATCCGGACTGGACGCCTTCCGCATGGCGGCGCTCGAACTTCTCTGCCCAGCCGGTCTTGCCGGGCTGCCGCAGATCAACATCCCCGCCGGCACCGTTGACGGCGGCCCCGTTGGCCTGTCGGTCATCGCCGGCCCCGGACAGGACGGTTTGCTGCTACGGCTGGCGGCGATGATCGAAGCAGCCTGACCCCTGCTCTGCCCCACCGGGTTTCAGCGTTCCCGTGTTCCGGCTGCCGCATTTCAACGTGATGCATGGTTTCATTCAACCCGGCACGCGAGGCAATCATCGGCCAGTTTTTAACCGGCACTCACTTGCGGCAACGCCCCCTATGTGGCTTTATTGATGACATGTTCGGATTAGAGAACGATATCTGTAGCGCTGGCACTTTATTCAGCGCCAATTCAATAGGAGCGATTTCTCCTCGTGGTTCTTGATCCTGACACGCAACAAAAACTCAACGATCACTACCAGCCCCTTGTGAAAAGCCTGAGCGCACGACAGTTTCGTGAAACGGTCAAGCAAATGAAGGCTATTTTCGACCTCATACCGGATCATCCGAATTTCGTGAGCAGTGTGGTACAACACATCATGTCCACAGGATTGGACAGGCGTGAATTCATGCGGGTTCTCGATCTTTTCATACGGACATATCCGAGCGATCCAAGCGGCCATCTGCTTAAGAACATATTCTATTACAATCACGGAACACTCGAACAGCTTCGCCAGTCATGGCAGAACGCCGTTGCTAACATGCATCAGGGCTTTCACTTTCAACCGAACACCCAAGCCTCGGTCTTTGATGCCGAACAAGGGCATCCGCACACACGGATGGGCACGCCGGGTCTCGGCGAGCGTATCAAGGAAACCCTCAATTTATCGGTTGACGATTTAGCACTACCACACACCATACCCGATACGCATCATACGGATCAGCCAGCTTGCGAAACGCTTCCGGCTGAGCCCATCGAAAGCAGCACCGTGGCACTGAATGGCACCCTGACTGGGCTAAATGATAGCGGGGTTTACTATTTTCGTTACGGCCATGATCCCGGCGACCTGGATCAAAAAACTCAGGCGCGCTCAATTCCCGGCCCCCTGAATGGTTATGTCAGGGATTTGGGAAGCAATATTTTCAGAACCATAAACAATTTCGGCGCAGAAACGACTTTTGCAGACGCCGGCGATATCCCCGTTTCCGAGTTACCCCAACCGGTCACGAAAATGAGTCTGGCATGGCCGTTCGGCAAGGACAGAAATCACAAAGATGGCATTGGCGTGATTGATCTTGTTCTCGGATGGCAATCGGCGGCACATGATCGCACTCCTATAAACGTTGAGGTTAAAAGTCCAAAATACCCTTCCGCCACATATCCGGGTGAATCACTTGACCTCAGTGACGCTGTCGTTTCGATTGTCTATCGCACGATTGATTTCGACCCCCGCGACTTCCGCCCCGTAATATGGATTCATGGCCGGACCGGCACTGCAGTTTTTCCTGATTTTTCTGATGATCTTGCCGCCTGGGCTGTTACCGGACAGGGTGACACAATCAAATTTGAGAGCAACGGTCAGTGGCAATGCCTGGAATTTCAAATGCCTGCGCATTCTGATATGTGGAGTTTCTGCGGCTCGAACACCGAAGAAATGGGCATAAACATGGCCCGTTACTGCTATGGCCCGATCCAGGAATTACTTCGCGAGAACAGAAGCGGCAATATCTGCTTGAGTTTCGTGGGTGGCGACCCTCTGGACACGCCGACAGGCGAGATAGAAATCGCATCTATCGAATTAAAGTATCGTTCACGCTCGTTACTGGCCCCGGGTCAGGGCGCATCCCTAATCGCACAACCTGATGATGCTCTCGGTGATCCGGCATTGCTCACCGATGGCACGATCCGCGTGCCGGAACATTGGTGGCACACACACATCAGCGAAAATCAACCCTGCGTACTTGCGTGGGCATTACGCGAGCGCGTTCTCGTCGAGAGCATCAAGCTGCATCAAAACCCGCTGGCTCCGGCGTCCGATGTGAACATTGCCGTTTCCGATGATGGTGAAAACTTCAAACAAATCTGGGCCGGTCAACTCGATGACGTTTCCCCAGACCCATCGGCATGGGCTGATGCCGTTGCGGCAGGAGAAGGCTCGGGATTATGCCGGATCATCGTTCTGGACACCCCTGCACCAGCGAAGTTTTTACGACTCACAATCCTGAATGGACATCAGAAAGACATTGTCGGTCTCGATGCGGTAGAGGCTTTCGCCAGCGATGCAGTCCCTGTACCCACTGGAGAACAGGTTACGTGTTCCGAGTTGGTTGAGGACCTTTCCGGAGACCGGCCTCTGTATGCTCAACTGGTTGCTGAATGCGGTGAAGTCGCACACGAAGGCAATGTCGTCCGGTGTGACTTACCCAATCAGAACTCACCGCAGATCCTCGCCGTTCGCCTTGCCGATCAGGATGAGAATAATATCGTGCTTCATGTACGTACCCGCGCCGGCGGCAGCACGGCAAACCTGAACGTGAGCGTTGAAAGTGACGATGGTGCCAAACTCGATTCTTCCGTCGTCGATGTCGGCAAATGGCATGCTGCTCGCGACAGCATCATCCGGCTTGAAAGCAGTGATGCATCGCCTGCAAGAATCAAATGCGACATCCGAAACAGCCATGACAGCGATTCCTTTACGCTCGATCTTTGATCGACGGCCCGATTGCGCCAATCCCGTATGGTTTAAATAAACCTCAGTTCCGTTAACCACGTTTTTACGTCTTCAGGCGATTGTGAAGCTATGGGATGCCCTGATGTTCGGGCGCCCCGGAGACTGGGACAACGGGGTTATAATGAGACTTACTGGGCAATTTGCGGCGCTCGCACTGGGCACGGCGGCGATCACGACAGCCGGCACTTCCAGTGCAGCGGACCGCATCAAGGACAATTTCACCTTCACCTATCACATCGAAGTGGCCGGCGCCGACGAAAGCAATTTGGCCACCGAAAAGGAACTGCGTGACAGCGGCACCAAGATGGTGCCCGCCCAACCCACCGCAGCGTCCCGTGACCCCATGAAAAAGGCCGAGCCTGCCGTCGTCAGCAAACCCGAACCGAAACCGGTGCCTGAAGCTCCGGCCAAAGCCGTGCCGGCGGCGGCGAAGGCTGGCGGTGATGTTGAAGCACCCGCCAGCGCGGCACAACAGACACCCCCAGCCACCGATCAGGACAAACCCGCCGACACCATGCCGATGAAGGCCGCGTCGAGGACTGAGCCTCTGTTCCAGCCCTACCTGCGGATCGACACCGGTTATGTGATGACGTCCAATCCCGACGGCAAAGGGCGAAACGGACCGCATCTGGAAAGTGAAACGCAGGACACCGGCACCCTCAGCATAGGTGTTGGCACGCATGTCGAGGAACAGGTCCGCGTCGAGGGTATGCTGAGCTATCGCTCACCCATGGATCTCGACGGCCGTGACGGGGCCGGGAACAGCATATCCGGCGAGGTTGAAAGCATGAGCGCCATGCTCAACCTGTATTACGATATCCATGAAGCCCATGAATGGCTGGGCAGCGACACTTTCACGCCCTACGTCGGTGCCGGTGTCGGCATTTCCATGCTTGATACCGACAGCATGACCGCAGGCGGCACCACCGAGCGCGGCACCCAAGTCTACAATCTGACCTACGCCGCGATGGCCGGTGTCGCAACCCGGATTACCGATCAAATGAGCCTCGATGTCGGTTACCGGTTCATTAATCTTGGTCAGTACGAACAGGACGGCAGTTTCTCCACGGGGGCTTCAACCACGGCGACGAAATATGACGACCTGTTCGCCCATGAATTCCGCGCCGGTATCCGATATCAGTTCTAGATTTTCATATTGATGTAAATCAATGCGCCGCTTTTCGCGCCTCTCAATATACGAGGATGCAGGCGGCTTGCCCTCGGGCAGGTCAGAACATATGACCCCCCGGGGAGACAGGTGTGGATATCAGATCGATCATGGCGATCGTAGACGGCGGTGCCGAGAGCAAGACCGTGCTGACGACGGCGATAGAACTCGGCAAACGATTTGACGCCCTGACGGCGATGATGCAATTCACGCCGCCTGCTGCACACAACTTCTACCCTGTTCTCGATGCCCCGCCCGCCAACATCATCGAAGGCCTGATCAGCGAGATGAATGAACGCTCCGATCAACGCCGGCACGATTTCTATGCCATGATCGATCAGGCGGTACGGACCGATAATCTACCCACGGCGAGGCCGGACGAGGTTCGTGGAACCAACGGTTTCACGATCACCAGAGAAAGCATCACCGGCCACGAAAATCGCGAAATTGCCGAACGGGGCCGGCTTTACGACCTGATCGTGATCGGTGTACCTGATGATGACTGCGGTGGCCTGGACAGCACGGCCCTGGAAGCCGCGCTCCTGGATACGGCCCGGCCCGTGCTGATCACATGCCGGTATCCACGACCGGTTATCGGGGGACATATCACTGTTGCCTGGGACGGATCCAGGGAATCCGCACAGAGCATCCGCAATGCCGTGCCGCTGATGCAGTCCGCCGGGAAGGTCGAAATTGTCCATATCATCACCGGCCCCGGGGACAAGGTGAACCCGGTCGATGTCGTTAAGTATCTGAAGTTACATGATATCGAAGCAACTTCCCGTACTGTCCTGTCGGACAAAAGCGGCATTGCCGACCATCTTCTGGATGCCGCCCGGGAGAACGGCCACGCCCTGCTCGTGATGGGGGCTTATGGCACCAGTGCCGTTGCCGAATACATGTTCGGTGGCGTTACACGAAATGTCATGGCAAAGGCAGACGTGCCGCTCCTGGTATCCCATTAACGCTGTGCTGGAAACTGCCGCCATTGTTAATTAGGATGGGGCAACCGAAGCTTGAGGGGAGTTGCATCCCAGATGCCGGGAACATCGCAGAATAAGCCTGTTCTGAAGCCCGCGATTCCACGTGATGAGGGTACGGAAAGCCCCTGCGCGGCATGTCAGGTACGTGAGCATGCCGTATGCGGGGCACTGGCACCGGCAGAACTGTCGAAGTTCGGCGGGGCCATGAAAACCATTTCGCTGATGCCGGGCGATCACCTTGTCGATGAAGGTGAGCCGGAAACCCATATCTTTTCGGTCACGTCGGGTTGCCTCAAATGTTTCAAGCTGCTGCCGGATGGCCGTCGCCAGATCATCGGCTTTCTGTTCCCGGGTGATTTTCTGGGTCTTGCCAGGGCCACCATGAACCCGAGCAGCGTCGAAGCGGTCACCCATGCGTCACTCTGCCGCATGGAGCGGCGTGAACTCGAAAAACTCGCGCATTCAATCCCCAATCTTGACCGGCGGTTGCATGAAATGGCATCCGAAGCACTGGCGGAAGTACAGGGTCAATTGCTACTGTTGGGGCGGAAAACCGCACATGAGCGGGTCGCCACGTTCCTCCTCATGTTGTCCCGGCGTGCCGGCGAGCGCGGCGTGCCCACCAATCCCGTCGATGTCCCGATGAGCCGCGATGATATTGGCGATTTTCTCGGCCTGACCACTGAAACCGTCAGCAGAACGTTCTCGAGATTGCGCAAGGACGGCCTGATCGGCGGCGACAGGGACCGTAAGATCGATATTCTGGACGAGACAGACCTCAGCGATATCGCCGAAGGTTTCTGAGTGGCTTTTATTCGACGCCGTCAGGCTTATGTCATCCACCGCTGCTATAAAACAGCATCGTTTACGAATGGAATGGCAAGGCATGCTGAAGTCTATTTTTAGGAACAAAGGCAACTGGTTACGGGTCATCGTCCTGGGTGTGTGCGTTTCCTTCCTGACCCCGCATTCTGCGGCAACCGCCATAGCCATCACACTGGTACCCAAGCGGGATATGAAGTTCGGAGAATTCGCCGCCTCCGTCGAGGGCGGCGGCACGGTAATTCTCAGCCCGACATCCGACAGCGTTTCCTGGTCCGGCAGCATCACCAATTTCGGCGGGAATGTCCGGCGCGCAAGATTCCAGATCGTCGGCCAATCAAATGCCTATGTGATCGTCTCGTTACCGTCGTCGATCACGATCCGCAAGGGTTCAACAAACAACTATATGACGATCGACAATTTCACGATGGATAAATCAAACCCAGTTCGCCTTTCGAACAAGGGCAAGAAAACCATCAACATCGGTGCCACGCTGCATATCGGCATGGATCAGAAAAAAGGTAACTACAACGACGAGAATACGTTTACGTATATCGTGGAATACCTTTGATGCGAGATACCATGCAGACCGGCCCCTGAAGGGCTTCCTGAAAAAAACGGATTTCCGGCATTCCGGACTTCCTGAGAACCTGACACCCCGGCTTTCGCTTTGACAGAAGCAAAGCGAATTCATGGTGTGAGAATCTGAAAATGTGCTGGGCTTTCAAAGCCATTCGCTTCCTGCTTGTATCAATATTCGGATTTCAGGCCAGTTCCTGAAGCCGTTAAGAAAGTTCTGAAAATGACGAAACGCTGTTTCGGCTTCATTATCCTGAAAAGGATCCGGACATGGCTGCTTTTGCCTGTCCTTGTGGCGATGCTGTGCACCGTCACATCCGCCCCGGCAACAACGCAGGTTGCCATCACGCTGGAACTGAAACGGGACATGAAATTCGGCGAATTTGCCGCCTCGATCGATGGTGGCGGCACCGTGATCCTCAGCCCGGATTCCGACACTGTTTCCTTCTCCGGCAGCATCACCAACTTCGGCGGAACCGTCCGGCGTGCCCGCTTTCTGATCACCGGCGAACCCAGAGCCTATGTGATCATCACCCTGCCGTCGTCGATCACGATCCGCAAGGGAACATCCAACAACTACCTGACCATCGACAATTTCACGATGGATCAGACCAACCCCGTGCGTCTTTCTAACCAGGGCAAGAAGACCATCAATATCGGTGCCACGCTGCATATCGGCACGGATCAGAGCAAGGGGAACTACAACGACGAGAATACGTTCACGTATGTCGTGGAATATCTTTGATTCGATATGCCCACGGGCACAACACCGCCGGTCCGGCGATGACAGCCGTCAACAGTAACTCAACCTTCATTGATGAGATGCCCGGACTCAGGGAAGAACGGTTGAGCCTTCGGCCAGCAGGTTCCCGCCCTCGTCGGATATGGCCTTGTAGCTGACCTTGAGGGTGTTGCCCGACAGTTTCACGCCATCCGGTACGCGCAGGGTCATTTCGACGGTCCGGCTCGGGTTCGGTGTATAAACGGCAAGACGGAAAATCTGCGACAGCACGACCTCCTTGCCGTCCGCGTTCAGCGTCGCCGTCAAATCCCCATAGGATGAACGGTTTCCGGTCCGGTTCAGCTTGAAGCGGATTTTCGGCAAAGGCTGTTCAGCCGTACCCGGCACGAACGCCATATCGCTGAGCGACATATCGTACGAGACCTTGCCGTGGCGGACGATGATCGGCACCGCGATCCCGAACACCGGAATCAGGCGGACAGAAGCATTGTTGCCGGTACTTTCGACGCTTTGGCCCGTGTTGTCGGGCACCGCCCGCATCATCATGTGAGAACGGTATTCACCGTCCGGCAGATCCTTGGGCTTGCGCAGCAGAAGCCGGATCGCCTGTGATGCGCCGGGTTCCAGCGTCACCTGACGCGGAGAATAGCGGAACAGATCGTCGGCGAATTGCTGATCGCCGACCGGTTTCGCGACCTCGGTCATATTGCCGTCTTCACCCATGTGCATGTTGATGACGGAAATCCGGTACGTCGCGGTTTCAGAACCCTTGTTGACCAGCCCCATCTGGGCCGAACGGGTCCGGCCTTCAAGTACGACACGGGTCGGTGATACGACAAGATCGCCCGCGCCTTGCGCCTGGGCAGGCTGGGCAAACGCCAGGCAAGACACTGCAAGCGCCGCCGTCATCAATCCCAGCAGTCCTCCGGAGACCCCACGCGGCGCCGTCATACGGGCGCTGTTCAATTCTCGCGACATTGGCTTCGGACCCTCTTCTCTTTCTGGATTATGGCCCGCAGAGGTGCGGTGCCTCAGTTATAGGATACGACGATGTTCACGAACGGCGAGCGCTGTGTAAACGCCGCTGCCAGTACCGTCTGCTGTCCATTCGCCGCATTACCTCCTGCAGCATTGTCATTCCCTGTATTTGCCCCTGTACTTGCATTGGCCCCGCCGGTTCCCTGACCTGCGGCTGCGCCACCCGTTCCGCCAGGCGCCGTTGCCACGGCGGCACCTATGCTGAAAGTTCCGGAGCCGTTACTGCCGAGTGCCGGTGTGGCCCCGGCGCTGTGCTGGAACCCGCTCAGGCTGACGACATTGCCGCCGTCCGCGTAAGAGGCACTGCTGGGAAGGATGACGTTGAATGTCTGGTTTGGTGCACCGGCCACCGCAACGGCCGAGCCGTTGCCGATCGACAACGGCGATGCCCCGCGGGCGGCAAAGGACCGTGCAGCCTCCTCCGGAGTCGAGGAGGTTCCGGAGGACGTACCGGCGCCGCCCGAAGTTCCGCCGCCACCCGTGCTACCGTCATCAGCACCATCATTGCCACCGGCAGACCCGAAGCCGACCCGTGATGTTGTGCTGATGGGGATCGTTGGAATGCCGCCCTTCGATGATGCGGTAACCGGCGTTACGGTAACCAGACCGACCTGGGCCGCCGCCTGAATCGTGACCGAGACGAAGGCCGTGTCGCGGGACGTCCCGGCCTGCAGCGAGGACGCATCAAAACCGGCGAAGCTGCCTGCTACGCCGGCTGCGCAAATCGCACTGACAATTCTGAAACGTCTGCTCTTCAATGCTTCACCCTCGACCCGTACAAGCCGACAATACATCAAAACATAAATCGGGCCAATAAAAACCGCGTACCCTGAAACGTATTAAGTTTTTCCGAACAAGAGGTTAACGCCGAAATGAAAAACCGCCCGGGCGTAATTTCCCGGGCGGCTTTTACAATGACGAACCGATAACGTTCGGTCTCGGCATGATCAGTTGTAAACAACCGTCACGTTGAAGCTGCCGGAGTATGCACCTGCGCCCTGGTTGGCACCAACGGCGAGCGTCGCACCGACGTCAACCGTGAAGGCACCCGACCCGTCGAGGGTCTGTGCACCGGCATCGGTCTGGCTGAGCGTTGCCGTCATATCCGTTCCAGTGCCCGTCAGGGTTGCGGTGGACGGGATCGTTACCGTGATCGCCTGGCTGTTGGCGCCGGCGACGCTGAACGATGCCTGCGACGGCGTATCACCGGCCTGCAGCACGACGTTGGCATCGCCTGTCCGTGCACCGGCGTCGGAGATCGTTACCGTACCGGCAGTCCCCGTCGGCGAGATCAGGCCGAATTCAAGGTCGCTGACCTTGGTGACGGTGACGGCAGCAGCAATGGTTGCCGAAGCGGATGCGGTGTCGCTGGCGGCCTTGACCGAGGCGGGAGCAACAACGATGGCGGCCAGAGCGGCAACCGTGAGGATTGTTCTGATCTTCATTTCAACGTTTCCTTTACTCAAACCCGGTTTGCCGGGAAAAAAATGACATAACAAATGAGCTGTTCAGCCCGATCTCGTAGCGTGAGGACGGTATGTACAGATGATTACTGACATAAACATGACAGATTCTAAAAAAATGAAGTTTTTCAAAACCTTACAGAAACCTGACAACTTGGCCAAAAGCCTTAATCGGCCCTTAACCAAACCCGCCGCAAACTGTGATCGTCGGCCGCATGAAACGCCTGTCCCTTCTCCTCCATGGCGAATGGACAGGCGTACGGGAGACGCGCCCTTCGGGGCCCGTGTCGACCTCCCGGAGACCGTGGCCGGCACGTTGAAGGTGCATTGCTCAGTCAACGAACATGATGGGAGTTCGTTTGAGGTTGCAAAAGGAAAGCGTGCCGCATCCCGGCGCGGTGGCGACACCGTACCCGCGGCACACAACAGAGACTGCAAACGTCCTGCCTCTGGCGGGCCGGTTGTCCATATCCGAAACCTACCCGGATAAATCCGTCTCCGGACCTGTTGTGCTGGCTGTAATGATTTTCATTGCAGCCTTTCTTTTTGCACCTGCTCCCAGCCTGGCAAAAGCGGTGAAATATTCGTCCACCCTGGACGTTTCATCCTATGTCGCCCAGGTCCCGGACGCCGAAACCCCCTTTAAAGCTGCCGAGCGCAGCGATGAAGAATTGCTGATCCTGCGGATGACCCTGGGAAGGATCGTTCTGCGCGACGCAATTTTCGGTTTCCCCAAGCAGGGCAGTCTGATCCTGCCGTTGACTGATATCGTTGAAGCATTGGAGTTTCCCATCACTGTCGATGCTGAAAACGGACGTGCACAAGGCTGGTTCCTTGACGAGAACAGGCTATTCTCGCTTGATCTCGCCGCCAGCCAGGTCGTGATTGCCGGGGAGGTCCGCCCCGTCGATCCCGCCTTTGTCGAGCAGTTGCCTGACGATATCTACGTCGATGTGCGAACGCTGGCGAACTGGTTCCCCATCGACATCGAATATGATATTCCGAACCTGATCCTGAACATTGAATCACGCGAACCCCTGCCGATCGAAGCCCGGCTGGAACGCGACCAGCGACGCAAACGGATTTTCGGTCAGCGCGGCGGGCCGGACAGCGATTATCCGAAACTGGACGTGCCATATAAATGGGTCACGTGGCCGGTTTCCGACACCACGCTCGACTTCACGGTCAGTTCGAGCGACGACGGCCCGACACTGCAACGGAATTACACGACCCTGGCGACGGCTGATTTTGCCAAGCTCAACGCCGACATTTTCCTGTCGGGCAATCAGGATGAGCAGATAAATACCGCGCGTAT
Source organism: Rhodospirillales bacterium (assembly GCA_040218645.1). Taxonomy (GTDB): domain Bacteria; phylum Pseudomonadota; class Alphaproteobacteria; order Rhodospirillales; family Casp-alpha2; genus UBA4479. The sequence goes on from JAVJQZ010000016.1 coordinate 112,205, forward strand.
CAAACTTGGCCGGCAAGACGTCAAGGGCGGCCTGCTCGGCAAGCTCGATGCAACGAAATTTTCCGTCGGCGATGTTTTCGGCCCGCAGATCGCCCATATGACCCGTACCAGGACCGGCCGCGGTTTCGTTGTTTCCAACACACCGGTCGGCAACGAAACCGAATTTGACCGCATCACGCTTCAGGGCGACCTGCAACTCGGCTGGGAAGTGGAACTGTACAGAAACGAGACCCTGCTCGACTTCCGGGAATCCCAGGATGACGGGCGGTATCTATTCGAAGATGTACCGCTGCTGTTCGGCGTCAACGTGATCAAGCTCGTGTTCTATGGACCGCAGGGACAGCAGCGCGAGGAAATCCAGCAGATCAGGGTCGGTCCCGATCAGATCAAGCCCGGGTCGCATTCATACAATGTGTCCTTCAACCAGCAGGACCGTCTGACCCTGACCGGTGACGACGAGGATGCCAACACGGATGGTTTCCAGGGCAAGTCACGCTATACCACCCAGTATAAATACGGCATCAACAAGAATCTTTCGATCGGCGCCAATCTGGCCAGCATCCCGTTTGAAGGCGGCCACAAGGTCTATACCGGCACCAATGTCGTCACCTCGCTGGGCCCGGTCTATGTCCGCACCGACCTGACCAAGGATGTCTCCGGCGGCTGGGCCGGAACGATTTCTGCACAAACACGTTTGTTCGGGATCAGCCTGATCGGCGAGCACACGATCCTCAATGACTTCCTGAGCGAGGAATACAACAACGTCAACGACCCGTTGGAAAGCGAGAGCCGGCTCAGGATGGACGGCGTGATCCGCGCGGATTTCCTGCCGCATATCCCGTATGCCGTGAACGTTACCCATGAAAATTACAAATCACGCGACAAGACGACAACGATCCAGAACCGGCTGTCTAGCGCGATTGGCCGGGCCTCGATCTCGAATACGGCCAACCTCGTCATCACCGACCCGTCGGAAACCGCTGATACCGAAACGCTGGGCGGCACACTGCAGATCGGCGGGTCCATTGGGAATGTCAGAACCCGCGGCCAGCTTGGATACAACGTCATGCCGGAGCCAAGTTTCACGACGGCTGCCCTGTCGGGTGACTGGAAACTCAGTTCCCGCTTCAATGCCCGTGCCGGTATATCGCGGGAACTTTCCGGATCGGCACTGACTTCCTACACGGGCGGGGTCAACACTGATCTGGATATTGTCGCCGCCGGTGTCGAAGGGACCTATGACACGGAAGGCAACTATTCAGCCAAGCTCAAGCTCTCCTACTCATGGGGCAAGGATGCCGCCGACGGCGGCCTGCGTGTGGCGTCCAAAGCAACCGCCGAACGCGGCACCATGACGGCCCGCGTCTTCCTTGATTTGGACGGTGATGGCAAATTCACAAAAGGGGTCGATGAACCGCTTGAAGGTGTCAGCTTCGAATCCGGCCGCACCAAACTGAGACAGCAAACCAACCCTGACGGGATTGCGTTCATCACCTCGCTGGATACTTACGAGCCGGTCCAGTTCGGCATCGACAAGGGCACGCTTGAAGATCCGTTCTGGATTCCCACACCCGAAGGCGTGGAAGTGACGCTGCGGCCCGGCGTGCCCGGTCATGTCGATTTCGCCGTGGTGACGACCGGTGAAATCGACGGGGTGATTTACCGCCAGAATGAAAAATGGTCCGAGCCGGTCGCCGAAGTCCTTGTCCAGCTGCTGAACGGTGCCGGCGACGTCGTCCAGGAAGTCCGTTCGCAGTATGACGGGTTTTACCTGCTCGAATTCATCAGGCCCGGCACGTATCAGCTCAGGGTCGATCCGGAGCAGCTGGAACGGCTGCAACTACCGGCGGTGCCGGCCCGCGAAGTCGTCATCAACAAGGACGGCACCATCCTTAACGGTGAGGATTTTGTCATCGGAGAAAACGTTCAGGGCAGAATTGAGGCCCGGGTGCTGCTGGCTTCGTTCGGTTCGGCTGATGAAGCCCGCGCGGCATGGCAGGCGATCCGTGACGCGCTTCCCGACGCGTTCGGCAATATCGAAGCCGAGTTCCCGGTAACACCGGCACAGGAAAACCGCCCCGCCTTCGTCGATCTGTATGCCCAGCCTTTCCCGAGCCGTGAGGCTGCGGAAAACGCCTGTATCGAACTGCGGGCCCGCTTTGGCGATACCTTCTGCAATCCGCTGGATATCTCGATCAAGTAACCGTCGCGGTCAGGAGGTTTGCGCTTTCCGTTCGCGTGCCGCCCGTGCACGCAAGCGTTCGCGATGCAGAATGTATATCCCGCAGAGCGTCACGATCAGTGCCCCCAGCATCGTCGAACTGTCCGGCAGATCACCGAAGATCAGATAGCCGAACAACACCGCCCAGAGCACGTTGCCGTATTTGAACGGTGAAACCAGTGCCGCCTCGCCGAGCCGGAAGGATTCGATGATCAGGTAATGCGCAATCCCGATCAGAAGCCCGCTGCCGACGAAGTATTTGATGTGCTGGGTTTCGACCGGCTTCCAGTCGGTAAAGAAGTACGACACGAAGCCCGCGGCGACGACCGCCGATGTAGTCACGAACAGTACCGCGACGGAGGTTTCACTGGCCGCCATCTTGCGGGTGATGATATCGCGCATGCCCCCCAGAAACGATGCCGCCAGTGGGAATACGGCAAACCACTGAAACGCGCTTGAACCGGGCTGAACGATCACCAGCACGCCGACGAAGCCGACAAGCACCGCCACCCAGCGCCGCCAGCCGACATGCTCTCCTAGCATCAGCGGGGCCATCAGGGTCACGAAAAGCGGGCCGGCGAAAGAAATGGCAATGGCATCGGCGAGCGGCAGATAATAGAGACCGGTGACGAACGTGAACGAACTCCCGACCACACAGAACCCGCGCAGGCTCTGACCTTTCCAGCTTTTGATCTGCCATGCTGTATGAACACCGCCCTGGCGTATCGCAAAGATGTAGATCATCAGATAAATAAAGACACCGCGCAGCGCCAACACCTGCCCCACGGGGTAATCCGCCGCCAGCGATTTCACGAAGCCGTCGTTGAGGGTCAGAAACGCACCGCCTGCCAGTGCGCAGATAATCGCCTTGCCCGGGGAGTCGGAATCACGGGCACCCCCGCTGCGATGGCCGTTGTCGCCGGGCGGGCGTGGCGTCGGATCCACGGGATGGGCGAGCGGATTTGCCATCAGCCGTAAAGAACCGCAACGATGAAGACCGCAGCGGCGATACCGGCCAGGTCGGCACTGAGCGCCGGGATCAGCGCATACCTGAGGCGGCGGATCTGCACAGCGCCGAAATAGACGGCGATCACATAAAAGGTGGTTTCGGTCGAACCCTGGAATGTCGAGACCAGATATCCGGTATAACTGTCGGGGCCGACCGCCGGGTCATTGATGATCGAGGCCAGAATGCCGTAGGCACCGGACCCGGACAATGGCCGCAACAGCGCCATCGGCAGCGCATCGGCGGGCAGACCGACCAGTTCCGTCACGGCGCCCAGCGGGGTGATCAGAAGTTCAAGCGCACCGGAATTGCGGAACATCGAAACGGCAACGAGGATCGCCACCAGATATGGAATGATCCTGAGCGCGACATTGAAGCCGTCCTTGGCACCGTCAACGAAGCATTCATAGACCGGGACTTTCTTCCACACACCCAGTCCCAGAAAACCGATCATCAGCCCGGGCACGATCCAGGGCGCGAAGGCGCGGCCGTAAACAATGGTCAGCGGGACCAGCGTCAGCACGACACCGAGCGCAAGCATCGAGACCCAGGCGGGATAGCCCTCGCCCGGTGCGGGCGGCAGGTCCTCGGTTTCCGTCTCTGACGATGCTTTTGCGTCGGCATAGGCGGCGCTGTCCGGCGCGATGGCGGGCGGCGCCGATTTGGCAAACAGCCTCGCACACAATTTCGCACTGACAATCGCCACCGTGGTCGACACCAGCGTCGCAAACAGCGTCGTCGGCACGATCCCCGCCGGATCGGCGGACCCGGCAGCGGCCCTGAGCGCGATGACCCCTGTCGGCAGCAGAGTCACACTTGACGTGTTGATCGCCAGGAACAGGATCATGGCGTCGGTCGCCTTGCCCTTGTCGCCGTTCAGGGTGTCCAGATGCTCCATGGCGCGGATCCCGAACGGGGTCGCGGCATTGCCGAGCCCCAGCACGTTGGCCGACAGGTTCATGATCATCGCCCCCATCGCCGGATGATCGGCAGGAACACCGGGAAACAGGCGTGACATCAACGGCTGCAGGGTGCGGGCGACGACCAGCAGAAGACCGGCCCGTTCAGCGACTTTCATCAACCCCAGAAACAGCGCCATGACACCGACAAGCCCGATGGCCAGCGTCACCGCATCGCCGGCAGTGCCGATCATTGCCTTGCCGAGTGCCGCCATCGGCGCATCTGCATCGCTGCCGTCAACGGGGGGCGTGAATGTCACCTGTCGATAAGCCGCGACGGCAAAGGCAATGGCGACGATGGCAAAAAAGATGCCGTTCAAGGACGTGTTCCGCTCAATTGATCACGCGGAGATGATGAAACTGCCTCTCCGCTTCCATGTTCATCGTTACGGAAAGTCCCAGCCGACGCAATGGGCGATCACGGATCAATCCCGGATCAGGTCGGGACGATCGGTAAATACCGAGGAAACACCCCATTCCCTGAGGGTTTCGGCACGCAGCGGATCGTTCACCGTATATACCCTGACCGGCAGCCCCTGCGTCCGCACCGCCTCCACAACCTTTTCGGTTACGGATCGATTCGATACATGCACGGCGTTGCAATCCAGTTTCCCGACGACGCTTTGCCAGTTCTTCGGCAACCGATTGAACAGCATGGCCCGGTCACGGTCTGGCAGCATGTCACGGGCCACGGCCATGGCGTCCTTCTCAAAACTGGAGATTACCAGCGGCATGGAATCCGGCCAGTTTTCCATGATCATCCGGCAGGCCGCCTCGGCGGTTTCACGGGCCAGACCGGGCGTCGGCTTGATCTCGACGTTGGCGCCCAGTCCTTCTGCGGCAAGCACATCAATGGTTTCGGCAAAGCTCGGGATACGCTCTCCGGCAAACGTCGCGTTGAACCAGCTACCGGCGTCCAGTTCCCTGAGGTCCGAAAAATCGTGTTTGGCGATGAGCCCCTTGCCGTTCGTTGTCCTGTTCAGGGTATCGTCATGAAACAGGAGGGCGACACCGTCCCCACTCAGCATGACATCGAATTCCACCCAGCGGGCACCTTCAATGCGCGCGCGGCGCAAACTGACCAGTGTGTTTTCGGGGGCGAGGCCGGCCGCACCGCGATGGCCGATGACGAACGGGACTTCAATGGACATGTCTGCATTCTTCTGCCTGGACTTACGGCGACACTTTGCCGCCCCCGGGTCACAAGTTGCAAGAAACCTTCTAATTCCGGTTGCCCCGGCGGCAGCAACGGATCAACCTAGTAAAAATGAATAATCTGTGTAAGTGGGAGGGCAATCATCGTGTCCGATAAAAGTCTCGACGAACGCGCACTGGAATACCACCGGCAGGCCCCTGCCGGGAAATTCCAGATACAGCCGACAAAACCCCTGGCCACGCAGCGCGATCTGGCGCTGGCGTATTCGCCCGGTGTCGCAGCCGCCTGTACGGCGATCGTCGATGACCCGATGGAATCCTATGCACTGACCAATCGCGCCAATCTTGTCGCCGTCATCACCAACGGCACGGCCGTGCTTGGCCTTGGCCCCATCGGCGCCGAAGCATCGAAACCGGTGATGGAGGGCAAGGCGGTCCTGTTCAAGAAATTCGCCAATATCGACTGTTTCGATATCGAGGTGAACGAACTCGACCCCTACAAGCTGGTGGAAGTGATCGCCCCGCTGGAACCCACGTTCGGCGCCATCAATCTGGAAGATATCCGCGCACCCGAGTGCTTCATCGTCGAGGAAGAACTCCGCAAGCGCATGAACATCCCGGTATTCCATGACGATCAGCACGGCACGGCGATTGTCTGCGCCGCCGCGATCCTCAACGGACTTCGCCTGCAGAACAAGAAGTTCGAGGACGTCAAGCTCGTCTCTACCGGGGGCGGCGCGGCGGGGATCGCGTGTCTTGATCTTTTGGTTTCAATGGGCGTCAAACCGGAAAATGTCTGGCTCGTCGATCAGGTCGGTCTCGTCTACGAAGGCCGCGAAGAACAGATGAACGACCGCAAATCACGCTATGCGCAGAAAACCGATCTGCGCACGCTGGATGACGTTGTCGATAACACGGATGTTTTCCTGGGGCTGTCCGCCGCCGGCATTCTGACCGCCGACATGGTCAGGAAGATGGACCCGAAACCGTTCATCCTAGCGCTTGCCAATCCCAACCCCGAAATCGATCCCGACGTCGCCAAGGCCGCCAATCCGGATGTCATCATGGCCACAGGCCGGTCCGATTATCCCAATCAGGTCAATAACGTCCTGTGCTTCCCGTTCATTTTCCGCGGCGCACTCGACTGCGGCGCCACGGATGTGAACGAGGAAATGAAGCAGGCCGCCGTGAAGGCCATCGCCGATCTGGCCATGGCTGAAAGCTCCGAGCGCGTGGCCGATGCCTATGCGGGTGAGCGTCTTGTTTTCGGACCTGAATATCTGATCCCGAAACCGTTCGATCCCCGGCTGATTTCCGAAATCGCCCCCGCCGTCGCCAAGGCCGCGATGGATACCGGCGTCGCCGCACGCCCGATCCCCGATTTCGACGCCTACCGCGAAAAACTCGCCGGTTTCGTGTTCCGCTCCGGCATGCTGATGAAGCCGATCCTCGAACATGCCCGCCGCGATCCGCGCCGCATTATCTTTGCCGAGGGCGAGGACGAACGTGTGCTGCGTGCCGTGCAGGCCCTTGTCGACGACCGGCTGGCCCGGCCCCATCTGGTCGGGCGCCCGGACGTGATTGCCAAGCGTATCGAACGCCTGGGGCTCAGGATCACGCCGGACATTCACTTCGGTATCACCAACCCGCTCGACGACCCCCGCTATGATGAATACTGGAGCCTGTATCACGAACTGACCGAGCGCAAAGGCGTCACCATGGATGAGGCCAAGACGATCATCCGCACCAACACCACGGCGATTGCCGCGCTGGCGCTCAAGCGGGGGGAAGCGGACGCCATGATCTGCGGCACCTACGGCCAGTATGAATGGCATCTGAAATACGTCCTCGACATCATCGGCCGCGCCAGGGGGGTTTGCGACGTCAGCGCCATGAGCGCCCTGATCCTCAACAAGGGTACGTATTTCCTGTGCGACACCCACGTGACCCCTGATCCGACACCGGAGGAAATCGCCGAGATGACGGAATTGGGCGCGGAAACCGTGAAGCGCTTCGGCATGACTCCAAAGGTCGCCCTGCTCTCGCATTCCAATTTCGGCAGCGGCAAAAGCGAGTCCGCCGACAAGATGCGTGCCGCCATGGCGCTTTTGATGGACAAGGATCTGGATTTCGAAGTCGAAGGCGAAATGAAGGGCGATACAGCCCTTGATTCCGAACTCCGAAAACGAATTTTCCCTCATGCCCGTCTCAGCGGTGCGGCGAACATGCTGGTATTCCCTAACATCGATGCTGCGAATACGTCATTTAACCTGCTGAAAATGCTCGGCGACGGCCTTTCCGTGGGACCGATCCTGGTCGGCGTATCCCAACCGGCTCATATATTATCCCCTGCCGTCACATCCCGCGGCATCTATAATATGAGCGCCGTGGCGGTGCTGGACTCTCAGAACTGCAAAAATGCCTGAATCCGCGATTCCGTTAACCTTTCCATAAAATGTGTTTGGTTAATGTAGCCTGAACAAAATATAGTAGTATTCGCTGGATTCGCAGGATGATTCTGCGGTTTGCGATGCGACTGGGATCAAGCGCGGCAGATGTTCCGCGCTTCGGGTTTAGGGCAATGATGCATCAGGCAGTTTATGGGCTGATTCCGTGGGCGGACATTGGCGTCTATGACCGGTTTGCAACTACCGGAAATAGTGGCATAAACGAAGTGACTGACAGCAAAAATGTCTGCGGAAATGCAGGTTGCGGCGACAGGGGTCGGGGTTGACGTTAAGAATCAGGCACAAGACGGTATGCGTTCTTGCGCTCGCGCTCACGTTGACGTGGGGCGATACGGTTCGTGCCGAGCCCACGGCATCCGAAAGCCAGTTCCGTAATCCGATCGAATGGCTGCTCAGCGACATCGGCAAGCTTCTGAAGACCGCGACGACGTCACTGGCGCCAACCGGGAGAGCCGACAGGGCTGATACCGCCGAGGCTGATGCAGCCAAAGCCCCTGAACCGGCAGAAAAAACCGCCGAGGCAGAGCCTCCCGTATCCAAACCCGTTGCCGTTGCAGCCGCCGAACCGGATGCCCCCGCGAAGCCCCGTGAATCCGGCTTCCGCAACCCGCTGTCGTGGTTGCTCAGTGACCTTGCTCGGATTTTCCAGCCGGAGCTTGAAATTGAACAACGCCCTGCCGAACAGAAAGAACCGTCTGCGCCGATCATTGATATCGCCGCCGCGGAAACCGCACATAAGCCAGCCCCCCCGCAAAGCCCGCAAGGCACACCGGAAGCGGACGCCTCAACCGCTGTTACCGAACCGGCTGCGACATCCAAAGGCTTCAAGAACCCGATTGCATGGCTGTTCAATGACCTTGCCGGTCTGATCAAGCCGAAAACCGACAATATCGCCGAGGCTGCGGATGGTGCTGACGTAAAGTCTGGCCCTGAACACATCGTGGCCGAGGCGGCCCATTCCCTCGCCCCGGCAACGGCACCGATTGAAATCGAACCTGCCGTTGCCGCACCTGAACACGCAACTGAACGCTCATCTGAACCGGCCCCCGCAGCGGAACCCGTACCTGCTGACATACCTGTCACCATCGGCCCCTGGGTGCCGCGCCCCGAAAGTGACCTCTTTAATCCGAGCGACAGCCTTTTTTCGACGACGGGTGAGCCGCTGCTGGCATTGAATACCGTTCCCCAACCGGCACCTGAGGCAATCGAAGTCGCCACCGCCGATCCAAAGCCGAAGGCAGCCGTCATCCGTGAACGCGCACCGCATCGTCCGCTTCAGCGCAACCACGCCGCGATCGGGCGTGACCACAAGGCCGTGACGCCGGACCCGCTGGACGACTCCTTGCTGGACCGCGTTCTTGAAAACATTTTCGGCTTCGGGGCACCCGACGCGCCCGAGGTGACGAACGAGGAACCCCTGGCCAACAAGATATCCGACCGGATCGTGCCGGAAGAAAAACTCGATCTCGGCTATACGTCCCCGGATGCCCGTATCCCGGATCAGGAACTGACCAAAATCGGCGACACCCCCCTGAACAACATCGACCTGGTCATGGGACGCGACAGCATCATCGGCATGCCCTATGACGCTGCGGCGCATAGCGCCGATAGCTGCATCGAACGGGCCCTGCACGGCAGCGTTTTCTGCCTCAAGGACCTGCAATGGCCGGCCGGCATCGCATCGAGCTTTGCCACGGATACGGCCTTCGTTCTGCCGGGTGAGGGCGTCGTGCGGTATGAGAACGGCACCGTCAGCCGTGTCTATGCCATCTTCAAGGCCAGCGACTTCGCCGACGTCGTCAAATACATGCAGCACCGCTTCGGCCCGCCGCAGGAACGTGAAATCGGCTGGATGCACATGCTCGAAGCGCCGAAGCTGCCCAACACCACATTCCGCTGGAAAGCTTTCAATGCCGATCACAGCGAAGCCATCGTCCTTGAAGTGCGCAACTTCGACGACCTGCGCCGGTCGTTCGCGGATATGGAACGCGGTATGGTGCGGCTTTACCGGATCGGCTCGCGGCCGATCTTCAAGCACATCTCGACAATGGACCTGATGCTCATGCAGCGCCGCCGTCTGGCCGGTGCGCCGGTCGAGGTCAACCAGCCGCCGAAACAGCAATAAGCGGCCTTCCGATCAGTTTCCAAGCCATTTTGGACCCCGCCCCGGCTTTTCATCACCGGGGATATGTCGTAGCGTAAAACCAGCGTTGGACGGCTCCCCGTCCTGTATCAATCCGTTGAAATCAGGAGTGTCCGCATGGGCTGGCAAGGCAAGGTTCTCAGGGTCGATCTCAGTGCCGGTACCGTTACGCCGGAACCGCTCAATATGGCATGGGCGGAGAAATACATGGGTCAGCGCGGCCTCGGGACAAAGTACCTGTTCGAGGAAGTGAACCCGTCGGTCGACCCGCTGGACCCCGCCAACAAGCTGATTTTTGCAACCGGGCCGCTTACCGCGACCGGGGCTTCGACCGGGGGACGCTATTCGGTTATCACCAAGGGGGCGCTGACCGGCGCCATCGCATGCTCGAATTCCGGCGGCCAGTTCGGTGCCTACCTGAAGCTCGCCGGCTGGGACATGCTGATCCTGGAAGGCAAGGCACCGGAGCCGGTCTATCTGTACATCGAAAATGACGATGTCCGCATCCTGCCCGCCACCGATTTCATCTGGGGTGAAACCGTGTGGGACACCGAAGACCAGATCACCGCAAAGCATCAGAACCCGAATATCAAGATCGCTTCGATCGGTATCGCCGGGGAAAACCTGTGCCGCTTTGCCTGCGTCATGAATGACCGCGACCGCGCCGCCGGGCGCTCCGGGGTCGGGGCCGTCATGGGCTCGAAGAACCTCAAGGCGATTGCCGCATACGGCACCGTCGGCACCAAAGTCGCCGACCCGGAACGGTTCCGGAAAGCCAACGATGCCGCCCGCGCCAAGCTGGACCCGCACGCTGCCCGCACCCGGCTATCGACCATCGGCACGCACGCGATGCTGGACGTCACCAATGCCTACGGCTCGGTGCCGACCCTGAACTGCCGCGCCGTGCAGTTCGCAGGCACCGACCAGATCAACGTCAAGGCCGCCCATACGCCGCGACGCGCCGACGGTAAAAAGAACGTGCAGGCCAACAAGGCCTGTTTCGCCTGTTCCATCGGCTGTGGGCGGATCGCAACGATCAATCCCGAGCATTTCTCGGTGAAGGACAAGCCACGCTACAAGACCTCGCTGGGCGGTCTCGAATACGAAAGCATCTACGCCGTAGGGCCGATGTGCGGCGTCGACGATATCGATGCCGCAACCTATGCCAGCGCACTCTGCAACGAACACGGCATGGACCCGATCTCGTTCGGCGCCAGCGTTGCCGCCGCGATGGAACTTTATGACATCGGCGCCATCACCAAGGAACAGACCGGTGGTATGGCGCTCGAATTCGGCTCCGCCGAAGCGCTCTGCTGGGCCGCCGAAGTCACCGGTACGGCAACCGGCTTCGGCAAGGATATCGGCCTCGGCGCCAAGCGTATATGTGAGAAATATGGTCATCCGGAACTGTCGATGACGGTCAAGGGCCAGGAATTCCCGGGCTACGATCCGCGCGCCATGCAGGGCATGGGTCTCGCCTATGCGACATCAAACCGGGGTGCGTGCCACCTGCGGGCCAGCCCGTTTGTCGACGACTTCGCCCATGTCCGGACCGAAGGAAAGGCCGAGATCGTCAAGAAATCCCAGGACCGTAACGCCGCCTGGGACTCCACCGGGGTCTGCCTGTTCGCCGGTAACGCGTGGGAGGTCGATGATCTGGTGGCACAGCTTGCCGGGGCGCTGCCGGGGGAATGGTCAGTCGATCGTTTCTTCGAGACCGGCGAGCGGATCTGGAACATGGAACGCCTGTTCAATCTGCGTGCCGGCTTCACCATGGCCGACGACACCCTGCCGAAACGGGTCATGGAAGAACCGGCACCGTCCGGTGCGGGCAAGGGCAAGGTTGCGGAAATCGGCAAGATGCTGCCCGAATATTACGAGCTGCGCGGATGGACACCCGACGGGGAACCGACGACACAGACCCTCAGCCGGCTGGAGCTTGCCTGACGTGATCAAGGTAGGTTTTCAACTCGTCTCCATTGACGCTGCCGACTACAAGGGACTGAACCGCGAGGGTCTGGGCGACATCCCGCTGAAAGACGGCGGCTCGCTGGCCGATGCCATGAACATGATCGGCATGAAGCCGGAACTGGGTTTCATGACACTGGTCAACGGTGACCCGGTATCGCCCGAAAACCGCGGCGAGAAAACCCTCAACGACGGCGATCAGGTGGTGGTCTTCCCCCCCATCGAAGGCGGGTAAAGAAAAAGGGCGGGATGCGAACACCCCGCCCGAGTTTACTTAGGGAAGATCCTTTACGTCTGAAACGTCACGCCGCGAGCGCGTCACGCGCCGGCACGTAGTCGTATCCGAGATCCCGTGCGACGGCTTCCTCGGTTACCTTACCGGCGATCACGTTCAGCCCGTTCATAAAATGCTCGCTCGACAGCAGGGCATCCCTGTAGCCCCGGTCCGCCAGCATCAGCGTATACGGCAACGTCGCGTTGTTGAGCGCGTGCGTCGACGTGCGCGGCACCGCGCCCGGCATGTTGGCGACACAGTAATGCACCACGTCATCGACCACGAATGTCGGCTCGGCATGGGTGGTCGCCTTCGATGTCTCGAAACAGCCGCCCTGATCAATGGCGACGTCGACGAGAACCGAACCCGGTTTCATTGCGGCGACCATCTGGCGGGTGACCAGCTTCGGGGCGGCCGCGCCTTTCACCAGCACGCCGCCGATCACCATGTCGGCATCGAGCACTGTCTGCTCCAGCGTCGCCGTTGTCGAATACATGGTCGTCAGCGCCGGGCCGAAACGCTCCGACAGGTGGTTCAGTACATCCAGATTGCGGTCCAGCACGGTAACGTCGGCACCGATGCCGACGGCCATCTGGATCGCGTTTTCACCGACCACGCCGCCGCCGATGACGACGACCTTGGCCGGTGCCACACCCGGCACGCCGCCAATCAGAATCCCCTGACCGCCCTGTGCGCGTTCAAGGCAGTGCGCCCCCGCCTGCACCGACATACGGCCCGCGACCTGCGACATCGGTGCCAGCAACGGCAACCGCCCCTTCGCATCGGTCACGGTTTCATAGGCAATGCAGATGGCCCCGCTGTCGACCAGGTCTCGGGTCTGATCGGGGTCCGGCGCGAGATGCAGGTAGGTGAACAGAATCTGGCCGTCGCGGAGCATCCTGCGTTCCGCCGCCTGCGGTTCCTTGACCTTAACCACCATGTCTGCGCGTTTGAAAATCTCTTCGGCGCTGCCGACAACCTCGGCACCCTGCGCCCGATAGTCATCATCGCTGCGGCCGATGCCGATCCCGCAGTTCGTCTCGACGATCACCTGATGACCGTGCGCAACGACCTCGCGGACGCTGGTCGGCGTCAGGCCGACCCGATACTCGTTGTTCTTGATTTCCTTAGGGACACCGATCAGCAACCCCGTATCCTCCCGAAAAAGCCCGAAATCACCTCGGGCACGTTGATCCATGCCCGGAATCATAGTCCTGTCAGCTATCGCATGTCCTTGCGAAGATACGAATAGATTGCCTTGATTTCCGAATTTTATGTTTTATAAAACTTATATTTTCGAATAAAATTCGAAATATGCTGGATTTTATCGATCATTCCATTATCACCGCCTTGCAGGACGACGGCCGGATCAGCAATGTGCAACTGGCTGAGAAAGTCGGCCTGTCCCCCTCCGCCTGTCTCCGCCGGGTACAGATCCTCGAAGACAAGGGCATCATTTCCGGCTACGCGGCGCTCATCGATGCGGCGGCCCTCGGCTGGTCGACCCATGTCATTGTCTCGATCACGCTGGAACGCCAGAGCGAAGACTTTCTGAGCGCCTTTGAGCGCGCCGTCGCCGACTGTCCCGATGTGATGGAGTGTTATCTGATGGCCGGTGACGCCGATTACGTCCTGCGCCTGCAGGCCCGCGACGCCGCCGATTACGAACGCATCCACAAGGAATACCTGTCGCGGCTGCCGGGTGTGGCGCGGATTCAATCCAGTTTTGCCCTGCGTCAGGTGGTGCGCCGGAACGGCGTGCATTTCGCCGCACACTAACTCGTGAATGTTCCGGGGTGGCACCCGGTCTATAAATCACCATATGCTTGCCAACAGATCATGACAGGAGCGCATCAGATGTTCGGATTATTCCAGAAGCCCACAGGCATCCCGAAAAAGACGGAAGCCCTGCCCGGCCGCGCGGAAGCCATTCCGACGGCGAGCCATCATGCCGTCAACGGCAATCCACTCAAACCGCCGTTCCCCGAAGGGCTGGAAACGGTCCTGTTCGGGATCGGCTGCTTCTGGGGCGCCGAGCGTATTTTCTGGCAGCTCCCGGGCGTCTACGTCACCGCTGTCGGCTATGCCGCCGGGCTGACGCCGAACCCGACGTATGAGGAAGTCTGCACCGGGCGCACCGGTCACAACGAGGTCGTGCTGGTGGTATACGACCCCAAACAGGCGCCGTTCCGCAAGCTCATGACCACGTTCTGGGAAGCCCACGATCCGACCCAGGGCATGCGCCAGGGCAACGACGTCGGCACCCAGTACCGCTCAGGCGTTTACGTCACCAACGACGATCAGCGTGCCATCGCCGAAGAAACCAAAAAGGCCTATCAGAAGGCGCTGCATACCTACAAATACCCGGCGATCACCACTGAGATCATCGACGCGCCGGAATTCTATTACGCCGAGGACTATCACCAGCAGTACCTGCACAAGACCCCCCGCGGCTATTGCGGGCTCGGCGGGACCGGCGTGCGCTGCGGATGATGTCCTTCTGACAACATTCAGTCATAGCCGACCCCATACTTCGAGACGCTTCGCTCCTCAGCATGAGGTCAAATCATCCAGCCAACAACAGCCTCATCCTGAGGAGGCCCATACTTTAGGCCGACTCGAAGGATGGAGCTGACGCAACCAGTGATCTAGCCAATGGCTGTCAAGGGAGACTGACGATCAGATACGTGTCGCGCTCGACGGCAGGTTGTTGAGTTTCTCCATCCCCGGGGTATGCAGCACGCCCTGATCGTCGAGCCAGTCGGAAAAGAAACCGAGCGCGTCATCGCCCCAGAACACTTCGCCTTCCGACGCAAAGCTCGGCACACCGAACACGCCTTCGGCCAAAGCCTGTTCGCCATTGGCGATTAGCGTCCGCTTGACGGCTGGGTCGCTGATCAGCGCATCGCCGTCTTCAACACCGGCAATATCCTGAATGGCACGCCAGCCGGCATCAGTGTCGGGCAGATGCCCCTCCCCCCAGATCGCATGGAAGACCCTGCCGACGGCTTCCGGTGTTGAACCAAGGGCGATGCACAGCCTGAGCGCCCGGATCGGGTTGAAAGGATGCGCATCCGGGAACGTGAACGGCACGCCGCGCTTTGCCGCCATCCAGGTCACCATGCGATAGGTGAATAGACGCTTCGACGGAATCTCCGCCGGGCCTTTCTGTCCGTTGGCATTCAACAGCCCCGCGAACAGGACCGGTTTGAGCGAAAGGTCACAGCGGTCCTGAACTTCGCCCAGGCGTAGAAACTGCAGATAACTGAACGGCGAAATCACATCGAAATACCAATGTGCATGCTTCATGGCTGGTTTCCTTACCTTTTCGTTTCCAGTTACAATTATGAACGGATCATTCAGGGCCTGTGGATATATAGCACGCAAGCCGTGATGGGTGCGAGAATGGCCGACTGGAAGGAAAGACGCGAAGCGCGTATCAACAATACAGGCGAGAGGCTTGACGTACCAGCCGGCCATTTGGGCCCCATCCCGCAGGGACGCGCCGTATTTGCCCACCCATGCCGTCGAACGGCTTGCACGATGCCCCGCATCGCGCTACGCCGTTCTCCTGGTGGCGCGAACAAATCCGGCAGCGTCACGGTCGCGCGGTATATGTCCACAGGCCCTTGGGTTCAAACATGTTTATTCTGGTTCACGGCGCGTATCATGGGGGGTGGTGCTGGCAGCCGCTGATCGGGCATCTGCAGACGCTCGGTCATCAGGCCATTGCGCCCGACCTTCCCGGACATGCTTTTACAGACGGCTGGATCGGCCAGCAGGACCTGCCCGCCTATATCGAGGCGATTGCAGGAGCCCTTGATGAAGCCGAAACGCCGCCGGTGCTTGTCGGCCATTCCATGAGCGGCGCCGTCGTCGCCGGCGCAGCGGAACTGCGTCCGGACAAGATCAGAAAGCTGGTTTTTCTGGCGGCCTACATACCGGCTGACGGCGAAAATCTCGGCGAACTGGTGCAGTCGGACCCGGATTCCCACGCCCAGGCCGTGCGCTTCGATGTCGGCGGCGTATCCGCCATTACGCCGAAAACCAGCGCCATCCGCGATGCCTTTTACAATGACGCCACCGAGCCTCAGCAGGCCTGGGTCGAGGACCGGATTCAGTTGCAGGCGGCCCGCGTGTTCCGCGCACCGCTGGCCCTCAGTGCGGAGAATTTCGGCCGCGTGCCGAAGGCCGCCATTGTCTGCCGAGGCGACCGCGCGATCTCGTTTGGTCACCAGCGCTGGATGGCCGAACGTGCCGGATGCGATCCGATCATCGAAATGGACACCGGCCACTCGCCCTTCTTGACGGCGACCGAAGCGCTCGCCGATATCTTAATCGGCCTCTAGGAACTTCCGGTAATCCGCAGCAAGATCCTTGACCGCCGCAGCGCGCAGACGTTCGCCGATGGCCGCCGTGGCCAGCGTCGGATCGGAGCCGATGCGTCCGTCCGGGAAGCGTTGACGATAATCCTCGCAGTCATAGAAACTGCCTGTCGGCGCGATCTCAGGTGAAAGCTTCGAGGCGCTGGAAATCCGCTGACCGTCTTCGGGGTAGCCGAAATACGTCAGCGAAACCTCACCCGCCGTGGCGTGCGAGCCGTTGGCCGCACCGAATTCGGCGGCTTCGATTTCATGGACCGACGGACATTCGAACCAGTTGCGGAGCACACAGCGGACGCTGCTGCGATTGTGCCGCGCGGTGCCGAGGCTGCTTTCCGCGTAAATCTCGTCAAAGGCGGCCTTGACGGTGGCAATGTTGCCGCCGTGACCGTTGACGAAATAGAAGCGGTCGAACCCGTGCCGCGCCAGCGAGGTCACCATGTCACCGATCACCGAGATCAGCGTCGACGGCCTGAGCGTAATCGACCCCGGAAACCCAAGATGATGCTGCGCCATGCCGATACTGATGGTCGGCGCAATGATGCCGTCGACCTCTTCGGCAAGCTTTTCGGCAACGATTTCCGGGCACAGCGCATCGGTGCCGATGAAGCCGGTCGGGCCGTGCTGCTCGGCGGAACCGATCGGCATGATGATCGCCGTGGAGCGCTTCAGAAAGGTCTCGACTTCGGGCCAGGTCATCAATTGCAGGCGCATTCAGGTATCTCCTTGTCGCTGGAATTCATTTGCAAGCACCATAATTCATCTGCCCGCGAAGTCATGCAATAATAGGTGACCATTTCTGTCATATATATAAACTAGAACGGACGCATGACCTTGAGATATGAAAAAGCCGACAACCTGTTACAGCTCGCCCTCGAAATGCAGGCGGCGCGGCAGGGCCTGTCACTGGCAGACATTCAGGAACGCTTTGATGTCGGGCGCCGCACCGCGATGCGCATGCGCGACGCCATCCTGAGGAACTTTCCCCAGGCCATCGATGTCGAAACCGGCGACAAGACCAAGCGCTGGCGCATTCCGCCAGGCGTGCTTGACCGGCTGGTGTCGTTTTCAGCTGACGAGCTGGCCGATATCGAGAGCGCGATCACGCTGCTTCGCGCCAACGGTCAGCCCGACCGGGCCGCGCGGCTGGAGGATCTGCGCGGCAAGATCAGGGCGTTGATTCCCCCGGAAGTGGCACGCCGCACGGAACCGGATATCGATGCCCTTCTGGAAGCGGAAGGGTTCGCCATGCGTCCAGGCCCGAGGCCCCGCATCCCCGGTGCCGTCATGGTCGAACTGCGCGATGCGGTGAAAGCCTGCCTGAAGGTCGAGATCGATTACCGCAACCGGCGCAACGGCAAGCTCAATACGCGGCTTGTGCATCCTTACGGTTTCCTGTTCGGCCATCGCAATTATCTGGTGGCGTATCACGAACACCCGAAAGCCAATGACATGGCGCTGTTCAGCCTCAGCAATATCGAAAGCGTCAATATGCTGGACGCGTATTTCAACCGTGATCCGGATTTCCGGCTGTCCGACTTCGCCGCCCGGTCTTTTGGGGTCTATCAGCAGGACCCGTACGAGGTGATCTGGAAGTTCGCCCCGGAAGCTGCGACAACGGCCGCCGAGTTCGAGTTCCATCCGACACAGCAACTCGAGCCGCAGGACGACGGCTCGCTTATCGTCCGCTTTCAGGCGGCATCCGATCTGGAAATGGCCTGGCATCTGTATATGTGGGGCGACAAGGTCGACGTCCTGGCCCCGGACAGCCTGAGAGACCTCGTCGGCAATCACCGCCCCGCATGGCCGGCCCTGCCCTAAAGCAAACGGTTAAGCGCTGATGGTGCGTTCCGGCGGGAAGGTGACGATAACGGTCGTCCCTTCGTCCGGCTCACTTTCGATCCGCAGCGTGCCGCCGTGAAGTTCCGTGAATTTCTTCGAGAGCGGGAGGCCGAGCCCCGTGCCGCCGTGGGTCAGGTCGGTGCGGCGGCGCACCTGGCCGAACGGTTCTAGGGCACGGGGGATATCGTCTTCGGCAATGCCAATACCACTGTCGACAACGCTGATGACGATCCTGCCGTCATCATCGGTCACCGCGGCAACACCGACGTTTCCGTCATCGGGCGTAAACTTGATGGCGTTGGTGAGCAGATTGACGAGTATCTGCTTGATCAGCCGTTTATCGGCCAGCAGCTTCGGAAATCCGTCGGGAATGGCGACCGACGTCCAGTCGCGTTTGTCCTTGGTCCGGTTGAAGGCCAAACGCAACGCCCACTCCACGGTTTCGCCGATATCGAGCGCTGTCTCTTCAAGGTCGGTCTCGCCGGCTTCGATCTTGGAGATATCAAGTATATCGGTGATCACATCCAGCAGATGCTCGCCCGACATGTTGATGTCACTGATGTATTCGGCGTACTTGTCGCTCAGCGGCCCGAAAATCCCCTCCTGCATCACTTCCGACAGGCCGATGATGGAATTCAGCGGGGTGCGCAATTCATGGCTCATGTTCGCCAGGAATTCGCTCTTGGCCCGGGATGCCATTTCGGCACGCTCCTTGGCTTCCTGGAGTTCATTCTCGTTCTGCCGGCGGTCCGTGATGTCCGTGGAGGTCGAGCCATAAGCCGTGATCCGTCCGGCGCTGTCGCGAACCGGAAATTTGGTCACGATCACGTAGTGGTCCTCACCATCCGCCAGGGTCTTCGTTTCCTCTCGCCGGCGAACCTCACCTGTTGTCAGCACCGCCTCTTCCATTTCCTCGCGGATCAGAAAATCCTCTTCGGAAAGCCGCAGGGCTTCGCGTGCGGTCTTGCCGATAACCTGGTCGCTGGGGGTGCCGTACCATTCCTCGAACTTCAGATTTGCGAGAATATAGCGGCCATTCAGGTCACAGAGCGTTATCGGGATCGGCAGATTATCGACAATGGTCTGCAACAGGAAACGCTGTTCCTTTTGCGCCTGATCCGCATGCCAGCGGTTGATCTCGGCCCCGATCCGCTGACTGACCAGCCGGAAAAACGCCGTGTCGGTATCGTCCGCCTGCATCGGTTTATCGTCAGCTATCAAAACGTGGCCGATGCGATTTCCGTCGGCATCGTGAAAAGCTTCAGCGCGATAGCTTTCCAGCCCCATCGAGATCAGATTTCTGTCTTTCGGAAAAATCCGTCCCAGCTCGGATTTGCAGAAGACGTGCGTCTCCTTGTTGTCCGGGCTGTACACCTCGCCGCACGGCGTACCTTCCAGATTACAGCTGTACGGGGCCAGAAATTCACCATTGTGAATGACACAGATAATATCGACGGACAGGCCGTCCTTGCTTATTTCTCCGACAGCCGCAAAGGCGCAGTCGAGGCCAATGGCCAAGGCATGCAAAGCGGTTTGCAGAAACGCCGTCTGCGTCCCGGCGGCGGCGGCCAGCATGGTTAATGCCTGAAGCCGCGCCTCAGCCTTGGCTTCAAGCTCAACCGAGCCGAAGTCGATCTGTTGCACGTTGTCCATTTTATAAGGGGCGCTTATGCGCCTTCCCCCGTAAGCACGGCACAACAATAGTCGATATGGTGGATTTTATGAAGATGTATATCATCTTTTTTCCAATGATCGCATAATAACGAACATTCAAGTTTTAATGGATGACAAGTAACTCCCAAATCGATACTGGGAATTCAGCGGAGTCATGATCTTACTATAATAGCTTGATATAATGGCAGGTTTTGGGCGGTGGCGCAGATACTCAGCACCAGGTCGCCATATGCCTGAGCACCGCGTTGTCCGAATAATACCTTGCAAAATAATCAGCACCTGACTGCCGGATGCCTTCAAATGCCTGTCGGTTAATCATCAGCCTTTCACAAATACCATCAAGCTCTTCAAGTGTGCTGAACTGCAGGAAATGTTCCCCCGGTGTCAGATACGGCCGAACTTCGATCGAGGCTTCCTGAACCAGAAGCTGTTGCAGACACAACGCATCAGATGTTCGCCCGACCATTGACGTTTCCCCCGATGCCCTGCGGATAAAATTCAGACACGCATGGGATGATCCCAGCCGTTTGACGTAATGGTCCAGACTATCCGCAATGCTCAGATTATCGACGCCGTGGTTGGTGACCTCGATTGTCGGCGGATGGGCACCGGCCAGGGCGCCGACGACCCAGAAGTAACGAAAGAAGTTATACTCTTCGATACCGCCACAGAATTTGATGACCTCTCCCGGCATATCCGCAGAGACACGCCGATGTCTCTTGAATATCTCCGGTGCGCCCACCGGGAACAGGATGCTCGATGCCTTCAGGCCGTCGATGGTACCGTCATCGCCGATCAGGCTTGGCATCATCGCCCACACGACGTCATAGATGTCCCTGTTGTCGGCGACGCGCTGGTGCAGTCCCGCCGCCCATGGGTCCATTTCCAGCATCACCAGGCTTTTCGTCCGCTTGCGGACCTGTTCAAGAAACCGGCGTTTGTCCTCGGTCGATTTGCGGAATACATGCGGATCGTCGATCAGCGCGATATCGCAATCGACGAACCGGCCCGGCTCCCTGTCCGGCTCCACGATCTCACTATGTGCCCCTGCCCCTTCGAACGCGGTCTTGAATCGATATGCCAGATCGTGCGGACGGGACGTGGGATAGAATTTAGAGCGGAAGTAGATGCCGATTTTCAGCGCTTTCGGCACGGCAGACTCATACTCAAACGTACGCAACGGAACTTCCTGATCCACATAGGCGGGTGGGTCGAAAACATGCCGGCTTGCCGGATCGAATGCAGCCGAAAACGCTTTTAGATGCGCCGCCGTGGCACCATCCAGTTGCCCGCCTGCGGCGTAGAAATCACGGAGCCCTGCCATCATGAACTTTCTAATATCCGAGGTCGCAAACAGCTTTGCGAACGCGTCTTTCGGCACGCTTTCGATCAGCCGGTCCATCAGCGCATCGGCGGCATCGAATTCACCCGCGTAAACTGCTGCCAGTGTGCCAAGGGCACCGGCCAGCGGATCGCGGCGGAAAAGCGGTGCATATTTCTCCATAAACCGTTCACGGGCCGACACATCGATCAGGATGTCCGTCGCAGGCCGGATCTTGCGGCTGAACGGTTTACGTATCTGGTACTTGAGAAACATCGCTGTTCATCCCCCGCCTGTCCGGGCAGGGCGCACGGGCAGGCATTCTGGATACCAGATTTCGGACACTGACGGAAAGGCGATGAGCCTGAAATCATAGAGTAGTTGGCAATTCCTTGGCTGCAACCTAGTCTGACTGAACCAACCGGGCAGAGGACTCCCCCATTGGAAGACTCCGTTTTCGCTGACGTTTCACTAACGCTGGAGAGCAGGGATTTTTATCTGCAGCTTTTTGCCGTTGTCATAACGACTGTCCTTTCATGGCTGGTTGCGCGGTTCTTCCGCAAACGCATTGAAAAAAACGCCGAGAAACCCTCGAAGAAACCCGCTGGGAAAATCAAATCCAGTGTCAGCAAGGCCACGTTCCAGCTCCGTGACTTCATTTTCCCCGTCACAAACGCAATCTTTCTGGGCCTCGCCGTGGCGATTTCGGAGGAATTCTTCGAACAGAAATGGCTTGTGCAGTTCGTACAGGGTCTGAACTTCCTGTCGATCCTCTATATCGCCGCGACACGGGTATCGACCAGCATCTGGGTCCGCCAATTCTCGATCTACGTTCTCGCGCCGATCATCATTCTTTACGCCATCGGTCTTCTCGATGCCCTGATCAAGATTCTCGAGGACGTCAGCTTCGACCTCGGCAGCATTCACTTCACCCTGTATGCCCTTGTCCGAACCATCATTTTCGGCGTCATCCTGTTCTGGCTGGGGCGCGTATCCAATCAAAAGGGCGGCGATTTCATCCGGCGTCAGAGATCGCTGACCGGCACCACCAGGGAATTGGTCCTGAAGACATTCCAGATCGGGCTTTTTGTCCTGATCGCCCTGATGATTCTGCAGATCGCGGGCATCGATCTGACGGCGCTGGTGGTGTTCGGCGGTGCGATCGGCGTCGGGCTGGGGTTCGGGCTGCAGCAGATCGCCTCGAACTTCATCTCCGGGATCATCATCCTCCTCGACCGCTCGATCGCCATCGGCGACTACATCGAGCTCGAAGACGGACGTGCCGGGGTACTGCGCGAACTGACGATGCGTTCCGCGACACTTGAGACCTTTGACGGCAAGGACATCATGGTGCCGAACGAGCGGTTCATCACGACCGCCTTCGTCAACTGGACCCACGACCACAAAAAGCAGCGCTATCCCATCGTTTTCGAGGTCGCCTACGGCACCGATCTGGAAAAACTGTTCGAGCTGCTGCGCGAGGTCGTCGGATCACATCCCAAGGTGCTGAGTGGCATGGATATCCCGTTCGAGGAACGCCCCGACGCCGAAGTGCAGGCCTTCAACGCCAACGGCATCGAAATCCTGGTCGAGTTCTGGATGGAAGGCATCGACGACGGCAAGAACAGGGTCGGCGGCGACCTGCTGTTCATGATCTATCAGGCACTGCAGGAAAACGGCATCATCATTCCGTTCCCGCAGCACGAAATCGTCATCAAGGACGATCAGCGCAAGCGACCGAAGTAACACCGCCGCTTACAAACCGGGATCGGCGCATTGCGGTTTATTCCGCCGGCGGGTTGATCCGTTGTCCAGACAGTTCGGCTTCGAGGTCCTTTTCAACCGCCGAGCGCGGCCTGGAATATCCGGCCATGAGGTTGTACAGCACCGGCGTCAGGAACAGCGTCAGCGCCAGCGCCGATATCAGTCCACCGACGATGACCCAGCCAATTGCAATCCGGCTTTCAGCCCCGGCACCGTTGGCGATGATCAGCGGCACGGCGCCGAGGATGGTCGAAATCACCGTCATCACGATGGGCCGGAAACGCAGTACCGACGCTTCGATCACCGCGTCGTGCACCGACATGCCCTCATCGCGTAACTGATTGGCGAACTCGACGATCAGGATGCCGTTCTTGGCCATCAGGCCGATCAGCAGAATGATGCCGATCTGGCTATAGACGTTGAGCGACAGGCCCGTCAGGGTCAGAGAGTAGATCGCGCCGGCAACCCCCAGCGGCACCGACAGCATGATCACCAGCGGATGAATGAAACTCTCGAACTGCGCCGCCAGCACCAGGAACACGATCAGCAGGGCAATCCCGAAGATCAGCATGATGTCGCCCGACGTGTCCTTGAAGGTAGCCGTTTGACCGGCATAGCCAAGTTTCGCCGTCGCCGGCAAAATCTGCGCCGCGCCCGCTTCCATATAACTGATGGCGTCACCCAGTGCGTAATCGGGGGCGAGGCCCGCCGAGATCGTGATCGACGGCAGCCGGTCATATCGGCGCAGTTCGGCGGACGCCGCACTTTCACGTGCGCTGAGGATCGCGCTGAGCGGCACCAGCGCCGGTTGGCCGTCGGTTGAGTTGGCGGAGCGGATAAAGATGTTTTCGAGATCGCTCGGGGTCCGCCGGTCCTCGTCGCGGGCCTGGGCGATGACCGGATATTCCCGGCCGCGGTCGATATAGGTCGTCAGCTCTCGGGAGGCGAAAAGCACCTGCAGCGTCGAGGCAATGTCCTCGGCACTGATCCCCAGATCGTTGGCACGGGTCCGGTCCAGGTTCAGGTCGAGCTGCGGCTGGTTTTCCTCGTAGTCGATTTCCGGATTGATCAGGCCGTCGTTGGCTTCGGCATGCTGAAGCAAGGCTGTCGCCCATTCTTTCACATCGTCGAAGTTGGCGCCGCCGACAACGATCCTGAGCGGTGTCGAGTTGCCGCGCAGGCCAAGACCGGCCGGTGAGGCAACCGACGCCCGCGCGCCGGGCAGACGGCGCGCCGCCGGCTGAACGCGTTTGACGATATCGGCCTGGGTGGCTTCACGCTCTTCCCATGGCGCAAGACGCATGACGACAAAGGCGCGGTAGGGGCGGTTCCCCCAGCCGACCAGCGAATAAACGGTACGGATGTTACCGTTGTCGACTTCGGGCTGCAGCGTCCTTTCGATGATCCGCGCCTGGGCGTCGGTATAGGCAACACTGGAGCCCTGCGGCGCGGTCATCGGCACAAAGGCAACGCCGCGGTCTTCGCGCGGCGCCAGTTCGCGGGGCAGTCCCTGATACAGGACACCGCCACCGACGACGAATGCAACCGAGACGGCGATGATCACCAGCGGCGCCGCGATGGACCGTTTCAGCAAAGACCGGTAGATACGGCCGACCGTCGATTGCGCCATCGCCTCATCGGCGTCGGCGGCACCATCCTGCTGCGGTTTGCGCCTGGAATGGCTGAGAATTCTCGACGCCAGCATCGGGCACAGGCTGAGCGCGACAAAGGTCGAAATGACCACGGCCGCCGCCATCACCAGACCGAATTCACTGAACAGCCGGCCGACCTGGCCGCCCATGAACGATACCGGAATGAACACCGCGATCAGCGTCACGGACGTCGCCAGCACCGCGAACGTCACCTGTTTGGTGCCGCGCACGGCGGCGACCATCGGCGTTTCACCGCCGTCGATCCGGCGTTTGATATTTTCCAGAACCACGATCGCATCATCGACGACAAGACCGATCGCCAGCAGAAGCGCCAGCAGGGTCAGCACGTTGATCGAGAACCCGAGACCGGCAATCAGCGCCATGCAGCCGATCAGCGACACCGGGATCGTGACCGCCGGCACCAGCGTGGTGCGGACCGAGCGCAGGAACAGCAGGATCACAAGGATCACCAGTACCAGCGATATCCCGAGCGCAATCGTGACTTCACGGATCGACGCCGAGATGAACAGCGCATCATCTGACCCGACGATGATCTTCATGCCGTCGGGCAGGGTCGGCTCCAGGGCCGCGATTTCGGCGCGGATCGCCTTTGAAATCGCCATCGTGTTGGCCTGGCTCTGGCGGATCACCTGCAACCCCACCGCCGGTTCGCCGTTGGCGCGGACGATGATGTCGTCATCCTCTACACCGCGTTCGACCCGGGCCACGTCGCCGAGCCGGATCGGGTAGGAATCAATCGTCCCGATGACGATGTTGCGGAAGCCTTCGACCGAATTCAGACGCCCGTCCAGGCGCAGTTCCAGAAGGCGCTGGCTCGACTTGATCTCGCCGGCCGGCAATTCGATGTTGTTGCGCAGCACCGCCTTTTCGATGTCGCCGACGGTCAGGTTCCGGGCCGCCAGCGCCCGGCGGTCGATCCAGATGCGGATCGCATAGCGGCGCTCGCCCCGGATATCCAGACTGGCGACACCATCCAACGTGGACAACCGGTCAATGATGTAGCGCTGCACATAATCGGTGATTTCTTCCGGGGACTGACGGTCCGAGGAAACCGCGATCCGCATGACCGGATCGGAATCGCTGTCGTTCTTGACCACCGTCGGCTCGTCGGCGCCGTCCGGCAGCTTGCCGCGGATGCGCCCGACGGCGTCACGGACATCGTTCGCGGCCTCGTCGATCTTGCGGCCGACCTCGAACTCGATCACCGTCTGGCTGCGGCCACGGCGGCTTTGCGAAGTGATGTTCTTGACCCCCGACACACCGGACACCGAGCTTTCGACGATTTCCGTGATATCCGTATCGACAATTTCGGGGGATGCGCCGACGTAGGTGGTGGTGACGGTGACGACGGCGGAGTCCACATCCGGCAGTTCGCGCACCGGGATGCTCAGCAGCGATGCGATCCCCGCCGTGATGATCAAAAGGCTGCTGACGATGGCCAGCACCGGGCGGCGGATCGACAATTCAGAAAGCGTCATCTCGGCATCACTCCCTATTCGTCAGACGCCTGCGCCGCCGCGTTGGGCAGCCGGCCGCATGCTCAGAACTTCAAAAAATGCACCCGCGAAACAGCTACGAGCCTGCCTGGCTCACCGCCGGTTCCGGTTTCTTCTTCGGTGTGCCGGCTTTTCCGGTTTGCACCAGCGAGCCGTCACGCACCTTTTGCACGCCGCGGATGATCACCAGATCGCCCGGCGCCACGCCTTCGGTCAGTTCCACATAGCCGAACGAGCGCCGGCCGATGGTTACGAAGCGGCGTTCGGCGACAAGGGTTTCATCCTTCTTGATGACGGCGAAGATGAAAGCCCGGCTGCCGTCGACGATGATCGCCTCTTCCGGCACCGCCAGCGCCTGTTCCGCGTCCAGGACGACCGACAGGTGAACGAACATCCCGGCGGGCAGGGCCCGGTCCGCGTTGTCGACGACGGCCCGGACCTTGAACGACCGGGACACCGCGTCAACACGGCTGTCTATGGAACTGATGGTGCCCTTGAAGACCCTGTCCGGGAACGGTGCGGCCTTGGCGATGACCGGACGCTCCAGCCCGATCTTGCCGAACAGGCCTTCGGGCAGTGAAAATTCGACTTCGACCAGCGACAGATCGTCGAGCACGGTGACGACGTGGCCTTCCTCGACCCGCGTGCCCATTTCGACGCTGGAAAACCCGACGATGCCGCCGAACGGGGCGGTGACGACGCGATCCCTGAGCCGGCGCCGGGCGCGGTCCCGGTCGGCCTGGGCGATGGCGACCTTGGCGACCAGACTGTCGATGACGGCCTCGGCGACGTTGTTGGATTTCTTCAGGGTCTGGGAGCGTTTGAGGGTGGCCGCCGCTTCGGTCAGCAGCGCCTCGGCCTCGATCAGGTCGGCGCGCTGGATTTCATCGTCGAGCCGCAGCAGCACGTCCCCGGCCTTGACCACCTGTCCGGCGGTGAAGCCGACTTCGGTCACGCGCCCGGCAGCCAGCGGGGTGATTTCGACGGTCCTGAGCGCCCGGGTCGAGCCGACGGCCTCGATCAGAACGTCGAGATCGCGCATCGTGGCGGCGGCGGTTTCAACCGTGACGGCGTTTCTTTTTGCGGCCCCGGCTGCCGGTTTGCCGGCGTCGGCGGCGTTATAGTGCTGCCAGCCGTAGTACCCGCCATAGGCGGCGGCACCGATCACGGCAAGCACGGCAAGTTGTCTGACAACCCGCATTGAGCTGATGTCCTTCTGGTATGAGATCACGCCACGGACTATCGCGAAGGGGTTCCTGCTGACGCCGCCGGTGGATATTACTGCAGGTTCGGAAAATCTACTAGCTGGAATTTACACTGCCGCCAGAGCCACTTCGCCGCAAAAATCCAACCGTTCAAAAGTGATATTCAGGCCCCGGTTTTCATCCGCCCGGACAGGTTTTGGCGGGGAAATCCGGCGAGGCTTGAATGCCGGGATGCGCATCAAGGTTCCCCGCGAACAGGGCAAATAGTCATGAAAGGTGAGAGCTTCAGGAGAAAATGGCGCCCAGGGGTGGATTCAATAAAATATTTTTTTTCAATATATTACGGGAACTCTAATCACTTACCAGTACCGATAGATATCAATGCCTTACAAACGTAATTGAATAGAGTTTCTCGCTCGGTTGATCTGAAAATCGCGTCGCTACCCGGTCGTTCAACGATGAAAGTTGTTCTTAGTCTAACCGCTAAAAAACAAGCTCCTTGAACTTTCGCTGCAATGTCGGGAATTCATATGTTGCAGGAAACACAACCTTTGCCTCTTCCACCAACTGCTTGAGGTCATCGTCGTCCAACACGATGATAAAACCATGGTCGTCTTTGGCCACAGCCTGACAGCGTTTCAGCATCTTTTCCGGATCATCAATTTTTCTACAAACGACTAGCCCGAAGCGACCGCGCCGCTTCGCCAACCGCATCGCCATCTGATCGATTTCCGGGTTCCCAATTTCATTCCCGAAGTTTTTGCATTCGATAAAGACGTAAGGGCTCGGATAATGCCGAGCAAGCCACTCAAAGAACCCACTGAGAGCATAGTTGGTAAAGGTAATATCTACCCGCTTTAGTCCGTCATGAATTGGCGTCTGAGTTTCTGGATCGACAAGAACGGGGTAGAACAACGCATAAAGCAAATCGACGATAGCATCTTCGTACTGATAGGCGTGTCGCTTCCCCGGCTCCAGTTCAGTAACTGCGGCAAGTAGCTTTTCCCATTCCGGAGGTTCCGTGCCTTGAGCGTCCGCTATCTGTTTGTGCGTGAGGGCAGGCGTCGGATGTGAGTGATCCGCTTTGTACTGCGCCAACAAATCAGGGTGGCGATCAGTCTGCTCAATTGAAACAGCCTTTTCCTGCTTCCCATACTTCGCCATCAACTCAGTCTTGTAGACGCGTTTCTCGCCTTTTCGCTCACCGGACTGCAAAATATGGACTAAGCTCGAATTCTTCTCCTTTTCTTCCTCTTTCAGTCGTTCGAGTACGTAATGTCGGTAATATGTACTGATGTTATAGTCCATGCTAAGGCGCACAATTGATTTTGGCACTAGTAGCAGCTTTTCATCATTCGGCACCGGCAACGGCACATAATCGTTGTCCCATGACTTCGTCTTCATGTTCCATACAGGACCAGATTCAACATCTTTCGCAAGCGGTATGCCGTACTCGTTACATATCGACTGGGTAAAGCCAATCAATGGCCCGCGAATGATGTTAGTGATGATATCGGACAAGATATCGACGGAAATACCGTCGATCAGAAGGACCGTGTCTTCCAGGTCGGTCAACATCCCCGTCTTTACCGCCTTACTGGATCGAAAAGACCGCCATATCTGCTCTGCCTTCGCAGGACCCAGCCCACGCCCTTCGGAGCGACCTTGTGACAGGCCCAAATGGGTTTCGTTCGGCTCTCGAAGGTGCGACAGCAACATTATGGCCCTTGCGTCGTCACCTGACTTAATCCCCTTAATTAGCTCAGCAAAAAAATCTTGCAGCAAATCTTGGCAATGATCACCCCATTCGGAATTAAGTTCATTGATGGCACGCGCATTAACGAACAGTTTGACGTCGTTCCGGATGTCGACATCCAAAAACGGTAAACTCGGCTGCGTTTTGTTTAGTTTATAATATTCGGAAATTCGCACGACGAGTTCCCTTACTGTTTTTCAAGATTTCAGCATCCACCAAAGCCCGCGTAAAAATCGAATTGAACGCCTGTGGATTCGTCAAAATAGCATAGCACATCGTCGCGTTCTTGTTGAGCCGCCAGCGCCGAATAGCCGCAGAACAAGACTCCTCAAAAAGAAGCGCTGTAGTCTGAGTACATTGTCACGGACTTAGACATGAATATTTCATCACCTCAAACCAAAGGAATATAGCTGGGAAAAACTGAATTTTCAGGAAGAACTCACAAGTGGTGTAAATCCGACCAACTGACACTATTCACTTTTGGCGTCTAAGCCATTGATTTCATTGGGGTGGGAAAAGTGATGGTGCCCAGGGGCGGATTTGAACCACCGACACCCGCATTTTCAGTGCGATGCTCTACCAACTGAGCTACCTGGGCACCGTGCCGCGCGAACGCGAGACTGGTCTGCAAGAGACAGGCGCTTATAGAAGATATGCCGGGGCCTGTCCAGCGCCCCGAAAGCGGAAAATTCACTTGTTTTGCGGTTTATTCTTCGTCGTCCAGCCCGGCCTCGGCATCGCCCGGCGCTTCGTTGGTCTGAAACCGGTAATCACCGTCCAGCCAGCGCCCGAGATCAAGGTCGGCACAGCGTTTTGAGCAGAACGGCCGCATCTCCAGCGTCGCCGGTTTGCGGCACATCGGGCACTTGGTGCCCTTGATCGGCACCACCTTGGCGGTTTTCGTGCTCTCCGGGTCGGCATTCATCAGCGGGTCTCGATCTCCAGTGTATCCGCACCGGCGCCGGGCACCGGTTCTACACGAATAACAAATCCCAGCCTGCGTTCAAGGTTTTTACGGATTTCGGCGAGCGGCCCGTTCAGGCAGTCGCAGACCTCGGCACTGCAACGCAGGGTCACGCCACTGCCGCGCCCCCGCGCAATCCGGGCCAGTGCGTCGAGGGCAAGGCTTTCCGGGCTCAAGGTCTGCGCATATCGCAACACCCGTTCGCCAAGCGATGCGCCACGGCTGCGCCGGACGATATCGACGAGGCCGAAGCGGCTGAAGGTGCCGGTGCGGGGTTTCTCGGGATCATCGCGGAACGCCGTGTTCAGCGCCGCCAGAAAGCGCTTCTGACTGCCCGCATCGCGCATTTTCAGGAAATCCACGGCAATCAGGCCGCCGATGCCGCGCACCATCAGCTCCCGCGCCAGCGTGGCGGCGGCCTCGATATTGGTTTCCAGCGCCAGCCGTTCCGGATTGCCCGCCGCGGTGCGCCCGGCATTCACATCGACCGTCGTCATCGCCGGGGTTTCGGTGATGATCAGGCTGCCCCCGGACGCAAGCGCGACATGCGGGGAGAGCGCCGCATCATAGGCATCGTCCAGCCCGGCGGCGGTAAAGGCCGGGGTGTGTGCGGGGGCCAGCACCGGACGGGGATCAACCATCAGCCCGGCCACAAGGTCCGCATCATCGACGAGGATTTCACGGGTATCGGGTCCGGCGAACTGGCTGATCATCCGCACGGCGAGACCGGGCGCGGGCTGCACACAGGCGGGGGCGGCCATCCCCTGAAGCCGGTTCTGCAAATCCTGCCAGCGGTCCTGCAGTGCGGCCAGTTCACCCCGCACCGCGTCGTCGGAAAGCGCCGCGGCGGCGGTGCGGACCACCAGCCCGTGCGCCGAAGTGTCGATATCCTGAAACAGCGTCTTGAGGCGCGTCCGCTCGGTTTCATCGGAAATCCGTCCCGACAGGCCCAGCCCCGGCCGGCCCGGTGTCAGCACCAGCGAGGCGCCTGCGATGTCGATCCCCGCCGACAGCGCCGGTCCCTTGTCGCCTTCCGCGTCACGGTTGACCTGGACCAGGATCGCCGCGCCTTCGCGGACATCGGTCCCCAGCGCATCTGTGGCGGCGTCCCGAATATTCAGAAAGCCGTCATCGCCAACACCGATGTCCACGAAGGCGGCGCCGATTTCCTTTCTGACGGCCCGAACCCGGCCCAGACAGATCGCGCCGACGAGGCTCGGATCGGTTTCCCGCTCGATCCGGAATGCCAGCGGCCGGTCGTGCTCATCAACGGCGCAGGCCCGGGTTTCGCCTGGCCGGGATTCGATGACGATCCGCGCCGCGCCGCTCATCGCCCGGTCCTCACGGCGCTCTGCCGTATCCGAGCCCGGAAAGCAGACCGGAAACCTCGCTCACCGCCAGGCCGACGACGTTGGTGTACGATCCGTTGATCCATGGGATGAAGGCGGCTGCCGCCCCCTGGATGGCGTACCCGCCCGCCTTGCCCTGCCATTCGCCGGTGGCGATATAGGCGGCGATGTCGTGATCTGAAAGGCGGCGGAAGCGAACCTGCGTGACGACGCTTTTAACGACGGCCTTGCCGTCCGGCGCGATCACGGCGAAACCGCCGATCACCCGGTGCCGCCGTCCCGAAAGGCGTTGCAGGAACTTTTTGGCCTCGTCCGCATCGGCGGGTTTTTCAAGCACCCGGTGCCCCAGCGCCACCACCGTATCGGCGGCCAGCACGAAATCCCCGGGATGGCGGGCAGCAACGGTTTCCGCCTTGGACGATGCCAGACGTTCGGCAAGCTGGCGCGGACGTTCGCGGGCCAGCGGGGTCTCGTCGATATCGGCGGGCTCCACCAGATCGGGGGTGATGCCGATCTGCGCCAGAAGCTCCAGCCGTCTGGGTGACGCAGACGCAAGAATGAGCCGGGCGCTCATGACAGGCTCGGGCTCATGAAGGCTGCGTCATCGCCGACGCCCCTTTTACTTGAAACGGAAAGTAATCCGACCTTTGGTCAGGTCGTACGGCGTCATTTCTACGTTGACGCGGTCCCCGGCGAGCACGCGAATACGGTGCTTGCGCATTTTCCCCGCCGTATGGGCGAGTATCTCGTGATCATTGTCGAGTTTTACCCGGAACATCGCGTTGGGAAGCAATTCCATCACGGTTCCGGTGAACTCAAGTAGGTCTTCTTTTGCCATGCTTATCCGTGCCTGAAGTCAAAATCGAGCAGACCATGCCCATATCGTCACGATTGGTCAAGTTTTCAATAAAACCCTGCGTTTAGTCGGTTCCCGGAAATGCCCTGCGACATTTCGCGACAATTCTGTTATTTCTCTTTCCAGACTCGCTGTTTATTGTGCGCCGCAATAATGGAGTGCCCCTCATGACATCGATTATCGCATCCGAACGTGCCCGCACGGCCGTTCTCGCCCTGTCGTTTCTGGCCTTATCCGTATCCGCCGCGATTGCACAGGAAAAGAAACCGGAACAGACCGGCCCCAGCGTCGTTGTCATCGAAACGCAAGAGCGCGAAGTCTCTCCTGTCTACACCTTTCCCGGCCGTGCCGAAGCGGTGGAAACGGTTGACCTCAGGGCACGTGTCGAGGGTTTTCTGGAACAGCGCAAGTTCCGTGAAGGCGCGGACGTCGCCAAGGGTGACCTGCTGTTCGTGATCGAACAGGAACCCTACAAGATCGTGGTTGAGCAACGCCGCGCCGAGCTGGCCGCCGCCGAAGCCACCGAAAAGAACGCCGCCGCCGACTTCGAGCGCAAGAAGTCCCTGGTCAAACGCAACGATGTCTCGCAGGCCACGCTGGATCAGTCCGAAGCCTCGCTGGCTTCTGCCCGGGCCGACGTGCTGCATGCCAGGGCCGCGCTTAGGGCTGCCAATCTCGACCTGCAGTACACGGAAATCCGCAGCCCCATCGATGGCCGCATCAGCCGGGCAACATACAGCGTCGGCAACCTTGTTTCCCCGTCCAGCGATCCGCTGGCCACGGTGACCCGGTTCGATCCGATCTATGTCACCATCAAGGTCAGCGAGGAACAGCTGATCAAGACCCGCAAGGACGGGCTCGATATCAACAACCCGCCGGTGGCGCCGTCACTTCTGCTGTCCGACGGTTCGAATTTCCCCTATGAGGGCCGGTTCGACTACCTCGCCGCCAGGGTCGACGAAGGCACGGACACCATCACCGCACGCGCGGAATTCCAAAACACGGATAAAATCCTTCTGCCGGGCCAGTTCGTCAGCGTGCTGGTGCGCCAGAAAGAAACCGAAATGGCGATTGTCGTGCCGCAGGCTGCCGTTCAGCAGGACGCGACCGGTTATTTCATCCTCGTCGTCGACAGGGAAAACACTGCCCAGCTGCGGCGGATTACCGTGGGCCGTCAGGTCGATACGGACTGGGTCGTCACCGACGGCCTTGCCACCGGGGAAAAGGTCATCGTGCAGGGAATTCAGAAAGCCGCCGCCGGGGCCAAGGTCAACCCGACCCTCCAGGATGACAGCAGCCAGAAAACCGGCCAGAGTAATTCCGGCAAGGGATCCTGATCCGTGTTTTCAAACTTTTTCATCACCCGGCCACGCTTCGCGTTCGTCATTTCCATCGTCATCATGCTGGCCGGCGGGATCGCCCTGACGGTGCTGCCGATCGCCGAATACCCGAACATCACGCCGCCGCAGGTCAGGGTTACCGCCAATTACTCCGGCGCCAACGCCGAAGTCGTCAAACAGAGTATCGCGACACCAATCGAGGAACAGGTCAACGGCGTCGACGACATGCTTTACATGTCGTCTTCCAGCGGCAACGACGGCAGCTATGAACTGACGGTGACGTTTGCCGTCGGTACCGACCCGGACACCGCCGCCATCAACGTGCAGAACCGGGTCGCCATCGCCACGCCGCGGCTGCCATCCGACGTGACACGAAGCGGGGTCGTCACCAAGAAGCAGTCCTCGAACATGCTCTTGGTGGTCAATGTGGTTTCCCCGGACCAGAGCCGCGATGCGCTTTTCCTCAGCAACTACGCCTCGATCAACATCGAAGGCGCGTTGTCCAGAATCAAGGGCGTGGGCAGCGTTTCACAGTTCGGTGCGCTCGATTACGGCATGCGCGTCTGGATGGACCCCGACCGCATGACCGCGCTCGGCATCACCACAACCGATGTCGCCCAGGCCATCGACGAGCAGAACCTTCTCGCCACCGCGGGATCGCTTGGGGCCCCGCCCTTCGCTGGTGCGCCGCAGTTCGAGCTTTCGATTCAAGCCAAGGGACGACTCGAATCCGTTCAGGAATTCGGCAACATCATCATTCGCGCCGGCACGGACGGATCGTTCGTCCGTCTGCGCGACATCGCGCGGATCGAACTCGGCTCGAAAAGTTATGCCTCGAGCGCGAAACTCAATAACGCTCCCGCCACCGCGATTGCCGTCTATCTGTCACCGGGGGCGAATGCGCTGGATGTCGCAGACGCCATTTATGCAGAACTGGATACGCTCTCGCCCCGTTATCCGCCGGGTGTCGAAACCAAGATCATCTATGACACGACACTGGCCGTCCGTGCTTCCATCGAGGAAGTCGTCACCACCATGTTCATTACGTTCGGGCTGGTGGTGCTGGTCACGTTCCTGTTCCTCGCCGACTGGCGGGCGACGCTGGTGCCGACGCTGGCCATTCCGGTATCGCTGATCGGCACCCTGGCCGTGCTTCTGGCTGCCGGGTTCAGCATCAATATGATCACCCTGTTTGCCTTCATCCTGGCGATCGGTGTCGTCGTCGATGACAGTATTGTCGTCGTCGAAAACGTGCAGCGGATCATGGACGAGGAAGACCTCGCACCGGCGGACGCCACCCGCAAGGCCATGAAAGAGATCACCGGCCCCGTAATCGCGACGACGCTGGTGCTGCTGGCCGTGTTCGTCCCGGTCGCCTTCATGCCGGGCGTGACCGGACAGCTTTACCGCCAGTTCGCGCTGACGATCTGTGTCGCCGTATCATTCTCATCGCTCAACGCGCTGACTTTGTCGCCCGCCGTCTGTGCGATCCTGTTCAGGAAAGGCGCCGGCGTCCCCAGGGGTCCGCTCAAATGGTTCGCGTCAATGGTTTCTTCCGGCCGCAACGGCTATGTCCGTATCGTCGGCATCATGTCCCGGCGCATTGCATTGTCGCTGGCGGTCTTCGTGATCTTCGGCGGTGCCACCTTCATGATGTTCGAAAAGGCCCCGACCGGCTTTCTGCCGATCGAAGACAAGGGTGTGCTGTTTTCAAACATTCAGCTTCCTGACGGCGCCTCGCTGACGCGCACCGACGAAGTCGTCACGGACGTCGTCGACATGATGCTCGCGACGGACGGTGTGCAGGACGTGATATCCGTCGCCGGATTCAGCATCATTTCCGGTGCCGCATCCAATGCGGCCCTGGTCATTCCCATCCTCAAGCCCTGGAATGAACGCAACGGCCCGGGCCTCGCATGGTACGAAATCCTGCAAAAGATCAACGGAAAGCTTGCCGGGATATCACAGGCCAACGCGTTTGCGTTCCCGCTGCCGCCGATCATGGGTCTCGGCACATCCGGCGGGATCGAAGCGGAGCTTCAGGATCTGCAGGACCGCTCGCCGCAGGAAATGGCCGCCGCCGTGCGCAGCCTTGTCGTGCATGCCAATCAAAGCGCCGCCTTCGACCGCACGTTCTCGACCTTCTCGGCCAACGTCCCTCAGCTGTATCTGGACGTCGATCGTGACAAGGCGCAAATTCTGGGTGTGCCGCTGGATCACATTTTCTCGACCCTACAGGCGAACTTCGGGTCCAGTTACATCAACGACTTCAACCTGTACGGCAAAATCTACCAGGTCCGCATTCAGGCTGAATCCCGCTATCGCTCAAAGATCGAGGACATCAACAGACTGCATGTCCGCAACAGCAATGGCGACATGGTGCCGCTGCGTTCGCTGGTCAGCATCAAGCCGATCCTGGGGCCGATCAGCGTCAAGCGCTACAACCAGTACCAAAGCGCGAACATCAACGCGACACCGGCCGCCGGCATATCCACCGGTGAAGCCATTCCGGCACTGGAGAAAATCGCAGCAGAAGCCCTGCCCCCGGGGTATACGCTGAGCTGGACCGGGACCGCCCTGCAGGAACAGCAGGCCGGGGAACTGGTATTGATCATCTTCAGCCTGGCGCTCGTTTTTGCCTACCTGTTCCTCGTTGCACAGTACGAAAGCTGGACCATCCCGATGTCGGTGATCATGTCTGTCAGCATCGCCGCCTTCGGCGCGCTTGTGCCGATCATGCTGCTGCCGTTCCTCAGCTTCAACCTGTATGCACAGATCGGCATGGTGATGCTGATCGGGCTGGCAGCAAAAAGCGCGATCCTGATTGTTGAATTCGCCAAAGTCCGGCGTGAGGAAGGCCTGAGCATCTATGACGCCGCCATGGAAGCCGCCCGGCTTCGTTTCCGGGCCGTCATGATGACCGCCATGTCGTTCATTCTCGGCGTGTCGCCGCTGATCGTCGCTTCCGGCGCCGGCGCCGCCAGCCGGGTATCGGTCGGCTTCGTCGTGTTCGGCGGCATGGTCGCGGCTACGTTCATCGGCATCTTCTTCATTCCGCCGCTGTACGTGTTCATCCAGACCCTGCGCGAAAAGGTACGGCCGTCGAAAGCCCCCAAGGTCTGAGCTTTCATGTATCCTGGGCGATCAGGTATCCTGGGCGGTCTGAACCGGGAACCGGTCCTTGATGCGCTGCATCAGCTGATCACGCACCTGGCGATATGCTTCCAGAACCGTTTCGCGGTCCTCGCTTTCAATCAGGGACGGATCCATGGTGTTCCAGAATTCGACCTCGCACGCCATGACCCGGGTCAGTTCAATGGCCCGGTGCTGTGCTTCCGGTGACAGGGTAATGACAAGATCGAAGTAATCGTCTTCAAGTTCATCGAACGTCTTGGCGTGGTGCCGGGACATATCGATCCCGATTTCATCCATCACCGCGACGGTATAACCGTCGATTTCCTTGGCGCGGACCCCGGCCGAGTCGATGAAGACCTTGTGGCCGTGCAGGAATTTCATGATCGCTTCGGCCATCGGCGAGCGCACGGAATTCATCGTGCAGGCGAACAGTACGGCAGAGGGCAGATCGGTCATTTACGCCTCATGCACGGATGTGCAGCACGCAAACCAGCGTGAACAAACGCCGTGCCGTATTTTCGTCGATGTCCACCTTCTCCGACAGACGTTCCTTGAGGATCGCGGCCCCTTCGTTATGCAGGCCGCGCCGTCCCATATCGATGGCCTCGATCTGTGACGGGGATGATTTCTTGATGGCCTCGAAATAACTGTCGCAGATCATGAAGTAATCTTTGACGATGCGGCGGAATGTGCCGATCGGCAGGCTGAAGCGGTCCAGTTTCCTGTCGGCGATATTGCGGACATCAAAGATCAGCCGGTTATCCTCGATCAGCAGGATCACATTGTAAGGCCCCGGCGGCAGATCCGGCGGGTCGAAGTAGTTCGCTTCCAGCAGATCGAAAATCGCAACCCTGCGCTCATGGTCGACCTGCGGGCTGAGCCGCACCACGGAACGCTCATCGAGGTAAATGTTGGCAATGCACTGAGTCTCGCTCATGCCGCCATCCTGTTCCTATGAAATGTTCAGTCTGATCGATACGGAAAGCGCGTGCGCACCTAGCCCTTCGGCATCGGCAAGACGTTTTGCCGCGGGGCCGATCCTGCGCAGTCCCTCGGCGTCGCAACGGATCATCGACGTCCGCTTCATGAAATCAAGCACGCCCAGCCCGCTCGAGAACCTTGCCGAGCGTGCCGTCGGCAGAACGTGGTTCGGCCCGGCGACGTAATCACCGATGGCTTCAGGCGCATGGCGGCCCAGGAACATCGCGCCGGCGTTACGGATTCCGGCAGCAAGCTGTTCAGCATTGTCGGCGGCGATTTCCA
This sequence comes from Rhodospirillales bacterium, assembly GCA_040218645.1. GTDB lineage: Bacteria > Pseudomonadota > Alphaproteobacteria > Rhodospirillales > Casp-alpha2 > UBA4479. Next base: position 150,419 of record JAVJQZ010000016.1, read on the forward strand.
GATGCTCCGGCGCCAGCCGGTCGACCAGCGGCAGCGATGCCTCAAGGCTTTCACAAAGAATCACGGCACCGAAAGTGTCCCAACTTTCCTGCGCGATTTCGGTCCGGGGCAGGATTTTCAGATGCCCGTCGACCGCAGCGATCACGTCCTCGGCAAACGCCGCATCATCCGTGATCAGCACGGCCTGTGCAGCCGTGTCGTGTTCGGCCTGGCTGAGCAGATCGGCGGCGATCCACGACGGGTCGTTCTGACCGTCCGCCAGCACCAGAATTTCCGACGGGCCGGCGATCATGTCGATGCCGACGGTGCCGAAGACTTCGCGCTTTGCCGCCGCGACATAGGCGTTGCCGGGGCCGACGATCTTGTCGACGGCGGCGATGCTTTTCGTGCCATAAGCCAGCGCGCCGACGGCCTGTGCGCCGCCGATCCGGTAAATTTCGTCAACACCGGCCAGATCGGCTGCCGCCATGACCAGCGGGTTGATCACCCCGTCCGGCGTCGGCACCACCATCACCAGACGCGGCACGCCCGCGACCTTGGCCGGGACCGCGTTCATCAGCACCGATGACGGGTACGCCGCCGTGCCGCCCGGCACGTAAAGACCGGCCGCGCCGACCGACGTCCAGCGATAGCCGAGACCAATCCCGTCCGCATCGGTAAAGTCCAGATCATCCGGCCGCTGGCGTTCGTGAAACGCAACGATGCGTTGATAGGCGAAATTCAGCGCCTCCAGAGTTTCCGCATCGCATTGAGCCTTGCACGCGGCGACTTCGTCCGGCGTCACCCGCATCGACGAAAGGGTCAGCGGATAACGGTCGAATTTCGTCGTATAGTCGATCAAAGCCTGATCGCCGCGGGCCCGGACATCCGCCAGAATGGCTTTGACCACATCGATCACATCGGCTTCGGTCTCGCGCTTTTCCGTCAGGAACGCCTTGAACCGTTTTTCAAAATCCGGGTCACGCTGATCAAGCCGCAAGGGCATCTGTGGCCTCCCGGAAACGCTCAACCCAGCCGCCGATTTCATCGGCGCGGGTTTTCCATGCGGCACGGTTGACGCACAGACGGGACGTGATCTCGCAGATCGTCTCGATCTCGACAAGGCCGTTGGCTTGAAGCGTCGCACCGGTCGACACAAGATCGACGATACGCCGGCACAGGCCCAGCGTCGGCGCCAGTTCCATGGCACCGTTAAGCTTGATGCATTCGGCCTGCACGCCGCGCGCGGCGAAGTGCTTGCGGGTCAGGGCCGGATACTTGGTGGCGACACGGACCGACGACCAGGTGCGGGGATCGTCCTCACCGGCCAGATCAACCGGCTCGGCCACCGACAGGCGGCAATGCCCGACATCCAGATCCAGCGGCGCATAAATTTCAGGATAATCGAATTCCATCAGCACATCGTTCCCGGCGACACCCAGATGCGCGGCCCCGAAAGCCACGAACGTCGCGACGTCGAAGGAGCGCACGCGAATGATGTCGATTTCCGGCCGGTTCGTCTCGAAACGGAGCTGTCGGGCGTCCTTGTCGTCGAACGCCGGTTCCGGCTCGATCCCGGCAGCGCGGACCAGCGGCATCACTTCCTTGAGGATGCGTCCCTTGGGCAGCGCCAGTACGATTTTTTCGTTTGCCGTCACGATCGTGTCCTTTCCACGGATGCCGTACCCTGAGGCCCGGCGAAAGCGAGCCTTACTTAGAGGTTTTTCCCCAAGAATGCCAGTTTGGATGTGGAAAATCAGTCGTCCTGTGTGTCCGACGCTTCGGGCATGGCAACCGCGAACAGAATGCCGGCAACCCCCACAAACCCAAGCACGGCGACAATCACGGGCACCCCCGCGAACTGGGCGGCAATCCCCAGAGCCCCGGCCCCAAGCGCGGCCAGTCCGGCCAGGGTATTGGACAACGCCGTATAGAGCGGGCGTTCGTCCTTGGGCGCCGCATCCACAAGATAGGTTTTACGGCCGAGCCGCACCCCGGCTTCGGCAATGCCGGCGATCAGAAAAACCCCGCCGAAGGCCCAGATGGCGTATTCACCCGGAACCAGATAGGCGCTGGCCAGCCCGGCCAGCACGGCAGCGATCCCGGCGAACCCCGCCATGATGCAGACCTTGCGCGCCGAACGGTCAGCCATGGCACCCCAGACCCAGCTTGAAATCATGTTGGCGAAGCCGACGGCGAATATCAGGACCCCGAGCGAGGCCAGCGCACCGTCCTGGCTTTGCTGGGCCAGCAGGGCAAAATACGGCGGGGCCAGTTCAACGGATATCAGCAGCGCAATGCGCATGCCGAGATACCGTGAAAATCCCGGATCCTCGCGAAACAGTTTCAACCCGGCCTGAACTTCCCCCGCCATGTTGCGGCCGCCTTCCTGCGCCCCAGGGGCTTCATCGATGACGGCAAAGAAAAACGCCCCGCCCAGCCACAGCACGGCCGCGATGGCGACAAGCGCGGCATAGACCTCGGCCCCGCCGCCGTCGCCGATGACGAACTTGAGGATCGCCGCCGCAACCAGAGTCAGGCCGCCGCCGATACTGGCGCGGTTGGCGAGCATGCGCCCGCGGACGCCCTTGGGGACGGTCTTGCCGGTGACGTCCTGAAAGGCGACGGAACCGATCCCGCTGGCGATGCTGAACAGGGAGAACAGCATAAGCATCGCCCAGGCCGCCAGGTCCGGCGGCAGGACGAGGACCGCCGCCGCCATGATCAGCAGGGCCACACCCTGAAAGGCGCCGGCACCGGCCCATGCCCATTTGCGCCGGGCCAGGGCGCGAATACGCGCCGCGACCGCCAGTTGTGGCATCATCGACCCGGCCTGCTTGATGGGGACGAACCAGCCGATCACCCAGACCGGCGCACCAAGTGAAGCGACCAGCCACGGCAGCACCAGCGTCGGGCTGGCCAGTTGCTCGGCGAGTTTGGTACACGCACCGTTGACGACGTTGAGCACGAAGTTCCGGGGAACCGATGTGCACTGTTCATCGGGAATGGCCTTGCAGGCCCGTTCCGTCGAATCGTCTCCGCTGAGGACGGCATAGGCGCTCTGCAGCGGATCGGCCGGAAGGGGATAGGTTTCTGACATGCCGGACAATATCGGCCCGGATGCCGGCTTTTCAAGTAGAGCCTGTTATTCGGGGACGCGCTCGATCCCGGCACCGCAGGCGGCGAGCTTCTGTTCAAGCCGCTCATATCCCCGGTCCAGATGATAGACCCGGTTCACTTCGGTCACGCCGTCGGCGGCAAGACCGGCCAGCACCAGCGAGACCGACGCCCTGAGGTCCGTCGCCATGACCGGCGCACCGGACAGTTTCGCAACGCCCCGGACAATTGCCGATGCGCCGTGGACGTTGATATCGGCCCCCATCCGCAGCAATTCCGGCACGTGCATGAACCTGTTTTCGAAAATCGACTCGGTGATCATCGAGGCGCCGTCGGCAAGACTGAGCAGCGCCATGAATTGCGCCTGCATATCCGTCGGAAAACCGGGATATGGTTCGGTCATCACGTCGATGCCTCGGATACGGCCATTCTGTCGGGTAATGCGAATGCCCTCGCCGCTTTCCTTCACATCGACACCGGCCCGCATCAGGTTTCCGAAGACCGCTTCGTTGCTGGCCATCTCGGCGCGTTTCAGCATGACGTCACCCCCGGTAATCGCCGCCGCGACGGCATAAGTCCCGGTTTCAATCCGGTCCGGCACGATGGAATGCACGGCGCTGCCCAGTTCAGAGACACCGGTCACGTGCAGGGTATCGCTGCCGATCCCGGTGATCTTCGCCCCCATCTTCTGCAGACAGCGGGCGAGGTCCGATACTTCGGGTTCGCGTGCCGCATTGGCGATCACGGTCTCTCCCTCGGCAAGAACCGCCGCCATCAGAATGTTTTCACTGCCGCCGACGGTGATTGACGGGAACAGGATGTGCGTGCCCTTGAGCCGGCCTTCCACGTGGGCATCGATGTAGCCGCCGCTCAGCTCGATTTTCGCACCCATCTGTTCGAGCGCCTTCAGGTGCAGGTCAACCGGACGCGTTCCGATCGCACAGCCCCCCGGCAGACTGACCCGGGCCTTGCCGAACCGTGCCAGCAGCGGCCCCAGCACAAGCACCGAAGCCCGCATCTTGCGGACAATGTCATAGGGCGCCGTGGTTTCGGACACCCCGGCCCCGTTCATGGAAATGGACCGTGCGTCGGCATCTCTCTCCGTTTCCACGCCCAGTTCGGTAAGCAGATTCGCCATCGCGTGGATGTCGGCGACACTCGGCAGGTTCTCGAGCTTCAGCGTGCCCGGCGTCAGAAGCGATGCCGCCATCAGCGGCAAAGCGGCGTTCTTGGCGCCGCCGATCTCGATGTCCCCGTTCAGCGGCCGGCCGCCGGTGATGCGAATACGATCCATTTATTTACAAATCCTGTCGTTCGGTTGAGTCTGGCGGTTGGGTCTGGCTTTTAGGCGACCGCCCGTATTGATGCAAGCGATGCCCGGTGTGGCGTTGTAACACCGGGATTGGACCGCGTGGATATGGCCTCAATATGGCGAAATCCGTCAATTCGATGGTTTTTCCCGTGCTTTTAACTGCTGTTTGCGTTTTTTCAGGTTTTCGCGAAGGGCCCGAGCAGCCCGGTCGCGGCGTTCTTCCCCGGCGCTTGGCCGGGACCCCGCTTCCCCGTCTTTTCCGGCTTTATCAGATTTCGTCATTCTGTCCTGTCTCCGGCCTTGCCTCATACCAAACCCTGTGGCATGTTCCGCCGCACTTCAGGGGCTGCCGTGGCTCAGGGGTAGAGCACCCCCTTGGTAAGGGGGAGGTCGAGAGTTCGAATCTCTCCGGCAGCACCATTCCATTCCCTTACTTATATCCCCCCTTATAGCCACTGTGTCCATCGTTCAGCGCAAGTGTGACACGCCTGCGGATGACGGAATTCATCGCATCACCAATAGGAATGCGTTAGTCTTTCCGAAAACAGGGGCGGATGCGCTACGTGGAAACGGCACAGAACAATGATCAGGAAGATCACCTGTTGAACATGGGTTTTGTCCAGCAGAGCCTGGATTCCATGAGTCAGGGGATCAGCGTCACGAAAATGATCGATGGCGAACTGTTCATCGTGCTGTGCAACAGGCAGTTCATCAATCTCCTCGATTTCCCGCCGCATTTTGCCGATCTGCCCAGGCCGTTCCGCGAATACATCCGCTATAACGCCGAGCGGGGCGAGTACGGCCCCGGCGATCTGGAGGAACAGGTCAGCATTCGCATCACACGCGCCGGGGAATTCGAGCCGCACGCGTTCCAGCGCACGCGGCCCAACGGATCAGTGATCGAGGTCGTCGGCAAACCATTGCCGAACAATGACGGATTCGTCTCGACATATACCGATGTGACCGACCGGAACCAGGCAGAAACCTACAGCGATCTGCTGATACAGGCGCTTGAGCGGAGTGCATCAGGCATCGCCATTTTCGATGCCGACGACAATCTCGTGCTGACCAACGATTCGATCCGGCGAAGCAACAGTTTCGTCACAAGCCTCAACATGCCGGGCTTCGGCTATGACGATTGGGGCCGCGCCATGCTTAAGCACGACATGATTGCCGTTTCCAGGGATCGCGAAGAAGACTGGCTGAACAAATGGATCAGCCACCGTCATGATCCCTCCGGCATACTGGAAATCGAATACCGTGACGGCACCTGGCGTCTGGTCGAGGTCGTGATCCTGAGAAGTGGCCACACGGTGATGGTCAGCAGCGATATTTCCGAGTTGAAACACGCGCAGATCGCCCTCATCAACGCCAAGGAAGAAGCCGAATTCGCCAACCGGGCGAAGACGGATTTTCTGGCCAACATGTCGCACGAGCTGCGGACACCGCTGAATTCGGTCATCGGGTTTTCGGAACTGCTGATCGCCACCGATTTCGATACGCTGGGCAAGAACAGCGTCAATGAATACCTGGGCGACATCAACCGTTCGGGCCGCCATCTGCTCCGCCTGATTTCCGACATTCTCGACATTTCCAAGATCGAGGTCGGCGAACTCAAACTTGATGAAGAAGCGCTCTGCCTGCGTGAGCTGAGCGAGGAATGTCTGCGCATGATCAAGGAAAGAGCCCGGCGCGCAGGCACCGAGATCACCAACCACGAACGGCCGCCCAAAGTCCGGCTGCATGCCGACGAAACCCGGATCAAACAGATCATTCTGAACCTGCTGACCAATGCGATTAAATTTACGGACCGTGGCGGTCACATTTCGTTCGGCTGGTTCGCATGCGACGACAATACGATTGCTCTTGAGGTCACCGACACCGGGTCGGGCATGGCCGAAGAGAACATCCGCGTGGCCCTGGAACCTTTCGGCCAGGTTGCAAACTCGATGACCCGCGAACACGAAGGCGCCGGCCTCGGTCTGCCGCTCAGCCGCAGGCTCGCCGAGCTGCATCAGGCGGAATTGTCGATCCACAGCGATCTCGGCAAGGGCACCACGGTCAGGGTCAAATTCCCAGCCGAACGTGTGATCACCGACTTCGAGCCCTGATACGATGCACGCCTCTGCATTTTCCCACGTTTCGGGTGGGAGAGCCGTTTAAACTGGTACAGGTTGGGCGCATGAAAATCGCCGGAGGAGCCCGCCATGACGGCTGTACGTACACATATTCACGAAACAGAGCCGCCGATGCCAAACAGCACGAAAACCCAGGCCAGGCTTTATGCACAGATTGCCCGGGCCATTGCCTATATTTCCGAAAACAGATCCGAACAGCCGGAGCTTGAGGACGTCGCCCGTCATATCGGCATGAGCCCCCACCACCTGCAGCGCACATTCAGCGACTGGGCCGGGGTCAGCCCGAAAAAATTCCTCAAGGCCCTGACACTGGAAGATGCAAAAGCACGTCTGCGCTCGGCAACCAGTGTGCTTGATGCCTCATTCGATAGCGGTCTGTCCGGCCCCGGACGGCTGCATGATCTGTTCATCACCACCGACGCCGTCACGCCTGGTGAATACAAAAGCCGGGGCGATGGTCTGACCCTCCGCTATGGCTTTCACCCCTCGCCGTTCGGAGAATGCCTTTTGGTGGCCAGCGAGCGTGGACTGACGGGGATATCGTTCGTCGTGGAGAACCGCGCGGCAACCCTGGCCGAACAGAAGAACGGCTGGGAAAATGCCCGCTGGGTCGAGGACGACGCCTTCACCACTTCATTCGCAACGCGGGCTTTCGATGGCGACAACGCCGGGAGCGAGCTGAAGCTGCTGCTGCGCGGGTCCCCGTTCAGGGTCAAGGTATGGGAGGCGTTGCTGCGCATCCCCGAGGGTGACGTCATGTCATATGGGGCGCTGGCCGCAGGGATCGGCCGTCCGGGATCGGCCCGGGCTGTCGCCGGCGCCATTGCGCACAACCTGATCGGCTATGTCATTCCCTGCCACCGGGTCATTCGCGATAACGGCATGATCACTGGGTATCGATGGGATCCGGTCCGCAAATCGGCGATCCTCGGCCTCGAAGCCGTGCGAAACCGGCAAACAGGTCTGGAATCCTCTGCGCACACTCCCTAAGTTCCTTGGAACGAAACGAACGGGGAGCGCCCAACATGAGATACCTGCACACCATGGTCCGGATTTCGGATATCGATGCATCGCTGAAATTCTACTGCGATCTGCTCGGCCTCAAGGAATCCCGGCGCAGTGACCGCCCGGAACACGGCTATTGCCTGATTTTTCTCGCTGCCGAAAAAACCCCGGATGCGGAAATCGAGCTGACCTACAACTACGAGCCCGAAGAATATGGCGGGGGCCGAAATTTCGGCCATCTGGCGTTCCGCGTCGACAATATCTATGAGCTCTGCCAGCGTCTGCAGGACGGCGGTGTGACCATCAATCGCCCGCCGCGCGATGGCCGCATGGCGTTTGTCCGCTCCCCCGACGGTATTTCCATCGAACTGCTTCAGGAAGGTGAGCCGCTGGCTCCTGCGGAACCCTGGGCTTCCATGGAAAACACCGGCAGCTGGTAACCGCCGAAGGTCTCAGCTGCGGCGACGGCGGCGGGGACGTTCCTCTGCCGTTTCCGCGCGTGGCAGCGCCTGATCGATTGGACCCAGCTTTTCTTCGATACGTGCGCAGTCCGGCGCATCCCCCGGCTCATAACCCTGCAAGGCGTCATGCATGGCTTTGACGTGGATATCCGTGGTGCCGCAACAGCCGCCGATGATCCGCGCCCCTGCATCCCTGGCCATCCGCGCATACGCGAACATGATTTCCGGCGATCCGGTATAGGCAATGGCCCCGTCGACATATTCCGGAATGCCGCAGTTGCCCTTGGCCGTGATCACATCATCCGGACCCGCCGCGCTTTTCAGACCCAGCACCGTGTTGATCAGCGTCGCCGGACCGACCCCGCAGTTGCAGCCGTATGCCGCGAGCCCCGGTTTCAGTGACGACGCGAACCTGGCCGCGTCTTCGGGCGTTATGCCCATCATGGTACGGCCGTTGGTGTCGAAGCTCATCGTCGCGACCACGGGCAATCCGCAGGCCGCAGCACCACTGACGGCAGCGGCGTATTCCTCTTTCGAGGACATGGTTTCGACCCAGATCACGTCAACGCCCCCGTCCCTGAGCGCCTCTGCCTGTTCGGCGAACACCTTTTCGGCAATGGTTGGGGTCAGGGCACCCATCGGTTCCATCAGTTCGCCGGTCGGGCCGACCGATCCGGCAACGACAACCGGGCGTCCGGCGGCATCCGCCACGCTGCGGGCGACTTTCGCCGCTGCCATGTTGAGTTCGGCGACCCTGTCCTGATCGCCGTGCAGCTTGAGCCTGAGCGCATTGGCGCCGAACGAATTTGTCAGGATGATGTCGGAACCTGCATCGACAAAGCCCTGATGTACGTCGGCCACTTTTTCGGGATGGGTGACATTCCACAGATCGGGGGCTTCGCCGGTTTCAAGACCGCGCTGGAACAGGCTGGTGCCCATTGCGCCGTCACACAAAAGCCAGTCGCGCTCGGCCAGCAACCGTGTCAGTAAATCGCTCATGATCAGCTCCGTTCGCTGGTGCTTTTGCGCTTGTTGGCCCGGCGCCGGCGCACGCCGCGCAGCATGTCACGCCGTTCATGCAGTTTGCCGATGATGCCCAGCCGCGTTTCGTTGCTGGCACTGGACCAGGACGCAATTTCGTCACGCGTCCGCCAGCATCCGATGCACAGGCCCGTTTCTTCATCCAGCTGACAGACGCTGATGCAGGGGCTTTCGACGTGCGGGGTCCGGTCCATGCGGTATTCCTTCCAGATACCGGGACTTAATCCGCATCCGGTTTGATTGCAAGGATCGCCTTTTCCTTATCGCCCCCGGGGCCTGAGCACGTTATAATTTTGTCATGATCGCACTTCCAAATGATGGGCCTGACCTGCTCGGGCTCGAAGATCCGCCCCCGTTCGAGGTCATCAATCGCGAGGGTGGCGCCCATATGCTTCTGGTCTGTGACCATGCCAGCAGTGCCGTCCCTGCCCAGCTGAATCATCTGGGACTGCCCGAGGAAGCGTTCGAAAAACACATTGCCTACGACATCGGCGCCGCCGCCGTGACGCGGGGCCTTGCCCAGCGCCTCGATGCCCAGGCGGTGCTGGCCGGTTATTCGCGGCTGGTCATCGACGTCAATCGCCCGCCGGGACATCCCGACAGCATCATGCCCGAAAACGACGGCATCCCTGTTCCTGCCAATCAGGACCTGACATCCGAAGCCCGCCGCCAAAGGGTGCGCCAAGTGTTCGAGCCTTATCACGATGCCGTCAACCGGGCCCTGGCACGGCTCTGGGACCGGGGGCCGGCACCGGCGATCCTGTCGATCCACAGCTTCAGCCCGCAGTTCGGCGGCAAACCGAGACCGTGGGATATCGGCGTGCTGTGGAACCGGGACCCGCGCATTGCCGTGCCGCTGATGGAACATCTCGATCGCTTCGAGCTGACGGTCGGTGATAACGAACCCTATTCCGGTCACGAACTCGCCTACACCATCGACATGCACGGCTCCGCCGCCGGCATCGCCAATTGCGCCGTCGAGATCAATCAGGACCAGATCAGGGATAAAAGCGGCGTCCTCAGGTGGGTGGATATCCTGTCCGAGTGCGTCCTGCCGATCTTCGACATTCCGGGATTGCACAGGGTCGAGCGGTTCTGATGGTCGGGGGTGCGCCCTCGCTGACCATCGGCATCGAGGAGGAATATCTGCTCGTCGATGCCGAGACCCGGGCCCTGGCCGCCGATCCGCCCAAGGAAATGTATGAAAGATGCGCTGCCAAGCTGGGCGAACAGGTGGCGCATGAATTCCTGAAATCCCAGATTGAAGTGAACACCAGGGTCGCACGTTCGATCCCCGAAGCGACGCAGATGCTGGCCGAACTGCGCGGGACCGTCATCGATATCGCGGCCGAATTCGATCTGCTGCCCATCGCCGCATCGACGCATCCGTTTTCGCACTGGTCCGAACAGGGCTTCACCGAACAGGAACGCTACACCACCATCGCCAATGACCTGCAGGCCGTTGTCCGCCGGCTGGTGATTTGCGGCATGCATGTCCATGTCGGGATCGAGGATGACGAACTCAGGATCGACCTGATGAACCAGGTGCGTTATTTCCTGCCGCACCTGCTGGCCCTGACCACGTCGTCACCGTTCTGGCAGAGCGAAAACACGGGCCTCAAGTCCTACCGGCTCAGTGTCTGGGATGAAATGCCCCGCACCGGGATTCCAAATGCCTTCGACAGTTACGCCGAGTACGAGCGCCACGTGGCGGCGCTGGTGAATGCCGGCATCATCGAGGACGCCACCAAGCTGTGGTGGGATATCCGCCCCAGTGCGCGGTTCCCGACGCTGGAAATGCGCATCTGCGATGTCTGCACGCACATCCATGACGCGGCATCGGTGGCCGCCCTGTATTGCTGCATCATCAGGATGCTGTGGCGTCTGAAGACGAAAAACCAGCGCTGGCGTCAGTATGCCGTCATGCTGATCTCGGAAAACCGCTGGCGGGCTCAGCGTTACGGTCTTGATGAAGGGCTTGTTGACTTCGGCCGGGGGGAAATCGTCCCGTTCGCCGAACTCGTCGATGAACTGATCGATTTGGTTAACGAAGACGCCGAAGCATTAGGTTGCACCGATGAACTCATGAACCTGAAAAAGATCATCGAAAAGGGCACGAGTGCGCACCGGCAGGTCCGGCGATACGACGAAATCCTCGGAACCGGTAAAAATAATGACCAGGCATTGATCGCAGTTGTTGACCAGTTAGCCGCGGAAACCCGGGACTTTTCGAAAATTTAGATAAAATTAAGTATAATGGTGATCCCGATCACACTCACATTTCTTCCCAGTGTCTATATAGTGTAACACTCGCTTGATACGATCCACGTCGTTCCAGAAAGGAGAAGTACCGTGGTTAAAATCGTTTGGAATGGGTACGTGCGCGAACAGATGCATTGGGCTGAAAAGCTTTTTGCCCTCGCCACCGACACCGACAACACGCTGGATTACCGGATGCTGCAGTACGCAGAACGCGCGTATGCCAACGCGCTTGCCGCGGAAAAAGCACACAGCTGACCTCTGCTTCATAAGGGCCAATTATCAGGCTGCTTGCCGGTCGTGGGCTCTTTTGTCTGCTTGGCGATATTTAATGTCAGATCGTCGTGATACAGCCGTAAAGCTGTTTGCTAGGGTCTCTGCATGAAAACACCCGCGCGACGTAATTTCCTGTTTCTCAACCTCGGGCATCTGCTCGACCATTTCTTCATGCTGGTCTTCACCACCGCGGTGCTGACCATGGAAAGCGAATTTGCCGATTCCTACGGACGGCTCTTGCTGTTGACCACGTGGAGCTTCTTTTTCTTCGGTGGCGCCTCCCTGCCCGCAGGCTGGCTCGGTGACAAATGGTCGCGCACCGGCATGATGTTCGTTTTCTTCATCGGTATCGGGACAGCGTCGATCCTGACCGGTTTTGCCGCCGATCCGCTGCAGATAGAAATCGGCCTGGCGCTGGTGGGTATCTTCGGCGCCATCTATCACCCGATCGGCCTCGCCCTTGTGGTTGAGGACGCGGAGCGCGTCGGTCGCGCCCTCGCCGTCAACGGTGTCTGGGGCAATATGGGCGTCGCCCTGGCCGCCCTTACGACCGGCGCCATCGCGGACCTGTACGGCTGGCGCATGGCGTTCATTCTGCCGGGGATCGTCTCCATCGGCATCGGCGTGCTCTATGGTGTCCATCTTCTGAACGGTGGCGCCACCAGCACAGCCGGCAAACAGAAGAAAACCCCGCCAAAAGTGCCGCTGTCGATCCAGAAACGCGTCTTTCTGTTCCTGATCATCGCACCGACCGTCGGTGGGCTGATTTTTCAGGCAACCACCATCTCGCTGCCGAAAATCATGGATGAGCGACTCTCGGCGATGCTGCCCGGCACGTCCGAGATCGGCATGATCACGGCACTCGTCTTCGCCTGCGCCGCCTTTGCGCAACTGGCCGTCGGCGAATTGCTTGACCGCTTCCACACCAAGCGCATTTATATCGGCCTGATTTTGGCCCAGCTTGCCATGTGTGCGCTTGCGATCACGGCAGCGGGATGGATGTCTCTGGCGGTCACCCTGCCTCTGATGCTGGTCACCTTCGGGATCATTCCGGTCAACGACTGGATTGTCGCCCACTATATCAGCACCGAATACCGGTCCCGGGTCTATGCGGTGAAATCGGTCCTGGTGCTCGGCATCGGCGCCATTGCCGTGCAGATGACCGGCCGTCTGCACGAAGCCACCGGCAGTTTCGACTCGCTGTTCATGGTCATGACCGTGGCCGCCGTGATCGTCCTGATCGCAACGGCATGGCTGATCCCGTCCCGTCGGGCGGAAATGGTCGCGCCCGCCGAATAATCCCCGATATCCCCAGCCTAACGGCTTGCCCGCCCGTGCCGGCAAGGCTAACGTGCCGCGCTAATCAGTAACTGTCGCAGTGGAGACCAGAATCATGGCCGATGTCGGTGGCGTCGCAAGCGAGCGCCTGAAATCCTTTGTTGAGCGGATCGAACGCCTTGAAGAGGAAAAGGCCGCGCTGGCCGGGGATATCCGCGAAATCTATTCGGAAGCCAAAGGCACCGGCTTTTTATACCCCTCTTAAACTGTAAGCCATCTTTCTAATCAAAGGGTTAGAAACAATACAGTGTAATCTTAAGGTGTCATATTTGGGCAATTCGAACACTTTGCCCAGGCAATCGGGAAACTGAAAAATGAGTGATCAAACGAATGTTGGCGGTGTTGCTTCGGAACGCTTGAAGTCCTTTATTGAACGCATTGAACGCCTCACTGAAGAAAAGGAAGCCATTGCTGGCGACATCAGAGAAGTTATGTCAGAAGCAAAGGGGACTGGCTTTGACGTGCGCGTAATCAGAACCATTTTGAAGCTCAGAAAGATGGATGCATCTGACCGGAGCGAGATGGAAGAACTAGTCGACGTCTACAAACGCGCGCTCGATATGCAGTGAAGTTGCCTACGTGCTGACCATCGGCATAGATAGCAATAGCGGCCTACTGTACGAAGGAACCGGCGTTTACAACGGACGTGCAGTATGGCCGCTACCTTTCATTTCTCAGGCCTGTATAACATACGCATCTGATGGCCTTCTAAAGGCAGAGAATTCATCTATCCACGATGCCAAAGGCCTAAGATTCCGAGAAGACTATTTCGATCCAATCTCGCGGATACGCCGCGGTCGTTTCTATACTGCAAGTACCGGTGGCGCACAGCCTGCTGAGTGGCATGTCCAGCCTCACCCAGCTACGCCTTTAGAGAATGTTCCGACAGATCGATCAGGTATCGTTAAGCGGCTTTACACTTTCCACAACATTCCCAATTGGGAGACTTATCTCGATGATCGAAAAGAACAACCTCTCGTGCTCTTGGGCGCAGGGGAGTCATTCACTGTTTGGAGCGTGGTTGACGTAGAACGAATTGCCACAGGAGAAGATCTCGTAACACTAAAAGCTCGAAGAAGTTTCGGGATTTTACCAGTCGTAGATTACGCGATCATTGGTAAGGAATTCCGCGAGCCGCTTCGGGAATGCCTTGATGCGCTGATTGACGAAGCACGACGTGCTAGCCCAACGTCGGTCATTGATCGCGCACGCGATGCCGCCAGCCAGGCTCTTCTTATTCACTACAAGGGAAAAGTGAACAAGGACCTTGGGGAATTGGCTAAGCGAATAGAGGGCGACGGTCTTATCATTGCGGCGTGCGCATCCAAGATAATTGCTCGTCTTCACGCGCGCGCAAAACCGGCGGAACGATCTAAACGTGAGCTTTTAAGCATCCGCGAACAAGATGCGGAGTTAGCAATTCAGTGTGTCGGAACTATTCTTTGTGAACTTGGCCTCGGGAAATGGGTGTAATCCCGACTGTCTAGTAGACATCAATTCCATCCTTTTTGCAGGCTGAAAAAGACTTGGCACTTATGTTCCAGGACTCCCAGGTCAAGATGCTGGAAGCACCATTCGAACTGCGGGCGCTTGGGCACAGGTATCCTCGTCCCTTTGAAGAATGACGCGACGAATCCAGAATCGTCGAGCTTAGAATCTATCTCGTGTATGATTCGCTTACAGTGCGACGCATACCTCACATGATGTATTGAGTGAGCGGAAGTCGCGATTGGGTTATGCACGACCACGGCCCCAGGCGAAACACCCCGCATACTCCAGTAATCATTTATCTCATAGAGCCTCGCTCTCTCACGCGACTCCCGATCAAACACAGAGTGATCGAACAAACCGACAACAAGAAATTCATCACGGTTAACCTGTGCAAAGAGCAAAATATTGCTCTTCCTGCCTAGACCGCGTTTCGTTCTATAGGGCTGCAGATGGAAATGATGGAATCCCATCGTGGTCAGCACAAAATCCTTGTCTGACCATTTCTCATCGGCGGTTGCACCGCCTTCTCTCGGAGATACGCGCACACCACGGCTTTGTGTCTGGCGAGAGAGATAAATGCTTAGGTCGTCGCCGCAAACGACCTTATCGAGGAATGTCTCGATCTCATACTTATTCTCATGCCAGCGCGGATCGTTCGTAGCATCTTCCGACATTAAGACCTTGCGAGGCCGTACACCTACAAACCGTGCTCGCCAGTTCACAAAATCAAGAAGAACATTCCCTATTGCGGCTTCCTCCATTTGCTTCTTACTTGCGTGGTCATTGGGAAAACGCGGAATAGTATTCACCATTTCCCGACGAAATTTCTCAACTCTATGGGAGGAGTGATGCTGGTTCATTAGCTTCTATACGCACTACGCAACATCAATATCAACATTGCAGACAAAAATACCGGCGAGGTTTTCCTAGCAGTAACCCGGCTCCGTTTTATTAATTTGTGGGCTTCCTTTGATCATTCATCCGATAGCCGGAGAGTGCATGAGCGCGTGGAAATTGTAGATATGTCGTTACTCGCGGAACATTTTCATTAGCCTCTTAATTTTCAGAGGGAGAAGATGTTCATGAAAACCGATCAGCTCGCTGATTATCCTAACCTCGCTATCGTTTGGGAGTAACCCACATGCCGGGCGACGGATAGAGGGAATACTGAAAAGGTGGGAGCACTACTTATCCACCTTGACCCTAAAGTACACTTTAGGGTGTACACTCCTGTTAGATCGTCCATTCGGAGGACTCAATCGTGTTGAACATCGGAGAGGTCGCTCGGCTTGGCGGTGTGAGCGTCGAAGCAATGCGTTATTATGAACAGCAGGGCCTGATCGCCCCGCCTGACCGGAATGCCAATGGCTATCGCAAGTATTCGCCGGAAGCAATCCGGCGGATCCGGTTTATCAAGCGGGCTCAGGACGTCGGCTTCACACTGAAGGATATCGGCGACCTGCTGGCCCTCAAGGCCGACCCCGGTGCATCGTGCCGCGACGTGCGCGAACGTGCCCAATACAAGCTCGTAGAGATCGAGGAGAAACTTGCGGTCCTAGCCCAGATGCGCGACGTGCTTGCCAAGTGGACCAGTACATGCCCGAGCGAAGGTCAGGTGAACGCATGCCCAATTCTCGACGCCCTTGATGGCATGCACGACAGCGAAGGAGAGACCTGACATGCAGAATGTGGAATTCGTCTATGAACAATCCTGCCCCTTCGTCCGTGATAGCCGACGGCGGCTGATCGAAGCTTTCAAGACGGCAGGTGTTACGCCGTGCTGGACGGAGTGGGAAATTTCTGACCCGCGCGCGCCTGAACACGTGCGGAAATACGGATCACCCACCATTCTGGTGGACGGACGTGACATCGCCGGTGCGCCGCATGACGAAGCTACAAACTGTTGCCGTATATACGTGCTCGGAGATGAACCGACAGGCGTCCCCCCTTTGGAAATGGTCGTGGGCGCGTTAACAGCAGAGGGCGGCAATATGTCACCGACGACCAGCACTCGGGACGCTGCCAGTATTCGCACGTATGCCGCCGCACTGCCTACCATCGGTATCGCCGCGCTCCCGAAACTGACGTGCCCCGCTTGCTGGCCAGCATACACCGGTTTGCTGAGCAGTTTCGGCATCGGGTTCGCGAACTATACACCGTATCTGTTGCCTCTCACCACCACGTTCCTTGCGTTATCGGTTTTCGCACTGGCATATCGGGCGCAACGCCGCCGGGGCTTCGGCCCGTTTTCTCTCGGCGCGGTCGCTGCCCTCACGGCGCTAGCCGGTAAGTTCGGTTTCGATAGCGACAGCACCATGTGGGCGGGGCTCGGGTTGCTCGTTATCGCCTCAGTTTGGAATTCGTGGCCGATATGCCACCTCGGTTCGGCGGCACGCGCCGCCAAGTGCGGGCATGTACCGGTGCGGATAGCATCCACGCCTGATTTCAAATCATGAAAGGAGATATGTAATGACCAACAAACGTAAGATCGAAGTATTCAGCGCAGGTTGCGGCCTTTGTGAAGACACCATCGAGATGGTGCAGAACGCAGCCTGCTCGTCGTGCGAAGTGATCATCCTCGACATGAAAGATGTGGATGTTATTGTGCGCGCCCGACAGCTCGGGGTTCAATCTGTCCCCGCAGTCGCGATCAACGGCATCCTGGCCGCCTGTTGCGCCGAGCGCGGCATCGACTTAAACACGTTAAAAACAGCTGGTGTTGGTCGCCCATAATCATATTTGCATACAACGACCGATCCAGACCTGAAATCACTGGCGATATCAACCCTTGCCTAATGACTATTGGACGACCTTACAGTTAGAGCCAGTTCAAGGTGAGCGCGGCGACAATAACATACCTTGCAGTTTTGGCGACGCTGACGAGCAACAGGAACGACCATAGAGGCTCCCGAAGCACACCTGCCGCAAGTGTCAGCGGATCGCCGATAACCGGCACCCAGCTAAGCAGCAGACTCCAGCGCCCGTACTTGTGGTACCAGCCCGTGGCCTTGTCGAGCTGTTCAGGCTTCATCGGAAACCATTTCTTGTCATGTAACTTGTCGACACCACGCCCGAGTATCCAGTTCACGACGGCGCCCAACGTGTTGCCCGCACTCGCGACGGCGATCAGCAGTGGAACCGAGTAATCCTCGGCCACAATTAATCCGGCTAGCCCGATTTCCGACTGAGCAGGGAGGATTGTCGCAGCGAGGAATGAGACGCCGAAAAGACCTCCGTATGCCAATAGATCAGACATGCTGCGCTGCGTCTGTCATGATCCGGTCAACGTCCATGTGGCCACATGAAATGTAGATCATCGATGACATAGGGATGAACGTGGCTGTGCGTTGATCGCTTATCGCCCGACTGAAGGTGCGGATGATCTGCTGGCAGTTCAGGATGCGCGTGTTCAAGGGCCTCTGTTTCCGTTCGCGGCCATAACACCAATGCGGCGATGGTGCCGAAGCCCGCCAGAGACGCGAGCGCAAGGGCCGCCGTCGGCAATCCGGCTTTCGCGCCGAGCCAGCCCGCAAGCGGATAGGTCACCAGCCAGCAAGCGTGCGACAAGGCGAATTGGGCTGCGAAGATGGCCGGACGATCTTTCGCGTGCGCTGATCGTTTGAGTAATCGGCCCGAAGGGGTCAACGCCATCGAATACCCGCAGCCAAGCACAAACCATAACCCGAGCAGTGCCGGATAAGCGTCCACGATGCTGGTAATGTATGCCCCCGCACTGAGCATGACGCCGCCCAGCAGAATGACGGACCGTTCGGTGATCCGTTCGAGCAGCCGGGGCAGAAGCAAGGCGATAACCATTGATCCCGCGCCAAAGGCGGCGAGCGCCACCGCCGTATCACGTTCACTCAGGCCGAACGCTGACTGCACATAGACTACCGTATTCACGATGACGATAGCCCCTGCCGCCGCGACAGCCATGTTGACGGCAAGGAGCCCGCGCAGTCGGGGTGTTTTGAGATAGATGCGGATGCCCCTCGTGGTCCGGTCGTAAACGCTCCGGCGTTTAGCGCTCGGCTGACGCGGCAGGACAGCTGAAACGACGAACAAGGCGGACGCAACAAACCCGACAACCGTCCCCGCGAACAGCTCGTGGAAACTGACGACTGTCAGCAACGCCCCGGCAAGCATGGGGCTGATGATGTTTTCAAGATCATAAGCGAGGCGGGACAACGACAGCGCCTTGGTGTAGTCACGCTCTTCCGGCAATACGTCAGGGATCGTGGCCTGAAAGGTCGGCGTGAAAGCTGCCGATGCCGCCTGTAACACGAAGATCAGCACATAGACCTGCCAGACCTCGGTGACGAACGGCAGCGCGGCAACAATGAACGCGCGGGCGACATCCAGCCCGACGAGCATGACACGGCGCGGGAACACGTCGGCGAAAGCACCCGCAATTGGCGCCAATGAGACATAGGCGATCATCTTGATAGCGAACGCCGTTCCCAGCACGGCCCCGGCATTCTCGCCCGCGAGATCGAACGCGAGCAAACCAAGCGCGACAGTGCTCAACCCCGTGCCGACGAGCGAAATTACCTGTGCCAGGAACAGATGGCGATACGTGGTGTTTTTCAGAACGGCGAACATATTCTCGTCACAATTATCTGTAAGGTGTTTGCTGTTGCAGCGATTTCGAAAAATGGCGTCATCTTGCAGTAAAGAATTCTTTCATAATACCGGATTAGTTTGCTTTCCGGTGTTTAGGCATCAATTATCTGATCGAGAGCTATAAACTCGGGCACTGAATTTATGGTATGAAACATTATCGACAAAAGCACTCGCGGATATTTGCGCGCCTCGGCATGACCATATTGGTCTGTTTCGTCGCGTCCGCACTGTTGATGCCGATCCTTCATGCCCAGATGACGAGTTTCTCTGACATTAATGATGTTGGCATTGCGGCTACTCAATCCATCGATCATCAACACGATTACGGCCATAGCCATGACGATGGTCCCGACGGCGGCATGACCAATCAATTCAGTGACCACAATCCGATGGATCACTCACATGACGTTCCGGCTGTGTTCGCGATGTCCGCGCAACAGATTTTAACGCCAGATCGTGCCACGGTTCTGGGGTACACCGGACCTATTGTCATCGGCACCATTTACAAGATAGATCGACCGCCTCGCCTGTGAGTGTGCCGCTTCGGCGGATTTTGGTTCGCGCTTAGCGAACGTCAATCACACTCACAACCGAGGAAAATGTTCCATGCATCATGCATTCAGATGCGCGAAACGGCTGTTCGTTCAGCCGGGATGCGCAGTTGTTACCGTCCTTTGCCTTGCGGCCTTGTTTCTAATATTGCCGCTCGACGCCGCCATGGCACATGCGGTGACGCAAGGGGATAAAGGCTACATTCAGGAAATCTACGGGATACACCTGATCCCCTTCACATATCTTGGCGCCAAACACATGGTCACGGGGTACGATCACATCCTGTTTCTGTTCGGCGTCATCTTCTTCCTTTACCGGATGAAGGATATCGCCATTTACGTCAGCCTGTTCGCACTCGGGCATTCGCTCACGATGATCGCGGGTGTGATGTTCGATTTTGGCATCAACAGCTTTATCATCGACGCCATTATCGGATTTTCAATCGTCTACAAGGCGTTGGATAACCTTGGTGCCTATCAACGCTGGTTTGGTGTGCAACCGAATACCAAGATCGTGACGTTGATATTCGGTCTCTGCCACGGCTTTGGCCTTGCTTCGAAACTGATCGAATACCAGATCGCCGCAGACGGCCTGCTACCCAACCTGCTCGCCTTCAACGTAGGCGTAGAGTTGGGGCAGATACTGGCGCTCACAGCGATACTCATCGCCATGGGTTGGTGGCGGCGAACAGAGAGCTTCGACCGTCACGCTTACGCCGCCAACGTCGCCATGATGACGGCGGGTTTTGTCTTCATCGGATTACAACTCACCGGCTACTTCGTGGCCTGATAGAAGGAGATTTCACATGTACAACGCAGAAAAACCGAGCCGCGAAGAGTTGCCCACGACCGGCCAACTCATCCGCTCAACGATCATCGCCATGGTGTCGGCGGCGGTCATTCTCATCACCATCGTACTGCCATCCGAGTACGGGATCGATCCGACCGGCATTGGACGTGCGTTGGGCCTTGCCGAAATGGGCGAGATCAAGGTGCAGCTTGCCAAGGAAGCCGAAGAGGACCGCTTGCAATCAGCACCGCCTCCGGCCGCTGGATCGGACAAGCAATCCGGCCTGATCAACGCCATCGTTGCGACGCTGTTCATCAAACAGGCGGCGGCGCAGACGACAGCGCCCGGCTGGACGGATGAAATCTCGATCACCCTGAAACCCGGCCAGGGCGCCGAAGTCAAACTGGTGATGAAGAAGGGCACCATTGCCGAGTTCGACTGGTCCGTTGACAGCGGAGTGGTGAACTACGACCTGCATGGTGACGGCGGCGGCAAGTCGATCAGCTACAAAAAAGGCCGTGGCGTGCCGGGTGAGAACGGCTCCCTGAAAGCTGACTTTGACGGGAACCACGGCTGGTACTGGCGCAACCGCACCAACAAGGACGTCACCGTCACGTTGCGTGTCAAAGGCGACTATACTGAAATGAAGCGGCTGGTTTAACAGCGCTGACATTAAACCCGATGGAGGCGGCGGCCTCATTATGCCGCCTCCATCAATTCCCTCTATCTAAGGAGAGCAACATGTTTCGTTCGACAGGATGGATGAACATTTGTGGCATCAGCACCTCGATTGCTCTAATTGTGACAATATTATTCACGGCTCATGCCGTCCGTGCGACAGAAAGCATTGATGGCCATCGGTTTCTCAACCTATGCGTGGTGACGGAAAGCGATTACGAAAGCGAACGGCGTTTCGCCACCTGTGAGAGTTTTGTCCGAGAAATTCGGGGCCTTCTCAGGTATAACAAGGTTCATAGCTACTCGGCTTGTATTCCGGAAGACGCCCCGGACATCCAACTCGTAATTGCCGGGATTGCCAGATTGCAGTCCAATCCGGCACAGCAAAATAGAGAAGCACACGCCACCCTTGCTGAGATATTCGCGCAACGATGGCCGTGCAATAGTAAGTTGCCTATTCCTGAGGGGTAATGCGCCTTCTCCAATTTTAGGCTAGTCGCTCGGTCTTCCTTAGAGGTCTGCGTGACGCTTTCAACATGCCGTTCATGCCGCTGGTAACGACCGCTATATATCTGTGTTTCAAGATTTTGAGCTATGGTTGAAGAGCAACTAGATACGCGCCGCCCTCAACCTCAGCGCATTGCCTATTACTGACACAGACGAAAGACTCATCGCCGCCGCGGCGAACATCGGCGAAATCAGCAGTCCGAAGAAGGGGTAGAGTATACCGGCAGCCACCGGCACACCGGCCGCGTTATAAACGAGCGCAAAGAACAAGTTCTGTTTGATGTTCCGCATCGTCGCCGTCGCCAACCGCCGCGCCCGGACAATACCGCCCAAATCACCCTTTACCAGCGTGATCCCGGCACTTTCGATCGCAACGTCCGCGCCGGTGCCCATGGCGATCCCGACGTCGGCCTGTGCCAGTGCCGGTGCATCGTTGACGCCGTCACCGGCCATCGCCACCTTGCGGCCTTGCTCTTGCAGTTCCTTGATGATGCGTGCCTTGTCTGCAGGCAGTACATCGGCCCTTATTTCGTCTATCCCAAGTCGCGCCGCGACGGCCTTCGCGGTACGCTCGTTATCGCCGGTCGCCATGATGATCCGGAATCCTAGCGCATGCAGTTCCTTAAGTGCATCCGGCGTCGTTTCCTTTACCGGGTCGGTAACGGCAACCAATCCAGCGATCTCTCCGGCAACGACAACGAACATCACCGTCTCGCCCTGATCGCGCCGTGCATTCGCTGTCTCAGACAGTGCCCCCGCGTCGAGGCCCAGATCCGAAACCAACCTGGCATTACCGAGGGCAACTGCTTTGCCGTCGACTGTACCCGTCACTCCTTTACCCGTAACGGCATCGAAATCCGTTGCGTCTGCAAGTTCGACTCCTTGTTCCTTAGCGCCCGAGACAATCGCTTCCGCCAGCGGATGTTCGGATCCCCGTTCAAGGCTCGCGGCCAGTCGCAGCACCTCTTCTTCGTTATGGTTTCCTTGGGCTATTACGCTGACCAGTTTGGGTTTACCTTCGGTAAGCGTTCCCGTCTTGTCGACGATCAGAGTGTCAATAGCGGCGAACCGCTCCAGCGCTTCTGCATTCTTGATAAGAACCCCTGCCTGCGCACCCCGGCCAGTCGCGGTCATGATGGATACCGGCGTTGCCAGACCCAACGCACAAGGACAGGCGATGATCAGCACCGCGATAGCTGAGACCAAGGCATAGGAAAAAGCTGGAGACGGCCCCCAGACAGACCATGCAATGAAGGCAATAACAGCAACCCCGATGACCGACGGTACGAACATCCCAGCAACGCTGTCGGCAAGTTTTTGAATGGGTGCACGTGAACGCTGCGCGGATGCCACCATCTCGACAATCTGCGATAGCATGGTATCCTTACCGACCCGTTTAGCTTCAATAATCAGACTGCCGGTACCATTGATGGTCGCGCCTGTCACCGGATCGCCCGCCACTTTTTCGACCGGCACGGGCTCGCCGGAAATCATCGATTCATCAATCGATGAACGGCCTTCTAACACCTCACCGTCAACGGCGATCTTTTCCCCGGGGCGGACTCGGAGTTTATCCCCCACCTGGACATCCTCGATCGAAATCTCTTCTTCCGTACCGTCCGAACGGATAACACGGGCTGTCTTGGCAGCGAGATCCAGCAATGCACGGATCGCGGCACCGGTACGCTCGCGCGCCCCGAGCTCGAGAATTTGCCCCAGAAGCACGAGCACGACGATTACCGCGCCTGCTTCAAAATAAACGCCGACATGCCCCTCTGCATCGCGGAAACCATCCGGAAAAATATCCGGTATAAACACGGCAACAACACTGAATAGGAAGGCAGCGGAAACTCCCATGCCGATCAGTGAGAACATGTTGAGGTTCATGGTGCGGAACGATTGATACCCGCGCACCAGAAACGGCCAGCCGGACCATAGAATAACCGGTGTCCCCAGGATGAGTTCAATCCACAACGTAAGACGCTCACCAATCCATCCCCGCACCGGCAAACCAACCATCGGTCCCATCGTTAAAACGAGTAACGGCAACGTCAGCACGGCTCCGATAGCGAAACGGCGCTTGAAATCAACAAGCTCCGGGCTCGGCCCTTCATCGGCTGAGGGTACGCCCATCGGCTCTAGCGCCATACCGCATTTAGGGCAGGTGCCGGGACCGACTTGTTCAATTTCGGGATGCATTGGACAAGTATAGATGGTGCCTTCCGGCATCGGTTCCGGCTCCGGGCGGTCACCGAGATAATTTTCGGGATTATCTTTGAATTTGGTTTCGCATTTGGTCGAACAGAAATAATGCTGCTCATCGTCATGCTGATGAACGTGCTTTGCGGTTCCGCGGTCCACCGTCATGCCGCACACTGGGTCGGTCGCAGTCAGATAATTGCTCGGCGAAGCGAGGAACTTACTCTTGCAACCTTTCGAGCAAAAATAGAATTGGTGGTCGTGGTATTCGGTTGACGGTTTATCAGCGGTTACGTCGATTTCCATGCCGCATACCGGATCGCGGGTGAGTTTGCCATGCGTATGTTCAGCGTGTTTGTCCATCTCTATCTCCTAATTTGGACGATTTCCTCACCCTAATCCTTCCAGTAACTAGAATGTCAAAGTGTTTAATGAATTTTATTTGAGTTAAAAACGAGGGAGTTGATTTAGATCAATAAGGGCTTTGAATATTTAGCGCATATTCAAGAAATCAAGCGGCGATACATATACATATACATAAGCATTCGAGTTATTTCGCCGCTCCCCAGACAAAAGGATAAAAGACAATGAAACGCGCTTTAACGGCATTACTCGCAGCAAGCAATATTGCGCTGATATCCGGTGCAGCCATCGCAGATGGCGGTTCCTACGGCGACCACCAAATGATGTGGGGAAACTGGGTCATGGGCCCGATGATGATGCTTGTTATGGTCGTCATCGTTGTTGTCGCAGTCATACTCATCCTAAAAGCTTTCGGGCTTGGTGGACAGGCGAACGCGAAACCGGACAACCAGAACAATGCGCTCGCGATCCTCAATGAACGCTTTGCCAAGGGAGAGATCGATAAGGCTGAGTACGAAGACCGCAAGAAGGCGCTCGGCGCCTAAGTTTACCGGTCCGTCAGAACAGTCCGTTTGCCTGTTGAACGGCGCGAACGTATTCGACAATCGCCTGCAATTGAGTTGCGTTCACATCCTTAACAGGCGGCATATTGCCAAACTTCCAGTGGTGCGCCCGGACGCCTTGTTTCGTTGCAACGAGAAAAGCACCGTCACCATGATGGCCGGGGTGATAAATATTACTGATAAAAGTCGGCCCCTTGTCCGTGCCACGCGCTGTCTTGCCGTGACATGACGCGCAATAGGCTTCGTAGTTCATTTTGCCAATGCTTAGCGTGGGGGTCATTTTTGGTTCAACGGGATTTGCAAATGTCCAATGCTGAGACGCGTACGATCCCCACGCTACAATTGAAAAAATAAGAGCAAGAGCAACCAGTCTAATGCAGCAATATGCCATAATATTTCATCCTTTATATGGGGCGTAGATGAGTACTCATCATGCTCAATGATCTAACAATCTGTCGGCCATCTATTTCGGACAGGATCACAATTATCAAATAGCATCATTGTTATTGCTTCAGTTTTCATCCAGCCCCAACTGGACGATTGCAGAAAGTCCTCTGGGTTGACGTCGTGCTAGACGAATTTTCCCGCCATGGCTTTCAATTACAGACTTGGCGAGGCTCAAGCCTAATCCTGTGCCGCCAGTGTTTTTGGTGCGGGCGCGGTCACATCGGTAGAATGGCTCAAAAACACGTTCCAACTCGTCACTTGGAATGCCGGGCCCATCGTCTTCAATGAAGATTGACACATGCCCTTCATTAACAGTCATTGTTACTTTCGCATCCTCACCATATTTTACTGCGTTATCCACCAAGTTTGAGAAAGCTCGTCGCAAAGCTATTGGGTTACCCTTAGTGATGACACGACCAGTAGGAGGCAAAAAGTCAGCAATTTGTTCAGCTTCTGTTAGATCATCACAAACAGATTGAAGGAGTGCGATCAAATCGACTTTTCGTTTCGCTTCTCCGCCATACATCTGTTTAGCAAATAAAAGTGAATCGTTTACGATTGCCTCCATCCCATCAATCGAATCGCACAATCGGTCACGTTCAGTCGAAGCAGGCAAGCTCTCTGCGCGCAGTTTGATCAATGTCAGCGGGGTACGAAAGTCGTGGGATATTGCGCCCATCATTTCTGTTCGACTGCGGACAATCGCCTTAATATTTTCCCGCATCTTGTTAAATGCTTCCGCTACAGCAATCGCTTCGGCAGATTGACCTGATTGCATCGGTGGAGCATCGATATTTTGTGAAAAATCTCTTACCGCACGTGTAACATCAGTAAGCGGTCTAAGTATCCTTCTTACTGTGAAAGCAGAAACTAGGATGAGGATTATCGTAAACACCCCGACGGATGATAATGCGGGGCTCCAAAGTTCAGATGGGTAATCAGGCAGCGGCAGAGAAATATTTAGCCACTGGCCGCTCTCAAGCTCCATGGCGACATTAGCGATCATATGCATTGGTAGCTTAAGAAATACCTGCAATAGATGCGGGGGCCTGTTTGTGAGTTTTTGCTGTTCGCCAGAACCATTTTTCACTGCGGCTTCCTGACTTAATGAAAACCGCAAACTCACAAATTCATTACCGTGCGCGCCTGACCTCAAATATTTGTCAAAGGCGATGTCGTGCTTTGTGTCGTATTTAGTTTGCTCGAATGCAGGCTTGTCAGCCAGCAACACATACATCTCGTCGCGGTCGACACTATCTATGACGCTTAGTCTCCAGGCGGGCTCTGATACCGCAACCGTATGGGCAAAGTGAATTACTGTTAGCGCCGTATTCTTTAATCCTAAATCGACCAAAGCTTCCAGACGATCCTTCGAATACACAAACAAGCTGAAAGAATATGCTATGATTAAACTTCCGGCGACGATCAGTATGGCCTGAACACTCAGGCTTTTTAGGGAGTTGGCCTTATTCTCTCGACACGTCGACTGTGAAAACATAGCCACCTCCCCACACTGTTTTTATAATTTGAGGCTCGCGTGGATCAGCTTCTATCTTTCGGCGTAGCCGACTGACTTGTGTATCAATGCTTCGATCGAATGCCGTCACATCTCGACCATGCGTAAAATCGAGTAACTGATCACGAGAAAGTACGCGGTTCGGACGTTGAACAAACACGCTCAAAAGGTTGAACTCGCCAGTGCTTAGGGGAACGATGATGTCGTCATTCTCAATCAACTCGCGCCTTTCAAGATCGAATAGCCATCGTGAAAATCGATAACCCTTGAGGTCGTCGTCAGATTGCACTGGTGCACCAGTATCGACACGCCGCAACACGGCTTCGATGCGAGCACTTAACTCCGCCATGCTAAATGGCTTTGCAATATAGTCGTCAGCACCCATTTTTAGACCCAGCACTTTATCCAGGTCATCGTTCTTGGCACTTACAAACACGATTGGCGTTGTTGATTTGGCGCGCAAGTTTCGGCATAGGACAAGGCCATCCTGACCAGGAAGCATGATGTCTAGTACGATCAAGTCAACTCGACCCTGATCAAGTTCATGCAACATTTCCCGACCGTCACCGGCTTGCCTTACACGATAACCTTCCTTTTTTAGAGATTTAGAAATTAATTCTCTCAGCTCGCGGTTATCTTCAACAATCAAAATCTTCGGTGCACTGTCCATCTGAATTCCAAATAATTTGTTACAATGTTTGTCAGGTGCCCGAATTGTATAAAACTGTCACAATTATCGATATTCACGGCAAACCTCTGGCACATCAGCGTGTTCTATTTCTCTTGTTCACTTAAACAAACGGAGAAAAACATTGCCTAAAATCTTATCGAACATCATGAGCCTCAAATCGATTATCGCCATTGCGTCACTCGCACTCGCGATCAGCGTTGGTGCGGCGAGTAGCGTTTATGCGGACGACTCAAAAAAAGGCAGCATGAATACCGCCACGACCCATACAGACAAAGGATGCCACACTCATACCCCTGAGGAATCCAACACGAACCACGACAAACAATAAGACAGCCATTCTAGTAAATTGATGAGGGCCCGTTTTGCGGGCTCTCATTTTTTTTCAATTTCATTTGTCTTGAAATTGACGGCAATAACCTCAGTAAATTACTGCACCATCAGATATGCATCGCATCTGTTATTGTGTTTGGCTGGCAATAAAGCCTCTCGATATGACAGCATTCGAGATGGAAATCCCACAATGAGGAAGCCCGGCATGAAAACCTGACGGATTTCAATGCCGGGCAAACACATTAGAACATCAAGCGAAGACCGGCGACAAAGAATAAGCCATCACCTTCTTCACCTTCAGCTCTTTTAATATCAAGCGTATCGCCGAAAACCCGCTCATAATGAACACCCAAATAAGGTGAAACCGAGCGATCAACCAGATCGTAGCTTAGACGGGCGCCGACTTCTAATTTAGGCCCCCACGCGGCAACTTCAGCACTGCTGTCATCTCTGAACGGCAGGCTTAATTCGACACTTGGAGTCAGAATTAGATAGTTCGTGATTAAAGCCTCATACTCTACCTCAAATCGGGCCGACGGCTTGTCTGAAACGAACAAATCGGCATCGACTTCGAACCACTGTGGTGCCAATCCATGAACACCAAGCACACCGTGTACGCGGTCCCGACCGTCAGGTGTATCGAAACGGACGCCTGCG
Organism: Rhodospirillales bacterium; assembly: GCA_040218645.1. Taxonomy (GTDB): domain Bacteria; phylum Pseudomonadota; class Alphaproteobacteria; order Rhodospirillales; family Casp-alpha2; genus UBA4479. The sequence continues at coordinate 178,751 of JAVJQZ010000016.1, forward strand.
ACTGCATCGAAGAATGTGGAAATTGGCTTTTGCAGCCGCAATTGTGTTTCCATCGTCTCCAGGCGATCACTTCTCGTTTGATATTCGCCTTCACTTCTAACGACAAACTTCAATTCATCCGTGCCTATTAGCGCATCCCCATCCCATGCCATGGCATCCGATTGGGCATTCCCAGTGAAACGGTGCTCTAGTTGATTAAGCCGGACGCCCCAGATAAGCGGTTCTGCCTGAACAGAGGTTGCCACAAAGACGAAGGACAAAAACAGTCCTGTAAATGCTACAATACGTTTCATAGTCAGCCTCCTTCTTGACTAGTCAGGGAAGCCGCTTTTGGTCCGCCTTCAACGACGACTTTACGGAACATACCGCTATCGGCGTGGTACGAAAGATGGCAGTGGAATGCCCATTGCCCGGGCGCATCGACTTCGGTTTCGGTGTAAACAGTTGTCCCCGGCGCCACACTCACTGTGTGTTTTATGGGATCCCATTTTCCATTCCCGTTGTCGAGAATCGACCACATTCCATGAAGATGCATCGGGTGGGTCATCATCGTTTCATTTACGAATTTGAACCTGACGCGTTCTCCATACTGGAGCACGATCGGATCAGCGTCCTCGTACTTCACACCATTGATCGACCAAATATAGCGCTCCATATTACCGGTCAGCCGCAATTCAATCTCACGTGTAGCCTCCCGATCCTCGTAAAGAGGCTTCTGCGCTTTCAGGTCACTGTAGGACAGGAATTTGCCGCCATCGGCGGCTGATGGAAGCAGGCCACTACCTGAGGCGTAAAAGGCGTCACCCTTATTTGCATCACCAGCCATCTTGCTGTGGTCCATGCCCGGCATCTTGCTGTGGTCCATGCCCGGCATCTTGTTACCATCCATACCAGCCATCTTGCTGTGGTCCATGCCAGCCATATTGCCGTGGTCCATACCCATATCCGCCATCGTCAACCGTGGGACCTCACGGAGTTCCGGTAGTTCTGCCATCATACCCTCACGCGGGGCCAAGGTTCCGCGAACGCCCGCCGTGCGCCCCATTGATTCGGCAAATATCGGATATGCCTTTTCGTCGGCTGGCTTAACGATGACGTCGTAGGTTTCAGCAACCCCGATCCGGAACTCATCAACTGTAACCGGCTGAACGTTGTTTCCGTCAGCCTGAACCACGGTCATTTTGAGACCCGGGACGCGGATATCAAAATATGTCATTGCGGACGAATTGATGAAACGTAACCGAACACGCTCGCCCGGTTTGAAGATACCAGTCCAGTTCTGCGAAGTTGACTTTCCGTTGATAAGCGGCGTGAAGCCCTGCACGTCCTCGATGTCTTTGGGCATCATTCGCATATCACCCCACATCATCCGGTCGTCAATTGCTGCACCAAGCCCTTTTTCCTTGGCATCGGAAAAGAAGTCCAGGAGCGTCTCTTGCTTGCGATTGTAATAATCAGCGGACATCTTGAGGTTGCGCATAATGCGGTTTCCAGAATGCGGATGTGCATCTGTCAGTTGAACAACGTACTCCCTATCGTATCGGAACGGTTCTCGTTTTTCGGGCTCAATGACGATGGCACCGAAAGCACCGTCCGGTTCCTGAAATCCCGTATGGCTATGAAACCAATAAGTCCCACTCTGGACGATCGGGAAGCGATAGGTGAACGTTTCGCCAGGGTCAATCCCGTCATAACTTATTCCCGGGACACCGTCTTGCTGATAGGGCAGGATTAATCCGTGCCAATGTATGGATGTTGATTCGTCCAGATTATTAGTAACCTTGATGGTTACATCTTCTCCTTCCTTGAATCTGAGAACCGGTCCTGGTGTCTTGCCGTTATACCCGATCCCAGTACGTGTAAATTCCCCGGTATCGATCTTAACCCGATCAACGGAGAGCGAGTATTCACCGGCGCTGACATAGGCCGCATTCGTAGCGGCCAAACTTAGCCCGAAGACACCAGCATAAAATATACTTAAACGTGACATAGCATGCTCCTTGTTGAGATGCTGACGGGGAGTGGGGCAACCAATCATTTGGACGGCGCCAAACTCCCACGTCAACTCTGCTCATTTAATGTGAGAGTTTGATCTTGCCGACCATGCCGGACTCGTAATGTCCAGGAACATTGCAGGCAAATTCGAGCTTGGTGTGCTTAGGGAACGTCCAAACAACCTCGCCGCTTTTACCTGGCTCCAACAGCACGCTGTTCGGGTCGTTATGCATACCGTGACCCATCGATGCCTGCATTTTCTTCGCAGCTTCCCAATCGATCTTGTCTGCCTGAAGCACGCCGTGCTCCATCATCATCATCATTTCGGGGGCATGAGCTTTGTGCATGTCGCCCGTTGCAATATTGAATTCGTGCACAAACTCACCAGCATTCTTGATAACGAAACGGACAGTTTCACCTTCTTTAACGCTAATGCTCTCCGGCTCATAGAAGTTGTCGCGCATCGTCACTTCGATCGTGCGCGTGGCATCAGACGCTTTTCCAGGTGATCCGGTTTTTCCGGCTTTTTCGGTACTACCGTGCCCAGCACCGGCAAGCACAGGGCCGGAGAATGTGGACAAGCTCAAAGCAATCACAGCCGCTGCTGCGTATATTGAATACAGTTTTTTCATGTTCTTTAACCTTCGTAGTTTGAAATCATCATAGGCAAAGCTCATTGCAGACCGATCAGGACTGCAAAGCTCATTCGTAGTTACTTAAGTGATGGAATCAAACTCGAGGAGGAGGCGTTTCTGCTTCAAACATCAACTGTGCAAACAAGTCCTGATCGATTGAAAAATACACCTCAGAGTTAAAATTCGGCGAATTTTCCGTCCAGACTTCATTGTAGCTGGATGTTGGAGAGCAATGCGTAATGGCTTGAGAACAGCACGATGTTTTCGAGCCGGACTCACAAGCATATTCGCATTGGCTGGAAGCTGCGTAATCAGCGTGGGACGAAATGTTGCCGTGATCATGCGCAACCTCTCCAACAGCGTGGTGCGCCATGAAGGGGCTGGCAATAAGGACAAAAGCAAATATTGCGACCAGTAAACGTCTCATCATCAAAAAAGTAAACCTACCAGCGGGGGGAAGGTCAAGGGCAATGTGCCTAGCCGAGCAAATGGTCACGGAACCGTGATGGTTATTCAGCAGGACAAGTTTCTTTTACCTGTTGACCTGTTATTCAGTCTGATCCAATTTGCATGTCGTCATGAAAAATGTACGCCAAATTATAATTGTCTGTCTCGTATCGCTGTTCGCGTTGGGAAGTTCCGCCCACGCCGCGAACGCGACCACGATGGCGTTTGATATGGCAATGGCAGATGTTCAGATGGACGGCGGCGGAGATTGCCAAGCTTGCCCTGACAATGACAGCAAGTCCCCACTTTGCGATTTTGTCTGTCTGATGACTTATGTCACTCTGCCAACCTCATTTCCGATAGTGCCAATGACAATGCATATTGCGTTCGATGACGCCCCTGATCAGGACTGGCCCGGACGCTTCGGGACACCGGATCCCACTCCCCCGAGACCTTCCATCCAAAACTGACGCATTGTCGGGCGAATGCCCGATCTAAAGCGTCTGATTGATCGCGAACATAGCGGCTGAGCCGCATCGCAGATGTTCCGCGAAGCTCAACAGAGAGCTTTCCGTATCAATGTCTATTGGATGATTGAAAATGTATAGCCAATCAACGCCGGGGCTAACGCGCCGATACTTTCTAAAATCATCGACTGCCATATGTGCAGGCGCAATTGCCAGCAGTTATTCGCTGCGTGGCGCCAACGCAGTTGAATACAATGAATTCCGTCTGCGGGCAGGCATGAACCCGATCCGCCTTGTGCCTGAACCCAACGGCATGACCGATGCCTGGTGCTTTAATGGACAGGTTCCGGGGCCGGAAATTAGGGTTCGGCAAGGTGACCGTATTCGTATCACCGTAGACAATGCTCTTGATGAAGATACGACCGTACATTGGCATGGCATGCGGGTGCCAAATGCCATGGACGGCGTCCCTCATCTGACCCAAACGCCAATCGCGCCTGGAAAAACCTTCACTTATGAATTCGACGCCGTTGATGCCGGTACGTTCTGGTATCACCCCCACCAGCGGAGCTTTGAACAGGTCGGACGTGGTCTTTATGGCCCGTTGATCGTCGAGGAGCCGACACCGATTCGCGTCGACCGCGACCTGACCTGGGTTCTGGACGACTGGCGATTGACCAAGGACGGCCAGATCAGCGACGATTTCGGCAACCTGCACGACATGGGCCATAACGGCCGTGTCGGCAACACGGTAACGATCAACGGCCAGGTGCCACAGACTTTCAAGGTCCAACATGGTGAACGCATCCGGCTTCGCCTGATTAATGCGGCAAACGCCCGCATCTTTGGAATCGATTTCGGCGAGCACAAACCCGTGATTGTCGCGATCGACGGTCAACCGGTGGCACCACACAATCCTGAAAACGATCTCCTTGTGTTAGGTCCGGCGATGCGTATCGACGTCGTCATAGACATGGTCGGAGACGTCAACCAGCGCTACACGCTGACCGACCCATTCTATCAGGGGCTCAAGTACCGGCTTGTCGATCTCGTTTACACCGACACCCCGATGAGAGATCGGATACCCGATTGGGACATGCAGTTATCCGCCAATCCGCTTGCCGAACCTAATCTGGGCGAAGCCGAACGCCACGAGGTCACATTCAATGGCGGGATGATGGGCGGCATGGTGATGCAAGAGATGGGTGGTTCCATGGGCCATGAACTTATGGGGGCGATGGGCTCCATGATGACGATGATGCACTCAGGGAAAATCTGGTTCATCAACGGCGTTGCTGCAGAAGGGCACATCATGGAACCGATGCTCAACCTGCAACACGGTCGCAGCCACGTCGTTTCGATGACCAATGCTACGGCATGGCACCATCCGATTCATTTTCACGGTCATTCGTTTCGTGTGCTGTCCCGCAATGGCAGCCCCACCCGCTTCAAGGAATGGCAGGACACTGTTCTGATGGCGCCAAAGGAACGCGTCGAGATCGCCTTTGTCGCCGACAATCCAGGAGACTGGATGTTTCATTGCCACATCCTGGAACATCAGGCGGCCGGTATGATGGGTGTGATCCGGGTCGCTGAACCAGGAGAAAAGATATGAGATACTACATTCTCTTCGCGATTTTTCTGTTCCCTAATTTGGCTGCTGCAGAGGGAGATCCGATGCGGGGTGGGCAAGCCTTTCGTGCCTGCGTCGCTTGCCATGCACTCGAGCCCGGGGTCCACCTGAGCGGGCCAAGCCTCGGAAATTTTATTAATCGGGCAGCAGGCACAGCCGATGGCTATTCACGATATTCGCCTGAACTAAAAGCAGCCGGTTTCGAATGGACCACGCCTGTACTCAATGCCTGGCTCGAAGACCCCGAAAGAATGGTACCGGGTACATACATGTCTTTTCGCGGCATCTCCGATCCGCAAGTCCGAGAGGATCTCGTCGCCTTCCTTGAGATCGCGGGCGCGCGCGGCGGTACGGAGAAGGTCGTCGGCAGCGGGTTTGTACCCACTGCGTGGGCGCGGGCAGGTGCGCCGGACCCGATTGGCAATGCGCTCCCTGACTCCCGGATCACCTTGATTCGACACTGCGGTGACGGCTACCTCATCAAGACTGAAGATGGCGCCGAGCGGCCCTATTGGGAAAAGAACGTCCGACTTAAGATTGACAGCACTGAAACAGGCCCGCCAGCAGGTGTGCCTGTCGTCTTAGGTGCCGGTATGCGAGGCGATCGCGTTTCCGTTATTTTCCGCAGCGTTTCCGACTTATCACGCCTTCTCATGGAAGGCTGTCCGCAATGAATCAACCATCAGAAATCAGGAGACAATCAATGATGAAGACCTCTGTATATGCCGCACTTTTCGCCATTGTCGGTATTTTTGCACCGATCCATGAAGGAAAAACCGCATCTAATCCGAAGACGATAACATTGTACAAGAACCCGCAATGTGGCTGTTGCGAAGGATATGCCGAGTACATGCGAAAGAACGGTTACACGGTTACCGTTGTTCCGACGCACGAACTCAGCGCCATGAGCAAACAGGCCGGTATACCCGAAGATTTCGAAGGCTGCCATTTGTCGATGATCGACGGCTATGTTGTCGGTGGTCACGTACCAGTGGCGACCGTCAACCGCCTTCTATCCGAACGCCCTGCAATTAAAGGTATCACTCTCCCTGGCATGCCGATGGGTTCGCCCGGGATGAATGGCATCAAGTCAGGCCCATTTACAATCTATACGGTCGGTGAAGATCGTCCGTCCGTATACGCGACTGAGTGAAGGAGGACGTTTCAATGAATAACGCATCAACCGGCATGGGAATGATGGATTGTATGGGCGGCATGATGTGGGGAATGGGGCTCATTGGAATCCTCGGTGTTATACTTCTGGTGCTGGGCATCGTGGCGCTTACGAAATTTATTATCAGCGGAAAGCGCCAATGAAATTCGTAGCAGCTGGAATCTTCACGGTGATCGCAATCACCAGCATCGGATTTTGGGGATGGAATGCTTTATTCCCGCAATTTTATGCTGACCCGAATAATGTAACACAAGTCAATCGTGGCCAGATTGTCTATCAGCAGTACTGCGCCTCTTGCCACGGCAAGAACCTAGAAGGGCATTCAGACTGGCGATACCGAAAACCCGACGGGCGTTTACCGGCTCCCCCACACGACGAAACAGGCCACACATGGCATCACGCTGATAAACACCTGGTCGAGGTCACCAAATATGGCCCAGGAAAATTTGTGTCTGGAGAGTACAAGTCTGACATGCCCGCATTCGAAGGTTCGCTTCCGGACAAAGATATCTGGGCGGCCATCGCGTACATCAAGAGTACATGGCCGCCTGAAATTCTCGCACGACAATCGAAGACAAACCGATGAACAGCAAAACCACGGATGTTGTGAATTTATCTATCCACATTGACAGGACTCAAAAACATCGACGTTCCCGAGCAATCTACATCATCCCCCTTGTACTGTTCGGCGGATTGATACTCGCACTCGGATGGGGATTGACCAATGATCCGCAAAACATTCCATCACCTCTTATCGGAAAATCTGTCCCTTTATTTCAGCTTCCACCTGTAAAGGGCAGGACACTTGGACTTGCAGATACCGACCTGAAGGGGACGGTTTCGCTGGTGAATGTTTTCGCATCCTGGTGTACGGCGTGTGAACTTGAACACCCGCTTTTAATGGACCTCGCGGCTTCCGGCGCTGTTCCCATCCATGGATTGAACTACAAGGATCGCCCCGTTGACGCCTCTGCATGGCTGGACAAACTCGGCGATCCGTACACACGAACCGGCGCAGACGTATCTGGGCGTGTCGGTATCAATTGGGGTGTTTACGGGGTTCCGGAAACATTCGTGATCGGACCGGATGGCCATATAGCTTACAAACACGTCGGCCCGCTAACGCCTGAAACTATTCAGAACACAATTCTCCCGCTGGTTCAGCGTTTAAACGCTAAATGAACGGAGCTTTAAAATGAAAATAATAACTTTGGCACTTCTCTATCTCCTGACATCTGTCAGTCCTGCTTTCGCGGAAATGAAACCTTTCATGCTTTTGCATAACGATCCGCAACCACTTGCAGACATATCATTCCAAGATGAAACGGGGGCGCCGATGTCACTATCTGACTGGGGGGGCAAGGTAGTACTCCTGAATGTCTGGGCGACATGGTGCGGACCATGTCGGGAAGAAATGCCAACCCTTGATCGCCTGCAGGAGAAACTCGGGAGCGATAAATTCGATGTGCTGGCCCTTTCGATTGATCGCGCCGGTGCTGGCGTTGTGCGCGACTTTTATGACGAAATCGGCATTCGGCACCTGACTATACGTATCGACCCGACCACCAAAGCGTCACGAAAAATGAATGTGTTTGGACTGCCAACAACACTATTGATCGGCCCCGATGGCAAGGAACTGGGCCGGAAGGTAGGGCCTGCCGAATGGGATGCCGCCGAAGCCGTCGGGTTTTTCGAGTCCGTCATCAACAATCATATCAGATAAGGAGTAACGAGATGTCATCTGGAATTACAAAAAATGTCCCGGCCAGGGTGCCGGTAACGTTGACCCGCTTACTTAGGAATCGGAAAGTCTGGGCGATCAGTGGCCTTGCGATTGTCGCAGTTGGATTTGCCCTCAAATGGGATTGGTTGACCGCTGTCGGCGCGGCGCCTGTACTTTTAAGCCTATTGCCGTGCGTTGCAATGTGCGCACTCGGTCTCTGTATGCGGGGAGGATCGGGGAAGTCATGTCACGGTGAGGGAGCAGGAACTCAAAGTAAACCCAGCCCGGTCTCCAACAACGTTGGGAAATAAATTTATGAAGAACCAGAAGAAAATATACGCCCGTGGCAACAGGACGAGTATTTGGCGCGTATTGGTTTTCGCGTTGGCGCTCTTTTTGATGATTGCGCCGGTGCAGGCGCATCACCCTGGAGCCGATCTTGATAAAGTAATGGGCAGCAAGGAAAAGTACTTCGAGATAAAAGATAAACCTGCTCCAACGTTTGATCTCGTGAATGGAAATGGAAAAAAAGTTAGCCTTTCAGATTATACCGACAAGATTCTCGTTTTGCATTTTGTCTATACAAGCTGTCCTGACGTCTGCCCTCTCCATGCAGAGAAGCTACAAGAAATTCAAACGATGATTAATTCTTCGCCCATGAAAGACGTCGCACAGTTTGTCACCATCACAACGGATCCCGCGACCGACACGCCGGATGTATTAAAAACGTACGGTGAAAATCACAACCTGGATCCAACCAACTGGACATACATGACGGTGGCGTCCGGTCAAGCTGAGGACACAACGAGGAAACTCGCCGAAGCATTCGGTCACAAATTCGTCAAGAGCGACGACGGATATCAAACTCACGGAATCGTAACGCATGTGATAGATCGCGGCGGTCGTTGGGCCGGAAACTTTCATGGCCTGCGATTCGATTCCTTAAACATGGTGTTATATATCAACGGCCTGATAAACAGGCCATCCGAACCTAAAGAGGGGCAAGATTGGGTCGATAGACTCAAAGGGTTTTTCAAATGACGCCGCAAGGCAATGCGAGCGATTCCATAAGCCCTCTCACCGTACTTCGCAGATACATGGTCGTGCTCGTGTTACTGAACCTCGTTTGGGAATTCGCGCATATGCCACTTTACACAATCTGGGAAGAAGGAACGATCGAAGAGATATTATTTGCGGCAGTTCACTGTACCGGCGGCGATGCGCTGATCGGTCTAACGGCCATCATGCTTGCCGCTTTCCTGTTCGGTGGAACGCATTGGCCCTATGAACGTATGAGAACCGTCCTATTCGCGGCAATCGGGATTGGCATTGGATATACGATCTTCAGTGAATGGCTGAATATTGTCGTTCGACAGGCATGGGCTTACCGCGACATCATGCCAGTGATTCCAATGTTTAATGTCGGCTTGAGTCCCCTTCTGCAATGGATCGTTATTCCGGTTCTAGCATACGTGATCGCTTTAAAGCCGGTCCGACATCGCAGGACGCAGCATGCCTGATTTATCGGCGCTGGGCCTTCTCATTGCATTTTTAGGTGGTACGGTATCATTCGTCTCGCCTTGCGTCCTGCCGCTCGTGCCGGGTTACGTTTCTTATGTCGCCGGACAATCCGCGTCCGGAACTCCCGGCCCTCGCAATACGTCAGGACCATCGGCTGCGATCGGCTTCAGCGTGATTTTTGTTGCCGGTTTCACCACCGTATTCGCAATCATGGGTGCGGGCGCCACCGCGCTTGGCCAACTGTTTCTAAGCTACCGTTATGAGCTCAACATCATTGGCGGCAGTGTCGTGCTGATTATGGGCGTTCTCATGCTTGGCCTCGCCACCATCCCCGGACTGCAACGGGATTTTCGGTTTCATCTTGACATTCCGGGAGGTAAGCCTCTCTCGGCCTACGTACTCGGGCTTGCATTCGGCTTCGGCTGGACCCCGTGCATCGGACCCGTCCTTGGCGCGATCCTGACTGTCAGCGCCGCACGCGCAACCGTCAGCGAAGGCGTGCTGATGCTGGTTGTTTATTCTCTCGGCCTCGGCCTGCCGTTCATCCTTTCCGCCGCATTCACTTCTCACCTGACGCGCAACTTGAAAACGATTAAACGGCTCGGACGGCGGATACAACAAATTGCGGGGTTGTCGTTAGTGGCCATGGGGATCGCCATGATCACCGGTCAACTGACGGTCCTGGCATACTGGCTGCTGGACGTGTTCCCAATTCTCGGCCGTGTGGGCTGAGGTCGCCCGGCCGCATGGCGATAAATATACTATAACGACCTTCGAATCTTCGGAACTGCGTTCTCCCTCGGTTCATGGAAATCGATAATGCTGACGAAGCGGCCTTCAACATCGTATACGAACACTCCGGCTGTGTGATCCATCGTATAGGTTTGACCAGTTACGATTTTCTCGTATTTAACCTTAAATCCAGCGGCCACATCGGCGATATCCTGGGATGAGCCGGTATAGCCGACAATGGCCGGATGGAAGCTCTCGACGTATGCCGCCATCGCATCAGCAGTGTCGCGCTCGGGATCGACGGTGATGAATGCAACATTGATCCGCTTGGTGTCCTCGCCCAGCGCCTCAAGCCAGCCTGTAATATCAGCCAAGGTCGTTGGACAAATATCGGGGCAATACGTAAAGCCGAAAAACACGAGCAACGGCTGCCCGACCCAGTCCGCTGGCTGAACTCGGTTGCCTTTGTGATCGGTCAACGAGAAGTCCATCTGACCAATTGAAAGGGGCAACTTGCTTTCACGAGCTTTTCTCTCAAGCGCACCGGGGCCGTCAACCTGCCACCAGCCGAACAAGAGTGAGGCTGTGACCGCCACCGCTAGCCAACAACCGATGAACAGTAATTTTCGTGCAGGCTTGCTCGATATCATACCGTCCTAGCCTTTCTTACGCGACGAAACGTCTGTCTTCTGCCCTCCTCGAGCATTTTCGGTAGATGTCGAAAGTTCCAACATCACCTTCATTTCAGCAGCTTTTTGCTGAAAACGTGATAATGCTTCGCCTTCAAGCTTCCGTTGCGGAAGCGCGGCAACCTTTGCCGGGTTCACTTGCCGTTCCCCTTTCAAGACCTCGAAGTGCAAATTCGGTCCGGTCGTGAGGCCCGTCTCCCCAACATAACCGATCACCTCTCCACGCCGGACGCGGTCCCCGGATACCAAAGTGTCCTTGTATCGGTCGAGATGAGCGTAAACTGTGGAGAGTTCGCCACTGTGCCGGATTCGAATGTAATTACCGAAACTGCCGTTACGGCGACGCTGCACAACAGTGCCGTCGCCCGCAGCCAGAACCTGCGTGCCGCGCACGGCCGCAAAATCCAGCCCTTTGTGCATTCTTGTATAGCCAAGGACAGGATGCTCTCGCTTGCCGTACGGTGACGACAACCGCCCGGTCGCAACCGGGGTCTTCATCAGCCCCGATGCAATGCTGTTTCCTGCCTGATCGAAGTACGACACAAAGCCGTCACTCGCTTCATGCCTGAAGTACGCAAGCGATCTATCCGTAATATCAAGCGATATATAAACGAGATTACCGGCATGCGTCCCGACATCGCCTTCATCCACGTAAGTCTCATAACCGAGCGCGAATCTGTCGCCCTCAGCGAGGTCGCGTTGGAAATCGACGGCTTGGCCGAGCACCCGATACGCCTGTATCAAGACAGACATGGGCACACCTACCTCGCGTGCAGATTCGGAGAAGTTGTATGAAATCGTCCCGACTGAACGAGCCACGCGCTTGTCGTGTTCAATAGGCTCAATCCTTGCCAAAAAACCTTCGTCAATTTCGTGCTCGACAACCACCCGGTTATCCGTTTCCGGGATGAAAGCGAACTGATCAAGGTGTTGACTATTCAGGTCCTCTTCAGCGGGCTTCACCACGATTGAAAGTCTTTGTCCTGCATTCAGGTCGCGTGGGTCAAAAACCCCATTTAAGCTGTTGCTCGCGGCAAATGCTTCTCTGAAGGAAACCCCGGTGGCGCTGAGCGCATCGATCAACGTATCTCCCGGCCCTAAAATAATCGAAATCCTCTCGCGGTCATCTGCTCCAGAAGTAGGCGCAGCACGCTCAACCGGGAGCGTCATTGCAACTTCACCGGAGCCAGCCAATGAAGCCCGTGAAACTTTCTCAAGGTCTTCTGCCTTTCCTCTATCGAGAGCCAAACCGGTAAGGAATGCAATCGCCAAAGCCCCGCTGACGGCACCAGCACCGCAGAGAAGAATGCGCCACATCCCAGTCATTTGGCTGGACCACGTGCCCCAATTCCTAGAACGGGCACCGATACGTCGACGGGCCCTGCGTTCTCGAAGATCAGGGTCATGGTAAATTTCTGTCCTTCTTTGAGTGGCTGTTTCAGTTTCATCAACATGACGTGTAGTCCACCTGGATTCAGCACCACCTCACTACCAGCCGGAATCTTCACTGCGCCTGCCGGTCCCATTCGGGCGATACCATCCGTCATCGTCATCTTGTGGACTTCGGCCAATTCCGAAACCGATGCTTTTATGCTGGCCAATACCTCTGGTTCGCTTCCTTCATTACGTATCGTCAGGTAGGCCGCAGCCGGACGCGATGTTCCGATGGACGCACGTGCCCACACAACATCGATAGCCACATCCCCTTCTCGCACAGTCTCCGCACCGACCGGAGACATGGAGATAACGGTTAGCAAAAAGGTTAACGCAGCTACAACGGACAGAAACTTGAAAATGCTCATATCCTTTCTCTCAAATCTTTGACAATCATCTCTGGCGGCTCCCCGAACTGATAAGTGCGTACAAAATAACCATCAGGGGAGAGCAAGTAGACGACTGAGGTATGCCCCATCGTATACCCGTCCGGAGCCGACTCCTGCTGGACACGCTCGAAATAAGCCTTGAAGGATTTTGCTGCGTCGGCGACTTGTTTATCGGTTCCAGTCAGCCCAACAATGGAAGGGTGAAAAGCGGAAACGTATTCCGCCACTTTTTCGACGCGGTCCCGTTCTGGATCAATGGTGATGAAAAGCGGCGTCACTCCCGCCGCCTCGTCGCCAAGGCCATCCATGATGCTCCCGAATTCCGCAAGGGTCGTCGGGCAGATATCGGGGCAATTTGTGAACCCGAAGAACACCAAAGCCCAGTTGCCTCGATAGGTCACTTCGCTGACTGTTTCACCCTGATGGTTCACAAGGGTAAAGGTGGGCCGGAATCCGCTAACTTCATCTGGGTCAGTACCTAAGAAATGCGATAACTGATGGCCAGCAACGACTACCAGGGCGACAAGGGCAACCCCCCAGAGGGTGTAGCGAATTGCTCTCACAATGCCTCCACTTCGGATCGGACAAGGTCGCGTAGCTGCTCTTGACCGAAGGACTCCAAGGGTTTGCCGTTAACAAAGAAAGTTGGCGTTCCAGTCACCCCGGCAGCTTTTATATCTGCTGCGTCTTGATTAAGGACGCTAACAATATGAGGCATTTGGCTTTCACGTTTCGCACGTTCTATGTCCAGCCCTGTTCCGTCTAGCAAACTCCATATGTTATCAGGGGCACGTCCGTGCGGCGCCCAACGTGGCTGGGTTTCGTACAATCGCTCTAGCACTGGTTCCAGCTTTTCTTGCAGACGTGCGGCCTCAAGAATTCGAATTGCTTGCTCAGAAGGTGGATGAAATGCTGCGTACCTTAGCACTACGCGCACTTTATCAGGATATGTCGCCATGATGTCTTTGACGATCGGATGGAAGGCGCGGCACGACTCGCACGCCGGGTCGAAAAATTCAACAATTGTGACCGGAGCATCTTTAGGGCCAAATACAGGTGAATGATCACGGACCAATTGAGCAGCATTTGCGATTGGCGACGCCTTTCCCATTTTCTCAACTAAGGGTTGATAGAGGTAGATGCCGAAAAAAAAGATGCCCACAATTGCTATCCCAATTTGGACGATAAAACTACGACGATTCATTTTTGTTCCTTTTTCACAGACAAAAATAACAAGAGAGAAATCAAACCGAATGCCGCTAACGAGAGATATGGCAGCGGCAAATATCCGAAAAGGACCTGATCTTCTCCAGAACAGGAGGGGCCAGTCTGGGTGCAAGGTTGTATCGCCTCCGAGATGAACCCGGCAAAAAGCAGGCTATGCCATAGCGCTATTGTGCCTCCCGCAATGGCTAATGGGAGTGCATAGCGGCGCACATTGAGGTCCGACAGATAACACGCAATACCGAGAACAACGGCTAAGGGGAACATGGCGATCCTCTGGTACCAACATAGAACGCAAGGGGTGCGTCCCATTACCTCACCGAGAAATAGCGCCCCCAGAGTGGACACCAGCGCAATCAACCATGCACCGATCAGCGCATTGTCCGGTGAAAGCATTGTTTTGGGCTGCTCAGGGTGCATCGTCTCTCTCTATGTTTTTACTTCCGTCTGTCGCCGTTGACGCAATCGAGACGATCACCAGTGAAGCCGCGCCAACACAAATGAACACATCCGCAAAGTTGAAGGCTGGCCAGTGCAACCCCATCACATGAAAGTCGAGGAAATCCGTGACCGCGCCTTGCCGTATTCGATCAATAATGTTCCCAAAAGCGCCGCCTGCCATGAGGGCAATCGCCACTGTCTCGAACAACCGGTCCATACGTGCCGCCCAAACAGTAAGAACCATCGCTATGGCGATGGTCATAGTGATCAAAGGCCATTGCTGGTTACTGAAAAGATCACCGAAAACACCAAAACTGACTCCTGTATTGAAGCCCAAGCTAAGATCGAAAAATGGCGTGACTTCGATCTTGTACGGTGGCGTCGATAAAAACGTGAGTGCTGCCCACTTCGTCACCTGATCTAAAGCAATTGTTCCAAGCAGGACCGACGACACAACAACAATCGAGGTCGAGCGGGTGCAAGTTTGCGAGATCAAATCTGCTATCACTCTGCTTAGACGGATAGGTGGTTTCATTACGCGCGTCACCAACGGATTTCCTCTATGCTAGGGCCTACTCAGCGGCGGCAGCGTGCGCCTCGACGTGGCGCCGTTCATTCATCGCCTGCTTGATAATCTGCAACGCTGACCACAGGAACAGCCCGGCCATCAACCCCGCGACGATCAGGTCGGGCCAAGCGGTCCCGGTCAGATACACCCCACCAGCCGCCAGCATCACCGCGACGTTGCCAATCGCGTCGTTCCTGCTGCAAAGCCATACGGAGCGAACGTTCGCGTCACCGTCCTTAAAGCGCATCAGAATGAGAACGCTCGAGAGGTTGGCCGCCAGGGCGAGCAGGCCGATGCCACCCATGATCGTTGCACTCGGGACACCGAGGATCAGAACTTGATATGCGGTCATTCCGAAGACCCAGAGTCCCATCGCCGCAAGACTGGCCCCTTTGACCAAGGCCGCCGTGGCACGGACTTTGAGCGACATGCCGATCACCATGAGGCTGATTGCATACGTGACCGTGTCGCCCAGAAAATCCAATGCATCCGCTTTCAATGCTTGAGACCCGGCCATCGCACCCGCCGCCATTTCAACGAAAAACATGGTTCCATTGATGGCGATCACTGCCCATAGCGCACGTTTGAAGCCCTTCGACATGCCGTCGAACTTCGGTTCGTGACTGCAACACCCTCCGGCCATAACGCATCCTTTCGTTCGCCGTTTCATCTCGGATATGCTAAACGTAATGTCTATAGTAACTATAGGTTCAAGGAGAAATTTACTTTGACCCGCGATTTGACGATTGGTCGTGTCGCAGACGCTGCCGGTTGCAAAGTGCAGACAGTCCGATACTACGAGCAGATCGGCCTCATTCCGGCACCACCCCGCTCAAGCGGGAACCAGCGCGTTTACGATGACTCGGCTATTCACCGTTTGACGTTCATTCGGCATGCTCGAGAACTCGGGTTCCCGCTGCAGGCAATCCGCGATCTTATCAGCCTCTCGGACGACCCCAGTCAGCCGTGCAATGCCGCAGACGCTATTGCCAAAGCGCAGCTCAGCGAAGTCGACCGTCGTATCCAACGTTTACGTGCGCTCCGTCATGAACTGGAACGCATGATCGAGCAGTGCAGGGGTGGACGGATCGCCGATTGCCGTGTTTTGGAAGTGCTGAGCGATCATACTCTTTGTGAGACCGGCAATCACGACGTGCCGAAGGTTTTTTGACGATAACTGTCATGATTATAGATTTTGCGTGAATCAGAAATTCAGAAAGATATCTCGGGTCTGAGAGGTGCATATTGCGACGTCCTTCGCAACATGGTCTGGCAGGCGCGACTGTCCCCGAAGACCGATCGTATCCTTGATGACTCTGTCGTACGCGATCAATTCCGGTAGGAATTGCTGAGCAGCGCGTGCTCGCCATTTCACCTCCCGGTCCAACTCAACGGCGGCTTCGGATATCAGCTCTGTCGCCAGCGCTCTATCAGGCGAATTCCCTTTCAGCGTGCGTGTTGCCTTGTACAAGTATGAGCTGATTTGATTTGCACCTTGGATTTCAGCGAGGGCAGATCGCACGGACTTTATCCGGTCGATCATTATAAATCCCGGCCCGGACTCCGCGATGTCCCTTAGTCCCTGCACAGAGGAAACCACGCCTCGCAATCGCTGGACATCGGCAAGAAGCGGCAAAATATTCTTCACAGGTTCGTAGGCCTCATCGACGGTTCGTCGATAATCGCGCCGAGCCGCTGCCTCGGCAGCCAAAATTGATCGGAACTGTTTTTGCACCTTATTCCAGTCCGGTGGAATTTCTTCGGCAAGGGTGACGCGCCCGGCGACAAGTTCCGCTTTGCGGTGCCGTATTTCTTCTCGACGTTCATCGCTATGGTTTTGTCCAACGCGACTGGTCTCAATATCCAACTGCGCCAATTCGGCATCGATTTTTCGTATATCTCTTTCCAATGCCCGCACCCGGGCCAGAACAGGCCGATAGGCGTCGCCCGCCTCCGCAACATCCCGTTCCGTCGATCTAATCCGTTGAATCGCATTGAAGGCCTGATCGGCCTTGTCCAATCCCGAAATAAGTTTGTTGCGTAGATTAGGTGGCAATGCGGACACGTCTATGGAGCGGGCACTGGTTATCGCTGCCTTAATTGCTTGACCATCGCGCGAGAACTTCAGGTCAACAAAATCCTCCATGCAGGCCTGTAGCCTCGGGTTCGTTGTCGGAGGTGCGCTGTCCGCTAAAAGGAGTACACGGTTGGGCAGATAGTTGACCAGCACTGGGAAAGCCACAACCAAGACTATTGCCACAAGTTGAAGACCGATAAACGGGATCACTCCTTTATAAATCTCCACAGTCTTGACGCTCGAAGGCGCAACACCACGAAGATAGAACAGAGCAAATCCGAATGGAGGAGTCAGGAAGGATGTCTGGACAACGAGCGCAAGAATCACGCCAAGCCAGAGCGCGCTGACATTCGCAGATGGATCAGCAAGGATGATCGGGGCGATAATAGGGACAACCACAATGGTGATTTCGATGAAATCCAAGAAGAACCCAAGAGCAAAGATGATCAGCATTATGACAGCAAACTGTCCCCAGAAACCGCCGGGGATGGTCGCGAGAAGCTCACGGACCAAGTCTTCCCCGCCGAAGGCACGAAATGCAGCTGTCAGCATGACCGCACCTAACAGAATGGCAAATACCATGGCTGTGGTTTTTGTGGATTCGTTGACCACGTGTCGCAGCGTGCCTTCTAATTTCAACGCCCGCCAACCGCTCCAAAGAATCGCAATCGTCAAAACCGACGACGCCACGGTCGCAAGGATAATGCCGACCACATCTTCCTGCGTATGAACTTTACGAAGATTTACGTCGAAAACAGCGAGGATCACCGCAAGTGCAGAAGAAGATGCAATCGCAATGATCATTGGCCAGAGGGCACGCCGCTCTCCCTCGCGCAAACGATAGCCTGCCATAACAGTAGCGCCAGCGGCGCCGATAGCGCCCGCCTGATTGACTGTCGCAATCCCGGAAATTATCGAGCCGAGGACAAGAAAGATCAGCGCCAGAGGTGGAACCAACGCGAGCAACATTTGCATAAGAGCGCTGCTCTGATCTGTGTCGCTATTTCCCACTGCCGGGGCCATGCTTGGGCGGATTATCGCAACGCCCAATTGAAAAAGGATATAGAGGCTGATGAGCAAGAGGCCAGGAACCAGCGCGCCCATGAACATCTCTCCCACGCTGACCGAACTAACGTCAAAGACGGAGGGCATCGGCCCTTCACCTCCGGTGGATTTGTATAGCTCCCGCCGCGCCGTATTGGCTTGATACACTGCCGAGGTGAGTTGGTGGTTAAGAATAATCAAAACGATCGAGGGTGGGATAATCTGACCCAGGGTACCCGTTGCAGCAACGATGCCTGTCGCCAGCGGCTTGGAATAGTTGTTTCGCAGCATTGTTGGCAGCGAAATCATACCCATTGTGATAACGGTTGCACCGATAACACTTGTCGTCGCGGCCAGAAGTCCACCTACGAGGACGACAGAAATACCTAATCCGCCTCTCAGGGTTCCGAAAAGCTTCGCCATCGCCAACAGCAGGTCTTCTGCGACCTTGGAGCGTTGCAACATCAGTCCCATAAAAATAAATAAAGGGATCGCAATTAGCACATCGCTCTCATCGGACTGATAAATCCGGCGAATATTGATGACCCCCGCAGACAGCCATTCGCCCGGCCCGCCGCCGTGCGTAAAATAGGCGTTCAAATCGCCTGCGAATACGTAACCCGCCAGTGCGGCAACAGCGACAGCCAAGATCGCAGATCCTGGAATGGCGAAAGCCACGGGAAATCCCGATCCAAGCGCAATGAACAAGGACACGAGCAGGAGAGAGAGAAATACAAACTCCACCAGTTTCTATACTCGCTGCTCGTGGTTTACATGGTTACTGGATGTTGGACGTCTCATGCTTCCTCCCGCCGGGTTCGCCGTAAATGTCAGCTATCGCGCCGAATAAAACGGCAATGAACTCAATCAACATCGTTACCGCAAAAACACCCATCAAAACGGTCATCAGATAAAAAAGATACAATCCATTACCCAATCCCTCGATCTCGAAGGTCAGCAGCGCGCTATTGATAATTCCCGTCCTTCCCGAGGTGCCGACGATCAAGATGAGCCAGCAAAACGGCATGCCCAGCAGGATCGAACCAAAGGCATTGACGAAGCCTTTCGATCGCGCGTTGAGGTCGGCATAAAGGACATCGATCCTGACATGGCTTTCTTCACGCATCGCGTAAGCGCACCCGGCTAAAAACAACGGGGCGAACCAGAATCTGACGAGGTCCGCCATGTAGTCTTGTTCGTAAGAGAAAACGAAGCGCGACAGAACCAGTAACAGTTCCGAGATTACGATCATAAGTGACAGCCAGGTCACACCGATAGTCCGCGTAACCGCCGCTAAAACAGCCGATACGCCGACCAAGGTCATGTGGATATACTGACCGCGAAACTGGTTCTTGTGCAAAAGTTGAGACATCTCCATACCGACGATACCAATCAGCAAATCCTCGCCGCGAAGAAAGGCGAGAAGGAAATCAACAATGCCGATCAGCAGAACTGCCCAGAATACTGTTCTGATTAGGTAGGAATTAAGGCAAACAATCAGAGTGCGCTCTTGCCTGAGAGAACGGTCAATGGCCAGCCTAACGTATACGGCGGCCCCCAAGACCGCCGCACCGTATAGCGCCACCTGCAGCCACTTCCGACCGTCGGCAACATCGGCATTCGTCCCGGATGCACCAGGCCAACCGTGCCAATAGGTCAGGTAGTCGTTAAAAAGAAAGGCGGCGAGGACGGCCAAGGACGCCCAACCAAATAAACGCACCAATTTTCTGCCGCTGGTTCGGGAGCGGGCGTTATTTGGGGCCGTCTTCACCCTCACTGTTTATGCCCCCCGTTCCTTAGCCTCAATGTAACCCGCTTATTCGACGGCGATTTTTTGGTGAATCGAATTACTGGATAACTCAGCGAGCGCCTGTCGTATGATCTGAACAGACGACCATAAGAATAGGCCAGCCATCAGCCCTGCGACGATCAGGTCAGGCCAAGCCGTACCTGTGAGCCAAACCCCAACAGCGGCCAGAATAACTGCGACATTGCCGATCGCGTCGTTCCGGCTGCACAGCCAGACCGACCTGACATTCGCGTCTCCGTCTTTAAAGCGCATCAGCAGCCAGACGCTCACCAGATTCGCGGTGAGAGCCAGAAGACCAACGCCCCCCATGATTTCAGCGGTTGGCACGCCAAGGACCAAAACCTGATAAGCGGTAGAACCGAAAACCCACAACCCCATCGCCCCGAGACTGAGCCCCTTAGCGAGGGCCGCCGTTGCGCGGACCTTAAGGGTCATCCCGATGACATAGAGGCTGAGCGCATAGGTCGCTGTATCTCCCAGGAAATCCAACGCGTCCGCCTGAAGCGCCTTGGAACCGGCAAATGCACCGGCGGCCATTTCGATAAAAAACATTGCACCATTGATGGCAATCACTGCCCACAGAGCGCGTTTGAATTCGTTCGAAACACCATCAAACTTGGCATCACTTCCGCAACAACCGCCACTCATATTCAAACTCCGCAACCAACCAAAGGCGTCAACTTGGCGATGTCCGGACGCTTTGCACCGAACAGGAAACCAATGCTACTATCTACAATCGTTGTAGGAGCAAGGCTAAAAATATCATGACAGATAGACTACTCTCTATCGGCGACTTAGCGCGCGCCGCCGAGTGTACAGTTCAAATCATACGGCACTACGAGAAGATAGGATTGCTGCCGGAGCCACGGCGCACGAACGGCAACCGGCGTTTCTATTCCAAGGATCAAGCCTCCCGGTTGCAATTCATTCGCCACAGCCGGAAACTGGGGTTCGGCCTGGACGATATCCGGCAACTTCTTTCGTTTTCTGACGACCCTGATCAGTCATGCGAACAGGTCGATATCATTGCCCGCCAGCACCTACAAAGCGTACAAGAGCGAATGACCCGCTTGCAGTCGATGGAGCGAGAGTTAAAACGCATGATTCGGCAATGCCGTGGAGGTATCGTTGCTGAGTGCAGAATTATTGAGGTGCTAACGGACCATTCTGAGTGCCTGAGTGATAGACACCCGACAGGAAAAGGTAAACAGAAGAGCGAGAGCATTAGTAGCCACGAGATGAGCTGATCCGCAACCTGAATCACCAAGCTGAATTGGCTGACATGCTACGATACATAGAATGCACCAAACTCGCCTAAGTTCCCCGCGGTCCCCAAAGGATAATCGCCGCTCCAAGAAGACAGACTGCCGCTCCAGTTAAATCCCATCGGTCCGGCGTCCGGGTCTCAACCAGCCAAAGCCAGAGAATCGACGCGGCAATGTAGATTCCGCCATAGGCGGCGTAGGCACGCCCGGCGAGATCGCTGTCGACGCGGGTCAGAAGGAATGCAAACAGAGCCAGACTGATCATGCCGGGCACGAGCCACCACGGAGACTTGTCCAAGCGGAGCCATGCCCAGAAGGCGAAACAACCGGCGATTTCCGCGGCGGCAGCGCCGATGTATACGACGACCGTACCAATCATGATGCCAGCGCCTCCAACACGGGGCACTCGGGCACCTCTTCACCGGAGCACTGTGCCGCCGTATCGGCGAGCACTTTTTCTATGCGCTTGAGGTCAGCAATCTTGGCCCGTACGTCCGCAAGGTGTTGTTCGGTCAACGCTTGTACTTCAGCGCAAGTCTGGGTGCCTCGGTCAACCAGGCTCAAGAGACCGCGTATTTCTTCAATGGAGAAACCCAGCTCGCGACCGCGCAGAATGAAACGCAGACGCGCCACATGGGTGCCATCATATACGCGGTAGCCGGACGCCGTACGCGGTGGATCGGGCATCATGCCGATCTTCTCGTAGTAGCGTATGGTCTCCAGGTTGCAGCCTGTTTGCTGCGCGAGTTCCCCGCGCCTCAGTCTTTTCGCGGAAACGTGATCCTTCATGCCGAAAAAACCCTCTTGAGTCTGTAGGAACTACAGACCTTATCTTGTTCCCAGAACGAAATCGAGGACGATGACGCATGAACACTACGGAAACGGAGACCCGAACCCTACAAGCCCACGAAGCGCAGAGCGACCGCAAGCGGTCAATCTTCGCGTCTGGCGGCGTGATCGGGGCCATTCTTGCCTCAAGCTGTTGCATCGTGCCACTGCTATTCGTGATGCTGGGTGTCTCTGGTGCGTGGATCGGCAGCCTGACCGCGCTTGAGCCATACAAACCTGTTTTCGCGGGTATCGCGCTTGTCTTCATCGGTCTCGGCTTCCGGCAGGTTTATTTCAAGGCGAGTCCTGCATGCGATGACGACAGTTACTGTGCCGAGCCGCAATCGTCCGCCATCACCAAGGGCGCGCTCTGGATTTCGACAATCTTGGTCCTGCTGGCGCTGACCATCAATTGGTGGGCGCCATTCCTGTACTGATCTCAACCTACGGAGTACCACTCATGAAACGATCACCTATTCTGGCGGTGGCCTTGCTGACCCTCGGCGGAGTTGCCTGGATGACGGGAAGTATTGTCACGCCCGTTGCTGCGCAGTCCGCTGCTGTGCAGGTCGCTGCCGCGCAGACGGCCACTTTTAAGATTGAGAACATGACATGTGCGCTGTGCCCGGTCACCGTGAAGAAGGCAATGGAAGGCGTTGCCGGTGTCAAATCGGTTGCCATCGACTTTGACGGAAAAACGGCAACCGTGATCTTCGACTCATCGATGACGACGCCCGATGCGATCGCCGCTGCCTCCACAAATGTTGGCTATCCGGCATCGGTCCAAGGATAGCCAATGAAGGATGCGACAATCGTCAAGACAGGCATCGTCGGCACGGTCATCGCGGCGATCTGCTGTGCCACGCCAGTGCTTGTCGTTGTGCTCGGCGCGATCGGCCTTTCCGCTTGGGTCGGTGTCCTGGACTACGTTCTTTTCCCTGCGCTTGCCGTCTTCATTGGCATGACAGGCTATGGCCTGTGGCGGCGACAACGCACGGCGGCATGCTGCGAACCGGATGATCAAACAAACAATGAGAGAGCTTAACATGACCGAATGCTGCGCTTCGGATTCACCATCAACCTCAACTTACGATATTGCCGTAATCGGCGCTGGATCGGCAGGCTTCTCCGCCGCGATCACTGCAGCGGAAGCGGGTGCCAGTGTCGCGTTGATCGGTCACGGCACCATCGGCGGGACTTGCGTTAATGTCGGGTGCGTGCCGTCAAAGACAATGATACGTGCCACGGAATCCATTCATCAGGCACAGGCGGCAAAACGGTTTTCCGGTATCGAGGCTTCGGCAAACATCTTGGATTGGAAGGCCGTCAATAACCAAAAAAACGACCTCGTAACTTCGCTCCGTCAGGCCAAGTACGCCGATCTCCTCCCTTCATATAACAACATCGCTTATATCGAAGGTGTCGCTCAACTGGAAGACGGCGGCGTTCTCGTCGATGGCGCGTTGATCCGGGCGAACAAGGTCATTGTGGCCACGGGGGCGTCTCCTGTGCCGCCAACCATCGACGGAATGGACAATGTCCCTTTTTTGACAAGTACCGAGGCACTGGATTTCAAAACCTTGCCAAAGTCGCTTTTGATCATTGGCGGGGGTTACATAGGGTGTGAGTTGGCCCAGATGTTGGGTCGTGCCGGTGTCGATGTAACGATTGTCTGCCGTTCACGCCTTCTGCCCGAGGCCGAACCGGAAATAAGCACAGCCCTTACAGAATACTTCCGTGAAGAGGGGATTCGTGTGCTCGATGGATTGTCATATCAGTGCATCCGCGAAACGAGTGACAGGGTCATTCTCGACGTCACAACGGAAGGAGGGAATCAAAGCATTTCCACCGAACAAGTTCTGGTGACGACGGGCCGGAAAGCGAACACGGTTGGTTTGGGGTTGGAGAGCGTCGGTGTCGAGTTGCTCCCAAACGGCGGCATCAAGGTTGACGACCGTATGCGTACGACGCGATCCGGCATCTACGCCGCCGGTGACGTCACGGGCACCGACCAGTTTGTTTACATGGCGGCCTATGGGGCAAAGCTGGCAGCCAAGAATGCCATGAATTCCGACAGCATGGTGTATGACAATTCCGCTATGCCCTGGGTGGTGTTCACCGATCCACAGGTGGCGGGTGTCGGCCTATCGGAGGCTGCCGCCAAGGACAAGGATTTCGACGTAAAGACGTCGACGCTATCTCTCGAACATGTCCCGCGAGCGCTTGCCGCTCGCGACACCAGGGGCCTGATTAAGTTGATAGCGGACAAGCACACCGACAAGCTGATTGGCGCACAGATAATGGCGCCCGAAGGCGCGGACAGCATTCAGACGGCGACTCTGGCGATTAAGTGCGGCCTGACCGTAACCGACCTGGCCGATACGATCTTTCCATACCTAACGACTGTCGAAGGATTGAAACTCGCGGCACAGACTTTCGACAAGGATGTGAGCAAACTCTCGTGCTGTGCTGGATAACGGCTACTCCCAAAATGTTACGGCGGAATAGATTACATAAGTCCTAACTTCTGAATTCTGGTCACAAAGCGGCCTTCAGAAGGTGAAAGCCCTGAAGGCGGCAATGGGTATTTTCCGCCGTCCTCTGAAGCCTATATTCCTTCTGCTCTTCGGGCCGAAACGGACCTTGCCACGTCGAACGTCCAGTGTTGTTGCCTTGAGAGCCACTCGCTGATCAACCAGCCAGGGGAAGGAGAGGGGTAGCTAGGAGCGGGCATACTGCCCGAACGGAGATTAAATATTGGATCACTGTGCGGCCAACTCCTCGCCACGTTCCAGGCAGCAACCCGGTCGCACCCTTCGAGACGTGTTGTTTCAACAGCAGTTTGGCAGTCGCGTATGTAGCGGGGGCGGTTAGTTTCCGTCGTAAAACAGTGACGATAGCTGTATTGATCAAAATCAGGGGGCTTTCTGCATCTTCAAAAATGACCAATTTTGACGATTAGACGAACTGCTTCCTCGTCCAAGTTTTTAAACGATAGCTGTCATGATTCTAGATTTTGCGTGACTCAGAAATTCAGAAAGATATCTCGGGTCTGAGAGGTGTACATATTGCGACGTCCTTCGCAACATGGTCCGTCAGGCGCGACTGTCCCCGAAGACTGATCGTATCCGTGTTGGCTCTGTCGTACGCGATCAATTCCGGTAGGAATTGCTGAGCAGCGCGTGCTCGCCATTTCACCTCCTGTCCTGCCCCCACTGACTGGTCCGGACGAAAACAAGAGCTTGATCTAGATCAATGTACGTATTCGATAACTGTCCTAAGTTCTGGCCTTAGTTCCGCAAAAGCGGTGTTTTTTCGCCGCGTCAATGAAAGGGCGACGCCATGAAACTGAAAATGAAGTTAACCGGATTGGCACTGGCAGGCGTTTTTGCCGTATCGGTAGTCACGGCGGCTATCGCGCACGGTCCCGACTCCCACGGCAGCGGCCAAGGACAGATGCCGATGATGGGCCAAGGCATGATGGGCCAAGGTATGATGGGCCAAGGCTACCAGAGCCAGATGCCGATGACG
Organism: Rhodospirillales bacterium; assembly: GCA_040218645.1. Lineage (GTDB taxonomy): Bacteria > Pseudomonadota > Alphaproteobacteria > Rhodospirillales > Casp-alpha2 > UBA4479. The sequence goes on from JAVJQZ010000016.1 coordinate 204,378, forward strand.
GGGCCGGGCATGACCAGTCAAGGCTATCAAGGCCAGATGCCTATGATGGGATACGGTATGATGGGACAGGGGCATATGCCTATGATGGGCGGATACGACTACGGACAGATGCAGCCTTTGCGGCGCGACCTGACCACCGACGAGGTCAAACACATGATGGAACATCGTGTCGAATGGGCGGGGAACCCGAATCTGAAAGTCGGAAAGATTACGGATAAAGACGCCGACACCATCGTTACCGAAATCGTGACCAAGGACGGCTCGTTGGTTCGGAAGATCGAAATCGACCGCCACACGGGACGCATGCAGGCGCTTCAATAGGGGGAACGGCTTGCTTGCCTTGTCCCCGCAAACTCAAGAGGGTTCAGTGATACTCAAATACACATCCGCAATGGTTGGCGTGGTGGCGGGACTGGCAACGTCATCGCTAGCCCTTGCCCAACAAGCACAAGTTCCCAATTACGGTCCGCACATGTGGTCGGGCGGTTAGCACGGATGGTTTTTTGGGCCGATCATGATGATCGTTTTCATCGCCGTCGCCGTGGTTGTTGTCATTTTCTTGGTGCGCTGGCTCGGTGGAATCGGCCATAACGCCGCGCATCACACGCACGCAGCCGGTAGGACGCCCCTCGATATCCTTAAAGAGCGTTTTGCCAAAGGTGAAATCGACAAGGAAGAGTTTGAGGAACGTCGACGAGTTCTTGGCGAATAGATCGCATTAAGAATCATTCGTACATGTCCGGACATTTGTTAAACTCGGCTATTTCGTAGCCCATTATATCTCGGCTGGTGTTGCCCTAAAACCGTACTCTGTTGCAGACATTACTGAGGTTTGGCGAAAGCGCAGCCATATCCGTTTTGATGCTGACTTCACTATGCCTAGGTAATTCGCGGCAAGTTTCACAAACCGCGTTGTCACGCGGCGGATATTCTTAATTCGGTTGAAGAAGCGCTCAACTTCACGACTTATTACATTCACCAATTAATCTGATGTTCACAAAATGCGGGCGGACTCCCGACTTATAATCACTATACGATCGTCTCCACCAGCTCGGCCCCGGGGATTGCACGCACTACATCTTCTTTTGCACTATCAGTCGCTGCCTTAAAACTAACTGCCTGACGTGAAAATGTCAGTACAACAGAACCAGGCTCGGCAATCCCGACCAGTGCATCACTGCACCCTGCCTCATAGAGGGCGTCCAAAAATTCAGCGGAATTTTCGGTCAGTATCGGCAATCTAAACCGCATCGTGAACTCAAAAGTTTCCATCTCTTGGCCCGGTATTTATAGCGATGGCGCGGCACAAAGGACTCAAAGTTTAATAACAAGGCCTGGATCGAAACCCTTAACGCCTTCATTCGGATACCCCCGCTGATTCGAAATCAACTGCGTGCTTCCAAGCCGAAAATTCCAGCACGAATGATGGTGGCCGAAGATCCAAGCAGCTACCCCCGAGTTCTCAACCATGTCATCAAGGTCAGTGACAAACGCCGGAGAAAGCAGATCTCCTTGGTGGCGTTTCTCAATTGCCTGAGACGTTGGAACGAAATGCGTGATTACAACAGTGCGTGCCGGGTCACCTTTCTGAATCTCGGTGAATAGAAAATCTCTTTCTCTAATATGCCGATCATATGCGTCTGCAGGCTGGAACTGTCTTTTCTCGCCATCCGGTTCCTCAGTCCAGATCAGGCGGAAGTCATTCAACGCGCGACGTGCGTAATCCATCGTAAATGCGCGCTCGTCATCACCATTGAGGGTAAAATCCGCCCAAAGTGTGGCGCCGATGAACCTACAATCCCCAATCCTGGTAACTCCGGGGTTCAGTAGTTCGATCCCGTGCCAGTTCGCTAACTCCTGCATCTCTCTCGCGATCTCTTGAAGATGTCGACCGTCTGAGCTGTAGAACTCATGGTTTCCGGGCACGTAGACGACAGGGATGCGTTCAAATGTATTCGCTGCCCATTCAATGCCACGGGTGCCGAGGTCGATGTCTCCAGCAAGGATCACCGCATCGATTTGGCCTATCGATAAAGGCGGAACAAACTCCTGAAATTCATTATGCAGGTCGCTCAAAATATATAGACGCATTGCAACCCCACTTCAGTTGGTTATCAGATCACGTAGAGTGTAGCCTGTCCGGGTGACAGGAGTGGTCCGAGCGCTTCGGATTGGAGTAAAAAAGTGCCGTCCATGTTCTATGGGACGACGAGTTGGATACGGGACAGCTCTTCTCTTAGAGGCCTTTCGTGACAGAAGTGGTCACAGAAACCAGACCAATTTGTTGACTTTTGAGAGGCGAATTTGGCCCAGCTGAAACGCCTTGATGGCTGGATGTGTCAGCTTCGGTCACACACAAGCACAGATAGAACATAGATAGAACATCCGTGGTCGACTTTCATGCTGAGGGCCGTAATCCTTGTCCTACAGTATGGAGGACAACATGATCAAAACTGAAGAACTTGAAGAGCTTATTCGTCGCATTGACGACGAACCTATCGGCTCACTCATCCGAGAGAACAGAAATCTCTGCCACCTCGATTTAGCGGATGACACTCAAATTCGTGAAATGCACGGACATATCGACTCACCAGGACCCGCAAAGATGTATGTCGATCCGTACTGGATCATTCGAATTTGCGCGTATCCGAAAACCGCGGATGAGCAAGTCACGTACCACTTGCTAAGTACTGAGGTTATTACCTCGGATGTGCAGATTGTTGACCAAGAAAAATTTCTCGTCAGAACGACGAACAGTATTTACGCCATCGGAGAGCATGGTGGGTTAGATGTCCCGCTGGGTGTGAAATTTCGAGTTTGCGCAGGTTTGCACTATTGGGGAGTCGGTCAGGTACTTGGAGTCCCTCATGTCTTCTATTGATCGAAGCGTACTAGGCGGCATGCTTGCGAAGGCATGGCACCTGAGGCTCATTGAGCGTTTTCCGTCTGAATTCCGCACGATTCATTGTGGTGACGTAACGACGTCGCTAGCACATGGGCTCAACGTAGGTGATGGCTGGCAAAATATTGTAGAAGCAGCGGTGGTGGTTCTGAACAAGCAAAGCCGCCTGAAACTTCGCGAAGATCTGAGAATTCTTGATATCACCACTCATACAAGCGAGCTCTTAATCGAGGTATCTCTTGCCGACGAACGCGTTCGCGGCATGCTCGCAGCCGCCAGAATCATTAGCAATATTGTATGCGACGTTTGTGGCGGTTTCGGCAGGCCAGTGCCGGTGGGAGGTCAGACAGCAAAATGTGATGCGCACCGGACAACAACAAATGGCGATACCACCTGGGCCTTAACCATTTTTGACCGAGACGTACGTGCAGGGCTCGTCGACCCGACTCTGCTTGCGGGTTTGAGAAACTACGAGGACGCAGTTCAGCAATGCGTTCTCGCGTTGGCCTTCTTCATCGGGGCGACGCACGGACGCACCGCCGAGAGCAGGGGCGTCCAACCACGCCTAATAGATTTCGTATTGTCGAATGAGCGCGTGTTCGATGCACGCTTTGAGTTTGATCCAAGTGAACAGCTCCGTGGATTCGTGGAATTTTGCCGGATGTATATTGTTATCTCCCGCAAGCAAGAAAAGCTTAACACGTCAGAAGTTAGAGGCGGCTGCGGTGCAGGAGATTTGGTCATTCGACTGAAGTTCTGGTTGCGGAAACTTTTGCGAACAGCCTGGATTGCTGCCCGGTCAGATTTCAAACGGCACCCTGTTGTGTGCTCGTTTTATGCGGCTGTGTTTCTTTTCATTATTTTCATGTGGATGACTGTGGTGGTGTCGATGTTTATGCAGAGGTTAAATTGAGCTGGACACGCACTGAAACTGCGGAACGAGTCAGTTAGGGCGTGGGAACGGGTTTCTGGTTTGAAAATATAGCAAGCCTTCAAATGATATCGTTGACGTGTCCCCCTGAAATTTCCTCGATTTACAGTTAGTCTGTTCTCTGAAGAAGGCGATAGACGATGAAGAGATCACGTTTCAGCGAAGAGCAGATTATCGGCATTCTGAAGAAACATCAGGCAATCCGCCTCACACTTCCGATGCACTTACATGTCCACAGATCTTTGCAAGGCAAAGCAATTCATCTTTGTCGATCAACACACGGCCTAAGTTTTTGTGGCGGACTCGACCTTTTGTGATCGACAGGCCGAACTTAGACAATTCATCCTCGCTTGCAATTCGATCTAGCAGCTTCCTGATTGTCAGGACGTCTCTCTCCTGCAGCCCACTGACGCTCTGCTCAGATATCATCTGATCTTCGTCTCGCGCAGACCAGTTTCCCTTACGGATATTGTCGTATTTCAGAGGAGAAACCTTCTTCAATATACTCGTCATTATGTCGTTTTCACGTTTGGCCGAATGAAGTAAAGCCAACTCGCGCCTGACCAGCGCTCGATCTGCGATGGATGGAATGCGGTCAACAGCTCTATTCACCTCTTCTCGATGTGACGTCTTTCGTTTCTTATCGACCGGTTTAATACGTTCGGCTTCCCGCGCTTCAACATATGCCTTCAGTTCATAGTCCGATTGAATCGTCTCTCTTTTTGGCCCGATCCACTTTTGGTCGCCCTGCTTCCGGCGTGCTTCGATATATCGGCCGACAGTCGAGGGGCTTATTCTCGGGTTATAACTAAGGTTATAATCTTTACCCAACACCGTCTTCATCAAGGTGGAAGCTTCGCCAGAGGCAATCGCGTTGCACGCTTCAACGACCCTTTTTATCGTCCCGATACGTTGATTTGGGCGAGACATTCCAGAAGCCAACTCATACAAACGATCCAGAAGCACTTTTGATGCGATTGATGCGATAGTCTCCATTTCAGCTTTCTCCCGAGATTAACAATTTCAAAGTAGCCGGTTTCGAATGCTCGCTAGCCGTTCGCATGCCCCCAAGTAGTTCTGCTACCTTGCTTTGACCGCGCACATCCCCAGCAAGCATTGCGTCGATAATTTCCGCACCTTCGTCCCCTATTAGGTCCTGGTGTTCGATGAAGATCCGTCCGAACTCATTCAATGCCTGCTCCCTTTCATTTTTGGGGAGTTTATAGAAGAAATCTCCGGCTCCATTGGCTTCCGCAATTGCGAGTAACATCTCGTTTCGCTGTGTCCATAAATGCTCTGGAACCTCCAATTCTACGCCCTGGATAGACTCAGCGTCGGAAAGAATGCTTTGAAGCAAGGTGAGTTTGTGTCCCTCGGACAGGCTCGCACTTAACTCAACCCCCTCTAAACCTGCGACGACCGGCAGACGTTGACTACCCTCTGATTTTTCGATGATTGCGCGGCACTTTTGTATCGTATTGAGTTCCGCCGCCCACTCGGCAAATAGCTCTTCCTGAAACTCAAGATGTTTGGATATTTTCGCCTCAATTTTGCGGTCTTCCTTCCCGGCATCCTGAGCATCCAGACGCGAATCTTCCAAGCGCCGTGTGCGCTCAAAACTCTCATAGATCTCCAACATTAGTTGATTTAAACGCAAAACAAGGCCATTCAGAAACGCCGGGCCCGTAATCCTATACCGACATCTCGAGCAAGCTTGATGACGAAAAACCGGCTTAGCTTTTTTACCTGTGACTTCTCCACCGGTGTTACAATCGCCACCGGGGCATATTCCGTGCGAGAAGACTGGAAAATCTTTATTGCTACGTTCTTCGAAAGCGGCCAGATACAATTCAGCGCCACAATGCCCAGACTCGAGCGCGGTAACTATACCCCCTAGCTTGCCATCAATGACTCTCTCAGCCTCCTCTACGCTTTCACACCCGAGCATCGAGTCGATAACTTCCTGACGAAGGCGCTCCATACCATTCTGGATATGCCTAGATGTAATTGCATTGTCGATCGCGACGTAGTGATACGTCATAACCAACGATTTATGCCCAACAAGAAGCTGTAATATGTGAGGAGGGACGCCAGCTTCAATAAGCGTACTGATGAGGGTCACCCTGAGGGCGTGCAATGTCCATCTTGGTGAGTCGTTCTGAAAAAACGATTCCCAATCATGGCTCTCACCCAGGCGCTCACGTTTCTTTTCGTTATAGATTGGCTCGCAGTGCCGTAGCAAAGCAGTGAAATAATCGGCTAACGCCCCGTAAGTAGGGGCCTTCACATTCTTGCTTTTGGGATCACGAAACAATGGGAAAACTTCGGGGTGATCCCCATTCTTCCCAAATGTTTTGTCTATATTGTCATCAACGGCCAATATCGCTTTCGATTGCGGATTATACTTGATCTGCCAATCTCGCATCATCTCGACATATTCGGCCGTCTGCTCGTCTATCCAAGGAACCGCATGCGCGCCAGTTTTGGCGACAGGAATATACATTCCGGTCACGCAGTTTCCCGACTCAACCTCATGCAGTCTTAAGAAACCTTCTTGCCGTCCCTTCCGCGCGGTACTTAGCGGATTGGGCATTTCTGTTTGTGTATCCCGATCAATCCAATATTCATCACCTTCGCCAGAGTCCAACCAACGCCCCGAATGGGACCTCATCCCAGTCGTGAAAAGGACGTCGAGATAAATTGGCGCCGCAGGGAAAAACACTTGCTCGCGCTGGCCAGTTTCCTGGTTTTGAACATTTCGGTAGTAGATTGGCCTTTTCCCTTTGCCGCAAAACGAGCGGGCAAACGCGAAGGGGCGACCTTCCTCATCGGCTCGCCGGTTCTCATCGATCAACAACTGAAGTCTTGAAGCGCCTAACGACTTTTTATTGGTTCGGAAACCTGCACCGCGATTGCGCTGATCCGCGTACGCTCGAGGGATGTCGTCTGCGTCGATAGGGCACGTTTTTTCACGTTCAAATCCTTGAGATCTCGCGAGAAGCCACCAGGCCTGCTGGAGGGCACGAATGGCCTTTTCTTGCTGATCAATAGAAAGCTGACCGATAAATTGTATAAACGTCACCACCTCTTCATTGGGATTGTAAATGTGCCTAAGGCGGTCGATCTCTTGAAATGAAGTTGGGCAATCTGCCTGATCTAAAGTCAACAGGTAGTAAACCCAGTTATTCAGCGCCTGAACAATGGCGGTCTTTGTGCGCCTAGGAGATAGTCGAACGACATCTTCTAACTCATCCACCCAACGACTCACGTGCGCAGGACAACTAAATTCCCAACGAGCAAGAACAACTTCGCGCAAATTGCCCGTTCGAGGTTTCTCTTTGTTTCCACTCTGCATCCATGAGAATGGTGCCTTCGACCTATTTATCCTCCCGAACCCTCCGAAATAAATAGAGAGTTCTTCATATTCGCTCCTCGTTTTTCCAACTGCATTTAACATGCGGTCAAAAAAGAGATTGAGCCCCATGAACCGGTGATCTTTGTTGTTCGTGGAATATAGTGATGCCGTTTCATTTTCCTTAAGAGTATAGAAGATGAATTTATCAATCCCGTCATTGAGATGGTATAAATTAGTCCGCAATAGAAATTCGCAATGCGCACTATTCAACCAAGACGCTTCGTTCTGACGTTCATTGTCGATATACATTTTCGCGGCTAAAGATCTTACCTTCTCGGGAACGGCAAAGTCCCAAATGAACCGCCAGAGCAGCCTCGGCGTTAAATTTCTTAAGCGCCTCTTGCCCAACTGCGGAAAGAACCAGATGCCTTCCTTCGCCAAATAGAACGCAAACCAACAAACAGCAAAATTTGTTCCACGGTTTCCTTTGTCGTGGTCCCTTAGAAATGTCGCTGCCACGATCTCTAGAAATGCTGCCGGTTCCTTCGCTTTCTCCAAAACTTTCTCAAGGGCATCAAAATCGAAGGAAGAGCCTTGCTGAATTTTCTTCGTAAGCTCGGCTATATCTTTGCTCGCCGGATTGAATGCTTGGCTGATGAGCGCTCGTTGTCTTTTAAGGCTTTTCTTCCACATGATTTCATGGAAACGGCCGGTGCCTTTCTTCATGCGCATGCCGTTGCTGCCAACACATTCCGGTTTGATTTCACCTAGTTCAATAGCGGCCTTCACAATGGTCGAGTGGTCTAGCCATGACAATTTTTGGGCTTCCATCGACATGATCTTCAGACCGACAGGGCTATTGTCCGGAATCAATGATCGGTCTAGATCGTACTTGTCGCCACCAGTCCACTCCTTAAGTTCTAACGGGGTTTTATTAAACACGCCTTCTAAGAATTTGCAGGCATCTACCCGGAAACGTCGCAATATCCCCTGCAGATCTTGCAGCGTGATATCTTCTAGCACGACGAAATGACGCGGCTCTAAAGAGACAAGACCTTTGCCGTCTTTGTCGGCCATGACCATGGCGTCAGATAGCCTTTTGACGTTAGTTTTCATCGAGATTATCCCCCTGCATAACTTTCCGACCACTGTTTATCGCTTCACCCACTTCACTAAATTGGTGACCATAGTCGTCTTGGCTATGTACAGACTCATGGCCAAGCATGATTTGGATATGATGCGGCTTCACCTGAAGCTGCTTAGCCGAGTACCGTTTGTAAAAATGTCGAAAGTTATGGACTGACAACTGACCGCCACGGTTGCTAAGGCCACTTCGGTCAACGGCGTCCTTAAAGGCTTCCTGCACAGCGGAGATGGTGGTTGGCTCGCCAAGAAAATTCCCGGAGCGGTCGCCGACATTTATAAACAGGTAGGGATGATGATTTTCCGAACCTAATGTTCGGTTGAACTTGAGAATCTGCTGAAAACATTCTTCGAACGCCCTCGCGGCATGCGAGTTAGTCCAAAATACCGGATGCGTCGACTTCTCGCCGGATACGATCGTGCCCTTCCAACCGGCAAAAAGTCGGTCCTGACTCGCCAACAATGGACGCGGTTTCAGATCGTACCGAGTTCTTAAGTAAGCCTCGCGCGTCTGGCTCGAATCATTGATCGGCCCACAATACTTCGAATGAATGGGGTGGCACCTCAGTACAAGGAGGTCACCGTTCGGTTCGCTTTGCGCTTCGCTGAAAAACTTGGTCTGAAATTCACTTGGCAGAACGTCGCAGATCCAAATATTGAGGATTTCCGACACACGTAGGCCGCCGAACGCAGCTAAGAGGAATATCCCCTTGTAGACAGGGTTCTTAGTTGCGCCAATTACCTGAAACACATCTTCTTCGGATGGAGTTCCCTTGAAAGTCTTGGGCTTCTTCATTGCCCGCGACGCAATTTCAGGAAGCTTGGTTTTTTCCTCCCCTCGAAGGTTCTTCCAGTACTCCCTGGAACCACGGAGATGGGCCAGAAAGTCTCGACCTTTCTCTTCCTTTACTGTCCTCAATTTCTTAAACGGGCTGTCCCTTACGAGGATCCTTATTTGCTCGGAAACACCCATTTCGTCAGATCGCTCTCCGCCGTCGCGTCGGTTATTACGCCTGGCGCAGAAATCGATAAACTTGAGGATATATACGAGGTCCATCCGGGCGGTCTGAGGAGAAACACTCTCCCAATACAAATGCTCGTATCGACACCGATTTTCGTTATCCAGGGTGCCGGTAATGCGGGTCGAGATTAAGTGCAGGATGAAGTCTTCGATGTTCTCGTCAGCAGACGCGTAGAGGCGGAAATAGGCCCCCATAAAACTCAGGAGGTTGCGGATGCTCGTCATCTCTTTTCGCAACGTCTGCGACGAAACTCTCCCGACTTCTCTCCAAGCAAATTCAACCCCTTCTTTGAGGATCTGGGGGAATCCAGATTCGGAACAGAGATAGATAACCGGGAGCGTGCGGACTGCTCGATCACGCTCAATAGGGATTTCCTTGAGCATGGCAAAGAAGAAATCACGCTTCCCTTTGGCTAAGATCATCTCTCCTCGCGATTACCTTAACGAGAATTTATATTACTATTCCCATATGATGAGATAAGATTAATAAATCATTGATTTTAAATAAAAAAATTTTGACCAAACTTTTTTCCAGCGATTTTGTCGAAATACCGGGCTTAACTCATCAGAATTGGGTGCAAATGTGTAAGCTGATCTAATATTTGAGCCTATAGAGCCCAGATATTCTTCATTCAACTTACAGATATTGAAGGGGGGTATAAGGGTTCGATATCAAGGTGCTGCGCCAGATCATCCGGCTCCGCAAGATGGAGACCTCCGACCGCGCCGAGATGGAAGAACTGATCGACGTCTACAAACGCGCCCTGGAAATGAACTGAGCATCCCTCATTCAGACGGTTCCGGCTCCTGATCTGCGGCCAGCCGGAACCGGGTTCCCTCGAAGGTATCCTCCAAAAAGGCATCACCCTCACCGGTTATCGCCGGCCCGTCACCGGGAAATACGCTGCGGCTGATGAACTGCCGGTCCAAAAACCTGTCGGACAGGGTCCGGAAGGGCTGAAACTGTTCCGCGAGGTCTTCCTCCGGTTCGGCACGGTCCGGCGGAAACAATGCCGCCGTCATGGCTGGACCGCCGTAGGTTTCACCGACCACCGCCGACGGCAGGGTCAGGGGGGCGGGGATGTCCGCTTCGGCTCCGCCGAGTCGCAGCGTCTGATACGGCCTGTTCAGCATCTGCACACCGATCTTGTTATGGACCAGCACCTCGCCCAGCGGCCCCTGCCGTGACGGCAAAAGGGTCACCATATCGTAGCCGAGCGGGTCGACCCTGACGGCGATCCGCGCACTGCGCACCCCGAAACTGCTGTCCCCCGCGATAACCTGAAAATCATCTGCGCCGATCGCCAGATCGCCGGCTTCGAGAACAAACGTGCCCATCTGCAGGGTCAGGCAGGCCTGATCCGCATCGCTGTCACTTTCATAGGCAAAAGTATCGATGGAGAAAACACTATCCGGGCCGAGATGCACGATCGTCCCGTCGGTAAATTTGAGGACCGTAGACGCCGCATCGCCGCTCAGCACCTTGTCGCCCGCCCTGAGCCCGCCGCCGCTCAGCAACGGCTTTTCGGTACCGCCGGGGGCGGCGTACTGCACGGCCCCGTCTGCCTGTGCACACCGGCCGATTTCAGGCGGCAATTCGGATGACGTGTTGCTGTTCATCGTGCAAGGCTAGCACTCATCGACCGCGACCGGAAGCAATCCGCCTCAGTCCCGCCTCAATCCCGTCTGAGCACGGCAACCGCTTCGACGTGATAGCTCATCGGAAACTGGTCGACCGGTGTCAGGCTGTCGATCCTGTATCCGCCATCGACGAGAATCCTGAGATCGCGCGCCAGTGTCGCCGGATTGCACGATACCGCGACAATGGTTGCAGCAGCGCAGTCGGCCAGACATTCCGCCTGAGCCCGCGCCCCGGCCCTGGGCGGGTCGAACACCACCGCATCGATGCTGGCAAAGGCCGCCGCTTCAAACGGGGATTCCTTGAGATCACGGACCTCTGCGCCGATATGCCCGCCGAGACCGGTGCGGCCCGCCGCCTGATCCAGCGCCGCGATCTGCGGTGCACTTTCGTCGGCGGCCATCACGTGCTTGCCGGTACTGGCCAGTACGAACGCAAAGGTGCCGATCCCGCAATACAGGTCCGCGACTTTTTTGGCTTTGCCGACCCCATCCATGACCAGCGATTGGAGCACGCTTTCGCCTTCGCTGGACGGCTGCAGAAATCCGCCGACGGGGAATTCGATTTCCGCCTTGCCGATGGCCAGCAGGACCGGGCGGCGCTGCACCACGGGTTCCGGCGGCGTGCCCGGCAGCTGCCAGCAGAACCGGGCGATATCATGGGTTTCGGAAAATGCGGCAATGGCTTCGCGCAGGCCGAGATCCAGTTCCTTGTCGGTGGCGATGACGATTTCGACCGAGCCGGGCTGGGCCGCGGTCATGCGGATATCCGCCCGCATCGGTGCGGTGAACACGGACGCGCAAAAGGCGCGGATCGGCACCCACAGATCCGCCAGCGCGGGCGCCAGCAACGGACAGCCGTCCATCCCGATGACCCGGTCCGAATAGGCCCCGTTAAAGCCAAGGACCGGTCCGTCCGCAGTCATCACCAGCGATAGTGTCGCCCGACGCCGGGCATTCAGCGGCACCTGACGCAACGGCGACAATTCAACCGAAAGTCCGTGACGGGCCAGAGCCGTCCGGACGGCGTCAGATTTCCAGGTCTGGTAGTCTGCCTCGGGCACATGCTGCAGCTGACAGCCGCCGCAACTGCCGTACACATTACAGATCGGGTCCTTGCGCGGGGCCTGTTCGATCCATTCCAGGATCGAACCGGCGATCCCGTCGCCCCGTTTGGCACCAGGTTGAACGCGCATGACATCGCCCGGCAGCGTCAACGGCACGAAGATCCGTGTGGCGTCGGCCAACGTGCCTTCGCCATCCCCTTGCTGGGCAATCTTTGTGATCTCGACGGTTTCGGCCGGGCGCTTCGGTTCGGGCTTTGCCCGCCGGGCGGGCCGCCGTCTGCGTTTTGAACTCATAGAGCGCGAAGATCAGCCAGCAGGTCCGAATAGATGATATTCAGCGCCTCGTTCATCCCGTCCACGGCCGCCGCCACCCCGCCTGACGACAGCGTCGCTTCGTGGGTATAGGACTTCAGGAATATCAGCTTGTTATCTTGCTGGCGGCGCAAGGCGATTTCCAGTTCCAGGCGAGTCCGGTTCGGTGAGCCGAGCACCTGTTCCATTTTGCGGATACGTCCGGACATGACGTATTGCGGATCAAGACGCATTTCCGGCGTCACCACGCTATCCGCAATATTCGAGGTCCGCAGATACGTCACCAGTTCATCGCGCAGCATCACAGTCGGCGGCTGCGTCCAGAAATGGTAATGGTATTCCAGCAACTGGTTGGGATCATTGGCCTCCACATAGACAATCGGACGCCCGGCGGTGAGGCCGTCGGCGTTGAATCTTCCGATCTCGAAATTTCCCCGGAATTTCGGCGTGCTGTCCGCACCGGCGGCAAACACCGCCTGCAGCCGATAATACTTGTCTGTCGGGACCGGCGGCTGTGCGGCACACCCGGCAAGCAGCAGGGTTGCGGCGAGTAAAAGCGGCAACGCCATCAGCGTCTTCCGCCACGTGTTCATTGGTGTCGCCGTCATTGTGCCGCTCCCTTGTCTTCAGGTGACGTCCCGCCCAGCAGCAAACCCGGGTTCTGCCTGATCTGACGGCTGAACTCGTAAAGGTTCCGGGCCGCGCCGTCCATGTTCTGATTGATGGAATCGATGTTCCGCGCAATGGATTCCGTGATGTAGCGGCTTTCCTTCATGGTCTTCGCCAGGTCGCCATCATCATCGAGCACCAGATCATCGATGTCCGTCAGGATTGAATTCATGGTAATCAGCACGGTATCGAACTTCTGCGTCGCCGAGTTGAGGTTGTCGATCATGCCGAGAATCTTCTGCTGGTTTTCCGGTGTCAGGATCGTATTAAGCCGTTTACTTGTCACGCTGACGTCGCTCAGGATGGTTTCCAGTTTCCCGGCAATCGACGGTATCCGGTCCTGCAGATCGGCCATGACGTTCCTGGCCATGCCCATCGTGTCACGGGCATCGGCGGCAATCATCCGTCCTTCACCCCCGACCTGCAGAAACTCGCCGATCTGCAGCACGGTGTTGTCGACATTCTTCAGCAACGGTTTCAGATAGTTGTTCGACAGGTCGCCGAAATCCCCGGCGACATTGGCGACGGCGGCAAACATATCGGCACGTTCGGCCGCTTTCAGTTCCGCCCCCGGTTCGTGCGCTGCCGTACTTTGACCGGCATTGACCGCCAGAGTCACCGCGGCCAGCAGTCCGGGCGCGGCGATTTCGGCGATACTGTCATCGGGGATACGCCAGCCTTCGATCACATCGAAGTCGACGCGGAACCGCATCCGGCCATCCTTTTCCTCGGGCTTCACCTCGACCACCTGCCCGATGGGGTATCCCTCATAGACGACCTGGGTGCCGAACTTGACACCGGTCACATTGGAATAATACGCGTGATAGCTGTCCGTTGCGCCGGTACGCCCCGTCAACAAAGCGACCGAGACGACCAGCCCGATGATCATGGCGATCACAAACAGCCCGACAATGAAGTAGTTGATCTTGCTCGTTCTCACGTGTCCATCCTCATAAATGCGCCGTGCCGGGGTTATCCTCGCCGACAAGGCGGCTCAGATATTCATCCGGGTCCATGGTGTCTTCTTCGGGGATACGATTCAAAAGCGCCTGCACCCGGTCGGATTTGGACGCCAGCACTTCCTCGACCGTGCCGATCATCAGGATTTCTCCCCGGTCCAGAATTGTAATGCGGTCTGCGATCTTGAACGCACTGTCCAGTTCGTGGGTCACGACGACGATGCTCATCCCCATGGCATCGCGCATATCCAGAATAAGATCATCGAGCGCGGAAGCCACGACCGGGTCCAGCCCCGCCGACGGCTCGTCACAGAACAATACTTTCGGGTCCATGACGATGGCCCGGGCGAACGCGGCACGTTTGATCATCCCGCCCGACAGTTCGGAAGGCATCAAATTCTCGAAGCCGGACAGTTCGACCACTTCAAGTTTCATCCGCGCCATGATCTCCATGGTCAGCGCATCCAGATCGGTATGCTCATACAGCGGCAGCATGATGTTCTCGCCGACCGTCATCGAGCTGAACAGCGCCCCCGACTGGAAGGCGACGCCCAGCTTCTTGCGGACATCAAGGAATTCCTTGCGGGTGATCTGATCGATGTCCTTGCCGAGAATACGCATGCTGCCCGAGGTCTTTTCCTCGAGCGCCATCAGGTGCCTGAGCAGCGTCGATTTGCCCGACCCGGACCCGCCCATGATCACCATGATTTCGTTCTCGAGAACCTGCATGCTGACCCCCTTGAGGATCATCCGCTCGCCATAGTGGGTGACGAGGTCTTCAACCTCGATCACCGCCCCGGGTCCGCTCTGCGGGCGCTCCCGGGTTTTGCGTTCTTCCATGATGCTTTGCGGATTGCGCATGAGCTGGCCCTACCGCGTCGCCACAAAGGCGAAAAGCATGTCGGTGATGATGATCGCCGAAATCGCCTGCACCACGGAACGGGTCGTCGCCTTGCCGACCCCTTCGGCACCCCCCTGCACCCCGGCACCGTTGACGACACCGATGACCGCGATTAGCACGGCGAAGATACAGCTTTTACCGAGCCCATGGCCGAGATCGTCCAGGGACAGGATATCGATGGTATCGTGGGCATAGGCGGCGAGCGATATGCCCAGGTCCGCGTTCACATACAGCCCGGCCGCGAACAGCCCCATGAAGATTCCGAGCAGCGTCAGTGCCGGCACCATCACCAGCATCGCGACCAGCGCGGGGACGACGAGAAACCGTGTCGGATTGATCCCCATGACCTTGAGTGCGTCGATTTCCTGATTGATCTTCATGGTCCCGATACGGGCCGCCAGCGCCGATCCGGACCGCCCGGCGACGAGAATACCGGTGATCAGCGGCGCGAATTCACGCACCACGGAAAACGCGATGCCGACTGTAACTCGGCTTTCGGCGCCGAATATCCGCAGTGTATGGATCCCCTGAATTGCCAGCATCACCCCGATGGTGCCGGTCAGCAGAATGATGATCGGGATCGCGGCAACGCCGATGTCCATCATCTGCTGGATCACCGCGCTGATCCGCACCGGCTGGCGCTCGCGGACCCCGAATAGCAGCCAGTAAAAGCTTTCGGCAATGATGATGCCGCCATTGCCGACGGACTCGACGAAGGCCACCGCCAGTTTGCCGACGCCTTCAATCCGCTGCGTTGCTGTTAACTTCTGACCCGCCAAGCTTTCCTGCCCCCTGCATGCCCGATTCTTTGCCGGGCATGACGCATGTTATTCGCCAGCTTAATCGCGACTGTCTATCTATTCGACGGCGGCAACCCCTTCATCAAGCGTGGCACAGATCGTGAAGACCCTGTCCAGCCGTGCCAGTTGCAAAACCCTGAGCGCCCCGTCGCTGACCGAGACCAGCACCAGTTTCTGACCGGATTTCTTGACGCTCTGCAGGCATTCGACGAGCGATGCCACGCCCGATGAATCGATATAGCCGACCCCGGAAAGATCAACCAGGATCGGTTGCCCTTTGCCGACCAGCGCCAGGAGGGCCTTGCGGGCATCCGGCGAGGTCTGCAGGTCGATATCCCCGGTAAATGCAATCACAAGCGCGCTGCCGGCAACGGATAGTTGATGCTCCATGGTCTCTAGCCCTCGATTTTCTTCACCAGTCTCAACAGATTGCCGCCATCTATCGGCGGCGGCAAGAAGTCTACTTCATCCATGACTTCGCCGATTAGATGCGTCCCAAGCCCGCCCGGACGCAAATCATCCAGATCACGCGGCTTGATCTTCGAAATATCCACCGGATCGGCGAAATCCCTGATGTACAGGATCATCGCATCGGGACGGTGGCGGAACTCGATGGCGATATCTCCCTCGCCTTCGTGACCATAGGCATGACGGATGACGTTCTGACAGGCTTCATCCACGGCCAGCACGATATCGCGGGTATCGTCTTCGGAAAACCCGCAAAAGGATGCCGTTTCACGCACCGTGTTTCTGATCAGGCGCAACCGGTTGGCCTTGGCCGTGACCCGGAGCTGAAAAATCTTTTCGCCCGGCGCATCGGTCGCCCCGGGCTCCGCCGCGCCGACGGCAACATCAGACGTGTGCACGGCCCGGCTGTCGTCGATCGCCAGCAGGGTCACGTCATCCCTGAGCGCGTTGCCGGTGCCGCCGATCCGGTCGCGGACCTCGTTCATGATCTCCTGGGCGTCGCTGCCGGCGTTCGCGGTGATCAGGGCCTTCAGTCCCTCGATACCCAGTTCGACCCCGTCCGCGACATAGCCTTCGGTGACACCGTCCGTGAACACGAACAGCCGGCCGCCATCGAGGTTCAGTTCCGTTTCCGGAAATCCGTCTTCATCGATCAGCGCCGGGGAAATGCCGAGCGGCGGGGCTTCGGCTTCAAGCGCACGAAAGCTGCCGTCCCTGGCGCAAAACAACGGCGGCTCGTGCCCGGCATTGGCGAGGCGCACGTAGCCGCTCGCGGGATCATAAATCCCGTGCACCAGAGTCACGAACATGCCCCGGGTCGCGGTTTCGCAGATTTCCTCGTTGACCAGGGTCAGCAACCGGCCCGGTTCCTTGATCGACTTGCCGAGACAGCGCAGCAGGCTTGCGGACTTCGCCATCATCAGTGCCGCGTTCATGCCCTTGCCGGAAACATCGCCCAGCGTGAACGCCACCCTGCCGTCATCCAGCGGATAGAAATCGTAAAAATCGCCGGACACCACCCGTGCCGGCAGGTTGACCCCCTTGACCGGGAAATCGCTTTCCTTTTCCTCGGGCAGCAGGGAGCGCTGGATTTCGGCGGCCAGTTCAAGCTCGCGTTTGACCCGCTCCTGCTCGACCAGCTCCGCCGACATGCGGGCGTTCAGAACCGCCAGCCCGGCCGACACCGACAGCGCCTGCAACAGATTCAGATCATCGTTATCGAACAGACCGTCGCCGCCGCGCTTGTTGATCAGTTCAATCGCACCGATCCGCTCACCCTTGACGCTCATCGGCGCGCACAGGATCGATTTCGTCTTGAACCCGGTTTCGTCATCGACGGCGGCATTGAAATCGGGATCGTTGGCGACATCGCGGACGATCCGCCCGCTGTCGTTCTGGACGCAGAACCCGACGATCCCCTGATCCGCGGCGATCTCCAGCCCGGTGATTTCAACCGGGCCGACACAGGCATCGCAGCCGAGTTTCTGACCGCACGGCGAGAGCATGAACAGGGCGCCGGCTTCGGCATCCACATAGTCGGTGATGCGCTGTACGGCGCGGGTCAATGTCGTTTCCAGGTCCTGACTGGTGGCGAAATCCCGGCCCATGTCGGCCAGCAGTTCGAGATGGCTGTGAACATTGCCCGGCGCCACGCCCAACTGTGCGCCGCTGCTCAAATCCACGTTGTTTGCTCTCATCTCGACCATGCGGAAACTATGCCCGGAAAGCCCGCGCCGGGCAAATCCGTTGGTGGCTATCCGATCAGCAGAACCGCCATCCCGGCAACGATCAGCGCAGCGCCTGTCAAACGGTCAAGCAGCGGCCAGCCGGGCGTGAGTTTCTCGGCCAATGCAAACAGCGCCAGCCCGCCGATCCAGTAAAGGTTCATGACACCCCCGACGAACAACAGAAGCATCATCGCCCAGCAGCAGCCGACACAGAACATCCCATGCACAATGCCCATCCGGAACGCGCCTGATGTCCCCGGACGCCAGATCCGGCTGAGGAATTCAATGGGGGTGCGGCAGGCCTCGAGGCAGCGGTGCTTGAGCGGCGTCAATTGCCAGACACCGGCCGAAATCAGCAGCAGAGCATTCAACAAAGACGATGACGACGTCATCATGCCGTTGACCCAGCCGATCCTTTCTCCGGCAGCATGCAGTCCCGTCGCCGCGAGACTGAAACCACCCCAGATCACGAGATAGCCCAGTGCGAACACCATCATGTCACCGAGCGCCCTGTCGGGTTGGCGTTTCGAAACCACGCGCTGATACAGCAGCAGCATCGGTGCGGCCGACGGCAGCATCATCGCCACCATCATCACCCACCACATGGCAAACATCAGCACGCTGTTGGCAGCCGTCCACACGGTTGCCGGCATCGGCATATCACCGGGCATACCCGTCATGTCGATCGCCGACATGTTCATGCCGACCCCGAAAGCGGTGTAAAGCCAGGCAACGAGACTGACACCAGCAAGGGCAAGGACCGCCACAAAGCGGTCCCTGCGCAGCATGTCGGAAATCCATTCGCTCTGCATGGCTACGTGCCTTAGGCCGCCGTCTCTAGATGGTCCCTGACAATGCCGTATGGCCCATAGGTCACGTGGCACAGCACGCCGTAGACCTTTTCCAGATACATCTGCATCTCCGGACCAGCGGACTTGATCGTCGCACTGGCCATTTCACCGACCTTGAACTCAAACGATGTCTTGAGGTTGATCTGGGCACGATGATCTTCGCCGGTGACCGGGTTCTTGATCGGTTCCAGATCAAAATTCAGAACCTTCGGCACGCTGAACGAGCCGGTGGCGTTCTCGATATCGCATTCAAAATCGATGGGAACGAAAACCGGATCGAGTTCGGTTTCAATGGTCGAGCCGTAAATGTTGAAGACCGTGGTCGGCTCCTGTTCCTCACCGCCGAGGATTTTGAACAGGGCTTCGACCTGAGCGTCCGTGGCACGCTCGTCGATAAACGCCTGTGCGGTGCCGCGACCTTCGTGAACAGCCCCCGGCCATCGGAAGCGCACGACGAAAAGGAGCCCGTCCAGGCGGACATCCTCGAAATACCCCTCGTCGATCCGCATCGCTTCCATGCCCTCACAGTCGCCGTTGGTGGGGCGGCCGTTGAATTCGCACGGACAGCCGTAATCGCAGCTGCAGCCGCCGATTTTGGGCCCGCTAATCATCCAGTCCTTGTAGTCACTCACGTTGTTATCCTCCTATTGATCCGATCCTCCGGCAGGGCGCTCTCCGCCCGCATCCCGGTCAGGACGGACGCGTAACTATACCAACTAGTCTGTTATGTAAATCTGAAAAATTGTATTTATAATAATTAATTGGATGTGATATAAATTACACTTAAAGTTTTTACATACTATATGGTTTGAATATATGCCGCGTTCCGGAACCGCCACCCGCCAAAACATCCTCGACGCCGCACAAGCGATCATCCTGCAGCGCGGCTTTGCCGGCGCGTCCATCGACCGCATCATTACCGGGGCCGGGATCACCAAGGGCGCGTTCTTTCATCACTTCCCGAACAAGGCTGCCCTCGCAGAAGCTGTGATTTCCCGCTTCATCGACGCCGAGGCGGCATTGTTCAAGGATATCTGTATCCGTGCCGAACGGCTGAGCGACGATCCGGTGCAACAGGCACTCAACATCATCGGCCTCTATGCGGATGCCCTTGATAACCATCCCGAGGTCGTCGAGGGCTGTCTGTATGCATCCGTCGCGTTGCAACGCAGTGAGTACCCGGACGAGGTATCAAAAATCGCGGCAGACAGCATCGATCAAACCACCGCCCAACTTCGTCCCTATTTCGACGCCGCCATCAGGGCCGCCGCACCCAGGAAGAAAATCAACGCGGACGATCTGGCCGATATGTTCATCAGTGTCGGTGAAGGAGCGATTATCTCCGCCGCGTACCGGAAGGACCCATCCATTCCGGGCCGTCAGTTCCGCACCCTGAAAGCGCAACTGGAACTTCTGTTCGGCAGGTAATCCGGCAGCTCAGATGCGCACCTTGGCGTAAGAGCCGGGGGCGTCCTCGATCACCTTGAGCTTGCCGTCACCGGGGGCACGCGCATCGACGCTGCCGCCGGCGTATTTTTTCACCCACTTCTGCCAGTCCGGCCACCACGATCCGTCGTGCTGCGTGGCACCGTCGAAGAACGCATCCGGATCGGCCGGCGTCTTGGTGTTGGTCCAGTAACAGTATTTGTCCGCCACCGGCGGATTGATGACGCCCGCGATGTGTCCACTCGCCGAAAGCACGAACCGCTTGGTCCCGCGATAAAGCTGCGTCGCCATGTAGGTCGATTTCCAGGGCGCAATGTGGTCGTCCTTGGTCGACAGCCAGTAAACCGGCGTCCTGATTTTCGTCAGATCGATACCGACCCCATCAAGGGTTATCCCGCCCGGCTCCACCAGCTTGTTTTCCAGATACATTTTCCTGAGATACAGGGAATGCATCATTTTCGGCATCCGGGTGTTGTCCGAGTTCCAGTACAGCAGATCGAAGGCCATCGGCTCGCGGCCCATCAGGTAGTTGTTCACCACGAACGACCAGATCAGGTCATTATCGCGCATCATGTTGAAGACCTGGCTCATGTACTGACCGTCCAGATATCCGGTCTTTTCCATGTGCTCGTCCAGCCGTTTGAGTTGGGCATCGTCGATGAACACGCCCAGCTCGCCCGGCTCGGAGAAATCGACCATGGTGGTGAAGAACGTCGCCGACTTCACCCGATCGTCCTTTTTTTCCGCCATGTACGCCAGCGTCGCTGCCGTCAGTGTCCCGCCGATACAGTAGCCGATGACGTTCAGATCGCGTTCACCCGTTGCCTCCGTAATGGCATCCATCGCCGCCAGCGGGCCTTCGAGCATGTAATCCTCGAACTGTTTTCCGGCATAGCGTTCATCCGGGTTGATCCAGGAGATCACGAAAACCGTATGTCCCTGATCGGTGGCCCACCTGATGAACGAGTTCTTCGGCTGCAGGTCGAGAATGTAATACTTGTTGATCCACGGCGGCACGATCAGTAACGGCCGCTTGGCAACCTTTTCCGTCGTCGGCGCGTATTGCAGAAGCTGAATCAGGTCATTCTGATAGACCACCTTGCCGGGCGTCACCGCGACGTTCCTGCCGAGTTCGAAGGCTTCGGTGTCGGTCATTGAAATCCTGAGTTCGCCCTGCCCGCGCTCCAGATCCTTGAGCAGCTGATCCAGCCCCTTGATCAGATTCTCACCCTTGGTTTCCGACGCCGCCTTCAGCACCTTCGGATTGGTCGCGGCAAAATTGGTCGGCGACAGCGCATCGACGAACTGGCGGGTATAGAACTTCAGTTTCTCGCGTGTCTTCGGATCGACGTCATCGACATCGTCGACCTGGGTGTGCATCCAGTCCGACGTCAGCAGATAGGACTGCTTGATGAAGTCGAACACCGCATCTTCCGACCATGCGCTGTCCTTGAAGCGCTTGTCGTCGCGGGCCGGTTCGATCACCGGCTTGATATCCTCCTCGCCCGACATCCGTTTCGCCGTCGCCTGCCAAAGCTCGGCGTAGCCCTGCATCAGTTTCGATTGCGCTTCGGCAAATTTCTGCGGATTGGACATCATCTTCATCGACGCATCCATGAACATGCGGCCGATTTCCACGGGGTCGGCGACGGTGTAGTTCTCTCCGGATTGCTGGCGTTCAAGAAACGCATTCACGATCCGCTGCGAGCGTTCGGCAAAGTCGGCATAGATTTTGGCATTCTTTTCCGCATCGAATACGGCGCCGGTCTCGGAACTGTCGTCGGCCATGATCACCTCCCTTGTTTCGCGCATCATAGACCACCATTGGGTATGATTTAAGACTTGTCGACCACCTTTGGCGCGATATAACGGATGTCATGTCACAAATCATCAACGGCATTATCCGCTCACCATCCCATCTGATCGCCCTGGCCACGACGGTTGCCGCAGCGCTTCTGTACCTGTCACCGGCACCGGACGGGGTCCCGCAAAGCGCCATTACCGGCGCGGCGCTGTGTCTGCTTGCGGTCGGCCTTTATGCCACCGTGGCCATTCCGGAATTCCTGACCGCGCTGGTGTTCTTCACCCTGGCCATGGTGATCGGCGTCGCCGATGCCGGGGTCGTATTCTCGGGTTTTCATTCAACAGCGTTCTGGATGGTCTTCGGCGGCCTGATCATCGGTGTTTCGGTCCAGAAAACCGGTCTGGGCGCCCGCATGGCGACGACCATCACGGGCAAACTCGCAGGCAGCTATTTCCGCGTCGTCTGCGGCGTCGCCCTGGTCTGCTTTGTGCTGGCCCTGCTGATGCCGTCGACCATGGGCCGCATCATTCTGCTGATCCCGATCATTCTCGCCCTGGCCGACGGACTCGGCTACGAAAAAGGCTCGCCCGAGCGTACCGGCCTGATCATGACGCTGGCCTGTGCCAGCTGGATGCCGTCCAGCGCCATCCTGCCGTCCAACGTGCCCAACATGGTCCTTGTCGGGGTCGCCGAAAACCTGTTCGGGATGACCTTCAATTACGGCGAATACATGCTCATGCATCTGCCGGTGAACGGCATTCTGAAGGCCCTGCTGATCATCGCGCTGGTGATCGTGCTGTTCCCATCGGCGGGAAAAACCAACGACACGGCCCCGGAGATTGAAGCCCCTCAGCCGTTGCGCCCCGAAGCCCGCAGGCTGGCGATCATCCTCGCCATCACGCTGGGATTCTGGGTCACCGATTTCATTCACCACATTTCACCGGCATGGATCGCCATGGTCGCCGCGGTAACCTGCATGATGCCGGGCGTCGGCATCATCAACGGCGACGACCTGAAGACCAAGGTCAACTTCCCGTCCGCGATTTACGTCGCAGGGATCCTCAGTCTCGGCGCCGTGCTGGTGGAAACCGGTGCCGGGGACTGGATCGGCGGCTGGCTTCTGGCCCATGTGCCGTTGTCCGATGATGCACCGCTGATGTCGTTCTTCTCGATGATCGGTCTCGGCACCGTCGTCAACATGGTGGCCACGGCCCCAAGCGTGCCCGCCGTGGTCGGTCCGATGGCCAGCGAGATCAGCAATCTGACCGGCATTCCCCTCAGGACCGTCCTGATGAGCCAGGTAATATCCTATTCGACCGTCATCCTGCCCTACCAGGTGCCGCCGCTGATCGTCGCCATGCAGTTGGGAGGCGTGCCACTCAGGGATGCCGCCAGGATGACCATTGCGCTGGCTGTCATTTCACTCGCCGTGCTGGTGCCGCTGAATTATCTCTGGTGGTCGTGGCTAGGGTTGATGTAGGCACTGTAAAAGCGGGGTATCCATGCAGATCAAATTAACTTCGATGCTGACATGCCCTATGTGTGGGTTTCGTGAATCGCTGAGTATGCCGACAGATGCCTGCATCTACTTCCATGAATGCAGTAACTGCAGCGAGATGCTTAAACCCAAGCCGGGTGATTGCTGCGTCTTCTGTTCCTATGCAGACACGCCATGTCCGCCGAGACAGGGCGGCGATCCCTGTTGCGACGGCTAGGCTGGCAAAGAAAAAGGCCGGGGAAATCCCCGGCCTTTTCGTATCGTTCGGCAAATGCCTCAGCTGGCTGCCGGCACGTAGCCTGACGCGCCCCACCAGTAAACGGCGACGAACAGGAACAGCCACACGACGTCGACGAAGTGCCAGTACCAGGCGGCGGCTTCGAAGCCGATGTGACCTTCCGGCGTGAAGTGACCCTTGACCGCGCGGAAATAGCAGACCAGCAGGAAGATCGTCCCCACCAGCACGTGGAAGCCGTGGAAACCGGTCGCCAGATAGAAGGTCGACGAATAGATGCCGTCGGTGAAGCCGAATGTTGCATGACCGTATTCGTAAGCCTGGCAGGCCGAGAACAGTGCACCCAGAATCACCGTCAGCAGGATGCCCGTGGCACCGCGTTTCTGATCGCCGAGACGGATCGCATGGTGCGCATAGGTCACCGTCACACCTGACGTCAGCAGGATCAGGGTGTTCAGGAACGGCAGTTCCCAGGCCGGGAGCGGCACGATCCCTTCCGGCGGCCACACCGGCGACGCAACGAAGCTCAGCGCCGGTAGCGTGGCGTTGAAGTAAGCCCAGAAGAACGCAAAGAAGAACATGACCTCAGAGACGATGAACAGCAGCATCCCCATACGCAGCCCGTGGCGGACTTCTTCGGTATGGTCGTGACCGCTGCGGCCCTCGACGATCACATCGCGCCACCACAGGGTGGCGGTAATCACGAGCACGGCAAAACAGATCAGCATGCCGACCGGCGACGACCCATGCATGTACATGATCGCGAAAATCGCCATGCCGAATGCCGCGCAGCTGGCCACGAACGGCCACGGGCTCGGATTGACGATATGATAGGGATGACTCTTCGCACCACTCATCGGTATTTTCCCCCTCGGGTTTTCAAAAACACGTATAAACAGGGACCGCCGCCGAAACGGCCGTCCTTATCAGCCCTTCACCCCCGGTTTGGACGGCTCGCGCAGTTCCGACACCTTATCCCCATCAACCTGCGGATAGAAAGTGTAAGAAAGCGTGATCGTCTTCACGTCACGGGTGTTGATGTCATCATTGATCGCCGGATCGACGTAGAACGTCACCGGCATATCCACCGTCTCGCCCGGCTGCAGGGTCTGCTCGGTAAAGCAGAAGCAGTCGATCTTGACGAAGTACTGGCCGATCTTGAGCGGCGTCACATTGAACGTCGCGGTGCCGGTAATGGCCTTGTCGGACAGGTTCGTGGCTTCGTAAAAGGCCAGGCCTTCCTCGCCGAGTTTCAATTTCACTTCATGCTGAACCGGCTTGAACCGCCAGGGCAGATTCTGGTTGGTATTGGCGTCGAAACGGACCGAAAAATCGATGTCCGTCGCCGTTTCCGGTGCACTGGCTGCAACACCGGTCGTCCCGCCCAGCCCCGTTACCTGACAGAATATCCGGTACAGGGGCACAGAGGCATACGCCAGACCGAGCATGCCGGCGGCGACGCCGAATAACATGATCGCCGCCCGCGCATTCTTTCGACTGACATTTGCCATCGTTCTGCCCCTGTGACCGGCTTACTCGGCCGGTGCCTTGCCGGACATGTCCGGCTGGTCCTCGAAGGTGTGGAACGGCGCCGGAGACGGCACGTGCCATTCAAGGGTCGTTGCCCCTTCACCCCAGGGATTCTGCGTGGCTTTGGCGCCGGATGCATAGGTCCTGAGCAGGATCACGAAGAACAGCACGGTGCCGAGCGCCGTGATCAGGGCGCCGACGGAACTGATGTAGTTCCAGCCCGCGTAGGCATCCGGATAATCCGGAATACGGCGCGGCATGCCGGCAAGACCGGCAAAGTGCTGCGGGAAGAACAGCAGGTTGACGCCGATGAAGAACATCCAGAACTGAATCTTGCCCCAGGTTTCGTTGTACTGCTTGCCGGACATTTTACCGATCCAGTAGTACCAGCCGGCGAACATCGCGAAGATGGCGGCAATCGCCATCACGTAATGGAAGTGCGCCACCACGAAATAGGTATCGTGGAACACCAGATCCGCCGACGAGTTGGCGAGTGTCACACCGGTGACGCCGCCGACAACGAACAGGAAGATGAAGCCGAAGGCATACAGCATCGGCGTCTTGAACTCGATGGACCCGCCCCACATCGTTGCCAGCCACGAGAAGATTTTGACCCCGGTCGGCACCGCAATGACCATCGTCGCCGCGGTAAAGTAGGCCCGGGTATCGACATCAAGACCGACGGTGTACATGTGGTGCGCCCACACGACGAACCCGACGACACCGATCGCTGCCATCGCGTACGCCATGCCGAGATAACCGAACACCGGCTTCTTGGAGAACGTGGACACGATCTGCGAGATGATGCCGAAGGCCGGCAGGATGATGATGTACACTTCCGGGTGACCGAAGAACCAGAACAGGTGCTGCCACAGGATCGGATCGCCGCCACCGGCAGGATCGAAGAAGTGGGTCCCGAAGTTACGGTCCGTCAGCAGCATCGTCAGGGCGCCCGCCAGAACCGGCAGGGCCAGCATCAGCAGGAATGCCGTAACCAGGATCGACCAGACGAACAGCGGCATCTTGTGCAGCGTCATGCCCGGTGCGCGCATGTTGAAGATGGTGACGATGAAATTGATCGCGCCGAGGATCGAGGCCGCACCGGCAAGGTGCAGCGACAGGATACCGAAATCGACCGCCGCGCCCGGATGGTATATCCCGCTTGAAAGCGGCGGATACGCCGTCCAGCCGGTGCCGACACCGGCGCCGACGAATGCAGAGATCAGGAGCATCAGGAAACCGACCAGCGTCAGCCAGAGGCTGATGTTGTTCATCCGCGGGAAGGCCATGTCCGGTGCGCCGATCATCAGCGGCACGAACCAGTTGCCGAAACCGCCGATCATCGCCGGCATGACGACGAAGAACACCATGATGAAACCGTGTGCCGTCAGCAGCACGTTGTAGAACTGGAAGTCCTGGATGTGCTGGATGCCGGGTTCGGCCAGTTCCAGACGGATATACCATGACATGCCACCGCCGATGATCGCCGCAACCATTGAAATCCACAGGTACATCGTGCCGATGTCCTTGTGGTTCGTGGAGCAGAACCAGCGTGAGAAAAAGCCGGGATAATGGTCGTCGTGACCGTGTTCGTCGTGGTGGGCGTCAGCTGCGTTGGCCATGTTACGTCCCTCTCCTTAAATGTCTGTGCGGATGATCAACGGGTCGCTGCGGCTTGCGCCACGCGTACCTTATCGTCCGTTTTGGTGTCATCCGATGCGTATTTTTCCTGAGCCGTCTTGACCCACTTCTCGAAGTCTTCCTTCGAAACCGCCTCAATGGCGATCGGCATGAAGCCGTGGTTCACACCGCAAAGCTCGGAACACATGCCGTAGATGGTCTTGCCGACATATTTTTCGTGAATGCGGGTCCATGTTTCGTTGATGCGGCCAGGCACGGTATCCAGCTTGATCGACAGCGACGGCAGCGCCCAGTTGTGAATGACGTCAGCGGACGTCATCAAAAGGCGGATATTCGTCTCGACCGGAAGCACGACCTTGTTGTCGACGCTCAGCAGACGGGGCTGGCCTTCTTTCAGCTCTTCTTCCGGAATGATGATGCTGTCGAAAGTGAAGTCGCCGTTGTCCGGATAGGCATAATTCCAGTACCACTGGTTACCGGTGATTTTCAGTGTCATCTCGGCATCAGGCGTACGGTCGGCGAAATACAGGTGCTTCAGCGACGGTACGGCAATCCCGACCAGGATAAAGATCGGCAGGACCGTCCATGCCACTTCAAGACCGACGTGGTGCGTGGTCTTCGACGGCACCGGATTCCTTTTGGCGCTGAACCGGAAGGCGATGTACGCCATCAGACCCAGAACAAAAATCACGATCAGCGTCTCGATGACGAGCAGCTGCATGTTGAATTCAACGATCCGGTCAGCCGTCGGCGAGCCTGGTTCCTGGAGCCACATCTGCCACGGTGCCGATCGGACATCGCCATTCGGTCCGGCGAGCGCCGGGCCCAGTGTCATGAATGCACCGACCAGCGCGGGCACGAAAATCTTGAGCTTATTTCGCATTCGTCTCACCTGATTACTGGCCGCCTACTATAGACCGCCTTTAATTGTTCAGCAGGTGCGGCGTACCGTGCACGACGCACCTGTTCGTGTTTTTAAAGCCGTGACTGCGACGGGGCAAGACGCCAATCGCATTGCAGGCTTATTATTTTTACACTATTTAAGCGTTGATTTTGGGCAAGATCGCCTACAATGACAAGGGGTTAGGCCTGAAAATCCGCCATATCAGATCAAAATTTAATGACAAAGTCCGTGCATTTCCGTCGTCGACGACCTAAATCCTTGCCCAGCAGCGCAAACATAAACCGATGCCTGCGGATCAATCAGCCCGATGTCAGATGAGAGCAGACTTATGACCGAGCAGAACAAGAGCGAAATGAACTCGGGCCCACGTCCGAATCGGAAACTCAGGAACGCAATTCTGGGTATCATTCTGGCCGCCGCCGCCCTGATGATGTACGCCAGCATTTTCGTGCGTCTCTCGGAAAACCCGCTGCAATAAAGCTTCTGGATTCGCCGCATCATGAATTATGACCAGCTCGTCCACGTGAATGCCCTGATGAACGGCATTTCCGTCATCTTCCTCTCGTTCGGCTACTATTTCATCCGGTCCGGCGACCGCATCAAGCATCGCGCGATGATGATCAGCGCCCTCGTCTCGTCGGCGCTGTTTCTGGTGTCGTATGTCATCTACAAGCTGAATTCCGGCTTTGCCCAGTTCGGCGGTGAAGGCGTGATCCGTTACGTCTATTTCACCATCCTGTTCGTGCACGTGCTGGGCGCCATCGCCATCGTGCCGCTGGTGCCGGTGACGGCGATCCGCGCACTCCGGGAACGATTCGACGCCCACCGGAAAATCGCCCGGATCACCTGGCCGTTGTGGATGTACGTCGGCATTTCCGGCGTCGTCGTCTACGTCATGGCCGTGCACATGTATCCCTATCAGGGCGGCTGATCCGTGTTCCGTCCGGCCCAGGAACAGCGTTGGGACCCGGTCGAGGGATTCCGGCCCGCGCTCGCGTCCGAAAGCGCACAGCGGGAACTGCGGCGCTGGACCGTGATCGCCCTGGGTGCGCTCGCGCTCGCCGGCGTGTACGCCCTGTTGCTGGCGATTTCGCGGATTCCCGGTGCCGACACGCTGTTTCCCTGGCCTGTCGCGTTCTATGAAAAAAGCCTGATCATCCACGTCGTGTTCTCGTTCGTCGTCTGGTACCTGACCATCGGGATCATTCTGATGCTGATCGGCTCCTACCGGCTATCCGACGGCGCCCCCCAGTTCCGGGGTCTCGGTGCCGCCGGACTGGCGGCAATGGCGATCGCATTTGCCGCGCTTGCCGCACCCGCACTGATGGACCGCGGCGTGCCGTCCCTTAACAACTACGTGCCGGCGATCATCGACCCCGTCTATTATGTGGGCTTGTTGCTGGTGGCCTTCGCCATCACCCTGTCGGCGGTCCGCATCCTCGCCAACCGGGCCATGCAGAACGGCGCGATGGAGCCCATCGGCGCGGCAGGCCTTTCTGCAGCCGTCATCGCGCTGATTGCCGTCGCCGCCTTTGCGATTTCCTGGAACCGCCTCGGCGTGATGCCGACACAGGCCGCCGAGAACGAAGACCTGTTCTGGGCCGGCGGCCATATCCTGCAGTTCTTCAATACCACCGTGATGATCGCCGGCTGGGTGCTTTTGGGTGGTCGGGCCTTCGCGCAGCCGCCGGTGGCGCCCCGGGTGGTCATGCTCGCGCTCGGCGTCAACGCCCTGCTGGCGGCGGGCGGTCTGGCGCTGATGTTCATTGCAGAGCCGTTTTCGCCCGAAGAACGCATCCTCTTCACCCATTACCAGTATGCCCTGGCCCCGGTGCCGATTTTCATCGGCCTGATCGCAGGCGCCAAACTGTTCAGCGTCCCCGCCCCCGACGGCGAGGCGGCGCGGACGGCACGCCTCGCGCTTGGGCTGTCTCTGTTGGTTTTCTTCGCCGGCGGCGTCCTCGGAATCTTCGTCGACGGCACCGATACCCGGACCCCGGCGCATTATCATGGCGTCATCGGCGGCGTGAACGTCGCGGCCATGGGCCTGATCATTCTGTTCGTCCTCCCGCTGCTGTCGCGTGGGCTGGTGAAATGGAAGGCGATGCGCGCCGCTTTCTGGCTTTATGGCCTCGGCCAGTTGCTGCACAGCCTGGGCCTGTTCATCGCCGGGGGGTATGGGGCGCCGCGCAAGGTGTCGGATACGGCACCCGGAATGGACGTGATCGGCAACTGGATCGGCCATGTCGGCATCGGTATTGGTGGCGTGATTGCCGTCCTCGGCGGTATCATGTTCATCTGGATCGCCGGAAAGCGTGCGTTACAGCGCCAGAAAGGCATATGAACGGCATCTGATATAACATTTTCGGAAAGTCTGGAAGTTGCCGGGACAATCTTCTATAACCCGTCACCTGCGGACACGGCAGCAAAGCTGCGATGAAGGCTGGTAAGCAATGAGCGATAGCGGTCGCAACAACGTGACACTGGAAAATCTGGAGACAACGGCAACGGAACCTGAAGAGCCGAGGTTCCGCGTGAACGATTTCGCCGTTCTCCTGAAGCCGAAGATCATGTCTCTGGTGGTCTTCACGGCCCTGGTCGGCATTCTGATGGCACCGGGCGGTGCGGATGCGCAGACCGGTCTGATCGCGCTCTTGTGTATCGCCATCGGCGCCGGTGCCGCGGGGGCCATCAACATGTGGTACGACCGCGATATCGACCGCATCATGAGAAGGACCATGGACCGCCCGATCCCGGCCGGCCGCATGAATCCGAAACTGGCACTGTGTTACGGCGTGTTCCTCGCGGTCGGCTCCGTCGCCATGATGTGGGTCCAGGTCAGCGCCGTCGCCGCCGGACTGCTGGCGATGACCATTTTCTATTATGTCATTATATACACCGCCTGGCTGAAACGCCGGACCCCGCAGAACATCGTCATCGGCGGTGCCGCCGGGGCTTTCCCGCCGCTGGTCGGCTGGGCATCTGTGACCGGCAGCATCGATCCGGGCGCGATTGCGCTTTTCATGATCATCTTCCTGTGGACACCACCGCATTCGTGGGCGCTGGCCCTGTTCCGGACCGGTGATTATGCCGCCGCCGGGGTGCCGATGATGCCCGTCGTCGCCGGTGAACGCGAAACCAAGCGGCAGATGCTGATCTATACCGTGCTGATGATCGCCGCCACGCTGGCGCCGGGCTTCCTCGGCGTGTCCGGCTGGCTCTACCTGATCACGGCCTCGGTTCTGGGGATCATGTTCTGGGTCCGGACCTGGAAACTTTGGAAAGTCGAAGGTACGGAACCGGCCAAGCCGCTGTTCCTGTTCTCGATCTTTTATCTGTTCATGATTTTCCTGGCGATGATCGCTGACCGGCTGCTGTTCATCCCGGTCCTCTAGGCCTTCCGACGGATGCCTGACGCTCCCCTCCCCGACGCCTACGCAAGGCTCGAAGCCCGTTTTCGCCGCATTGCCCTGCTTGGCGAGGCCGGTGCCGTCCTGCATTGGGATTATGCCGCCGTCATGCCGGCGGGCGGCGCCGATGCCCGCTCCGAACAGCTTGCGGAACTCAAGGCGATCTCGCACGGCCTGCTGGTCAGCCCGGAAACCGCCGATCTGATCGCAGACGCCAAGGCCGACGCCGGCAACCTCTCGCCCTGGCAGGCCGCCAACCTCAACGAAATCGACCGTCAGCACCGCCGCGCCGGTGCCCTTGATGAAGCGTTCGTGACCCGGTTGTCCCGTGCGTCGAGCACCTGTGAACAGGCCTGGCGCAAGGCCCGTACGGCAAGCGATTTCAGTATGGTCGCAGCACCACTGGCGGAACTGATCGGACTTGTCCGCGAGGAAGCCGCCCGCATCGGCGAGGTCTTTGATCTGTCTCCCTACGATGCATTGCTCGACACCTACGAGCCGGGCGGCCGGGCCGCCGATATCGATCCGGTGCTGGATGACCTGGCGGCATTCCTGCCGGGTTTTCTGGACGAGGTTCTGGCGCACCAGGCGGCGCAGGGCCCGGTCCTGATCCCCGAAGGCCCGTTCGCCGAAGAAACCCAGCGCAGGCTCGGCATGAAATTCATGGATGTGCTGGGGTTCGATTTCGAGCGCGGCCGGCTTGATGTCAGTCATCATCCGTTCTGCGGCGGCATCCCTGATGATGTCCGTATCACGACCCGCTATGACGAGAACGATTTCACGTCGGCACTGATGGGCGTGCTGCACGAAACCGGGCACGCATTGTATGAACAGGGCCTGCCGAAACAGTGGCGGCTGCAGCCGGTCGGCAGTGCGCTCGGCATGTCGATCCACGAAAGCCAGTCCCTGTTGATGGAAATGCAGGTCTGCCGGTCGCCGGAATTTCTCGAATTCGCCCTGCCGATCATCCGCGAGACGTTTGCGGGCAAGGGTCCGGCATGGGACGCGGACAACATCCTGCGGCTCTATCATACCGTGGCACGCAGTTTCATCCGCGTCGACGCCGACGAGGTGACCTACCCGCTGCATGTGATCGTCAGATACCGTCTGGAAAAGGACATCATCGCCGGCAAGCTGAATGCCGCGGATATCCCCGAAGCCTGGAACGCCAACTTCAGGGACCTGATCGGCGTTGAAGTCCCCAATGATGCCCTGGGCTGCCTGCAGGACATCCACTGGTATGACGGTGCGCTCGGGTATTTCCCGACCTATACCCTGGGCGCGATGACCGCCGCGCAGGTCTATCAGGCGGCGTGCGCAGCCAATCCCGCGATCCCGGATAACGTCGCAAAGGGTGATTTCTCAAATCTGCTGACCTGGCTTCGTGAAAACATTCACGCCAACGGCCGCTTGCTCTCCGGGCCGGATCTGCTGACCAAAGCCACCGGACGGCCGCTCGAAGCCGCCCCCTTCAAGGCGCACCTGAAAGCCCGCTATCTGCCCGGTTAAATCTTACTTGATCCAGCCTTTTGAGGCGTAATAGGCCTTTGCCGCATCATGAAGCGGTGCGCTCAGCCCGTCCTTGACCATCGCCTCCGGGCTCGCCGTCGTATACGCCGGGTGCTTCAGCTTGAAGCCGTCAAAATCCTCAAACACCGCTTTCACAAGGGCGTCGACCACCGCCGGATCGGTACCTTCAAGCGTTACCAGTGTCGCCATGACACCGAAGGTGTCGACTTTTTTCTGGCCGTCCCAATAGGTCTTCGCGGGGATTTTGACCTTCGAATAATACGGCCGTGCCGCCGTCGCCAGTTTGCGGGTGATGGTATTGTGCGGCTCGATCAGCATCCCGTTGCATTCGCCGACGGCGCGCTGCATCGCGGCATTCGGAATACCGACGGCATAGACAAAAGCTTCGAACTTTCCTTCACAGAACGCGTCCACCTGCTCGGACGACGGCAGTTCGCTGACGGCGCTGAAGGTGTCCAGCTTCCAGCGTTGCGCATCGAGCATTTCTTCCATCGTCTGGCGATGCCCCGCTCCGGGGTTGCCGATGTTGATGCTGTGGCCTTTCAGCGCGTACCAGTTTTTGATCTTGGCGTCCCGGTTGACGACCACCTGGATCGGTTCCGCATAAACGGAAAAGACGGCTCTGAGGTCGTCTACCTTGTCACTCTTCCATTCGCTGGAACCCTTGTAGGCGTGGAACTGCCAGTCGGACTGCGCCATGGCAAACGTGATCTCGCCGGCTTTCAGGGCTTTCAGGTTGGCGACCGATCCGCCGCTCGGCGGCGCTTCACATTCGATCCCCTTTGCCATCAACAGTTCGCAGAGCGCCTGTCCCGTCGCGAAATAAACACCGGTCTTGCCGCCGGTGCCGATCACGACCTTGCCTGCCGCCTGCAGACCGGACATCCCCATGAGAAGGGCTGTGCAAACACAACCCGACAGTAATTTCAGCCAACTGAGTTTCACGCCCTGCCCTCCCGCACTAATAGCTTATTAATCATGCCCGAGGTCAATTTCGAGTTCAACAGGCAACCGTGCCCCCGTGGTCCTTGTTTCAGGCGGCTTCGATGGATAGGTTTAGCGAAGTTACGCCGGGGTGTGCGCAGCCACCCTGCTGATGGAGGATTTCAGTGCGCTATATTTCGACCCGTGGGCGGGCACCCGAGCTCGCGTTCGATGACGTTTTGTTAACCGGTCTGGCCCGGGACGGCGGTCTGTATGTGCCCGCCGAATGGCCGCGTCTGAGCGCCGACGACCTGCGGGCGATGAAATCGCTCAGCTATAACGAGATTGCCTTTCGCGTGATCAAACCCTTCGTCGGCGGCACCATCGATGACGACGCGCTGATGTCGATCATCGAAAAGGCCTATGCGACCTTCGACGGCGGCGAGGTTGCCCCGCTGGTCAGCATCGGCGACGACATCCACCTGATGGAGCTTTTCCACGGCCCCACACTGGCGTTCAAGGACGTAGCCATGCAGCTGCTGGGCGGCCTGTTCGATCATGTCCTGAAAGCACAGGGCAAGCGCGTCACCATCGTCGGCGCCACATCCGGCGATACCGGCTCGGCGGCCATCGAAGCCTGCCGGGACAAGGACGCGCTGGACGTCTTCATGCTGTTTCCCGAGGGCCGGGTCTCGGAAGTGCAGCGCCGCCAGATGACCACAGTACTGGCCGACAACATTCACAATGTTTCCGTCCGCGGCACCTTCGACGACTGCCAGGACCTTGTGAAGGCGATGTTCAACGATACAGATTTTCGTGACCGCCACGGGCTTTCCGCCGTCAACTCGATCAACTGGGCGCGGGTCATGGCGCAGATCGTCTATTACGTGCATGCCGCCCTGCATCTCGGCGCACCTGAGCGCGAGATTTCCTTTACCGTGCCGACCGGCAACTTCGGCAACGTCTTTGCCGGATACGCGGCCATGAAGATGGGCGTGCCGGTGAAGAAATTCATCGTCGCCGCAAACGCCAACGACATTCTGGCGCGGTTCTTCGACAGCGGCGAGATGCGCACCGATGCGGTCGTTCCCACCCTGAGCCCGAGCATGGACATCCAGATTTCATCGAACTTCGAGCGGCTGCTGTTCGACATGATGGGCCGCGACGGCGCCAGGGTTGAAAGCACCCTGACCACCTTCCGCGCCGAAGGCAGTTTCCGCGTCGATCAGACGATGCTGGAAACGGTGCGCGAAAAATTCGATGCGGCCCGCTATGACGACAAACAGACCATCGAGACCATTCGGGCGCTGCATCAGGAAACCGGCATGCTGATCGATCCGCACACCGCGGTCGGCCTTGCCGCCGCACGGGCCCGAACCGACAACGACGGCACGCCGATGGTTGTCCTCGCGACCGCGCATCCGGCGAAATTCCCCGATGCCGTCGAGGCCGCAACCGGCGTTCGACCCGAACTGCCGGAACGCATGGCCGATCTGTATGAGCGTGAAGAACGCGCCCGCACCATCGACAATAGCCTCGAGATCATCGAAGGCCTGGTCGACGACACGCTTGGTACCACGGCGGCTGCTTCGTGACCGTCCGCATCACCACTCTCGACAACGGCATGCGGGTCGCCACCGACAGCATGGAGAACGTTGAAACCGTGACGCTCGGCACCTGGGTCGGCATCGGCGCGCGCGACGAAGCCGCCGAAGTGAACGGGATTTCGCATCTTCTGGAACACATGGTCTTCAAGGGGACCGAGCGGCGCACGGCCCGTGAAATCGCCGAAGAGATCGAAGCCGTCGGCGGTCATCTGAACGCCTATACATCGCGTGAAAACACCGCCTATTACGCCAAGGTGTTGAAGGACGACATCGATCTGGCGGTCGATCTGGTTTCCGACATCGTCATGCATGCGACCATGGACGCCACCGAGCTGGAGCGCGAGAAATCCGTGATCTGTCAGGAAATTCACCAGGCTCACGACACCCCCGACGACATCGTCTTCGATCTGTTTCAGGAGGCCGCCTATCCCGATCAGGCCATCGGTCGGCCCGTGCTCGGCACCGAGGACATCATCCGCGCGCTGAACCGGGACGACGTCGACACCTACCGCAACCAGAGCTACACCGCACCACAGAGCCTTTTCTGTGCCGCCGGCAAGGTCGATCACGATCATCTGGTCGAGCTGATTTCCGAAACCTTTGCCCCGCTCCCCAAACAGAACGGTAACGGCCGTGAACGGGCCGCCTACAAGGGTGGCGATATCCGCATGGAGCGCGACCTGGAGCAGGTCCACATCGTGCTCGGTCTGGACGGCGTCGGCTTCAGGGATGACGATTTCTACGCCGCATCGGTGCTGTCGACCGTCTTCGGCGGCGGCATGTCGTCCAGGCTGTTTCAGGAAGTCCGCGAGGAACGCGGCCTTGCCTATTCGATCTATTCATTCCTGTCCTGCTATGAAGACAGCGGCATCTTCGGCATCTATGCGGGCACCGGCGAGGAACACCTCGGCGATCTGATCCCCCTGCTTGCCGATGAAGCCCACAAGCTGTCAAAGGACCTGACGCCGGAAGAAACCCAGCGCGCCCGGGCCCAACTCAAGGCCAGCATCCTGATGGCCCGCGAAAGCACGTCAGCCAGAACCGAACAGATGGCACGTCATCTGATGCTGTTCGACCGTCCGATCCCGCCCGAGGAAATCGTCGCCAATATCGACGCTGTCGATGACGATGCCGTGCGCGCCGTCGCCGACCGTCTTTTCAAGGGCACGCCCACGGTCGCCGCCATCGGTCCCGTGCAGGGGCTGGAACCGGTGGATACCCTCGCCGCCCGCTTCAACTGAGCCGATGGCCCTGCATCCCGCAAACTTTCTGATTTCGCAGGGCTCGTTCGTACGTCATCCCCAGGCACCCGAACTGGGACTGGGCCGCGTTCAGACCGTTGTCGGCGACAAGATCACGGTGAATTTCGAGAATGCCGGAAAGCTGATCGTCGACGGCTCGGTGATCGAACTCGACGTCGTGGATCCGAACGAACGGGATTGAGCTTCGTCGATCTGCACCCGCAGATCATATCTCCGTCGTCATCCTGAACTTGATTCAGGATCCACAAAAAAAAGCCGGAACCATCGCACGTGATCATATGGGCCCTGAACCAGGTTCAGGGCGACGCGTTGATCCAGAGCACCTTGGCTATCATCAATCAGGTGATATCACGCCCGCCCGCGCCAACAGTGACAGGGCATTCAGATACGACGGCCGTTCGGCGATCTGGCCGTTGACCTCGACCCTGTCGCGGCCGTCACGCTCCGCCGCTTCAAAAGCGTCGACGAGGGCTCGGGCGTTGGCGATCTCGTCGGCCCCCGGCTCGAGGATATCGCGGATCACGGCAATCTGATCCGCCCGCGCCGCCGATTTCGCATGATAGCCCAGCGCCCGAGCGGACATCGTCTCGGCAACCAGACCTTCATGATCGGCCCAGGTATAGGGGCAGTCCACCGGTTCGACACCGGCGGCCCGGCATTCGAGAAGAAACCGTTCGCGGGCATAACGGATGGCGGTGCCGTCCCGGTCGCGCGGTGCGCCCAGACTAGTGGTCATGTCTTCGGATGCGACAAGGCTGCCGATCAGCGGCGGCGCTTCCTTGAGGATCGCATAGGTGTTGACCAGCCCTTCGGCGGTTTCGATGCAGGGCAGCAGACCGGGTCTGTCCGGCCCCGACCCGCCATGGGCCGAAATGGCGTTGTTCAGTTGATGCAGCTCGGCGGCGGACGATGTCTTGGGCAGCGAGATGACCCGGGCACCGGCATCCAGCGCCGCGACAAGGTCGGGCGCATGATCGGCGCTGCCGGTGGGATTGATGCGCACACACGGCACGACTCCGGCATCGGCAATCAGGGCAAGGCTTTCGGAAAGAAGCTGTCTGCCCTTTTCGCGCAATCCCGGCGGCGTGAAGTCTTCCATATCGATGATGACGCAGTCGGGCTTCGCGTCGGCGGCTGCACTTATCTGCACCGAATCAATGGCGGTCACGAACAGCCAGGTCGTCAGGGGGCGTTGAAGATCGGACATGGCAGCGGGTTAATCCGCATCGTCCTGTTGATCGTCCATATAGGCTTCAACGATCTGGTAGATGGCTTCCGCATCCTCGGCGTTTCCAGAAAAGACGATGTTCGCGGTTTCACCATAGATGTTCATCACATAGCCGCGTGCGCCGCAGACCTTTTCCAGCGCCAGCACGAACGGCATCAGTACGTTGTCGTTGAGCTTTTCGGCGGTATCGCAATCGTCCATGCGGCGGATCAGCTCACGCATGAAGGTATCCGGATCAAGCTTTCCCGCGCCCTTTGGTTTCCCCTGGGGCTTGCCTTGAGGTTTTCCTTGGGGTTTTCCCTGGGGTTTTCCCTGTCCCTGATCCCGTCCG
Organism: Rhodospirillales bacterium; assembly: GCA_040218645.1. Taxonomy (GTDB): domain Bacteria; phylum Pseudomonadota; class Alphaproteobacteria; order Rhodospirillales; family Casp-alpha2; genus UBA4479. Next base: position 242,472 of record JAVJQZ010000016.1, read on the forward strand.
CCGGGTCGCCGACCCTTAGGCATGACCGGCCTTGCCGGACAGCATCAGCGGATCGATTCCGAGCTTGGCCATGGCGCGTTCCCACTTGGTTGCGATGTTGGTATCGAACAGCAGTTGCGGGTCGGCATCGACACTGAGCCAGCCGTTGGCCTTGATCTCGGCGTCGAGCTGGCCGCTGTCCCACCCGGCGTAACCGAGGGCCAGTAACCGCTGGCGGGGACCGCCGCCTTCGGCAATGGCACGCAGCACATCCACAGTGGCCGTCAGTGCCACTTCGTCATCCACGACCATCGTCGCATCGTGCATGTAGTCCGGGGAATGCAGAACGAAGCCGCGGCCGGTTTCGACCGGACCGCCGAACAGAACCTCGATCCCCTCGCCTGCCGGCGGCATGGTGATGTCGAGCTGACTCAGAAGATCGGGAAAGCTGATGCTGTCGAGCGGCTTGTTGACGACAAGGCCCATCGCGCCCTCGGGTCCATGCGCACAGACATAGATCAGGGTCTGCTGAAAGCGGTCGTCTTCCATGCCGGGCATGGCGACGAGGAACCTGCCGGTCAGGTAACTGTCACTCGGGGAACCGTCCTGCAAAAAACCTCTCACACGCGTCTCCGTTCTTTTGGCGGGTAAAGGCACCGATAGCACAGGTGCCTGTATCAATATGTTCTGCGCGGCGATTGCGGCGCCATTATGACACATCGGTCACGGCTGGCAAAAAGTCTCCGCATCAGGCGTACCAGATATATGTCTGAATATGTGCCTGCAGGCCCCGTTCAACAAGCCGTGAGAAAGACAGATAATCAGCCGTTCGCCCTTGTGTTCACGCCCGGATTATGGCGAATGATAAAGCTAGCCGATACCCAGACCGCTGGATGATGATGAAACGCTTCCTGATCCCGTTCCTTGCCGCACTGACGGCCATCGCCGCCGTCCCGGCCAGCATGGCCCAGGCCGGCATTGCCGGTTCGGACTGGGCCGAGGAAGAACAGTCTGCCGTCCGGCTGATTGCCGCGCGTGACGGACTGGGGGCCGACGGGCAGGTTCTGGCCGGATTGCAGTTCAGCCTGAAACCGGGCTGGAAGGTTTACTGGCGCTCCCCCGGCGATGCCGGGTTTCCACCGCAGCCCGATTTCAGCGGCACCACGAATGCCGAAGCCGGTGCGCTCCGCTGGCCGGTGCCGACGCGGTTCTCAGTGCTCGGACTGGAAACACTGGGTTATGAAAACGGCGTCGTGCTGCCGTTCAACATCAAGGCCGACAATCCAGGCCAGCCCGCCGTCATCAGCGCGGATATCCGCTATCTGACCTGCAAGGAAATCTGCATTCCCTACGATGCCTCCCTGAGCATGACGCTTCCCGCCGGGGACGGCGCACCGACGGCTTATGCGCACCTGATCGGGCAGTCCGATGCCCGAGTACCCCGCAGCGGCGATGCAGCCCGGCTTGGAATAGAACAGGTATGGACCGAAACTTCCGAGAAGGGTCTGTATGTCGCAGCCAAGGTCACATCGCAAATTCCGCTCAAGGGGCCCGATCTCTATCTCGAAGGCCCGGCCGGTTTCGGCTATGGCGCCCCGTCGGTACAGATCAGCAACGCCGGCAAGGACGCGGAAATGCGGGTGCCCGTTTCCGGCTATGCCGGCACACCCGCTGAGGCCGCCGAAAAGCTGACCGGCACCTCGTTCACGTTCACGCTGCTGGATGGCGGCAGGGCCATGGAAACCCCGGCGACCTTGGGCCCGCCGCAGGATTACAGCCCCGGCGTGATGGTGCAGGTGCCGGGTCCGCAGGATACCCGGAGCCTGCCGGTCATTCTGCTGTTCGCTTTTCTGGGCGGCCTGATCCTGAACCTGATGCCGTGCGTGCTGCCGGTCCTGTCGCTGAAATTCCTGAGCGTCGTGAAGCACGGCGGCAGCGCCCCCGGCACGGTGCGATTGAGCTTTCTGGCCTCCGCCAGCGGCATCATCTTCGCGTTTCTGGTTCTCGCCACCGGCCTCATCGCCCTGAAATCGGCGGGCGCGGCAATCGGCTGGGGCATTCAGTTCCAGCAGCCGTGGTTCTTGATCATCATGGCATTTATGGTGACGCTGTTCGCCTGCAACATGTGGGGGTTCTTCGAATTCCGGCTGCCGGGCGCGGTTGCCGACAAAAGCCGCAAGGCCGGGGAAGCCGGCGGAATCTTCGGTCATTTCCTGCAGGGGATTTTCGCGACCCTGCTGGCGACGCCGTGTTCGGCACCTTTTCTGGGCACCGCCGTCGGTTTTGCGCTGGCCCGTGGCGCCAGCGATATCATCGCGGTCTTCGCCGTTCTGGGGCTCGGGCTTGCCGCGCCGTATCTGCTGATCGCAGCCCTGCCCCGCCTGGTGACCTTCATGCCGAAACCCGGCGCGTGGATGGTGCGACTCAAATTCGTGCTGGGCCTGGCCCTGGCGGCGACCGCGATCTGGCTGCTGAGCGTGCTCGCCGGGACCGCCGGCATATTCGCCGCCCTGCTCACCGGCGGGCTGTTGGTGCTGTCCGGAATCTGGCTCGGCCCGGTCATGAGCAACGTGCCGGAAATCAGGAAAGCGACACCCTTCGCCCTGCTTCTGGCGACCTTTGCCGCCATCACCACGGCCCAGATCGGTGACATCAACGGGCCGCTCGACACCACCACCCCAGGCGTCAGCAAGATCAAATGGCAGAAATTCGATCCCGCCGCGATCAGCCGGATGGTCAACAACGACCTGATCGTGTTTGTCGACGTGACCGCCGACTGGTGCATCACATGCCAGGTCAACAAACGCTTTGTTCTCGAACAGGGCCGGATACTGGAACTGCTGAACAGTCCCGACGTAATCGCCATGCAGGCCGACTGGACCCGCCCCGACGCGGACATTGCCGCCTATCTGGCCTCGTTCGGGCGCTACGGCATACCGTTCAACGCGGTCTATGGGCGCCAGTCCCCGGCGGGCGTCGCCCTGCCGGAACTGCTGAGCGACGCCAACGTCATGAAGGGCTTCCGCGACGCTGCCCCCGAACGGCTAGCGGACAGCCTCAAATAGGCCGCATCGGCGCAGGATTTCCACAAAAACCCTTTGCAATGAGCCGCAATCACCCTATCTCTGAGGCACGCCGCATGAGCCGGCTTAAGATATTTTTTTGAACAACTATCTCCGGGAGAGACACGATGACCATTAAGGTTGGAGACAAAATTCCGAGCGTCACGCTCAACGTCATGACCGAAGACGGCCCAGACGCCGTTCAGACCGATGATTTCTTCGCCGGCAAGAAAGTCGCCATTTTCGGCGTCCCCGGCGCCTTTACCCCGACCTGCTCGGCCAAGCACCTGCCGGGTTTCGTCGCTAATGCCGGTGCCCTGAAAGCCAAGGGCGTCGATGCCATTGCCTGCGTCTCCGTGAACGACCCGTTCGTCATGGGTGCCTGGGGCAAGGACCAGAACGTCGGTGACGCCGTGACCATGCTTGCCGACGGCTCCGGCAACTTTGCCAAAGCCACCGGTCTTGAGCTTGACCTGACCGAACGGGGCCTCGGCGTTCGCTGCCAGCGCTTCTCGATGGTTGTCGACGACGGCACCGTCAGCTCGATCCACGTCGACGAAGGCGTGTTCGAGAAAACCAGCGCCGAAACCATGCTCGGCGAGCTTTAAGTCCGATTGCTGCGGGCACCGTCATCGGGCGGTGCCCCGGCATTCCTTAAGTGCTGGCCTTAAGTGCTGGCCTTAAGTGCTGGCCCTAAGCCTTCGCCCTTTCCAGGGGTTTATCCTTTTCTGCGGCATCAAACACCGCCTGGGATTCCCGGGCTTCCCTGAGCAGCCAGTCCCGAAACGCAATCAGCGCCGGACGATCCACCTGATCCTGACGGCAGACAAAATAGACGGACACGTCCGACGGACAGTGAATGTCGAACAGCCGGACCAGACGGCCGGTTTCAAGATCCTCCCAAACATGCGCACTGCGCGCCAGCGCCACACCCTGCCCCTCGAAGGCGGCCTGGATCGCCATGTTGGTGTCGGGGAAGCGCGTGCCTTCGCGCAATGCCGACTGATAGACCTCCGGGGCAACGCCGGCATAATCGAACCAATACTCCCACCCCGGCGACAGCACGCCCGAATGCCGGAGCAGAAGCGGCAGATGACATAAATCCGCCGGTTTTTCCGGCATGCCGTATTCTTCAAGAAATCGGGGCCGTGCCACGGGGATAACGTAATCGCGCATCAGTTCCCACGACGCAAAACCGGGATACTGACCGTCGCCCAGGGTGATCACCGCATCCAGATTGCTGTTCATCGCCGGGCGGATATCCTGGCGCGTCGACAGCCAGACATCGACTTCGGGATGCTCGACCCGGAAATCCTGCAATCGCGGCACCAGCCACTTCACCGCCAGCGAGGGCAGCATTTCGACCCTGAGCGCGGTATGTCCTTCGTCGGCCTTGAGGGATTCCAGTGCCTTGCCGAGTTCATCAATGAACTCATTGACGATACCCGCCAGTTCCTCTCCCGCAGGGGTCAGCAGCAGCTGCCTCGGGCGCCGCTCGAACAGCGATATCTCCCACAATTCCTCGATATGGCGGATCTGATGGCTGACCGCGCTTTGCGTCACATTTAGCTCTTCCGCCGCCTTGGTGAAACTCAGATGACGGGCGGCACAGGCCAGCGCCCTGAGTGCGGCTATCGGTGGAAGGTGCGGCATATCGGCGAACTCCAGCTATTCCATGCATGAATTATACATGAATAAAACCTCATGCATAGAATGAAAATCTTTCCTTTGCACTGCAACATAGTCAGGCGTACATATGGTTTCAGAACATTATAGCCCGTCGCGTTCGGGCAAGACATGAGGATAATCACATGTTTAATAGCAGCAAGAAATTCGCCAACTGGTTCCCTGGTCAAACCCCTGCCCGCGACCGTTGGGGCGATCTCGTCGGTTCCCAGATCAATGGCCGCGAGTTCAAATCCTCCAACGCCGCCGAGAGCGCCGCACAGCGCATGCGCTGGAGCCTCGGCCACAGCTGAATTCGTCAACCCTGACGTTTCCCGCCAGCGACGCGACCTCCCTTGCGAAGCTCATATGCGGGAACCCTCAAAGGACACGGTTCCCATAAAACCGTGTCCTTTTTTTGTCTGAAATTCGGATCGTCAGCCGCCGATGGCTTCAGCCGTGCCCAGCCGGGCCAGTTCGTCGGCCCGTTCATTCTCCGGGTGCCCGGCATGCCCCTTGACCCAGTGCCATTCGACGTTGTGTGCGGCGATGGCGCTGTCCAGGCGCCGCCACAGATCTTCGTTCTTGACCGGTTTCTTTGCCGCCGTTTTCCAGCCGTTCCGCTTCCAGCCGTGAATCCATGAGGTGATGCCGTCGCGGACATAGGTGCTGTCGGTATAGAGATCGACCATCGATGCGCGTTTCAGACTTTCCAGCGCCTGAATGGCGGCCATCAGTTCCATGCGGTTGTTGGTGGTCTCCCGTTCGCCGCCGTAAAGCTCCTTTTCGTGGCCTTTCCAGCGCAGGATCGCCCCCCAGCCGCCGGGACCGGGATTCCCCGAACAGGCCCCGTCGGTATAGATTTCTATTCTGTTTTCTGGCGCGTCATTCGATACCATAGGAGTCCGGTCCTTTGACGGCGCGATGGAATTCGAGCCGCTTGATGTATTCCATGGGGCTCTTCGGGGTCACGAAGGCATCTTCCGGAGTATTCAGCCAGTCATAAAGCCGGGTCAGCAGAAACCGCATCGCGGCACCCTGCGCCAGCACCGGCATCGCCTCGATCTCGCCGCGCTCCAGCGGGCGTACGCTCTGATACCCGCTCAGCAGCCGCCGCGCCTTGGTCGCGTTGAAGCTCATGTCCGGTTCGAAGCACCACGCGTTCAGACAGACCGCGATGTCGTAGGCGAACTGATCATTGCAGGCGAAATAGAAATCGATCATGCCCGACAAATGATCCTGACGGAAAAACACGTTGTCCGGAAACAGATCGGCATGAATGACGCCGGCAGGCAAATCCGTGGGCCAGCGTGCCGTCAGATCATCCAGCACCTCTGCCAGCATCCCGCCCAGTCCTTCCATCACGTCTTCGGCGCCCGTCCCGGAAGCTTCGAGCAGACCGCCCCATGCGCCGACGCCGAGCGCATTTTCGCGCTTCAGCGGGAAGTGTCCGCTTGCCAGATGGAAGCGGGCCAGCGCTTCGCCGACCTCGCGGCAGTGCGCCACCGTCGGTCGCTTCGGCCACATTCCGGCCAGAAAGGTGACCATCGCCGCCGGGCGCTCGGCCAGCTCGCGCAGGGTCTCGCCGCCGGTGGTGCGGAGCGGCACGGGGCAGGGAATTCCGTGTGCGGCGGCATGATCCATGAGACCCAGAAAGAACGGCAGATCCTCGATCTTCACGCGCTTTTCATAAAGGGTCAGGATATAGGGCCCGGTCGTCGTGGTGACGATGAAGTTGGAATTCTCGATGCCCTCGGCAATGCCCTTGCATGACAGAACCTCGCCGATGTCGTAACCGGCTATGAAGTCAATCAGTGCATCGTCGTCGATTTCCGTGTAAACCGCCATCCGGGCGTTTTAAGGGGAAGAACCCTGATCGCCAAGCACGCATGTGATTATGCGCGAAAAAGAGCCTGAAAAGCGGCTATAATCCAGCAGCAGAGAAACAGAACCGGATAACGAGCGGAACCGATGGCACGGACCGGAAACAACAGATCGGCGATGCCGACACCCGCCCTCATGATCATTGCCGCCGCGCTGGTGATGGGCGCTTTGCCCGTGCGTGCGTCCCTGCCGCCGCTTGAAGAACAGCCCGCCGCCGCGGCCCGTCTGCAATCCAGCCCGATGGTGCAGCGTGCCCAGCAGGCCCTGTCCCGGCTGGGGCTGTATCTGGGCCCCGAGGACGGCGTTCTCGACAAAGCGACCCGCGCCGCCATCCGCATCTATCAGCGCGCCAACGGGATCGATGAGACCGGCCGCATCACCATGGACCTGATCGGCAAGCTGGAATACGCCGTCGGGGTCCGCAAACTGATGCGCCAGCTTGAAGACGCCCGCAGCGAAAGCATCAGGGATGCCCGCTCGAAGCTGCTGAACCACCCGGCGACCCGCGACCTCATGAAAACCGACAGCGCGGATGAGACCGCCGATCCGACCCGCGATGCGTCCGCCTGTTTCGATAATCCGACGTCGCTGTGCCTGCTTGCCGAAGCCCTTGAAAGCGCCAAGGCCATCGCTAAAACCGAACTGCGCGACTGGGCACTGGGGGAAATCCTGATCGCCGAGGCCCGCGCCGGACTGGGTGAAAAAGCCATGGAGACCGCGTCCCGCATCAAGGATCCGCGCCTCGTCATGGTTGCGCTCCGCGATATTGCCGAAGCCCAGGCCGCCGCCGGGCGGCCGGACGATGCGCTTGCCGCCGCCGGGATCATCCCCGATCTGGAAAAACAGGCCGATGCCCTTGCCGCCATCGCCGAAATTCAGGTCCGCCGCGGCGACAGGCAGGATGCCCGGAACACGCTGGAAAGGCTGCTCGGCAATCTCGGCGACGTCGGCGACACCCTGAAGCAGATCGCCTTCAGGACCCGGGCCGCCGTGATCTATGCCCAGGCGGATTCCCGCGATCTTGCCGAAGCGGAACTGGCCATCGCCGAACGCGCTGCCCGCGCCCTGCCCCGTGACAGCTCGAAAAGCGCCGGCATCCGCTACGTCGCCTCGGCCCTCGCCGACATGGCGGAAACCGCGCGTGCGCTGGAAATGCTGGATGCGGTCTCTAGCCCGTCGGACCGCATTCCGGTCCTGATGTCCGCCGCCGAGGCCCAGGCCCGCGCCGGGGACGCCGTCGCCGCACTGGCCACCGCGTCAGGGATCGAGAACGTCCGCTACCGGGCCGTTCTGCTGGGCCGCATCGCCCTGGCACAGGCACGGGCGGGGCGCACCGATGATGCCGACACCACGCTGGAACTCGCCTTCGCCGCCATTGACCGGATCGACCGGCCCTATGCGCGCTCGTTTGCCGTCAGCCGTATTGCGCTGGCTCTGACGCAGATCCATGGCGACAAGGCGGAAACCGACCGCAACGGGCTGGATACGTTCAAAGCCGCCGTGAAGCGGGCCGTGGAAGCGGCCCTGATGATCGAGGACCGCCGCCTGAAAGCCAACACACTGTGGCTGATCGCGGCGCGGCAACAGGCCATCGGCGACGACACCTGGACCGACACCGAAACCCTTGCCCAGACCGCCACCGAGGATGTCGCCGGCGATCTGAGCCGGGTCTGGATGTTTGCGGAGATTGCCGAAGGTCACGCCATCAGCGGCGCCGAGGATGCCGCCTGGCAGGCCTTCGGACGCGGCATCGACATCGCCAGAAACATCGAGAACGCATGGAGCCGATCGCGAACCCTGGCCAAGCTCGCGGCGACGCTGATCAGCCTCGTCGATCCCGGCCGGGGCCGCGCCACCGAGACGCCCTGAACCGCATTCGGCACGCGGCGATTTCCGGACGCGCGGCGGCAATCACAGAGCATTGCTTGTCGCTCAGCCATGTGTCCTTTACATTTCAGCCCAACCCATAACGAGGAGGCGCCCCCCATGGCCGGCCCGACGATTGCACAAAAAGAGCCCTATGCCGTTGAACTGGAAGCGGGCAAAAAATATGCCTGGTGCACCTGCGGGCTGAGCGCGGCCCAGCCCTTCTGCGACGGCAAGCACAAGGCTGTCGACATGGCGCCCGTGGTCTTCACCGCAGAGGAAAGCGGCACGGCCTACCTGTGTGGCTGCAAGCACACGAACGGCAAGCCGTTCTGTGACGGCTCCCATTCGGGGCTCTGATGATGAAGCGGCATCTATCCGGCGTCATGATGGCATGTGCGGTATTGCTGCTGAGTGCCTGCGAGAACACCAGCCTTCCCTTCCTGGAAAAGCCGCTGGTGCTGCAGTGCCCAAGTTATTTTGTCCTCGAAGATGCGGCAACGATCACCCAGTTCCGGGACGGCCCGGGACGGGACATCATCGATGTCGTGGCCCGTGGCCAGATCGGCGAGATTCGTCTCGGCTGTGTCACAGATGTCGACCGGGAAACCGACAGCGGCAAGATGCTCATCGACATCACCCCGGTCATTGCCGCCGAAATGGGACCGGCCAATTCAACCCAGTCGACGGTACTGCCGTATTTCGTCGTCGTCACCGATCCGAATAAGAACATCCTTTACCGCGAACCGCTGAAGGTCGACGTGTCGTTCCAGGGTAACAAGACGCAGGTTATCCTGCTGCCGCAGACGACCACGGTGGAAATTCCCATCACCCCTGAAATCCGCAATGATTATTACCGGATATACGCCGGCTTCGAGCTGACCGAGGAACAGGCCGCCTACAACCGCAAGGCCATCCAGGACCGTCTGCGCTGATCGCGGGAGAGGTCCGCCCAGTCCGGTTGACCGGGTGAGCGGCTTCTGCAATGATCCGTAACTGAGACGAGTACCTCGTCACACCGTTGTGGGAGAGACCGGCACGCTGATGCCGGCGCCGAAGGAGCAACCGCCCCGGAATCTCTCAGGCAAAAGGACCGCAACGGGTTGAGGCTCTGGAAAGCGGATGGGGTAACACCCATGCCCACCGAAGATGTAAACCCGGCACCGGTCGCGGGGTGACACTTTCAGGTTCCGAGACAGAGGGGGCACTTTGAGCGATCAACAGGCATACCGCCCGTGATCGGCTGAAAGTGACCATCTGTCACAAAGGGGAGCCATGTGGGACAGGACACCGAGCAAAATCTGAAAACCGTGCCGCTGGCGGACTTTCATCGCCGCATGGGCTCCAAAATGGTGCCGTTTGCAGGCTATGAAATGCCCGTGCAGTACCCCGCCGGCATCATCGACGAACACAGGCACACCCGTGAAAAGGCCGGTCTTTTCGATGTCTCGCACATGGGCCAGGCGTGGCTGCACGGCACCGGCGCGGCAAAAGCGCTTGAGAAACTGGTCCCCGGCGACGTCCAGGCGCTGCCAAGCGGCAGCGGCCGCTACACCATGATCACCAATGATGCCGGCGGTATTGTCGATGACCTGATCGTTACCAATTGGGGCGACAAACTGTTTATCGTCGTCAACGCGTCGCGCAAGCATGTCGACTTACCCATGATCGCCGATGCTTCTTCCGGTATGGCCGAACTTGAAATCATCGAGGACCGTGCCCTGATCGCGCTGCAGGGCCCGAAAGCCGCCGCCGTGGTTTCCGGCCTGGCCCCGGTTTGCGCCACGATGGCGTTCATGAGCGCCGTCGAGACCGAGATCAGCGGCATCAAATGCCACATCACACGCTCCGGCTATACCGGCGAAGACGGCTTCGAGATTTCCATGCCCGTGTCGGACGCTGAAGCGATTACCGAAGCCCTTGCCGGTCATGACGACGTCATGCCGATCGGTCTTGGGGCACGCGATACGCTCCGGCTTGAAGCCGGGCTTTGTCTCTATGGCAATGATCTGGACGAAGAAACCTCGCCCATCGAAGCGGGGCTGGCGTGGACGATTTCCAAACGCCGCCGCGAAGCCGGTGATTTTCCGGGCGCATCCCGGATTCTGGGCGAACTGGCCGACGGCGCAAAACGCCGCCGCGTCGGCATTCTGCCCGAAGGCCGCGCCCCGGCCCGGGACGGCACGGCCATTCATGCACCGGGTGGCGATGCCATCGGCACCGTCACGTCCGGCGGCTTCGGCCCCAGCGTCGGCGGCCCCGTCGCCATGGGCTACGTCAGCACCGATCACGCCACCGCGGGGACCGCGCTTGAACTGGCGGTGCGCAAGAACATGGTGCCCGCATCCATCGTCAAAATGCCGTTTCAACCCCACCGATACTTCAAAGGATAAAGCCGGCACACCCGGTTACAGCCACAAGCAGGAGAGAGAGCATGGCCACTAAATACACCAAGGAACACGAATGGATCGACATCGACGGCGACATCGGCACCGTCGGTATCACCGATCATGCCCAGGAACAGCTGGGCGAGCTTGTCTATGTCGAAGTCCCCGACGTCGGCGCAACCCTGGAACAGGGCGATGAAGCCTGCGTCGTCGAATCCGTCAAGGCGGCGAGCGAGGTTTACGCACCGTGTTCCGGTGAAATCGTCGAAGCCAACGAGGAACTGGCCGATCAGCCGACTCTGGTCAACGAACATGCCGAAGGCGACGGCTGGCTGTTCAAGATCAGGATTTCGGACATGACCGAAATCGACGAATTCATGGACGAAGCCGAATACAAGGAATTCCTGAAGGAGCTTGATGAATGAGCCGAGCCAGCCTCGACGATCTCGAAAACAAGGATGAATTCGTAAACCGCCATATCGGCCCGTCGGATGACGACGTTGCCGAGATGCTCGGCATTGTCGGCCTGAAAAGTCTCGACGAGCTGATCGACAAGGCGGTCCCTGATGAAATCCGGACCGATGAAGCCTTTGACGAACCGGCCATGACCGAAGTCGAAGCACTGGCCGAACTGTCGCGCATGGCGGGCATGAACAAGGTCATGAAAACCATGATCGGGCTTGGTTATCACGACACCATCACGCCGAGCGTCATCCTCCGGAACCTGATCGAGAACCCGGGCTGGTACACTGCCTATACACCGTATCAGGCGGAAATTTCCCAGGGCCGTCTGGAAGCCCTTCTGAACTTCCAGCAATCCATCATCGACCTGACGGGCATGCCGCTCGCCAATGCGTCACTGCTGGATGAAGGCACCGCGGCCGCCGAAGCCATGACGCTGATGAAGCGGTCCGGCAAAAGCAAAAGCGACACCATCTTTGTCGCCGACAGCTGCCTGCCGCAGACCATCGCCGTCATCGAAACCCGCGCCAGGCCGCTGGGCTTCACGGTCCAGACCGGCGACCCGTTCAATGATCTCGATCCGGCGGGCGTCTTCGGGGTCATCCTGCAATACCCGACGGTCAACGGCGAGGTGCACGATTACGCCGCCCTCGCGGACAAGATTCACGACGCCGGCGCATTGCTGACCGTCGCCTGTGATCCGCTGGCGCTGGTGATGCTGAAGGCGCCCGGCGAATGGGGCGCCGACATCGTTGTCGGTTCGGCACAACGCTTCGGTGTGCCACTCGGTTTCGGCGGACCGCACGCCGCTTTCATGGCGACCCGCGAGGAATACCGCCGCTCGGTACCGGGGCGTATCATCGGGGTCTCGGTCGACGCCCAGGGCCGTCAGGCACTGCGGATGGCGCTGCAGACCCGTGAACAGCATATCCGCCGTGAAAAGGCGACATCCAACATCTGCACCGCGCAGGTGCTGCTTGCCAACGTCGCCAGCATGTACTGCGTCTATCACGGCCCGGACGGCCTGAAGCGGATCGCGGGGCGGGTGCATCGCCTGACTTCGATCCTCGCCCACGGCCTGATGGGCCTCGGGATCGATGTCGCCAACAGGAGCTGGTTCGACACCCTGACCCTGAACACGCCGGGCGAAGCAGAAGCCATCCACCAGCGTGCCGTCAGTGCCGGTTACAACCTGCGCCGCATGGGCGCCGACCAGGTCGGGATTTCGCTCAACGAAGCCACCACCCGCGATGACATCATGGCGCTGCTGGCCATCGTCTCGGGCAAGCCCGATCACGGCTCGGACCTTCTCAAACTCGATGCCGCCGCCGAAGACGGCGTGCCGGATTCTCTCTGCCGCGAAAGCGACATCCTGACCCATCCGGTGTTCAACGCGCATCATTCTGAAACCGCGATGATGCGTTATCTGCGTGCGCTGGAAGAAAAGGATCTGGCGCTGAACCGGGCCATGATTCCGCTCGGCTCATGCACCATGAAACTGAATGCCGCCAGCGAGATGATCCCGGTCACCTGGGCCGGATTCGGCAAAATCCATCCGTTCCAGCCCCTCGACCAGGTCGAGGGTTATCTGGAAATGATCCGCGATCTGGAAGCCAAGCTGTGCCAGATCACCGGCTTTGCCGCCGTCTCGCTGCAGCCCAACGCCGGGTCGCAGGGCGAATACGCGGGCCTGCTGACGATCCGCGCCTATCACCATGAACGCGGCGACGACCACCGCAACATCTGCCTGATCCCGTCGAGCGCGCACGGCACCAATCCGGCCAGCGCGGTCATGGCCAACATGAAGGTTGTGGTCGTGAACTGCGACGATCTGGGCAATGTCGACGTCGAGGACCTGAAGTCCAAGGCCGAGGCCCATGCCGAAAACCTGGCCGCGCTGATGGTCACCTATCCGTCGACGCACGGTGTGTTCGAAACCCGGATCAAGGAAATCTGCCAAATCGTCCACGACAACGGCGGGCAGGTGTACATGGACGGCGCCAATCTGCAGGCCATGGTCGGCATCTGCCGTCCCGGCCGCTTCGGCCCCGACGTCATGCACATGAACCTGCACAAGACGTTCTGCATCCCGCACGGCGGCGGCGGGCCCGGTGTCGGGCCGATTGCCGTCGGCGAACATCTGGCGCCGTTCCTGCCGGGCAGCCCCGTGGTCCCCGAAAGCGGGCCCGAGGGCGGCATCGGTGCGGTGTCCGCCGCCCCCTGGGGCTCGGCCTCGATCCTGCCGATATCATGGGCCTATATCGCCATGATGGGCGGCCAAGGCCTGAAGAAAGCCACCCAGGTGGCGATCCTCAATGCCAACTATGTCGCGGCCAGGCTCAAGGATCATTTCAAGATTCTCTACAGCGGCCCCGGCGGACTGGTGGCGCATGAATGCATCATCGATACCCGGCCGATCCAGAACGCCGCGCATCTTACCGTCGACGACATCGCCAAGCGGCTGATGGATTACGGCTTCCACAGCCCGACCATGTCCTGGCCGGTGATGCATACGCTGATGATGGAACCGACCGAGTCTGAGCCCCGCGAGGAACTGGACCGGTTCTGTGAAGCGATGATCGCCATCGCCGCCGAAGCCCACAAGGTCGAAGCCGGTGACTGGCCCACGGACAACAACCCGCTGGTTCACGCGCCGCACACGGCAGACGTGGTGATGTCGGACGACTGGGACCGGCCGTATCCGCGCGAAGTTGCGGCCTATCCGGTGGCCGGGCTGCGCCGGGATAAATACTGGCCGAGCGTCGGTCGGATCGACAATGCGCATGGGGACAGAAATCTCGTCTGCACCTGTCCGTCGATTGACGAATATCAGGAAGCCGCCGAGTAATGTTAAGGGAGCGGGACGGCTCTAATAGTCGTCCCAATCCTGCCGCAGGTTTTCACCGACATTGCAGGGCGGCCGGTTCTGGGCGAATGCCGGGATGATCCCGGTCTCGGGTTTTTTCGCCGGCATCGCTCCGGCGATTTCCAGAATCAGTTTCCGGCGTACCGCGCGGGCATAGTCCTCGAAACCGTTGGCGACGATGATGAACGCGCCCTGCCCGCCGATCACGCAGTCCGTATAATAGTAATCGAGGTTGGGAATCTGCCTGCGTCCAAAACGGCTCGGCTTGTCGTTGACGATCGGCAGACCGTTGATGGTGATCCCCTGTGAAATGGCCCGTTCCCGCGCCACCAGAACCGGTACGCCGTCGTTGTTGGCCCCGTCACCGGAAACATCGATCACCCGGCGCTTCCCTTTGAAGGGGCTGCGCGCGAAGATATCCACGCCCGCCAGTAGGGCGCCACTGATCGAGGTCCAGACGTTGATCATGACCGGCTCGAAGGCCAGCGCATCGGCAAAATTGTTGGCGGATTCCGGACTGTTGATATAGCTCCAGTCGACCAGCGGCAGCTGATGGTGCGCGCCCGCATATTCGATATACGTCACGGCGATGGCACCGTGTATGCCGCGCTGGATCGCCTGCACGACAATCGGGTCGCGGAATGCCTTGATGTATCCCTGACGCTGCAGATAGGCCTCGTCATCATCGACGGAACCGGAAATATCGACGGCGATGATCAGTTCCAGATCAACTAAATTCTCCTGCGCTATTGCAGTCCCGCGCGGCAGGCCTAACATTGTAACAAAGAAAAAGAGGGAACCAATCAGGACAGCAAAGCCTCGCGCCGGCAAGGATTTTACCCTGCCTTGTCTGGTCGGCACGAACCGGCGAAATATGTCCATGGGAGAAGTCAACGACATGTCTATTGATAACGTCAAGGCAATCGTATTCGACACGTTCGGCACCATCACCGATTGGCGCTCGTCGATTGCCCGCGAAGGTGAAATGGTTGCCCGGAAAAAGGGCATCAGCGACTTCGATGGCGATGCCTTTGCCCGCGCCTGGCGGGCCGGATACCGCCCCGGAATGGCGCCGGTCATTTCCGGCGAACGCGAATGGACCGCGATCGACGTCATTCACCGCGAACGGCTGGATGAAATCCTGCCGCAGTTCGGACTGGACATGCTGGACGAAGCCGAGCGGGTTCATCTGAACTTTGCCTGGCACCGGATCAATCCCTGGCCGGACAGCATTCCGGGTCTGTTGCGCCTGAAAAAGAAATTCCTCATCGCGCCGCTGTCAAACGGCTCACTGACGCTGCTCGCCAACATGGCCAAGCGCGCCGGCATGCCGTGGGATTTCATTTTCTCCAGCGACATGCACAAGGCCTTCAAACGTGACCCCAAGGTCTATAATAACGCGATTGCCCTGCTCGGCATGAAACCCGAAGAAGTGATGATGGGTGCCGCGCACAACGATGATCTTGAAGCAGCCCGCGAACAGGGCATGCGGACCGCCTACATCAACCGGCCGACCGAATACGGCGTCGACCAGTCCAAGGATTTCGAAGCCACAAGTGACTGGAATATCATTACCGACAGTGTCGAAGGCGTTGCCGACGCGATGGGAGTTTAACGGACGTTCAGGAGACCAGGCCGATCATGCCGCCACCGTTCAACATCAAAGGCATCGACCACGTGGTGATCCGCACCCGCGACATCATCGTGATGCTCGATTTCTATCAGAACATCCTCAACTGCCCGCTGGAACGGTCCGAAGAAAGTATCGGCCTGTTTCAGTTGCGGGCCGGTCATTCGATGATCGATCTGGTCCCCGTCGACAGCGAACTTGGCCGCATGGGCGGCGGCCCGCCGGGCGATGATGGATTGAACATGGATCACGTCTGCCTGCGTGTTGATCCGTGGGATGCCGACGCCATACAGGCGTTTCTGGCGGAACGGGGCGTCGATGCCGACCCGGTCAAACGGCGGTCCGGTGCCGAAGGGGTGGGGCCGTCGATCTATTTCGACGATCCGGAAGGCAATCGGATCGAAATCAAGGGACCGCCGTTTGAAACCTAACGCAGGTATTTGAGCGGCAGCGCCGTTGTCGCCTTGATCTCCTCCATGGCGAAGAACGAACTGACGTCCGCGAAATCCGCCCTGGCGATCAGCCGTTTGTAGACATCGTCATACGCGGCGATATCGGGGACGACGACCTTCAGCATGTAATCGATCTCGCCGGACAGGCGGTAGACCTCGGTCACTTCCTCGATTTCCTGAACCGCGGCGGCGAAGGTATCGAGCCAGTCCGCTGCATGCCTGCCCGCCTTCACACCGACGAACACCGTGACGCCGGCATTGATTTTGACCGGGTCCAGCACCGCAACGCGGCGGCGGATCACCCCGCTCTCTTCCATATTCCGGATGCGCCGCCAGCATGGCGTCGTCGACAGGCCGACGGCGGCGGCGATGTCGGCCACCGGCATGGCCGCATTCTCCTGAAGCAATGCCAGGATTCTGGCGTCGAATGCATCCATTCCTATAAACCTTATAATTGTAGAATATTATTCTAGAAAATACGGCAATTTGTAGAAAAATAGCAAACTTTTTTCAGGGATTCCGCGGTATGCTTCTTTCAAATCAATTCCAGAGCATACGGAGTGCTTTCATGACTGACCTCTTCACCCGCCACCCGAATTCTGTCGGCGAGACCTATTTCGAGCACATGGGCATGGCCGGCGGCTTCGCGATCCGGCTGCTTGGCGCTTTTCTGGTCTGCACCGTGCACGCATTCCTGCCGTTCCTGTTCGAGAAAACCGGCAGCGCGATGATTGCCGATCTCTATCAGCGCACCGGACCCGGCCGGATCCAGCCGCAGAATATCTCGCGGGTGCCGGAAAACGCCTGATTTTCCCTGAAATAGCGCGCCTTAAAGAAGGCCGCCTGAATTGTTGCCGTCGCTGTCTTCGAAGTCCTCGCCGCCGACGAACAAATCCTCGACATACGAGAACTCCTTCCGCAATCCGCGGCGTTCCAGAAGCTTCTTCTGGGCGCCGGCGGGGAAGTCGGAAAACATGATGACTTTCTTGTCGATCAGCACCTCGATCAAATCCTCGAGCACACGGGCCAGCTGCAAATCCGACTGAACCCAGTCATCCCCCGCCGCTGCCGGCATGTTTTTCAAGATGAATGATTTCAGTGCCGGATCGTCCGGCGCGATTTCGTCGCAGCCTTCAACGGGCTGTTCGTAAACGGCCAGGATATTCCCGTTCTCATCGCGATAGACATAAGGCATGGCGTACTCCTATACCGATACTAGAGCATTTTCCGACCGGCTTGGGTATAGGATTAGCCGGTTTTTTCCGCTGTGCGCCCGATCACCAGCAACGGCAGTATCCCGATCAGGGTCACGACCGCAATCGCCGCGAAGGATGCCGTGTACTGGCCCAGCACTTCGTGGATACCGGTGAACAGCATCGGCCCGATCATGACCCCGATGAAGACCATGACCAGCACGCCGCCCGTGGCGCTGCCGATTTTATCCGGGGGTGACATGCGGGCCACTTCCGCCATGAATACGCCGTTCCATCCCACCGCCGTAAAGCCGAACAGGAACAGCACGGCGAAGATCACTTCGAGCGGCATGCCGGGGGCCAGAAACGCCGTCATAATTGCCGCCGCAACCGAGATCAGCTGGGACACAATCAACGTGCCGCGGGCATGACCGCCCCGGTCCGCCATGGCCCCCCAGCCGAGACGCCCGAGCACGCCCGCCACCTGGATCACCGCCAGGCCGATACCCGCCGTCACCAGATCAAGCTCGATCTCGCCGGCCAGCATGGCCACGGCAAAGCCCATCAACGCCAGTTGCACGGCAGCCAGGCTCAACCCCGACAGGGCCATCAGCCTGAGATTCCGAATCCGCAGAACAAGCCCGAGATCACGGAACGCTGCGCCACGGAATCTGGTTTTCGGGTCCCGGTCTCCGTCCAGACGCCATCGCAGCGGCTGGATCAGCAGCATCACGACAAAAGCCAGCGCCGCACCGGCCAGCAGCGAGTACTGCCAGCCGAAGGCGACCGCGATCGGCGGCGCCACCAGCCCGGCCACGACTCCGCCCATGGGTTGGCCGGTCTGTTTGATCGAGAAAATCAGGTTGCGATTGGCACTCGTCGCGATCTTCATCATCAGATGCGCTGCGGCCGGGTTGGTCAGCCCGTAGGCCACGCCGATGCCGACGGTGCCGATCGACAGCATGGCGACATGAGGCACGGCGATCACCGAGAGCGACATGCAGATGATAAACGCCGCAAGCTGGTTCGCCCGCACCGCACCCAGCCGGCGCTGCACCAGCCCGGCGGCAAGCGACATCAGCGTTGCCCCCACATAGGCGAGCGAAATCTGAAAGCCGATCATTGAGACCGGCAGATCGAGGGTTGCAGCGATTTCCGGGGCAATGGCAGCCGGAATCAGCATCGCCATGGTCGCGATGACCTGCACGGCGGTCACGCCGGTCAATGTGGCGAAGGCAAGATTTCTGGAAATCTCGGGTGCGGGAACGTCATTATTCATGTTTCAGCAAACGTAGCCGCTGGCGGCGGTCCGGTCTATATTATCCTCATGTCTTCCGCAAAAACCCTGATCCTTTTTCTGACGCTAACCGTTCTGGGTGCCTGTGCCGCCCCGGTAACGGCTCCGGCACCGGTCATAACGGCGGCGACGGCCATCCCCTCCGCCACCGAACTTGCGGATGCGGATGAAACCCTGGCGGCATCCCGGCTTGGCCTCGCAGATGCCCAGTGGGGATATATCGTCGTTGATGCCGAAACCGGTTCGGTACTGGAAACCCGCAACGGCGATACCGGCTTCCCGCCGGCATCGACGGCAAAGCTGCCGACGATGATTGCCGCGCTGGGCATTCTCGGCCCCACCTACCGTTTCACGACACAGCTACTGGCACGCGGCACCCTGACGTCCGGCACGCTCAGCGGTGATCTGGTGCTGGCCGGGGATGGCGATCCATTGCTGACGGCAGGCGATCTGCGTGCGCTGGCCATTCGCCTGAGAGATATCGGCATCGTCAAGGTCGACGGACGTTTTCTCTATGCCAGCGCAATACCGGTGCTCGCCGAGGTCGAACCGAACCAGCCCCCGACCGCGCCCTACAACCAGGGTCTCGGCGGCCTGAACATCGAATTCAACCGCGTGCTATTGACGGACGGCGGCACCATGTACACGACGCCGCCCGAAGCATTGCAGCTGGTCCCCGCGACATCTGATCCAGGACGTCCCCTTGCCGAATTGCCGGTCCGTGACCCCGCCCGGCTGGCCGCGCTGATCCTGCGCCGCCTTGCCATGGCCGAGGGGATTACCCTGCCTGTTCCCGAAGCCGGCCCACCGCCGCCGGGTGCCGTTTCTCTGGCTCAGGTGCACAGCCAGCCCCTGATCGAAATCGCCCGCGCCGGACTGGAATATTCCAACAACATGGTGGCCGAAGTCACCGGCCTTGCCGCATCGCAGGCCCTCGGCAGCGGTGCGGAAACCCTGCGCGGCTCGGCGGATACCCTCGGAATCTGGCTTGAAGATGAAATTGACGGCCTTAGACAGTTCGCAACCGCCCTTGCCAATCATTCGGGTCTCAGCACCGTCTCGCAGATATCGCCCCGGCAGATGTCGCTGATCCTCGACTATGCCCTCAAGCGCCGCTTCGACGGCTGGCGCTTCGACAGTCTGCTGACTCCGGGCGGCACCCGCGACACCCTGCGCGGGCGTTTTCGCGACCCGGACACCGCCTATCGGGTCTGGGCGAAAAGCGGTACCATGCGCTACATCAAGGGGCTGGCCGGTTATCTCGATGCACACTCGGGCCGGCGGCTGATCTTTGCCCTGTTCGTGCACGACCCGAAACTGCGCGACGCCATGGAGAACGATCCGGACCGGTCTGGGGCCGCTGCCCGCGCCGCATCCGCCGACTGGCGAAAACGGAGCGATATTTTTGAGGCAGTCCTCGTCGGCGGCTGGATAATGCGTCACTAAAAAGAAAGGGCCGGCGGAAAACCGCCGGCCTAGTCGTTGGGACTTGGAGAAACCCTGTCGCTGGGACGTGGAGAAACCCTGGCCTTATCGGCCGCTCGACGGCGCCATCATCTGATCCGCCGTCTGAATAACTTTCGAATTCATGTCGTAGGCCCGCTGGGCGCGGATCATTTCGGCGACTTCCTCGACCGCGTTCACGTTCGAGACCTCGATGAAGCCCTGCAGGATCGCCCCGGAGCCACTTTGTCCCGGTGTGATCGCGGACGCCGCGCCGGACGCCGCCGTTTCGGTGAACAGATTGTTGCCTTCAGCCCTGAGACCGCCCTGGTTCGGGAAGATCGCCAGTTGTATCGCGCCGACGTTGCTCGGGATTTCCGATCCGTCCTGCTTGACCAGGACTTCCCCGGCGGCATTGATCGAGACATCGACCGCATCCACCGGCACCGAGATACCCGGCAGGACCGGGAACCCGTCCTGGGTCACCAGCGAGCCGTTGTTATCGAGCTGAAACGTACCGTCGCGGGTATATGCGGTTTCGCCGTTCGGCAGCTGTACCTGGAAATAACCCCGTCCCTGGATTGCCAGGTCAAAGGTGTTGTCGGTGGCCTTGAGGCTGCCCTGTTCTGTCACCCGGTAGACCGACATCAGATCGACACCCATGCCTTTCTGCACGCCGCCCGGCACCTTGTCGCCGGCCCGCGAACCGGCTTCGTCCGGCCGGGTGCTGTTCTTGTAGAGCAGATCGTGGAATTCCGTCCGCCGGCGGTGATAGCCGGTGGTATTCATGTTGGCGAGGTTGTTCGCGACGACCTCGACGTTTCGTTGCTGCGCCATCATACCAGAGGCGCCAATGCGCAATGCATCCATAATCCCGTTCCTTTTTATCGGCCGGCCTTTTTGGCCGTGCATTTGATCCCGATCCGGCGCTTCTGGCCGGTGTTCTCAGGCTTTAATAAGCAACGGGCGTGCCAATTTATATTTTCAGCTATTTCAATTACTTAGGTGCGAATGCACAGCAAAAATTACCGGCTTTTCCTGTTTTCGGCCGATACCACGGCAGCTTTTGCCGCCCTTTTCGGCACCATAGTGGATTTTCAAACGTATCAGCGGGTTTCCGGATGAAACAGCGCATCAATGCCGATCCTGCGGTCCGACAGGTGCTGGTCATGGATATAGCGGCAGAAAGCCTCCAGCGCGGCTTCATTGCCATCGATTCCGTAGGTCCAGAAATCACTGCCCATGGCCTGGACGGCCTGTTCATAGGCTTCCGCATACCACGGCGACATGTCGCGGTTGGCGGATGATTCCGCAACCGCCTTGACCCGTGCCATGGCGATTTTCCGGCCTTCCTCGAAGGCATCGAACAGGGCACGCGCAAGCCCCGGATGGGCGGCGGCGACATCCTTGCGGATACCGAGGATATGCATCACCGGAAAGATCCCGGTACGTTTAAAATAATCACGCTCCGCCGGACCGGCGGGGTCGATCAGCCGGCGCACCAGCGGATTGCCCTCGCTAAAGGCGCGGGGCGGCGCGGGGGCGATGATC
This sequence comes from Rhodospirillales bacterium, assembly GCA_040218645.1. Taxonomy (GTDB): domain Bacteria; phylum Pseudomonadota; class Alphaproteobacteria; order Rhodospirillales; family Casp-alpha2; genus UBA4479. The sequence goes on from JAVJQZ010000016.1 coordinate 264,209, forward strand.
GCGTCGAGCTCCTCGTCCAGCATCGCCGCGTTCAGGGTACGGTCCGTGCCCAGCGCCTTAAGATCGATCCGGGGCGGCAGATCGAGTTTCAGCCGCTCGACCCGGCCGGGATCGTTCAACCCCGCCGTCCTGTATTTCAGCGCCGAAATATCGACCCCGAAATCCTCCGCGAGTATCCCGCGCACCCAGACCGCCAGCGTCATTGCGTATTCAGGAATCCCGACAGTTCGTCCCTCAAGGTCCTTTGGCGTTTCTATGCCGCTGTCCGTGCGCACGTAGATCGCGCCGTGACGAAAGGCGCGGGACAGATAGACGGGTATGCCGATGTACTGGCAGGTTCCGCGGGCAACCTCGATCACGTAACTGGCGAACGACAGTTCGGTGACGTCATAGGGGGCATCCCCCACCGCCAGCGGGAACAGCTTGCCGGGCGGTGCCGTTTCGGTGCGGAGCTTAAAGCCCGCAACGCCGACACGTCCCGCCAGCACCGGCAGAGCGCGGTCGTAATCCCAACAGGCCAGACTGATTTCGGGCATTCAGGTCTCCTCCCGCCGCAGATGATTTCTGTCCACACGTCCAAACTATGATATCGGCCACATGACTTTGACCTGCAGTTCCGGCACTATGATCACCTATCTATCGCGCCTGTCCACCAAGACTTTGGGGAGAATTCACCATGTATTCAACGCACAACCCGCCGGGGATCGCGCCGCCCTCTTCAGCCTATACCCACGGCGTCCGGGCAGACGGCGCCACCTCATGGCTGCATATTTCCGGACAGGTCGGCACCCATGCCGACGGTTCTCTTGCTGGTGACAGCGCCCAGCAGATGGAGGTCTGCTGGCAGCGGATCATGGCCGTGCTCGCCGATGCCGGGATGAACATGGGCAATATCGTCAAGGTGACGGTGTTTCTGACCAGACCCGAAGACGTGGGGCTGTATCGTCAGATCCGGGACCGGTATCTGAACGGGCACCTTACGGCATCGACGCTGCTGATCGTCAGCGGCCTCGCCGACCCGGCCTGGACCGTCGAGATCGAAGCCGTCGCCGCCAGGTTCACCGAAAACACAAACCCCACCGGGGAAACCGGCGGGGCCTGATTGTCGGCTGAGCAGCGGTGACAGCGGTCAGCTGATCGCAACGTCGACGAGAACGATTTCCGCGTCTTCGAGCGCCTTGATCCCGAGGCTGGATTCGTCGCGGATCGACGCCCCGGCGCGAGTGTCGACGAAGGTGCCGTTCACTTCAACAGCGCCCTCGCTGACCACCATGTAGGCCGCACGGCCCGGACCCAGATCATGGGTCACGGTATCGCCCGCGTTGATGCGCGCGGCATGCACGGCGGCATCCTGATGAATGCGCATCGCATCCGGGTGATGATCCCGGCCCGATGCCAGGGCGGGCAGCGTGCCCGTCACCGGCGCTTTCGGAAACTGCCGCGCGTCCCACCCGGGTTCATGGCCGGTCTGATCCGGCATGATCCAGATCTGGAACAGGGTCGTTTCCTCGTCCTCCTTATTCATCTCGGCATGGACGATCCCGGTCCCGGCACTCATCACCTGGACATCACCGGCTTCGGTGCGGCCCTTGTTGCCGAGGCTGTCCTCGTGCGAGATCGCGCCTTTGCGGACATAGGTGATGATTTCCATGTCACGGTGCGGATGCGGATCAAAGCCGGTTTTGGCGTTGATCGTGTCGTCGTTCCAGACCCGGAGCGGGCCGAGGCCCATTCTTTTCGGGTCGTGGTACCCGGCGAAACTGAAATGATAATGGGCATCAAGCCAGTCGTTCCTGAAGGTGCCGAGGTCGTCAAAATGTGTAACGTCGATCATTGTCCGTCTCCTGTGTCAGGGACTAGGCCGCCATATCCGTAACGGCGGCGTCGATTTTCGTGTTGGCTTCGGCCATGCCTTCGGCGCGGGGTTCCGGCCCCATATCCATACCGTTGGCGGCGATGATCCGAACATCCTTCAACCCCATGAAGCCGAGGATGTGGCGCAGGTAATCGCTCTGGAAATCCGCGGGATTGGGGTTTTCAGGTGAACCGTCGCCGTACTTGCCGCCGCGCGTCGACAGCACGTACACCGGCTTGTCGTCGAGCAGCCCCTTGGGACCGGTGTCCGGGTCGTAACCGAAGGTCTTGCCGGGGCGGGCCACATGATCGATCCAGGTGCGCAGCGCCGCCGAAATCGTGAAGTTGTGCATCGGCGCGCCGATCACGATGGCGTCGGCATCGCTCATTTCCGAAATCATCTGGTCCGAAGCGGCGCGGGCCGCCTGCTGACGGTCGCTCAGCGTTTCCGGTTCGCGGCGCAGCGCATCGATCAGTTCATCGTCAATCTGCACCGGCGGGGTCGCGCCGATATCGCGGTGAATGATGCGGACGTCGGGGAACCGGGCGCTGACCTGTTCGATGAAGCGGCTGGTCAGCTGCCTGGAGACGGCGTCACGGCGCGGGCTGGTATCCATTACGAGTAGGGTTTTCATGTTCATATCCTCTGTTGATTGCTGACCCGGCACCTCCGTGCGGGCGTTGCAGAGAACATATGCGTGAATAATTTACGGGACAATCCATATTGATACGAATATATTGTTCATTATTACGAACAATAAGAGGCACTATGGCCGTCCACGATCCTCTTGAGGGCATGACCGTATTCGCGGCCGTGGTCGACGCCGGCAGCTTCACCGCGGCGGCCCGCCAGTTGCGCGCCTCGAAAGCCGCCATCAGCACGCAGGTTCAGAAACTCGAGGACCGGCTCGGCGTGCGGCTATTGAACCGCACCACCCGCAGGCTTTCCCTGACCGATGAAGGCCGCGCCTTTCATGAGCATTGCCGCCGCATCCTCGAAGAAGCCCGCGACGCCGTGGATGCGCTGGACACCCTCGGCGGTGCGCCGCGCGGTATCCTGCGCATCAATGCGCCGATGTCCTTCGGGATCCAGCATCTGGGACCTGCGGTCGCGGATTTCATGGCCCTTTATCCGGAGATCGAAATCGATCTGGTGCTGAACGACCGTCAGGTCGACATCGTCGAAGACGGCTTCGACATGGCCATCCGCATCGCCCGGCTGCCCGATTCAAGCCTGATTGCGCGGCGCATCGCGCCCTGCCGCCGGGTCGTCGTCGCCAGCCCCGATTACTGGGACCAGAGGGGCCGCCCGGCGCATCCCTCAGAGCTGAAACATCACGACGCGCTGATCTACGATTATCTGGCCGAGCCCGACACCTGGACATTCAGCGACCCCGCAGGCCAACAAAAGTCACGGATCGACGTCAGCGTGTCGGGACGAATGCGGGCCAATAACGGCGAGGTTCTGCTGGAAGCGGCCCGGAAGGGTCTCGGCGTGGTATTCACGCCGACGTTCTTTTGTTGCGACGACGTGCAAGGCGGTGCGCTTGAAATCGTCCTGTCCGAATACGATGACGACCTGATCTCGATCTATGCGGTCTATCCGCACCGCCGGCACCTGTCGCCCAGGGTCCGCGCCTTCGTCGATTTTCTGGCCGAACGCTTCGGGGAAAATCCCTACTGGGACCGGTAATATCCCGGACGGGCCGCAGGCGCGGGCCGGGACCTATTGCCGGGCAGGATCAAGCCGTGCCATGGGTCCCGGGTCTCGCCACGCAAGGCGGGCCTAACCCGGGAAACAGAAAATCCATGAATTGCGCCAGCGAAAGCTGGAGATCGGCTAGCGCCCCTCGCGCCACCAGGCCAGACTGGCAAGTCCGACCCCGAGCACGATCACAAGCCACCACGGTGCCAGCGGCACACTGGTGACCCCGGTCACGGTAAAGGCTTCATTGCGCACGAAGCCGAGCCAGCCCGACCCGTGCGTCTGGCGGTCCGGTTGCACGCCCCGCAGGCTCGGCAATCCGTCGATCAGCCAGCGCACGCCCCCGTTGGCGGCATCCGCTATGGTTTTCGCCGGTCCCTCCGTCGCGCGGAGATCGGCCAGTTCCAGAGGATTGAGCGCCCCTGCCGGTGCCAGCGCCACATGGGCATCGTCGCTGATCCGGTACAGGCCGATTTCCTCGACCGGGATACGGGCCGTGAATTTGCCCGAGGCCTGCGGCTCCAGCTTGACGGTCATCTTTTCGCCGCTCGGGCTTTCCACGGTCACGTCAGCCGCCGCGGGATTGAGGCTGCGGCGCTCGATCCTGAGCTCGCCGTTTTCGACGCTGGCGAACAGGCCTTCCTCGTCCAGTTCCGGTTCCTTCATCAGCCAGTGCGCGATCCGGCGCATCAGTTCCGCCTGCGGCCCGCCGTTGTCAAAGCCGCGTGCCCACAGCCAGAGATGATCGCTGGCCATCAGCGCGACCCGGCCTTCATCAACGCGTTCCATCAGCAACAGCGGGTTGCCGTTGACGCCCTGCATCAGCGTCGGCGCCACGGTGCTGCTGACGCCGATGTGACGGAACCATGCCCCCCAGCTCGGCTCCAGATCGTCGCGTCCCGGCACCACCGCGCCCGGCAGGGCGCTGGTCACCGGATGACGGTGACCCAGTTCGGAAACTTTCGGCTTGAAGCGTTCTTCGAACACCTGCCCGGTCGGTTCACCCGGCAGAATGTCGGCCAGCGGAGTCCGCGCCAGCGAGCGCAGGCCGCCATACTCGGGCCCGACGGACAGCAGCACCGCGCCGCCGTCCCGGACATACCTGGCGATGTTGCGGAAATACATCGGCGGCAGCACGTCGCGGACGATATAGCGGTCAAAGACGATCAGATCGAATTCATCGATCTTTTCCTCGAACAGCTCACGCACCGGGAAAGCGATCAGCGATATTTCATTGAGCGGCGTGAAGTCGTTCTTTTCAGGGGGCCGCAGAATGGTGAAATGCACCAGATCAACCGACGGGTCCGACTTCAAAAGATTGCGCCAGGTGCGCTCACCGGCATGCGGCTGACCGGACACCAGCAGCACCCGGAGCCGGTCGCGAACCCCGTTGACGGACACCACGGCCTTGTTATTCACGGCGGAAAGCTCGCCTTCGGCGGCCTTGGCCTCGATCTCGATGAACGTCGGCCCGGCATGTTCCAGGATCATCTTGAATTCATGATCCACATTCGCCTCGAGCTTCAGGGTTTCACGCGCCAGACCGTCGACATGCACCGTCACGTCGACAAGTTCCGAGCCGAAACTGCCGTCGCCGGTGACCCGGTCCTCGATCCGGAAGCGGACACTGACCTCGTTGCCGACGATGCCGTATCCCGGTGCATCGGCGATCACCAGACGGCGGTCCTTCTCGTCACGGTCACCGCTGATCAAAACGTGCAGCGGCCCCGCAACCCCGCCCCCGGCGGCAAGTTCGGGGTCGTGAATCTGCCCGTCCGTGACCATCACCGCGCCGGCAAAGCGCGAACGCGGCAGATCGCCCATCGCATCGACCAGTGCACTGACCACCCGCGAGCCGTCGCGGGTGCCGCTGCCGTCGCCGTCACGGACAGTGACGGTCCGCACTTCCATGCCCGGCATGGCCTCAAGATCGTTGGCGATTTTCGACGCCGCCGCCTCGCTGCGCTGGCGGCGCTCACCGATCCGCTGGCTGGTGGTTTCATCGACCAGCACGATGGCGATATCGTTTTCGGGCGAGCGCTCCTCGACACTGACGCGCGGCTCCAGCAGCGCCAGCACTATCGCAACCAGCAGGAACGCCCTGGCGATCACGCCGCGCCGTCCGGCCCTGAGGATCTGCACCAGCAGCAGCACCGCCCCGATGGCGGCAAGAACCGCAATAACCGGCGTCGGCAGCGACGGGGTCCAGAGGATTTCCGCGGTCATTGGCCGAGCCTTTTCATGATTGCCGGCAGGTGCACCTGATCGGCTTTGTAATTCCCGGTGAGCACATACATCACCATGTTGATCCCGAAACGGAACGCCAGTTCGCGCTGCCGCTCGCCGCCCGGCACCACCGGATACATCGGGCGCTGCGCCTCATCCATGGCCCACGCCGACGCCCAGTCGTTGGACCCGGCGACGATCGGCGAGACGCCGTCATTGACTCGTTCCCCGGCGCGTTCGACCCAGATCGACGCGCCCGCATAGCGGCCCGGGAAGCTCTCCATCAAATAGAACGAGCGGGTCAGCACATGCCCCGCTTCAACCGGCACCAGCGGCGGCAGATCAAGCCTGACGGCAATCTCGCGAAGCGCCTGGGCCTGCGCCCCGCCGCCACGGTCCTGGGTATCGAACAGGATGGTGCCGCCGTTTTTCAGGTATTCCTTCACCGCCAGCGCGGAAACATCGTCGAGTTCGTAATCCGGGGTCACCGGCCAGTAAATCAGCGGGAAGAACGCCAGATCGTTGATCCCCGGCTCCACGCCCTGCGGCGTGCCCAGTTCCGCCGCCGTGCGCCGCGCCAGCATGGTGGTCAGGCCGATCAGGCCGCGCAGACTGGTATCGTCGACACGGGCGTTGCCGGTCTCGAGATAGGCGAGCCGGGTTTCAAGACTGTTCTCCAGATCGTATTTTTCGTCCGCCTGGGCCGGTGCCGCCGCCCCGGCAAGCAGCGCAACCATCAGCGCCGCCGTTGCCGACGCCCGCACCTGGCGCCCCCCGGCGCGGGCCCAGAGCCCGGCCAGCGTGTCGATCAGGAACAGCACCAGCGCCGCCACGAACAGCCACCCGGTCATGTCACGTTCCGCCGGTTTTTCATAGGCCGTCCGCGTCCAGTCCGACACCATCGGCAACAGCTTCAAGGGGGGCAGCGATGTCGTCAGATTGAAGGCGCGGCGGAAATCCTCCGAGCCATAGATGCCGGGCGGGTGCTGCTCGGAAACGAGTTCCGTATCCACGGCGGCGGCATCGATCGGCTGTACGTTGGCAGCCGGTTCGGACAGCTGGCCAAAGGCATCCATGATCCGGTACGGCTGCAGCGGCGGCGTTTCACCGGCGTTCTTCACGCCACGGCCAAGGGCCGTCAGGCGTTGCATCATTTCCACGAACACCCCGCTGATCGGCAGGTTCGACCACGATGTGTTGGGAGACGTATGGAACAGCACGATCCAGCCCTGATCGCGCTGATCGGCGGTCACCAGCGGCGTGCCGTCGCTTAGCCGCGCCCATGTTTTCTGGGCAAGGTCCGGGGCCGGCTGGGCCAGCACCTGACGGTTGACCCTGACATCGCGCGGCACCGACAAACCGGCGAACGGCGAGTTTTCGGGGAACGGCATCAACCCCATGGGCTGGCGCCAGGACATGGCACCGCCGATGATGCGGTCGCCACCGCGCAGGACAACCGGCAGCAAGGGCTCGTCACCGGCGCCGGGAATGCTGTCGCTTGTGCGCCGCGCCAGATCCGGCCCGGCAAAGCGGACAAGGATGCCACCTTCGGCGACCCACTGTTCGATCACCGCGACCTGAGAATCCGAGAATTCAAGCCCGTCGGGCACCACCAGCATCGACATCGGCTGCTGGAACAGGGTCTCCAGAACGCCGCGCTGGATCGTCGTCGTCCCTTCAAGGGCGCGTTCGACATAATATGTGTTGCTGAGCAGCGGCTGCACCGCCGCCGCGCTGTCCGCATCGGCGATCCCGACCGGGCGCCGGCGCCAGCGCTGATCCAGCAGAACAACACTGCCCGCATGCTTACCGCTTTCGATCTGCACCCGCTCGACCCGGTTGAGAATCTCCGCCGGGCCGCTGAGCAGGGCTTCGGCCTCAAGCTCGCCAGCCGCGAATTCGGCGGTCGTCACCACCTGTACCCGCCCGTCACGGTCAAGGCCCCGGACTTCGTAGCTTTGCGGCTCGATCCGGGCGAACGAGCTTTCCAGGACAATGCCCAGTCCTTCCGGTGTCGTTTTCGGTGGCCGCAGCACCGTCACCGGGGCGTCACCGGCACCATAGACCGTCACCGGCCCAAGCGGTTCAAGACGCTCGCTCAGCACCGCCGCCCCCGGTCCGTCCAGCCCGTCGGACAGCCAGCGGATGTCGGCGATGCCGCTGAACCCCTCCGCCCAGTCGGCGACAGCCTGTGCAGCCTGACCGCGATCCGTCGGCCATGGTTCGGGGATCAGTTTCGAGACGTCGGCACGCGCATCCCCCGGCGCCAGCGCCGAGACCGTGATCGCACTGCCGTCCGCCGGCGGTGCCGTGGTCAGCAGAATGACCTGCCGTCCGGCGCGTACCGCCCGTTCGGCAATCGCCACGGCGACATCGCGGCGCGTGTCCCAGCGATCGGCCGAGGCCCAGCCGTTGTCGACGACCAGCAGGACCGGCCCGCCGCCGCCGATGTCCGCTTCCGCATTCCACAGCGGCCGCGAGGCGGCAAGGATGATCAGCGATGCCAGAAGCAGCCGAAGCACAAGCAGCCACCAGGGTGTGCGGGCCGATGTTTCGCGTTCCGTGACGATGCCGAACAGCAGCCGGATCGGCGGGAACACAACACGCTTCGGCAGCGGCGGCGTCAGCCGCAAAAGCCACCAGATCGCCGGCAGCGCCAGCAGCGCGGCCAGCGCCCAGGGTTGCGCAAATGCGAGGGGACCGATCGAAAACATCAGCGCCTGCCCTGGTCGGTCAGCGCGACATAAAGCGACATCAGGGCGATTTCCGGTGCCTGGTCGGTGCGGTGACGGGTATAGCCCCAACCGGCGGCGCGGGCCGTCGCCTGCACCGCGGCCAGGTGCGCGCTGAAGGTTTTCTGGTAGGTCCCGGCGATGGATTCCACATTGCCGATGACGGCGCTGCCCTCGCCTTCCGGGCCTTCGAACTGGACCCGGCCGTCGAACGGGAAAATCTCTTCCGCCGGGTCGACGATCTGGATCAGGTGCCCCTTCACGCCGTGGTGCGCATAGGCATTGATTGACCGCTGCACTTCGTTGAGCGGGGACAGGAAGTCACTGAACATGACCAGCCGGCCGTGACGCGGCAGCATCTCAAAGCCCGGCAGGCTGTCCGACGCGGCAAACCCGCCTTCGATTTCATTCCAGAGCCGGCTCAGCACATGACGCCCCGACGCGGGCGGTGTTCCGGTGCCCAGCAGCGCGACGTGTTCCCCGCCCCGCACCAGCAGCGAGGCCAGTGCCATCAAAAGCAGTTCCGCGCGGTCCTGCTTGGTGACGTATTCCTGGCCGGATGAAAACGACATCGACGGCGATCCGTCGCGCCACAGCCAGACACTCTGGGCCGCTTCCCATTCGGTTTCGCGGATGAAAACCGGATCGTTCTTGGCGGACTGCCGCCAGTCGATGCGCTGCACGCTGTCGCCGAACTGGTAACGGCGGAATTGCCAGAAGGTTTCACCCTGCCCGACACGGCGCCGCCCGTGCACACCCTGAGACACCGTGGATGCCACCCGCTCGGCGGCAACCATCAGCGGCGGCAGTCCTGCCGCCAGTGCTTCTGCATCGTGGTGGGAACGCTTGACGCGCTCGGCCATGATTTATTTACCTCAGCCGATTCTCTCACACAGGGCGCCGATGATCTCTTCCAACGTAATGCCTTCGGCGCGGGCGGCAAACGTCAGTGACATTCTGTGGCGCAGGATCGGCGCGGCCAGCGCCAACACGTCGTCGATGCTGGGCGACAGACGACCGTCGATCACGGCACGCGCCCGGACGCCGAGCATCAGGGCCTGCGAGGCACGCGGCCCCGGCCCCCAGGAGACATTCGCCTGAACCAGCGCCAGATCGGAGGATTCCGGGCGGCCGGCGCGGACCAGCCGCAGGATCGCCTCGGACACCGACTCGCCGACGGGCACCGAGCGCACCAGACGCTGCGCCGCCATCAGGCTTTCCGGGTCCATGACCTGGCCGGGCTTGACGTCTTCGTTGCCCGTGGTCCTGATCAGGATATCCCGTTCCGCATCCAGGTCCGGATATTCGACATTGACCTGCATGAAGAACCGGTCGAGCTGGGCTTCGGGCAGCGGATAGGTGCCTTCCTGCTCCAGCGGGTTCTGCGTCGCCAGCACATGGAACGGGCGCGGCAGATCGTGATAATGGCCGGCCACGGAGACGCGCTTTTCCTGCATCGCCTGCAAAAGCGCCGACTGGGTCCGCGGGCTGGCCCGGTTGATTTCATCGGCCATCAGAAGCTGGGCGAAGACCGGCCCCTTGATGAACCTGAACGAGCGGCGGCCCCCCTCGGCTTCCTCGAGCACTTCCGAGCCCAGAATGTCGGCGGGCATCAGGTCCGGTGTGAACTGGACGCGCTTGTCATCCAGACCGAACACCGTGCCCAGCGTTTCCACCAACCGGGTCTTGCCGAGACCGGGCACGCCGATCAAAAGGATGTGGCCGCCGGCCAGCAGCGTGACCAGACTTTCCTCGACCACGCTTTCCTGGCCGAAGATCGCCTGGCCGACGGCGGCACGGGCGGCGGTAATGCGCTCTGCAAGAGCCTCGACTTCTGCAACAGCACTATGGCGTTCAGCGCCGTTCGGGCTATCTTTATCCTGAGGGGTCGTTGTCGCTGTCACGTCGAAACCTCCTGTATTCTGATTTACCGGGAAGCGTAACGGATGATTGATACGCCGGAAAAGGTCGAAAATATTACATTCGATAAAATGCCGGGCTCACCATGTCCGCCCCCCAGGGGGATGCAGCCCCGTCCGGGGCAGGTCGTGTGCGGCGATATCGATATGCGGATCGCCGCAGACGGTACATGGTACTATGGCGGAACGCCCATTCACCGCCAAAAACTGGTCAAACTCTTCTCGACCGTGGTGCGCCGTGACGAAGCCGGAGCTTATTGGCTTATTACGCCAGCGGAAATGGCGCGGATCAAGGTCGATGATGCACCATTTTTGGCGGTCGAGATGTCGGATACAAATGACAAAGACGTGATCGGCCTGAAATTCAGGACCAACGTCGATAAATGGGTACGCGCCGATATCGATCATCCGATTCGCGTCGACATCGATCCTGAAACGGACGAACCGCGTCCCTATATACAACTGGCATCCGACGGCACCGAAGCCCGGATCGTGCGCAGTGTTTTTTATGACCTTGTGGAAAAAGCAGAAGTGGCAGAAATGGACGGACGCAGTATGCTCATCGTTAAAAGCGCCGGTGCGACGTTCGTCCTGGGACCGGCGCCGGAGGAAGCATGAATCGAAGTGTCATCATCGAGCGCCTGGAACAGTCGTTTGAAACATTTGGCGTCCGCTCGTCATCGCGGGGTGACCATGACCTGAATCCGGGCATGAAACCGGGCATCGAACTGCGCGAGGCCGCCGTTCTGGTGCCGCTGGTGGAACGCGATCAGGGACTGACGATGATGCTGACCCAGCGCACGGACCATCTCGACCACCATCCCGGACAGATCAGCTTTCCCGGCGGCCATATCGAACCAGAGGACGGCTCCGCCGAGGACGCCGCGTTACGCGAAGCCGAGGAAGAAGTCGGCCTTGAGCGCAGGCACGTCAGAATCATCGGCCGGCTTGACCAGTACATTACACGGACCGGCTTTTCGGTGACGCCGGTGGTCGGCCTTGTAAACCCGGCCTATACCGTGGACCCTGATGAATTCGAGGTCGCCGAGGTTTTCGAAGTGCCGCTGGCATTCCTCCTCGACGCCGCTAATCACAGACGCGATTCCCGTGTCTACAAGGGCTTGAAACGGGAATTCTATGCCATGCCCTATAACGACTATTATATCTGGGGCGCGACGGCGGGCATGATCCGCAATCTGTATGATGTCCTGATTGGCGAGGTTGAATAGAATGGCCCGGATCGTGATCACATACCTGCTGCCGCTGCTGCTGCCGTTCCTGCTGTATCTGGCCTGGAATGCCTATGCCCGCGCACAGGCCCGCAAGAATGGCGGCGAGGAGCCCAGCCTGCAGAAGGGACCGATTTTCTGGTGCCTCGTCGCCGGCTTCATCCTGCTTACAGCCTCCCTGCTGACGCTGGCGCTGACCGGGGGCGACACCCCCGATTCCGGGCGCTACATCCCGCCCCGGATCGAGGACGGCAAGATCATCCCGCCCAGCTATGAAAAAGTGCCGGCGCAGTGATTTCGCTGGGCGCCACACGTGAGCCGACCGGCAAGCTGAACCCGGAACCCTGGCTGTCGGACCCGGCGACCCTTGGCGTGATGAACGCCCTTTCCACCGGCGGTGCGGATGTCCGCTATGTCGGCGGCTGTGTCCGCGACGCCATTGCCCGCCGCCCGGTCAACGACATCGATATCGGCACCCCGGAGCCGCCCGAACTTGTCATCCGGCGGCTCACCGACGCCGGCATCAAGCCGGTGCCGACCGGGATCGACCATGGCACCGTGACCGCCGTGACCGAGGATCGCGCCTTCGAGGTGACGACGCTCCGCTGCGATGTCGAAACCGACGGCCGGCGGGCGGTCATTGCCTACACCGATGACTGGATCGTCGATTCATCACGGCGCGATTTCACCATTAATGCGATGTCGGCAAACCGCGACGGCGACGTCTACGACTATCACGACGGCATGGCCGATCTGGCGCACGGGCGGGTGCGTTTTGTCGGCATCGCCGAAGAGCGGGTTCGCGAAGATTATCTGCGCATCCTGCGCTATTTCCGCTTCTACGCCCATTTCGGCCGCCCGCCCTATGACGAGGGTGCCTTCACAGCCTGCCGCAAGCATGCCGAGAAACTCAAGGACATCTCGGCGGAGCGTATCCGCCACGAACTGCTGCGCACGCTGGGCGCCGTGGAACCTGCGGACGCCTTCATCATGATGCGCAACGCCCACGTCCTTGACGTCATCCTGCCGGAAGCCACCGAGATCGGCACGCTGCGGGCCGCCGCCTGGCTGGCGTCGCGGGGCGTCATCATCGACGGTCTGAAACCGGAGCCGCTGCGCCGGCTGGGGGCGCTGCTGGCCACGGACTGCGATGCCAAGGCTGTGGCGGAGCGGTTGCGTCTGTCGAACAAGGAAACCGAGCGGCTGGTCAACATGAAGAAGTTCGCGCCGATTTTCACGATCACGGATTCCATGAAAAAGGTGCAGTCCCGGATTCAGAAACTCGGCAATGTCACCGTCGGTGACGCATTGATCCTTTCGTGGGCCGCACGGCTTGCCGATGACGGAAAATTACCGGCCAGCGAAACCCATACCCGCAGGGAAGCCCTTGAAACCGCATTTGCCTGGCAGGCCCCGGCATTGCCCATCGGCGGTGACGATGTAAAGGCACTGGGGGTGCCTGCCGGCCCTGAAATCGGCACGGTGCTTCGCGACGTCGAGGACTGGTGGGCCGAAGGGGAGTTTAGCGCCGACCGGGACGCCTGCCTCGAATATGCAAGAACACGGGTCGATAACAGGGGGACGTAGGCCGGATGACGACACTCAGAGTTTGCTTTATCGGTGACAGCCTCGTGCTCGGCACCGGTGATGAGAAATACCTCGGCTGGCCCGGGCGGGTCATGCAGCGCGAACGCGCCGCCGGGCACGACGTGACGATGTACAACACCGGCATCCGCGGTGACACCACGCCGATGATCGAGGCCCGCTGGCGTGCCGAGGCCGAAGCCCGGCTGCCGAAGGAAAACCCCTGCGCACTGGTGTTTTCGTTCGGCTGTAACGACATGGCGATGCAGGACGGCATTCTGCGCAATTCACCGGAAGATGCCGTGGAGTCGGCACGCCGGATGATCGGCGAAGCCAGCACGTGGCTGCCGACGCTGTGGGTCGGACCGCTGCCGGTCAATGACGACGACATGCCGTTTTCCTCTGCTCCGGGACGCTATCGTTTCATGTCGTCGAGCCGGAATGCACAACTGTCCGACATGTTCGAGCAGGTCGCCGATGAACTGGGCGTGCCGTATCTTGATCTGTTCACCCCGATCGCGTCCGACCCCAACTGGTCAGCGCATTATATCGAAGGTGACGGCGTGCATCCGCGCGGCGGCGGTTATGATATCATTGCCGAACACATCATCGGCTGGGACGCCTGGCGGAAATGGTTTGATGTCTGAAGAAACCCCGGACGGGACCCCAAAAGGTGATCTCGAGGCCCGGCTCTCGGATCATATCCTGCGGCTGGTCGGAAATCTCGACCCCGGCAAGACCATCTGTCCGTCCGACGTCGCCCGTGCCGAGCGCGAAGAAGACTGGCGGCCGCTGATGAAACCGGTCCGCCGCTGCGCCCAAAGGCTGGCCCGCGAAGGCAGGATCGCGATTTACCGCAAGGGCAAACCGGTCGATCCGGAAACCTTCAAGGGCGTGATCAGGCTGGGTTTGCCATGACCGGTTCGACGATGTTGAACGCGACACCGTTTTCGACACCGTTGAGAATGCAATAGGCGGCATCGTCGAGTTTCAGGCACGTCAGCGCCGCCTGCTTCAGTTCCGGCATGGTGCGGATCACCCGGGCCCGGATATCCACCTGAAACGGCGGTTGTGCATGGCGATACGTTTCCTCGTCGGCGAGGCCATCGATGCGCAATAGGGCCCCGGCGGGCAGGAGTGATGACCGGTCTTCGATAACGAAACCGCCGTAACTCCATTCGATGGTGTGGAAGGTTTTCCCGGCAACCCGCAGATACAATTGCGGCTTGTACAGACGCTCGTGCTGCCGGCGGTCGCCGGTTATCCCAGTAGACATCATCATTTCCCCCATAACTATCCGTGATAGTTATCCCAGACCGATGATTCTATCTTTCAAGTGAATGACTTAGATGTGATGCATGTCACTCTTGGCGGATGCCGTCTCAGCCTGCCGGCACCAGCACCTGACCCAGCATCAGCGGCCGCGCCGTGCGGTACACGGTGCAGCTTTCCGCCGTCGCCGTGTTGCCGTCGACCCGCACGTTGGCATCGACGGGCAGCACCCCTGACGGATTGGCGAAGCGCAGATCACCGGTCTGGTCCGGAGACAACAGGGCGTTCGGCACACTGCCCGGAATCCGGCTGGCGACGCCCAGACACATGGCGCCTGTCAGCGGCAGCACGCGATGCACCTGGCCCATGGACACGATCCGCGCCGCCAGATCACACTGATCCGCCGTGATCTCTGTACCGGCCAGGGTCGTGCTGGCGGCGGCCTTGCCGACGATGCCGATCTTGGGATTGCCGAGGGAAGCCGTTTCCGGCGACTTGGCAAGTCCCATGACGACCGCTGCCGTGCGCCGGACCGCATCCAGATCGGCCATGAATTTCCTGTCGGCTTCCAGATCGACGACGCTTTCGGTAGCGGTTTTGCCGAACCGTTCGGCGGCCACGAAGACGACCGCGTTGGAGGCATCGACCAGGCTTGCTTCGACCTTGCCGACACCGGGCACGTTGAGCACGTCCATCGCGTGGCCGCTGGGCAGCAGTGAGCCCGACGTCGCCCCGCCCGGATTGAGATAATCCAGACGGATCCTGGATCCGGTGCCGCTGACGCCCGGAATCTCGAAATCGCCCAAGGGCTGGAACACGCCGTCCTTCACCTCGAAAGTGGCGTGATAAATCTTTTTGGTATTGGTGTTGTAGACCCGTACCGTCTGGCGTCCCTCTTCGGGTTTCAGCAGACCGCTGTCGACTGCAAACGGGCCGACGGCCGACGACAGGTTGCCACAGGTCGCGGAGTAATCCACTTCGGGCCTGTCGATGACGACCTGCGCGAACGTGTAATCCACATCCGCGCCGTCGACATCGGACGGCCCGACGATCACTGCCTTGGACACCGACGACACCCCGCCGCCCATGCCGTTCAGTTGCCGGCCATAGGCATCGGGGCTGCCGAGCGCATGCAGGAAAATCCTGTCACGCGCGGCCTGATCGCCGGGCAGCGAGTCATGACGGAAGAAGACCCCTTTCGAGGTGCCGCCACGCATGAAGGTCGCCGTATAGGCCTGTTGAACCATGATCCGCGCCAATCAGCTTCTGGGGCCGGCGAAGAACCAGATGATCACACCGAGTATGGGCAGCAGCAGGATCAGGATGACCCAGAACACCTTCGATCCGGTGCTTGCAGTGCTGCCGAGTGTCTTGACGATGGCATAGACATCCGCGATCAGGACCAGAAGGCCGCCAAGGCCAATTCCTTCAATACCCATTGTATTTCTCCTCTTTCATTATTGCTGATTATGGCCAGGCCACGTCCGGCGGCAAGCTCATTAGAATGGCTTCCACATTCCCGCCGGTCTTGAGCCCGAAGATCGTGCCGCGGTCATGCAGCAGATTGAATTCCACGTAGCGCCCGCGCTTGATGCGTTGTGCAAGACGCTGCTCAGAGCTCCACGTCAGGTTCATCCTGTCGCGGGCGATATCCGGGTAGACGGAGACGAACGCCTTGCCGACGTCCTGTGTGAAGGCGAAGTCCTTTTCCCAGTCCCCGGTGAAATGATTGTCATAGAAAATGCCACCCACGCCCCGCGCCTCGCCGCGGTGCGGCAGATAGAAGTATTCGTCGCACCAGGCCTTGAAGCGGTCGTAATAGTCTTCGCCGTGTTTGTCGCAGGCATCCGCGAACGCATCATGGAAGCGTCTGGTTTCGGCCTCGTCCGGGTAAACCGGCGTCAGGTCACCGCCGCCACCGAACCAGCCCTGCGTGGTGACGATCATCCGCGTGTTCATATGCGCGATCGGCACCAGCGGCGATCTGGGATGCACGACCACGGAAATGCCCGCCGCCCAGAACCTGGGGTCCTTGTCGGCTCCGGGCATGCGACCCCGGAATTCCTCGGAAAATTCGCCGTACACGGTGGAAATGTTGACCCCGGCCTTTTCGAACACCCGCCCCTCGCGCAGCACCGACATGGTGCCGCCGCCGCCGCCGTCACGGATCCAGGATTTGCGCTCAAACACCGCCGGCGCAAACTCGGCGTTCAGGGCATGCGGCTCGGCCTGGGCTTCGAGCTCTTCCAGCCGCTCGCACAGCCTGTCGCGAAGCTCGGCGAACCAGTCTTCGGCACGCTTTTTATGCGCGACGCCAAACGGCGCGTCGGCGGCCCCTTCGTTCATTCAAAAACTCCCGAGAAAATCATCGTGCACACCATATATATGTTCAGACTGGCAGCGCCTTCAACTGCCGCAGCGCTTCAAACAGCACGATCCCGCCACAAACGGCGACATTCATGGAGCGCAGTCCCGGCGCCATCGTCAAGCTCACCCTGGCGTCGCTGGCGTCGTGCACGTCATCGGGCACGCCGGCACTTTCGCGGCCCAGAATGATGTTGTCGCCGTTCTCGAAGCTGAAACGTTCCAGAGAATCGGCGCCTTTCGTGGTCAGCAGAACCAGCCGCCCCCGGGGCCGGTCGGTCAGGTAGGACTGCCAGCTCTGGTGCCGTGTCAGGTTGACATGGGTTAGGTAATCCATGCCGGCACGGCGCATTTTCGAATCGCTGAGTACGAATCCGCAGGGCTCGACCAGATGCACCGGGACCCCGAAACACGCCGCGGTGCGGAACAGATTCCCCGCATTCTGGGGAATATCCGGCTGAAAAAGCGTCAGCGACACGTTGCGATGCTGGAGGGGGTGCGGGGGGCTGCTCATACGTTGTGTCTCCATGAAAACGGAATGATGACGGATGGCGGTTGCAAATGCCTGTCATTCGCCATTTTACGGGCATTACAGAGTATCTAAACCCTTGCAACGTTTGGGTCATCAAGTATAACGATTGGGCGTTTCCCGGGCCTCCCGGGGGCGCTGTTTGCCGTATGTTGCCACCGGCCTGAACGGGCACTGGTGGCCGCGCACGGCAAAGCGGGCCGGTTCCGAGGGTGAGCGGACAGGGCCCGTCGGAATCAGATGCCGCTTCGGCGGTGACGGGTAATTGGTCAATCGAGGGGAATTTCCATGAGCGAAACCGCAAACCATGCGGGCCAACCCACGAGTGGCGGCGCAGAAATCGATGAGAAGACGCGCCGCGATTTCCTTATTTGGAGCACTGTTGCCGTTGGCGCTGCAGGCACCGCACTGGCTGTGTGGCCGTTCATCGACCAGATGAACCCGGCAGCGGATACATTGGCGCTGGCATCGACCGAGGTTGATATCTCGCAGATTGAAGTCGGCCAGAGCATCACGGTGATCTGGCGCGGCAAGCCCGTCTTTATCCGTCATCGCACGCCTGAAGAGATTTCGGCTGCAGAAACCGTCAATCTGGCGGAACTGCCGGACCCGCAGGCCGATACGGCACGCGTCCAGAAGCCCGAGTGGCTGATCATGGTCGGCGTCTGCACCCACCTCGGCTGCATTCCGCTGGGCCAGAAACAGGGCGACACCAAGGGCGACTTCGGCGGCTGGTTCTGCCCCTGCCACGGGTCGCACTACGACACGTCCGGCCGCATCCGCAAGGGTCCCGCACCGACCAACCTTCCGGTGCCGTCCTATGAATTCACCAGCGACACCAGCGTGTTGATCGGCTGAGGGGGATAAAAACTATGAGTGGAACCTCGAATTTCCAATCCAACAGCCGGGTCGTGAACTGGATCGAGCATCGTCTGCCGATCTTTTCTTTCCTGGATTCGCAATTGCATCAGTATCCGACCCCGAAGAACCTGAACTACTTCTGGAACTTCGGTTCGCTGGCCGGGATCGTGCTCGTGATCATGATCGTTTCCGGTATCACGCTGGCGATGCATTACACGCCGCATGTCGACATGGCCTTCGGCTCGGTCGAACGCATCATGCGCGACGTCAACGGCGGCTGGCTGATCCGTTACATTCACATGAACGGCGCCAGCATGTTCTTCATCGTCGTCTACATCCACATGTTCCGGGGTCTCTATTACGGGTCCTACAAGGCGCCGCGTGAAATTCTCTGGATGATCGGTGTTTTCATCCTGCTGGCGATGATGGCGACGGCATTCATGGGCTACGTGCTGCCGTGGGGCCAGATGAGTTTCTGGGGCGCGACCGTGATCACCAACCTGTTCTCGGCCATTCCGCTGGTCGGCGAATGGATCGTGACCCTGCTGTGGGGCGGCTTCGTCGTCGACAACCCGACGCTGAACCGGTTCTTCTCGCTGCACTATCTGCTGCCGTTCGTGATCGTCGGTCTTGTGTTCCTGCACCTCTGGGCGCTGCACATGCACCACTCGAACAACCCGACCGGCGTTGAAATCAAGGACGAGAAACAGGACACCATCCCATTCCACCCGTACTACACGATCAAGGATCTGTACGGTCTCGGGATCATGCTGATCTTCTTCGCGTTCTTCATCTTCTTCGCACCGAACTACTTCGGTCACCCGGACAACTACATCATGGCCGATCCGCTGGTGACGCCGCCGCACATCGTGCCGGAATGGTACTTCCTGCCGTTCTACGCGATCCTGCGGGCCTTCACCTCGGATTACTGGGTGTATCAGGTGATCTCGCTCGGCGGCGTTCTTATGTCGGCGAAACTGGCCGGGGTGATCGCAATGTTCGCGTCGATCCTGGTGCTGCTTTTCCTGCCGTGGCTCGACCGCTCGCGCGTCCGTTCCGCGAAGTATCGTCCGATGTACCGGTTCTTCTTCTGGGTCTTTGCCATCGACTGCCTCATCCTCGGATGGGTCGGCGGCCAGGCGCCGGAAGGCATTCTGGTCACCATCGGTCAGTGGACGACGTTCTGGTACTTCTTCCACATCATTATCATCGTGCCTTTGGTCGGCATTCTGGAGCGGCCCAAACCGCTGCCGGACAGCATTGCGGCCTCGGTTACCCAGGCGGCGGAGTAAGACCATGAAAATGACAAAAACCCTCACCGCCATTGCACTCGGTCTCGGCATCCTCGCGGGTGCCGGCAATGCCCAGGCCGCCGGCGCCGGCGTTACGCCGCCGTCGAAGGACTGGTCGTTCAACGGCATCTTCGGCACCTATGACCGCGCCGCCCTGCAGCGCGGCTTCCAGGTCTACCGTAATGTCTGCGCCAACTGTCACTCGATGGATCTGATCGCGTTCCGCAATCTGAGCGCACTCGGCTACAACGAAGACGAGGTCAAGGCGATTGCCGCGTCCTATGAAGTCCAGGACGGCCCGAACGACGATGGTGACATGTTCTCCCGTCCGGCTACCCCGGCCGATCGCTGGCCGGCACCGTTCGCCAACGACAAGGCGGCAGCCGCCGCCAACGGTGGCGCAACCCCGCCGGATCTGTCGCTGATCACCAAGGCCCGTGGCGCCGGTGGCGATTCCGCCCTGCGGGTGTCACTTTTTCATCCGTCCGGTTTCGCACTGGGCGCGGATTATCTCTATGCCCTGCTGACCGGGTATGTAGAAAACCCGCCGGCCGACTTCTCGCTGCCCGCCGGCAAGTACTACAACACTTACTTCCCGGGTCATTCGATCTCGATGGCACCGCCGCTCGGCGAAGGTATCGTCGATTATGAAGACGGCACGGCCGCGACGACCGAACAGATGGCGTCCGACGTCACCACCTTCCTGGCATGGGCGTCCGAGCCGGAGCTTGAACACCGCAAGAACCTTGGCATCAAGGTGATGCTGTTCCTGATCGTGCTCACCGCGATGCTATATGCCCTGAAACGGAAAATCTGGTCCGATCTGCACTAACAGTTCGCCGGCCAGTCCAAACGAAAAGCCCCGGCCTCACGACCGGGGCTTTTTTGTTGTCCGCTTCCGGAAAGACTATTCGGAAGCCACCATCCCGCGCGCGACGTTCAGAAGTTCTGCGGCATAGGCGAATTCATTCTGTTCGCAACGCTTCGCGGCAAGTTCCACGATCTCGTCAAATATCTTGGCGGCTTTGGGACCAAGATCCGGATTGCTGGCTTTGGCTTCTTTCGTATCGGCAATCCCCTGGGCGCATTCCTGGGCATTGGTCACCTGGGTCGACGTCTGTGCAACGGCGGTATGCGCCTGCACAAGCAGAACGGCAGCAAGCACAAGCTGTGCAAGCGAGCGGATATTTTTGGACATTTGATTAAAACCTGGATGGCGATGCCGAACCTTCGGCACCCGGCCAAAACGCGGGAGCTGCCGCGTTTCGCGCGATCATATATGCCTGATTTCGATTTTCCGCAATCGATATTCTCGGCTTGAGATATTTATTTCACTGTCTCAATCGACGATGAACAGCTTCGCGCCGACCTTTGTCCGGGAGCGGTGCGGCGCATCCCCGAAATCGGAGACCTGATAGCTCATCCCCGGGGTCATGACGACGCTGCGGCCGTCCTTGAGTTCACTGGTCAGTTCACCCTCGAGAACATACAGAATATGCCCGCGATCGCACCAGTGATCGGCCAGATAGCCGGGTGAATATTCAACAACCCGGACCCGGATATCGCCGATATTCAGGGTCCGCCAGATCGCCTCGCCGGTTTCGCCCGGATAAACGACGGGGTCGACCTCATCCCAGTTGGTCAGGGTAAACGGCAGTTCTGGAATCTTCATGTCTGGGTTCTTTCTTCCGGGGCTTTTTTGTATCAGCGCTCAGCGCTTCGGGTCGGCCCAGGCACTGTAATTTTTGAATTTCTCCAGTACCACCTCCATCTCGCCGACGGTCAGCAGTTTCGGTTTGCCCACGGCCAGCGCCTTCAGATACTGCGCGGCCAGGGTTTCGATCTCGACGGCGCGTTTGAAGGCATCTTCGATATCGCGGCCCAGCACGATCATGCCGTGGTTTTCCATCAGACATGCGAGGCGTCCGTCGAGCGCTTCCAGCACCGCATCGGCAAGCTTCTCGGTCCCGAACGTCGCATAGGGTGCACAGCGGATATCGCGCCCACCGGCCACCGCCACCATGTAATGAAACGGCGGGATGCCCCGGCTGAGACAGGCTAGTGTCGTTGCGTTGATCGAGTGGTTGTGCAGCAGTGCGCCTGCCTTGGGGCGGGCTTCCATGACCCGGCAATGGAAGTGCCATTCGCTCGACGGGGCGCGGTGGCCGCGCAGCACACGGCCCTCAAAATCGATTTTCACGATATCCACCGGCTCGGTCCTGTCGTAATCGAGCCCGGACGGCGTAATCAGCAGCCCGCCGTCGACGCGGATTGACGCATTGCCGCTGGTGCCCTGATTCAAGCCCACCGCATTCATCCGCCGGCAGGTTTCGATCAAGGCCCGGCGCTTGTCGACATCCGGGATGTCGGCGTCCGCCGGTGCGCCCACCAGCGGGACGGCTTTGGTGTCGGCATGCATCGACAGCAGCCGTGCAACCGGGCGGCCGCGCTTGGTGATGATCACATCACGTCCCTCTTCGCTTTCGGCGAGGAGGCGCGAAAACCGCTGATTGGCATCCGTGGCGCTGATTTTGAGCGCAGTACGTTCCTGTTTCATTTATCAACTAGTTACATAACTATATAGGCATGTCACTAGAATATTTAATTTTTCAAGCCCGGGAAAAACAATCCCGTCGGCGTTGACGGTCCCGAGAGGATGCCGTCCAATCTCTGCCGGATATAAACAGGCGTTTCCCCACAGGAGTCTTTCCCATGGCCGCGTACGTTATCGACAGCGAATTGTTTCGTGATCAGTTCTCAACCAGCGAAATGCGGGAGATTTTCTCCGATATCCGCACCGTCCAGGCCTGGCTGGATGTCGAGGTCGCCCTGGCCGAAGCCGAAGCCGAACTGGGCATCATCCCCGACGAGGCCGCTGACGCCATCCGCGATGCCGGGGATGCCGCCGATTACGATCTTTCTGAAATGAAGCGCGAGATGGATCGCACCGCCCACCCGATCGTCCCGCTGGTCCGCATGATCGCCGCGAAGTGCCCGGACGGGCTCGGCGAATATGTTCACTGGGGGGCGACGACACAGGACATCACCGACACCGGGATGATCCTGCAGATCAGGGACGCCATCGATGTCATCACCGGCCGACTCGACAGTCTCGCCGACAGCCTGGCCGACCATGCGGTGACCCATGCCGCCACGGCCATGCCCGGCCGCACCCACGGCCAGCATGCGCAGCCGGTGACCTTCGGCTACAAGGCCGCCATCTGGCTCGACGAAGTCCGCCGTCACCAGACCCGGATCGACGAAATGCGCCCGCGGCTCCTGGCCGGACAGTTCGGCGGCGCCGTCGGCACGCTGGCCGCACTCGGCGATCAGGGCTTTGCCGTGCGTGAAAAACTGATGCGCAATCTGGAACTCGAGGAACCGGCCATCACCTGGCACACCGCCCGCGACCGGCTGGTCGAGATGGTCTCCGTGCTGGCGATGATCGCCGGCACCTGCGGCAAGATCGCCAACGAACTGTTTCTGATGACCAAGACCGAACTGCAGGAAGTCGAGGAACCCTATCCCGCCGGCAAGGTCGGTTCGTCGACCATGCCGCACAAGCGTAACCCGGCGATCTGCGAGAGCATTGCCGGTCTGGCGCGCACAGTGCGCTCCAGCGTGTCGGTCGCGTTCGAAACCCTGGTCAGTGAAAACGAACGCGACAAGATCGCGCTCAACACCGAACGCGAATTCATCGCCCGTACCGTGTGTCAGGCCGATGCCGCGCTCGCCAAGACCATCGTACTTTGTGAAGGGCTGGATGTCCGCGCCGCCAACATGCGCCGCAATCTCGACATCACCAATGGCCTGACGCTTTCGGAAGCGGTGATGATGTCGCTGGGTGAAAAGCTGGGCCGGCAGAAAGCGCACGATATCCTTCATCACGCCTGCACCACGGCCTTCAAGGAGAACACGTCGATGCGCGATGCCCTGATGCGGCTGCCCGCCGTGACCGATGCCCTCAGCGAGGACGAGATCGACAGCCTGCTCGACCCCGAAGCCTATACCGGCCTGGCGGCGCGGATGGCCCGCGACGTCGCGGAGGGGTGATTCTCCACTTATTCAGACGTCAGCCCTGCAGGTAATCCTCGACGAACGCCTCGATAATCGCCTCCAGGTCCGTATCCTGCGGGCACCCGAGCGCCAACGCCCGCGATGCATCCATCGCCTTGGGCCAGCTGCCGACAATGGCACGGACCGTCTCGTTGGGTGTGTCCTCGATGGTGCCCAGCGTGATGCCGTGACGCGCCGCCACGGTTTTGGTGGCGGCGATCATGTCGCTGACGCTGACGGTGATGTTGGGCAGGTTGACCACCCGGTCGTCGCCATAACTCTCGGCGGGCGCATCGAGCATCGCCATCAACCCGTCGGCGACGGTTCTGTAACCGCCGACGCACAGCGTCAGGTCTCGACTGACTGGCAGTTCGCAGACATCGCCGGTCAGCGGCTCGCGGATCACGCCGCTGGCAAAGCTCGACGCCGCCGTGTTCGGCTTGCCGGGACGCACGATCACCGTCGGCAAGCGGCCGGTACGGCCATCGAAGAAGCCCTTGCGGCTCATGTCGTTGATCAGCAGCTCCATGACCGTCTTGGTCATGCCGTAGGTATTTTGCGGCACCGGCCGGGTCATGCCGTCCACCGACGGCGGCATGGCGGCACCGCCGAACACGGCGAGGCTTGAGGTAAACAGCAATCTGGTTTGAGGCCCGTTGGCGCGGACCGCTTCCAGCACTGTCCGCCCACCGTCCAGATTGACCCGCATGGCGGCATCGAAATCCGCTTCCGATCCGGCACTGACCATCGATGCCAGATGCACCACCGCGTCACTGCCCGCGATGACGGCGTTGACCGTCGCGGCATCGGTGATGTCGCCGAGGATCACGTCGGCCTTGCCGTCGAGCCCGCCCAGACCGCCCGGCGGCGAGGCGATATCAAACAGGGTTACCTGATCACCGCGCGCAAGCGCACGTTCGGCCAGAAGACGGCCAAGGAAACCGGTGCCGCCGGTAATGACGATTTTCATGACGTCCCTCCCAAAGAACGATGGATTTCACTCAGTGCGCCACATGAACATACGGCACGAATAGCGTTCAGGCCTTTTCCGGGAACAATCCCCTGAGGCCTTCTTTCGACGCGGCGCAGACGCCGCGTTCGGTGATCAGTCCGGTGACGAGCCGCGACGGCGTCACGTCAAAGGCCGGGTTGCCGCCCTTGGCGCCGTCGGGGACGATTTCAACGGTGACGACATTACCGTCCGCCGTCCTGCCCTGGATTTTCGTGACCTCGTCGGCGGATCGTTCCTCGATCGGGATGTCCATGCCGTCATCCAGCGTCCAGTCGATGGTCGGTGATGGCAGCGCGACATAGAACGGCACACCGTTGTCATCGGCGGCCAGGGCTTTCAGATAGGTGCCGATCTTGTTGCAGACATCGCCCGACGCTGTGGTGCGGTCGGTGCCGACGATGCACATGTCGACGCGTCCCTCCTGCATCAGGTGCCCGCCGGCGTTGTCGGTGATGATCGTCAGCGGCACACCGTGGCGGCCCAGTTCCCACGCCGTCAGGCTGGCGCCCTGGTTGCGGGGCCGGGTTTCATCGACCCAGACATGCACCGGAATGCCGGCGTCGAAGGCCTTGTAGATCGGCGCCAGCGCAGTCCCCCAGTCCACCGTCGCCAGCCAGCCGGCGTTGCAATGGGTCAGGATATTGACCGTCTCGCCCGGTTTGGTCGCGGCGATATCGCGGATGATGGCGTGGCCGTTGTCGCCGATCGCGGAACATATTTCCACGTCTTCATCGCAGATTTCGGCGGCCCGTGCGTACGCGGCCTGTGCGCGTTGGTTTTCCGACAGCGGCCCCAGCAGAGCCTTCATGTCGTCCAGCGCCCAACGCAGATTGACTGCCGTCGGCCGTGTCGCCAGCAGTTTGTCATGGGCCGCCTCAAGACCGGCGTCCGTTGCGTCCGCCTGCATCGCCAGCGCCATCCCATAAGCCGCCGTGGCGCCGATCAGCGGCGCTCCGCGCACAAGCATGTCACGGATCGCCACCGCCGCATCGTCGGCGTTTTCCAGCCGCACGGTGACAAACTCGAACGGCAGCCGCGTCTGGTCGATGATCTCGACCGCCCAGCCGTCTTCGGCGAGCCAGATGGTGCGATAGGGAGTGCCGTCGACTTTCATAGCTAATCCAGTGCCTTTTCAAAATACACCCGGTGAAACCCGTTCTCCGTCACTTGTTGGGTTTTACGATACCCAAGTGCCTCATAGAAGGAAAAGTTCTCGTGCATTTTCACGTTCGTATAAAGACGGACGAGATTACGGTCCTGTTCATTGGCCGCATTCTCGGCATGCGACATCAAAGCCCTGCCGATCCCGCCGCCCGCCGCCGCCGGATCAACGGCAACATTTTCGACAAAATAATCATCCGCCCGTGCAAAGGAAACGATATAGCCGCAAACGACACCGCCGGATACCGCCACGATGACTTCATTGCGGGAGATATGGGCCGCAAAATCCGCAATCATCGGTGCCGGTTCACGGCCGATCCTCGCCACGTACTTATCATAGGCACAACGGGCAATTTCGCGAATACGGTCCGTATCGGCTGATGTTGCCTGACGCAGCTCCATATGCCCCGGCTTACAGCACGCGCCCTGCGACCGCATCGAGCATGGCGACGAGGCCGGGGTCACGCTTGTCCGGATGGGTGATGATGGCGTTGTCCAGCACCGTATGGCAGCCCTGATGACAGAGTTCCGTCCGGCCCTTGAGGCGCGGCACCACGTCCCTGACCAGCGAGCGGCCCTTGTCGGCATTGCCGACCAGCACGGCGATGATCGCTTCGACCGTGACATGGTCGTGATCCGGGTGCCAGCAGTCGTAATCCGTGACCATGGCGACGGAGGCGTAACACATCTCGGCTTCGCGGGCGAGTTTGGCTTCGGGCATGTTGGTCATGCCGATGACGTCACACCCCCATTGGCGATAGAGATTGGACTCCGCGATGGTTGAAAACTGCGGCCCTTCCATGACCAGGTATGTGCCGCCCCGGGCATGCGGGATATCCAGTGCCGCGAGGCTTTCCGTCAGCGCATCGCCGAGACGCGAACACACCGGATGCCCGAACCCGACATGGGCCACCAGACCTTCCGCAAAAAAGCTTTTGGTGCGGGCGAAGGTGCGGTCGATGAACTGATCGACGACAACGAACGTCCCCGGCGGGTATTCCGCCTTGAGCGAACCGCACGCCGACAGCGACAGGACTTCGGTACAACCAATCCGTTTCAGCGCGTCGATGTTGGCGCGGAAGTTCAGGTCCGACGGCGGAATGCTGTGGCCGCGGGCATGGCGCGGCAAAAAGGCCATTTCGACGCCGTCCAGCGTGCCCCGCAGAATATCGTCGGACGGATCGCCGAAGGGGGTCTTCACGCTTTCCCAGCGGGCGTCTTCCAGACCGTCGATTTCGTAAAGACCGCTGCCGCCGATCACACCGATCATCGGTGTCTGCGCCGCATCGCTCATACGTTCTCTCCACGCCGCAGAACCGCCTCGAACAGCTGCGTCGTGCGCATCCCGGCAATGGCGGCGGCAGGCGGATCGTAGCTCCCCCGCATGTCGCAGTGGAACCCGTGGCCGGCTTCATAAATGTGGATGCCGACCCCCGGTTGTGCCTTGCGCACGGTCTCGACATCGCTCATCGGGATCGAGCCATCGCTGTCGCCGAAATGCAGGATCGTCGGGCATTTCGGGGCCTCACCGGCAACCTCGGCGATACCGCCGCCGTAATAGCCGCTGGCGGCCTGGATATCGAGCCGGCAGGCGGCCAGATACGTCACGAACCCGCCCCAGCAGTAACCGACGGCACCGACCCGGCCGACATCGGCAATCGCCGCGCGGGCGGCATCGACATCCGCCATGACGCCGTCCAGGTGCTCGTTGGCGGTCGCCTTGTGGGCGCGTCCCTTTTCAATGTCGGCGGGCTCATAGCCGACCTCGAAGCCCGGTTCCCAGCGGTCGTACAGCGCCGGGGCGATCGCCGTATAGCCGACCGCCGCCCAGCGTTCGACCAGGTCGCGTATGTGCACGTTCACACCGAAAACTTCCTGAATGACGATGATGCCGCCATGGGCTTTGCCGACGGGGTCGGCCCTGTAGGCATCGAACGCGTGACCGTCGGACGCCGTTAATTTGATGGTTTCGGGCATTTTTTCATGCTCCTCCCTGAAGTGGTCGCAAAAAATAGCCTAAAGTTATGCATAAGGTAATCAAGGGATAAGAGCCAAGTTCTGGGTTGCGGATGAAAACACTTTTGTTGATGATAATTCCCAAAATACCATCATAGGTATTCATGAGGGGATTTAGGGGGCGATTGAATATGAAGTTAATCCGTGGGCGGTTTGCCAAAATTTTTGCAGGAATCACAGTAATCGCATTTCTGCTGTCTGCCTGTCAGACAACAGCTGTTTATACCAGTGACGTCCTGAAGCGGTCTGAGGATAAAGCGCGAATACTGGTTATGCCTATGGACGTTGAACTGAGCGAAGTATCCCTGGGGGGCGTTGCAACGATCCGCGCAGACTGGACAGAAGCGGCACAAACTCATCTGAAAACCTCACTGGATGGTTTTCTCAGCGAACGCAATGCTGAAATCGTTTTTTACACCCCCCCGGATGAAACCTCCCAGTACAAGGAAAGCGACGAACAACTGGTGAAACTCTTCAGTACAGTCGCAAATGCAATATCCGTTCACCACTATATACCTGCCATGGCCCTGCCGAGTAAAAAAGAACAGTTCGACTGGACCATGGGCGACACCATCGACAGCATCAGCGAACGCTATGATGCCGACTACGCTTTGTTTATTTCGGTCAAGGACAGTTATGCAACGGCTGAACGCGCCGCCGCGATAGCCGTTGCGGCCATTCTCTTCGGCGTCGCCCTGCAGGGCGGCATTCAACAGGGTGCTGCAGCACTTGTCGATCTGGATAGCGGTGAGCTTGCCTGGTTCAATCAGCTAGCCCGTGGCGCAGGTGACATCCGAACCGAGAAACCCGCAAAAGAGACCATGACCTCACTGATGCAGGAATTCCCCAAGTGATTTTTTCCTGTTCACGTTTGCTGTGTCTGTTCGCCGCATCGGTCGTGATCTCCGCCTGTCAGACAACG
Organism: Rhodospirillales bacterium; assembly: GCA_040218645.1. Taxonomy (GTDB): domain Bacteria; phylum Pseudomonadota; class Alphaproteobacteria; order Rhodospirillales; family Casp-alpha2; genus UBA4479. The sequence continues at coordinate 292,943 of JAVJQZ010000016.1, forward strand.
GGGACCAGCAAATGGGTTCCGGCCGGTTCGTCCGCCGCGGATATTTCGACTGCCGAGAATCATATCCTCGCCGGTCAGGATGCCGTTGGCGCTCAGGACATCAATTTCGAGATCGGCAAGAACCCATATGCTTACAAGGATATTCCGCCCGGTGTCCGGCCTGCCCTCGATACTCGTGAAGCCGGTATCTGGCTGCAACTGGACAAGATCGAAGAAAAGCAAAAGAGCGCCGGAAACCGGGTCCAAGATGAAAAATTAAATTCCTACCTCACCGAAATTGCCTGTAAAATGAGTGGCCCTTACTGCCAAGACGTCCGGGTCTACACGCAGCGCATCCCGCTGTTCAACGCAACCATGGCGCCGAACGGCATGATGACGATTTATACGGGCTTCCTGCTGCGTACCCAGAACGAAGCCCAGCTGGCCTCCGTTCTCGGTCATGAGGTCGGGCACTACATCAGGCGGCACAGCATACAGGGTCTGGATGATACCGTTGCCAAATCCGACTTTAGCGCTGTTTTTGGCATACTTGCGGCTGGCATGGGCGCTCCTGGTGTCGCGGACCTGATGAACCTGGCTTTGATCAGTTCCCAGTTTTCATTTAACCGCGACCATGAACGTGAAGCTGACCTGATCGGCATCAACCTGTTACACCTGCGCGGATATGACACACGCGAGGCGGCGAATGTCTGGAAACTGCTGGTGCGTGAGCGCGATCCCGACAAGGATCCGGATGAGGTTTCCACATCGACATCCTTTTCCAGTACCCACCCATCTGACGGGGAGCGTTTGAAATCCCTCACGGCGATATCCAACAAGTTACAGGGACCGGATAAGTGGGGAGTCACGAACGAAGAGCGGTTTGATAAAATCGTCGGCCCCTGGAAGTTCCGTTTTTTGCAGGATGAAGTCCGGCTTCGGAACTGGAAAAACTCGCTAGCGTTGCTGGAAATCCTCGAGGAATATGGCCACGACAAAGCGGAAATCGCTTTCTTCCAGGGTGAGATTTATCGCAACCGGGACAAAAAAGCGGACGAGGACGCCGAGGACGAGGATGACCGGATCGCCGACATCGACCGGGCTCTGAAAGCTTATGAAAAATGCCTCGCGTTACCGGGTACGCCGGCAGAAGCATACCGGGCAGCGGGGCTGATCTATCACAAGAAATCCAATCATGAAAAATCGCGCGCTGCGTTAAACCGCTATCTGCAGCTCAAACCCAACGCAAAAGACAGAAAATTGATCCAGTATATGATCAACAATTCAGGGAGTGTGTCCTCTTGAAAAAGCTCATCGTCATCTGTGCTCTGATCGTGAACGCCTGCACGGCCTATTCACTGGTGGAACCCGGTAAAATCGATGTGGGCGGGGCGTATTTTGTTACCGTCGATTCAGCCTGGAGCCGCTCACAACACGGCCACATTCATTCTCTGACCAAGGATGGATTTGCGATTCAGGCCCTGCAACTGTCTACAGGCGTCAAAGAAAAGGAGCACTTATTTACGGCGCCGACACAACTCGAACAGCCTCCCTACAAATCAGACCTGAGCCTGATCGAGCTTCAGCAGTTTATTCATGACAGCTTTGTCGCCAGCGGTGCCGAGAAGATTTCGTTCAGCGAAATCCGCCCCGAACCCTTTGGTGCGGCGCAGGGGATCCGGGCCGAATTCGACTTCCATACAAAAAGTGGCCTACACAAACGCGCGATCATCGCCGGGGCACAGAATGACGGAAAATTCTATTTTATTCTGTACCATGCCCCAGCCCTGTATTTCTTCGACAAGAACAGGCAGGATGCGGAAGATATCATTCGCTCGGTGACGTTTAAAAAAGAGACCTGATCCCTATTCCGCCGCCGATTTCATGTTCGGGCGCATGAGCGTGAAGACGTCCTCGACGGAGGTGTAATCCATGTAGCCGAGCCGGGCGACCGGACGGATCTTCAGGACATCGACCATACCATCCTTGAGGAATTCGTCCTTGATATGCACACCGATGACACGGCCGACGCAGAGCGCGTTGCCGCCGCCGTTGCTGTCCGCCGGCAGGTCCATCTTGCCGATGAACGTACATTCCAGATGGATCGGCGCGGCCTTGACCCGGAGCGGCCTGACCAGTTCCGAGGGCTCCATTTCGATGCCGAGCAGTTCCGCTTCATCCACATCGGCCGCGTATCCGGCGCTGGAATCGTTCATGGTATCGATCAGCTCATAGGACACCATGGAGCAGACGAACTCCCCCGTCTGCTCGGCGTTGTAAATACTGTCCTTGGGCTCCCCCGGCCCGCGGCTGCCGCTCGCGAACATCACCATCGGCGGCTCGCCGGAGACCCCGTTGAAGAACGAATACGGCGACAGGTTTCCGACCCCGTCCGGGCCGATCGTCGAAATCCAGCCGATCGGGCGCGGAATGACACAGCTCTTGAACGGGTTGCGCGGCAAGCCGTGCGGTTCATCGGTTTTCCAGAACATGCTCAGTGGTCCTCTGTTTCATCAATGGGGGCGTCACCCACATAAGGGATGGTTTCTTCGACAACATCCCAGATGTGACGCGCGGTCGGGTTGCTCTGTTCTTCGCGGATATGCGCAACAAGGCCGGCGGCCCGGCTGATCACGGAAAAACCGCGCATGATTTCGGGCTCGACACCGATCTCCAGCATCACCGCCGCGACCGCGCCAGTGGCGTTGATCGTCAGGTGCCGGCCCAGTTCATCGTCGACGATCCCGGAAAGGCGCTGCATGGCGTCGATGTAGATGCCGTCGATGCCGTCCTGCGACAGGGCGATTTCAAACAGCCGTGCCGTTCTGGGATCATCGGGCTTGTGCAGATGGTGGCCGAAACCGGGCAGCGGTTTCCTGGCCGCCCTGAGGGCGCGGATTTCCCGGCGTGCGGCGGCATCGAAGCCTTCTTCATCCTGCAAAAGGCTCATCAGCAGCCTGGCGGCATTTTCCATGGTGCCGACGAATTGCGAGCCGACGTTGAGCAGCCCCGCCGCAACGGCGGCTTGCAGCGCTTCCGGGGCGGAATGATAGGTCAGCCGCGTGGCGATGGCGCTGGGTGTCAGGCCGTGTTCCATAAGGGTGACAAGGACCGCATCCAGAATCGCGATTTCGCCCGCAGTCCCCTTCCGCCCCATGATGTGCATGAACATCATGTCGGTAAACGAGACGTTGCCCATCAGCTCGCCGACAAGGCCGTCGTCGCGGTAATACAGTTCCTCGTTGGTGTGGGTCGCCAGTCTGGTCGTCGGTTTGCCGTTGCCGCTCATGCTGCCGTTTCTCCGTCCCTGGGGGTGAACCTTTCCCTGGCCTCGCGGCGCAGCACCTTGCCGACCGGGGACCGGGGCAGTTCGTCGACGATGTGGACGACTTTCGGGGTTTTCACCGAGTCCAGCCGCTCCTTGACGAAGGCGGCGATCTCGTCGCCGCTGACGTCACTACCGGGGCGGACTTCGACCGCCGCCGTCAGGGCTTCGCCCCATTTCCGGTCCGGCACGCCGAAGACCACGCATTCGCTGACCATCGGATGCTGGCCCAACACGGCCTCGACATCGCTCGGATAGACATTGAAGCCGCCGGTGATCACGACATCGCGGATGCGGTCCTTGATATAGACGAACCCGCGTTCGTCGATGACGCCGACATCGCCGGTATGCAGCCAGCCGTCTATGATCGTCTCGGCGGTCTTGTCGGGCATGTCCAGATACCCCTTCATGACCAGATCACCCTTGAGCACGATCTCGCCGGTTTCACCCGGCTCAAGGATGTTGCCCTCGGGGTCCATGGTTTCGACACGGGTCATGAACGTAGCGCGGCCCGTGGACGCCCAGTTTTCCGGATCGGCCCATTCCCTGGCCCGCATGCAGATCGCAATCTGCGGGGCTTCGGTCTGGCCGAAACAGGTTTCAACCGCATTGTTGAACACCTTCATCGCGCGCGGCACTTCGTCCTTGCGGATCGCCGCACCGCCGACGATCAGATGCCGCATGGCGCTGAAATCCCGTTTTTCGATGCCCGGCTCGTCCAGCATCATGTAGACCACGGTCGGCGGCACGAAGAAACAGGTGATCCGGTCGCGCTCCATGGCGTCGATAATCGACGCCGGCTTGGCCGGTCCCATGAACACCTGCATCCCGCCGACGGCAAACATCGGCATGATCAGCGTATTTGTGCCATGGGTCATGGGTGCTGCCAGCAGATGCCGGTCATCAGCGTCGAACCCGAATTCATGCAGCATCGATGCGACACAGCTATTCCAGACCCGGTAGGTCTGCATGCAGCCCTTGGGCTGCCCGCTTGAGCCGCCGGTAAACTTGATCGCCTGAATATCATCGAGGCTGAGGTCGTGGCGCACCGGTTTCTGCCCGTCGAAACGGCTGACCAGATCCGCGATAGAGGTGCCGTCCGCCGCTGAACCCGGCTTGCCGATCAGCCGCACGGCGCCACCGCTGTCGACCCTGTCCCAGCAGTCAGCATCGACAACGACGATACCGGGGGCCGTCACGTCGCAGATCCGGTCCAGCTCCGGCTTGCCGTTGCGCGGGTTCAGCGGAATCCAGGTTTTGCCGGCAGCGAACACCGCCAGCCAGGCGAGAAGATGCTCGAACGTGTTGTAGCCGCAGATGCCGACCCGGGTCTGCGGGGCGGGGTCGATATCCTGCAGCGCGGCGGCCAGGGCATTGGCCTTGCGTGCCAGTGCCGCATAGGTCAGTTCCATATCGCCGTCGCGAACGGCGATCCTGTTCGGGAAGCGCTGTGCGGCCCTTAGAAAGTGGTCGATCGGCAGCATCTCAATTGCCGTCCTCGACCATGTCGGTCTTGAAGCGCTTCCAGCGTTCGACGTAATGAACCGCGATCCGGTGCACATTGGCGATGGCATCTTCCTTGAGCTGGCGGATCACCCGGCCGGGCGCACCGACGACCAGCGAGCCGTCGGGGATTTCGGTATTTTCCGTGATCAGCGTCTTGGCGCCGATAATGCAGTTCTTGCCGATTTTGGCGCCGTTAAGCACCACGGCGCCGATCCCGATCAGCGTATTGTCGCCGACCGTGCAGCCATGCAGCATCGCCATGTGACCAACCGTCACGTCCTTTCCGAGCGTCAGGGTATATCCGGGATCGGTATGCAGAACGCTGTTTTCCTGAATGTTGGTGCCTTCACCGACAATGATCGGATCGTTGTCGCCCCTGATCACGGCACCGAACCAGACGCTGGCCCCCGCCTCCAGGGTCACCTTGCCGATCACCGATGCATTGGGGGCAATCCAGTAATCGTCGCCACGGGTCGTAACCCGGTCTTCACCGAGTGAATATTTCATTGCTGTCCTCCGTTGGGTCAGGAGATATTGTCGTTCGTCAGTCAGCCCGGAAAAAGGCTAAACTGACCATGTCTTTCCGGATTTTATCAGTGCAAAGGCATCATCGGCGGGCTGCGGCTTGGCGAACAGGTAGCCCTGACCGAAATGACAATCGAGATTTTTGAGGCGTACCTGCTGGGCTTCGGTTTCAATGCCCTCGGCGACGATGTTCATATCCAGCGCCTGGGCCAGCCCGATGATGCTGTGAACGATGCGTTTGCTGTTTTCGGTTTCGTCCATGCTGTTGACGAAGGCCCGGTCGATTTTCAGCGTATCCAGAGGGAACATGTGCAGATAGCTGAGGCTTGAATACCCGGTGCCGAAATCGTCAATGGCCAGCGATATGCCGAGGGCTTTCAGCTTTTTCAGCGCATGCGCCGCGTGATCGGGATTTTCAACCATCAGGGTTTCGGTGATTTCCAGTTTCACCTGCTCCAGATCGACACCGCTGGCGTGGATGATCTCGCCGATCCTGTCGATTTCGTTCAGGTCAGACAGTTGCAGTCCCGATACGTTGGTACTCATGAACGGCAGCGGATCATCCGGATGCAGTTCGGCAAACGCCTTTGCGAAAAGATTCTGATCCCTCAGGCTGGATTCCAGGGCAAACCGGCCCAGCTCGACAATCAACCCGGTATTTTCGGCAAGCGGGATAAAGCGGTCCGGTGGCACGAACGAGCCGTCGTCCTTCTGCCAGCGCATCAGAGCCTCGAAACCGGCGATCTTGCCGGTCGCGAGGGAAATGATCGCCTGATAGTGCATCTGGAACTGCTGCTTCTCGAGCCCGTACAGCAGGTCGCGTTCATCATGGATACGCTGGAACGCCATGGCACGGATTTCTTCAAGCGAGGAATTCTGTCCGGTATCTTGCAGATTCAGACCGGAATACCTGTTCTGCGCGTTTCTGAAGCGTGTCAGCACCACCCGCAAAATCAGGTTCATCATCGGATCGGCGGACGTCAGCGGTTTGATGAAACGTGAACGCTGGATCACGATCAGTTCCGTGTCCGACGTCGCAATCACGTCGGCGGACCGGGGCGCATCATCGATCATCGACATTTCGCCGATGATTTCGCCGGGGCCGAGCTGCGCGATGACGAAATCCGCGCCATCCTTTTCGATGATCACATCAACCGAACCGCGCTCGATGAAATAGGCATGAACACCCGGTTCACCACGGCGGAAAATAAGTTCTCCGGTCTTGTACAGACGTGAATAAATGTTTTCCGGCAAACCGTTATGCCTTTCCAGAACCTGTCAGCAGATAAAGTTACGCATGTTGAATGTTTTCGGCAATAGCGCGGCGTTTATAAAATGCCCCCCGGCGCACCCAGGGCATGCCGGGTCAGTTCAGCCGTGATGTAGTCGAATGCCTCGTCCATATCGTCCGTGGTCAGAAACAGGTCGAGATCTTCCGGTGCAATGGTCCCCGCCTTGATCAGCGCATCCAGATTCAGGGTCTCGTTCCAGAAGGATTTGCCGAACAGCACCGTCGGCACGCGCTTCTTGAGCTTGTTGGTCTGCATCAGGGTCATTGTTTCAAAAAACTCGTCCATGGTGCCGAAGCCGCCCGGGAATACGAGCATCGCCTTGGCCAGATAGATGAACCAGAATTTCCGCATGAAGAAGTAGTGAAACTCGAAGCCGAGTTCGCGGGTGACGTAGGGGTTTTCATGCTGTTCGTGGGGCAGTGAGATATTCAGGCCGATATTGATTCCTGCCGCTTCCGACGCCCCCCGGTTGGCGGCTTCCATGATCCCGGGGCCGCCCCCGGTGCAGACCACAAAACGGCGCCGCGATCCTTCCAGGGTTTTCGACCATTTGGTCAGGCGGTTCGCCAGTGTCCGGGCGGCCTCGTAATATTTTGACATGTTCAGCCGGCGTTCGGCTTCGGCCAGGTCACCGCCGTGCCGCTTTACCGCATCCAGATGCTTTTCCGCCTCTTCGCGGCTTTTGATCCGGGCCGAACCGAAAAACACGATGGTGTCGGCGATATTGTATTCCTCGAAGCGGGCTTCGGGTTCCAGATATTCGGACAGGATCCTGAGGGAGCGTCCATCACGGCTGCGCATGAATTCAGGATTCTCGTAGGCCTTGACCGGCAAAGCCCGATCAACCTCGTCACCCTCGTCTTTGCTCATGATTTATTCCCCGCCGCTTTTGACGGCCCAGCGCGCCGTCGCGGCATCATCGCTGGCTCTGGCGTCGACCCATTTCGGCCCGTCCGCCGTATCCTCGAGCTTCCAGAACGGGGCCCGGGTTTTCAGAAAATCGATCAGGTAATGACAGGCCTCGAACGCGGCTTCGCGATGCGCCGACGCCGCGGCGACCAGAACGATCTGATCGCCAGGTTCAAGCCGGCCGTAGCGATGAATGATCAGGGTCGCTTCCAATGGCCAGCGCGCCATTGCTTCGGCTTCGATCTCTTCCAGCGCGCGTTCGGTCATGCCGGGATAGTGTTCGAGGGTCATGGCGCCGATATCGGCATTCCCGGCCATGTCGCGGACCAGACCGACGAACGAGCACAACCCGCCGATTGATGTGTTCCCGGCGCTCATCGCTTTCAGCTCGGTGCCGAGATCGAAATCCTGCTCCTGTACGCGGATCATTTCAGCCTCCGGTGACCGGTGGAAAGAAAGCGATCTCGTCCTCATCATTGACGGGGTGGGCCATATCGACGTGCGACTGATTGACCGCCGCGCGGACATGGGCCTGATCGGCAAACGCTTCACCGTAGCCGCCCCCGCGGCCGGCCAGCCAGCCGATAAGCTCGCCGACCGTGTTCACGCCGTCGGGGCGGGCGACATCCTCCGACGAGGTGCCGATGCGTTCGCGGACCCATGCGAAATACAGAAGTTTCAAAATCCTACCCCGCTAACAGACCATTGAATGGAATGTAGGTGACGGATGCCCCGGCTTCCAGCTTCTCGACATCCTCGTCGATTTCGACCAGCCCGTCCGCTGCCGCCATCGACGTCAGGATACCGGCACCGCTGGAATGATGCTTGAATGCCACCGGCCGTCCCGCATCATCGCTGCCGAGACCGGCCCGCACCCATTCCCGCCGCCCGGATTTCTTTTTGTAGGCAAAATCGGTGGCAACTTTCAGACGCACCGGTTTATAGCCGGTTTCACCCGCGAGCCTTCTCAGCATCGGTTGCGCCACCATCAGAAACGTCACCATCGCCGCCACCGGATTGCCGGGCAGCCCGACAAACGCGGCCGGTCCAACCTGGCCCAGCGCAATCGGCCGTCCCGGCTTGATCGCCAGACGCCAGAAATGAATGCTGCCCAGACGTTCGACGGCTGCTTTGACGTGGTCTTCCTCGCCCGCCGAAACCCCGCCCGACGTCATCAGCAGATGATGATCCCCAGCGGCCCCGTTCAGCGCATCCGCGATGGCGTCCTCGTCATCGGCGAGAATGCCGAGATCGGTCACCGACGCACCGAGATTTTCCAGCATCGCCATGACGGCAAACCGGTTGGCGTCATAGATGCACCCGTCAGGGGCATCGCCGCTGGGATCACGGACTTCATCGCCGGTCGAGAATACGGCGACCCGCAGCGGGGCATAAACCTCGAGAGCGTTGCGCCCGACCGAAGCAGCCAGACCGATATCCTGCGCCCTGAGCCGTGTCCCGGTCTTGACGATCACGTCGCCGTCTTTGACATCTTCACCGGCAAAGCGGCGGTTCGCGCCCTGTTTCAGGCCGCTGGGCAGGATCACGTCATCGCCGTCGCGCACGCAGTCCTCTTCCATGAACACCGTGTCCATGCCGTCCGGCATCGGGGCACCGGTGAATATCTGCACGGCCTCGCCCCGCTTCGCGTCACGGCCCAGCGGATGCCCGGCGGCGACACGTCCGGTGACCGGCAAACGGGTCTCGCCGTCCTCTGCCAGATCGGCATAAAACACGGCATAGCCGTCGACGGCGCTGTTGTCGTGCGGCGGCACGTTACGTTCCGAAATCACATCCCGAGAAAGAATACGGCCGGCGGCCCGTATCAGCGGCACGGTTTCCGTTTCGACGACGGTATCGATCCGCACGGCAAGATCGGCCATGGCCTCGTCAAAGGGCACAAGCGCATCACCGAAAGCAAAACAGTCGTCCTTAAGCTGCGCCATGCCGCCGCTCCGCCGGCAGATCGCAGAAGTCGATCACGAAATCGGCGATGGACTCGACATCATCCAGATCAAGCCTGGGGATGGTCACGTCAAGGTCCGCCGTCGTCGCCACGGCGACAATCGACGGATCGTCCGCGCACAGCAAAGGCTTGCCGACTTCCGGACGGTACACTTCCATTTTCGCATGCGGATAGGATTTGAAGCCTTCGATCAGAACCAGATCGACCGGCGACATCCGTTTCAGCATGTCTTCGATCTTCGGCTCGGGCTCACCCCGGTTTTCATGCAAAAGCGCCCAGCGTTGCGCGCCCGAGATCACCACTTCGGAAGCGCCGGCGGCGCGATGCTCATAGGAATCCTTGCCCGGCCGGTCGATGTCAAAATTGTGGTGCGTGTGCTTGATCGTCGAAATTTTGAGGTCCCGTGCCGTCAGCGCCGGGATCACGGCTTTCACCAGTGTCGTCTTGCCGCTGCCGCTCCAGCCTGCGAAACCGAAAATCTTCATACCTGAATGTCCTTCAGCGCCTTGTCGGCCTTCTTGTGTATATGATGAATATCCCCCAACGGGGCACAGGGTTCAACCGGCAGTACGGATTTTCCCGTTACCGTCGTCAGCCTTGGCCTTGCCATCAGCCTTGGCCTTGCCATCAGCCTTGCCACCCACCTTGTCATCGGCTTTGCCGGCCTCATCGGCTGATTTTTCATCCACGGCGGCAATCTGGCGGATCCCGACGATCAGATAATCAGCGCCCGTCACCAGGGTCAGCAGCGCCGCCCCCCACAGACCGATGATACCGATTTCAGTTGTCGTGAACGGCCCGAAATCCGGGCCGGCGGGACCGACCAGCAGAAACCCGAGGGCCAGCATCTGGATCGTCGTCTTCCACTTCGCCAGCGCCGTCACCGGCATCCGTACACGGACTTCGGCCAGAAACTCGCGCAATCCCGATACCAGTATTTCGCGGCACAGGATGACCGCCGCCGGCAGCACGGTAACGTCATTGATCCGGTCCACGCCGACCAGCACCAAAAGCACCGACGCCACCAGCAGTTTGTCGGCGATCGGATCGAGAAAACGTCCGAAAGCGGATTGCTGGGAAAGCACACGCGCCAGGTAGCCGTCGAAGAAATCCGTCACGCAGGCGAGCGTATAGAAGGTGAAGGCAATCCAGTTGGCGAGCGGGGCATCCAGAAAAATCAGCGCGACGATCAGCAGCGGTATCGCAACGATCCGCCCCAATGTCAGGATATTCGGTATTTTTGTCAGCATGCCCGCCGCCCTGGCTGAATTCCGGATGGATCGAATATCCCCATCCCCCTGAGAACCTTCTTTTACCAGTTTCCGGGGGGCGTTGAAACCTGCAGCATGACCTATATTCGAGTTTGGGCCGATTTATACCAACTTGTCAAAACCGGGACCACCTCGAATGAAACGATGTCGTCCCAGCGTGAAATCCATGTGTCCAGCAATGAGCGGTCTTCGGTCGACATGATCTGGTAACACACCCGCAGGTCCTCGCTGACCCAGCTGTCGATGTATTCAAGTCCGTCCGGCAGCATCCGCCCCTTGTCGCGAAAGCGGGCATAGACTGCCTCCGGGCCGTCTTTGAAGGTCTCGATGATCATGTAGAGCATGGCTCAGTCCTCGGGATGGAACCAGTCGTAGATTTTCTTCGCCATGGCGCGGCTGACGCCGTCAACGGCTTCCAGATCCTTGACCCCGGCACTGGCCACCGACTGGGCCGCGCCGAAGTGGTGCAACAGCGCCTTCTTGCGCTTGGCACCGATGCCCGGCACTTCATCAAGGATCGACTTGCTGATCTGCTTGCCACGCTTGGCGCGGTGGGTGCCGATGGCGAAGCGGTGCGCCTCATCGCGAATTCGCTGCAGGAAATACAGCACCGGGTCCTTGTAGCCGAGCTGGATGGCGTCCGTGCGGCCCGGCAGAAAAATCTTTTCCCGCCCCGCATGCCGGTCCGGCCCCTTGGCAATCGCCGCCAGCGGCACATCTTCGATCCCAAGCTGTTCAAAGACATCGACGGCGGCGGAAAGCTGCCCCTTGCCGCCGTCGACCAGCACCAGATCGGGCCATTGCCCCTTGGTGCGATCCGGGTCTTCCTTGAGTGCGCGGGAAAACCGCCGTTCCAGTACTTCACGCATCATGTCGTAATCGTCGCCGGCGGATGCGCCCCCCGAACCGGCACGGCGGATATTGAACTTGCGGTAGGCGTTCTTCATGAAGCCTTCGGCCCCGACGACAATCATCGCGCCGATGGCATTGGTCCCCGAGACATGCGAGTTGTCGTAAACTTCGATCCGGTCCGGTGCCCCGTCCAGCGACAGCGCCGCCGACAGTCCTTCAAGCAGGCGGCGCTGCGACGCGCTTTCCGACATGCGCCGGGCCAGGGCGTCGCGGGCATTGCTGACGGCGTTGTCGACCACACGTTTCTTCTCGCCCCGGGTCGACACGCGGATTTCGACCTTGTGATCGGCACGAACCCTGAGCGCTTCCTCGACAAGCCCCCGGTTCGGCAGCTTGTGCGACGTCAGGATCAGGCGCGCTGGCTGGGTGCGGGCGTAGAACTGACCGATAAAGGCCTCGATGACGTCTTCCGGGGTGTCCTCGCGGGCATGGCTGGGAAAATAGGCCCTGTTCCCGTAGCTGCGTGAACCGCGATAGAAAAACACCTGCACACAGGTCTGGCCGCCTTCCTGATGGAGCGCAATCACGTCCGCTTCGTCGAGACCGGCGCTGAACGCCTCGTGACGCGACTGCACCCGGGTCAGGGCCTGAATGCGGTCGCGGTACTGTGCCGCCAGCTCATACTCCAGATCGTCGGAGGCGGCCTGCATGTTCTCCGCCAGCTTGCGCTGAATACGCTGGCTGTCACCGGTCAGGAATTCCCGTGCCTCGTCGACGAGCCCCTTGTAATCGGCTTTTGAAATCCGCCCGACACAGGGACCGCTGCAACGCTTGATCTGAAACAGCAGGCACGGCCGGGTACGGTTGGCGAACACGTTGTCCGAACAGGTCCTGAGCAGAAAGGCGCGTTGCAAAAGCCCGAGGGTGTCGTTGACGGCCCAGACCGACGCGAACGGGCCGAAGTATTCCCCGTTGCGGTTTCTGGCGCCCCGGTATTTGACGATCTGCGGGAATTCATGGTCGCCGGTGACCAGAATCATCGGAAACGACTTATCGTCGCGCAGCAGGATGTTGTATCTGGGCGCATAGCGCTTGATCAGGTCGGATTCCAGTAAAAGCGCTTCGGCCTCGGTCTCGGTCTTGACGATCTCAAGCTCGACCGTCTGCGCGATCATGCGTCGGATGCGGATCGACTGGCGGTTCGGGTTGGCGTAGCTGGTGACGCGCTTGCGGATGTTCTTGGCCTTGCCGACGTACAGCACATCCCCGGCGTCGTTGAGCATCCGGTACACGCCTGGTGACGTCGGCAGACCGGGCAGCCGCATGCGGATAGCGTCAGCCCCCCTGATCGCCGCATCGTCGTCTGCAACGTCTTCTGTTTCGATGTCGGTCGGCGGGTCTTGCATGCGTGTTATTTCATCAGTTCAGGGCGATCCGTCAACGCGATGCGACGGTCTTGGCAGCGAAATCGGGTTAACCATAAACCTATCCACGATTCCTGTGGATAACCATGTTGAAAAAACCCCGATCCGGGAAAAATCGTTATGAATTAGTAGGGTTTAATTAAACTGCCTAATAATTAGGCAACATATTATCTTATTGATTTTAAACAGAATTTCTTCTGTACCTATGCTGGTTCAGTAGGCTTTTAATATTGCTGCCACGCGCCCGTAACATACCGCGAATTGTGCAAAACACTTCGAGATGAAAATCCGAATGCGCACTAATTGCGAAGTATTCGCCGGTTTATTAACGATTTATATTTCGCTGTTGAAGCGTTCGATCTCGACGCCGACACTCTGCGCATTGTCAAAAATATCAAGTTTTTCAACGCGTACGCGGGCAGAGCGTACCCGCTGATCGGTCAGACACATCTCTGCGATGCGTTCGGCGGTTGTTTCAACCAGCCCGACGTGCCCCTGATCGAAGAGCTTTTGCACCCCCGATACCAGCTGTTCATAACAGACGACATTGGCCAGGTTGTCATCCAGACCGCCCTCGCCTTCGCGCACGGCTAAATCCAGATTGACGCGGACCCGCTGCGGCTTGTCCTGCTCGTGGTCATGTATCCCGATCAGCGCCAGCAGGACCAGATCGCGGACGAAAACGTGACGGATACGCTGACGCGCATCGGCGATCTTGAGCGGTTCAAGGACTTCTTTCGGTTCCATGCTTACCTTCCAGCCCCGCCCGGTTATTCGCGGGGTGCTGTTTCAGCTGTTTCAAATGCCCAGTTGAGGTGTTGCCCGGCATCGACAGCGATGATCTGCCCGCTCACCGACGGAGCGTCAAGAAGAAATGCCGCCGCGGCGCCGATCTCGTCGGGGGCGACCGCGTGGGAAAGCGGCGTCTGGCGTGCCTGACGATCAAAATCGTCGTCGCTCTGACGGGTGCTCGGCAGGACCGGCCCCGGCCCGATGGCATTGACCCGGACCCGGGGCGCCATGGCCCGGGCCAGGACCTGTGTCTGGTCCCAGAGCGCCATCTTGCTCAGCGTGTAGCTGAGAAAATGGCTGCTCGGGTTAAGCACCCGCTGATCGACGATATTCACGATCGCCCCTGACGCCTTTTCCGGCAGCTGCCGGTACAGGGCCTGTGACAGCACATAGGGTGCCCGCACGTGCACCGCCATATGCAGGTCCCAGAATGACCGGTCCTGCGTCGCCAGATCGTCCCGTTTGAAGATCGAGGCGTTGTTGATCAGCGCGTTCAGGCCGCCAAGCGCGTCTGAGGCCTGACCGGCCAGCGCCAGAACCGCGCTTTCGTCCGCCAGGTCGGCCTGCACGATGATCGCCCGCCGGCCCCCCTGCCGCACGCTTTCGGCAAGGCTTTCGGCTTCATCCGCCGAGCCGTTGTAATGAATGGCGATATCCCAGCCGTCATGCGCTAGACGTTCGACAATCGATTTGCCGATCCGCTTCGCGCCGCCCGTTACCAGGACATTACGCATGGGCGTACTTTCTCAGACGGATGCCAGCAAACGCTCGACGCCGTACGCCTGCGCACCGACATAGCCGATGTAGATAACAAAGAACAGAAAGGCATACTTGCGGTCCAGTTTCATCCATCCGAGCAGGACCGGCAACAGCATCAGCGTCGCAATCAGCATCACCCAGATATCGAAGGACAGCACCTGGCCCGGCACCGGAATGGGTGTCACCAGAGCGACAATGCCGCCGACCAGCATCATGTTGAAAATGTTCGACCCGACGACGTTGCCGATGGCCACGTCCGGATGCCCGCGATAGGCGGCGACGACGGACGCGGCGAGTTCCGGCAGCGAGGTCCCGAAAGCAAACAGGGTCAGGCCGATGACTTCTTCGGAAACCCCGAACGAACGGGCGATCTCGGAGCCGCCGGCAACCAGCAGATCGGCACCGAAGGCCAGCCCGGCAACACCGATGATGGTTGCCGCCAGCGCGATGGGCACGCTCTTGGGCATGCCTTTTTCAAGTTCTTCAAGTTCTTCGAGATGTTCTTTCTGCAGGTCCGGATCGGCTTTTTCACGGAAATACGAGACACCGAGGAAGCTCAGGAACACGGCCAGCAGGACGCCCCCGGCAAGCACGCTCAACGTGCCCTGAAGGCAAAGTCCGGTAAACAGCAAAGAGCCGCCCATCAGCAGGATGACGTCCCGTTTCATCGCATCGGGCTTTGCCAGGATCGGCGTGACCAGGCACGATGCCCCCAGAATCAACCAGACGTTGGCGATGTTCGATCCGACGATGTTCCCCATCGCCAGGCCCGTCGAGCCGTTCAGGGCAGCCTGGAGGCTGACCATGAGTTCGGGGGCGGATGTACCGAAAGCCACCACGGTCATGCCGATGACCATGGGTGAGATGCCCATTTTTTCTGCGAGAATAACCGCGCCGCGCACCATCGCTTCGGCGGCAACCACGAGGATGATGAACCCTCCGATCACCTGCAAATACATCATCATCCGGATCCGTCCCCCCGTCGTGCCCAGCGCTCTCCTACCGGCTGGAAAGCGCTTACAATAGACTCGTAGACATTGCGTTTAAAGGGGACAATCAGGCTCGAAACACGATTTAACGGCACCCAGTCCCATTGCTGAAACTCGGCCTTGCCGTGGTACGACAGATCAACCTCCGACACGTCCCCGGTGAAGCCGTAGGCATACCATCGCTGGGCCTGACCCTTGTATTTCTTGAACCGTCTGCCGAGGATTTCAGGCGGAAAATCGTAAACCAGCCAGCCATCGAGAGAATCCAGAAGCGTGACCGAGCGGATTCCGGTTTCCTCGAGCAATTCACGCCGTGCCCCCTGTTCCGGGTCCTCTCCCTCGTCGAGCCCGCCCTGCGGCATCTGCCAGGCAAAATCCACATCCGGTTTCATCCCGACACGGCAGCCGACAAACACTTCTCCCGCGGCGTTGAACACCACCGCACCCGCACACGGCCGATACCCGGACGGCAGATCGTCATACACGTTCATGATCTCCGGCCCACCCTTACTCGGCCGCCGGCAGAATGGCGATGGCGGACGCCGGGACCAGGACGACACCCTTGTCCTTGAGGGTCTCATACCAGTCGAGAATGCTCTTGATGGTGACCGGGTAAGGACGCGCCATGGCCAGCACCGAGCCCTGCGCCTTGGCGATGCTTTCCAGCTGGTCCAGATTGGTTCTGATCTGCTGAATGCGCGGAATGTCGTCGATATACATCTGGCTTTCCTGGTGCACCAGTTTCAGATCCTTGGCCACCGGAATGGCGTCGTTGCGGGTCCGGTTGCCGCCGACAACGAACATCAATCCGCGCTCGCTGAAGGTCTTGAACAGCTGGCGCATCTGCACATCCGCCTTCATGAAGCGCGATCCCATGAACGACACCAGTCCCACATACCCGGCCGCACTGGCCATCACGGTATCAAGCCGGCGCTGGTTTTCGGCCAGTTGGATGCGTGTATCGAGCGCCAGCGGCCCGGCATCCTCCATCGGGAAATCCTCGCTTTCCATGGGCAACGACAGGAACACTTCATGCCCGCCCAGCCGGGATCTGAAGACCCAGTCGCTGAGATCACGGCCGTAGGGGTTGAGCACCAGGCTGATTTCCGGCGGCAGCTTGTTGATGGCGCCGAGGGAGGCCTGACGGCTCAGGCCGACACCCTCGATCATGATCGCGATTTTCGGTTCCGTAATTCCCGGATCCGACGGCCTGGCATAGACCTGCCAGGGGATCGCCCCGTTGTTGCTGATCTTCGGCAACTCGCCGATACCGTCCTTTTCTTCAAGCAGCCCCCGGACCGGCGCGCCCGACAGGGCCTGGCTCTGATCCGCCGCCGACGGTTGATCCGCAATCCGCGCCATCGCCGAACCGGCAACCGCCGGGACCACCAGCCCCCCACCCGTGGAATTCGATCCCCCGAGGGAATTCAGCGTGTTCAGGGCATTGAGGCCGCCGGCGGGTGCGGCGCCGGGCTGGGTCAGTGCGAAGGCCGTGCCTTCGGCAGCGGTGTCGGCGGGAGCGTCAGCGGGGAGTTGCGGGCTCGCTTGTGGGGCCGTGGTTTCCGGCGATGCAGACGGCGGCGCATCCAGCGATGGTGTCAGTCCTGCGGACGCGGCATCCGAAGCGCCCGGCACGGCGAGGTTGTTCAGCGAGCCGACACCGCCCGCATTCAGGCTGCCGGGGGCTGCCGGCATGGCCATTTCCACGCTGCCGGGCAGATGTGCCGGGGCGGCGGCTTCACTCGAAGGGTCTGAAAAGAACCACCAGCCGACACCGCCCAGGATACTGATCAGAAGGACGCCGAAGCCGACAGCGGCGAAAATGATCGCCTTTTTCCGGTCAGACTCTTCGTCTTCATACTCGTCGTCGTCTTCGTACTCGTCATCGTCGTCGTCTTCATCGTCGAAGGGATTTTCAAGTTCGTCCCCGACACCGACCATTTCCTCGTCGTCGTCATCGTCGCCGTCATCATCATGGCCGCCGGCACCTTCGACGACCACCTCTTCATGGTCATCACCGGGGTCTTCCGACTCCCGTGCCGCAGACGACTCAAGGGCTTCTTCGAGTTCGTCGTCGAAGCCCTCCTCGAGTTCCTCGATGTCGAAATCATCTTCATCGAAGTCCTCTTCATCGTCTTTCTTCTTGCCGAATATTTTCGGGAACTTCACGCCGTCCTCCAAAAAAGGCCGCGGCCAGCATCTTGCGCCGGCCGCGTCCCAGTTATTCGGTTAAAGCCACTGCAGAGCCGTCATTTGGCCGCTGCGTTCTGCGACATGATGGCAAGCCCGCGAATCAGATCAAGCGCCCGGGACAACTGGTAGTCCTGTGCCTCTTCTGCTTCATCTGCTTTCGCTTCACCGTCTGCCGGTGCCTTTTCAGGTTCTGCGGCGTCTTCTTTCTTGTCGGTATCCAGGGCACCGCGCAGACTGGCTTCACTGCGACGCGGGCGGTTGCTCTGGATTTCCTCGAACTTCGCCGGTTTCACCTCGATATCCGGATCCACGCCCTTGGCCTGAATGGAACGGCCGGACGGCGTGTAGTAACGCGCCGTGGTCAGCCGCATCGCCCCATTGCCGGACAACGGCATGATCGTCTGCACAGAACCCTTGCCGAAGGATTTGGTCCCGAGCACGATGGCGCGGCGGTGATCCTGCAAGGCACCCGCGACGATTTCCGACGCCGATGCGGAGCCGCCGTTGATCAGCACGACCAGCGGCAGACCATCGGTCAAATCCCCTTCACGGGCATTGAAGCGCTGCGTATCTTCGGGTTTCCGCGACCGGGTGGAAACGATTTCGCCCCGGTCAAGGAAGGCATCGGAAACCGCGATTGCCTGATCCAGCAAGCCGCCCGGGTTGTTGCGCAGATCGAGCACGAACCCCTGGATATCCTTGCCGATTTCGTCCTTCAGTTTCTTGATGGCGCGATCCAGCCCCTTGTCGGTCTGCTCGTTGAACGAGGTAATACGCACGTAACCGACCTTGTCTTCGGCATGGGATCGGACCGACGTGATCTTGATGACCGAGCGCGTGATCGTGACATCGAACGGCTCGCGGCCTTCACGCACCACGGTCAGGCGGATATCGCTGCCGACCTTGCCGCGCATCTTTTCGACGGCCTGCGCCAGGGTCAGCCCCTGGACGCTTTCGCCGTCCAGATGTGTGACGATGTCGCCGGATTCGATGCCGGCCCGATAAGCCGGGGTATCGTCGATCGGCGAAATGACTTTGACGAAGCCGGCTTCCATCGTCACCTGAATCCCGAGACCGCCGAATTCGCCGCGCGTGTTGACCTGCATTTCCTTGAAGCTCTTGGCGTTCAGGAAGCTGGAATGCGGATCGAGCGCGGCCAGCATGCCGGTGATCGCAGCTTCAATCATTTCCTCCTCGCTGGGCGGCTCGACATATTCCGCGCGCACGCGCTCGAAAACGTCACCGAACAGGGCAAGCAGGCGATACGTCTCTTCGTCGTTCTTTTTTGCATCAGCGGCATATCCGGGGGCCGACCATGCAAATACGCCAAGCACCAGCGCTACGGCACCGAGCCTGGCCATCATCCGATTTTTCATCCGTTCACCTCATTTTTGCGTGCTGCCAACCACGGCTGGGGGTTAATGGGTTGGCCGTCACGGCGTAATTCTACATATAAAACTGGCTGGCCGCTCTCGCTCTGCTCCATGATCCCGACAGGCTCTCCGGCCAGTACGTTCTGTCCCTGTTCGACATCGATCCGGGTCATCCCGGCAAGCAGGCTATGATATCCTTCGCCATGTTCGATGATCAAGAGAAGCCCATAGCCACGGAACTTTCCAGCGTAAACCACGGTCCCGTCATAGGTTGCCGTGACCTGCGCACCGGACGGGGTGGAAATGGTCAGACCCTTTCTGGACAGGCCGCCGTCGGTTTTCTCACCGTAATGCCCCGAAATCCTGCCGGCAACAGGCAGAGTCAGTGACCCCCGCGCCTTGCTGATCGGCTTCAGCGGCGGCACCGTGGCGAAATCCCGGCTTCCCTGGGGGGCTGACGGTGGATTTTTTTTCGCCCGTTCGCGTTCCTTTTCGATCCCCTGCATAAGCTCGCGCAGTGTCTTCGCCTTGCCGGCTAGGGCAGCGATTCGCTGTTCAGCCTCCGTGGCCTGCTTGTCGGCACGGCGTTTGAGGACCTTTTTGCGTGACATCAACGCCCCCAGACGGCGGCGTTCACGTTCCAGAAGCGCCGATGTTTCCTCCAGCGTCGTCTTGCGAACCGCAATTTCCGTCCGCGCCTTGACCAGAAAGTCCAGTTCGTCGCGCAGTTCCGTCGCCTGACGGTCGATTTCACTGACCGCGGTGCGAAGCAGGATCGCGGTGCGAACCGTATCGGCGGGCTTCACCGGCTGGGCAATCAGGGCTTCAGGCGGGAACTGGGCAATCCGCTGCATGGCGGCCAGCACCCGGCCGAACCTGGCCCGGCCTTCGCGGAGATCGGTGGTTTTACGCGCCAACAGACGTTCAAGAGCCTGCAACCGGGTTTTCAGCGCCGCCACCTGGGATTCATGGCGCTGCACCGCGCGGGCGGCCGAGACCATCTCGTTCTGCAGATTGGCGATGTCGCGGGCCATGATCTCTGCCCGGGCGCGGGCCTGTTCGGCGGCGGTCTTTTCCTGACCGATGCGTTCTTCGATCTGTTTCAGATCCTGGCTGGCGCCGGCGGCGCTGTCCTGCGCCATGGCGGCACCCGGCATCATCAGCAGACATAGCCATGCCGTGCCCAGCACAGCCAGCGTGTGCCGCGTTCTGGAAGCGTCAGGCTTATTCAGCCGCTGCACTTTCAGCAGGTTTCTCCTCAATCAGGCATTTTCCCGACATTTCCGCCGGTTGCGGCAGTTCAAGCAGCCGCAGCAGTGTCGGCGCCACATCCGACAGCCGGCCTTCGTGCAGGCCGCTGACATAGGCCGGCGGGTTGACCATGACGAACGGCACCGGGTTCAGGGTATGCTGCGTGTGCACCCCGCCGTCATCTTCACGCATCTGTTCCAGATTGCCGTGATCCGCGGTCACCAGCAAGACGCCACCGGTGTCGTGGATGGCTTTTTCGAGCCGCGCCAGCGACCCGTCGATGACTTCCGCCGCCTTGATCGCAGCGTCGAGCACGCCGGTGTGGCCGACCATATCGCCGTTGGCGAAATTGACGATGATCAGATCGAAGGTCTGGCCGGTGATCGCCTCGACCAGCCGGTCGGTGACTTCCGGTGCCGACATTTCCGGCTGCAGGTCATACGTCGCCACTTTTGGTGATGGGATCAGGATGCGCTCTTCACCCTCGAAGACGTCTTCACGGCCCCCGTTCAGGAAGAACGTCACATGGGCGTATTTTTCGGTTTCGGCAATCCGCAACTGACGCATCCCGGCATCGGCAACAACCTCGCCCAGAATCCGGCTGAGCTGCGTCGGCGGAAAGATTGCCGTCATGTATTCCGCATGCTTCCGGGAATATTCGACCATCCCCAGCGCCGCGGCGAAGCGAATGTTGCGCGGGCGATCAAAGCCGTCGAAATCGGGATCCAGCAGCGCCGCCAGGACTTCACGGGCGCGGTCGGCACGGAAATTCGCCATCATGATGCCGTCACCGTCGCGCATCCCGGCATAGTCACCGACCGGCGAGGGGAGCACGAATTCGTCCGTCAGGTCCGCCGCATAGGCGGCATCGACGACCGCCGCCGCGTCTGGCTGCTTCGTGCCGGCGGCTTCGGTCATGCAGGCATAGGACTGCACCACCCGTTCCCAGCGGTTGTCGCGGTCGAGCGCATAATAGCGCCCGCAGATCGTGGCGATCCGGCAGTCGTTCAGACCGGCAATGTCGGCCTCGAACCGTTCGATGTAGCCTTTGGCCGCCGTCGGCGGGGTGTCGCGGCCGTCGAGAAAGCCGTGAACACGGACCGGAATGCCGGCATCGGACATGATTTTCGCGATCGCCGCCATGTGCTTCTGGTGCGAATGCACGCCCCCCGGTGACAGCAGGCCGAGCAGATGACAGGTGCCGCCGCTTTTCTTCAGCCGGGCGACATAATCACGCATCGCCGGCGCGTCCCTGAGCGTGTCTTCACGGACCGCCTTGTCGATTTTCGGCAGTTCCTGAAGCACCACACGCCCGGCCCCCAGGTTCATGTGGCCGACCTCGGAATTGCCCATCTGGCCTTCCGGCAGGCCGACTTCGAGCGCCGACGCATTGAGACGCGAGCGCGGATATTTTTCACGCATCGCATCCCACACTGGTGTGTTCGCGTTCGAGACAGCGTTATCCGCCGTCGCTTCACGCTCACCCCAGCCGTCGAGAATGCACAGCACAACGGGCTTCGGGTGTGACGTTGTCTTTGTTGCGCTCATATCCGTAACTGGTCCTGTGTTCTCTGGCAGTATATCTCAAAGCCCCCGATATCGATATGCTATCGATATGGCATCTATATGACGCCGATAAAGATACACTTTATATAGGGTGAAAACCGTCAGCCGCCATCGGCGATGAGACCGGTCGCTTCGATCCCGGCCTTGGCCGCTTTCTCGTCATTGTCGGAAATATCGCCGGTGATCCCGACCGCGCCGATGACAGCGCCATCGGCATTGCGGACCAGCACCCCGCCCGGTACCGGCACCAGCGAACCACCGGCCAGTTCGTTCATGGCCTGAATGAAGAACGGTTCGCTTTTTGCCCGCTCGAACAGCGCCCGCGAGCCGAGACCCATGGCCAGTGCACCGTTGGCCTTGCCGATGGCGATGTCGGGACGCAGATTGGAAGACCCGTCCTCGCGCTCCAGCGCCTTGAGGTTCCCGGCGGCATCCAGCACGGCGACGGTCAGCGGTTTCAGATCAAGCTTGCGGCCTTCGGCACGCGCGGCGGCCACGATTTCACGTGCTGTCTCAAGGCTCAGTTGGCCCATTTTCCTGTCTCCTGATTTTTAGTCGTATTGATGGTTGGCGGGGACACTACCACCCGCAAACCGGGGGTAAAAGACGAAGATCACCGTCAATCGCGGTGATACGGGTGCCCGGCCAGGATCGTCTGGGCGCGGTAGACCTGCTCCGCCAGCATCACCCGGACCAGCATGTGCGGCCAGGTCTGCGGCCCGAACCCGAGCAGCCGGTCGGCCCGTGCCCGCAGGCTGTCGTCCAGACCGTCGGCCCCGCCGATGATGAACGCCACGTCCAGCCCGGAATCCCTGAGATCGCCGAGCTTTTCCGCGAATGCGCGGCTGCTCATCGCCGGGCCGCGCTCATCCAGCGCAATCAGGTAGGCCGCGTCGGGGATTTTCTCGACAATGAGTTCCGCTTCGCGCGCTTTCAGCTCAGCGCCGGACAGCGGGCGCTTCTCCTCGACCTCGATCAGATCGAGAGCGGGCCGAAGCCGTTTCAGATATGACGTAAAAAGTTCCTGTTCGGGGCCGCGCCTGGCACGCCCGACAGCGATCAGTGTCAACCGCACGCCGACATCCTTTATCCGGCTTTATCCGGTGCCGCAGCACCCGGTTCTCAGACCTTACTCAGGCCCTATTATCAGACCCTTTTCTCAGGCGAGCGTCCCGGCAACGGGTTGCGGGGCAGCGCCTGAGCCGGCCACCACATCGGGCACCGACCAGAGCTTTTCGAGGCCATAGAAGTCGCGCACCTCGGGCCGGAACAGGTGAACCAGCACATCACCGGCGTCGATCAGCACCCAGTCGCTTTGACCGGCACCTTCGACGGCAACGTCCTTGATTCCGCATTCCTTGATTTTCTGGCAGAGGTGATCGGCCATGGCGCCGACCTGTCGGCTGGATTGACCGGAGGCAATGACCATGTAATCCGCGATCTGGGTCTTGCCGGCGAGATCGATGACAACGACGTCCTGCGCTTTGTCATCATCGAGAGAGGTTTCCACCAAAGCCCGGAGATCATCCCCGGACGGGCGAAGCTTGCGTTTGCTTGGTATAATTACGGTCCTTTTCCACCAAGTTTCGAATGAACGTCCCTTTACGCCGGGTCCTCACAGGCCCATCCGGGACGCGCCCAGTTTTCGACCGGGACGGATCAAAATCCGCCTTCAGCCCGGATCCGGCTGGCCGATAATGGGTTCTCACGAATTCTCAGAAACACCCACGCCGGCAATGCCGCATCCACCAGACGCCTTGCCGCTGCTTGGGGCCACCGGTCCCGCGCAAAACGTCGGGCTGCTACACTAGATGTAGCTCTTATAGAGTATCCCGGACGACCAAATACTGCAACTGGGACAATACGAAAAATTCGTGACCATTGCCGCCAGTGGTGAATCTGCAAAAGATTGTCGGCCCCCATCAGCCACACGAAGCGGTGCTGACCCTGAATGTCCGTCAGCCGGGTCAGGGTATCCGACGTGTATTGCGTGCCCAGCCACGCTTCGGCGTCACTGACATGAATGCGCGGATTGGCGGCGGCGATCTTCTCGGCGGCGGCGAGACGCTTCTCATAAGCCGCCATGCCGTCCGTCGATTTCAGCGGGTTCTGCGGCGACACCAGCCACCACACCTCGTCCAGGCCCAGCAGTTTCAGCGCCTGCTCACTTATATATAAGTGTCCGTCGTGGGCCGGATTGAACGACCCGCCAAGCAGGCCGACGCGTCGGTGATTGTTACCCAGAACAGGCTACTCCGCAGCCGACTTGTTGGCGGCGGCCTGGGGCATCTCGCCCCGGATGATATAGGCCAGCGCGGCGACCACCTGTTCCGGCTCGCGGGCGACACCGTTGGCGGCGCCGTCTACTTCCTTCAGCGCGTGATCGTGCTCGGCCGGGTGCAGGGTGATGTAGGGAATATCCAGCGCTGCCGCGTAGCCGGCATCGAAGGCGGCGTTCCACTGTTTGTATTTCTCTCCGAAGCGGATGATCGCGATATCCGAATTCTTCAACAGGTTCTGGGTGCGGATCGCGTTCAGTTGCGCCCCCTTGCGGTCGTGCCAGAACTTGTCGCTCTCGGCGCCGAACACGGCAACGCCGCAGTCGTCGGAATCTTCATGCACCGTGACCGGTGAAACCAGTTCGACCGGCAGACCGGCAGCCTCGACGCCCTCCGTGATGCGCTCGCGCCAGTCGGAATGAATTTCACCGGAAAGATATACGGTCCAGGTCGCTGTCATGGTGTTCTCCTCTTTTTCCTTTTATCCCTCATCCTTCGAGACGCCGCTTCACGGCTCCTCAGGATGAGGTGTTCAATGGGCCTCATCCTGAGGAGCCCCGGACCTGATCCGGGGCGTCTCGAAGGATGAGAATTCATCAGGGCCTTGTCTGCCCGGTGCCGCGCACCTTGTATTTCATGGACGTCAGCTGTTCGACGCCGACCGGGCCGCGGGCGTGCAGCTTGCCGGTCGAAATCCCGATTTCCGCCCCCATCCCGAATTCGCCGCCGTCGGCGAACTGGGTCGAGGCATTCCACATGACGATGGCGCTGTCGACGTTGTTGAGAAACGTCTCGGCCGCTTCGGCATCGTCGGTGATGATCGCCTCGGTATGCGACGAGCCGTGCATGCGAATGAAATTGACCGCATCGTCAACACCGTCGATCACTTTCACGGCGATGATGCTGTCGAGGTATTCCGTATCCCAGTCGGCGTCGGCGGCTTCGGTGATCCGGTCATCGAGGCTGCGGCTTTCCGCATCGCCCCGCACTTCGCACCCGGCGTCAATCAGCCCGTCGACAATATCTTTCAGCAGCACCGGCGCGGCCGCCCTGTCGATAAGCAGATTTTCCGTCGCCCCGCAAATGCCGGTGCGGCGCATCTTGGCGTTGACGACGATGTCGCGCGCCATTTTCGGGTCGGCGGCGGCGTGCACATAGGTGTGGCAGATGCCTTCCAGATGCTTGAACAGCGGCACCTTGCTTTCGTCCGTGACCCGCTGGATCAGCGACTTCCCGCCGCGCGGCACGATGACGTCGATGTAATCGGTCATCCGCAGCATTTCCCCGACGCAGGCACGGTCGGTGCTCGGCACCAGCTGGATCGCATGTTCCGGCAGTCCGGCGGCAACCAGCCCTTCACTCAGGCTTTCCATGATGGCACGGCTGGAATGATAACTTTCCGAACCGCCGCGCAGGATCGCCGCGTTCCCGGCCTTGAGGCACAGCCCGCCCGCGTCCGCCGTCACGTTGGGGCGGCTTTCATAGATCACGCCGATGACGCCGAGCGGCACGCGGACCCGTTCGATCTTCAACCCGTTGGGCCGGTCCCAGGCGCTTTCGACGGCGCCCACGGGATCGTTCAGTCCGGCAATCGCCTCCAGCCCTTTGGCCACGCCCTCGATCCGCTCATCGCTCAGCAACAGGCGGTCGAGCATGGCGCCTGACAGGCCCTTGTCCTCGCCCGCTTTGATGTCCTTGGCGTTTTCCGCGAGGATGTGAGCGGCACGAAGACGCAGGCTGGCAGCCATCTCATTCAGCGCACGGTTCTTGGCATCCGCTGACACGATGGCGAGGGCTGCCGCCGCCTCTTTGGCGTTCTCACCGATCCCGCGCATCATCGATGCGATGTTTGCCTGAATATCGGCCTGTCCGTCCATCTTCTCTCTCCGCGTATCCTTCGAGACACGTCGCGCCTCAGGATGAGGTTCCGGTCAAGCCTCATCTTGAGGTGGCCCGCTTGCGGGCCGTCTCGAAAGACGGGGCGTCAACCTCAAATCAGAACGAGATCATCACGGTGGATCATCTCGTCGCGGCCACGATAACCCAAAATCTCTTCGATTTCACCGGTCTTGTGTCCGGCGATGCGCTGCGCCTCGTCCACATGATAGGCAATCAGGCCCCGCGCCACTTCGCGTCCGTCGGGATCGATCACGCAGACGGCGTCGCCCCGCTCGAACCTGCCTTCGATTTTCTTGACCCCGGCGGGCAGCAGGCTCTTGCCGCCCTTCAGCGCTTTCAGCGCCCCGGCATCCAGATGCAGCCGGCCGGCGGGCTTCAGCGATCCGGCGATCCATTCCTTGCGCGCCGTTCTGGGGTTGGCGTCGGGAATGAACACGGTTGAGCGGGCGCCGTCCCTGATCCGGCTAAGCGGGTTCAGTCCCTTGCCCAGCGTGATCATCGCCGTGGTCCCGGCCCCGATGGCGATTTTCGCCGCCGCGATCTTGGTCACCATGCCGCCCTTGCTGTCGCCGGAAAGCTGCACCCCGGCCATGGCCTCGACCTCGGGCGTGATCTGCCCCCGCACTTCGGGGACGAACTCGGCTTCGGGGTCGACCTGCGGGTTGGCGGTATACAGTCCATCGATATCCGACAGCATGATCAGCAGATCGGCGGAAATCATCGCCGCCACCCGCGCCGCCAGCCGGTCGTTATCGCCGAAGCGGATTTCGTCGGTGGCCACGGTGTCGTTTTCATTGATCAGCGGCACCGCGCCCAGATGCAACAACTCGGTCAGGGTGTTGCGGGCATTGATGTAGCGCCGCCGGTTTTCGGAATCGTCCAGCGTCAGCAGGACCTGCGCCACGGTCATGTCATGTTTGCCGAGAACATCCTGATAGGCGTGCGTGAGCCGCACCATCCCGACGGCGGCCGAGGCCTGCTGTTCGGGCAGCATCAGTTTGCCGGTGGCCAGCCCCAGATAGCGGCGGCCGACCGCGATCGCCCCCGACGAGACGATAGCAACCTCGCGGCCCTGTCTGCGCAGTTCAGCAATGTCATCGGCCAGGGTTTCCAGCCAGCGTTTGTGCACGTGTCCGGTGTCGGGGTCGACCAAAAGCTGCGAGCCGATCTTGATGACGATCCGTTTGGCATCGGCAAGGGCGCTCATGGCCGGTAGCCCTCGTCCACCTCGTCGCTCTGCTCGGCGGTTTCACGCGCCCGGTCATCGAGAATTTCCCGTTCCAGCGCAAACGTCAGTTCACGCACGCCCATGCCGGCGACCCCTGAAATCGTCTGCACATCCTTGCCGCAGGCCTCGGCCAGTTCGGCACGGCGCTCTTCGATGGTGTCCGCATCCAGCGCGTCGATCTTGTTGAGCGCCACGATTTCGGTCTTTTCCGCCAGGCCCCCGCCGTAGGCTTCAAGCTCGCCGCGCACGGTCCGGTAGGCGTCGGCGACATCGTCCTGGGTGCCGTCCACCAGGTGCAGCAACACCCGGCAGCGCTCCACATGCCCGAGAAACCGCGTCCCCAGTCCGGCGCCTTCGCTGGCGCCTTCGATCAGGCCCGGAATGTCGGCCAGCACGAACGTCCGGTCGTCGACTGCGACGACGCCCAGGTTCGGGTGCAGCGTGGTAAACGGATAATCGGCGATCTTCGGGTGCGCACGGGTACAGGCTGCGAGAAACGTCGACTTGCCCGCATTGGGCAGCCCGACCAGCCCGGCATCGGCGATCAGCTTGAGGCGCAGCCAGACCCAGCGCTCCTCGCCTTCCAGACCCGGATTCGCGCGGCGCGGCGCCTGGTTGGTCGACGACTTGAAATGCGTGTTGCCGAAGCCGCCGTTGCCGCCCTTGAGAAACACGATTCGCTGTCCGGGGGTCTTGATATCGGCGAGCAGGGTTTCGCGGTCTTCGTCGAAGATCTGCGTCCCCGGAGGGACCTTGACGACGAGCGGCTTGCCGGACGGGCCGGAGCGGTTCTTGCCCATGCCATCGGTGCCGCGCGGTGCCTTGAAATGCTGTTTGTAGCGGAAATCGATCAGGGTGTTGAGGTCCGAGACGCATTCGAAGACCAGATCGCCGCCGCGCCCGCCGTCGCCGCCGTCGGGACCGCCGTATTCGATATATTTCTCGCGGCGGAAGCTGATGCAGCCGTTGCCGCCGTCGCCGCTGCGCAGATAGATCTTGGCTTCGTCGAGAAATTTCATGATCTGATTGGGCTGGTCACTCGGAAGCGATCGGGTTTCACCCCAACGTCAATCCCGCGACGGCGGGAATCCAAAGCGCTGTTCTATTGGCTCCCCGTCAGCACGGGGATGACGATGTGTTTGTCTGATCCGTTCCGAAAACCGTGCCCGTTTCCCTCTGCCGTTTCACCCATAAAAAAAACGAGGGAATGGTCGGGCCATTCCCTCGCTTGAACCTTCAACGCTGGCAAGCGAGGCTTAGCTCGCCGGCGGCAGCACCGAAACGACGGTCTTGCCGCCGGTGGTTTTCTTGAACGCAACTTCGCCTTCGGCGGTCGCGAAGATCGTGTGATCGCGCCCGATGCCGACGCCGTCACCCGGATGTACCTTGGTGCCGCGCTGGCGAATGATGATGTTGCCGGGGATCACGGCCTGACCGCCGAATTTCTTGACGCCGAGACGGCGACCGGCTGAGTCGCGGCCGTTGCGGGAGCTACCGCCTGCTTTTTTGTGTGCCATAAGGTCTTACTCCTCGGATTTCTTCGCTGCGGTCTTCTTCGCCGCAGGCTTCTTGGCGGCGGTTTTCTTGGCCGCCGGCTTCTTGGCAGCGGTCTTCTTGGCTGCCGGCTTCTTGGCCTCGGTCTTCGCGTCAGCCTTGGCGTCCGCTTTGGCTTCCTTGGCAGGTGCCGCGTCATCGGCCTTCTTGGCCGGCGCCGCTTTTGCAGCCGTCTTCGGCTTGGTGCCGGTCGGGCTCACCTCGACGATGCGCAGCACCGTCTGCTGCTGACGATGACCTTTCTTGCGGCGATGATTCTGGCGGCGCTGTTTCTTGAAGACGATAACCTTATCGCTTCTCGACTGCTCCAGAACTTCCGCGAATACGGCGGCCTTTTCGATCGTGGGCGCGCCCACGGTCGGTGCCTTGCCTTCTTCGCCGAGCATCAGCACGTCGCCGATCTCGATGACATCACCGACCTCGCCGGTCAGTTTCTCGACGACCAGTTTGTCGTCCTTGGCAACCCGGTATTGTTTGCCACCGCTTTTTACTACTGCGAACATGATCGCCTCTAAAATCACAAGTCGAAGGGGCCTGAGGGCACCTCGCCCACGGCCTCGCTCGGAAGGGCGGCAATATACTTGCAAAAGACCCATTGTCAATGGCGGAAACTCAGGTTTTCAGCGCTTTTTTGCTGCCGACTTATATATGCGGCGGAAAGCCCGAAAATTCGCCGATTGTTGCCTTGCCCCGCGCGGGCCGATTGGCTACATTCCGCGCTCCCCGGCATGGCCATCGGCCATGCCCACGCGTGCGGAGAGATGCCGGAGTGGTCGAACGGGGCGGTCTCGAAAACCGTTGTGCGCTTTGCGTACCCAGGGTTCGAATCCCTGTCTCTCCGCCATTCCTTAATTTATTGATATTATTTAATAAAATTAGATTTTAGGCAGCCCGATTTCAGCCCGGAAGTCCGGGCTTTTCGGCCGGTGCCGGCTACGTGTCGGGTTCGGGGAGACCGATCCGGTCCCGGGATCAGGGCCGAACTGCGCGCGATATCTCTCCGGGCGTGTTTTTTGGTACCTGACAGCGTCAGTCTTGCTGCGAATTCTGCAAGAAAAAAGCCCCTCGCCTGGCGAGGGGCGGGATTGGTTCAAGTCGGTCAGGCGATACCGAAGAGCGCCTTCTGTTCAGCCCAATCGAGCGGCAGGCGGGAAGCCGCTTTGAGGGTCGATGCCTTCATGTCCAGGGGCTGCGTGCCGTCGAGGATACGTTTAACAATCTCCGGCGAAAGATACGCAAGACGCAGGGCGCGGGTGAAGTAGGACCGGGTCACGCCTTCTTCGTCACATAGCTGCTGGATTGAACGTCCGTCGGCCTTAAGAACCATCTCGTGATACCGCTGCCCCGTCAGCATCAACCGAACCAAGCTTCTATCTGGCTTTCGAGTTTTACCTTCAGCATGCGGGCCGTCCACAATCAGCCGCGTTTCCATACCGGCTCTTTTTAAGCGAGCTGGGACGCTCAATGTCTGAACCGGGCCGTCCGCCACTGGGCGGACTTTATCGTCATCAAGGGAGAGGTTTGCCAGCGCATCGGTGCGAACCTGTATATCGACGCGGTCGGCTTGCACGTCGATGCGCACGATGAGGGATAGAAGGATCCGTCGGCGCTCTGCCGGCTCCAGGTGCCTCCATTCAACACCGACCGCACGAACGGTACGGAGCGTCCTTTGCTGCTGATCCGGATCGCCCGTTCGGTGTTGAACGGCAGCCAGCACCGCATGCTCGTCACCAATCAACCGGCCGATATGATCCGCGACCAAGTTCTCGATCTCGCCCGCCGGAGTCCGGCGGCCGGGTTTTGCCTTCGACTTTCGTGCCGTGGTCAGATGCCTTGAGACGTAATACCGGTAGCGTTTGCCCTTCTTCACCGCATGGCTCGGTGTCATACGGGCACCGTGATCGTCGAATATGAGCCCGGCCAAGAGACTGGGTTCACCGGTTCGGGCGCCGCTATGCCGTTCGACACGTTTTTCCTGCAAGAGCACCTGAACATCATCCCACAGGTCTTGCGGCACGATCGCGTCGTGTAACCCCGGATAGCACGCTCCTTTATGCGTGATCTCGCCCAGATAAATCCGGTTCTGCAGCAAGTGATAGAGCGCCCCCCGGTTGAACGGGACGCCGCCTGTCTGCTTGCCGGTCTCGCTGACCCGCACTTTGCTGACGATGCCCTCCGCCACTAGCACGTCTTTGAGGCTCAGGACCGACCCCAGTTCCAGATAGCGCCGAAAGATGTAACGAACCCGTTCGGCTTCGTCTTCGATGACGACGAGCTTCCGATTGTCGGCCTCGTAGCCGAGCGGTGGCACGCCACCCATCCACATACCCTTCTTCTTAGACGCCGCGATCTTGTCGCGAATACGCTCTGCCGTCACCTCGCGTTCGAACTGGGCAAACGACAGCAGCACATTCAGGGTCAGTCGTCCCATCGACGTCGTCGTGTTGAACTGCTGGGTCACGGAGACGAAGGAGACCCCATTCTCGTCAAACGTATCGACGATCCGGGCGAAGTCTGAGAGTGCGCGCGTCAGCCGGTCGACCTTATAAACGACGACAATGTCGATACGCCCGGCAGTGATATCCGAAAGCAAGCGCTGGAGCGCGGGGCGCTCCATCGTCGCGCCTGATATCCCGCCATCGTCATAGAAGTCGGGTGATACGGTCCATCCCTCGTGCCGCTGACTTGTGATGTAGGCCTCACATGCCTCTCGCTGGGCATCCAGGCTGTTGAAGTCCTGCTCCAAACCCTCTTCATGGGATTTCCGGGTGTAGATCGCGCAGCGTAGCGTATCCGGGTGTTCCGTCTTAGGTTTCGGCATGTGGGCGTTCCTTCCCCAATCCGAAGAAGCGCGGGCCTGACCATCGGACGCCGGTGATTTCACGCGCGATCATAGAAAGCGAGCCGTAGCGTTTGCCCCCGAATTCAAACCCGTCGTCCAGAACGGTTACAGTGTAGGTCCGCGCCTGCCACTCGCGGATCAGCTTGGCGCCGGGCTTTAGGTCCGAGTCCGCTTCGAAGCCCTTCCGGCTGTCGCCCTCCAACTGCTTGGCGAAGGTGCCGAGCTTTCGCTTCGCAGCCTGAGTAAGACCACCCAAGGCCTGTTCCTGTAACTTATAGGCGAGCCCGCGGATCATCAGATCCCGGCTCAGCCCGCTCGGCACGCCCGCGTTGAATGTGCGGGACCATCGTTTCCGGAGCTGGGTGAGGCTCAGACTGTCTAAATCGACAATCTGTTTGGCCACCCCACTTTGTTCGAGACCAGTCGTTTTCTCCAAATTGCAGGCAACCGGACGCGCTGAGGCTTCCTCGGCGCGCCCAGTCTGGTTGTCATTGGCGCGTGTCATTCGGCCACCCGATAGATCGTAACACCCTTGCCGTCTTTCGAGCGCTCGACGGCGTACCCCTTCTTGCGCAAACCGGTAAGGGCGGCGCGGACGCTGTGCGGCTTCCATCCGGTCACCTTTTCGAGTGCCGCGAGGCTCGCGCCGTTCTTGTGGCTGAGTTTCTTGAGAATGGTGTCGAGCTTCGTCGTGCCCGACTTGGTCGCTTTCGCCGTGGCGGTCATATTTACCTCCTTCTGTGGTGCCCGCGGGATGCAGGCACTTGCACCACCCCGACCCGGCGAGGTCTATTCCCTCGCCGGGCGGGCAGTGCTCAGAGGTCTTTTTTCCGTCCGAACCGCACCCTATGTACTGCTTCCTTTGCAGCAGAAGTCCAGTCGAAACATCACGTTCGAGAGGGCAAAGAGCAAAATCTACCAGGTTAATCCGCTCACCATGGCCGGCGCACCCGCGGAGCCTTGGGGTTCCGCTGGGGGTGCGGGTTTCTGGGTCGTGGATCAACAATGCGGCCCCCTCTTTCACGCAGTGCGTAACCACTTCCATTAAACGGCTCAGGGTTGCCCTTAAATTCGGGCAGCCACTCGAGGAATTGCGTCAAAGCATCAACCCAGTCATCGGAGCGACCGTGGGGAAACTCCTGTAGCTCGGTCAGCAGGGCATCGATTTGCGACACGCTCTCACACATCCGAACGGCTCCTGTTCGTAGCTTGACGATGTGGCTGTTCAGCCTTTCCTCTTTACTCAGATTAGGCGCTTTTATCGGAACGGCCTTGATCCCTCTGTCTTTCAGTACGGAAATTAAAGGGGGACCGTTCGCGGCATTTTCGATGAGGATCGCATCCGGTCGATATTTCTCACGAATAGCGACAGCCATTTCCTCCAATTCGCTGAATTCAACGCGACCCCTCCACGCATCAACAATGAAATGGTTTTCCAAGTCCGTTTTAATCACCAGGCATGCAGAATACGACGAATTCTCTCCGGTCGATTGAGCGGTATCCCAGCTAACAATCGTATTGCGTGCCCTCTTCGAGGGTTGGTCACAACGCGGAAACCAATCGATATCGACAAGTTGACCATCGGGTGGGATCGGGCGCTGCTGGTACTGCGCCGCGAAATCGAATGGGCTGTTTTCCCGCCGAAGCCGCTCAACGACTTCGGGCGTGTTTACCTCGGGGTCAAGAACATGTCCTTCTGGGCGATGCCATATGTACTCCCCAGCCCGATATTCCAGGTCTTCCTCAGCAATGAGAGGAACGACCAAGGATTGATAGCTCTCTTTTCGCTCCATGTGTCCGGAAAGGTCGTCCTGATGAAGCCGCTGGGCTAGCTGCACGATCTTGGATGAGCGTGGATTATTCAATCGCGACTGGAATGCGGTATCGAATAACTCAGCCGCTTTTGCCCGCCTCGTCGAATATCGTGCGTCGTCAGCATTGATCGCATCATCCAGGATCAAGGTTCCCGCCCCCTTTCCGGTGATTCCGGTCTCCATGGATACGGCTAATCGACCACCCCCCTCTGTCGTCCTGAAATGGTTGACGACATTGAAGTCGGCCCTGATACGCGTTGCCGGAAAGACCGATTGATACCAATCGGCTTCCATGATCCGCCGGGTATCGTCTGCCAGTTTCCTAGCAAGCCCTTGGTCATGCGTGACGACGATAATCTCCTCATGAGGTTCATGACCTAGAATCCACGCGGGCCAACACGACGACGTCGTGAACGACTTCAGCGATCGTGGGGGCATGTTGATGATTGAACGCAAAATGCGCCCCTCAGAAACCTGCATGAGCCAGGCGCACAACAACTTCAGATGCGCACTGTCTCGAAGCTCGTGGCCGTGGTGAATGTGTGCGAAAGCACGCATGACGAAGGCAAACAAATCCGTACGAAGGATCGCATTCAGGACATCGATACCGCTGGGCTGATTTTCGGAGTTCATTTACGCCTCCTCACTCAGGTCAGCACCGCGTGACGCTGTCGGTTGAACGGTATCGTTCTCAAGGCGTTCGAGTTTTGAATTTAGGAACGCCTCGATGATCTTGGCGTCTTCGGGACTCAAGGACGCATCACCCGCATTTGGCTCATCTGGGGAAATCAACTTATCGATAAGTCCCAACAACAATGCCGTCGATCGCGCGTCGCCCTTGAGCGCCTTCGCGACCATGGCTTTGACCAAGGCACGCTGCTTGCTTAGGCGTTTGGATCGCCCGGATTCGGAGACCGTGATGGTCTCTTTCAACTCCTCCTCCAAGTCCGTCTTCAGGTTGCGTGTACCCTTCGGCCGCCCTTTTGAGTTGCCACTCTGACCGGGCTTAAACCGTGTGTTCTTCGGGGGTTTTCCATAGCCTACGTCGTACGCTTTATCAGCCATATCACTGCCCCTCGCCGGTCGCTGGTGCCGGCAGCAGCAGTTGATGGCCGGCGCGCATCGCAGCCATCTCGTCGAAGGAAAATCCGGTCTCGGCATGGACGGCCCGATGGCCGGTATAGGCTTGCCAACGTCGGACGATGACATCGACGTATTTGGGATCGAGTTCCAGCCCTGCACACACGCGCCCCGTCTGTTCGCAGGCAATGATCGTCGTGCCTGATCCCAGAAATGCGTCGAGCACGAGATCGCCCCGGTTCGACGCGTCACGGATAGCGTCGGCAATCATCTCGACGGGTTTCACTGTCGGGTGCAGTTTCAGATCCGCCCGCCGCTCTTTGGACGGCGAATTACAGCCCGCGTACTCCCAGACATTGGTGCGGTTCCGGCCGAAGCGGCCAAGCTGCACATTATTTACATGTGGGCACGTTCCGTTTTTGTAGACAAAGACCAGTTCATGCTGGCTGCGGTACATCGACCCCATGCCGCCGTTGGTCTTGGCCCAGACGCACAAGTTTAGCAGCACGTCGTAGTGCTTCTCTGCCACGCGCTGCAACGACAGGGCATGACGCCAGTCCATGAACAGGTAGTGCAACGAACCTGCTACCGAGAACTTGACCAAGTTTGCGATTGAAGCGTCCATGAAGGCGTCAAAATCGTTCTCCGACATCTCACCAGACCCCATGACGAATTCGCCGTGCTTTACTGAGCCCAAGCCACAAACGTTGCCTTCAATCCTCACGTTATACGGCATGTCCGTTGGGACGAGATGCGCTCTCTTGCCGCCCAGAATGGCCTCATAGGCCCTGCCGTCCCGTGCATCTCCGCAGCCGACGCGATGTTCGTCGAGGCGCCAGACGTCGCCCACTTTCGAAACGACGTTTTCGTCTAACTCCGGGACAACGTCCTCTGGGCTTCGAGGCACCACGGCTTGCTCGGCTTCCAAAGTCAGGTCGATCTCCGGCATTTCGAACCCGGTCAGATCAACCTCGAAGTCCAGTTCGATGAGGTCCTGGAACTCGACCGCAAGCTTTTCCTTGTCCCATTCACCGAGTTCCGAAAGCCGGTTCAGCGCTATCCGAAGGGCCTTCGCGGCTGAACCGTCGAGATGTGTAACGCGAACGACGGGGATTTCGGTATACCCCAAACGCAAGGCCGACTTTGCCAGTGCCTCGCCAGCGATAATTACGCCTTCGCCGTCGATCAGGATGGGCATTACGATTCCGAACGCACCGACACTTCGGTCGAGCAGTTTCTCTTGGCGTTTCGGGTGTTTTCGGGGGTTTCGTTCGTAGAATTTCAGATCCCGGACTGAGACGTACTCGATTTTCTCAAGTATGTGCCTGTCAACATAGCGGCTGTTATGGCCGATTTTGCCCTGCTGATTTCGAGCATTCTGGTTGGGTTCTTGTGTCATTTTGACGTCCTTCACGCATTCGGACGTCAACGGGGCTTTATTCTGAACGTCTCACGCACAGCCAGCCGCGAAAAAACGCTCTTCCCCGCAGCCGTCCGATAACACTTGGCTGCATAGGACCCCCATGACAACGTGCTAAACACTTTCGACCCCTAATTTTGGGGTCTAGGTGAAATTTTTTCTGTATTGAGCGGAGTGGGCGAGGGCCCAATCAGTCAAACGATTGCGCCAGCCTTTAACCGACGTCCATGGAATCACGTCGCTTGATTCCGGTCAAGACAATCAATTAGCGAACATTTGCCGGACCATGTAGGTCAAGACCTGAGGTTCAAGCGTATTGCCATCGATCGTCACGCTGTCGAGCCAGGCATGCAGCTTCTTCGGTCTTTGGTCGAGGAACACCATACGGGTGTTCGAGGGCAGTCCGGTCGCGGCGTTGACCCCGTCCACCACCAGCACCCAGGCTGATCGAACCTTCTCCCAAGTCTTCTCGCCATCTATCTTGTCGTAGAATTCGATGACGCTTGCAACATCACCCGTCGTGGTCGCGCCGGCATACGTCTGAAATGGCATCGCGAGAAACTCACGTTCAGGCGCCAGGCTGGGATACTTCTTCAGCAGTGCCTCAACCTTCGGCGAAATCTTGACGCCTGCTTTCAGTTTCGCCTGTCGCTTGTGGTAGTGATTTATCTTCCGAACGACATCATTGGTGGCGCGGGCAACGTTGGCATCAAAGTTCATTCGCTCCTTAAGCTGAAAATGGCTTTTGCAAGCCTTGAAGCCTTCTCGAACCGCTTTCATCTCAGTATTGGTCCACGTATACGGATGGGCCCCGAATGTGCTTTCGAGATCACTCATCTTGTAATTGAAATAATCGAGCCCGAGTTCCTTCAAAACACCGCAGTCCGGCACCTGAAACTCAGCCGCCGCGTCTTTAGGCACTATTGCCAGCGCGAGAGCGCCTGCAGCGACTGAAACCAAGATGCGCCGC
The DNA here is from genome assembly GCA_040218645.1 of Rhodospirillales bacterium. Classification (GTDB taxonomy): domain Bacteria; phylum Pseudomonadota; class Alphaproteobacteria; order Rhodospirillales; family Casp-alpha2; genus UBA4479. The sequence goes on from JAVJQZ010000016.1 coordinate 330,001, forward strand.
CCCAGTCCTCTGCTTACATAGAGTTTTCCCATGATGTTTCTCCTCCGTGACCGGCCAGAGCCTCCAGCGCGCCCGCTGGAAGATAGCTTCGTTGACCTGGTGATCGGGGAGTTAGTAAGCCGTACAGTCACGGCCCCTGTGACCTTTAGACCGGGGTCCTGGACATACGTCACAGGCTCCCCGACCGCAGTGGTCAAGGTGTTTAACGGCCAACCGGCCGGACTGTACGGGGTTACTAAGCCCCAGAGCCGTGCGTGGCGGCTCCGGTTACGACATTAATCGAATGTGCCTGAACATAAAGTCAAATGTGGCTAATGAATATGCAATCAGGGCGTTGACGCCGAGAATTCACGGGCGCATACGTTTAGTTGAGGCAAGCAACCCATGAGCAGCCCTGATTACCGGGGCATGACCGCCTCCACATTCCGGTCAATTTCGAAGCGTCATTTCGGCGCTTATAGCTTATGGAGACTACAATGCCCGACCTGACCCCGGCCGATGAGCCGATCATTCGAGAGATCAACGAAACTTATAATAAATGTCGTAGAGCGTCATTTGAAGCACTCAGCCTTGCCATAAGATGTGGAGACCTGCTCATTGAAGTGAAGGGAAAAGTCCCCCACGGAGACTGGTTGAGCTGGGTCGATAAGAACCTCGTCATCGGCCACCGCCAAGCCCAGAAGTTGATGCGGCTCGCTACGAACCGCGACAAGATCGACACAAATGCGAATTCGCCGACGCATTTGACGATTGAGGGCGCGCTCAAATCGCTCCGGAAAAGACAAGCTATCTCGCCGAAGGAAAATGCAACAAATAGGCTGGCTCAGGCTGCCTTATCTCGAGATCTCGACGCGATTTTCTCAGGCACCACCGACTCGCGTCTCGATCTCGCCATAACGGAGATATGTAATATCAACAAGCCTGCACGAGAAATCTGCCGTCATATTTCCGAGCAATCTGAAAGAGCCGAACTCCTCATGAGGACCGAGCGGGCGCGTGCTTATCTAGGTGATTTAGAGACGACCCTGCGAGAGAGCCTTAATCCGGAGAGGGCCAAGGTCTTGACGCTCGTTTCTGACGATCCTCTCGAGGATGGTTAGCTCAGGTCTTGGCGTAATTTCGGATTTCCTTCGCGACAGATGCCTCGGATCGCGGTTGTCCCGCGACGAGTGCCTGAACGAACACCTGTTTGATACCCTGCGTCACGCCCGCCGCATGACCGCGGCGTGGCGCAGTGACTATGACCTGAGACCCGGAGCCGTGCGTGGCGGCTCCGGTTACGACACTAATCGAATGTGTCTGAACATAAAGGGAAATGTCTTCTAATTTTTGTACAGTGCAGGGTGCCGAGGGTAATCAGTTCTGAATTCATGTGCCAACGTATCGGCACTGACCTTCTCTCCACCACCACCTTGCCTTAGCAACTTGAACGCTCGAAACCAAGAATTTCTGCCTGTGTCGTCTAGTTGTAAGCGTGAAATATCGCCTCCTGCACGTTCCCAAACGTTTCCGTCGAGCGGCCCCAATGGATACAAATTGGGAGCAAGGACTGACAACGTCTCAAGCAACCCGAAATCAGGCGATATACCGTCCAACAAAGGGGATTTCTTCCTTAGTGTAGGAGATGCACAAAAAGCTACCGGAAAATTATCTTCAACCAACTTCGCAGAGAGCGCGGGGTTTTGCACCGGCCGCTCTCTACGAACATTTACTGCAACAAAATTGAACAGTTCGAATACCCGCACGAAACCATCTGGATCGTGTCCCGCAGCTCCCCGAAAACCATTGATTAGATGCTTGGTAAACAAGCTATTCCTATCACCAGGCAGAATTGCGGACGGCTCTTCATGTCGACTTGATGCTAAGACCACGTTGCCACGTCCTTCAGCCAAGGACTCCAATGTAACCGCAGAGAGTCCTTTCGGCGGAGCTTTTGAGGCCTTGAGCACTTCAATCCCGCCAGCATGACAACAATCAAGTAGCATAAGTTTTCTTCTCGAACGTAAATTAGACCATCGGTTACTAAGTTCTTGTGATGAGATAAGACCGCCCATCGTGTTCTCATCAAAATCGTATGCGAGAAGGCCTGCGCCTTGATCTCGACCGAGTGGCATTTCATCTCCATGACCGGAAAAATAAAAAAGAACTGGGTCATCTTCATGAGCAACGGCTGCGATACTTTCTAACGCGTCAAAAACACTTCGTGACGTTACCTCTTTATCTCTCAATACCGTTACTTTTGCGGGGTCGTATCCGCATAGATCAGGGTCCCTCAGGGCATCTGCCAAGTCGTTTCCATCATTAACGACAGCAGTTCCTAGATCATTGTAATGTTTGTACTTTGAAACCGATATGATGAGTGCATGTCCCCTAAAAGCCATCGCCATTATTCCAATTCGACTTTGCCTAGATATCTAATTTCAGAGTTGTTCGGAAATTCTCGTGTCATCTCGGCAAGGAGAGAGCGAATTGTCACGGTGCCGCCGTTTCTAATAAGTGCGATAGCGCGGTGCCATTGAGTGCGCCCTGTTTCTTTTGCGGGGAGATCCGCATTGTCGCCTCCAGACCGCGACCAAAGTTCCGACTGCGACGGTCCCTCGGGATATAACTCGATACAGGTCGTTGTCAGAGTATCGAAAAACTCATTTGCAGGAGGGGAGTAAATACCCAAGCCAATCTTCTCAATAAACGTTAGATAATCAGCTGCGATATGTAAAACAGGCCTGACGTCCCCCCTAAGCCCATAATGGAAAGCCAGGTAACTGACGACACTACGCCATTCCTTTGCAACGATCAGATGCCCGACGGCCCCTACCTCCGCCTCATTGAGCGAATGTCCACGTAGCATCGATGAGAGATAGGAAATAAAATGAGACGATGAGAGATTGTCGATGGTCGAAAACACCTGAATGGCGACCATCAAGTCTAAGCGATGGAGGCCGACAACTATATCATTTAGTCGGGACTGAGAGCCAATAAGCTGAGTCAGCGCCGGATCCGGGTCATGTAGCACACCGTTATTCAACAGTTCGGAAATCCATCCGTCCGCTGTCGCGGCGAGGTACTTATCAACAACCTTTTTGGGAAGAACGTCCCATATACGATCTCGCGAACTATATGCGATTAGGTTGGCTAATGGGCTATCTGCCAGCCTCACTAGGAGGGCATCGGACACATTTCCACCGTGAATAGTTTCGTCGAGAATATTATGAAAAGTGCTTACGGGATCAGCAGGGGCGCTCCAGGTCTCGGGATTACGCGCGAGACTTTCCGACCATATTTCTTGCGCGGCGCGATCCTCGAAAGAGATATCTCTAATGAGATCTGGCTTCATTGAAACCTTCTCGGCCGCCTGTCCAATCATAACGCGGGAGTCAATTTTGAGGGCCAATTGGATGACGCGCTTCCCGGTCAAACCAGATAGTATCCTCTGAACAGGTTCTTCGATCTTCTTAGATTTATCCAATGCGACAAGTTTACGGAGCGTGCTCTCAGGACCTTCTCGCTGATTAACAACTACAGCAAAAGTAATAAGAAATCGTCTACAGAACGGCGCGGTGCTCTCTGGGCCGTCACGCTTCCCTACATCAAGATCAACAAATGAATCTGCGAGTGTCCTATCAATAGTTTTTGAGGTAGGTGTCTGCTCAAGAAGCGCTTCAATGAATTCCTCGCCACCTGTGCAAACAGCCCAAAACGATTTACCGACAGATTTTGTTGCAGACTTTATGGCTCTTTGGTAGCCGGACAGAATGGAATTTTGCCAATCTTCTACAATCGCGCGTTCCGTTGCGACTGCGTCTGCAAGTACATCGCGAAAACTATAGTCAACATGACCACTCGAGAAGATTCCTTGCACAAAGTCTTCGATACTTCGCCAAAAATTATCCGACTCATCAAAGGGGGCAGTCGAAAAGTTGCGAAGTGACAAGACATCGAGCACTGTGCAATCCGCTGTCTTAGCGATCATTTCTTTGATCAAGTGACGTTTTACAACCAACGCTGATGAAGGGTCAGGAGCAAGCATGCCAATAATCCGTCCCGCACGAAGAAGATCGGCAAAGGTTCTCTCAGTAGCAGCCAGCGAGCTATAAGCTTGGCCTACATGGGCTAAGGTTCGAAAATCCTCAATAGGAATCCCGCTCTCCAAAAGAAATGACCGCAACTCATCAACGCTCTCACCCGTAAGCATTCGAACTAAAGGCGTAGGATTCGAAATAGGCGCCGACGGGTCGTCAACAATCTGGTCTGGCGACCAACGGTTAAGCGTTTCTCTTGGAGTAAAAACTAAATGGACTCCGTCTTTCTCATGAATATCATTTGGCCCTAAACTAAGCCGAAATACGAAGGATGCTCGCACCTCTGGCCAGAGGTTGCGCCACAAGGAAGCAACTATTTCCTCTTGATTGTGATCACTGCATAGGACGACTGGTTGGCTACGCGCCTCCAACAGACGGGTTGCAAGCGTCGGAAACTTTGGATCACTTCTCGAGCCATTCTGATCGACGTCAATTTTTACAGTCGAAATCTCGCTACCGACATCTGATGGTCGTGCCTTTAACGCACCGAGCACGTCCGCTATCTCGTTCACGTCAACGGTTAGGCGCTTCGACAGGAATATTGCATGGCTGAAAACCATGCCATGGCGCTTGGCAAGCGGATCGCTTGAAACGCGCGCTAGCACATAGTGTCCCTCAATAGGAAAACCGGTGAAGTAATCTTGCATCACGACACTGGGAGGCATTTGATCAGGCAGATCGAGACGTGAAGAAATTGACGTCGCGACTTTGGCATCTAATGAAGTCGATAAGAGTTTATGCCCGCCGTCCTTTTCGCCGTAAGTTGCTTGATCGAATTCAATCTCCCGCATCTGGACGTGGCCTATTCTCGCCGGTCCATCAGAAAATAAAGTGGCGCGGACAAATCTGAGGTGCGTTCGCCGTTTGGCATTATAGCGTAGCCGAAATTCTCAGGTCCTTTTGCTGAAAACTCCGGGTCTGGCTCTTTCTTATCTAAAGCCCGGGATAACGAAGACACTCCATAGATAGCCAGACTGGAATCGAGATAATTTGCGGCTAGGAATTGATCAAGCAGCGGAGCGTGATTCCTTAGCACATCCTGGGGGGTGTCATCGTTCGACAATTCATCCCAGCATGACAGAATGATTGCTAGAGGAGGGAGAGCAGCGTGTCGGTTTTCAGAAATACGCCAAAAGAAGATGAGCGTTTGTAGCAGCTCCACTAGTTGAGCCTGCTTCGCGAAATCGGCATTCCTTCTCGAAAAGGCTGAAGCACCTTCGACTGCTGACTTTGTAAGAATATCATCCCGGACGAAAACTTGACTTGGCCGGATCATTACCAACCATGCATTGCAAGAGAAAACGCGGTTCTTCCATTCACTTGGTATCAGCCGAGACTCAAGCATGGTACTAACCTGCTCTCCACCATAGTCTGGCCATATCAATTCCGCACGGTTCTCCTCACTATCGGCAACAGGCCATACACTCTCCGAAAAGGTTGCCGTTGGTGTATGATCAGGCAACAGACCATCGCTAAGTTTATGTAGCGCAGCCTCAAAGGGTTGAAGATTTGAAGCTAAGCCATGCATGCGAAGCTTTCCTTGCTTAGTCAGCAACCTGCGCAATAGCTGCGCGCCGTATACAGTTTTACCGACATCATACTCACCTATTAGAAGTATCGAGCTCGAACCAGTCGGCATTGCTACAAGCTCCCATAGGCGAGGAAACAATCATCCCATACACTCGGTTGAATTTTTGCAACCGAGACCCGACGGACCGAAGAGCTCAACATCCAGTGAAATAGGGACTTAAGTGCGTCAACATCGACGACATATTCACTACCTTCATCAAAATTGTTGCATTTGACGCTAATCGAAAATTCTTCGAACGACGCAACACTGTTTGACAACAATTCTCTAATCGCGTCTTGCGTTTCGCCATCTAGAGCATGATCGGATTTTGACCAAACCAGTGCAAGCGGACGCCCGCCGAGCGAAGCAGCTAGCCTGCGTATCAAGAACTGAAGATCTCCGCGCACTTTCCCTGCATTTGGACCACTAAGGGCTTTACAATCCGCAAATAACGCAAATCGATCAGCATTTTCTGCAATCCAGCGGGCACCCTCGGCCTCCCGTGCCTCCGCTTCATATGACCACTTCGAGAACCATTCACCTGGCGCGTCGGTAAACAAGAAATCTCGGTATACACTTGTCACATCACTCATTCGAAGGTGTAGCAGGCCCGGCCCGCGCTCGGACGAAGTAGTGGTATGCGGGGGAAACGTAATGCGCTGCCCGGGTGTTAACCGGAGAAAACTTGCTATGTTCTCCCACCCATCAAGCGAGAATGACCCCGCAAACACATGGCCCGGGAATACTTCTTCTCCTCGGCAGATCAAAAGGTATAAAGCGCCCAGAAGCGTTGTTTTGCCGGCAGCTGCCATACCAATTACGCCAACAGTTTGTGGTTTCTTACGGCCAGCAACGAAATGTAGGTCATTCAGACCCAGTGTGCGGCCAGTCCAGGGAAACAATGTCCGATCAGGAGCCTGCTCGTTGCCTTCATCGTCTGCCCGTATCGAGAGATGCTTGCACTTAGTGGCATCTGGTTCACCAATCGCGCATTGAACGTCGGGATAGTCGCAATGTGGATTTTCGCAACGCCCCGTCATTTTTTCGGACCTTTTCTCTTGCGAGTCTTTTCAGGTTCGACGGCATTCAGTGATTTGAGTGCTTGAAGTTCCAGGAAAATCCAGCATGCCATATCAGGCATAGTCACTTTTGACATGGGATCAAAAGGAGTGCCGACCTCGATTAGGTGCGCAACGTCCCCGCCTTCGCGAATTACTGAGATGAGTGGACGTCGACCGTCCTCCCAGCTCACAGAGGAAACATACTGTCGAAGCGGAGCAAGTTCCTTTGCTTCTGTATACATCCGAAGGATCTCTTCAACAGACCGCTCTGCTTCAGCATCTTCATCTGGATGGCAGCACACTGTTTCTCGAAGAAATGCCTCAACACTCAGTGGCGTGAGCGACGGAAGAGGAGATTGCAGATCAAAAGCCATAAGACCCGCTGAAATAACAGGATCCATGTCACGATAGCTTTGAAGCACTGACGGGGAGTAAAACGCTTCCTTCCACCAAACCAATTGGGTTCGCAGCTGAAGGCCTTTAGTAGCCTCGGCCACTCGTTCAAGTGAATGCTGAATCTGCCCTTCGATTGCGTCAGTGAGTTGTTTGAAAAGCAGCTCAGGCTGTATTGGACCAATCGGAGCTTTCAATGCTGGGTCCACAGCACGCTTAATCGCTTGCGCCGCGATTTCAGAGAAATCGTCGACCCAATTTTGATTCCCATTCGGCCAATGCCTATTTCTCCCTTCGCCTGTTTGGCCATCAGTGCCGTGAGGGCCTGCGGCAGCAGATAGGCCGGCCGACAATTTACTCTCGTTCACGAGGGTGGGGTTGTGCGGTATTGCAATTGGTTCGATCCCCTCGAACTGAAACCTTGGGACCGAAATCGCATCAGCGGCCGCCCAAGCCGACTGAGCGCGCGCTTCGGATGAGGTTCGAATTTCTAGGATGGCCTCCATCCAGACACCTCCCTCCGAACCTGAGTCCACTCTCGGTAGGGCAGAAGTAACAATGGGATTGAGAGTGTCAGCAAATGCGTCGTTTTGGCTCGCGTTTGAAATCAGGGCATTTAGTATCATCGCCCTTATCGCCAAAACCGGTGAGTCGGCAAATGTGTTCACATGGGTCGGCCAAACCTCTTCAAGATGCTCACGCGCCTTCAGTATTGCAGGGTCATCCGCACCTATATCCGGATCAATCGCAGCGTAAACAAACGAGAAAAGCTCACTTGGGTGTTGCCGGAGGTGTGCGGCAACTGAATCAGAAGCTTGCGACAACCTAGCTAGTTTTTCATCATCGCCCTGAAAATCGATCAATCCATTGCGAAGAAATTGAAGAAGCACATTATCGCTCATTTTCACCTCGGGGCTGATGCAGGACGACGCGTGCTCGTCACTATTGAGGGTTGATATTTAAACAAAACAGAGTACGAATGAGAGATTATATTCGGATTCTGTATTTGCCTAAAGACGATTGTTTTGCGCGGCTTAAACATCGAGAGCGATTTGCTCACGTCCGAGTACACCAACACCCAATATTAATGGAAAAAATCTGGCCCAACTGAGCCCCCGTTCTTCTTAGAGAACAATTCTCACTGAGCGATGGAGTATTTAACAATGAAGTGGGAGGCGGGACCTTTTCTTCTTCTGTCGCCGGGGGTTAATAATTGTTGGACGCCGATTACTTGGCCCCGTGACTGGGCGGAATCAGCTCGGCGCTAAGGGCTATATATTACTTCCGATTACTTGGTTTGTTCCCGTTTGGTTTCTTGAAGTCGCATAACGTATCTTACGCTCATTGTCCCCGCGCTTCCTGAAGCAACCAATCCCTGAAATGTGCTTGGGCTGGGCGCAAAATGGCATTTTCAGGCCGCAACAGAAAAAACGAATGTTCCGAATTCACTGATGCGTTGATCGGCCGAACGAGTTCTCCATTATCGATCAGATCTTCGGCCAGGCGCTGGCCGCAAAGCGCCACGCCGTCCCCGCGCACAGTTGCATTCAATAACAATAGATAACTGTCGAACGGCAACCAGCGGACGTCATTAGGCAGGGGGGTTCCCTGACGCTCAAACCATTCTTCCCAAGTCGTCCAGTTGCGATCGAACCGGGATAATGTAAGCAGTGTGGCAGCGCTTAAACCCGCAGGCGAATTCATCGCCCCGTGCTTTACAATGTAAGCCGGAGAGCAAACAGGAAATATCTCATTACCAAACATCAAATCCGCCGTCGCCCCTTCCCAGGTCCCCCTGCCGTAGCGAACGGCAAAGTCGAGCGCAGACACCGTTAAATCTCGTACAGTGGCATAGGCGACGAGACGAACATTGATTTTCGGGAACTCGGCACGAAATTTTGCAATCCGTGACATCAGCCAATACGACGCAAAACTGACACTGGATGAGATTGTAATGTCCGCTTCTCCAATCTGCCGGCGGACGCTATCCGAAACATTCGCCACGTGACCCAACGCCATAGAGACGGCACCGATCAGATGCACACCTTGAGGGGTCAGTTCGATTGATCGATGGCGCCGCTCGAAAAGCCGCACGCCCAAATGCTCCTCTATAATGCCGACTTGGCGGCTGACCGCAGCCTGCGATACACGCAGCTCATCCGCCGCCTTGGTAAAACTGAGGTGGCGGGCGACAGCCTCGAACACAATCATACTGTTTGCCGGCGGCAATCGATCAATTAAGCGTGGCATCAAAAAAACTTATTCAAATATCAGGTTTTTGTGGATTTACTGGCGACTAAATAAACCACAACATATAAAAATTGAATATCACACTCACGTCAATCGAGAATGCTTGCAGGCGGATCGATCATTTCATCTAACGCAGCAGAAATTAAGTGGATCGGGGTTGGCAACGCCATTCGCATTGGCAAACCAGTCCTGAATAGTGCGCTTTGATGTTAGCCGAATTCCGAAAGGGCGATATGCATACTGCTTCTAACGTTAATTTCACTCCCAACCCAGATTGGGCTTACACGGCAGAAGGACACTGCACCCAATTACCCCACATGAAAATGTATTCCGTCGCCCTGCTCACAAACCCTGACCTATGGGATATTGATCTCTTCTTAATGATCGAAGCGATGCAAAGCGCCAATCGGGCTCAAGGCTTCACAGCATATGATCTGTGTTATGTCAGTTCAGAGGAGATTCGCTCCCCGTCGCTGCTCTGCAACTCGTTTGACCACCTCATCGTGTCCAACTCACCCGTTGGTTGCGCCGAACATAATGCTGATGCCAATGCGTTTATTCGGCATCATTACCGCACAGGATCAAATATTTGCGCAGTTGGCTCCGGGGTGTTTCAAGTTGCTCGCGCGGGGATTATTTCAGGTAAAGCGATCACACTTCCAAACGAACACTCGAAAATTTTTTCAGAGTTGTATCCAGAAGCACAGCTGGTACAATGCCCGTTTACGTCGGGCGGTCGATTACATACCTGTGCAGGTGGAATAAATGTATTGCATCTGATGACTCATTTGATATCGATGGATCTCGGTCGAGACGTCGCTCTAAAGGTGGCAGACCGATTTCACATCGATTGTACCATGAACAGCGACAAGGCAGCAGCCCAGACAAGTCATTTTCTGAACTCACTACCTAGGCCGCTGAAGCAGAGCCTCCTCGCGATGAGTGACGCGATCGACGCCCCAAGACCACTGCCCAGTATTGCGCAAGAAGCAAAAGTTTCGATGCGCCAGCTCCAAAGGCTGTTTCTCAAATATCTCGGCACCTCTCCGTCTGATCATTACCGGCTTCTGAGGCTAGATTGTGCTCGTGAGATTCTACTGAGATCGCATATGACGGTGACCGAGGTAGCAATGATGACCGGATTCACAAGTCACTCACACTTCTCAAAGAGCTTTCGCGATGCTTTCGGAATTTGCCCATCAGAAGTACGGACCTGAGGTACTATTCGAAATAGCATTGCCTAAATTACGCTCAGTGCCCTTAGATCACTTGAAGGCTTGACGCGAATTGAGGCATTGCGTCTCGGAATGCGCAACGGTAGTGCGCAACTCAACGGACATCAGTGGAGGCGGTTGACCGTTGCCTTCGCAGCATTCTGGACGTGTAAACGGCACGCTTCAATCGTCGCAACTGCGTCTCGTGCTTCAATACACGCGAGAATATTTCTCAACTCGTCGAGGCTGTGTTTGACGCGTGTGTTACTGTCTAGTGAGACTCGGCGCAGTAGGCTGATCCGCGTATTCATAGCTCGCAGCGTCGTGCCGATGAGTTCATTGCCTGAACCGGCCAACAATACGTCGTAAAATGTGTCTTTGGCGCCGAGAATTCGATCTATTTCCCGTGATTCGTAGGCCTCGGCAATTTTGTCGATAGCACGCCGGAGTCTCTCCAACTGAGCATCTCTAGCCCTCTCCACGGCATTGTCATGTATGGACGCCCCCGATATTGCAAGGTGAAGAATGATCTGGTTGGCGGTTAGGGTTTGCAGTCATGTATCCGGCCTGTTGACGCGGTTTATTGCCGCTGGCCCTGATGGAATCCGAAGGAACGACGCCCAGTCACGTTAACGAGCTTGGTGCTCAGACAATGCCTCGGGTATGGTCGTCCCCGGTTGACCCTGTTTCGCCATCAAATCGTGGCAACCCTCGCAATCTGGTTCTGCTTTACGCTATTGTCGGCTGGTAATTGCGTTGATGTCTGAGCAATACCCAAGCGATCCGCGCTGTCTTGTTGGCCATGGCGACGAGGACGACGTTGGTTGGCCGTCGTTCCAATAGTTGTTCGACCCATCCTGCCTCGGCCTCCGGCTTGGCACGGCGCCAGCGCAATACGGTTCTGGCACCGTGTACGAGCAAACGCCGGATATATCCGTCACCACGTTTCGATATTCGTCCCAGTCGGTCTTTGCCGCCACTCGAATGCTGGCGGGGGACAAGGCCGAGCCAGGCGGCAAGCTGCCGTCCCGAGCGGAACTGGCTTGCGTCACCGATTGTTGCCACCAGGGCCGTTGCAACAATGACCCCGACACGGAGGATCGCCTCCGCATCGGCTGCGTCGTTCTTGTTGGTCTTCACGAACGGGCACACGTACTGCAGTGGGATCAGGCGGACCCCGTGACCCAACCTCTGCAGTTTCTGCGCCCAATGATGCGCACTTGCGCAGGCGTCCATGCCATCAATGCCATATACCGGTAAAGGGATCGGCTTTTGCCGCGTCATATATGCGACACTAGGTCCAGATTTTCTTGCCGTCAGTGACATACTCATACCCATTGACGCTTCTGACTTCCCAGTCGACATTGTCCGGCACAGCCACTATCCGCAGATTAGTATGACCCGCGTTAGCAAGCGTGCCGAGCCGCTCCACGGTTCGAACAAGCGCATCGTCACTACGGTCCATTTCGCGACAATAGAACGGACGCTCAGGCTCACCCTCGCCTTCAGATAAATAGCAGCATAGTCCGCCCGGATCGCAGTGTGAAAATCGCAGTCCCTTAATTGCTGCAAGCATTTGCCAAGCGATTTCGCTCAACGAGAATACGCTACCGACCTCTGCATTTACGACGACCTTCCCCATATCCGGCACTGCTCCCACGGTTTCATTTTTGCTGTCCAGAACGGCCCCACCAACATTCAATTCGTCCCGTCATCGAATAACCCTCAGGCTTCCCGGTGCGGCAATAAACGAACATTGAGCACATAGAAAAAATGGCCACACTCTCGAAAGAGGTGGCCAAGTTTTCGGTAAACTGGTGGGAGGGCCAGTTACCTGTCTTGGCCACCAAATTCCGGGTGTCAAATTTGGCGCCCTGTGCCGACGGGTACGGCCGAAAGATTGGCTCCGACCCCTACGACGTTGAAAATTCTGGTATTGAATACGTCGCAACATTGTCTCTCTGGCAGTTAGGGGCCATGCCTTATGGCAGTGCCACACTACTGAGAATCGACTGGGCAGCTCCTTCGAACGTACTCCACGGCGCCTCACGGTAGCTCTGGCCGCGAACGACGAATGATGCTCCGGCATAGAATTTTTCATAAAGTTGGTTTCGTCCGGCAAACTCGGACCCAGTCAGGTCCCATACGAGCTTCATCAGCTTCATCCGCGAGAGTGCATCCGTACCGGGTGCGTGGAAGAAATCCTCGAAGGTCTCACGCAACTCCTTGTTTTCAAGCGCAGATGCATCGGCCGGCATAAGCAACGGATTACCCCCGGCAAGCTCGCGGATAATGTCGATAATGTTGGTGTGATTTTCCTGGCACCAGTTCAAGGCGGCGTACATGTATCGGCGGTTATAGGTGACATAACCCTCATCTCCTCCCGGGAAAGAGGTTTCTAAGCCCTGGACCTGACCATGAACCATGCCCGCAATCGCCCCCTCATAGGCAGCGAGTCGGCCAAGCGTCTCCTGAACGGCCGGGATTTTGATATTCCCCGATACCTCCGCGACCCGCTTCGCCAAACCGGCGAGCAATGACATTTTCGACCAGAAACGGACGTTGCTCTGATGGTTCGAAAAGCAGTTGGCCGGAGATTGGATCCAGCAAGCGCGCGACAACTCGGTGTCGTTGTGCACAAACACCCTCTCCCACGGCACTTTCACCTCATCGCAAACAATCACGAAGTCGCCCTCGTCGTATGCATCGCTCAGCGGATAGTCGACCCGGTGCTTGATGCCACGGGCATACGGTTCGCGAGACCACAACGCAAGACCGGGTGCATTACATGGGATAGAGCACGTAATCGCATAATCCTTGAACTCTGGTGCCAGTGGTATGAAATTGCTGATAAGTATTTCAGTCGCATAGGCTGCCGCAGTCGCCATCATTTTCATGCCCGAAATAACGACACCATCGTCCTCCTCGCGAATGACCCGAAGGCCCGGGTCTCGCCGTCTTTCATTCTGTCCGAAATTGTGTGCACGAATGCCAGCCGGCGGAATGGCGGCGAACACCGGGTAGCCGTCCACGCGTCGCAGTTCCTTCCAGAACGACAAAAAATTCTCACGATAATCGGGCTGCAAGACATCGGGCTTCATCGCCAAGCCGGTCAATAGACCACCGACATGATCTGGCGACCGCCCGAACAAACCGCACGTCACATCCGCTATGGCTTTGTGCGTCATCGTCCGCTTCAAAAGATCTTTAGCGGATTTTGGACGTATCCAATAGGCGCTGAAGACATCGCCGTCCTCTTTGGCGGTTAGTGCTGCGTCATTCGCCTTTATGTCATAAATGGCGGCGACGGTTTGAGCGGTACCTGCGAAGTATGGGTGCGTCGTTACATCAGTAACTTTCTCGGAACCAACGTAAATCTGCCGACCATCGACGAGTTGCTCCAAATATTCCGAACCGGACTTCAACATGTTTCCCCCTCGTTTTTCATTTGATCGGGTTTTATTTATGTGTTGTTCGTAAATTCGTATCCGCTTCCGACAAACACGCCCAATCGAATCAAACGGGTAACCAATAAATAAAATTTATTGGCTCAGGCTCACTGTACTCATAAGAACGCGGAGCGGTCGTCTAATGCCACGTGGTGCTGATTATCCGGTGCCCCGCAAATTGAGATGTCGTTGTATCCTGAGGCATTAGCCACTCGCTCGTTTCCTATTCCAGTCACGATACCTCGACATTCCGCTTGGAAAGCCGCCAGAACAGCCAAACTCCGACGCCCGCGAGCAGCACGAATCCCGTCAGTACTATGGCCAGTTCCTGAACGAAAATGGCGATGCCCGCACCAAGCAGCACAAGACGGCAGGGTATCGTCAAGATGACGCCGAGATATCCGGCAGACGCGACTGCAATCGCCAGCACTCCAATAGTCGACGAACACGCCGCGACGAATACCTCCGTTGCACTGCCATCACCGAGCAACTCGGGGTGGAATGCAAATGCAAATGGAATGAAGAACGCCGGCGCAGCGACGAGCACTGCCTTTGCGGCTATGGTAATTGGATTTGCCTCAGCCAGCGATGACGCCGCATAGGCCGCAACAGCAACCGGGGGTGTCAATGCGGACAACACGGCAAAGAAGAGGAGGAAGAAATGTGCGCTCATTTCCGGCAATCCCAATCCGATCAGGATCGGTGCAGCCAGGACCGCCGACATAATATATGCACTTGGTGTCGGCATCCCCATACCCAGCAGGATGCAGATTACCGCTGAGATGACCAGTGATAGAAGCAGGCCATCGCCAGCAATCGTGTAAATGAGCAACGCGACCTTGCCCGAAAGGCCGGTCATGCTGATCCCGCCAACGACCAGACCGGCTGCCGCGCAAGCAGCCGCCACGGGGACCATCCGGATGGTCGCAAGAACCAACATGTCGAATGCGTCTTTTACGCCGAGCCTTCCCGAGCGTCGCAGTACTGCAACGGCGAGCACGCTGATTATTCCGAATATGGCAACGTAGTTGACGGAGTATCCGAGAAAAAGCGCGACGACCAGAACGACGATCGGGATCAAGAAACGGCTGCCGTTGCGCAGGGTCGGCATCAAGGACGGCACGTCTTCGCTGTTCATTGAACGGAGATTGAGTTTTCGTGACAACAGGTCAACGACGACAAACACACCCAATAAATAGAGGAAAGCAGGCAGTATCGCCGCTTGGACGATTTGCGCATAAGGGATGCCGGTAACCTCAACCATAATGAAAGCTGCGGAGCCCATAATCGGCGGAAGTATTCCTCCGCTCGTGGACGCCGCAACTTCTATGCCGCCAGCCAGCGAGCCGGAATATCCAAGACGCCGCATCATTGGGATCGTCACCGATCCCGTGGTCACGACATCGGACGTCGGACTTCCAGAAATTGTGCCGTACATCGCCGACGAGACAACGGCTACTTTCGCCGGGCCGCCGACAGATCGCCCGCTCAACGCTGCTGCCAGATTGAAGAAAAAATCGCCGCCACCACAACGTTCAAGGAAAGTACCAAAGGTAACGAACAGGAATGCATACGTCGCTGCCACGCGTATCGGAGCACCAAACAAACCGTTGATCGTAAAGGCCGTCTGGTCGAGGAAGTGCTCATAACTGATGGTGCCGTGGGCGAGGGCTCCTGATAATTGATCCCCCCATAAATTATAGATCATCATAGTTGCGACGATGATAGTAAGTGCCAGCCCAACTGCCCGCCGCGTTGCTTCTAGGGTTAGGAGGCACAGCGCGCTCCCTGCTGCAATATCCCAAGCCGTCAGCGGATCCAGTAAAGAGATTCGGATGATAATTGTGTCAGCGTTCACCGCATAGTACGCACCGGCGCAAAGTGCGGTTACGCTGAGGAGCAAATCAGGAACCGGCACACGATCCGTCACTCCCTCAGGGGTCGCGCCAATCACCAGAAACACGAGCGCAAGCATCAGCGCCGTAAATATGGACGTTAGTTCGATTGGGTCGAGAATCGTAGCCGCAGCAGCATAAAAAACAAATGCCGCGATACCAAAGGCAAGGCTCTTGGTCGCAAGACCAAGAGCCCCCTTCGGCATTCTCCGTCCACCAACCGAAAACAACAGACCGACCACGCCAGAAAGTGGTTTTTCTTCGTGACCCAATGTCATGCGTGGCTCTCTTGTTCGGGACGTGGTCATTGTTATTTCGCCAGCCCGACTTCGCGATAGTAACGTTCCGCACCCGGATGATACGGGATTACCTTCAAAGAAGCGAACAAGTCCGGCGAAAGCTTCTTCATCGCCTTGTGCACGGCACGTATCTTGTCTACATGAACCGTGATCGCCTTCGCCAGGTTGTAGGCTATATCATCCGACATGGCAGAATTTGCGACCAGCACGGCGCTCAAAGCAACTGTAGGAACGTCCTCTTCCTGCCAGGGATAACCGCCTGCCGAGATTACATAGGGCTCCGCACCGGTTTGCGCGGACACTTTTTCAATAACGTCCTGATCCAGCGGCAGTATCCTCAGATCCATGGTCTGGGACACCTGAACGAACCGTTTATCCGGCACGAACACGCCGTTCCCGCCCATGTCGATGCGCCCATCGTTAAAAAGATTCACCATATCGCCGCCTGGCGCGAAGACAATCTGCCCGCCCCAGGATTCGATGTCTTCGTAACTGACACCGTATGCCGCAAGAATCTGACGGTTCGTCTCTTGAACCATATTGCCGCGTTGGTTCACCGCGATACGAAGCGGCGGCTTCTTTTCGGCGACGTCGCGCATGGTTTTAATGCCGTACTCGTCTGCGAACTTTGCCGTGATCACCATCTGCATCGGAGCCCAGTTATACAGCACACCGATAGCACGAAGATTGTTCACTGGCGCCTTGAACGGCGCCTGGCCTTCCGCTGCGGCCTTCAATTCAATATTGTGAATGATGCCGAGCTCGGCCTGCCCGGCAGAAACGATGGCAACGTTTGCGAGACCACCTCCCGATGTTTGATAGGTCACAACGTTGTTCGAGTTGTCTTCCCGGTAGCTACTATCGATGCCGGCACCCAGCATGGACCAGAGACCGGCCGGGCTGCCGCCGGTGATTGTCAGCCGCGTTCCGTCCTGTGCGCAAACAGACGCAGTTGAAAAAATAACTGCCGCGATGGCAGCAAATACCAAAACAGGTAGTCGCATGATTGTTCCTCCTAGTTTCATTTCCGCCAACATAGCATGGCGGAAAAACGTGATGGCGTTCCTTTAAAGGACGCCGGCCTCTCTCAATCGCTCGAGCTCTTCCGGCTCGTAGCCAAGTTCGTCGCAGTAAACTTCGTGATTATCAGCCCCAAGACCGCGCCCCAGATGATCTATTGATCCGGGTGTCTCCGAAAATTTCGGCACAACGTTTTGCACGACAACATCGCCGAGGTCCGGGTCCAGAATCCTGACCAGTGCGTCGCGCGCTGCATAATGGGGATCATCAAAAATATCGGCGATATCAAAAATCTTGGAATACGCGACCTCGAACTGATCGAAACAGGCCGCAACTTCGTCGCGATCACGCAGCCGCACCCAATCGGCGATGATTCCGTTGATTTCCTCCGAATGCTCGACCCGCCGGCTATTGTCGAGGAAGCGTTCGGTTTCAATCAGGTCCCCCCGGCCTATAGCGTTGCACAAGCGCACCCAGACGCTGTGAGTGCTCGCCGCCATGGTGATATACTTTCCGTCCTTTGTTTGATACGTCGAACTTGGCGCGACATAAGCAACGTCGTTACCGGTCCGTGTATGGACTTCCTGCAATTGGTCAAACTGTAACGGATCAAAATCCAACAGACGAAACAGCGCTTCATAGAGTGCCAAATCGATCACTTGACCGGTCTTCCCGCCAAGGGCGTCCCTCTGATATAGCGCCACCATGACCGCAAACGCACCATACACACCGGAGATCAAATCCCCCAACGGGTACCCTGGCGACATCGGTGGACCGCCCGGGTCTCCAATCAGGTTTGTGAGGCCGCTCATGGCTTCCGCGATGCGCCCGAATCCAGGGCGGCTCTTGTACGGACCTGTCTGCCCGAAGCCGGAAATACGCAGCAGTACAAGTTCTGGAGAAACCGCCTTCAACTTGTCGTAGCCCAGGCCCCAGCGCTCCAGCGTGCCCGGCCGATAGTTCTCGACCACAACATCAGCGCCGCGAACAAGATCCAGGAAAACCTTATTTGCTTCGGGTTTCGACAGATTTAGCGTAACGCACCGTTTGTTGCGGGCGATCGATTTCCACCACAACGGTACCCCATTTTTAAATGGGTTGAGCTTGCGCTGCCCATCTCCCGCCTCTGGGTGTTCGATCTTGATCACGTCTGCTCCGAAATCAGCCAGGAGAACGGATGCGAAGGGCGCCGCCACCATATTGCCAGCATCAATCACCTTGACCCCGGCGAGGGGCTTTCGTGGACTGGCCGATGCTCGGGAGAACGGGTGTTTGTGCTCAGGCATCGCGGACCTGCTTGGCCTTGCCGAGATTGCCAAGGAAAGCATTATCCCGAATTTCCCGCAGATCATCGTCATACTGCATGAATAAGGATGATGGCACCTGCGTCCCCAGGCCTTGTTCCGTTGCCCGCTCATAGATGAGCCGGCCGAGTGCTGCGAACTGAATGCCCATGCCTACGTTGTTGTTGTGATAGGTGATCTGGCTGCTCGTCGAACGGCCGTGAATATTACGCTTCACAAGCAGATCCCCAATCTCGTAGATATCGCCCCAGCGCAATGTACCGCGCAGCAAATGAGGGTAGAGTTCCGGCTGCTTATCTAGCTCGACCGATTCCTTCGAGTTGACGACAATTATGTCGCTTCGCAACACTGTCTCGTCGTCGGTCTCTCGCCTGGGCAGGAAATAGTCGCTTCCGATCATTGTATTGACGTGCGTCCCGGGCTCCAGCCAGGCCCCGTCAAAGACAGGCTCGTTGGAACTGGTCGCTGTTGTGACGATGTCGCAGCCCTCGACTGCCCCCTTCGGATGATCGACTGCAACAGCTTTGACTGGCAGACGGTCCTGCAACATTTCAGCGACGTTTTCGCGGCGCTCCTTACGGGTGCTGTAGACCCTGATCTCTTCGATGTCCGTAACGGCCAATGTGCACTCGGCCTGCAATAATGCCTGAGTGCCAGATCCGAAAAGCCCCATAACCTTCGAGTTATCGCGTGCCATGCGCTTGGTCACAACAGCGCTGGTCGCAGCAACGCGAATTGGGTTAAGAAAGAAATCCTGAAGAACGGCGAGAAGTTCGTTCGTCTCGGTGTCGAACAAAAAGGCCAATGCAGAAAACGCTCCGGGAAAGCCAAGACGAGCATTTCCGCGCTTGCTCTTGACGCTGACTGTCGCCGAATTGATGCGCAACCCCATTGAGCGAATACCCGGCACGATGCCAGCCATCTCGTTGAACCAGTAGTAATGATCGGGTTCGGCAGCGCGGGGATGGTATATCCGGCGTCGCGGCAGTTCCTGTGCCGTTCCGCGACCCATTTCCATATATGCACCTTCAATCGCTTCGATGCATTCCTCTGTCGTGACAAGGCCTGCCATATCCTTGTTGGATAGTATAAGAGTCTGTTTCATTCTTGGTCTGATTCCATGAAGTTTTTTCGTGAAGATCAGACTAAGAAGGTTTCAGCCACTTAAACAAATTAATAAGGGAACGATTTTTATAATTTTTTTTTATAGCGATTACCCGAAAGACAGCGCTACGCCTGGGCCGCCCCCATACCTGATACAAACGGTAAAAAACGATACACTTTAAGCGCAATGAGCAACTTCAGCATGCTTATTGGCTATTGCACTATGCCGGATGGCATCGGATTTAAAGCGACGCGAACCCGCCGTTGACAAAAAGAAGAGGCGGCGCGTCCCTTGTTTCGATCCTGACCACACGCCCTAAGAAAATCACATGATCCCCGCCGTAATAAGTGAATACCGTCTCGCATTCCAAGACGGCAACGGCCGCCGGCAACACGGGCGCGCCGATAGAGCTGCCACGCACATCAAGGCCTTCAAACTTGTCATCAGCAGGGCGAGAGAACCGCAACGCCAAATTTTCCTGATCTTGACCAAGTATATGTACCGCGAAATGTCCCGCTTTCTTGAAAGCATCCAGACTCGGCGCCGTCTCCGAAAGGTTCCAGGAGACGAGAGGCGGCTCAAGGGAAACCGAGGACAAGGAGTTGGCCGTTAATCCGACTCTTACTCCATCTTTCAGCTGAGCTGTGATAATCGTGACACCTGTCGCGAATTTCCCCATCGCCTTTCGTAAGGCATGCCCGTCAACGAGCGAAGCCGCCCCATTGCTTGGCGCCGGCGTTTTGAGTTCCTGTGTATCGGAGACCATCATGCTCACTCCTCAACCGATAACAGCTAAAGTCGCTGACTCCTGCCGAACCGGTGCATTCACGCCACGATTTCTGCGTCGTACAAATCCTGCACGACCTTGCGCATCTCGATAACGGCTCGATCCGTCGGAATGGTTAGCATCGGGTGATCAGGGTCCAGATCCGACATCCGCTGCTGCTCCTCGCATGCCCAAAGATCTTCTTCATTCACATCGCGGATGAAGTCATGCAATGCCCCCATGATTTCCTTGGGCCAATCGACGTGCACTACCTTAAAGAAATGGGTCGACCTCTCGGTCTCCGGAGTAATGAGCTGATAGATGGTCAACCCGAGCTTCCCGTCGCCTGCTGGCAGCTTACTCTCTTTTCCGCCGGTGCCGTTTCGCGCAAAGCCAACTTCGTTAATGTAGAATGATGGCGCGATGAAAATAGAATGATTCCAACCGTCGGCAATATCATCGATATGCCCAAGGTTCTTGAATTGGCCAGGTGCAGGAACGCCCGTCCAGTCCCATCGGACCATCATCTTGTCGCCGTCATATTCGACATTCGGAATCGTTTCCCCTAATGACTGCGTGTCACCGCCGAACGACGGATTGTGGAGGTACGCCTGATGAAGCAGATCGCTCAGGTTGTCATTCAGGTAGAGATAGTTTGACTTGATGTTGAAATAAAACATGTGCCCATTGGCGCCACTTACATCGAGCTTGTCGCAGACAGGTATCAACGCTTCGTTCGCCTGCTTTTCATCTCCGGGCCAAACCCACACCGCGCCGTAGCGCTCGACGGCAGGATAGCTCTGCACCCGAAGGGATTTAGGCACCTTCTTTTGACCGGGGATCCGCACGCAGGCGCCATTGGGACCGTACTGAAGACCGTGGTAGCGACATATGACATTATCTCCTTCGACGCTACCATGACACAACGGCATATGCCGATGAGCGCAGCGGCCGTCCAGGACGGCAATCTTGCCGTCCGTCGTCCGATAAAGTGTCAACGGTGTATTCACGATCATGCGGCCTACCAACTGGCCATTGCCCAATTCGGAGGACCAGGCCGCCACATACCAACTATTCCTGATCAACATGGCGATTACCTTTCGCGCCAACCCGTTTTGCTCTGTCCTTGCCGTGCCAAGCGCCATGCAGGGCGAAATTCCACACGGTCGGGACGTTCCAATTCGGGCCAGAGAATATTGATTTTAAAAGGGAAAAAAATTCAAAATTGCATCTTAATTCATAAATTTCCCTAATACGCCGCGCCGGGCTGAGTATCACTCTCGATTACGACGAGCACCGGCTCTTCACGAGCGGCGCCATCATCTGCATAAACGCCTGCGCGGGCGGCGCCGGACGGTAGTCGGATCGGGTCGCGATCCCAAGGATTCTCCTAAACGGCTTTCCCTTAATGGACAAAATCGCGAGGCCTGGATGAGCAACGAGTGGTAAGGCAATCTTGGGGAGGAGCGTAATACCACAATCCGCTTCAACCAAACTCCCCAAGGTAAAGTGGTTGGAGACTTCCTCAACCGGCTCAAGCGTGATGCCGTTCTGCGCAAAGAAAATATCTATCTCCTTTCGCACCATAGTATCCCGGCGCATGAGCAGTACCGACTGTGATGCGATGGTCTTCGTCGTAACGGTGCGTGATGCCGCAAGTATGTGATTTTTTGGAACGAGGACAACATACTCGTCCTCCGTGACCGGTCGAAACTCCAGCCCGGAGCTTTGCGACGGCTTCGGGCCAAAATAAAAATCGAGTTCCCGCGCTTCGACCTGACGCTCGAGGCGAACTGTCGGTTCATCACTGAAGTGAACGCGTATGCCCGGGTACTTTTCTCGAAAACTACCAATGATCTCAGGCAGCATGTAGGCTGCGAGCGTCGGTGTCGCGCCGACACGAACCTCCCCAATCTCCAGCGCCGCAACTTTCTGAAAGTCGACGAGCAAGTCATCCAACTCGGAAAGAATGCGCGATACGCGCGTATAAAGCACCTCACCTTCGGGCGTCAGAACGACGCCTCGGGTGCGCCTGTAAAACAGAGGAACACCAAGACATTCCTCCAGAGTGCGAATTTGCGTGGTCACAGCTGGTTGACTGCGACCGACCATCTCGGACGTTTTGATGAAACTGCAGGTCCGAGCCAGAACAGCGAAGCTCCGCAGACGTTCTAATGTAACCGTCAAACAAAAGCTCCTGATGTTTTTCGTCGCAATACATGATCTTTCAATTGCGTGATTAGGTCAAGAAACCAGGTGCTGCGGGTCCTTGATCGCATTCATTGGGTGACGGCTATAAAACGTTAGAGCCACAAGGCTCAACGCGCGGCGCTCGTTTTATAGCCCTCTCAAACAGCGAGGAAGGCGTCGTCGACTGCCGTCGGCCGGTCAAGAACGTGCTGATCTACGCAATACCCTATAAAATCTTCCAGATTTTTTCGGTTGGGCTCGAGTCCGGATTGCCAAGTATCGGATGCGTAATCCTGAATTTCCCGCTCAAGTGTGTTTCGTGAATGCATGATCATCGAGAAATTCGCGTCGATGTAGTAATCACGCGCCGTTGCTCTTGCTGTATCGAAAAGGTTGCACAATTCCGCTGCCAATGTCGGGTATCGCTCCAGCAGTGGCGTTTTCAGCGCAAGAACGTGCATGATCGGAAAATAACCGTGGTTCTTAAAATAGTCTCGCGTCGTTTCTTCCCAACGCGGGAAGAGTCGTGATATCCCGTTGCCGGGCATCATAATCGCTTCCGGCGGATGCGGGTTTATGTAAGCATCAACGGTCCCGTCACGTAACGCCGTATAGGGATCAAAGCCATCCGGGGCGCGTTCCAAATGCAAACCGCCCCCGTAGTCTTTCTCGATCTCCTCTTTATTCTGTGCAACCCATTTGATGTCACGCCAATCGACACCGTAGTCGCGCTTCAAGTCCCCTTTGGCGAGAACCGACATGGTCACCTGAAACGCCCAAATGGCGACGCGCTTGCCGACAAGATCGGCGGGAGATTGAATGTTTGCCTTATCACTGACGAAAATGTGGTTCTGGCTGAAAAGTCGGCGCGGAAAAATCGGCAAAGCGATCATATCCGACATACCCTGCTCTCGGGCCGCAAGATACGACGCAAGCGACACTTCGGCACCGTCGAACTCGCGCTCTACCAGCATACGCCTGTGCCGTTGTACGCCATGCCGACGCGGCGGCACCATGCCGACTTCAAGAAATTTGAGGCGTGGCACACCCTCTGGTTGCCTCCCTTCATAAAACAATGGCAGATGCCGATCATACAAATCGATGGCGATACGAAGCGATTCTTCCTGCATTTTTCAAGCCAGTTACGTTAATGAAATCTGACCAGAGCCTCAGGCATCAAGGTTCCTAAATCCAATTTATTTTTTGCTCGTATTTATAAATTTCGACGGCTTTCCGGACACAACGCGATTTCGGCCAAGCGATCAAGGTTCGAACACAGGACGGCGCTTTTCTCGAACCGCCTTGATTCCTTCCTTCACATCCGGTCCCCGGAAGCCCAGCATTTCCAATGCCAGTGAAGCATCGAATGTCGGTGCTGCCGATCTTAACCAACCGTTGAGCGCGTGCTTCGTCCATCGGATCGCCGTAGGCGACCCAGCCGCCAGCTTCTTCGCGATCTCCATTGCCGTATCGTGCAGTTCTTCCGGCTCCGTACAAAGCGAGACCAATCCTATCCGCTCCGCCTCTTCACCGGTCAGTCGCTCACAAAGCATAAGATAGTATTTGGCCTTTGCCATGCCGCAAAGTAGCGGCCAGATAATCGCGGCATGGTCGCCGGCAGCGACGCCCAACTTCGTATGTCCGTCTATCAAATTCGCTGTTTTCGACGCGACTGAGATATCCGCCAGGAGAGCAACAGCAAGCCCTGCCCCAATCGCCGGCCCTTCGATCGCCGATACTATTGGCTTTGTACAATTTACGAGGTTTTGCACAAGATCCTTCGCCTCTTTCCAGACCGTGATCAAAGCGCCGAAATCCTCGGTCATTTCCTCAACAATATCCAGATCACCCCCGGCGCAGAAGGCATTTCCGGCACCTCGCACCAGGACAACTCGAACGGACGGATCCCGATCTATGTCACACCAAATATCTGCGAATTCGGCATGGATTGCCGCGCTCGCCGCGTTCAGCTTGCCTGGATTTTCGATTGTGACACGTAGAATACCGTTCTCGGGCCAGTCGAGTTTCAAGCCTTTATACTTCTGATAGCGATCGGTCATGAACTTCCTTTCGTCTTCAACTCACGTTTTCTTGGTATGTGACGCCGTCATTGCGCCCAAGTAGAGAAAGACATCTTAGACGACGCGCACGCGACGATCACCGGGCTTGGTTGCCAGGCGAGCGCGTCTTCAGCAGCAAATTCGCGCAACGCCTCCAACACGGTTTCGGCTCCGAGCGCATCCGCATAATGCATCAGTCCGCCCCGCCAACGCGGGAATCCGTAACCGAACACGGTGACCAGATCGATATCCATCGCCCGCGATGCGATCCCTTCGTGGAGAATGTCGGCGGCTTCGTTGATCATCGCATACAGCAATCGATGCTGGATTTCCGCCGCACTGAATTCCCTGCGTGTAACACCAGAAAACCGGGCTTCCACGCGAATTATATCCTCGATCAATGGATCTATGACCTTTCCCGCGCCACCAGGATAACGGTACCAACCGGCACCGGTCTTGCGCCCCAATCGTCCCTCATCGACCAGTCGGTCAGCAATGGGAATGTAACGTCTTTCCTTGTCCCGTGTCGCATCCTGGCGGCGGCGATTGGCAAAGGCGATGTCGAGACCGGACAAATCCTGCGCCTCGTATGGCCCCATGGCGTAGCCAAAGGCAACCATTGCGCCGTCCACTTCCCAAGGTGTTGCGCCGTCCATCAATAGTGTATCCGCAGCCTCCCGGTATCGCGCTAGGATCCTGTTGCCGATAAACCCGTCGCACACACCGGCGAGAACCGGGACTTTGCGCAGTTTTCGCGCAATGTCGAAGCCGACGGCAAGCGCCGTTTCCGATGTTTCACGACCTTTGACGATCTCAAGAAGACGCATGATATGCGCTGGCGCAAAGAAATGCAGGCCGAGGACCCGCGACGGATCGCCCACACTCTCAGCGATCTCGTCGATGTCCAAATACGAAGTATTGGTTGCCAGAACAGCCTCTGGCGGCAACGCTGCCTCTAGCTTTTGGAAGACACTGATCTTGACATCCATACTCTCGAACGCAGCTTCGATCGCCAACGATGCCCCTGCCGCAGCGGAAAAATTGTCGGTGATGGTCAGCCCGTCGCGCAGCGAAACCGCCTTCTCATTCGACAATACCCCTCGCTTCACGCCGGCTTCGATAAGGTTATCAAGATTGTCTTGTGCGTGTGCGATACCGTCGGCACCGGTTTCCAGGACGATTACCCTCATTCCTGACATCAGCAATGCATAGGCGATTCCAGCGCCCATAGTGCCGCCCCCGACCACCACTGAATCCGAGACGGGTGAAACCGATATCCCTGCCGTCCCTGCACTCGATCCGGCGGCGCGTTCTGCGAAAAAGACGTGCCGAAGTGCTTTGGATTGCGGCGACCCGCGCAGCGCCAAAAATTTCGCGCGCTCCTCTTTCAAACCTGCCTCGAACGGCAGTCGTGTCGACTGCTCGATCAACGTGATAGCTGTCAGCGGGGCGAGTTGCCCCTTCATTTTCGTTCCAACCGTCGCCCGCGTCGTTTCCAATAGCGCCTCTTCGAGCAACGCCGCCGGCAAATCTCTGACAGGAACGCACGTGGACAACAACTCGGCGTTCAAGGTTTCCCCATCCTCTATAGAATTCGCGGAAACAGCATCGACAAGACCGATTTCTTTGGCTTGTGCCGCGGATATATTCTTACCACTTGAAACCATCTCAAGAGCATGCTGCAAACCGACCAACCGCGGCAGTCGCTGAGTTCCGCCGGCTCCGGGCACGACACCAAGCGTTACCTCCGGCAAACCGAGTTTCGTGTCATGCTCGACGATCCTGTAGCGGCACGCCAGCATCAACTCCAGACCGCCCCCCAAAGCCGCACCACGCACTGCAGCGATCCAGGGAACGCGGCTGCACTCGATCCGATCGAGGACGTCGGGCAGATGCGGAGGGACAGGAGGCCCGTCGAACTCCTTGGCGTCGCCACCCGCGGCAAAGATATTGCCGCGCCCGGATAGCACGACACGCTCAAGGTGTTCACTCTCGGCCCAATCCACCGCTTCCAGCAAGCCTTCCCGAAGTTTCAATCCGATCGCGTTGACAGGCGGATTGTCCAACTCGACATATCCCGTCCTACCTTCCGTACGACGCAAGACAACCATTATGACTCCTTTAGATTTAAGTATAATAATGCATTATAAGCATTATACTACATAATTCCTGGGCGTCATCGATGAAGTCAACGCAAAATTTCAACCACACAGCGTATTCGCCAGTTCAACGGTTTTAGCGCACACAGCGTATACAGCCCTGCAGCCTAGGTAAGCGGGAAAGGAGAGGTTTACGGGAGCCCTCGTGTAGGTGGATCACATCTCGTCAAGGAAGCCGTGTTCGCGGATCAGCGTTACAAGTTCGTCGACCGACGTCTGCAACGGTTTGCCAGAAGTATCGAGCCGCACCGTTGCATGTTCGTAAAGCGGTTCGCGGCTTGCCAGAATGGACTTGAGTTGCTCCATCGCTTCCGGGCGGTCCTGCATGGGGCGCGTATCGCCCTGAGCAAGTACGCGCGACATGTGGTCTTCCGGCCGAGCCTTCACCCATACAGTATGAAAATGAGAAAGCAGCATTTTATAGGCATTCGGTTCGGCAACGATCCCGCCTGCTACAGCGAGGATCAGCGTATCATGTGTGGCGATGATGCGGCCCATCGCTTGCGCTTCATGAGTGCGGTACCCTTCCGGCCCATAGAGCGCAATAATCTCTTTCACCGGCATCCCCGAATGATCCTCGATCTCTCGATTAAGCTCGACGAACGGGACCCCCAAGGCCTGCCCCGCCATGGCGCCTAGAGTGGACTTTCCGGCACCTCGCAGACCAATGAGGCAAATCCTGTGTGCCCTCAGCGTCTCAGGGGGTAGCGGGCTGAGAACATCCAGGGCCTTCTGCCGCGTTTCGGCGGTCGCCAGACGATACAAATCGGCGATACGCATAACGTCCGATGTCCACGGATCCTCTTCACCTACAAGCCATTCAATTCGATGATCGAGAGAAATTGCGACCCGTTGCAGCAATCCAATAGATATATTTCCCTCGCCCGCCTCAAGCTGGGCAATATATCGTGGGGATACCCCGGAATTTTCCGACAGTACGCGCCGGGACAGCCCTTTCAGACTCCTTGCCTTCCGGACACGCTCCCCGACGCGCTGCAACAACGCTTTGCCCTCGTACTCAAGATGGCTTCCCAATTCAGAAGAGACTGTTTCGCCACGAAAATTTGTGATTTCAGCCATATAGCCGCCAGTTATGAAATATACTGCAGATTCTAGGGCGGCATGGAAGATTTACAATGTATTTTAAGCACCCGGATCTTCAACAAGCGGGACCTCCGCACAACGGGCAAGCTCCTTCTCCACTATCCCACGAATGTGCGCCGTCGGTGTGGATTTCTCGAATGACACCGGATCAATGAAAACGCTCACGAAATCACCGTCAAAGCACATTGCGCCTCCCTGCCATCCTTCGACATGGAATCCGATCGAGGAATTTCCCATACGGTTTGGCCTCACTGTGCAGATGAGACGGTGGCGTGGCGTCACTGGCGCTTTGAAGTTCATCGACATGTTGACGAATGGCATACCGATGCCGCGATCCAATTCGAGTTGATACCAACCGCCGCCGAGATAGTGCTCCCACCAGGCATTGATGGCGTCCAACGCAAACCAGGGGAGACGCGGCGTGTACACAATTCTGGCTGGGTCGCAGTCGCCCCAAGTGACCCGAATTTCATGCTCGAACGGCATCAGTATGTCTCGACGTGATAACGGCCGTCCTCGCGCATGGTATCGCGCACCTGGGTCCAGGATTGCCCGGACTCCGCCGAAATTTCCTCGAACGCAGCGCCAACACCTTCTTCCATTTCCCGAAGACCGCATATGTAAATATGGGTTTTCGGATCATCCAGAAGCTCGGCGATCGTTGCTTTCTCGATCAGCATCCGGTCCTGCACATACTCACGGGGCACGCCCTTGATACGACTGAAAACCAGATGCTTCTGCAGCAAGGTATCGGGAACTTTTTTCAACGGACCGAAATACGGAAGCGTGTCTGGCGTCCGCGCGCCAAACAGCAAAACCATGTCTCCGCGTGCGCTGACGGCGGTGCGCTGGCGCCGCATCGTAAAGGCGCGGAATGGCGCAGCCCCGGTCCCGGTGCATATCATCAGCAGACGTACCGACGGATCATCCGGCATCAAGAACGTCGATCCGAAGGGGCCGGTGACATGAACCTCATCTCCTTTTTCCAGGTCGCACAGATAGTTCGAGCATATGCCCCCGGGTTCGCGCTTCACCGTCAACGAAACGTTGTTGTAGTTGGGGCGCTCGCCGTCACGTGGGCTAGAAACAGAATAAAGCCTTGGCAAATACGCCTTCCCGGACTTTGCGTCGATACCGGGCGGGATCACCCCAATCGACTGTCCTTCAAGTACCGGGAAAGGTTGCGCGCCGAAATCGAGAATGATGTGCCGTACATCCGAGTCCGCATCCTTCGCCGTCAGCCGGTACGACCCCTGTACCTTTGCCGTTGCCGGCTTTGCCAGATTGTATAGATTAACGGATGCTTTTGGTGCCGACGCTGGCGGCTTGCTCTTTCCTCCGGCGCCCTCGTGCGCATTCAACAGCAATTCAGCCATCGCTTCGTCAAGCGCCTCGACCTGTCCGTTAGCTGCGCCCCCAATCTCTTCCTGATCGGGCAGCTCTTGCCAAGCGTACTGAACGTCCAGGGAATACGGCATCGATACGACACGCCATTCGTCAATGGATCCCGTGGGGCAGACCGGAATGCAATCCATACAGAAATTGCACCGCGACGCATCGACGACGACATTGTTTGCATCGTGCTGAATGGCCTGCACGGGACAGGTCATTTCACAGGTGTAACACCGGATACAAATTTCGGGGTCGATGAGATGTTGTTTTATCGGATTGCTCATGGGGTATGTACCTTTAACCTCCCCGCACTAGCGATATCTAGCGAATCGTCCCAACATCGCCGACCGAAGGGGCCTACACGATTTTCGGCGCCCACTGCCACGTCGTTGCATAAATTCGGCATCTAACTTCCGCCTTACCGCCGAACGTTGCGAGCGCCTCATTTGCCGACCAGGTCTGGATTCGAAGCAGCCATACCTGAGGCATGCGGAATCGCATCAAGCGGTGTGCAGTTTCACAAACTCGAAATCGCCCGGCTTGTTGTCGATTCCGACTTTCGGCGCAGCGATCCAACCGGCGTACTCACCCGGTTCGGTCACAGCCACCATCAGGGATTGGACAAATTCGCCATCCGCTTTAGACGGCAGCCACTCGGCAAAGCCGGCGTCATATTCAACACCAGAGATCGCCTTCCCTTCAGGGTCGAACAAGCCTTGCGAAAAGACGCCGATCTTCCGGTTGAATGCCTCGTGCGGGAGTTTGAGTGAAAACTGGATATCGGCTTTGGCAATGATCTTGTTCCACCGACCAACACCACCCTCAGCATCGCGCGTGTAATCGTCACGAAGCCTCATGTTGACGGCAGTCAGCGCTGGAACGTCGCGTTGTACCACCTTGCCATTTTCGAGGTCCCAAACGCGATAGACGCTATCGGTAAGTTTGTGATCGTCATCGATCCGGCTCTCCATGAAACGACCCTTGATACCAGCGTTAAAGGCATTCGCCGCGTTAGTCGATACTTCCTGTCCAAAGAGATCCAAACTGAGGGAATAGTGAAGATTCAACTTCTTCTGGATCGTCGGCAGGTCGACCACGCCCAGATCTCGAATGCGGTCAATCTCATAAGGATCCTTAATCCCGTTTTCGTTCATCACTTGGCAGGTCCGCTCGATAGTACGGCCGACGCCGGTTTCGCCGACAAACATATGATGGGCTTCTTCAGTAAGCATAAAACGGCACGTCCGAGACAGTGGATCGAAACCGGATTGCGCCAAACTTTCGAGTTGCATCTTCCCGTCACGGTCAGTGAAGTAGGTGAACATGAAGAATGAAAGCCAATCCGGCGTTTCCTCATTAAACGCGCCGAGCAAGCGGGGCGCCTCTTCGGACCCCGACTTGCGGCGCAGCAGATCGTCAGCCTCTTCACGACCATCGCTTCCGAAGTATTTGTGCAGGAGGTAGACCATTGCCCACAAGTGACGCCCCTCCTCAACATTGACCTGGAATAGATTGCGCATGTCATAGAGAGACGGCGCCGTCTTGCCCAGGAACCGTTGCTGCTCGACAGATGCGGGTTCGGTATCGCCCTGAATGACAATCAGCCGCTTGAGCATATTGCGGTATTCACCCGGCACTTCCTGCCACACGGGTTGCCCCGTGTGTTCACCGCACGGAATTGTGCGCTCCTCGTCTTCCGGCGCAAGGAGAATACCCCAACGATATTCCGGCATTTTGACATAGCCGAACTTCGCCCACCCCTTAGGATCGACCGAAACGGCGGTACGGAGATAAACATTGGACTCTTGAAATTGAGCGGGGATCAGGTCCGTCCACCAATCGATGTACCCTGGGTGCCATTTCTCGAGCGCCTTGAGTACTCGGCGGTCAGACGAAAGCCCTACGTTGTTCGGGATTTGAGTGTCGTAACTTACGTTCATATTTTCGAGCATTGGCATATACTTCCTCTGTCAAACGCGTTGCATATTGTAGTTGCCGCGCTTACCAGTGCCGTAGCGCTGCAGGGCTCCATCTTCACCAACCGCATTGGGCCGCTGGAATATCCAGTTCTGCCAAGCCGTCAGGCGACCGAATATTCTGGTCTCCATTGTCTCTGGCCCGGCGAACCGGAGGTTCGCTTCCATACCCGTCATTGCATCGGGACTGAACGATGCGCGCTCCTCCAGGAAAATGCGCACTTCGTCGTCCCAATCTATGTCATCAAGAACGAAGGTCACCAGACCAAGCTCTCTAGCCTCCGCCGCCTCAAGGTCACCACCGACTTGCCCTCTCAATACATCAATCTTTTCCGGCTCACCCAGAAAGCGCGTCTCGAGACGGGTCAGATCGTTGCTCATGGGGTAACGGCTAAAATTTGAATCCGCTAACTTGATACGGGCGTTCGGGCGATTGTCACCATCGAACTCACCCTCCATCATATATGAACGGTCCACCGCCCAGAGGATTTCCGCCAACACACCGGCGAAGCACGACCCATTCTCAACCAAAGCCACAAGCGAGCGTGCAGTAAGGTCAACCCGCTTCAGAACGCGCTTCCAATATGCAAGAATTTCATTCGCCAGCCAGTGATCCGAATTAGCCGTCAGCAGCTCTTCATGGGCGAGAACCGCATCCGGGTCTCCTTGACTGCGGAATACGATCAACCCGAGGTCCATTTCGTTAAGCCGCAGATGCAGGATCGCGTCGTCGAGCTCCCGCGCCAGACGCAGCAGATAGGATTGGTCGCCTTGCGATATTAACTCGGCGACCGATGCGGGCGCACCACCGTCTGGACCGTTGATCGTGACTGTCGCCTTGCGGGCGTCCCGGTCTATGGAAACCTCGACAAGGGAATAGGTTACGGAACCATCTTCAGCGAACGAGCGGGTGATCGGCCCCAACCCGACCCCCTCGTCCGCAGCCTTGCCGGACTGGTCCGCGAACGCCTTAGCGCGGGCGGCAACCACATCACCAAACGTGGAATTCGGCACGATTTCGTCGACCAAACGCCACTCGACGGCGCGCGCGCCCTTGACCCCCTCCTCGACCGAACAGAATATATCGGCAAGGTCTCGGCGCACCTTGCGCTTGTCGGTCACTCGAGTCAGGCCGCCGGTGCCAGGCAGCACGGCAAGCAACGGGACTTCCGGCAACGCGACTGAGGAAGAACTGTCATCGGTCAGGATAATATAGTTGCAGGCTAGGGCAAGCTCGTACCCGCCACCTGCGCACGCTCCC
The DNA here is from genome assembly GCA_040218645.1 of Rhodospirillales bacterium. GTDB lineage: Bacteria > Pseudomonadota > Alphaproteobacteria > Rhodospirillales > Casp-alpha2 > UBA4479. Next base: position 362,548 of record JAVJQZ010000016.1, read on the forward strand.
TTGACGGCGGCTATATACTTCTGATCAGAGTCCGCTTCCGCAGCCTCGAAAGCATTCCGCGTCTCGTTCGTAAACTTGCAGAAATTTACCTTGTGGGCGTGCGCTGCCCCCGCGAGCATCCGGATGTTGGCGCCGGCGCAGAAAACATTGTCTTTGCCTGACTGCAACACGATCACCTTGACCTTGGGATGCTCGAAACGCATGCGTTGAACGATATCCGCCAACTCTATGTCGACACCAAGATCGTAGGAGTTGAGTTTCAGTTGGTACCCCTCAAAGAGCCCCCCATTCTCATCGACATCCATGAATAGGTTGGCGATATCACCGTCGTATTCCACCCGCCAATGACGATAACGGGAAGGGTCGGTCTGAAAGTCGATCATCTTTGCCACGGGCAATGCCCCCTTTGATCACATTACTCAGTTTATTTTATGCATCATATTGCAATTTTTTATGCATGTAAATGCATAAATCATTTTAATGCTGGATATTTTTTCGTTTTATTTCAATAAATTAAACGGCATTGCCGGAAAAAAGATAAAAATATTTTGTTGCATTATCTTGCATTTTCCGAACATGACATTTCCATTGCGACCCGGCGGCGCCATTCGTCGATATTGGCCTGCGTCACCCCCATAAGGGCCTTGCTTCCGTGCAGGAACGCCTCGGTCACACTCTTCTCTGCACGTTCTTGAATACGGCACACAGCGCGCGCACGCCGCATCCTTGCCTTCAGGCAGGCGTTGGCGAAGTGAATTAAACCTTGCACGAGATATCGCTCGGCCGAAGCGGGCGGCAAGCGAGTCCAGACCGCTTCCAGGAGCTCATGCGATTCCCAAAAATATCCACGATCGAACGCTTCGATCCCGCCACGGAACGCTGCACTATCCGCAAACTCGTCCACCATCACACAGCTCTGTAGACCGCCCTTTAAATCGTCAAACAGAGCATCGGCAGGACGCGGTGTCTTCCCGGGAACATGCGCCGCCACGGGGAGCCCGAGCGTAGTGCCAGACTTGTCAAAGCGTCCGCTCAACAGCCCGCTCTGCCAGATAGCCAATCATATCGGAACTACCTTGCAGCGCTGATCGCTGCATGTGGAACCGTAAACCGCGCAACCCGCCCAACTCCTCTCCATTGCCAGCGCGTCCAGGGCCGCCGTGCACACATTGCGGCATTACGATAGCGTGCCCCGTATGCGCCTTACCGACAGTGCTGTCGATAATCAGAATCCGACCGTGCCATGGGGCGAGGCCGGAAGTCACCGCCGAGTGGACCGACGAATCGTCCGAAAACAGACTTAGCGCCAACGAACCTTCCGCACGCGTTCCCATCCGGACGGCATCGCCAATATCATCGTAAGGAAGGACCGTCGCACACGGGCCGAACACCTCGGTCGCATGCAATGCCACCGCTGCCTCGGGCGTGTCGCAGAAAAGTAGAACCGGCGCAACGAAGCCTGAATCGGGCGCCATCTCCGGCATGTCCGCTTGGGCAACAATCCGCGCCTCCTCCATGAGAATACCGATATTGGTTTTTGCCTCGTCTCGTTGCGTAATATTGATCAGTGGCCCGACCCGCGTGCCTTCTTCAGCCGGATCACCAACCACCAGCGCCTCGACTTTCTCCGCAAGCTCATCAGCGAAGGCCTTGGCAAATGCAGTTGGCACAAAAATTCGACGGATATTGGTACAAAGTTGCCCGGCCTTCACCGATAGAGCCTTCACGACTTCGCTCACTGCAAGGTTGAAGAGGTCCGTCCCCGGCCCCACATCCGGTCCCAAGATTGAAGCATTGACGCTATCTGCTTCAATGGTCAGTCGCGGTGCAGCGTCGAACTCCGCCAACTGTGTCCGCAGCACCTTTCCCGTGGTGGCCGACCCCGTAAACGCCAACGAGTCCATGCAATGAAGGGCTGTAAACAGACCTTCGGCGCCACCACAAATCAGCGACATTGCGCCTTCTGGCAGCACGCCCCCGCCGATGACATCACGCACCATACGTTCGGAAAGCATTGCCGTCGATGTCGCCGGCTTGGCGAGGCTTGGCACGCCCGCCAATGTCGCTTGCGCCATCTTTTCCCACATACCCCAGGCGGGGAAGTTAAATGCATTAATTTGCACGCCAACGCCCGGCCGCGTGGTCCAGCAATGCCGGACGAAGAATACTGGATCACGTGCGAGTTGATCCTGGTCGGGCTCGATGATTGACGTTGCATCACCGAGAGACTTGCCGTATCGGGCATACATCTTGAGCGTGAAAATAGCGCCGTCGATATCAACGGAAGCGTCGGCATCCGTGTTGCCGGAATTTTCTCGCGCGATCACGACATAACGTTCACGGTTCGCCAGCAAGATATCGGCCACAGCGGAGAGGAGCCCGCCCCTTTCGGCAAAGGTTAATGCATGCAGCGCTGGGCCCCCTTTCAAGCGGGCGTACTCCAATGCACCGTGCATATCTACGCCGTGTGCATCCGCAGTCGCAATCGTTTCACCTGTAACGGGATTGACCAACGGGCGCCCAGCCTCTGTCCCGGTTTGCCAGCGTCCTTCGACGTACGATTCAAGCTTCATTGGTCTTAAATTCCTCGTTGGTTTTGGAAGCCTCCAGGCGCGTCACGAAATCCGTAACCACCGCGAGCGTTGCTTCGGGCCGATCGACATGCGGCGAATGGCGGCAGCCATCCAGCACCACCAGGTCAACAGACTCGGGGCTGCGTTCCTTGATGGCACGAACTTGAGCCAGCGTACCGTATTGGTCATCGGCTCCCTGCACGGCAAGTGTGGGCACGCGCAACATATCGAGGGCGTCTTCCACGTTCCAAGCTTCAAAGCCCGGATCCAGCCAGGCATCGTTCCACCCGCGAAATGTCGCTTCAGGATCGCGGTGGTACTTGGCCATGCGGTCCTTCATATCAGTAGTTTCAAACATAACTTTTGCATCGGCGATCTCGGCCAACCCCATCGGCTCGGCGAAAAAGTGAGGCGCGATTGCAATCAATCCCCGCAATCGGAGGTCAAACACCTTGCCGGCGTAGATTGCCGCAATCGTCGCACCGTCGGAATGCCCCATCAGTATGAGGCCCTCGGCGGAGATTGCGCCAAGGATTTCCGGCAGGACGCTGATTGCTTCACGTGTCATGTAAGTCAACGGACGCGGCAAGTCGTCGGCGTCGGATTGACCGTAACCTGCTCGTGAATAGGCGAACACCGGGTGGCCTGTTGCCTGTGCAAGCTGTTCGGGGAAATCACGCCACAACGCGAGGCAGCCGAGACCTTCATGCAACATGACAATAACCGGGCGCTCGCAATCCGCGGGTGCCGGCCCGAACACACCCCATTCAAGAGATCTTCCGCCGACCTTCAATTGGCCGGTCGGCTTCGACCAGTCAACAATCATTCCGCGGCGCCTCTCAGCTTGAAACGCTGAATCTTACCCGTAGCAGTCTTTGGTAGTTCATCGATGGCATCAATCCAACGGGGATACTTCCACTTACCGATGCTCGCCTTGACGAATTCCTTGAGTTCTCCGAGAACGGCATTATCTTGACCATCCTTCAACACAACAAAGCCATGCGGCTTGTCCAACCCGTCGTCATCACGTCGGGCAACGACGGCCGCTTCGAGCACAGCCGGATGAGACATTAGCGCCTGCTCGACTTCGAAGGGAGATACCCATATGCCGGACACCTTAAACATGTCATCCGTGCGTCCGCAGTAGATATATCGGCCGTTGTCGGTCAGTTCATATTTATCTCCGGTACGCGTCCAGACACCCTCGAAAGTCGCACGGCTCTTTTCCCGTTGGTTCCAGTATGCATCCGCAGCGGAGTCCCCTCGAACCAGTAGTTCGCCAATACCACCGGCCTTCACTTTCTCACCATGATCGTCGACCAAACGAAGCGAATATCCAGGCACCGCGGTTCCCGAAGTGCCATATTCAATATCGCCGGGCGCGTTCGAAAGAAAGATATGCAACATCTCCGTCGATCCGACACCATCGAGGATATCGACGCCGAGAACATCATGCCATTTCTTACCAACCTCACCGGGCAATGCTTCGCCTGCGGAAATACAGATTCTGATCGCCGCGTTTACCGGCCCTCCCATTTTTTCCCAGTAGTGCAGCATACCAGCGTAGAACGTGGGCACGCCGCAGAAGATCGTCGGAAGTTCGTTGGCGATGATCTCCGAGACCGCCTCCGGGGTCGGACGACCATTAAAGAGGACGGTGGTTGCGCCCACCGACATCGGAAAGGTCATGGCGTTGCCAAGGCCGTATGCGAAGAACAACTTGGCGATGGAGAAGACGACATCGTCCTCGCGCACACCCAGAACCCGCGCTCCGTAGGTGTCGGCAGTGCACTTGAGGCTCCCGTGGACGTGGCGCACCCCTTTCGGGCGCCCCGTCGACCCTGACGAATACAGCCAAAACGCCTGCTCGTCCGCCAAAGCATCGACAGCGGGCGCCGGTTCGGTATTTTCCAGGAAATCGTCGAATAGCACAGTGTCGGCAGGCGCGTCTTTACCGATTACGACAACCATGCGAATGAACGGGTTGAGCGGTAACGCGGGCGCGATCGTTTCATACAACTCTACTGAAACAAACAGGCACGATGCACGGCTGTCATGAAATATTTCATCGTAAACGGATGTCGAAAGGAGCGTATTGAGGGGAATGGGAACCACCCCGGCCTTAAGCGCGCCCCAGAACAGTACTGGGAACTCAAGTTGATCCAGCACCAACATAAGCGCCCGCTCCTCACGCTTGATCCCCGCCTTTGCAAAAGCGTCCGCCACACAACCGGTCAGCAAGCTCAATTTGTCGTAGCTGATCGTGCGTTTACCGCCGGTCGCTTCGCGAAATGCGGTTTTTTCACCTCGGCCTTCATCGACATGACGGTCGACGAAATACTTCGCAGCATTCTCTTGCATTGACGATTCCTCTCAAACGCTTGCGCTGACCCTCGGCAAAGCCAAGACGACCGGGCAAATCTTAATTACTTTCCGGTGAATTCGATTGCCCCTTGCGGCAAAAGGTAAAGCACGTAAACGTCCCCACCGGTTACTGTCGGATAATGACCGCTACCAGCCTCATAAACGTACCAACCTTCTCCGAAACCATCGAAACGTGGGGCGCCATCAATGACCATGACCGCCCCGATCTCGCCGTTCGGATGGATGTGGTGTGGTCCGCGCACATCTTTCATTCGCACGACATCGACACTGAACGCTCCGGCATCCGCACCGTGTTTAATCGCCCGCCCGAACCGGATCCCACCGGTTTCGTGCTGCAACAACCATCCTTCGTCTTCGCCTTGGGCACAGATTTTCTTTAAATTCTCGAAATCCTCACCGCCCGCCGGCCAATTACGATTTAGATATCCTGCCAGCCGCGGCTCAACAGGTTTTCCCGATATATCGGCCGCAATACCGGAGACAAGTTCGCGAAAGCGCTCCTGAGACACTAACCCCTCCCGTGAAAACGAAACATACAACAAAAACATGCTTTATAATGCTATTTATGCGTCATATTGCAATATATATATTTACATAATGCAATTTTTTGCATAAAACCATCAAAACTGGCAAGGAATGGCCGGTTAATTTCCTAACAGGGAGAAGCATTGTGCATAAATTTTTTACAACAGTTGTCATTGCCGCAGCGACCCTCGTCGGTACGTCGCAATACGCTTTCGCAGAGACCAAGGTCGGGTTACTGCTGCCCAGGTCCGGGACTTATGCCGTGCTCGGGAAAGAAATCGAAGCCGGCTTCAATCTCGCCGTGGAGCAAGCTGACAGAACCGGCGAGTTCAAGATCTTCAACGAAGACACAGAGATTAAGCCGCAGGTCGGCCTCGCCAAAGCCCGCAAGCTGGTGCTCGAAAATGAAGTCGATGTCATCGTCGGCATCGTTTCCTCGGGTGTCCTGGGCGCGATACGTGATTTCATGCATAACGCCAAGGTACCGCTGATCGTCGCCAACGCCGGCAACAACGAAGCCACGGGGAAAAGCTGCAGCCCCTATATCACGCGTGTATCTTTCTCCAGCAACCAACTGAACCGGCCGATTGGCAAGTGGATGTTCGATAAGGGTATTCGCAAGGTCTATACGCTTGCGCCGGACTACGTTGCCGGACATCAAATGATCGATGGGTTCACAGACGCATTCACGAGAGCAGGCGGCGAAGTCGTCGGACGTGAATTTACGCCGTTCGGCAAGACGAAAGATTTCGGACCCTATTTGGCGAAAGCCAAGGCGGCGAAACCTGACGCGATCTTCGTATTTTATGCCGGCGGCGAAGCGATCAGTTTCGTCAAGCAATACGGCTCTTTCGGGTTGTCGAAAGAACTACCTCTTTACAGTTCGGGATTTCTGACATCCCCGCTTTACGTTAAGGCCGAGGGTGATGCCGCAATCGGCATTGTCGCTTCTCTTCACTACGTTCCCACTCTGGACACCCCCGAGAACAAGGAGTTCGTTGAGGCCTTTATCGCAAAAGAGGGCCGGTCACCATCGGAGTATGCTGTGCAAGGCTATGATGCGGCGAAGCTTTTGATGGGCGCCGCCGATGCGGGTGCGAACGATCGTGCTTCACTTGCGGAGCAGTTGCCGAAGGTTAAATACGTCAGCCCGCGTGGTCCGGTCGAGATTGACCTTGCCACCAATAACATCATCCAAAACGTTTACGTCTACGATACCGTCACGAACGGCGGCGAATTGACGCAGAAAATTCTCGATACGCTGGAGGCCGTTCAAGACGCTCCCAACGGATGCACCATGTAACCAAACTGACTTCCCCTCGCGGCGTAAACCATGAGGGGACCATTCAAACGGGGGGGGGGAGAGTCATCATGGATGCCGGGTTCTGGGTACTACAGTTCCTCAATGCTTTGCAGTTCTCTATGTTGCTGTTTCTACTGTCTATCGGTCTGACAGTGATCTTCGGGCTTCTGCATTTCGTGAACCTCGCCCACGGCGCCCTATACATGATGGGCGCCTATATCGCGGTTTCAACAGCAAACCAGACAGGCAGCTATTGGGCCGCTTTCGTGTTGGCGCCGCTAGGCGTCACCCTAGTCGGTGCGATTCTCTATTTCATGCTTATCGACCGCCTCCGGACAGCTAACCCAATGAATCAAGTTCTCGTCACCTTCGGGCTGATCTTTGTTTTCCTCGACCTCGTGCGTATCACCTGGGGCGACATTGCTCTCGGGCTGGAAGTTCCCCCCTCACTCGAAGGATCTTCATATCTGCTCGGGGTGCACTACCCCACGTATCGACTGTTCATCATCTTTGTGGGCACTATGGTTATGGCGTGCCTCTGGCTCGTTTTGGCCCGCACACAAATAGGTGCGATGATCCGCGCCAGCGTCGAGAATGGGGCAATGGCAAGCGCAGTCGGCATTAATGTCAGCCGACTGTTCTTCGGCGCATTCTGTGTCGGCTGTGCGCTTGCGGGACTCGCTGGCGTCATCGCCGCTCCAATATTCTCCGCTACGACAGGTATGGGAATTTCAATCCTAATTCCGGCTCTGGTCGTAGTTGTCATCGGCGGGCTCGGCAGCCTAGAAGGCGCCATCGTCGGGTCTCTAATCGTCGGGTTTATTGAAACAATCGGCGCCGTGATTTTCCCAAGCGTCGCTGCAGTTTCGAGCTATCTTTTGCTTGCAGCTATTCTGATCCTGAGGCCGAAAGGCCTGATCCCGGCGCGAGGTTGAGTGATGTTTCATCAAACGCACACGCGCTGTATCGTTTTCGCGATTTCCATGCTCGGGCTTGCGCTATACGTCATTCTCGGCGGCTTCTTCGCCGGTGAGATTGTCGTAAAGATCGCCGTTCTCGCGATAATCGCAATCAGTATCGACGTGGTAGCTGGCTTCGGCGGCATGGTTTCGCTATGTCACGGCGCAATCATGGGACTCTCCGCTTATACTTATGGCGTTCTCACCGTAAAATTCGGAGTCCCCGCCCTCCCCGCCAGTATCGCCGCCATTGGAGTAGCAGCAACGTTCGGCACGATGATCGGTTGGGTCACGGGCCGCACGAGCGGCATATTTTTTATCATGGCGACGTTGGCCTTCGGCCAGATGGCATACACTCTGATTTTCAAATCTCGTTGGCTGGGCGGAGACGACGGAATGGGCGGTCTGCCCAGGTTCGACGCAAGCGATTTCGGCTTAGACATGAACAATACCGTGACATTCGCGTTTTACGCCATTGCCGGCATCGTGGTTTGCTATGCGGCCGCCGGATGCGTGCTTCGCTCCGCTTTTGGACGGACATTAGCGGGAATCCACACAAACGAAGCACGCATGAAGGCGTTCGGCGTCAACACGATCCTTCACCGTGCCCGAGCCATGGGGTTTTCATCGCTTCTTTCCGGGGTCGCTGGAATTATCGCCGCACAACACACTCAGTATATCTCGCCAGAGTTGCTCTTCTGGACTGTCTCAGGTGAAGCCCTGATCGTCGTCATCCTCGGTGGCCTTGGGACACTTACTGGACCTGTTATCGGCGCCATGGCCTTCGTACTCTTGAAACATCAAATCTCGAGCCTTACCGATTACTGGCATATCGTTATCGGACTGCTTCTCATATTGATCGTTGTATCCGGCGGCAGGGGACTCTTCGGTCAATACGAGCATTGGCGGAGTACCCATACGCAAAAAACGGCGAAAACGAACTATGCTTGAAGTTCGCAACCTTTCGAAATCTTTCGGCGGACTGACGGTCGCCAAAGACATCTCGCTAAATATCAAACTAGGCGAACGACGCGTCATTCTTGGGCCCAACGGCGCCGGCAAGACAACCTTGTTCAATCTTCTGGTCGGAGAGCTGACGCCAACATCGGGCGATATCCTGATCGACGGCAAATCGGTAATGCGGCTTTCCGTTAACGAGCGGGCCCGGCATGGGTTGTCGCGCAGCTATCAGAAGAACAATCTTTTTGAAAACCTTACGGTCCGCGAAAATCTAATGCTCGCCGCTGCCGCGGGACAGGACAAGACAACATGGATGATGAAAGACTGCTTCAATGACCCCGCTGTCCACGAGATCGTCGCAGACGTCGCCGAACGCGTCGCATTGGCAGACATCATAGACAAACCGGTTCGCTCAGCAACCTACGGCAATCGCCGGCAACTCGAAGTAGGCCTCGCCCTAGCGACCAAGCCTCGAATACTACTCATGGACGAGCCGACCTCAGGGGTCGGCCCGGCTATGATCGACGGCTTTCACCAGCTTCTCCAATCTCTGCCGCGGGATCTTACCATCGGCATCATCGAACACGATCTAGATTTGGCCTTTGACATTGCCGACCGCATCACCGTGCTCAACTTTGGTGAGGTTGTCTTCGAAGGCACCCCCGCGGAAACAAGGGGGGACTCTACCGTGCGCGATATCTACCTCGGAGACTGGCAGATAAATGCTTGAAATTCGAACGCTAGAAAGCGGGTATGGCGAAACGCGTGTACTGCATGGCATCGACCTTACTGCCAACAAAGGCGGCGTCCATGCCTTGCTCGGGCGTAACGGCGCCGGCAAATCCACAACTTTAAAATCTATCATCGGTCAGGTGGCAATAACGAACGGTACTATTGCTCTCAACGGCGAACTAATATCGAATCTCCCTCCCCAGATCATCGCGCGCCGAGGCATCGCTTACGTGCCGGAAACCCGCGATATTTTCGGCTCGCTCAGCGTCCGCGAAAATCTTGAACTATCAGCGCGCATCGCCGGACCGGATGCGGCTTGGTCGATCGACAGGGTCATTTCTTTTTTTCCCAATCTCTCGAGCCGATTGTCAAGCGGCGGGCAAACCTTATCCGGCGGCGAACAGCAAATGCTGGCCATAGGCCGTGCGCTCATGGCCGACCCCGACATCCTACTCCTGGACGAGCCAACAGAAGGACTGGCACCGATTATTATCCAGCAAATATTCGAAAAACTGATGGAGCTAAAATCCGTCGGTATGACAATCCTGCTCGTCGAACAAAACCTGAATTTCGCGCTGGAGCTCGCAGATGACGTTAGCTTGCTGAGTCGAGGTCAAGTCGTCTGGCGCGGAGACGCGGAAGCACTCCGCGCAGATGAAGAAGCCCACATCCGTTGGCTTGGTGTGTAAACATGATCGATGTATTCATCTGTGATTACATTCGCACGCCAATTGGACGATTTGCCGGTGGGCTTTCTTCCGTCCGCGCGGACGATCTAGCGGCCATTCCCTTGCGCGCACTTGTCGAACGCAACGCCGGCATGGACCCGGACGCCATCGACGAAGTCATTCTCGGTTGCGCCAACCAGGCCGGAGAAGACAACCGGAACGTGGCGCGTATGGCCCTCTTGTTGGCGGGCTTCCCTGATATGGTGCCAGGGGCCACGATAAACCGTCTTTGCGGGTCGGGCATGGACGCCATTACCATCGCTTTCCGTGCGATACGTAGCGGCGAAGCAAATTTGATCGTCGCCGGCGGCGTCGAAAGCATGAGCCGCGCTCCGTTCGTCATGCCCAAGGCGATGAATGCGTTTTCCCGTTCGAACGAAATTCACGACACTACGATCGGATGGCGATTCCTTAATCCTGTCATGAAGCGGCTTTACGGCGTCGATTCCATGCCCGAGACGGCTGAAAACGTGGCAGAGGAGTACCGGATAAGCCGTGAAGACCAGGACGCCTTCGCACTCCGCTCACAGAAGCGCGCCGCCGCGGCGGTCGAAGCAGGACGCCTCGCCAAGGAAATCGTCCCCGTCATGATTTCTCCGCCCAAGGGCGAACCGACAGTTTTCGATACTGATGAGCACCCGCGCATCACAACGCTTGATAAGCTTTCAGAGCTACCAACGCCGTTCCGCGAGAACGGTACCGTAACGGCTGGAAACGCATCCGGCGTCAATGATGGCGCGGCAGCCCTCGTCCTCGCGTCCGCAGATGCCGTCAAACAGCACCGCCTGACACCCATCGTCCGCGTCATGGGCGGCGCGACAGCCGGTGTTGCGCCCAGGATCATGGGCATCGGCCCCGCGCCCGCCGTCGAAAAACTATGCCAAAAGGCACCCTTTCGCCCTCAGGGCTTTGCGGTCATTGAATTGAACGAAGCTTTCGCAAGCCAAAGCCTGGCCGTACTGCGCCGCCTCGGCTTAGCCGACGACGCCGAGAACGTGAACCCCAATGGCGGTGCCATCGCGCTCGGCCATCCGTTAGGCATGTCCGGCGCGCGCATTACAGGCACGGCCGCATTAGAGCTCAAGAACTCGGGGGACAAAGCTCTGGCAACAATGTGCATCGGCGTCGGCCAAGGCATCGCGATTGCATTGGAGAAGGTCTGAGTGCCGGCAGGCGCCGTATTGATCACGCCCGATCAGATGACGCGTTGCCCGCCAGCACATTCCCGGAGTCAACTTACAATAGGCGCACATGCACGGCGACATTACACATCTGGACGGACAACAATGATGGAAACCCTGAACACTAAACTGAATGAGGGCATCTTAAGCCTGAATATGAACGTGCCGAGTAAGCTAAACGCTTTGACAGACGAGTTGCGGACCGAACTACGCGACACACTGGCCTCGGCCCAGGACGACCCAGAAGTCATGTGCATCGTCATCTCCGGCATGGGTGGCAATTTCTGTTCTGGAGGCGATATTTCTGCCATGACCTCGGACAGAATTAAGGCCACTTCACGTATGACCATACTTCATGACATTGTCCGTCTCCTGATCGTCGGAACGAAACCTTCCGTGGCCGCCGTCTCGGGATCCGCCTACGGGGCCGGCTTTTCCTTAGCGCTCTGTTGTGATCAGGTGATCGCGGATACGACAGCAAAATTTTGTGCGTCCTTCGGCAGAATGGGATTGGCGCCCGACATGGGATTGGCATGGACACTTCCACACCGGGTTCGGGGCGCTGCCGCTCGAAAAATTCTGCTGGGCGGGCGAATAATAAAGACTGATGAAGCCGAAAAACTCGGTATCGTCGACGCTGTCGTCAAGCCGTCGGCGCTGCGCGATGTATCCCGTAAACTGGCCATCGAGCTCACGTCCTATGCGCAAACCCCGAAAGGCTACGTTAAAAGCATGCTCGCTGAATCTTGTGGCTTTTTGGAGGCGTTTCTAGCCAGCGAGATGAGAGCATACCTGCAACTGTTGAACTCCGAAGAACATCAAGTCGCCAAGGATGCGTTCCAAGCCCGATCAAAATAAATGCGACCTGCTGTTCCGAAACTCTCGACTTCGTTATCAAAGTTTCCTTGTCTTGTCCCTACCAAAAACTACGTCCGGACATAGGCGTGGTGAAGGCCGCCCGGCATTGTCATGTATGGACGCCCCCGAAACACCTATGCGTCCGGCCTCACGGCTAGATGAACGTTTGTCATTCTTTGCAAATGACTAACAACGGAAAACAATCTATCGGCCCGAGGATTTCCGGTCTTGGAGAACATCCTCATCAAGCTTTTCGAGGGAGTGCCTACATCGTTGGCCAACTTCTCGAATCCGACGGTCGCATTGATGTAGTCGCGCAGCAGAGCTTTTCCCGTCGCGACGTCACCCTCCATCATCAGGCCGACGGCCTCGGCAAACAACGCCTGGCGGAATGCCGGGTCTCGATCGACACGCGCTTTGACTGTCTGTTTGAATTCTCGCGTAAGAGCCATTTTCTTCTCCTTACTTACGGTCTTTATGGTCACGCCATCGTTCCTTCGCGGCTTCGATATCCTTGCCTTGACGTCTCTTCGTACCGCCGCCCAAGAGTAGAATGATCGTTCGTCCCTCCATGGCGAAGTAAATGCGGAGGCCCGGGCCGTAATCGATCTTGTACTCCGAAACACCTCCGCCAACTGATTTGACGTTTGAGAAATTCCCAGCTTCCATGCGGGCGACGGCGGCTGTCACCTTTGCGGCTTGATCGGGCGGCAGGTCGTCAAACCATTTGCCAAAAGGGCTTACGCTGTTGCTCGTCAGGTATTCCTTAGCTTGCACGATCATGCTTATTAGTAACTTATTCGTTACCTTATGTCTACGACATTTAGACTTCCGGATCGAGCTCGACGGGCACGTGCCCCAAGCAAATATTCTCTGATTTTCAAAAGTAATTCGCTGATACCAGAAATTAATTCGCTGTTCGTGCGCTTAGGGAAATGGCAGAAAAACCTAGATATTCTAGGCATTTTCGGCGTATTCAGGCATTCAGGCGGTCGAATTTTGAGAATATTCCCTGTATCTTCCCTGATAAACAGGGAAATAAGCGGAGACGGGTTCGCACCAGACTGCGCCCACCGCCATTCCTTCTAGCCTTCTTGCCTCTATATATATATCAATAACTTACTGTAAACACAGGGTATTTCCGTTGCGCTGCTCCATTGGACTGTTACAGTGGAGATATGGAAACGATGCCTGCACACCCCCGCCTTTATCGCCGTGGCGCGACTTACTATCACCGAGCCGCCATCCCCGTCGACATCAAGGATACCTACCCCAAATCCGAGGAAACCTTCTCGCTTGGCACTAAGGACCACGCCGAGGGATTGTCAGAAGAAACCGAGTTTTGACGAGCAGTTGCTGCTCACCTAGTTTTCGTGGATGAAAAATTCCAATCCATTTCGCTATTTCAAGACATCCCCGGAGATCATTCGCCTGGCCGTCATGATGTACGTCCGGTTTCCGCTTTCCTTGCGAAACGTTGAAGATTTACTGCATGAACGGGGCATCGATATTTGTCATGA
>JAVJQZ010000005.1:0-253517 GCA_040218645.1 Rhodospirillales bacterium
ATGGACCGCGTCGGCAACGAAGGCGTGATCACGGTTGAAGAAGCCAAGTCGCTGCACAGCGAACTCGACGTCGTCGAAGGCATGCAGTTCGACCGCGGCTACACCAGCCCGTACTTCGTCACCAACGCCGACAAGATGACCTGTGAACTGGACGATCCGTACATCCTGATCCACGAGAAGAAGCTATCCAGCCTGCAACCGCTGCTGCCGGTTCTGGAAGCCGTCGTTCAGTCGGGACGTCCGCTGATGATCATCGCCGAAGACATTGAAGGCGAAGCGCTGGCGACCCTGGTCGTCAACAAACTGCGTGGCGGCCTCAAGGTCGCTGCCGTCAAGGCACCGGGCTTCGGTGACCGCCGCAAGGCGATGCTCGAAGACATCGCGGTGCTGACCAACGGTCAGGTTATTTCCGAAGACATCGGCATCAAGCTTGAAAACGTGACCATCGACATGATGGGCCGCGCCAAGAAGGTGACGATCACCAAGGAAGAAACCACGATCGTCGAAGGCACCGGCAAGAAGAAAGACATCGAAGGCCGTTGCTCGCAGATCCGTGCGCAGATCGAGGAAACGACCTCCGACTACGACCGTGAGAAACTGCAGGAACGTCTGGCGAAACTCGCCGGCGGTGTTGCCGTGATCCGCGTCGGTGGCGGTTCCGAGATCGAAGTGAAGGAAAAGAAAGACCGCGTCGACGACGCACTGCACGCGACCCGTGCGGCCGTTGAAGAAGGCATTGTCGCCGGTGGCGGCACCGCGCTTCTGTACGCAACCAAGGCGCTCAAGGGTCTCGAAGGTGAGAACGCCGATCAGACCGTCGGTGTGAACATCGTTCGCCGTGCGCTGCAGGCGCCGCTGCGTCAGATCGCCGAGAATGCCGGTGCCGACGGCGCCGTCGTGGCCGGCAAGCTGCTCGACCAGAAGGACGTTGCCTTCGGTTACAACGCGCAGACGGACAAGTATGAGAACCTGATCAAGTCGGGCGTTATCGACCCGGCCAAGGTTGTCCGCACCGCGCTGCAGGACGCAGCCTCGGTTGCAGGTCTGCTGATCACCACCGAAGCCATGGTCGCCGACAAGCCGGAACCCAAGGAAGGTGGCGGTGCCCCTGACATGGGCGGCATGGGCGGTATGGGCGGCATGGGTGGCATGGGCTTCTAAGTCCCGCGCCATGCATGCACCGTACGGTGCATCCAATCGATCAAGGGGCGCTCTTCGGAGCGCCCCTTTTTCTTGTGTTTGACAATGGTTTGCGCCACCACTTCCGGGGCCAAATGTATTGGACGGTCTATATTTAATGATTTAAACACGACCGCGGGCGTCCCGGCAGGGACAGTTTTTCCGAATTATCCTACGGCTGTACATTGACCTATTTAAACCTCCTTGCAGATCTGAATATCAACATGATCGCCTATGCCGGTGCCGTGATAACGGTTATCGGCTTAACGGTATTGGGTACGCCGCTGGTCAAACCGGATAACGGCGGGCCTGTCGTTGCCTTTGCGGCCGGCATGGGTTTGATCGCCGCATTGTTTGCAGTTTTCGGCACCCTTGTTTATGTGGATTTCAGAATATTGAGCGGGCTTGTTGGCGGTTTAGTTCTCCTTGCCGGGTATTTCAGTTTTCGGCGCGAGGGATTACGGACGCACCTTCACCTGGCCTTGATTGCCGTCATTGCCGTCTCGGTTCTGGCCATCATCGTTTCAGGGCGGATCGCATCAGAGTGGGATGAGTTTTCGCACTGGCTGCATGCGGTTCGATACCTGTTCGAAAACAATCGGTTCCCGGGCCCGCCGGATGCCGCACCGATTTTTTCATGCTGTGCTGCCTATCCTTATGGGTGGCCGCTGTTGACGTATTTTCCATCCATGCTGCTCGGATTTGCGGAAAGTATTCCGGCCGTCCTGAATGTTCTGATTCTCGGACTGTTCGGTTGTCTGCTCGCCCAACTGGCGCAGCCGCAAGAGCGTCATCCGTCGATTCCGCTTGTTGCGCTGGGTGTGCTGGGATCGACCCTGCTTGCCCCGACCTTTGTATCCAAACTCGTGTTCTCCACCTATGCCGACAGCATCACGGGCGTCCTTGTCGCCGTTGCGGCTTTTCTGGTCTACCGTATCAATCAGGCACTTGAAGAAAGCGATACGGCGGCGGCGCAGTTATGTATGGCACTGGGTCTCGTCGGCGCAGCATTGATCAGCACGAAGCCCGGGAATCTGGTTCTGCTGGCCTGCGTGCTGGGCAGCGGCTGCGTGTTGCTGTTACGAACCGGGACATGGCGAAAACTGAGATGGCACGCATTCCTTGTCATCGTTGTCCCCGGCGTTGTTTATGTCTTCTGGCGGATGTTCGTCGATGACTTTTTGCACGGCCAGGAGCTTGTAATCCGCGGTGTTGGCGAATGGTATATATCGTTGTTGCCAGACATTCTCTGGGAGATGCTTGTGGTTGCGGCACACAAGAGCGGGTATTTCCTGATCATGGCCGTTATTACGGTTTTAGCCATCCGCGGCCTGATCAGAATGCAAACCCGGATCGACCGGTTGGCGGTCATCGTCGGGCTGCTTTTTATCGGCTATAATGTATTTCTTCTGTTCACGTATGTCGCTGTTTTCGGCAAGCCCGATGCATTACGCGTTGCATCGTTCTGGCGCTACAACACACATCTGGGATTATCGGGTGCACTAGTTCTGTTCATGGTTCTGGGGCATGTCTGGGACCGCTATATTGCGCATCGCAGCTGGGCGGCGCATCGTATTCTCATCATCCTGCCCTGTGTCCTGCTGGTGATTGCACCCTTCGCGTTCCTGAAGAGTGTACGGTTTGATATCGATCCGATGAAGCAGTTCATCCGCGAGACGACCCGGGAATTACCGGCTCATTTGCCAGCTGATGCCAGGATCGGTCTTTACGATCCAGAAGGGACCGGCGTGTCTGCGATGATGGGTCTCTATGAGTGGCAGGGCAAGCTGCAGTTCATTGGCAAAATCTCCGCCTTTTCAGGCGATAAGAGTCTTGATGCTTTTATAAATTCAAGCCGTCCGGACTACGTTTTGGTTCTTTCCGGACAGCGCGAGGTCAGCCGACTGCCGGATCAACCTTCTGCGATGCTGCTATCACGTGAAGAAAACTGGGCGGCGATTGCCGATTTTCCCTATCCTGGTGGAGTATTTCCAGGCAGGTTTCCATGACTGAATGCGCAAAGGCCATATTTTGAAAACGTTGAAACTCGTCCGTGAACGGCGCCGTGCCCTGCAACAGCATTTCGATGTTGCAAAGCGTTTTGAGGAGTTGGAAGAGACCTGTGTGCCGTCTTATGTGCATCGCAATCCGGTTGCCAGCGCGATTGCGTGGTGGCGTCTCCTGGCGGCTGCCAGATTGTCCAGGCAATGGGCGCAACAGGGACCTGTTCTGGATTTTGGTGCCGCTTCGGGAGAAGTGTGGCATTTGCTCGGAAGGCCAGAGGGCTATGAATTCGTCGAGGAAGACGAGACCATGGTCGCGTACCTGAAAAAAGCCAATCCCGATGCCATAAGGCGCACGCTCGAGGATTTGCCCACCGGCCATTACGAACAGATTTTCGCTCTTGATTCGCTTGAACATAATGAAGATGTCGGGCATCTGCTGGATCGGCTGTCGGCATGCCTGACACCGACAGGCAGGCTGATCCTCTCGGGGCCGACGGAAACATGGCTCTACCGGCTGGGGCGGCGGCTGGCCGGTTTCAGCGGTCATTACCACCTGACGACAATTTATGATATCGAGCGGCTGGCAGAAACCCGTTTCAAACGGCTGGCATTGACGTCCTTGCCGATTCCGGTTCTTGCGCCTTTGTTCAGACTTTCCGTCTGGTCGCGCACCCCCTGATCCTGCTCAAGGCTGAGACCTGACGCTCGTTCGAGGCGGCAGCCTCGGCGCTGAGTGGTTGGCCCCAATCATTAGCTTAGCATAAAATCCTGCTAATCCTTTTATAGCATTCGTATGATTGGTGCTGGGTTATTGGGAGATTAGGATATTAAACATGCATCGCGTTAAGACGGTATTGTTCCTGATAGTAGTATTCTTGGCGCCGATTTTTGCCATGATGCCAGCCAAGATTGCGGCAGCGAATTCTAATAGTTGTAGTCAATTTCTGTCGTCCTCTCGCGCACTGACGCCGCAAATCAAAGACAATCTAGTTGCGAATGCAAAGTCTGACAGGGCACCTAGGATACTCCTTGATGCTATTGCGAAGAACGATATCACTTCGGTTTGTGTTTTATTGATGAGCGGGGTTGATCCAAACAGCGTTGTTGATGAAGAGGTGTCTGCTTTGGGAATGGCGGCGGCACGGACACACTCGCATCTTGTTCAAGTCCTCCTGGAATTCGGCGCCAACCCGAATCTCTTGCCGACAAACAGCATTTACACGCCACTGCTTGTCACCGCGTACAATGGCGATGTTCAAACAGCCGAACTTTTGCTCGATCATGGTGCCGACACTAGCCTCAAGGGGAGCCAAGGTGATCTTGCCGCATGCACTGCAGCTCAGCGAAATAATTATGAATTCCTGAAATTGCTCTATTCGGTGGGTGCGGATTTGAACATGCGTGGAAGACATGGAATGACACCGTTTCATTGTGCAGCACTCGTCGGTGCTGAGGAGACTATTGGATTTCTAATATCCCAGAGCGTAAATATGGATGTATTCGACGATTTTGACAGAACGCCATTAATGTATCTTGTGATCGGAGAGCGAATGGATTTGGCGATGAAACTTATCGATTGCGGTGCAGATATTCAGGCTAGTAGTAGGAGCGGTAAGACCGCGTTGAATTTCGTTAACAGGACTAAATTCCCAGAAACCGCCGATTACATGTCGACGGCTTCTGGAAGCGCAGATTCGTACAAATCGAGGTGTCCCTATTGACGCTTCTTTAGAACTTCAATGATCGTCGCCTTGTCTGCTCTTCAGTTTTTCATCGAATGATTTGGCATCCTCGCCGATGACAAGCGAACCTAGCATGAGCGGAATAACAATCTCGACTCGCTTGCTTAGCGATGCTGCGTCTCTTAGCCCTTCGGAAAGGCGATTTGCCTCGTCACGATATTCTGCAAGCTTTTCCGTTGAATAGGTCGTTTCGCCAAGCATCTTTTTATAAGCAATATGCCCCCTTAATTTGGCAGCAAGTTCCCTGCCAGAGTCGGAATTTTCGATTTCGCCGATTTTTTTTAAAAGTTTGCTTCGTTGCTCTTCGCTTAGAATTTCGTAAACGCCAACCAGTCCAACAACCGTTGGTGCTTGTTCTCCGGCCCTCTCGATCAATTTGTTATCGATACCAATCACTTTTTGAGCATCGGCAACTAAGCGGATTCTGATAGCTTGAAGGGCCTTATTCGAGCTATCCGAATTCGCAGAAGATCGTGGCGGCTTGATTTCCGGATCGTCATCGAGTTGATAGCTCGCGACGGTTTGCTTGAGCCGCGCTGCCTTGGCGGCGGAGATGCGCGCCGTGGTCTGCTCGAGCAGCGCCTTGCCCTGTTCGGGATCGGCCTTCGCCGTGCGGTGGATCAGATCGGCGACCTCGCCGATACCTTGCTCACCGTAGTTCTCGGCGGCGTCGGCGGTGTAGGTCGGCAGGTCGCCGACACCCCTGATCCGGCCCAAGGCTGAGACCTGACGCTCGTTCGAGGCGGCGGCCTCGGCGGAAAGGTCGGCGTGCCGCGCCGCACGCGCGATCCTGGCATCGTCGGACAGCCCCGGATGGCCTTGCGGCTCCATCAACTGACGGACCCGGGTGGCAACGGTTTTGGCCAGCTGCTCGCGGCGGCGGGCGGCGTCCTTTTGTGCGTCTGCCATTTCCTCGGCATGCCAGCGGGCGGCGCGTTCACCGGCTTTCTGTTCGGCACGGCGCTGCTTCTCGCGGGCCTCGTCGTGGCGTCGTTCGACCTGCGCTTCGGTGCGGGCGATCTTGGCGGCGTCGGCGTTCTTGCGTTGCACATAGGCGGCGGGGGCGGCAGTTGTGGCGTGGCGTCATGTGATGCGCCCGGTTGCGGTGTGTCGGCTCCGCCAAAGGGTTTCAGAAAATTCACGGGGGCCGGGTCGGATTCAGCCACGGTGAATTGAGCGGATCGGGAAAGCGATTGAGCGGGGGCAGGTTCATGTCGTGTTCGCCCGCCCTGAACCCGTTCACTGCCGGGCCTGCGCCCTGTATTTGATCCGCGTGTGTATATGCCGGGGCCACAGGGGCGGCGGGTGCCGGCGGCGGTGCTGCCAGTGCGCCCTGTATCTGGTCGGCATGCGACGTGGCGGGGGCGCTGCCTGTGCGCTTGGTGGCGGTGTTTGCCCCTTTGGTGGAAGGCGTGGTCGCGGTGAAGCTGCCCATGAGAAATCTCCTATATGTTCGGACATGAAAAAAGCGCGTCCGGAAAATCCGGGCGCGCTCGCGTCGGTGTGGTCGTTGGAAAAAGAAAAGCCCCGGAGAAAAGACGCACTTGTCCCCAGGACAAGTGGTGACTCTAAAAAAGTATTCGTGTTAAGTCAAGATAAATTCCCGCCATGGGTGTGTGTTATCTATCCGTGAGCGAATTTCCGTGCTGTCTATTTCAAATGGCTTGGAAACCTTGATGTCAAAGCTTGGCTCCCCGCTTTCGCGGGGATGACGAATGAGTGATAGCAGGCGTTCAGATGCGGCAACTGATTATCAATCCGGGTCGAGGGCCTTGATCAGCGCTGCGTGGTCAAGATCACCGCCGCCGTTGGCGATCAGCCGGTCATAAAGATCGCGGCTGAGCGCGGTGGCGGGTAACGCGATGCCCAGTTCGCCGGCAAGCTCCAGCGCCTGGTCCATATCCTTGCGCTGCACCGTGGCCCGCGCACCGGGGGTGAAGGTATCGTCGACCATGCGCTGGCCGTGCACTTCGAGGACGCGGGAATCCGCGAACCCGCCGCCGAGGGCTTCCTTGACCCGGGCCGGATCGACCCCGGCATGCTTCGCCAGCGTCAGCGCTTCGGCGACGGCGCCGATGTTGAGGCCGACGATGACCTGATTGGCGGCCTTGGCGACCTGTCCGGCGCCGACATCGCCGACATGCGTGATCTTTTGTCCCAGCACGCCGAGAATGGGTTCGGCACGGGCGAATGCGTCATCCGTCCCGCCCGCCATGATCGTCAGGGTGCCGCCCTCGGCACCGATGGTGCCGCCGGAAACCGGTGCGTCGACATAGTCGCCGCCCTTGTCTTCAACGGCTTTGGCGAACGTGCGGGTGGCGGGGACCTTGGTGGTGCTCATGTCGATGACCAGCGTGCCGGGCGTCAATCCGGCGACGATGCCGTCCGATTTATCGAGCATCACCTTTTCAACGGCAGGGGTGTCGGTCAGCATGCAGATCACGATATCGCAGGTTTCGGCTATTTTGGCGGGAATGCCGCCCCGGTGCATGCCTTCGCTGACCAATTCATCGACGGACGGCTGGGAGCGGTTATGGACCCACATTTCCGCGCCGGCTTCGGCGAGATTGCGGGCCATGGGTTTGCCCATCAATCCCAATCCAATGAAACCGATTTTGTATCCTGCAAGTGCGCTCATGGGTTTGTTCCTCGATTTATGATTCTGGCCGGCGGGGTCGCGAACAAGGCATTGCTTGTACGCCTGCGCCGGGGAGCTTAGATATCAGGGTCGCCGGCTTCAAGCACCCGGCGGGTTTTGACTGTTTCCTGGGAGTTTCATGGAACCGATCTTCAATGTCGTGCTGCCGGTCTTTGCGATCATCCTTGCGGGGTACGCCTGCGGGCGCTTTGGCGTGCTCGGCCCGGCCAGTTCGGAAGCGCTGAACAAGTTCGTCTATTTCGTCGCCCTGCCGGTGTTGCTGTTCTTTTCCATGGCCCGGGTCGACCCGGACGTAATCCTGAATATGCCGTATCTGCTGGCCTTCGGGGCAGGAAGCGTGATCACCACGCTGCTGGGGATTTTTTTCGCGCGGCTTGTCTTCAAAACCCGGCTGGCCGAACAGTCGATGTTCGGCATGGTGTCGATCTTCGGCAACACGGGGTACATGGGGATACCGTTGTGTATCGTCGCGTTCGGTGAGGCCGGGGCCCTGCCCGCGATTGTCGCCACGGTCTTTCAGACCATCGTCATGATCCCGTTCTATGCGGTACTGATCGAGGCCGATCTGCGCGGCGAGAAAGGTATGAAGGCGGCATGGGAAGTGACCAAGTCGCTGGGCCGGAACCCGCTGATGATCTCGTCCGTGGCCGGGATCGGCTGGTCGTTCACGGGGCTTGCACTGCCGGCACCGGTGCAGACGTTCTGTGAGATTCTGGCCCCCGCGGCGGGACCGGCGGCGCTGTTTGCGATCGGCCTGTTCATGGTCGGCAAGCCGCTGTTCTACGGATTCCCGGAAATCAGTGCACTCAGCGTGTTCAAGCTGCTGATCCATCCGGCGATCACGTATGTGTTCTTTATCTACGTCGTAGATGTCGACCCGCTGTGGCAGGCGGTCGGCATCCTGATGGCGGCGCTGCCGGCGGGGGCGTTGTGCTTCGTCGTCGCGCAGAATTACAACGTCTATGTGCAGCGGACGTCGGCGGCGATCCTGTTTACCACGCTGCTTGCGGTGATCACGCTTTCCGTGCTGTTCATCTCACCATTGATGAAGGTTTGAGTATCATGTTCGTTCGGGCGGGAAATTTGCTGATCGTCTTTGCCGTTGCGGCCTTTGTCGTGGCCACTGCATGGTGGATGACGTTCTACCATGAAGTCCTTGGTGACGACTTCCAGATGGCGCGGGAGTGCTTCTACTGGACGTCCGATCTCTGCAGCCTGTCGTCCCCGGCGGGGCTGTTCGTGGACGTGCCGGTGTATGATCCGGGGTTGCTGTGGATCTCCGGTGCGCTGTTCGCGTTCGGGCTGTTCATCCGCCTTTACGGTCTGGCACGCGGCTAAGGCGCCGGGCGGTTCAGGAATCCCTCAGGAACGCGCGGGTGATGTCGATCGCATCCTTCATGCCGACCCGTTCCACGGTGACGTTCGACGGAAACGCGGTCTCCAGCCTTGTCGGCAGCTGCCTGTCCAGCATCACGAAGATGCCCTTGTCCGATGCCCGGCGCAAAAGCCGGCCGACGGCCTGGCTCAGCTTCAGCCGGGTCAGCATCTCGTCGTAGACCTTACCGCCGAAGGCCTTGCGCCGTGCCTTGTGCAACAGGTCCGGACGCGGCCACGGCACACGGTCGAAGATCAGCAGCCTCAGCGAACGGCCCGGTACGTCGACTCCGTCACGCACGGCATCGGTGCCCAGAAGACAGGCGTGTTCCTCGGCCCGGAAGATGTCGACCAGGGTGCCGGTATCGAGCGGGTCGACGTGCTGCGCCAGCAACTGGATGCCATGTTCCTCAAGCGGTTTGCGGATTCGGTTCTCGACGGCACGCAGTCTGGATATCGCGGTGAACAGGCCGAGCCCGCCGCCGCCCGCGGCCTTGAACAGTTCGCGGTACGCGGCAGCGGTCTGATCAATGTCGTTCTTCTTGACGTCGCCGACGACCAGCACCTTCAGCTGCTTTTCATGATCGAAGGGTGAGGCTTCGCTGGACAGCACGGGCCGGGTCTGCAGATGCCGGGTGCCGGTGCGGATTTCGGCGGCTTGCCAGTCGGCGTCGGGATCGCCGGTGCGGTCGGTCAGGGTCGCAGACGTGATGACGATCCCGTGCGCCGGCTTGTAGACGGCTTCCGCCAGCGGCTGTGTCGGGTCGACCCAGTGGCGGTGAAACCCGACATCCAGATCGCGGCCCTGGATGCGCTGAATCCCGAACCAGTCGACGAAAGCTTCCGGGGTGTCGTTGGCGACGGCATCGAGCATCGCCCGCCACGCCGTCAGCTGGCCGATGGCACGGCGTTCCAGTGACGCACAGACGGATTCGATCTTGGTCCGGGTCTGGGTCTCAAGGGTATCGGCTTCATCGGCAAGAACCCGGTGCAGGGCAGCCATCAGTTCGATCAGCGGCCGCTGGATATCATTCAGATCATCCCTGAGCGCCAGCGCGGCGGCAGCCAGTCCGTCAATCGCCGGATGCGGCTCGGCTTCCAGATCGTACGGCCCGTCGGCATCGCCGGCACGGGCATAAACCTGATGGCGGACCAGGGCCAGAAACTTCTCGGTCGGGCCGTCGGGGCGGCCGTCGGTGATGCGCTGATGCCAGCCCGGCCCGGCCAGGGCGCGCGCACCGTGCAGGGCCGCTTCCAGCGCCCTTTCAGCTGATTCATTGCCGGCGATCAGTTCCTCGACCCGGGCCTTGAGGCCGCGTGAGCGGGACCGGCTGCCCCCTTCGGCACCGATCAGCCAGCGCCGGAGCTCCGCTGTTTCCATGCCCGACAGGCGTGCCGAAAAGGCGCTGTCGGCGGCATTGAACAGATGGTGCGCTTCGTCGAAGACATAGCGGAGCGGCCTGTTTTCCGGATCGGACGCCATGGCGGCATTGATCAGCACCAGGGCATGGTTGGCGACGACGAGGTCGGCATGCCTTGCCCGGCGCTGGGTGTGTTCGATGAAGCATTTGCCGTAATGCGGACAGGCGGAATAAATGCATTCGCCCCGGGTGTCGGTCAGGTCGGTCGTGACCTCGCGTCCATATAGATGTGTCAGCCACGACGGAAAATCCCCGCCGACCATATCGCCATCACGGGTCGCCCTGATCCAGCGTGCGATCAGCCCGAGCGCCACCGTATCCGGTCCGGCGGCGAGCTGGGCCCGGCCCAGAACCTCTTCGTAGTTCAGCAGACACATGTAATTTTCGCGCCCCTTGCGGACAACGATGCGTTCGCGCTTCAACTGCTGATCCGGATACAGACGGTCGAGTTCCCCGTCGAGCTGGCGCTGCAGGTTCCGGGTATACGTGGCGATCCACACCGGGGCCTCGTTGTGTTCGGCCCAGACGCTGGCCGGGGCCACATACCCCAAGGTCTTGCCGACGCCGGTGCCGGCTTCGGCGATGACCACGTTCGGCTCGTCCTCGGTGTTGCGCGGCTGAAAGGCGGCGGTAACGGTTTCCGCATAGCGCTGTTGCTGGGGGCGGCGTTCGGATGTGCGGCCGAGCAGCATGCCGAGCCGGGTCTGTGTTTCCGGGACGAGAACCGGCAGACTGCCGGGCGGCATTTCGCGCGGGCGGTCTTCCCAGTCCGGCAATCTGCGCCAGACCTGCATGGCGCCCCTGAGGGCAGAGGAATGCGGTGCGTCACCGCCCCCGAATCGGGCCAGTACCTGTGGTCCCCAGGACCATCCGGCGCGGGCCATGTTCCAGGCGATATCCTTGGCGTCAGGGGTGACTTTGGCGAGATCACCGAGCAACATGTCGGCCGCCGTGAACAGCATGGCGGCGGTCTGTTCCGGGCCTTCGGGCAGGGCCAGCCCCAGGGCCTGCGCGACTCCACCCGGGGTCGGCAGACAGAACACGGCGGGCCGGACAAATGCAAAAAGCTCAAGTATATCATAGGCTTGAAATGCACCTGCGCGGACCGCCGTTGCCGTCAGGCGGCGATGGCAAACCAGTGGCATGGCCCCGTCACGAAGCCGGGCATGGGTCTCGCGATGGCTCACGGTATCGATTTCACCGTCCCGGCTGAGCCAGGTCGCGGTGCGTGATCCGGCCACCAGCGCGGGGGAATTTTCAAATTCTGCGTGGCTTGTCAGGGTCTCGTCATCCATGGCGCGGAGTATAAGGGGCAGAAGGGGGCCTGTCCCTCCTGCTGTCGTATTCTTTTGGCGTTCAACCGGGGTTCCGGCATAATCCGTTAAAATCGGAGGAGACCTAGACATGGCCGATAAAAAGCCGGATATCATCAACAACCCCAATGCGCCGGAAATCTACGCTGATCGGACGGCAAGCGTGTCGTTGCGCGGCAATGTTGCCCGGATTTCACTGGCCAGTGAGCGTTCCGGCGCAGACCCCAAGAATCCTGAATCCGTGATTTCCGGCCATCTCGTGATGCCGGTACGCGGGTTTATTCAGCTTTATGCCCAGATGCAGAGCGTGGTAAAGCAGATGGAAGCCAGCGGCATGCTGCAGGCCAAGCAGGGCGCCGCGGCTAAACCCGCCCCCGCGGCCGGAAAAACGGCTTCCAAGGCCGCGTCCAAGGCGGCTTCGAAGTCCCCTGCAAAGAAAAAAACCGCCGCTTCCTCAAGTCGAAGCAAGCGCAAGAAAAGTTGATCGGATTGCTCGTTTTAGGTTCTTGAAACTCGCCGCACATCGGCGTATCGATAGCGAAGACAATACTGTCCTGTACGGAGTAAAAGACGGTGCTCAGAAGAAACAAGAACGGGATCGAAGTCGGTGACAAATTCGTCAAGACCGATGACCCGAAAACCGTCTGGGTTGTTGCTGGCCGTGGCAGTTCCGTTGCGCCCATGCCGCATTTCCAGGTGGTTCAGGAAGGCTATTACAGCCGCATGCGGACGCTGGCGGAGAGTGTTCTGCTTGACCCTGATTATTATCGCCGTATTTCCGAAAACTGAGTTGCCAACCTTTGCGACTGCATCGTCGCCAATAGCCGCCTAATGCTGCTAACATCGCTTCATGGCAGATCAGAAGCCCCCTCCCGAAAATGATCCGAGAGACAAAACCGAACGCCGTGGTGATGACCGCCGCGATCAGGGGGACCGTCGTCAGAAAGACCTGACGGCGGCCGACGTTCTTGGCTGGGACGGCACGGAGCGGCGCGGTGAAGATCGTCGAGCTGCCCAGGAACGCCGGCTGGAAGAGCGCCGCCAGAAAGATGCCGAATGGGAAGTCGATGCCATCGACAGCTTCTGGCCGATGGATGATCAGGCCCGTGCCGACCATGAGCGCCGCCAGGATGAACGCCGCGAGCGTGATCGCCGGGGCCGTGAACGGCGGAAAACGCAGGCTGATCCTGCCGACGTGCCCGGCTGGGACGGCACGGAACGGCGCGAGGGAGACCGGCGCGCGCTTGAACGGAGAGACCTGGAGCGTCGCATCCGTGCTGCCAGGATCGCCGACAGCGGTGAAAATCCGGGGGTGTGAACGTCTCACCGTATCTTAAATCAAGAATGTCATTCCCGCGAAAGCGGGAACCCAGATTAAACACTGGAACGAATGGGTCCCCGCTTTCGCGGGGATGACGAGGTTGTGAAACGGCGTAGGTCTTTCGTACAGCATCAATCACGCTGCCAAGTCGGATAATGAAAAGCGCTAGACCTTCGGCGTATACCCCAGATTAGGCGCCAGCCAGCGTTCGGTCTCTTCGACGGTCATGCCCTTGCGGTCGGCATAGTCGGCGACCTGATCCGGGCCGATCCGGCCGATCCCGAAATACGCACTCGATGGGTGCGAGAAATAATATCCCGACACCGCCGCCGCCGGTAACATGGCGAAGCTTTCCGTCAGCGTGATACCCGCGTTTTCATCCCCGTTCAGCAGATCGAACAGAATGCCTTTTTCGGTATGATCGGGGCAGGCCGGATAACCGGGGGCCGGTCGGATGCCGTCATAGGTTTCCTTGATCAAGGCATCGTTATCCAGGGTTTCATCAGCGGCGTAACCCCAGAATTCCCTGCGGACCCGTTCGTGCATCCGCTCGGCAAAGGCCTCGGCAAAGCGATCCGCCAGTGCCTTGAGCATGATGGAAGAATAATCGTCACCGGCTTTTTCGAAGGCTTTGACCCGTTCGTCGATGCCGATCCCGGCGGTGACGGCAAACGCCCCGATCCAGTCCTTCACGCCGCTGTCGGCGGGCGCAATGAAATCGGCCAGGCACATGTTGGCGCGGACCCCGGATTTCGGCATCTGCTGGCGCAGGCAATGCACAGTGGCAATCGGGGCGTTTTCGCCATCGACACCGAAGACATCGATGTCATCACCGGTGGCGTTGGCCGGCCAGAATCCGATCACGGCACGGGCCGACAGCCATTTCTCGGCGATGATTTTTTCCAGCATGGAATCGGCATCGGCTTTCAATGATCGCGCCGCTTCACCGACAACGTCGTCCGTCATGATGCGGGGATAGGTACCCGCCAAATCCCAGGTGCGGAAAAAGGGTGTCCAGTCGATGCGTTCGACCAGATCCGATAGGTCGTACTCATCGAATGTCTTCAGGCCCGTAAACGTCGGTTCGGGGGGGGTGGTATTGGTCCAGTCGATCTTGAACGGATTGGCGCGGGCATCTTCGATCGCGATGATGTTGCGTGCACTGTCCTGCCCGCCGTGCTTGGCGCGGACGGCTTCGTATTCCTGGGCGATTTCCTCGACCAGTGCATCGCGGCGTGTCTCGCTCAGCAGCCGGCTGGCGATCCCGACGGCACGCGATGCGTCCAGCACGTGGATCACGGGATGTTCGTAATTAGGTGTGATCTTGACGGCGGTATGCGCCTTGGACGTGGTGGCGCCGCCGATCAGCAGCGGGATGTCCATCCCGGCACGCTGCATCTCGCGGGCGACGGTGCACATTTCCTCAAGACTGGGCGTAATCAGTCCGGACAGGCCGATCATGTCGGCTTTTTCGCTCTGGGCGGTTTCGATGATTTTGGCGTACGGCACCATGACGCCAAGATCGACAACGTCGTAGCCGTTGCATTGCAGGACCACGCCGACGATGTTCTTGCCGATGTCATGGACGTCGCCTTTGACGGTGGCCATGACAATCTTGCCCTTGGTGTCGCCGGCTTTCTTCTCGGCTTCCAGATACGGTTCCAAGTGGGCGACCGCCTGTTTCATGACGCGCGCGGATTTGACGACCTGCGGCAGGAACATGCGGCCCGATCCGAACAGATCGCCGACCACGTTCATGCCGTCCATCAGCGGCCCTTCGATCACATCGAGCGGCTTGTCGAGGGCCAGGCGGGCTTCTTCGGTATCATCGACAATATATTCGGTAATGCCGTGGACCAGTGCGTGCTCGAGACGGCGTTCGACATTTTCCTCACGCCATGAAAGGTCTTCGGCGCGGCCCTTGGCACCGGACTTGGCCTGATCGGCGATTTCAAGAAGCCGTTCAGCAGCGTCCTCGCGGCGGTTCAGGACAACGTCCTCGACACGGTTCCGGAGTTCTTCGGGGATGTCTTCATAAAGAGCCAGCTGACCGGCATTGACGATGGCCATGTCCAGACCGGCGCGGGTCGCATGATACAGGAAGACCGCGTGCATGGCTTCGCGCACACCATTGTTGCCGCGAAACGAAAACGACATGTTGGAAAGCCCGCCTGAGGTCTTCACGTACGGCAGGTCTTTCTTGATGGTCTCGACGGCGCGAATGTAATCCTTCGAGAAGTTGTCATGTTCCTTGATCCCGGTGGCGATCGGGAAAATGTTCGGATCGAAGACGATATCCTCGGCGGCAAACCCGGCCTTTTCGGTTAGAACCTTGTAGCTTTTGGTGCAGATTTCGATCATGCGCTCGAAACTGTCGGCCTGGCCGTCCTCATCAAATGCCATGACCACGACCGCGGCGCCGAACCGCTTGGCCTCGCGGGCGTGGGCAATCATTTCCGCTTCGCCCTCCTTGAGGCTGATCGAATTGACGATGGACCGGCCCTGCAGGCATTTAAGCCCGGCAACGACAATTTCCCACTTGGAACTGTCGACCATCACCGGGACCCGGGCGATGTCCGGTTCCGAGCCAATCAGATTGACGAACGTGCGCATGGCTTCTTCGCCGTCGAGCATTGCGTCATCCATGTTGATGTCGATGATCTGGGCGCCGTTCATGACCTGCTGACGGGCAATGTCGACGGCTTCGGCATACTTGCCGTCACGGATCAGTCCGGCGAACTTGATCGACCCGGCAACATTTGTCCGTTCGCCGATGTTGACGAATCCGGTCACGTCATCGAACCGTAGTTGCTCGAGGCCCGACAGGCACATGGTGTGGTCGTGCTCAGGCAGGGCGCGGGGGGCATGCTGCTGGACGGCATCGCGGATGGCTTCGATATGATCCGGTGTGGTGCCGCAGCAACCGCCGACGATGTTGATCAGTCCGGACCGGGAGAACTCACTCAGGTGTTCGGCCATATGCTCCGGGGTGTCGTCATAGCCGCCGAACGCATTGGGTAAGCCCGCATTCGGATACACGCTGACATGGGTATCGGCAATATCGGCAACCGCCTTGATGTGGGGACGCATATCCTCGACACCCAATGCGCAGTTGAAACCGACGGCCAGCGGATTGGCATGCCGCACGGATTGCCAGAACGCTTCCGGTGTCTGTCCCGAAAGTGTACGCCCCGACGCATCGGTAATGGTGCCGGAAATCATCACCGGCCAGCGGCGGCCCTGTTCTTCGAAATGGCGCAGGATGGCATAGATCGCGGCCTTGGCGTTCAGCGTGTCGAAGATTGTCTCGACCAGCAGGATATCGACGCCGCCGTCGGTCAGACCGCGGATCGCCTCGGCGTAGGTTTCCACAAGGTCGTCAAAGTGAATGTTTCTGAAGCCCGGATCGTTGACGTCCGGTGAGATCGATGCCGTGCGGTTGGTCGGGCCCAATGCACCGGCCACGAACCGGGGCCGATCCGGCGTTTCCTCACTGATCTGATCCGCCGCTTCACGTGCAAGGCAGGCACCGAAATAGTTCAGCTCGTACGACAGCGCTTCCATGCTGTAATCGGCCTGCGAGATGCGGTTGGCATTAAATGTGTTGGTGGCAAGGATATCCGCGCCCGCACGCAGGAATGCCAGGTGAATGTCTCGGATGGCATCAGGCCGGGTCAGGGTCAGCAGATCGTTGTTGCCCTGCAGATCGCTCGGCCAGTCGAGGAAGCGCGTGCCGCGAAAGTCGTCCTCTTTCAGTTCATAGGCCTGAATCATGGTGCCCATGGCACCGTCGAGAACGAGAATCCGGTTCTCCAGATGCCGCTTCAATTCTTCGCTGCGGTCATCCGCCGGTTGGGCCGGCATGCTGCGCGACGGTGTCGGTGTCGCATCCATACGCTGTGCCGGCGGAGTTGGGTTCGGCGCGTGGTGATGCGGATGGGAACAGGTCATGTGAAACTCTTTTCGTTTGTTCTTGTTATAAGGTCAGGCCGCGAGATGCTTGCGGACACCCATGATGTGGCAGATCGCGTAACAGAGATCGGCCCGGTTCATGGTGTAGAAATGAAATTCGTTAATGCCGTTGGCATGCAGAACCCGGCATTGTTCAGCGCACACGCTTGCGGCAACGAGCTTGCGGCTCTCGCTGTCTTCGTCCAGCCCGTCGAACAGGCCGTGCATCCAGTCCGGCACATTTGCGCCGCACATACCGGCAAACTTTGCGGTCTGCTGGAAGTTGGTCACGGGGATGATGCCGGGCACGATGGGAATGGCGATCCCGGCGCTGCGGGCCCGATCCAGAAATCTCAGGAACACTTCGGGATCAAAAAAGAACTGGGTAATGGCGCGGGTGGCGCCGGCGTCGATCTTGCGTTTCAGATTATCGAGGTCGGCTTCGGCGCTCAGGGCCTCGGGATGGGTTTCCGGATAGGCGGCGACGGAAATTTCGAAGTCGGCGACATTCTTCAGGCCTTTGACCAGGTCGGACGCATAATCGTAGCCGCCGGGGTGCGGCTCGTATCGATCAGCATCCGCAGGCGGGTCACCCCTGAGCGCGACGATATGGCGGACGCCCGCTTCCCAATAGGCGCGGGCGACATCGTCGACTTCCTCGCGGGTTGCCCCGACACATGTCAGGTGTGCCGCCGGGGCCATGGTGGTTTCATCGGCAATGCGGGTCACGGTTGCATGAGTCCGCTCGCGCGTTGTGCCGCCGGCGCCATACGTCACCGAGACATAGGACGGGTCGAGCGGCTCCAGGCGCTTGATCGCCTGCCAGAGGGTTTCCGCAGCGGCGTCGGTTTTCGGTGGGAAGAACTCAAACGAGACCGACACATCATCGGGGAGGGGGGCCGCGATCATCATCGCTGGCGACGGCGGCCTGCCGGTCCTGGAGACGTTCATGATGCGCGGGTTTTCCACATCCTTGTCCTTGTCGATACGGTGAATCATTGAGCGGCGGCCTTTTCGGCTGAAGGGGCGATTTTGTGGGCGGACCAGATGACGACGGTCAGAGGGTCGCCTTTCAGATGTTCGATGTCGTCCAGTTTCAGTCCGGCTTCGGCAAAGGCGGCATCAAACTCGAAATCGGCAAAGCCCAGACGGCGATGCTGGTAGGTGCGGCGCAGGTCTTCCTCGTCATGGGGGGCGAAATCGGCGATCAGCATGCGCCCGCCCGGGCTCAGCATGCGGCCGGCCTCGACGATGGCGGCGGTGACGTCATCGACGTAATGCAGAACCTGATGGAACAGGACGGTATCAAACTCGGCATTGTCATAGGGCAGGGAATACAGATCCCCCTGACGGACCCGGCAATGCGCTAGGCCGTCGGCTTCGAGGGTGGATCGCGCCACGGCCAGCATGTCGCGCGACATATCAATGCCTTCACCGCGCTCGACCCGGTCCGCGAACAGGCCCAACATGTCGCCGGTGCCGGTACCGATATCGAGTAACGCGGTTCTGGGTGTGCTCCCGAACAGACGCTCCAGGGCCTTGTTGACTTCCTTTTGATCAACATGCATGTCGCGGATTTCGCCCCAGACCCGGGCGTTGGCGCTGAAGAAGGCGTCCGCCGCTTCGGCGCGTTCGCGTTTTACGGCGGCAAGCCGTTCACGGTCGCGCTGGAAGGTAATGTCGTCATCGGGGATGTTGTCGATAAGGGCGTTGAGGATACCGTGCGCCTTGCCGGTGCTGTCGATCCGGTAGAATACCCAGCTGCCTTCGGGAATCCGTGCCAGCGCACCGGCTTCGGTCAGCAGTTTCAGATGCCGGGAAACCCGGGGCTGGCTTTGACCCAGAATGCGCACGAACTCGCTCACCGCAAGATCGCCGCCGGCGCGGCACAGCGCAACGATGCGCAGGCGGGTCGGCTCAGCAAGGGCTTTCAGCAATAGAACGGTCTGGTTCATATGAATCCTCAATCTCGATAATGAATAAAAGATATAAACATATCTTTATGTCAATAGAAAACATGATCTTGCCGGATTCGCCGGATACCAATCATTAACCATCCGGACGCTAGTCTCGACGCGGGATGCCGGAAAACCGGCGGTTATGACGGGACGAGGTGGGTCGTGGAACGGATTCTTCAGAGAAAACGGGTAGATGCCGAAGCGTGCAGGGCGTTGCAGGCGAAGCGCCGACGGCGCTGGCTGGGCGATACAGTACAACCGAACAAGGCACCGGACGGGGAAAAGCCGGTCCCGATGAGGCAATCGCGGCCGCGCAGGACTGTCGTGTGATGTGGCGGCGATCCTGCATATATATGCTGTTTTTATGTTTATTTTTCGTTTTTGGCTGCGCAACACCGCCACCTAAAGCCGATTTAGAGGCATATAACGCGTATTTAGAGACCAACGATCCGCTCGAGCCGTTGAACCGTTCCGTGTTCACCTTCAACCAGTTTGTCGACAGGCTTCTGCTGCAGCCGGCAGCGCGGACCTATCGCGACGTGGTGCCGTTGTGGGTGCGTCAGCGCATCGGTTCGGCACTGGACAATCTGCGCGCCCCGGTGATTTTCGTGAACGATATTCTGCAGGGCGAGCTGGACCGCGCGATGACGACCCTGGCGCGGTTCTCGTTCAACTCGACACTGGGGATCGCCGGCCTTCACGATATCGCCGACGACATGGGGCTGAAACAGCACGACGAAGACTTCGGCCAGACCCTCGCCGTCTGGGGCTCGACGCCGGGGCCTTACATCATCCTGCCGGTCCTCGGCCCATCAAATCCGCGTGATGCGGTGGGGCGGGCCGTTGATTACCTGCTCGACCCGTTCAATGCCTGGGCCGGAAATACCGGCCGCGAGGACCTGGCATATGCCCGCACAGGCGCGGCTTTGCTGCATGCCCGTGCCGGTCTGCTCGACGTCACCGATGATCTGGAGAGGAACGCCATTGATCCATATGCGGCGACGCGCAGTATATATAGACAGAACCGTGCCCATGCGATTAGCAATGGCAACGTCAACGGTCCTGATGTATTGTCGGCGCCGTCTGATTTTCCATCACTGGATGATCGTGTCGACAGCAACACGCTTTCAGGGAAGCCGTGAATTGAGAGTACTTTCAGGTATGAAACGTTCCATTTTTGCCCTCATCGCCGTCCTTATGGTGTCCTTTACCGCCGTGGCCCATGCCGACGGTCTGGAAGACGGCGCCACCGCCTTTATCAAGGCCCTTGAACGCGAAGCCGTGGAGTCCCTGACCGATCCCGCCAAGGAGCGTTCGGAACGGGTCAAGGCGTTCCGCCAGCTGTTTGAAGAGAAGTTTGCCGTCGCGGCTATCGGCAAGTGGACGCTCGGCCGCAACTGGCGCCGGGCCAGCGAGGAGGAACAGAAGGAATTCCTGCACCTGTTCGAAGACCTGATGGTGGCGATGTACGTCGACCGGTTCGAAAACTATGCCGGTGAAAAGCTGAATATTCTGAAGACGACCCCGGTCGATGAAAACCGCGCCACGGTCCATACGGAAATCACCCGGCCCGACGGGACGGACGGCAAGCCGATCAGCGTGCTGTGGCGGGTCGGCCGTCAGGGCGATATCTACAAGGTCCTCGACGTTGTTATCGAAGGCGCCTCGATGAGCATCACCCTGCAAAAGGAATTCGCCTCGATCATCAAGAATACCGGCAGTGTCGGCGGGCTTCTTGAAGAACTGCGCAAGAAGACAGCCGAACTTAATCCCTCCTGATTCCGTTTGTTCTCAGGGATTTACATGTCCTTTTAGAGGGTCATCAATTATTCAATTGAGAATTACTGTGGATTCGCTATCCTCAGTATACGTGCACAGTCGTGAGTTTTTCTGACCACCCGTTTCCACGGCGAGCCCAGTTACTTCCCGACATTGTGAACGTTACCCGGAGTCATGCAGTGGTTGCAGCTCCGAAGAAGTTGATGTCGTGAAAGGGAATTATCATGGCAAACGGAACCGTAAAATGGTTCAACCCGACCAAGGGGTACGGCTTTATCGAACCCGAAGATGGCTCGAAGGACGCCTTCGTGCACATCAGCGCTGTTCAGCAGTCGGGCCTTGCGGGACTGACCGAAGGCCAAAAAGTCAGCTACGAGCTGGTTGAAGGCCGGGGCGGCAAGATGGCCGCCGAGAACCTCGAGATCATCGAGTAAGCGACGCTGAAGAACGAATAAAACGGGGCGCGAAACCCGCACCCCGGCCGTCCCGGACGGCACTATCTCACGAACGGTCAACCCGGTTCGAGGTTCCCTCACCGCGGATGCCGTTCGATTTCTTTTTTTCAGGGCTGAATTTGCAAAGCGGGCTCTCTTCCGGGCCGGTCCCGGGGTCGTTTCTTGATAGGTCCGCTCACCTGAATGTTATTTGCCGGCGTCCTGCGGCACGTGTGACACAGGCGCCTCAAAGGATGGAGGCGGCAATACAGGTTTGACGTTGCCCATGGTGTGTGAGGAAGTGTCACGATGAATACCAGGATGTCATATGAAATGATTGATGAAGGCGACGGCCTGGTGTTCCGGATTTCCGGCACGGTGACGGCGACGGGCCTGATGGACGCGACGGTCGCCGGATGGCAGCACCCGTCGTGGGACACGATGCGCTATCAGATCTGGGATTTTTCCAAGGCCGCCGAAATCCGTATCGACAACACCAATGCGCTGGCTTTCGCGGATATGGAAATCAGCGCGAAACGAAACAGGATACCGATGCGCATCGCTTCGGTGGTTGCCGATCAGAAGATGAAAAGCATCTGCGAGCGCTTTGCAGGGCAGGTCAGCAGCGAAAGTATTTCCGCCGCCACGTTCCTGGACGAGGCCGATGCACGTCAGTGGATCGCGGAGGGCGTCGAGAGTGGTGACGTGGAAGCAAAATGCTAGCGCAAAATGAATTCAGAAGGTGACTGGCAAAATATAGACGGCTCAGTCATGTTAGTCGGCATGTGCATGAGGCATTTCTACAAAAGTACTAATTTGGTAAAAGTGTACTAATTTGTTATTGGCTCATTTTTACGCAGTATGGAACGCTATCAGCAAATGACTCAATTTTCTGAGATTATTCAGCGGAAATACCAGATTGAAGTTACCAAGCATGCAGACACGATACTTCGATATGATTTTCCCACAGAATGGAATGACATTACGTCTCTGCTAGAGTCGTTCAAGCTCAAGAAGTCTTGGATAGTAAAACCAGGAGGACGAAAATCTAAAGTTGCTGAAGCGATTGATGGGTATCTCTTCCCCAAAGGTTGGTCTGAAAAACAATTTAACACTGAAATTATCACGGATGGGGATAGCCGAGAAAACCCAACTCACAAAATTGATTGCTATAAGAATCGCGTAGCGTTTGAGGTTGAGTGGAATAATAAGACTGAATTTTACGACAGAGACTTGAGCAATTTTAGGATCCTCAACGAACTCGGCAACATTAGCATCGGCATAATTTTAACGCGTGCGACGACTCTAAATGAAGTATTGTTCTCATTAAGAGACAAGCAAAGTTACGGAGCGTCGACGACCCATATGGACAAATTAATCCCTCGCCTGGGTGGTGGTGCAGGGGGAGGTTGTCCTATAATTGCCCTAGGAATCACACCGGAGTGCTATGAAAATGACGATTAATGTAAATGAAGAGTTTCTGAGCACTCTTGGTGATGAGAAATATAAGACAGTTCTGGCTGACCCCCCTTGGCAATTTCAAAACAAGACAGGGAAAATCGCTCCTGAGCACAAAAGACTCAATCGATATGCGACGATGACTTTAGACGATATTAAAAGTCTTCCGGTCCCCAAGGTTATCGGAGACCAAGCCCATCTTTATCTTTGGGTACCTAACGCGTTGCTGCAAGAGGGACTGAATGTGATGGACGCATGGGGTTTCCAATATAAGTCCAATCTTGTCTGG
The DNA here is from genome assembly GCA_040218645.1 of Rhodospirillales bacterium. Lineage (GTDB taxonomy): Bacteria > Pseudomonadota > Alphaproteobacteria > Rhodospirillales > Casp-alpha2 > UBA4479. The sequence goes on from JAVJQZ010000005.1 coordinate 22,885, forward strand.
CAAAAAATTCGAAAAGATGGAGAGCCTGACGGGAGAGGTGTTGGTTTCTATTTCAGAAATACCACAGAGATGATCCTCTTCGGGGTGCGTGGCAAAAATTTCAGAACACTCGCACCTGCACGAAGCCAAGTTAATGTAATCAAATCGCGTAAGCGGGAGCATTCACGCAAACCTGACGAGCAATACCAGATTATAGAAAGTTGCTCTCCCGGCCCCTACTTAGAGCTGTTCGGTCGAGGTCAGCGCGATAATTGGACTACTTGGGGCAATCAAGCAGAAGACTATGAAATTAAATGGAAAACCTACGCACACAATTCACAACAAGTCGCACCTCCTGCTGAATAGCGCTTTGTACCCAAGAGCAGTTAAAAGCATTCGGGATTTGCTTCCCGTGAGTAATTATTTCCCCTGCATTTGATGCAGTTGAACGCCCCACCAACCCGGACAGCATCAATCAGGTCTCTGGCCCTGACCCTACGGCCCATGCAGTTCCCGCAGGTTGAGGAAGAACACCAGCCCCCCGATCAAGAGATACAGCAGGCTGCTGCCGCTGAAGATCATCGTCATCGTGAAGGCGGGCGTTCCCTCCTTCGACGTCAGGCACGTGAGCAAGGAAACAACACCGAAAATCAGCCCGGCGACCCATGCGACAATCCCGAAATTGGCGACCCAGGCGGCCAGTCCGGCCAGATAGAAAATAACGATCACTAAAGCGGATATTCTGAATATACTCATCGTCAAACTCGCATCGAATTACGCTACGCGGCGACAAATCTACCCTGCCTCACCGAACGAAATCACCAACTCATTTTATTCATCTGTACCTTTGAAGCGGGCGGCATATCAGGGCGGCTTGCGGTCGATTTCCTTTTCCAGCAACGCCAGATTTTTGCGGTTGGATTTCCAGAAAAAGTCGACCACGTCGCCCAGCAGCGGCACCGACCCGACGGCATAGTCGATGCCGACGTTGGCGAGCATCCTGATCAGCACCGGTTTCGAGACACCCATTTTGTGGGCACGGGCAACGATCAGCAGACCCGCGGCCAGCGTGACCGTATCGCCGACGACGGGCAGCAGCCCCAGGATGCCGTCCAGTCCGAACGTCATTTTCGTGCCGGGAATGCGGATCCAGTTGTCGAGCAGATCGGCATGCTTTTTCAGCCGCTCCAGTTCACGCCGTGTTTCCCTGTCCGCCATCAGAACGGCTGATCCAGCCGGTTGACCTTGCGGATCGCCGGGAACATCTTCCACCACAGCGCGGCGATGCCGACCGTGGCGATGCCGCCGAACAGCACCGCGCCGACACTGCCGATGCCGCCGGCCATGATCCCGGCGCGGAAGTCCCCGAGCTCGTTGGAGGCATTGATCGACACCGAGTTGACGGCGCTGACCCGGCCCCGCATGTGATCGGGCGTGGCGATCTGCACCAGGGTCTGGCGCACGTAAACGCTGATCATGTCGGCGGCGCCGTACACCGCGAGCGCGGCGATCGACAGCCAGAACCACGTCGACAGACTGAAGACGATGATCGACAGCCCGAAGATCGCCACCGAAACGAACAGCGCCGGCCCCATCCGTCCGGGTGCCGGCATCTGCGTCAGGATCAGCCCGACAACCAGCGACCCGGCCCCGGGGGTGGCCCGCATCAGCCCCAGGCCGTCCGGACCGACATGCAGGATATCCTTGGCGAACACCGGCAGCAGACCCATGACACCGCCGAACAGCACGGCCATCAGGTCGATGGAGATCGCGCCCAGCACCAGCTTGTTGTGCCAGATGTAGTTGAAGCCGCCAACCACGGTCCGCAGTCCGAACGGTTCCGGCGCCTGCACCTTGATCCGCCGTCCGATCAGTGCCGCCGCGCTGCCGGCTATGACAAAGGCAAACAGAATGGCGATATAGGCCCCGGTATCGAACAGCGCGATCAGCAGGCCGCCCAGCGCCGGCCCCAGCAGCTGCGCCCCCTTGTTGGCCGAGCTGGCGAAGGCGATGGCACGGGGAAAGATCGCGGCACTGACCAGATTGGGCAGGATCGCCTGCGACGTGGTATGAAAGAAGGACCGCGCCGCGCCGTGCAGGACCAGAATCCCGAGCACCATGCCGACGGAAACCGTCTCGGCGTTGAACGCGTTTATCAGCGCCGCGACGGCGATGACGTGGACGATGTTGCAGATCACGACGATGCCCCGGCGCTCGAAGCGGTCGGCGGCCATGCCGGCGAGCAGAAACAGCAGCAGCGCGGGCGCGAACTGGGCCAGGCCGATCAGCCCCAGGTCAACCGGGTCGCCGGTGATCTTGTAGATATGCCAGCCGACGGCGACGGTCAGGGCATGCACGCCCATGGAATTGAACGTGCGGCACGTCACGAACAGCAGAAAATCCCTGTTCCGGAACAGCGGCGGCTCGGGTGCGGGAGCTGATGCGGATGCATCTTCAGGGGTGGTCATAAAACATCTTTAGCGCAGATGAATGATGTTGGACAGATCGATAATGTGATCCGGGAGCGTATCTTTCCCGTACAGATTGGCGTGACAATAGTATAATATTACGTGGATGGCGTTTAACCGCCATACGAAACCAACATGGCGCGTCCGGCCACAGCCGGCGCCAGAACCAAGGAGCATCTAACATGAAATCCAGCATATTCGCCTGTTTTGCCGCAGCCCTGATCATGGTCGCCTCGGCACCGGCTTTCGCCGGGTCGTGCCCGCTGCAAATGAAGAAAATCGACGCTGCACTGTCGAGCGCGAAACTGTCACAGGCCGATATGGGCAAGGTGACGGGCCTGCGCGCCAAGGGTGAAGCCCTGCACAAGGCCGGCAAGCATGCCGAGTCGGTCGCAGCCCTGAAAGAAGCGCAGAAGATTCTCGGTATCGAGTAACCGTTTCCCCGACCCGCCGGCCCGGACAACAGGCATGCCGCCTCGGACCGGGCCGGATGGCGTCTGCCCCGGGCGGGCCATCGGCAGCGGCCATCCGGTGGCACCCCATCCCTGCAATAATTTTTCTTGTATAAAATCCTGATTGGGTCCACATCAGCGCCGTTCGGATCACGGCTCGGACGGCTTGCGGTTGATGCAGCCAGGGCATGGACCGGACCTCTTTTTTCGACAACAATATTTCGCGCCCTGCAGGCCGGACGGTGTTCTGCTGACGGGGACGCTACAGGATCACCATGGGCAATCTGGACGTCGTTCACCGGGAAAAATTCGGCACCCTTCTGGGCATCGCAGAGGGCGGGGTCGAGGTATATTCCAGCCATTATCCGAGCGCTGACCGGACCGACCTGCCGAACCGCCAGGCCTACCGCAGTTACGTCGACGGCGTGTTCATGGGCTACAAGTGGCAGTGCGTGGAACTGGCGCGGCGCTGGCTGTACACCAACCGGGGATATGTCTTCGACGACATCGCCATGGCCTACGACATCTTCCGGCTGCGCTTCGTGACGGTGACGGTGGACAATACGAAGCTTGAACTGAAATCATTCGCCAACGGTGCGCGCCGCCGGCCGGAACCGGGCTGCCTGCTGATCTGGAACGAAGGCGGCGAGTTCGACGTCACCGGTCATGTCGCCGTGGTCTCGGAGGTCTTCGACGACAAAATCCGCGTCATTGAACAGAACGTCGAGGATAAACTGTGGCCGGACGGCCAGTCGTGGTCCCGTGAGCTTGCGGTGACGCTGGAGGCGGACGGTTCCTACTGGATCGACTGCACCTATGAAGACGCGGGCATCCTGGGCTGGGTGATCCAGACCGACGATGCCACACATGCCGAAGTGATCGAGGATGTCGATCCGCGGCTGTTCGATCTGGAACTGCGCACGGTGCCCGACCGGGGCAAGCCGGTGGATGGCTGGCTTGATCCCGCAGTACCCGACGAGGCCGCCTATATCCAGTCGATGGAAGGCTGCAGGCTCGCCGAGGACGATGCCGACCGCCTCAAGTATCTGTGTCTCACGGAAACCGCCAATCAGGAACTCAAGCGCGCGACCAATGAACTGCATGCGATGTTCATGCATGCCACCAACTTCGTCCTGCAGGACGACGAGCTGTTGCGCCGCTTCAACCTGCCGCCGGCGATCTGGTCCAGGCTGCATCAGAGCTGGGACAACCGCCGCAACGAAATGATTACCGGTCGGTTCGACTTTTCCATGTCGGCGCGCGGTCTCAAGGTCTACGAGTACAACTGCGATTCCGCGTCGTGCCACATGGAAACCGGCAAGGTGCAGGACCTGTGGGCGCAGCATTACGGCTGCCGGGACGGACGCTCCGCCGGGGTGCGGCTGCACCGTGAACTGGTCGACGCGTGGAAGGAATCCGCCGCCGGGGCGTTTCTGCACATCATGCAGGACCGCGACCTCGAGGAGACCTATCACGCCCAGTACATGAAATCGGCGATCGAAGCGGCAGGCATTCCGTGCACCATCATCAAGGGGGTGTCGAGCCTGACATGGGGTGACGACGGTCAGGTCGCCGACGCCGATGGGCGGCATATCGACTGGGTCTGGAAGACCTGGGCCTGGGAAACGGCCCTGGACGAAATCCGCGAACAGATTTCAGACGACGAAGCGAACCTGAGATTGCACAAGACCATCGACCGCACGACGCAGGCGCCGCGGCTGGTCGACGTGCTGTTGCGGCCCGAAGTGATGGTGTTCGAGCCGCTGTGGACGCTGATCCCGTCGAACAAGGCGATCCTGCCGGTGTTGTGGATGCTGTATCCGGATCACCCGTATCTGCTGAAATCGACGTTCGAACTGGATGACGACCTGCGTGCCACGGGCTACGTGGTGAAACCGATCGTCGGGCGCTGCGGCCACAACATCGCGATCTATGACACGGACGACAATCTGGTCACGGAAACCGCCGGGAACTTCGAGGAACGCGACCAGATCTATCAGGAGATGTTCGCGCTGCCGAAGCTCGACGGCAAGAACGTGCAGGTCTGCACCTTCACGGCGTCGGGGACCTATGCCGGTGCATGCATCCGCGCCGATGCGGCGAGTATCATCACGGTCGACAGCGACATTCTGCCGCTTCGGGTCGTGGCCGACCCGAGCTAAAATGAGGGTCGTGGCCGACCCGGCTGAGACAAGGGTCGTGGCCGACCCTAGCTGATACGGGGGGTGTGTATCAGCCGAGCGCGATCCGCTGCATCGCCAGATGTACGACCACGGCGCCCAGCGTCACGGTCAGGATCATGAAAACCAGAAGCGTATAGCGATGCAGGTTGCCTTCGCGGGGTGATTTGATGGCGCGGATATCGCGGAACAGGCTCGACATGTGCTCGGCCATGGCATCGATCTTGCGCTGTTCATTGTGCATCCAGAACTGATAGATGATCAGCGTGAAAATGACGGCGGCCGTCAGCACGATGGTGATGCCCATGAATTTCTGTGTCAGTGCCAGTCTGGCGTCGACGAGATCGGCGATGAAAATCAGACCGAGGAACGTCAGCAGGGTTGCGCCGACGGTCCGCCACTGGTGGTTCTTGACGAAGCGCAGTGTTTCGGTGCTTTCCGCATAGAGCGCACGGACTTCGTTATGTGTATTGTCGTCAAGCGCCGACGGGACGATGTCCTTGATATCCGCATCGAGATCGGATGATGAATCGCGATCCTTGGTGTTGTCTGCAGGGGCCATTTTGCACCTCCCAAATGACAGCCGGAAACTTCGTCAGGCTTACGAATCCGACACCAGGAATCCTAGCACTTTATGCCGCTCGGCGTTAGTGCGGTGATGCACCGGGCGGCGTTAGACATCATCCGTTGCGCTTAAAAAAGAATGCTCATTGCCGTCAAGCCGACAGGTTGTGCAGTCTGATTCTTGCAATCGTTATTGTCGCGCGGGGACTCGCTGCATAGACTGGTGTTCCACGACGATCCAAATCAATACGACATAAATCCCGGGAGGATAACGGTGCGAAAAATCGGCTTTATCGGCCTTGGCCGCATGGGCGCGGGCATGGCTCAGAACATGCTCAAGAATGTCGGACAACTGCACGTGTTTGATTCCCATGCAGGTGCCATGCGGCCGCTGGTCGAAGCCGGGGCGACGGCCAGCACCTCACCGGCCGATATGGCCGGCACGTGTGATCTGATTTTCATGTGCCTGCCGTATGCGCCCGAAGTCCGCGCCGCGGTTTTCGGTGATGACGGCATTGCCCAGTCGGCGCCCCAGGGCCTGACCATCGTCGACACCACGACCCTGGACCGCAGCGATGCGCTGACCATCGCCGATGAAGCGGCGGCGGAAGGCATCGCCTATTGGGATTGCCCGATTTCCGGGATGCCGTTCCGGGCCAAGGACGGGACGCTGACGGTGATGTTCGGCGGCACGGATGCAGCCTTCGAGGACGTGAAGGAATATCTGGATTACATCGGCACGTCGATCATTCACTGCGGTGCGCTGGGCACCGGGCAGGCGATGAAGGCGCTCAACAACATCATCTATAACGTCAATATCGCGGCGCTCGCCGAAGTGCTGCCGCTGACGGTTGCCGTCGGGCTCGATCCTGAACAGGTTGCAGCCATCGTCACCAGCGGCAGCTCGCGCAGTTTCGCTTCTGAATACTTCGTGCCCCGGATGCTCGAAGGCCAGTTCGATTCCGATTTCGCCCTGAGTGCCGCCTACAAGGATATCGTCAATGTCGAGCGCATGGCCGAAGATGCCGGTGCCCGGTTGCCCGTCGTGCAGGCCATGATCGGCAGCTACAAGGCGGCCATTGAAGCGGGCTACGGGGATGAGCCGAAAAGCGCGATGCTGAAGGTTTATGAAGAAGCGCTTGGGGTCACGTTCCGCAAGAAGGGTATCTCCTGAAAGTCGTAAAACCACTGTAACCGCACCCCAACTTCGAATACTCTGTACCGGGGAGAGTTACTTGCTATTGGGAGTGGCGAGTACACCGGATGCATGACGTATAAGCAGAAGGCCGGGGTATGCCCCGTGTCCGACAGCCATGGCAGTTGATCATTTTCCGCCCTGGGGCGTGATGATCGCAATTGATGTGCTGCTCACGTCCATCGTGATTGTGGCCAGCGTTATCGTTTTCAGGTTCCGCGCGGATATCCGCCATGCAGATGCATTTGCCGGTGTCGGCTGCATTCTCGGTGGTCTTTGGATCATTACTCTTTTCTATATCTTTGATTTCTACACCATGATCGTGATGCCGATGTCCGTTGGCAATGATCGGGCGATGCAGGTAATGGCGATGCTGCATCTTGAATACAGCTGGTACATCCATACCTTTGGGGCGTTTCTGGTGTTTTCCGGCCTGGTCATGACGATCCTGCGCTTTGCCCAACGCTTCCGGCGCATGGAAACCCGCACCGAGGAGCTTCTGGAAAATGAAAACATTCTTGATTCGATTTTCGAAAACCTGCCGGTCGGGTTGCTGATCAAGGACCAGGATCACGTTATCGAGCGGGCGAACCGGACGTATCTTTCCTGGTACGGGGTCGCGTTGGAAAAGATGGTCGGCAACCGTTTCGATCATATCGAGGGATTCCAGTCGGACACCGATGCCCGGATCATGAATGCACAGGAAGACGAAGTCCTGACCACGGGCAAACTGGTCAACCGCGAGGTCGAGCGTTATCTGCTCGACGGCAAACCGCATATGCTCTCGATCTCAAAGTTTCCGGTCTTCGACCGCGAGGGCCGGATTACCAAGGTCGGATCGGTGACGATTGACCTGACGGATATCGCCAAGGCCGAAGAAGCGATGCGCGATGCGCTCAGCGAGGCCGAGGAAGCCACCCGGGCGAAGTCGCAATTCATTGCCACGATGAGCCATGAGTTCCGCACCCCGCTGAATGCCATTCTCGGCTTCAGCGAAATGCTGCGTTCGGAATACTTCGGACCGCTGGGAGCCGATAACTACAAGGACTATGCCGGCAATATCCATGACAGCGGCGAACACCTTCTCAGCCTGGTCAACGATATTCTCGACATCGCGGCGATCGAAGCCGGAAAGCGAAGTCTGCAACGCGAGGAATTCGATATTGCCGACGTCCTCAGGGAATGCATGCGCAGCGTGGAACGCATGGCCGCAGACAGGGAAATCGAACTGATTCTGGATATCCCTGAAACACTGCCGCCGCTGACGGCTGATCGAAAGGCGATGGCGCAGATTTTTCTCAATATCATGGCCAACGCCGTCAAGTTCACCGAGCAGGGCGGCGGTGTCTGGATTTCCGCCCGTGCCGACAGGGAAGCGCTGACGGTCTGTGTTGCCGACAACGGCGTCGGTATTTCCGGCGATCTTCTGCCCCGGGTCACGGAACCGTTCTCGAAAGGGCAGTCAAACCCCCACGTCGCCGAAAGCGGTACCGGTCTCGGGCTGTCGATCGTCAAATCCCTGGTCGATGCCCATGGCGGTGAGCTGTCGATTTCCAGCACGACGGGACAGGGTACCGAAGTCTACGTCACACTCCCTTATTAATTGATCGTGAACAATTTTTACGCGAGTAGCGTAAAATCGTTTATATTCGATTCGTCTTATTTACATGGTTGCCGAAAAAGCTTTCACAAGAAACGCATCGGGGAGGACGGCAAGACGGAGGTCCAATCGAAAAGCAGTCAATAAGGGGGTAATTTGATGGAGTTTCTTGAATCATTGTTCGGGGTCATTGGTGACCTCACATGGGGATGGGCGCTTGTGCCGTTCCTCGTCGTGCTTGGCCTGTTCTTCACCTTTGCCAGCGGTTTCGTTCAGTTCAGATATTTCTTCCGCATGTTCCGGGTGCTGTCCGGCAGCAACCAGTCGGGTGATCCGAACGCCATCACGGCGCGCGAAGCGCTGCTGGTGTCGGTCGGTGGCCGTGTCGGCGGCGGGAACATCGCCGGTGTCGCCGTCGCCATCACACTGGGTGGTCCGGGAGCCGTTTTCTGGATGTGGGCCATCGCCATCGTCGGCATGGCGACCAGCCTTGTCGAATGTTCGCTGGCCCAGCTGTTCAAGGAAAAGGAAGCCGAAGGCACCTTCCGGGGCGGTCCCGCCAGAACCATTCTGCATGGCCTCGGACAGGATTACCGCTGGCTCGCCATCATTTATGCGGTCTGCCTGATTGCCGCGTTCGGGATCGGTTTCCCGGCGTTCCAGGGAAATACGGTTGCCGGTGCCGCGGCGGATAGCCTCGGCATCGATCGCCTGATCACCGGGATCGTGCTGACCATCGGCACCGGTTTCATCGTTTACGGCGGTATCCATCGTATCGCCAAGACCTGTGACGTGATCGTGCCGATCATGGCGCTCGGTTACATCGGCATGGCGTTGATCGTGATCGTCATCAACATCGCCGATGTTCCGGCAATCATCGCGATGATCGTCTCCAACGCCTTCGGCCTCGAAGAAGCCGTCGGCGGCGGCATGGGGGCGGCCATTGCGCAGGGTGTGCGCCGGGGCCTGTTCTCCAACGAAGCCGGTCTCGGTTCGGCCCCGAACGTTGCGGCGACCGCCGATGTGCGCCATCCGGTCAGCCAGGGGATCACGCAGTCGTTCTCGGTGTTCATCGATACCATCGTCATCTGTTCGTGCACGGCATTCGTCATCCTGATGGGGGATGTTTATGTACCGGGCGCGGAAGGTATCGACGGTGTGGCGCTGACGCAGCAGTCACTGGTGTCGCATCTGGGCGAATGGACGCAGTACTTCCTGACCGGGGCGGTGCTGCTGTTTGCGTTCAGCTCGATCATCTACAACTACTATCTGGGTGAAAACGCTCTGACGGTGATGACCAAAAACCCGATGGCGCTGCATGCATTCCGTGTCGCCCTGATGGGGATCGTACTGCTGGGTGCCGTGGCGCCGGGTGCGACGTCGGTGTTCTTCTTCTCGGACCCGATGATGGGGATTCTGGCCGTGGTCAACCTTTTGGCCCTGGCCATGCTGTTCCCGATCGCCAAACGGTTGCTGGTTGATTTCGCCGACCAGCTCAAGGCGGGCATCGAGCGTCCGGTCCTGGATCCGGAAAAATACGCGGATCTGGATATCGACCGAAACGCCTGGACCGGCAAGGTCGACTAGCAACATCTGACATTTTTCGTCAGGGGAGGGGCTGCCGGTGGGCGGCCCCTTTCCGTTTACGGGCTTTGATGGTCGAACCGTTTTAAGGCGCGCTTATTCGGCCGCATCCCTGTCGTGGAATTTTGTCCGCAATTCGTTCCAGGCCGACGCGCCGAAGCGCTCGAAACGGTCGCCCACTTTCATTGGTGTGGCGTTGGGGTCGGACGGCTGGTCTGTCTCGCGGACACGGGCCAGGGTGGCATCGCATGTCGCCATGATCGCGGCGGTCAGCAATGACGGCATGATGGCGATCCTGTAGCCGATCTTATAGGCGGCGGCGAGTTCCATATGGGGCGTCTTGCCGCCGACGACGATGTTCAAAAGGCACGGCCCGTTGACCCGTTTCGGGATCGCCGTGACCTCTTCCATGGTGTGTGCCGCCTCGACGAAGGCGACGTCGGCGCCGTTGGCGAGGGCGGCATTGGCGCGGTTGATGGCATCATCCAGACCGGTCACGGCATTGGCGTCGGTGCGGGCGATGATGACGAAGTCCGGGTCCTTGCGGGCCGCGGCGGCGGCACGGATTTTGGCCACGTATTCCGCGAGCGGGACGATTTCCTTGCCGTCGAGATGACCGCAGCGCTTCGGCATCACCTGATCCTCGATATGGATCGCGGCAACGCCGGCACGTTCGTATTCATTGACGGTGCGGGTCACGTTCAGTTCGTTGCCGTACCCCGTGTCGGCATCGGCGATCACCGGTACGTCGACGGTGCGGGCAATGACGGCAGCGTTGGCGACCATCTCTGTCTGCGTGACCAGGCCGAAATCCGGATACCCCAGCGACATCGATGTGCCGGCCCCGGTCATGTAGACGGCGGGAAAGCCCGCCTGTTCGCTCAGCTTGGCGGTGATGCCGTCATAGACACCCGGTGCGCGGATAATGTCATCCGCCGCCAGAAGCGTCCGCAGTCTTTTTGTCATGCTCAATTGGATGTTCCCTGTCACTCAAGCGATTTTGCGTTCTTCCCATTCCGGCGGTATGCGCAGCCCCAGGCTTTCCGCCTGGCGTTGTTCAAAGGCGCGGCAACTGTCGTCGTGGTGATGGCCGCGAATGCCGCCCCGGACCGTGCCCGGTTCGACGGCGCGGAAAAAGTGCCCCCAGCTGTCGGGCAGGCGCACGGAATCCGGCGGGGCCAGCCACAGTCGGCTGAGCAGACGCTTCTGCTCCGGGATCTCGTGATCTTCATAGTCGGTGCGCGAATGCAGCATCACGTGATTGCTGAGAATCTGCAGATCACCCGGCTCCAGGTACATGGTGTACATCAGCTCGGGGCGGCTCAGGATGTCGTCCAGCAGATCCGTGGTCTCGATCTGTGCCGGGCTCAGCTTCGGCACGCCGTCGATGGCCTGCGCGGTGCGCACGCGGTTGCGGTTCCATTTGCCGAACAGCCGTCCGTCGGCGGTATCGAAAAGCGGCTGTGCGTAATACGCGGACTCATCGGGCGCCTGTTCCTGGTTGCGGCTGAAACAGAAATCCTGCAACGCAATCTCGGCGAGGTCGGGGCGTTCATCGCGAAGCACACCAAAGGCGGTTGTACTCGAAGAAATCATGCTCTGGCCGCCCGACTTCGCCTTGTTGTAGCACGCCAGGGTCACGATATCGCAGCCGTCGGCGTGGAAATCGAGCTTGGCGTTCGACGAGTATCCGCGGCCGTTCTGTGCCCGGTAATCGGTGCCGGCATCGCGGACCGGGGAAATGTACTGCGACATCTTGCCCTGGGGGCGGGCGACACCGGTATTGAGGCCGACCGCCCAGTTCATCAGTTCGAATTCCTGCTCGCTCATGACGTCACGGGGCAGCCCCTTGACCAGGGCAATGCCCCGGCCGTGATAGGCTTCGCGGATGGCGGCTGAGATCATGTCCCAGGCCGGGCCGAGATCGAAGTCGTCACGGGTATAGTCGAACAGATGCCGGTCCGGGTCATAGGCAGCCTTGACGGTCCGTGCCATCTGCCGGCGTGCGGCGTCGTCGAGAATGAATACCCAGTTCTTCTGATCTTCAACGAGTTCCGTGACCCGCCAACCGGCGGGAATGTTGACATCGATCTTGCGCATGGTGCTTCGGCGTCCTTGTGTTTCCAGTTACCGGGACTGTAGCGGGTTGATGATTGAAAGAGAAATACTGTTGTTGTATCAATTAATAGATGTCACTGATTAATATAACGCCCGCCGATCTGGATGCCTTTCTGTCGGTGGCGGAAACCAGCAGTTTCCGGCAAAGCGCACAGATGCTCGGCATTTCCCAGCCCAGCGTGTCGGCGCGTATCCAGCATCTCGAAGCCGTGCTTGGGGTCCGGCTGTTCGACCGCACGACACGGCGCGTCGTCATCACCGATGCGGGCGAACGGCTGCGCGGGCGGGTCGAGCGGATGGTGCTGGAGACCCGCGCCCTGGTCCGGGAATTCCGTGAAGAGCAGAACCTGCAGCGGGGCAGTGTCGTGGTCGGGGCCTCGCCGTCGGTCGCGGCGGGGTTTCTGCCGGCGGTGATCGGTGAATTTCAACGCCGCTGGCCGGATGTCGAGGTGGTACTGCTGGACGATTTTTTCGGACAGGTGCTGGACCGTGTCAGCCGCGGCGAGGTCGACTTCGCCGTGACCCCGTATATCAGCAACGAGGAGACGCTGGACTATGAACCGCTGCTGGATGACGTGTTCCGGCTTGCGGTGCCCGATTCCCACCCGCTGGCAGCACAGGACAGCGCCAGCCTTGCCGATATCGCCGGCGAGAACCTGATGTCGATGCCCCCGGAATCCGCCGCCTGGGCGATCTTCCGGCGCGCCTTCGCGGCGGCGGGGATGGATTTCGCCCCGTCCTTTCAGACCCGGGATTCGGTAACCATCTTTTCGCTCATCAAGCAGGGTCTGGGTGTCGGTCTGGTGACGGAGATGCTGTCGTCGGTTCTCGACATGCGCGGGATTACGCTGTTGCCGGTGCGCGACGCCGACCTGACGCGCAGCATCGGCATCGTGCGGACACGCGAACGCGGTCTCAGCCCCGCGGCCGATGCGCTGTGCAAACTGCTCCGCAAACATGCGGAAGGCCGGCGTGCACAAGCGCAACGGTGATGCAGACGTCAATTATGAGGACGGAATTTCCACACCCTTGCGGCCGTCAAAGTCGCTGGCATCGTGGCGTTCGCGGAGTTCCGTCGTCTCATCACCCTTGGAACGGTTGACCATCCGGCCACGCTTCACGGGCTCGCGGACACCGATCTCGCGGACCCAGCGCTGCAGGTTCTTGTAGGTATGCACCTCAAGGAACGTGCCGGCATCGCCGTACTGCTCGCCAAGGGCAAGCACCCCATACCACGGCCAGATCGAAATATCGGCGATGGTGTAATCGTCGCCGACCATGTAGCGGTTGTCGGCCAGATGCCGGTCGAGCACATCGAGCTGGCGTTTGACCTCCATGGAGAATCTGTTGATCGGATATTCCCACTTTTCGGGGGCGTAGTTGTAGAAATGACCGAAGCCGCCGCCCAGATAGGGCGCACTGCCCATCTGCCAGAACAGCCAGTTCATGCATTCGGTGCGCGCCGGGATGTCGGTGGGCAGGAATTCACCGAATTTTTCGGCGAGATAGAACAGGATCGAGCCGGACTCGAAAACCCGCACCGGTGTGTCGCCGGAACGGTCCATCATCGCCGGAATTTTGGAATTCGGATTGACGCTGACAAACCCGCTGGAGAACTGATCGCCGTCCCCGATTTCAATCATCCACGCATCGTACTCGGCACCGCTGTGGCCCTTGGCCAGCAATTCCTCGAGCATGATCGTGACCTTGACGCCGTTGGGCGTGCCCTTGGAATACAGCTGCAGCGGATGCTTGCCGACCGGCAGGTCTTTCTCATGGGTTGCACCGGATATCGGGCGGTTGATGCTGGCGAACTTGCCGCCGTTTTCCTTGTCCCAGGTCCAGACCTTGGGGGGCGTGTAGCCGGATGCCTCGTCCATCGTGAATTCCTCCGTCGTTTAATGTATGGTATGCAAATCTTCAGCTGTTAAATAAATGGGGATCAAGTGTCCCGCCGTCCAGAGGATTATTCCCGGCTGGTCAGGCTGGAAAAGGCAGCAAGCCTTGAGTAGGTCGTTACTTTGTGCTTCGCTCAAATCTACATTCTGGCTAAATCTGGAACCGGCCATGCCCTCGGGTGAAAACGATAAAACCAAAGAACAGACCAGTACCGATCCGAGCAAAGACGGTAATCTGCTCCGTGATTTCGCACATGAAATCCGCACGCCGCTGAATGCCATGCTCGGTTACACGCAGCTGATTGAAAGCACGCTGGCACCGGACTGCGACATCGATCAGATTGCGGACTATAACGCGACGGTCAAAACGGCAACGACACAGCTGCTGCATATCTGTGAGCGTGTCCTGAACGATGTCGTCTCAGGGGTTTCCGAGGTCAGGATCGAGAAAGTCGATGCCCGGCAGATGGCCCTGGACGTCACTGAAACCTTCGGCGCCCTTGCCCGGGAACGCGGTGTCACCCTGGTTTGTGACTTTCCCGACAACTTTCCGGTGTTGATGACCGATCAGCTGCTGCTCTCGCAGGTTTTGTCCAACCTCGTCAGCAATGCCGTCAAATTCACCCCCAGCGGCGGCATGGTGAAGGTGAAGGGTGAAATCAGCTATGCGGAAGAAGCGTTCCTGTTTGTCATCCAGGACAGCGGCAAAGGAATCCCCGCCGATCTTCTGTTTCGTATCCGCCGCGGCGAACAGGTTTCCATGGCCAACGATCACGGCCTCCAGGGTTGGGGGCGGGGACTCAAGATCGTGCTCGATATCTGTGAAAAAATCGGCGCCGAATTGCGTTTTGAAGCCGCCCGCGGCGGCGGCACAGTGGCTCTGATCTCGCTTCCGTTCAAGAGCTGACTTTCGGTTTAAGAGACAATTTCAATCGAGTGGACGGGGAAGCGACATGCCGGAAAAAGATTACCTCCGCCGCTCCCCGATCCGGTTCGATCAGCCGAATTATCAGATCTGCTACGAATACTGGCAAAGCCTCAAGGGTGCGCGGCGTTCCCCGTCCTGGCGGGAATGGGACTGGCTGCAACTGCCTGTTGAACTGATCCCGTATTTTATGGTTGTTGATGTCAAATACGATCCGCTGGATTTCATTTACCGGTTCTGGGGAACGGCGTCGGTCGACATGCACGGGATCGACTTCACCAACCAGTCGATCTCGAACATCCGCTCGCCGTTGACCGCTAAACTGACCCACGCGCAGTATCTTGAAGTTGTGACATGTCATGAAGCGGTGGGATCGGAATACACCATCAAGGCGGGGGAGGACGGCCTGCCCTATGTGCAGACATCACTCAGGATGCCGTTTTCGGATGATGGTGAAAAAGTTTCGCAGATCGCGACATATGTCGACTGGAGCCGCGACCGCGACAAGATCAGGGAAGAGCACATCCGCGAATTCGGCACACCGCGCAGGTAACGGCCTGATGCTTCAGCCCAGTCTGTTGATGCCGTCGAAGGCGGCGGTCTTGTAGCATTCCGCGAAGGTCGGATAGTTGAACACCGTGTCGATCAGGTAATCGATGGTGCCGCCGAGCGACATCACCGCCTGACCGATGTGGATCAGTTCGCACGCCCCGTCACCGATGATGTGCACACCCAGCAGCTTGCGGCTGTCCGGGTCGAACAGCAGCTTCAACTGCCCCGCCTGATCGCCGACGATCTGGCCGCGGGCGATTTCCCGGTAGGCGGCGTGGCCGACTTCATAAGTGATGCCGGCCTCGGTCAGCTCCTGTTCATTCTTTCCGACAACCGAGATTTCGGGGATCGTGTAGATACCGTAGGGCAGCAGATCGGGGAAGCTGTGCGCTTCCACGCCGAACGCATGACAGGCCGCCAGACGGCCCTGCTCCATGGACGTGGAGGCCAGGCTCGGAAAGCCGATGACGTCGCCGACCGCATAGATGTGTGCAACGTCGGTCTGATAGCTGGCGTTGACGCAGATCCGGCCCCGGTCGTCGGTGGCGAGGCCCGCCTTTTCCAGATTGAGGTGTTCCGTCGCGCCGGTGCGGCCGATGGAATAAAGCACGGTTTCCGTGTTGATGTGCTTGCCGCTTTCCAGCGCAATGTGCACCTTGCGGCCCTGATCGGTATCGACCAGGTCGATGCCCTGCACGCCTTCGCCCAGGCGCATGGTGACCCGTTCCTGGCGCATCAGATGCACAAGGGTGTCGATGATTTCCTCGTCGACGAACGGCAACAGACGGGTGCGTTTGTCGATCACCGTGACGCGCACGCCCAGGGTGGCAAAGATCGTCGCGTATTCGATGCCGATCACCCCGGCGCCGACCACGGCCAGGCTTTTCGGCAGGGTTTCGAGATCGAGAATATCGTCGCTGGTGAAAATGTGTTCACCGTCGAAGGCAACATTGGGATCGCGGGTGGTCGTGGTGCCGACCGCGATCACGACGTTGGCGGCCGTCACCTCGTTGGGGGCGCCGCCACTGAGCGGGGTCAGCAGGATACGGTGCGGATCGACGAAGGCCGCCGTGGCCTCGATGATCTGGATGCCGTTGCGGAGCATCTGGTGACGGGCGACGTCGGTGCCGATCTGACGCACATGATTGGCGCGGCCCAGCAGGTCGCCCATGGTGATTTCCTGTTTCACCTTGTACGCCGAGCCGTAAATGCTGCGTTCGTGATAGCCCGACAGATGCATGGTCGCGGCACGGAGCGTCTTTGACGGGATGGTGCCGGTATTCAGGCACACCCCGCCGACCACGGCCTGACGTTCGGCGACGGCGACACGCTTGCCGAGTTTCGCCGCCTGTACGGCGGCCCGTTGTCCGGCGGGACCTGATCCGATGACAAACAGGTCATAGTCGTAATTGCTCATCTGCGTCTCACCTCGAACTTCTGACGGTTTCGTTGCCCCCCAAACAGGTCAAACTATTGGATTTCCCCGGTTTGATGTCCAGAGTCCATTTTGGGATATCCCGGAACCGGTGATCGGGTAAGTTGAAGGTTTTGCGACAGTGGTCCGCTCAGCGGCGCTGCAGGATACCTTCGATCAGGTTCTGTACGGAAAGCGCCGCCCGGAAATCCGGCAGTTCGTGATCCTCGCCGCGCATGAACCGGGCCAGATTGTCCAGTTGCCGCACCCGGCCGAGCTGGCGGGGGTCATCGATATCGGTCATTGCCGGCTGCCACCCGCTCCCGTCCGAAACAAAGGCGCTATACCAGTCATCGAACCGGCAGGACTGCGCTTTGCCCCAGACGGTATATTCGACGCGGTCCGGGCCGCTGCCGCCGACACCGCCGGCGACGGACACCGGAATGCCGTTGCAGTTAAGCGACGCGAGCACATGGGTTTCGGCGGCTGTGCCACCCATACCGTCGGGATAGCGGACAATGGCGTCCTCCAGCGCGGCCGGGCCGAACACGCTTTCGGTCAGATAGATGAAGTGCGACAGCACTTCGCGCACATAGCCGCCCTGTTTCCGTTCCGCGAGCCAGGCCGCGGCAACCTGCCAGCCGCGGGGCCAGGTTGCGAAGTGCAGGCGGATGTCGATGGCGTCGACCGCACCGAAGGTATTTTCGGCCAGCATGGTTTTCAGGAATGCCCGGCTGGGGCTGGACGCGAACGAAAAATTCACCGCGTTGGGAACGCCCTCGGCCTCGATGGCGTTCACCAGGTCAATGGACCGGGCAATATCGACACCCAGCGGCTTTTCACAGAATACCGGCTTGCCGGCCTTTGCCGCCGCGATGGCGTATTCGGCATGAAAGTCGGGCGGGCAGGCGATGTAGACGAGATCGACGTCGTCGCGGTCGATCAGCTGCCGGGCGCTGTCGGTATAGAGCGGGTCCGTGCCGTCCAGCGCCGGATCGAAAACACAGACCACGTCGAAGTCGTCATGTTCGGCCATGTTGCCAAGCATGCGCTGCCCCATTACCCCGAGTCCGATGATCCCCGTGCGGTTTGTCATATTTGATATCTCCGATGCCGTCAGTCTTTTAACCCGGCGCCCTTGCCGGATGGGGGCGACGTGATTTTCTGAGCCGCCATGCCGATTGCAGGGTCACGGCGGCAATCACGACAACGCCGCCGATGAAAGTGGTCAGGCTCGGCATTTCGTCGATGACCATCCAAACCCAGAGCGGCCCGAGCACGGTTTCCAGCAGCATCAGCAGCGCCACTTCGGGCGCCGGCAGGGTGCGCGGGCCAAGCGTGATCAGCCCAAAGGATAACGGCATCACGACAAAGCCCAGCAACAACAGAAGCCCCCAGTTCCAGGCACTGCCGACTGACAGCGGATCGGCGAACGGCGCAACGAGGATCGCCGAAAGCATGGCGCCGAGGGCGGCGGCGGGGACCATGTTCACGTGCTTGTGGCGGCGGATGATGATGAACGTCACCGCCAGCGCGCACGCGGTGACGAAGGCGAAAATATCCCCGAGCGATGTGCCTGTCCGAAACCCGTCGCCGACGACGATCACGACACCGCTCATCCCGGCCATGATCGCCGCCCATGTCGGCTTCGACACCTGTTCCTTGAGCACGATGATCGACAGGAGTGCGGCAATCAGCGGCGTTGCGGCAAGGATGATCAGCACATTGGCGACCCGGGTGTGATCGATGGCGAAAACGAAACTGATCGCATTCAGGGCATAGATGACGGCGACGGCAAATCCGACCCATCCCATCCGGCGCACCTCGATCAGCGTCTCGCCCCGCCGCGCAATGATGAAAGCGAGACACAGGCTGACCGACATCATCGCGCCACGATAGAAATTCATCGTCCAGGGGTCGATGTCGATGAGCCGGATCAGCAGTGTATCCGGTGTCAGCACCAATACACCGAACAGGGTCAGCCAGAAACCACGGCGGTGCGCCTGTGCGTCGATCTCTGAAACGGGCGTGGTGGCAGGGGGGATGGTCAACTGGATTTCCTCGTCAAACGGTTGGATGCCGATGAACGCTCTTGGCGGCGCGGTCGGAATGTGAACTGGTAAATAGGCCTTCCAGCCCCATATCGAAAGACATAAGGTGACGTAACCGACCTTGGGAGGGAAGGAAAATGTCCGTAAATCTGGCGCCGCTGTCAGGCGCGTTCGGCGTCGAGGCTACCGGGGTCGACCTCGCCGGCCCTGTATCCGATGCGGATGCAGAGGCCATGCGCGATGCACTTCGTGACCGGCTGGTCATGGTGATCCGCGGCCAGAAACTGACCCCGGCGCAATATGTGGAAAGCATGAAGGTCTTCGGCGTGCCCATGCGTCAGCACCTGTCGAAACTGTTGATGCCGGACCATCCGGAAATCGCGGTCCTCGACAGCCGCATCGCCAACACCAAACGCGGCGACGGCAAGGTCATGCCGATCGGCTCACGCGACTGGCATACGGATCACACCAACCACAAACGCCCGCCGAAGATGACCGTGCTGTATGCCGTCAAGCTGCCGGCCAAGGGAGGTGACACCGGCTTTGCCGACATGCAGGCGGCTTTCGCCTCTCTCGACGCCGGCGAACAGGCGGACCTCGAAAAGATGAAAACCGTCAATTCCATCGAGCAGGATGTGGGGTATGTGGATGACAAGGCCCGCAGCGAATTCGGCGCACCGCAGGTACACCCGTTCATCCGCACCCACCCGGAAACGGGCCGCAAGGCGATCTATGTGCACCCGGGCAAGCTGGCCCGCTTCGACGGTTGGGAGCCGGACGCAAGCAAGGCGTTCGTCAACGGTCTGCTGGATCGGGTGCTGACCCCCGACGTGACGTACCGCCATCAGTGGCGGCCGGGCGATCTGGTGCTGTGGGACAACCGCGCCCTGCTGCATGTCGCGCACACGGATTACGATCCGTCCGAAGGCCGCATCCTGCACCGCATGTGTCTTGAAGGCGATGTGCCGTTCTGAGCGCACGATGCATGCACCAAATGGCGGAGGAACACGCCCGTCCCTCCGCCAGTCCCTCCGCCAGTCCCTATGACTGTAATGCAAGCCGCGCGAATTATTCGAGACCCATGCAGTTGGCGTAATAGGTCACGGTCGCGGGCCAGTCCGAAAACACGCCGACGACACCGACCTTGCGGGCCAGCACATCCAGCAGCTCGAACGCCACACCGTCATTATTGGTGACGTCCTTGATGGACTGGAAATACCAGCCGCCGCCGTTGCCCAGCGGGCCTGAGCGTTCCAGGGTCCAGGCGATGAGCTTGAGACCTGCGGCGCGGGCTTCCTCGGCATAGGGCGAGGGGACGATGCTGCCGTTCTCGACGGTGACCATCATCCACAGCGGCGGGGCGATATAATTGACACCCATGTCCTTGAGTTCCTTCATGCCCGGTTTGAAGGTTGCGGGCTTCATGGGATCGAAAGTCTTGTCGTCATAGCGTCCATCCAGATAGACCGCCTGTTTGCCGAACTCGGGCTCGTTCCTGATCCAGTACAGAACATCGTCGAGATTGAACGACTGGGCCCAGACGTCGGACGCCGGAATCCCTGCTGCCTTGTATTCGTCGATCAGCTTCTGGGCGTAGTCCTGCTGCGAAAATCCATCAAACGGCATGGCGACGGACGGCGATTTCAGCTCCGGCGTGAACTTGGCGCCGAGACTGCTGATCAGTTCGATGGATTCCGCATGAGTCATCAGTGTGCCGCTGCTCGCCGCATACAGATCGGTGCGCCAGCCTGCGGTGCCGTCCATATAGGCATCGATCGTTGTCGCGGACGTGTCGGCGGCATCCATCTTGCCGGTCAGCGTCCTGAATTCCGCAAGCGTGATGTCGCTGGTGCGGCATTCGGCCTCGGCCGGGGTGTCGCCTTTAGCGGGGGTGAAAGGTTTGGTGCATTTGGACGCCAGGGTGGATTTCAGAATGTCGGTGGTGGTGTGCAGGTCGTTCTGGGCGTGACGGCAGACCAGTTGCTTGTCTTTGGTGAAGGTCACGTCGCATTCGATGATGCCGGCGCCCATGCGGGCCGCCGCCACGTAGGAGGATTTCGTGTGCTCCGGGAACATCATCGCTGCACCGCGGTGGCCGATGGAAAACAGGGATTTCTTCATCGACCGGTCGGCGCATGACTGCAGGCGCGACTTGAGCGGGCCGTCCGTCATCTGGTCGATCAGGAAATAGGGGCGGGGACCAAGCTCAACCACGTCGGCGTGGGTGGCTGATGCGAATGTGACGGCGCAGATCAGCGACAGAATGAAAGTGCGGGCGAAGGCCATGGGGCGTCTCCGTAAAGGTGGGAAAATATGGAAACGGCATGCTTGATTGAAAGGATATCAAAGAAATGTCATGCAGATTAAGGTTTCTTGAAACGCGGCACCCGAGCTGTGGATCATGCGGTAAGCGCCCTGTAAGACTGATCTAATAATGTCGTGCCGGTTCAGGCATGGCACGAAACGGTGGGCGTACGAACGAGGTTCCGGATGCGATTTTCGCGCTGAATTAACTAAAAATACTATTATTTATACTATGCAGATTCGTATGCGGTATGAATAACACATGCGCGACATTTGAGGGACAGCCATGAGGCAGCACATTCAGAACCGGTTTTCTCTGGGGAGCGTCGCCGTTACGTCCGTTCATGTACCCATGACCGATATCATGGAGAGCAGTTGCTGGGAACTGTATGAACACTGGAACACGGTCAGAGGCGAGTCCTTTGCGCCGAGCTGGCGGGCGTTCGAGCTGATCGGCCTGCCGGGTAACCTGATCAGATACACGCACGTCGTCGATATCTCGGCGGACCCGTTCGATGTCAGGTTCCGTTTCTGGGGGACGGGGCTGACCGATGTTTTGTATTTCGACCGTACGGGACAATCGCTGCTGACCACCAACATGGGATATCTTGATGAGTTCCGCCGCGAGCAGGTTCTTGCGGACTACAGGACCGTTATCGAGACACGGGCCCCGATGCCGTTTCTCTGGGACGCCTCCGCCACCCGCAGAAATGCACGCCGGATGATCGTGGCAAGTATCCGGTTGCCGCTTTCATCGGATAACCGGACCGTCACCAACATCATCACCCACTTTGATTTCGCGTCGCAGCGATCCCAGCTGTGGGAAGAAATGTTCGACGTGAACAACCGTTCAAGCGGTTAGCGGTTAAGGCGGGCTAAAGCATTTCCAGATAGGACGGTCCGTCCGGCGGTGGAAACGCCGCGTCGAGCAGGGCATGGTCTTCGGCATCAAGGACGATTTCCAGCGCCGCGATGTTCTGGTCGATGTGGGTCCGGTTGACGGACTTGGGAATCGCCATGACATTGTCCTGCGCCAGCACCCAGGCCAGGGCGATCTGTAACGGACTGACATCATGGCGGGCGGCCAGTTGATCCAGCACGGGATCGCCGTGCAGGCGTCCCTGTTCCAGCGGCGAGTAGGCCATCACCGGTATGCCGTGTTTGCGGCAAAGCGGCAGCAGGTCCCATTCCGGGCCGCGGCGGCTGAGGTTGTAGAGAATCTGGTTGGTGGCCGTGGCATGGCCCCCGGCTGAGGCCAGCCATTCCGACAATTCGTCCGTATCGAGATTGGACACGCCGAAGTGGCGGATTTTGCCGGACGCCTGCAGGGCCTCGAAGGCTTCTATCGTTTCCCGGAACGGCGCACCACCGCGCCAGTGCAGCAGGTAGAGATCGATATAGCCGCAGTCCATGCGGGCCAGGCTGCCGTCGCAGGCCTTGATGACGTCATCATAATGGGCGTTGCCCGGCAAAACCTTGGAAACGATGAACAGGTCTTCGCGCTCTACAGGGCTTTGCTTGATCGCCGCCCCGACGACTTTTTCAGCGCCGCCCCCGGCATACATTTCGGCAGTATCGATCACGCGGATGCCGCGCTCGACGGCGTAGCGCACGGCGGCGGCTTCGTCGGCAAAGGCGGACGCACGCTCACCCATGAACCAGGTGCCGAGACCGAGTTTCGGAAAAGGGTCGCCGTTGGGGAGTTCGATGTGTTGCATCATCCGTTTACCTGTCTTTGTCGCCGGACGCTGAGTTGAGAAGCTCAAAATAACGACCCGGATCTATGTTGCCGCCGGTTGTAAACACAGCAACCGTTTTGCCCCTGATATCGATTTCGCCGTTCAGAACCGCTGCGATTCCCACGGCGGCGCCGGGTTCGATGACCGATTTGTAATAGTCGAAAGCGAACTTCATTGCCCGGCACGCATCACCATCACTGGCGACAAGCCCACCTGCGAGCAGTCTCCGGTTGATTTCGAATGTCTGTTCATTCGGGGTCGGTGTCATGATAGCGTCGCAAATGGTGCGCTGCCCTTTTGGATTTTTCTGCCGTGCGCCGATTGCTAGAGAACGGCGTGTATCGTCAAAAAGTTCGGGCTCTACTGCATAGACCCGCGCTTTCTGAGCCAGTGCATTCATCACAATAGCGGTTGCCGCAGTCAGGCCGCCACCGCCGCAAGGCACCAGGACGGCATCCAGATCGGCGCCGATACCGTGCGCCTGTTCGCATAATTCCAGGGCAGCCGTTGCCGCACCGGCATGAATGCGGGTATCGCCGCTCGGCGGTACAATAACCCGGCCGGTTTCATTTCTGAGGCGGTCGAGGACCTCATTGATGTCATCGCGGTCGCGATTGAAGTGCACGACGGTGGCGCCAAGCGCTTTTGTACTTTCGATTTTCTGGACCGGTGTATCATCCGGCATGACGATCATGGCCGAGGTGCCGGTCAGTCTGGCCGCCAGCGCCAATCCCTGGGCATGGTTGCCGGATGAGTAGGTGATGGTGCCGCGATCTTTTTCGGCTTCGGTCATGCTGCGCAACCGGTTATAGGCGCCCCTGATTTTGAAGGCCCCGGTCCGTTGCATGTGTTCGGCCTTAATCAGCAGCCTGCCTCCCAGAAAATCATTGGCATCCGGATTTTCAAGCAAGGGCGTGCGGACGACAATGTCCTGCATTGCAGTGGCGGCATCACGGACGGCGTCAAGTCCAAGGGGGCTCGTATCGAGTTCTGACAGACTTTTATTCATATGAAATATTCAAAGCCTCAGGCGTTCGCCGGGGTGCGTTTGCGCTGCGGGCAGGGTTTCTGCGTCCTGTTGATGGGATCGAACTCGGACCGGTTCAGGCTGGCCAGGACCTTCCCATAGACGTGAAGCGACACCGACGGTTTGTCGCCGTCATTGCGGACACCGTGGATGTCGTCGGGCATGAGGGTGCAGACGACGCCGTTGGTGACGTCGGTTTCCTCGTCCAGTTCCAGATCGGCGAAGCCGGGTTTGCTGCCGTCGTCCTTGCGCCGCCAGCCGACATTGACCTCGGTGCCGTCGATGCCGACGACGACGCCCCACGTCTGATGATCGTGCGGTGCGACGCCGCGCCCGGGCGCCCAGCAGATGACTTCGACCAGCAGGGTGTTGTCCGGCTCTTCATTGAGGATGTTGATTCCGAAACCCTGTTCGTCGTCGGTTTCATAATATGCCGGTTTCATCCACGAGGTATCGTCGGCCATCCGCGCAACGATGGGTCTGACGCGGGCAATGGCTTCGGCGGGATCGTCGATCCCGGCGGTCGCGGCCCTGAGGTCCGAGACCAGAGTCGAAATGATGGTGTCGCTCACGTTACGTTGTCCCTGCTGTTGTGCGTGTCGTTCAGCGTAGCAAACCTAATGACATATATAAATGTCTGACGCGGTGCAGGGGTGCCTCAAAAGACGGTGCCGGCCCCAGGGCGGGACCGGCACACATCCGTTCAATCGTCAGGTGCGGTTACGATCGGCCTCAGGCGAGGTCGAAGCGGTCCGCATTCATGACCTTGGTCCAGGCCGCAACGAAGTCGTTCACGAACTTCTCCTTGCTGTCGTCCTGGGCATAGACTTCGGCATAGGCGCGCAGGATCGCGTTTGATCCGAACACCAGATCCATGCGGGTCGCCGTCCATTTGACGTCGCCCGACTTGCGGTCACGGATCTCGTAGATGCCGTTGCCGGCCGGCTTCCACGTGTTGGCCATGTCCGTCAGGTTGACGAAGAAGTCGTTGCTCAGAACCCCTTCGTTTTCCGTGAAGACACCATGACTGGTGCCGCCGTGGTTGGTGCCGAGCACCCGCATGCCGCCGACGAGGACCGTCATCTCCGGTGCCGTCAGCCCCATCAGCTGGGTGCGGTCGAGCATCATTTCCTCGGCACTGACGACGTAGTCTTCCTTGAGCCAGTTACGGTATCCGTCGTGAAGCGGTTCCAGCGGCTCGAAGGATTCCGCATCGGTCATCTCGTCCGTGGCGTCGCCGCGGCCGGGTGCGAACGGCACCTCGACATCGAACCCGCCGGCCTTGGCGGCCTGTTCGATTCCGACATTGCCGGCCAGCACGATGACGTCGGCGATACTGGCGCCGCTGTCGGCTGCAATGCCTTCAAGGATACCGAGAACGCGGCTCAGACGTTCCGGTTCGTTGCCTTCCCAGTCCTTCTGCGGGGCCAGGCGGATACGGGCACCGTTGGCGCCGCCGCGCATGTCGGAGCCCCGGTAGGTGCGCGCACTGTCCCAGGCTGTCGTCACCATATCGGTGATGGAAAGCCCGCTCGTGGCGATCTTCTGCTTCACCGCTGCAACATCATAATCGGTGCTGCCGGCGGGGATCGGATCCTGCCAGATCAGATCTTCTTCCGGCACGTCGGGGCCGAAGTAGCGGACCTTCGGGCCCATGTCACGGTGCGTCAGTTTGAACCAGGCGCGGGCGAAGGTATCCTTGAAGTATTCCGGATCGGCCATGAACTTCTGGCAGATTTCGTTGTAGATCGGGTCCACCTTCATCGCCATGTCGGCGTCGGTCATGATCGGATTGTGACGGGTCGAGAGGTCGGTCGCGTCGACCGGCTTGTGCTCTTCCCTGATGTCGACCGGTTCCCACTGGTTGGCCCCGGCGGGGCTCTTCTTCAGTTCCCATTCGTAACCGAACAGGAGGTCGAAATAACCCATGTCGAACTGGGTCGGGTTGGTGGTCCAAGCGCCTTCGAGACCGGACGTCACGGCATTGGCCGCCTTGCCGCCCATGTCCGGGTTGGCCCAGCCGAATCCCTGTTGATCGACATCGGCGCCTTCCGGGTCCGGGCCGAGCTTGCTGGCATCGCCGTTCCCGTGGGTCTTGCCGACGGTGTGTCCGCCACAGGTCAGCGCGGCGGTTTCCTCGTCGTTCATGGCCATGCGTTTGAAGGTCTCGCGGACTTCCAGTGCGGTCTTCGCCGGGTCGGGCTTGCCGCCGACACCTTCGGGGTTGACGTAGATCAGGCCCATTTGCACGGCAGCGAGCGGGTTTTCCAGGGAATCCGGCGCATCATCGCTTTCGTAACGGTCTCGCGCGAGCCATTCCTTTTCCGAACCCCAGTAGATGTCCTTTTCAGGATGCCAGATGTCTTCACGGCCGAAACCGAAGCCGAATGTCTTCAGGCCCATGGATTCATAGGCAATGTTGCCGGCGAGGATGATCAGGTCGGCCCAGCTGATCCGGTTGCCGTATTTCTTCTTGATCGGCCACAGCAGACGGCGTGCCTTGTCGAGGCTGACGTTGTCCGGCCATGAATTCAGCGGTGCGAAGCGCTGGTTGCCGGTGCCGCCGCCGCCCCGGCCGTCGGCCAGACGGTACGAGCCCGCAGCGTGCCATGCCATGCGGATCATCAGGCCGCCGTAATGACCCCAGTCGGCGGGCCACCATTCCTGGCTGTCGGTCATGAGGGCGTGCACGTCTTTCTTGAGTGCTTCGACATCAAGTTTTTTGAGCTCTTCGCGGTAATCGAAATCCTGGCCCAGCGGGTCGGTCTTGGTGTCGTGCTGATGCAGGATGTCGAAATTGAGGGCATTCGGCCACCAATTGGTGACGGAAGCCCCGGCGCTGGTGTTGCCGCCGTGCATGACGGGACATTTCCCTGCTGATGTCTGGTCGTTTCCATCCATGATGAATCTCCAATGTCTGTTGTTGCGGATCAGCGGCGGATTTTCAGTCGCTCACCCTGGTTCTGTCTGGGTGCAGCCGCTAATCCGGACGTGTTCGTTTCATTGAAGAGTGTAGCGTGGTTAATTGATAAGAAAAAATACTTATATATTATAATTATGATAAGTTTTGACGATGTATAGAAAGATGGGTCCGTCCCTGCGTGTTGATCTGCTTCGGTTCGGAAACGGGAGGACACCAACATCACATGTGGATAGCCACGGGTTGAAGTTATCGCATTCGGTGCGTATATCGCCCCTTGAGCTTATGATGACTTGCAAATGATGACGAAATTTCACGAACCGGATTCACCGTTCAAACCCCTGGGCTGCAAACAGTGCCTCGAGGGTAAGCCGCTCGATATCGACATCACGATGGCGTTCCAGCCGATCATCGATGTTTCGACCCGGTCCGTCTATGCCTACGAAGCTCTTGTGCGCGGTGCCGATGGATCGGGCGCCGGAAGCGTGCTGTCACAGGTGACGGACGATAACCGTTACGTGTTTGACCAGACATGCCGGGTCAAGGCGATCCAGCTTGCCACGGAATTGAATATCGATTGCAACCTGAGCATCAACTTTCTGCCCAACGCCGTGTACCGGCCCGAGACCTGCATCCGCGCGACCATGCAGGCCGCCGATCAGTTTGGCTTGCCGGTGGAACGGATCATTTTCGAGGTGACGGAATCCGAGCCGGTGAACGACCCTGTCCATCTGATGGGGATATTCGAGGAATACCGCGATCGCGGGTTCATAACAGCCATTGATGATTTCGGTTCCGGCTATGCCGGCCTCAATCTGCTCAGCCGGTTCAAACCGCAGGTTCTCAAGCTCGACATGGAACTTTGTCAGGGGATCGCCGGCGATCTGGTGAAATCGACAATCACCAAGGGAGCGGTGGATACCGCGCATGCGCTCGGCATCAAGGTGATTGCCGAAGGCATCGAGGACAAAGACGACTTCCTCAAGCTCAATGAAATAGGCGCGGATTATTTCCAGGGATATCTGTTCGGGAAGCCGATGATCGAAGAACTGGGTATCCCCGACTTTTCCGGCATTTAATTTCCGGATCAGACAAAGCCTGACAAGAAAAACCCCGCAAACCTGTCCGGTTGCGGGGTTCTGTTTCTGACTGCTGGGACCGTTCTGTCAGTCGAACATGTCCGGCTGCGTTGCGGCGATATGATTGTAGATCGTCTGGAAGTGCAGCCAGCCGATATAGTCGCTGCCCACGTGTTCGCGGCTGTAGGCCGCCGTCTTGTCCGACAGAAGTTTCGGCTTGATGCCGCTGGCTTCGACCAACAACTGCTGCTGACAGGCACGCTCTAGCGCGATGAACCAGAACGCGGCATCGTCGATGCTGTGCTGGCTGGCGGTCAGCAGGCCGTGGTTCTGGTGCAGGATACCCCGGTTGCGGCCCATCTGTTTGGCCACCGACATGCCGCTTTCCTCTTCGACAGCGACGGCACCGGCAGAAGCGCCGATCACGGCGTGGCTGTTGTAGAACGCGGCGGCGTCCTGACTGATCATGTCGAGGGGCCGGCCGGTTGCGCACCAGGCCGTGCCGTAGGTGGTGTGCGCGTGACACATCGCCATGATCTCGGGATAGGCCTCGTGCACGGCGGCATGCAGGACAAAACCGGCACGGTTGATGGCATAATCGCCTTCGACCACGCGACCACGATGGTCGGCGAGAATCAGGTTGGACATCTTGACCTGCGAGAAGTGCACGCACATCGGGTTGGTCCAGTACAGTTCGGGATGTTCCGGATCGCGGATTGTCAGGTGTCCGGCGAAACCGAAGTCGAAACCGTGCTGATCGAAGGCGCGGCAGGCCGCAACAAGGTGCTGCTTGCGGTACGTACGCTCTTCATCGACGCTGTTGAATTCGGGTATTTCAGGAAAGATCAGGCCTTCCTGCTCCGGCTGGTAAAGCGAAATGCGTTCGCGTCCGGTGCCGGTCTTCCGGTTGAGGTTGTCGTCCAACATGATGATCCTCGCATGTCTGAATTTGATATGGCCTGTCCATGCCGGATGGGCCGATGCGCGGATCGTGTTCGACATGGCCGTTTTTGACAAACGACGTTTTTTCAACAATACATGAATCAGATTCATGGAGTGCTGACATGCAACGGACACCGAGCCTGCATGCCTTACGGGCGTTCGAAGCGGCGGCCCGCCTTGGCAGTTTCGCCCAGGCTGCCGACGAGCTGCACCTGTCGCCGTCGGCGATCAGCCATCAGGTGCGCGCACTTGAGGAACATTTCGGCCGCCCGATGTTCGTGCGCACCAACAGGACGGTCATCCTGACGCCGGAAGGGGATCGGCTTCTTGCTGCGTTGTCACCGGCTTTTGAGAGCATTCATGCGGCCTGTGCGGAACTCAGCCCGCCCGGCCAAAAACAGGATCTGTCCGTGCACTGCACGCCGAGCTTTGCGACCAAATGGCTCAGCCCCCGGCTGCCGGGTTTCATGGCGGAGCACCCGAACGTCAATATCCGCATTTCATCGAGCGCGGATGCCGTCGACCTGTCCCGCCACGAGGAAATCGATGTCATCATAGGTTATGGTGATGTCCGCCGGGGCAAGGGGGTAACGGTGCTGTCTCTCGGCACTGAAGAAATCGCCGCGCTTTGCGCACCGGCCTTCGCCGATTTGCATGCCAACGCCGATGCGGCGGATTTTGCTGATCTTGTGCGTCTTGAATCCACGTTCAGTCCGGTACGCTGGTCGGACTGGTTCGCCCAGAACGGGCTCCGCGTGAATGCGGGACAAACGGGGCCGGCCTTTGATCGGGGATCGATGGTCATTGCCGCCGCTGCGCAGGGGTTGGGGCTGGCACTTGAAACGGTGCGGTTTGCGCAGGCGGAACTGAATGCCGGCAGTCTGGTCAGGTTTTGTGAGGACCGCTTTCGCAGCCTTGAGCGGGAGTTGCACTTCCTCTGCTACCGGACGCGCGATGAAAACACGCCGAAAATCCGCCGGTTCCGGGACTGGGTGCTTGAGCAGAGCCGGTGAGCGCGGATCACTGTAAAATCCCTTCGTTTGGTTCCTTCCACGGACTAGGATGTATATCCATACAGGGGATTTCTGGGGAACATCTTGGTTTTCAAGCGGAACGATAACCTTCGGGGTGCCAGTACCGAAGAGATACGCGGGATCGATATCCCGAAGATTGAGTATCAAGGCCTGCAGGAGGTATTCGCATACTGGTCCCGGGTGCGCGGTGAAAATGTTGCGCCTTCACTGCGCGAATTCAGGCTGGAAGAGCTGGCCCCGGCCATTGTTCCGAACATGACGATTGCCGATTTTACGGGGCCGCCGTTCGATTACCGGTTCCGGTTTTTCGGCAGCATGGTGGTGCAGGCCGCGGGTCTGGAACTGACCGGAAAGAAATATTACGCCGATGGCATCAGGGGATTCGGATACGAGAATGCACAGGTTTTCCCATCCGTCATCGAAGAGCGCCGCCCGATCGCGACCCGGACCACCTGGGTATCGGTGCAATCGATCAGATATGTATCAACGGCGATCCGCTTGCCGCTTTCGGCGGATGCCGTCAACATCACCGGCTGCGTGACGGTCTATCATTTCGGTTAAGCACCGTGCAGATGTTTCACTGAAGAATCCATGCTTGATGTCCCGGCGGCATGAATGGCTACACATTCCCGGCTTTTCACGATAAACAGGTAATAGTTCCGCCAGGCGCAGCGATGTATGTATTTTGATCAACGGATTTCAGGTGCCGGTTCGGGTCGATTTCAACCGGCAGGCCTGCTGCATTTCAGCGAAAGAGTAATTTATTAAATATGGAACTTCGGCGCTGGCAGCAGCACATCATCGATGACTTCTCGTCGATTCAGGCGAGGTATAAACGGTTTATCCTCAAGGCGCCCACGGGGGCCGGGAAGACCGTTCTTGCCCGTGAAATCATCGACCGTTTCTATGAAGGCAAGAAGGTTCTGGTGCTCTGCCACCGGCTGGTTCTGCTGGATCAGCTTCAATCGGCCCTGCTCAAGGGGCGGCGTGTGCGGACCCTGAAGGTTTCCGACAAGGGCCAGGCTTTTGAGGATTACGACATCCTGCTGTCGACCAGCATGCGGGCACGTGAAGTGCTCGAAGACGCCATCCCCAAAGCGGACCTTATCATCGTTGACGAGGCGCACCGGGTATCGCCGAACGGCAGCGGTTACCGGCGGATCATCGAGCTGTTCCGAGACGAAGGGAAAGCCGACGCCCATCTGATGGGGCTGACGGCATCCCCGGAACGGCGCACCGGCGATCAGCGCGATCAGCTCAATTTGGCATTCGATGCGATCATCGACTGCGCCGATATTCAGGACCTGATCGAAGAGGGGATTCTGGTCCGGCCGAGATACCGGCCGCATTTCGTCCACGACCTTGATCTCGATGATATCGATGTCAGCTCGGGGGAATACCCGATATCCCGGCTGACCGATGAAATCATCAAGTCCTCGATGCTCGACTATGCGACGCATGCCTATATGGAGGAACGCGCCCGGGTGAGCCCGATCCCGATATCGGCCTGGTTCTGCCCCGATATACGGGTCGCCGAAATAACCGAAGAACGGCTCCGGGCCATCGGCATCAATTCGGCGATCATCACGGCGGGGACGCCGCTCCGTGAGCGGCGAAGAATCCTCGCCGCACACGATACCGGCGAAATCGAGGCGCTTGTTTCCGTCGGTGTGCTGACGGAAGGGTGGGACAATCCCGAATGTAATATCATCGTCCACATGCGCCCGACGCTTTCTAAGGTTCTCTGGGGCCAGTCCGTCGGCCGCGGCCTGCGCTCGTCACCCGGCAAGGGCGAATGCGTCGTCATCGATGTCAGCTCCAACTGGACCACGTTCGGCCCCGTTGAAAAATTGAAATGGACGCTGTGGAGTCCGCCCCGGTCGTTCCTGCAGTTCCAGAACCGCTTCAACTGGATCGGCCAGCAGCAGGATGACGAGGACCAGCCCGAGACCTACCTGTTGTGCAAGAACGATATCGCCAAGGGGCGGCCGTGTTCACACATCTATCGCAAGGATGATGTCGAGGGGGATGCCTGCCCCGTCTGCGGCAAGTATGCGGCCATCGACATTTATAAAGAGCGCCGGCTGGATCTCACGTTCAATGACAACAAACTGCATCGCATTTTCTTCACGCGGGTGCCGGAAATCTACGGTGGTCTGAATGTTTCCGTCTGGAACAGCCTTGCGGACAGTGCCTGGCGCACCGCCAATGAAAAGGAAATCGCCTATCTGCTGTTCTGCGAGGCGTTCGTCAGGTCGTCCCCTGAAATCGCCGAGTCCGAAAGCCAGTACTGGGAAGAGACGCTGAAGACGGAGGCCGAAGTGCGCCGCGAACTGATCCTGAACGGCCGCGATGTCGCGAAGCAGATGGAATTCGAGTTGGGATGGATCGCCGACGGTCTGGATACGCGCCGCGAAGTGCGCACCCTTCAGGCGAATTACGGGGCGGCGATCGTCGGGCCGATCCTGAATGAACTGGATAGTGGTGATTGCGAAACGAAATACCAACGGGCGATCAAGATTACCGAGCGCATTGTGACGCTGGGCTGTTCGGTGGAGGACGATCTGCCGTATTTCAACGGGCGTGATGTCTGATCCGCGTATTCGGCGTGCGGGCCGTTCTGTTCAGGCCTGCAATCTCCGGCGCAGATCACGCCGGAAATTTCGATCCTTCTTTAAATACACCTCCCGGCTCATCGCGGCGGAAGGGGTCTCGAGCTTTTCCGCGTACAGTAACTGCCACTGATACCCCCGGGTGCTTTTGGCGCCTCGTCCGGCGTTATGTGCGGCAAGGCGCTGATCAAGATCAATGGTCCAGCCGACATAGGTTTTGGGTGTCGTTTTGCTTGTGGAACCCAGAACGTAGACGAATGCGGACATGATTGCTTCCAGCCGGTGCGTTTGATCTCTCCGCCCAAGTCCAGCCCCCGCCCGGAGGTGGCGCATTCAGGGAAATGAGCGAATAAATAATGACATCGTGAAGATGAAAAATCCGATAACGCACAAATGCTCTAGCTGTAGCGGCGCTTTATATCGTGCTCCTGTATTATTTCCTTTTGTTCCGGCAGCAGTTCGATGATCGAAAGAACCCTATTGATGCGCCCCTGATCATCCATCATGGGCAGGCGGAGGGCGATCGTCGACAGGCTTTCCCCGCTCGAGAGATTGTATTCGTACTGTTCCGCGACCGGTCCGCAGGTGGCGATGACGTTCTGCAGGCTGTTAGCAACGGCCGTCGCCATTGACTGCGGCGCGAAATCGGCCAGGGTTTTGCCGGTCATGTCATGCCCGTATATTCTGGTCATCCCGCTTCCCCAGTATCTGAAGACGCTGCTCTCAATCGGATCGCAGATGTCGTACACCATCATTGTCGGGGCAAGTGCGTGGGGGAACTCCATAAGCTCGATGTCGCCGTGATTGGGACATTTCTGATGACGCCGAGTACGGTCCCAGTACGCATGAGCTTCCTGTAGCGCTTTCGACAGCTGGTCGATGGTATATGTTTGCTTTTCCAAATTCGTTCCCAGCCTTTTCGGGATGACATAAAAGGAAAGCGAAATTATCACGGTGTGCGATTTCGGACATCGCCAAGCTTAACTATTAGGTCGGGCATTCATCCTATACCGAACCCCCCCCGCCTTCGCGTAATCGGGCCTCCCGCTCATGCGGCTTTCCTGATCGCTGCCGGTCCGGTAAATTCAGCGAAGATATCCAGCCGTTCACACCATTTCGGATCGTCCCGGGCTGGCAGCCGGTAGTTAAGACGCAGCATGCAAATCTATATTCAACGCTGGCAGGCGCTGTCCGGAAATATTCGCGGCTCGATCATTATCCTGATCGCGTCCCTGGTTTCGGTGATCATGTCTTCCCTGATCAAGCAAGTGGGGCAGACCATCCCGGTCATCGAGATTCTGTTCTTTCGCCAGATCATGGTGCTGATCATTATCTCGCCGGTGATCTTCAAAAACCGCGCGACGGTGTTCCGCTCGAACATCTACGGCATGCATTTTCTGCGCGCCTCGCTGTCCATCATCGCCATGTATCTGGGGTTCACCGCCGTCGTCAACATGCCGCTGGCGGAAGTGACGGCGATTTCCTTTGCCCGCATCCTGTTCACGACCATTCTCGCCATCCTGTTCCTGAGCGAGGTCATCGGCCTGCGCCGCTGGACCAGTATCATCATCGGCTTTGTCGGCGTGCTGGTGATCATCCGGCCCGATCCCGACAATATAAATATCTATGCCCTGATGGCGGTCACATCGGCGCTGTTCGTGTCCGCCGTTCAGATCATCCTGCGCAAGCTGTCGCAGATCGACAAGCCGTCGACCATTCTGGTTTTTCATTCCGTCTCCATTACCCTCGTCATGGCGATCCCGGCCTATTTCCAATGGGTCATGCCCAGCGTCGATGAAATGATTTTCATCGTCATGATCGGCTCGCTGATGTCACTGATGCAGTGGATGTTCATCCAGGCACTGAAGGTCGGCGAGGCGGCGGCGATCGCACCAATGGAATACGTGCGGCTGCTCTACGCCGGGGTGATCGGGATCATCTTTTTTGCCGAGACGCCGACCGTCTGGACCCTGTCTGGTGCCGCGATCATTGCCGGCAGTACGCTCTATACGATGCGTCGCAACGCGCTGAAATCCGGGATCAAGTGATCCCGCTTTCACCTGTCACGTCCGGACGACGACGGGGGCCGTATTCTCATGGATCCATCGCGCGAGCGCAGTCATGCGGGCATCTTCACCGTGCTGCCCCATGACCTGCAAACCGACGGGCATGCCGTCGACGGCCATCACCGGCACGGTCACGACGGGTGCGCCAAACATCGAGCTGGGATAGTTGAACACCGCATCGCCGGTCGGTCTGGGCGCCAGCGACTCGCCGGGTTTGTCGCCCGCCCAAAGTGGCGCAGGACCGGGGCAGGAAAGCGTAATCGCGGCATCGGCCAGGGGCGCCAGTGCCGCATGACACGCCCGCGCATGTTCGCGAGCCAGCAGCAGGCTTTTGTAATCGTCCGGCGTCATCTGCTCTGCTTTGGCGAGGGTCGCCTGTGTGCGGGCACTGACGCCGTCGGGGGCACGGTCGACGAGGTTGCGCTGATACCACCGGTTTTCCCATGCCGTAATCGAACCAGTGACTGCCGTCGCGTTGGCGATGGCGGCCTCGATACTCTCGACCCATGGATGGTCCTTGCGGTGCAGCAGCGTGATACCGGCGCGTTTCAGGTTCTCCAAAAGCTGTTCAAAGGCAGAAACAGTGCCGGGGTCGAGCTTCGCCCAGCCTTCGGTTTCAAGAACGATCAACCGTTCCGGGCGGACCGGGTGCGGCGGTGTCATCGGCCCGATCAACCCGGGGGCGCCGGGATCGCCGCCGATGCGGCTGGCGATCTCGATGGCCACCTGCCACATGTCTTCGATGGACGCGGCGTGTGGCCCATGGGTGCTCATGGACGTCGTCTGACGTTCGCCGCGATGGATGCCACCCTGGCTGGGTTTCAGGGCGAAGTTCCCGCAGAACGCCGCCGGGCGGATGATCGAGCCGCCGACCTGGGTGCCGATTGCGGCCGGCATCATGGAACTGCCGACGCCCGCTGCCGAGCCTGACGAAGACCCGCCCGGGGTTCGTGCGGGATCGAACGGGTTGGTGGTCGGTCCGGGATGATTGCCGCCCAGTTCCGCCGTGACGGTCTTGCCGAATATCACCGCCCCGGCCTGGCGCAGCGCCCACACGGCGGCGTTATCGTTCTTCGGGAAATTGTCTTTCAGGGCGGCGCACCCCATGCCGGTCGGCATGTCTCTGGTTTCGAGCAGGTCCTTGATCCCGACCGGCATGCCGTCGATCGCCGAAAGCGGATGGCCGCTCTTCCAGCGTTTGCTGCTGGCGTCAGCGGCTTCTCGCGCGGCATCTTCGTTCAGGGACGCAAAGGCCTGAACAACCGGTTCGCGTGCGTGGACAGTTTCCAGGCAGCGTTCCAGATAGGCGCTGGGCGTGTCCGAGCCGTCGGCGAATGCAGGGCGGATATCGTGGAAGGTCAGGCCTTTGAAAGTGCGGGGATCATATTCGGGAATCTGGCTGTCCATGGTCGCGTTTCCTGT
Organism: Rhodospirillales bacterium; assembly: GCA_040218645.1. Taxonomy (GTDB): domain Bacteria; phylum Pseudomonadota; class Alphaproteobacteria; order Rhodospirillales; family Casp-alpha2; genus UBA4479. The sequence continues at coordinate 59,010 of JAVJQZ010000005.1, forward strand.
CCGGTGCATTGATCTGTCTGCCGATACTAACGCAGAGAGGGGAACTGGCCAGAATTGAGTTGCGTACGGCACCATTGATCTGACCTCCGGGTTCGGTCTTTCGGCGCACAAGCCTTTGCATAATAGGATAATCAGGATAAAAAACCGGCGTCGCGCGTAATCTTAAGCAGGAAACGATAATGAATTGGTTGGAAGTTCTGGGGTACATCGCTTCCGGCGCGGTGTTTGCGACGTTCTGGATGAAAACGATCATCCCGCTTCGGCTGTTCGCCATTGCCGGAAACGCTTTGTACTTCGGTTACGGTGTCAATGCGGAGCTTGGGAACATCATTTTGCTGCATGGCTCGCTGTTGCCGCTGAACCTGTTCCGGTTATATCAGGCAGTGACCCTCAGAAAGCGGCTGCATGAAATGGCGCATTCGGGTTTCGATCCCCGATCACTGCTGCCCTTCATGGCACCGATGGAAAAAACCGCCGGCAGCTATCTCTTTAAACGCGGCGATAACGCGAGGGATATTTATTACCTGATGGATGGCACGGTGCGGATCGAGGAACTCGGTCTTCAGATACAGGCCGGTCAGCTCGTCGGTGAGATCGCCATGTTCACGCCGGACAAGAACCGGACCCAGTCGATCAAATGCGTAACAGACTGCAAGCTGATGCGCATCAGCGAAGAAAAAACACTCCAGCTGTATGCCGAAAACCCGGAATTTGGTCTCTATGTGACGAAGATGATGGTCGCGCGCCTGCTTGAAAACGCGCAGATACCCAATCGCACTAACCCGGCGGCACCTGCGTGAATCAGGCGCGTCCCGCATCTTTCCATCTATCCAAGTCCTGAAAATGAGCCTATAGGGGGCGCGTGCAAGAGTGTTGCAGGCTGATGCAGGCGCTTTGAATGTCTCAAACAACAACGGCTTCTCAGGTTCCGCCCGGTCCGGGCGGCGGCAAACCGCCGCGCCATTGGGCCATTATCAAGGACGCTTTTTCCCGCGAGGAATGCGCACGCCTGAGCGTGGCATTCGCAGACCTGGATGCCCACGAAGGCGGTCTGGTCGCCGGACGGTTCGACCAGAAAGTGCGTCAGTCGGCCCTCGTGTGGTTGCCGGAAGAAGAGGCATTTGATTGGGTGGCGCAACGCATCACCCGTTTGGCGGGGGATGCCAACCGCGATGTCTTCCGCTATGCGCTCGACGGTTTTGAAGAGCAGCTGCAGCTCGCGCTTTACGGTCCCGGTCACTATTACAACTGGCATATCGACCGTGGCCGTGGCGCTGTCGCCGGGCGGCGCAAGCTGACCCTGTCGGTGCAGCTGAGCGACCCGGCAGATTATGTGGGTGGCGAGCTTGAACTGAACGCCGACGGGCATCCGTTTCAGGTCCCCGTCGATCAGGGGGCGATGGTCGTGTTCCCGGCGCATACGCTGCACCGCGTGGCGCCGGTGGTGTCCGGAAACCGGCTTTCACTGGTGAGCTGGATACACGGCCCGGACTTCGTGTGAGCGGCCCCCGTCCGTTTGTCTGGACCCCGGCCGGCGCCGGGGTGACGGTGTGTAGAAGCAGGCGTTGTAGGCTTACCGCGTCAGCGGCTGTCCTTGATGCGCCTGTATTGAAATGTCGATGAGCGCCGGATGCCCGCGACCGGCCAAAAGCAGACCCCTTACATCTGTTCGCACTTTGATTTGATCATGCGCCGCAGCCATTGGTGCGCCGGGTCAGCTGTGAACCGCTCGTGCCAGATTTGTGAAATGGTGAACGGCGGTGTCTGAAGCGGCTTTGGTAACGGCACAACGGCAAGCTCATCGGTCATCACCTGTCTGGCGAGGTGCTCTGGGACCGTGATGATCAGATCCGTTGGCGCGATGACGGCGCTGATGGTCAGAAAATGCGTCACCCTGAGTGCAATCGTTCTTTTAAGATCATGTTCTTTCAAAATGTCGTCGATCCGGCCGCCGCCCTTGCCGGTAATGCTTAACAGGGCATGGGATGCAGCGGCATAATTCTTCAGGCTCATTTTCTTTTTTGCGAGAGGATGGTTTTTGCGCATCAGGCAAATCTGGCGGTCCTTAAACAACGCCTGGGCGGCAACATTCACCAGTTCCGGCCCATCGTTCACGACACCAAAACCAAGCGAGATTTTGCCCTCGCACATTTCCGTTATGCCCGTGGCGGAGAGGTTCTCTATTTCGATCCGGACTTTGGGGGCAATGTTGAAAACCTGCGCGATCACGGGTGGCATGATCGTTTGCGCCAGGTAGTCAGGGGCCATGATCCGGAAACGGTTATCTGCTTTAGAGGGATCGAACACCTGCGGCTTGAATACCCTCGACAGCTGAGAGAGCGCATCCCGTACAGGGTCACGAAGGGCCTCGCCTCTGGGTGTTAAGACCATGCCGCGCCCGGAACGGATCAACAGGGGATCTTTCATGGTTTGCTGAAGGCGGCTGAGGGCGCGGCTCATGGCGGGCTGAGAGAGATTAGCCAGGTTCGCCGCCTTGCTCACGCTTTCGGTTTCAAGCAGGGCGGAAAGCGCTTTCAGCAAATTCAGATCGATACCTGATACATTCGTTTTATGCATATATAAAATATAAAGCATGCATTATAATTATTCAAATATCTCCCATACATTCGCGCCATCACACTCAAACACCAAGGAGATATCATCATGTTTGTCATTTCAGGCGTTACCGGAAACACGGGATCCGTCGTTGCTCAATCGCTGCTCGACCAAGGGCAGGCCGTCCGTGTCATTGTCCGCTCTGAAGAAAAAGGCGCATCCTGGAAGGCCAAGGGCGCAGAGATTGCCGTGGCCGATCTTATGGATACGGCCGCGATCTCAGATGCATTAAAGGGCGCAACGGGTGCTTACTTTCTCTTGCCCCCGGACCTCACGCATGAGGACTTCATCGGCGAAAGCCTGAAGCGTGCCGAAGCCATCGTCGCGGCGGCCAAATCGGCACGTTTGCCGCACGCCGTCATTCTCTCGTCGGTTGGCGCCCAGCACGCTGACAATGTCGGACCGATTTCCACAATCGCGCAGCTCGAGAAGCTTTTCATCGCGGCCTCGATCCCGCTCACCGCGGTTCGGCCCGGCTATTTTCTGGAAAATATCAAGGATATGATGCCCGCGGTCGTTCACGAAGGCGTCTATCCCAGCATGATCCTGCCGCTGGATTTCAAGATTGATATGGTCGCGACGAGAGATATCGGCCTTACGGTTGCGGACGCGCTGATCAACCCGCCGGCTGTCCCGCACCGGGTGATCGAACTCAGGGGAACGGATCAGTATTCAGCCAAGGACATTGCCGCGGCACTCACGAAATCGCTCGGCCGTATAATCACCGCCGTTCCGGTGCCGCAGGAAGGCTGGGTTGATGTGCTCAAACAGAACGGGCTCTCCCAGCAATCCGCCGAGAGCATCTCGGAAATGCACGAAAACATAAATAACGGTCGCATCGACTTTTTTGATCCCAATGCCAAAAAGGGCGAGATTGATCTCACGCGCTTCATTCAGGAAATGGCGGCTTGACGCCTGAACGGGAAGCCCCGTCCGGACTGTCGGATGGGGCTTCTTTTCATTCAACGCCCGAATGGCCGAAATACGATAAGAATAACGCACCCTGTAAGATGCGTCGCTGAAATAAAACTCCCGAAATGCCGCTAATATTATTATCTTGAAGGCGACGAGGACTTCGCTTGGGACGTGAGATAGCGCAGATGATGATCAATCATTGGGAGTTGTTGATATGGGGAACGAGGAGGGTCACGCCGGCGCGCACTTTAAATTTGAGATGCGCCTGGATGAGAACGGTCTGGTGATTGTTAAATCGGAGGGCATTCTCGACGTTGATGCATCCATCCGTCGCCGTCGGCAATACATCGAAGAGGGTATGACTGTTGAGATCGTAAATAGCCGTCCTATGATCATTGACATTCGAAATTCTGAACCTCCCCAGGAAGGCTGGCAGCCGTGTTTCCAGAAGCTTTTGGCGTTTTTCACACAGATCGGCGAAGAACCTTTATGCCGGGCATATGTTGTTAGCGCGTATCAGATGCAGGGAATATCCGTACTGTTTTTGCAGGCTGTTTCAGAAGCGGCAGACATGAACCTCGGAATGCGTTCATTCGAAGACTATGACGAAGCGTATGCCTGGGCGTCTGAATTTATGGCTGAAAGACCTTCACCGAGCTGACACGCCCCGATGAATAACCCGATCTGACGCGTCGGCGAGTTGTATCTTATACCGCAAAACGACAATCGCCATTCCGGCGAAGGCGGGAATCCAGAGCGATGGATTGTATGGACCCCGGCTTTCGCCGGGGTGACGGTGTGTAGAAACAGGCGTTGTAGGACTACCGCGTCAGGGGTTTGTACTTGATGCGGTGCGGTTCCAGCGCGTCGTCGCCGAGGCGGCGTTTCTTGTCGGCCTCGTAATCCTCGTAGTTGCCTTCAAACCATTCGACGTGGCTGTCGCCTTCGAAGGCGAGGATGTGTGTGGCCAATCTGTCGAGGAACCAGCGGTCGTGCGACGTGATCAGCACGCAGCCGGCGAAATCGGCAATGGCCTCTTCGAGGGCGCGCAGCGTGTCGACGTCGAGATCGTTGGTCGGCTCATCGAGCATGAGCACGTTGGCACCGGACTTCAGCATGTTGGCGAGATGTACGCGGTTACGTTCACCGCCCGACAGCTGCCCGACTTTCTTCTGCTGGTCGCCGCCCTTGAAGTTGAACTGCGCAACATAGGCGCGGGACTGCATCTTGCGCTTGCCGAGGTCGATCTCGTCGAGACCGCCGGAGATTTCCTCCCACACGGTCTTGTTGTCGTTGAGCGCATCGCGTGACTGATCGACGTAACCGAGCTTGACCGTATCGCCTATCCGAATGTCGCCGCCGTCGGGTTTCTCCTGTTCGGTGATCAGCTTGAACAGGGTCGTCTTGCCGGCGCCGTTCGGCCCGATGATGCCGACGATGGCGCCCGGCGGAATCTTGAACGAAAGGGCATCGATCAGGAGATGGTTGCCGAAGCCCTTGCGAATGTCGCTGGCTTCGATCACGAGACCGCCCAGGCGCGGCGCTGCGGGAATGACGATCTGCGCCGAACCCGGGGCGATATCCTGCGACTTGGCCAGCAGATCCTCATACGCCGTGATACGCGCCTTGGATTTTGCCTGACGGGCGCGGGGGCTCTGGCGGATCCATTCGAGTTCTTCCGACAGGGTGCGCTGGCGGGCCGACTCTTCGCGTTCTTCCTGGGCCAGGCGTTTCTGTTTCTGTTCCAGCCAGGACGAGTAATTGCCTTCATACGGAATGCCGCGGCCGCGGTCGATTTCGAGAATCCAGCCCGTCACGTTGTCGAGGAAGTAACGGTCGTGGGTGACCATGACCACGGTCCCGGCATAGGCCGAAAGGTGGTGCTGCAGCCACGCCACCGATTCCGCATCCAGGTGGTTGGTCGGCTCATCGAGCAACAGCATTTCGGGCTTCTGCAGCAGAAGACGGCACAATGCGACGCGGCGGCGTTCACCCCCGGAGAGCTTTTCGACACTGCTGTCGGCGGGCGGACAGCGCAGCGCATCCATGGCGATCTCGACCGTGCGGTCCAGGTCCCAGCCGTCGACGGCGTCGATCTGTTCCTGCAGCTCGGCCTGTTCGGCGATGACGGCGTTCATTTCATCGTCGTCCATCGGTTCGGCGAACTTGGCGGAGATTTCATTGAAGCGGTCGAGCAGGTCCTTCACCCCGCCGAGGCCGTCGGTCACGTTCTCGCCGACGGTCTTGTTGGGATCGAGATGCGGTTCCTGTTCCAGATAGCCGACGCGCACGCCCTTTGCCGCCCAGGCTTCGCCGGTGAATTCGGTGTCGATCCCGGCCATGATCTTCATCAGTGTCGATTTCCCGGCGCCGTTGGGGCCGAGGACGCCGATCTTGGCGTCCGGGAGAAACGAAAGGGTGATGTTCTTGAGGATTTCCTTGCCGCCCGGAAACGTCTTTGAGACGCCCTGCATGACATAGGAATACTGGTAACTGGCCATCTTCGATCTGCTCCCGGATCAGGTGTCTGGATTTGGCCGTTGTGATATCGCTTTAGGCCGCGTCTGGCAATGGTTGTGCGCGAACCTCAGCGCCGCATGCGCACGATCAGATAGGCCGCAGCCGCCAGCGTCAGTGCGGGCAACGCCGCATCGCGGTACAGCATCATCGTCCAGGCGGACGCCAGATCCCAGGCACTCCATAGAAGAGGCCAGATCAGAAGCCAGAACGACGCCCGTCCATAAACCGTGAACAGGACGGCAACGCTGATCAGCGCGGTGGTCGCCGGCGTGATGGCGAAGCCGTGCGTGGTTTCGATCGGCATCTGCATGAAAAACGTCAACAGGGGGTGCAGGGCAAGCGCGGCGAACAGGAGCACGACGCCGATCTCGACCGAACGGGTGCGCCCGGCGATGATCTCGAAACGTCCGAGCAGTCCGCCCCAAAGTACGCTCAGCACCCCCTGCACGATGAACAGGATGCCGAACGGGACGGCGGCCCAGTTCAGATCGGCGTAGGTCTCGATGTGAAATGCCCAGCCGGTCCATATCCAGGACGCGCCGACGATCAAGGCCAACACCCGCCCGGCGGTGCGGTCGGCGCGCTTCAGGCAATACAGCATGACACCGCCAAGGACGACGGCGGCGAGCAATGCCGGCCAGTACGTCTCGTTATAGCCGCCGAACATGCTCACATAGACGTCGGGCGAAAAGGGGATCAGGCGGTCCATGGATCGTCACCTGTCAGGCCATGCTTCGAGATGCTTCGCTCCTCGCCATGAAGCCGGTGTGGCAGTTCCAGCCTCATCCTGAGGAGGTGCGCAGCGTCGTCTCGAAGGATGCGGGGATCAGAGACTGCGGACATGATCCGCCATGCGGGTGCGCATTCTCGCGTCCGGCAGGGGCCCTTTGAGGGCGCCCATGTTCTCCGTCATGTGTACGACCTGCGACGTTGCGGGAATGGCGCAGGTGACGGCGGGATGCGAGACGATGAACTTCAACAGGAATTCCGGCCAGTTGGCGGCACCGGCGTCCGCCGCCCAGGCCGGGAGCGGGTGGTTCTGCACGGCATCGATAAGCTGGCCGCGCCGGTACGGCCGGTTGCAGATGACGGCGATGTTGCGTTCGGCAGCCAGCGGCAGCAGCCGGTCTTCCGCGTCCCGGTCAACGGCGTTGTAGGTGAGCTGCACGAAATCGATGTCTTCCGACGCCATGATCCTTGCCATGTCGGCGTGGCGCATCCCGTGCGAGGTGGTGATGCCGATGTATCGAATGCGCCCGGCGGCTTTTTCGGCGCGCAGCGTTTCGAGATGGTCTTCCCAGTTGAGAAGGTTGTGTATCTGAAACAGATCGAAAGTGCCGAGACCCCAGAGATTGCGCGAGTCCTCGATCTGAGAGCGACCGCCTGCTTCCAGAGGCGTCCAGACCTTGGTCGCCGAAAACAGACTGTCGAGGGTGCCCAGCTTGTTCAGTCCGTAGCCGATGACCGCTTCCGCCGAGCCGTACATCGGCGATGAATCGATCATGCCGCCGCCCAGTTCGAAGAATTTGGCGAGTACGTCGGTGCGGGCGTCGCGGAGTTTTTCGTTTTCACCGACATTGAAGGTGATCCACGTGCCCATGCCGATGACCGGGATGCGCTCGCCGTTTCCGGGGATCGGGCGGGTGCGGATTTCAGGGACCGCCGCGCCCGCCGGAAGCCCGGCAAGACCAAGCACCGCACCGGCGGCACACGTCCCCAGGAAGCTTCGGCGATTTAACGGGATGCGTGACATCGGCCACCTGCTTCTTCACAAATAGGTTCTGACCCTGTTTATATAGTAAACCCGTGCCCGCATTTCGAGGCGGTGCCGTAGGTCGCGGCACCGGGCCGGAAATTCCGACGGAAAAGCCGAACATGAACCTGAGCGCCAGACTGATCCAGTTATACCGCCACTTGTGGACCAGCTACTGGTGCATCCCTGTGGCCATCATGCTGGCGGCGATCGCCCTGGCCGCGCTGACGACGGGGCTCGATCATGTTTATGGGGATGTGTTCGAGACGGAAATTTTCTATCTGCGCCCGCTTCAGCCGGAAACGGCGCGTGTCGTGCTGTCGATGATTGCCGGTTCGATCATCGGGGTCGCGGGGGTCGTCTTTTCCATCACCATGGTCGCCGTCTCGTTTGCCAGCGGTACGTTCGGCCCGCGCCTGATCGGCAATATGATGCGCGACCGCGGCAGCCAGGTCAGCCTCGGCTGTTTCATCGGGACGTTCGTCTATTCGCTTATCGTGCTGCGTTTCGTGCGGGTGGACAGCGGCATCGGCGATGCTTTCACGCCGTATATGTCGATCGGCACGTCGATGGCGCTGGCGATCTTCTGCATGGGGGTGCTGATCTATTTCATCCATCACGTGCCGGAAACCATCAATATCGAACTGATCATCGCAAGGCTCGGCCGGGATCTGAAATCGGGCATCAAAACCCGGTTTCCCAGAAAGGACGACGGCCCAACACCGTTGCGGAGCGAGAACACCCCCTGGATCGACAGTGCCGATATCGATGATGCGGAAATGATCTCGCCGATGGATGAAGGCTATATTCAGGCTCTGGATGTCAATCAACTCGGCGAGCTGGCGGAGAAACATGACCTCAGGGTCAAGATACTGCACCGGCCGGGGGCTTTCGTGACACTCTGTGATCCGGTATGCGCGGTCTGGTCTGAAAAAGCCCTGTCCGATGAAGCGCGCCGGAAGCTGCAGGGCTGTTTCGCGCTGGGGTCGTCGCCGACGGTCAACCAGAACATCGAGTTCGTTGCCGATCAATTGGTCGAGATCATCGCCAGAGCGCTGTCGCCCGGCGTCAATGACCCCTACACGGCGGTCGCGGCGATCAACTGGTTGCAGGTCGGGATTCTGGAATTCGCCGCATCGGAAAACATGGCGGATTCATTCAATCAGACAGACAGGGTCTGTGCCGACACTTACCTGTTCAACGATTTCGTTTCGGCGATTTTTATCAAGTCGTCGCCGTATATCATGTCCAACGCCCATGTCACGCGGCACACCATCGCCGCACTGCTGTCCATTGCCGCGCACCTGCCGCCGGGCAACAACAGGGACGTGATCGAAGCCCGGGTCCAGACCTTCAGCGATCAGAAGGACAGCGGCTGAGGGCCCGCAGCAACGCGGCCGCGCCGGCACAGAAAAACCGCGGCCCCTTTCGGGAACCGCGGCCTTTCATCTTTCACTTCCGGGGGAGGAGAGCCGGAAGCTGACAGGCATGTGCATTACTTGGCTGTGATGACGTCCATCACCAGTTTACCGTCGACTTTGACGGGGCCGTCTTCCTTGGCGCCAAGCGTGTATTCAAACATGCCGGTGCCGTTGCCACCTTTTTCACCGTGCAGCATCAGCATCAGTTTTTCGCCCGGCTTGACCGGCTCGGTCAGGATCGCCGCGATGTCGACGTTCTTGCCTTTCTTCAGCGGGGCATAGCCGACCACGGGGCCAGGCTTACCGGCGTCGTCGGTGCGATGCACGACCATCCAGCCGTTATCGGCAGCCATGATTTCGCTGGCGGTTACGGTGCCGTGCGAGACATTCTGATCGTCGGCCTTGACCGACAGTTGACCGTAATCAGCCTGTGCGGCGGTCGCAAAAAGGGCGAGGGCAAAGGCACTTGAGGCAATAATTCCGGTTCTCATGTTGTACACTCCAATTGTTTATGGTGTCCGCCCGGCTTCATTGCCGGTGCGTTGGCCATCGTGCGCTTCGCGGGGGCTGCACGTTGCAGATACCCCGGAGGCGCTGCGGCCTCTTTCCACCCGCCAGCTGGCGGGAGTATAAGTGTTACGGTTTCGAAACGAATTTGGATTGGAAAAAAGCACATTTTTTCTGAACAAATCACACCCGGCCCTTGGTGGATGACTGAACATGGCCGCTACAAACGGTTTGCCGGGATGGTGCCGGATCAATAAAAACAGACATCCGGTTGCGATCATGCGGCGTGTGTGAACCAATCCGGCAATCAGGGGGGTAAAATATGAGTATCACGGAAATCCGCGCCGAGGTTTTCTCCGAAATGCCGGAATCCTTTCGCGTCAGCGGGCAGCCGTCGGACTGGGTCGATGCCAACAAGCCCGGCGCCGATGTGCCGTCGTTCCTCGAAGGGCCGTCGTTTGACCGGGACGGCAACCTGTGGTGCGTGGATATTCCGTGGGGGCGCATATTCCGGATCACGCCGGCGGGTGAATGGTCAATCGGTGCCGATTATGACGGCTGGCCGAACGGATTGCGGGTGCTGCCCGACGGCACCCTGCAGATCGCCGACTATAAACGCGGCATCGTCATTCTTGATCCGAAAACCGGCGAGACCCGGGACCGTTTCGCGACCAACCGTTCCGAAGGCTTCAAGGGCTGTAACGATCTGTTCTTCGGTGCCGACGGGACTCTGTATTTCACCGATCAGGGAACGACCGGTCTGCATGATCCGAGCGGGCGGGTGTACCGGGTCCGGTCCGGGACGGAAACACTGGAACGGCTGATTTCAAACGGCCCGAGCCCGAACGGGCTGGTCACGGGTCTGGGCGATCAGGTGTTGTATGTGGCCATGACCCGCGCCGCCGCGGTGTGGCGGGTGCCGCTGTTTGCGGAAGGACCGAGCAAGGTCGGTCTGTTCGCCAGACTGCCCGCGGGCGTCATCGGCCCGGACGGCATGGCGCTCGATGAACAGGGGACGCTCTATGTCTGCCATGCCAGCCGGGGGCGTATCTTTGCCTTCGATGAACATGGTGAAGAGGTGCTTGTCGTCGACTGCCGCCATATCGGACGGACCACCACGAACCTCGCGTTCGGGGGCGAGAACAATTCGGAACTGTTCATTACGGTGTCGGATGCCGGTGTGATCGCGCGCGCCAGAATGCCGGTGCCGGGGCGGCTGATGTACAGCCACACCGGTTAATACAGTTCCGTTTTTGATTTCAAGTGTTGGGGGACGGTTGTACCGGTGCCGGGGCGTGGCCGGATTTTATAGGGGCCTGTTTTTGGGATTTGCGTAAAGCGGCGAGGATTGCGCCCGCTTTCAGGGACCGCCAGATCATCATGTCAGCCGGCCAGTCCCATTGCCGGAACACCGAGACCGGACTTTGACGACTTCGGCTTACTGTCACGTTCGACAATGGCTTCGACGATTTCGCACTGACACTGTCCGCAGCAGGGCTCACAGCCATAAAAGGCGTGAACGTCATCCCAGCGTTCAACGCCGGACTTGAGTGCGGTTTCGACTTCCTTGTCGGTGATGCCGTTGCAGTTACAGATGTACATGTTATCTCGCAAACTTGGATTTTTCTGCGTTTCCCTTATGCGAATGATTATCAGTAAAGATGAGAATGATTGTCAATAGCAGATTTTTTCCATAGTCAGTGAAAACTGAAATTGCAATTGATTATCAATGACATATTGAAAAAATGACAATCTATAAAAAGTACGCTAAAGAGTGATTTGAATGCGATTTTGCACAAGGAGACGACCATGAAGGGCGACCCGAAGGTTATCAAGCAGCTCAATGGGATTCTGAAAAACGAGCTGACGGCGATTAACCAGTATTTTCTGCATGCCCGCATGTTGAAGGATTGGGGCTTCCTTGGTCTGGCTGAAAAGGTCTATCACGAGTCCATCGGCGAAATGAAACATGCCGATTATCTGATCGAACGAGTGCTGATGTTGGACGCCCTGCCCAACCTGCAGGACCTCGGAAAACTCAAGATCGGCGAGAATTTGCCGGAGTGTCTGGCCAGCGATCTCGGCCTGGAAATGACCAACCAGAAGATGCTGAAGACGGCGATCTCGGTCTGTGAAACCGCCAAGGATTACGTCTCGCGCGAGATTCTGGAAAAGATTCTGGATGATACCGAAGAGCACATCGACTGGATCGAAACCCAGCAGAACGTGATCGAACACGCCGGGTTGCAGAACTATTTGCAGGAGCACATGTTCGAAAAGGACGAGTCGTAAGTCCCGTTCAGGCGCCCAGCGCCAGCATGTGATTATCCCACTGACGGAATGTATGGCGACGGGCGTGTGCTTCTAACATGGCAGCGCCCGTTTTCATTGGCGTGAGGTCTTCGAGCCGACCCGATCCGCTTGAAGCCATGATGCCGTCCCGGGACAGGGCCAGACCGCAGCCGTCGGCAAAATCGACATGTCCCCGCCATGCCTGATCGGAAAGCGACCAGAATCCGACAAGCCCGCCGCGTGGGGATGACACCGCCAGCACGTTGCTTTCTGGTGCCGACACCACCGAGCCGCAGTAACCGCTGAAACGGTCAAGCATAATGCCCGGCACCGGCAGCGCTTTGAAAGACGTGCCGTCTACGCCGTCGTGGACATGGACCAGCGGCAGTATCGCGCCGTCGCTGATCTGATCCTGACAGCCGACGGCAATCCGCCCGCCGGGCAGCAGCGCCATATGGCGAATGCTGAGTTTCTGCATCCGGGGGGTATCGAAAAAGACCTCGCCGGTCAGCGTTCCGTCCGTGCTATCGATATAGGCCAGCGACGGACGCATGCTGCCGATGTTGAGCTTTTCACGGCCGCTGTCGGGGTGGGTCCGGATGCCGCCGTTGGCGACAGTGAGGGTCCGGCCATCATCTTTCATCAGCAGTTCGTGCGGGCCGGTACCGCCGCTTGAAAACTCACCGATCCGCTTGTATCCGGCGGTGACGTCATAGACCCCGATCACACCACGGCCCGCATCAAAGTCGTTCTCGGTCATCCACATGGTTTTGCCGTCCGGACTGTAGACGGCATGACCATAAAAATGGCGGCCCGTGGCGGGCGTCAGACGGCGGCGTTCCTCTCCCCGTTCAAGATCGAAGACGATGGCGAACCTGCCGGGCCTGCGGGCAACGACGATGCCTTCATCGTGAGCCGGGCGGACCGCAACGTCATGGCCGCGCGCGGGCAGTGCCAGGTCCCACCGGATATCCAGGTCAGCGCCGAGCCGGCTGATCAGGTGGCGGGCGCGGATTTTATCATATCCGGTGGAGAGAAAGCCGGCTGTCGATTCTGCCCGGGTGTTGCCCGGCAGCATGGCGCCCAGTCCGAGGGCCAGCAGCGATGCATTGAAAGCGCGGCGATCGATCCGGACGGCCATCGGATCAGTCGCCGTCCAGGCTGTTGAAGCCGAGATTGACTTTGAGCCTGTCCGGCATCGTTCCGGCGATCTGATCGCGCAAGGATTCCAGCGTCCCGGCAAGCGCGCGGATCCGGACCGGTCCCTTGTCTTCGCTCAGCAAACTCTTGCCGTTTTCACCCATGGCGCGGACGTTGTCCTCGGCCTGTTGGAACTGATCGAGGATCAACTGGTGGCGGGGATCATCGTCGCCGGCATCGATGGCCAGACGCTTGTAGAGTTCGCGAAGTGCGCGAATGTTGATTTCGACGTTCCTGAGGCTGCGGCCACTGCGCCAGTTTTCAAACAGGTGTGCCCGCGGGTGTTCCTTGTCCGCCGGCAGTTTGAGCTTCAGCGACTGGATAAACTCCAGCCCGGTAACGAGATCGCTGAGGATATCAGCGACCCCGGCCTTGGGATCGACGTTTGTGGGCTGGCCTGACGCCTTCAGTTCGTGGGCGATGGCGGCGATGTTGTGAGTGATCGCTTCGGCGATCCGGCAGCGGACGGCCTTTTCACCGGGCGCCGCGCGGCGGCTCAGCGCGATATCGCTGAACAGCAGACGTTCGAGCGCCGGAAAGCCCTGGGTTGCGACACTGCTTGCAGCGATGTCGTCTTTCAGGGTGTCGGATGCCGGTTCGGCCAGGATTTTGCGCATATGCCGTTCCGTAATGCCGCGCTTGTCGGGCCAGAACTGCAGACGCGCATGCCGGTCGTTCTCGGCGACGGCACCGTGACGGATATGCTGGACGGCCTGCCAGGCATCCAGGGCTTCATGGAATTTGCTCCGTACCGCCAGCATGTCCGGCGCATCGCCGGTATTCTTGCAATGGCGGATGGTTTCATAGTCCAGAATGTGCGCCTTGTCGGCGAACAGGGCGTAGCCGGGGCCGATCTGATGATCATAGATCGCCGATTGCAGGGCTTTGTAATCGGGAGGGTCGGCGGCGGCGGCCAGTGAAAGCTGGATGCAGGCTGCCGTGGCGAAAGCAAGAACTAGCGGATGTCGCATCAGAGTGACTCCAGGAATTTGATCAGGGCGGCGCGGTCGCGGGCAGACAGTTCGGTGACGGCGGCCTTGGCAGCTTCGGCTTCGCCGCCGTGCCAGAGGATCGCTTCCAACAGGTTGCGGGCGCGTCCGTCATGCAGAAAATAGGTATGCCCGCTGACGGTTTTCGTCAAACCGATCCCCCACAGGGGCGGGGTCCGCCATTCGTATCCATCGGCAACGCCTTCGGGCCGGTGATCGGCAAGCCCTTCTCCCATATCGTGCAAAAGCAGATCGGTGTAAGGCCAGATCAGCTGATGTGAATGTTCGGGACGGCTGCCGTCGGTGCGGGTGATGAACTTCGGCATATGGCACGACGCACAGCCGCTTTCGTAGAAAATCTGCTTGCCCTTGAGGACATCACGCTTGCCGACATTGCGGCGCATGGGCACGGCAAGATTGCGTGAATAATGGGTGACCAGATCGAGCACGTTTTCATCGGCTTCGAGATTGTCATATTGCGGGCTGGACCCGTGCGGGGCATCGCGGCAGGCGGTCTGGGCTTCGGTGCAGTCACCCCACGGGTCCGGGGAAACAGGGTTCGATATGCCGATGTCACCGGCAAAGGCCTCGCCGGTCTGCTGGCGGATGGTCGGGTTGCCGGCCTTCCAGCCGAACCGGCCGATCGTGGCTTTGCCGGCATCCTTGTCCCAGACCAGATTAGCGCGGCCGGAAATGCCGTCGCCGTTCGCGTCATCGGGATCGGCATGGGCGAGGATGGCATCGGTGGGAATCATCTCAAGAAGACCGAGGCCGATCATCTGCGGGGCGACGCGGGGCGACAGCATGATGTCCGAATGCATCGGGCCGTACTTCAGATCGGTGACGGTATATTCGGGTTTGCGCAGCTGGATAACGGTGCCGTCAGCCAATGTGACCGGCTGTTCGGTATAGGTGATATGCATTTTGCCTTCGGGGTCGATGCCCTGGACCGCGAAATTCTGTAACTGACCCCCGTAGACCGGGTCGATGACGACATTGATCCGGTGCTGATTCAGAAGTTTTTTCTGTTCTTCAGTCTCGGGCGGGACCGACAGCCTGAGGAACATCGACACCGCCGGTTCATCGTTGTTTTCCGGCGGGTGGCCCCGGCCATCCTTGAGGTGGCAACGCTGGCAGGATCGTGTGTTGAACAGCGGACCAAGGCCATCCGAGGCCTGGGTCGACGCCGGGGCTGAAACCCATAATCTCTTGAAAAAGCCGTTGCCGATCTTGAAGCGCATTTCCTCTTCAAGGGACAGGTTCGCCGAGCTTTGCGAAAACGCATCGGCGTTCTTGCGGGGACGGACGGTGGTCGCACCGGCAGACATCGCTTCGTATTTTTCGGGCGCGCTAAACGTGCTCGCCGGTTCGACGATGGCCGCATCGTCTGCGGCCCGGGTGCCGGTCGAGGCGATAATCAGAAGCGGCAGCGCGATGCCGCCGAGAAAGCGATGAAGGGGCATTGTTGTCCTTATGGCCGTCCGGTGCGGATGGTACCCCCATCCGCACCGTGCCAGGGTCACTTATTTAAAGACTGCGTTCGGATTATCAAGGCTGTCGGACCCTTCGAAGGCCATGGCCTGCACACCAAGGATCGGTGCGGCTTTTTCAATGGCCTTGGCTTGCGCCACCAGACCGTCGACGACGTCCTGGATGATCGCGTTGCCTTTGGTGTTTCCTTCGCCCAGCATCTGGTCGTAGGCCATGATGCGGCTGTCAGCCATCACCTTCATCACCGCCATCTTTTCAGACGCGTTCTGCATCGCAGCTTCGATGGCGGCAGCAAGCGCGGCGTCCTTGGCGGCGATCAGCGATGCAATACCGGCACCTTCGACAACGGTGCCGTCAATACGGACGTAACGGCCGTTGTAGATCGCAACCATGCCGACCTGATCATAGTAATGCGAGTTGTGGGTGTTGTCGGAGAAGCAGTCGTGTTCCTCTTCCGGGTCGTGCAGCATCAGGCCGAGCTTGATGCGTTCCCCGGCCAGTTCACCATAAGACAGGCTGCCGAGACCCTGAATGATGGCCGCCAGTCCCTGTGCGGGGTTGCCGGTGACATACGCGCGGGCTTCACCGTCAGCCGCCCACTTCGCCACCATGTCTTCGAGGTCCGAGATCAGCAGATCCGCAGCCGCGATCAGGTATTGGGTGCGGCGGTCACAGTTGCCGTTGGTGCAGTTTGCTTTATCGAAATCCGATGCCGGACGGTTGCCCGCACCCGGGCCGGTGCCGTTCAGGTCTTGGCCCCAGAGCAGAAATTCGATGGCGTGATAGCCGGTGGCGACGTTGGATTCGACGCCGTCCAGTTCCTGCAGGGTATCGGACAGCAATGCCGGCGTGATGGCGGCGGCATCGATCGATTTGCCGGCAATCGACAGGTTCGGGTTGGCGATCACATTGGCCGTGTAATAGGGGTTGGCGTCGGCGCTGGTGCCATAAGATGCGTCGACATAGTCGATCAGGCCTTCATCCAGCGGCCATGCATTGACCTTGCCTTCCCAGTCATCGACGGCGGGGTTGCCGAAGCGGTAGCCTTCGGTCTGCTGATAGGGAACCCGGGCCGCCAGCCATGCGGCACGTGCCGCGCGGAGCGTGATGTCGTTCGGGTATGCGCTCAGCATCGCGATCGCGCCCTTGAGCGTTTCCGCCGTGGCCAGCGCGTCCGCGTACATGGCATGCGCGATGTCGGCATAGGTGGTGACGACGGCCTTGCTATCCGAAGCCTGGGCATGTGAGACCAGGGCGACGGCGGCGGGCTGTGTCAACAGCACCGCCGCAGCGAGAGTGAGTTTTTTGAGCATGGTATATCTTCCTTTTGCCTTTTTTAGGGGACTCAGTATTCAGCCGCGAGTTTCAGGGTCGCGGTGTGGCCGCTGTTGCCGGTGCCGCCTTCGGAGACCGAATAATCCTCGTCATGCAGGTATTCGCCGGTGATCGAAAAATGATCGACGATGGCGACGGTGACGGCGGCACCGTAACGGGTTTCCGGCAGACCGAGTGCGAGGGCTTCCTGGGTGCCCTGAACGGTCGCGGCGAAGGTGGTGTCCTTGCCCATGACCGGCAGGGTATAGGCGGCCTCGAGGTTCCACGCCACGGGCTTCGCGCCCTGACCGTTGAAGGCGACTTCGCCGGCCTGGAACGACTTCAGCGCGGTCATGTAACCGGCCCGAAGCGTCAGGTTCGAGAACGACACGTCTGCGTGGATTTCCGCACCCGAAACGTACTTGTTGATCGCCGTTGCGTTGCCGCCGAGCGCATCGGTCAGGCCGTCGGAATCGGCGATGTTGTTGATGTAGCCGATGCCG
The DNA here is from genome assembly GCA_040218645.1 of Rhodospirillales bacterium. GTDB lineage: Bacteria > Pseudomonadota > Alphaproteobacteria > Rhodospirillales > Casp-alpha2 > UBA4479. Next base: position 76,531 of record JAVJQZ010000005.1, read on the forward strand.
CCGTTATAAGCGATGCCTTTCTGTTCACCGCCATAGCCGAGGCTGGCGCCGTACTGGTCGATCCTGTTGCTTTCACCGGCCTTCTGGGTATCGCCGTTATACAGATAGCCTTCGAGAACCAGCCCGTCATGCACCGCACCAACAAGAATGGCGGCTTCCCTGGTTTCGCCCATGCTCTTGGTCAGCGGATCGGTGCTCATGTCGGTGTCGAAGCCGCCGAACGGCCCGGCCCATTTGCCGGCCTGCAGATACAGCGGGAACTTTTCGGTGTTGCCGAGCGTGGCAAAGGCTTCATCGAGGGAGATGGTCTCGGTGCCGTCATCCTCGTAGAGCATCTGCACGTGCGTCGTGAGGTACTCATGCGGCTGGGTGTCGACGAAGAACTCGACCTTGGCCAGCGTGATGTCGCTTGTATCGGTGCCGCTGAAGGCTTCGGTGTTGGTCATTTCAACTTCCGCGACACCGCCGATGGTGACACCGTCCATGAACGACGGCTTGGCGGCGGCTTGATCGGCTTTGGCGGCGGCCTGTTCGGCCTTGCCTTCGGTGCTTTCAAGACGGGACCGCAGGGAATTTATCTGCTGCTGCTGCTTCTCGATCAGCTTGATCAGGTCGGCGAGCTTCGGCTCCTGGGCCTGTGCCGAACCGGTGGCGGCGAAGGAAATCAAAGCGACGGCTGCGGCGGCACCCGTGATTATTTTTATCGGTCTCATTCCAGTGTCTTCCTTTTTAATGTGCGCACCGCCATGCGCACGCGCAGGCCATTACGCAACTGACAGTTCACCGACGCCCGCACGATGCGCACGACGGCATTTCAAATCGGACCCGAAGGCCCGGTCATTGTTCGGATGGGAATAGAAACCCTTTGCGGGGCTTATCCTCATCGCGATGATTTTCATCACCACTAACGGACTGGCCGCACCCCCGGTTTCCCCGACCGGTGGTTGAGTGACGAGACACTGGCAGGTCTCCTGGCTCGCGGGTCTATGTCGATGCTCCAGCCTTCCCGGTTTCCCAGTGGCCTTTGTCGGAGCCGACTCGCCGCTCACAGTTGCGGGGACAGCTGCGGATCGGGTGCCGTCAAGGTCCACCCTACCGCATTCCCTTTTAATCCCCGGGCAATGCCCGGTGGGAACCAATGTCGTCGTGATTTCTTTGTTGCACATCTTTCAGAAAAATCAACTTTGCCTAATTTCGATAAGGTCAGGTCTTCCCTTGAGGGCGGCAACAAGCGGTGCCAGTCCGCTGGAGCGGAGCGGCACATACGTTTTCATCAGTTGACGGCACAGTTTCTTGACGTTGCAGACCGCATCGTGACTGACGCAATCGCAGGGAAAGACGACCGTATCGGCGCGCGCGATGGCGCTGGCGAGTTCATGAATGGACTTTTCCTGGCCGCCGTCATGATGCAGCAATTCGGCGTTCCAGTTCTGCAGAAGCTGGCGGTAGCGGCTGACCGACTGCGGACGGCCGCCCACATACAGAATGCAGCGTCCGGCCAGATCGGGCGACGCGGGGCAGGGTGTGCCGGGATCGTTGGCCGCGGCATGCATCTGATCGAGCGCGTTTTCCACTTCCTCGGCCTCGTCGCGCAACGCCGTAATGGTTGCGTTCAACTGCATGATCTCGTTTTCACGGCGGTTGAGTTGCGCGCGCAGCGCGCGTAATTCGTTGGTCAGCGCAACGGTTTCCTGAACCTGATCCTCCGGCGTGCCGAAATCGGCCACATGGATGGCGGCATGCTGGGCGTTGTTGCTGGACAGCTTCTTTTCAAGGGCCGCAACGGTGTCGGATTTCTCGGCCATGCGTTCGGCGTGGTGGCGGCGCTCGCGGTCGCGCTCTTCGCGGGCCAGGGCAAGGTTTTCTTCAAGCTCACCCAGGCGGCGGATATCGGCACGGTTGGAGGCGCCGACCAGATGCGACAGCATGTGCACGTCCGCAAACATCCGCTCCGCCAGCCCGGCCGGGGTGTCGGCATGGCTCATCAGGGCCCAGAACGGCCCCGGGATGTCGCCGTCTTCGAGCGCATCTTCCCAGGCCTGGGTGAGTTCCTGCTCGCACGTCACCTTTGCAAGCTTGCGGATCGCCAAAGCATGCTTGCGGTCCAGAAGCGTGTTCAGGAATTTGGATGTCTTGTTGCGGGTGGCGGCATGGCCGACGAAGTGGCCGTGAAGCTGGTAATCAACGGGGAAGCCCGGTTTGGGTTCCAGACTGAGCTTGCGGCCCAGGGCACGCAGGTCGCGAAGGCTCAGGCAGGTGCCGACGATGGAGCAGTGCCAGCCGTCGCTCAGGTCCCAGATTTTGCGGCGCTGCGTCCTGCCGGCAGTGAATTTGCCGTCGCGTGCGCATGCTTCACACATGATCTGTCTCCCCGGTGTATGAGCAAAAGGTTGAATATGATATTGATAATCATTCTCAACGACTCATAGAGAAACGCAGGCTCTTATGCAAGTGAAAATCATTCGCAAACAAAAACCTTTCGGGATTTCTGAATCTTATGTGCTGCCGAGCAGCTTTTCGTAGATCACCTTGGCGTCACCGGGAGCGTAGAAATCCTCCAGCCGGGCCTGCTCATGAAACCCGTTGCCGACATAGAACGCCCGCGCATCGCGGTATTTGTCCGATGACGAGGTGTCCGAATAGATACTGACGGCGCCCATATCCCGCATGGTCTGTTCGGCTTTTTCCAGCAACAGCCCGCCGATGCCATGACCCTGCATCGCCGGGTCAACGGCGATCCAGTACAGATCGAAGGATCCCAGGGTGCCGTCGATCTTGCCGAAGCAGGCATACCCGATCAGGCGTTTGTTCTGTTCGCAGAGAATGAACTCGTAGCCCGAGCGCAGACCGTTCTTGAGACGGGCCTCGACCAGTTCGGCGGCGATGGCGATTTCATCGGCGCTGAAAAGACCTGCTGCGGAGACAAGGGCGCGGATGCGGGCAACATCGCCACGCGCCACGGCATCGCGCCAGACGAGACCGGTCGGGGTGAAACTGTCCGATCTGTCGACGACGGGCGCACGGGCCGGCATGACGGCTTCGCTCTGGCCCTTGGCGAGGCCGTTGAAAAAGTTCCTGACGTTGGCGCCGAGGGTGCGGACCCGGTAACCGCCTTCCTGCACGATCAGGGTCGGATAGCCTTCGCGGCCGATGGCGCGGCCGATTTCAAGGAAATCACGGGCCAGGATCGGCCAGGTGCCGGTCGGGTCGCCCTTGGCGGTATCAAAGCCGGCGGGGACGACGAGATAGGTCGGCTTGAACCTGCGGATACGAGCCAGTGCATCGTCAAGCGTGCGGTGATACTGACCGGCGTCGATGATTTCAGGCAACGGCAGATTGACGTTGTAGCCTGCGCCTTCACCCAGTCCCTTTTCATCGCGAAAGCCGCTGAAGTACGGATAGGCGAAACTGGGGTCGCCGTGGATCGACACCGTGAGGACGTCAGCGCGGTTATAGAAGATGTCCTGCTGGCCGTTCCCGTGGTGGTAATCGATGTCGAGGACCGCGACGCGCCCGTACTTAGAAAAGTAGTTGGCGGCAATGGCGGCGTTGGCGAGATAGCAGAACCCGCCGAAGACCCGGGATTCCGCATGGTGGCCGGGTGGGCGGACAAGGGCATAGGCCGCGGGCGCACCGTCGAGCACCAGATCGGCGGCGGTCATTGTGCAGTCGACGGCACGCCGCGCCGCCAGCCAGGCGTTTTCGTTCAGCGGCGTGAAGGTGTCGATGCAATAGTATCCGGCCAGCACCGTCTGTTCCTTGGGCGGGCGGGACTGGTTCCTGAGCGGAAAAACATAGGGGTAGATGGACTTCTTCGGCCCCGCCAGCTGACAGGCCCGGCGGATATAGGACACCAGCTTGGCATCCTGAACCTCGAGGATGTGCCGGTCCGGATAATGCCGGGGCGGAACCCGGCGGGCGATGCCCGCGCTGTCTAGTTCGCGCCAGATCGCCCGCACCCGGGCCGGCGCTTCGACATACCCGCGGTCATGCATGTGATGGATTTCATGCTGGTCATTGATCACCACCGGAATTTGCGCAAGTGCGGGATCGTGGGCACGGCGGCGGCGCGGTTTGATATATTTGTAGTCGCGCAGCCGTACCGGATCATCGTTGATGGAATTGATCACCATCGCCACGTAGTCGGGACCGCAGACGTTTTCATATTTTCGCTCGAGGATGGCCTTGGCGGTCTTGCGGACAAGATCACGTCCCGGCGCGTCGGTGCCGCCCAGCATGTCGGCGACCAGGTATGGCGGATCGGTGCTGTTGTCATCGAGCGGGGTTTCGTAGGCGGTGCCGATGATTGGACGCGCACCGAAACGCTCATAGAACTTGAGCCGGGCCGCATTCTGTTCACGCACAGTGGGGTCGGGGCTGAGGGCCGGATCGTCGGGCAGGCATTCAAAGAACAGGGCTTCGGCGCCAAGCGCCACGGCTTCTTCCTGGACGCGTGAATACAGTACGTCACCGATGCCGCGTCCCGACCCGCCGGGGGCCGCCGAGATCAGTTCCAGATAGGCAACGCCGAGATCGCTGAACAAAAGAAGCAGCGCCAGACCGTGCAGCCTGTCATGGGCGTCCTCGGCGACGAACAGGCTGGAGACGAAGCCGTACGAGATCGGGTCACGAAGCTGGTCCGGCAGTTTGTCAATGTCATCTTCCGGGATGCCCGGGAACTGCTTGCGCATGATGGACTGGGCTTCGTGGATGACGGCGACGTTCGCCGGCGTGGTATCATCCTGGACCTTGCGGATTCTCAGCATGACACACGTGCCCATTGGCACACGCCAATACAGGACAAATTCGGTTGTTTTGATGACAGGGCGGCTTCGGGGCCGCAGGGCGCATTTTCATTCGCCCGGTCCAGGATTTTCATGCTCCCAGAAATCTCCGGTGTCCGGCCGGTCGTCGCGCGACAATCGCCGTTGCTGTCACAGGCCAGGACAATCCGCTGAGTAGGGCCGAACCGGGTTCAAGTCAAGAACGATCAGGGGTTGCCGGTGAGATGTTCATTTTGTCCTGAGGTCGCTGACGCGACCTTCGCAGACGATGGGATCGCCCGCGCTGGGAACGGCAATGGACATCCGCACGAAGGTTGATTCCGCCAGCCGTTCTCCCATCGCCTGTGCGGCGTTGGTCTTTTCGATCGGCTCGCGGGTGAACATCGCGCCGAGCCGCCGCATGACGCGCTGTTCAGCGCTGATCGGCACCGCATAGGATGTTGATCCGATATAGAAGACTTCGCGAATCGCCGTGAGCCGCCGTTCCCAGCAGGTGGTCATGGAGATTCCTTCCTGGCGCATGGCAAGGACATAGTTGAGACGGATTTCGCGCTTTTCCTGATCGAAGAAAACCTGTGACTGCGGTTTCGGGTCGCTCGGTGCGACGAGACGGAGTGATGTCTGTAATGCCGCACTTCGGAGCCGCTTGATCCCGAAGTCGAGCATCGTTACCGGTTCCGCCATGAGATTGTCGAAAACATCCGCCGTGGCTTTCGGGACGCCCGGGTTCAGGATCGTCAGGGCGCAGGAAAACATGAGGACGTGGAGGGTTCGAATGCGTTTATGAAATGTCTGCATCCTCAAACCTTATGCGGGTTAGACGGCGTGCGCCACGGTTTTCAGGCGGGCTGAACTGATGGCGGCTGATGCCTGACCGTGCCGGGACACTTGCTGCATCATGGACAGTTCCTCGCGGCAGGGGGTCTTCAGGCTAGTGAGGTTCTAGCGTCAGGGGCAATATAAGTGAAGTCCGGATAATTTAAGTCTGGCGGTTGAGAGATTTCTTGACCGTCAACATGAATGGCAGAAAGCTGACGCAGTTTCATTCATCATCATGCTGCCGGAGTACGCTGACATGGACGCTGAAAACCTGGCAGGAGAAACCACGCAGAGGATATCCCAGCATCCTGACTGGAAATACGTCCTTCGCGAGTTCTATAACGTCTACCGGTTTTCGTCTTCCGGCGGCAGCAAGCTGATCGGCGCCCACATGCGTGTCGTTCAGGCGCGGTTATCCAGGGTTCTGACCTCTGATCCGGCCCTGAACCTGATACCGCCCGACCGGAAACCGGTCACGGCGCATCTGGGCCGGACCCTCGATAACGGTGAAGAGGAACGCACCCATTCCTTTGTCCGCGCCCTGGCGAAGATCAGCGGCGAACTGACCTGGCAGTACGGCTATGACAAAATGCCGCGCAGTCTTGAAAACAAGTATGCCTATTCGGAAATCATGGGGCCGCGCGGGCCGATCGTGTGCGATGACCTGATTCTGGGTCTTGTCCTGTTTGCGCCCGATTGCACCTATCCGGCACACAGCCATTCGGATATCACGGAGAGCTATTACTGCCTCAGCGGGTTCGTGTCGCAGAACCACGCAGGCGTCTATCCGCCGGGTTCGCTTCTGTTCAATGCGCCGGGATATGAGCACGCGATTACCACGTCCAAGTTCGAGCCCGTGCTTCTGGCGTATGTCTGGGTCGGCGACGTGCAGACCCTTGGCGGATTCCAGATGTCGTTTTCCAGGAAAAGGAAAATCCGTATCGATACCCCGATCTGAGCGCTGACCCTCCACCACCAAGGATGACCCCGTATGAATTATGTCTGGCGAGATATGACCCAGGAAGAACTGGACCGGGCCTATAACCAGTCCGACTACGCCCCCAACCGTGAGCAGATTCTCGCCCGCTATGCGGTCAACAGTGTGATGACCCGCGATAGGATCGGGGCACCGGAACACATTGTTTACGGCGACGGCGACAAAGAAAGGATCGATCTCTTCCGCTGCCACGACGGCCGGGCGCCCTGCGTCATTTTCGTTCACGGCGGGGCCTGGCGTTCAGGTCTGGCAGAAAATTATGCGTACCTGGCCGAGATTTTCATCAATGCCGGACTGCACTGTGCGCTGCCTGAATTCGACTGGGTCCAGGACCGGGGCGGGGACCTGTTGCCTATGGCCGATCAGGTGGGGCGCGCCATGGCCAGGGTTTGCAGCGCAGCCGACGAGCTTCTTATCGACAAGGACCGCATTTATCTGTGTGCCCATTCTTCGGGGTCTCATCTGGCGGCATCGGTTCTGACCGGGTACAGGGACCGCATCGAAGGTTTGCATGACGACAGCATCAAGGCGGCGCTGCTGTGCAGCGGGATGTATGATCTGGAACCGGTGAGGCTCTCGGCGCGGAGTGATTATGTCACCTTCACCGACGAGGCCGAACATCTGCTAAGCCCGATGCGGCACATGGACAAGCTGACCACACCGATGATCGTCGCTCATGGCACCTGTGAAACGCCTGAATTCCAGCGCCAGACGGTCGAGTTCGCCGAAGCGCTGAGGTCGCGTAATCTTTTGATGGAACATATCGTTGCGGAGCACTGCAATCATTTCGAGATCCTGGAGACCCTCGCCAATCCGTATGGACTGCTCGGGCAGGCGGCGTTGCGGATGATCGCCGAGGAGTAACCGTTTTGTTTTGATCTCATCAAAGGGCGTGTGCAATCTGACGGGAGCACACCCATGTATAGAAAGTCATTGCCGCAATGGCAGTCAGGAAAGTGAAGGACCGACATGGACATACGCAAGACAGGTGTTTTCAAGGAAACAATCAAAAGCGACGCCTATGGTGCACCGTGCGATCCCATCGACCGCGTGGTCGCCTTCGCCGTCATCAGGAATCCCTACGCCGGGAAACATGTTGAGGATTTATCTGCGCTGTTTGACATCGGCGGGCAACTGGGTGAGCAACTGATGGACGAGGCCGTCGGCATGCTGAACGGGGCCCCGGTCAGTTACGGCAAGGCGGCGATTATCGGGTCCGACGGCGATCTTGAACACGGCGGGGCCGCGATTCACCCGAAGCTCGGCAAGCCGATGCGTGCCGCCGTCGGCGGCGGCAAGTCGGTGATCTGCTCGAACGCGAAAGTCGCAGGTGTCGGAGCGGCCATGGACATTCCTCTCGGCCACAAGGATGAAGCGTGGTCGTTCGATCATTTCGATACCATCACGGTGATGATCGGCGATGCCCCGCGTGCCGACGAGATCGTCGTCTGCATGGCGGTTTCGGACGGCGGGCGTCCGCTCCCGCGTGTCGGCAGCGGCCCGATCACGGACTGAATGTCCGGGGCAATGGACTTTGGGAACAGCGCAGCGGCCTGACGCCTGGGACATAAAGGCGGCAATATGCCGCTCGGTATTAATGCTGAAAGAAAATGGTGGGCCCGGCAGGACTCGAACCTGCAACCAGACGGTTATGAGCCGTCGGCTCTAACCAGTTGAGCTACAGGCCCACCAGGGCGCGGTGGTTGGCCGCGCGGGTCCACTGATTACCCTTTTTTGACGGCGGATAACAGTCCGAATTGAAGGGAAATCGTAGATCATCCTGTTTTTGCGGACATTGGACGCTTGGCAGAGGTTTCTCAATCCCGCTAGACTGCACGCATGTCGATTGAAGTCATCAAGCTTGGAGAACCGTTGCTGGCGGAGGTCAGGGGAATCGATATTTCCCGGCCGCTCGATCAGGCAACCCGCGACGCCGTCAACAAGGCGTTTCTCGATCACAGCGTTCTGGTGTTCCGCGACCGGGAACTGAAGCCGGCCGAGATGGTAGCTTTTGAAGCCGTTTTCGGAAAGCCGATGATCCATGTGACGAAAAGATACCGGCATCCGGAAATCGACGAGCTGATCATCATGACCAATCTCAATGCGGACGGTGAGGTCGATGAATTCGAATCCCGGCGCGGCCTCGGCTGGCATTCGGATATGTGCTACCTCGACCAGCCGGCCAAGGCGACCATGCTGCACCCCCTCGAACTACCTGAAAAGGGCGGCGATACGCTGTTCGCCAACATGTATCTGGCGTACGAGGAAATGCCCGAGGCCCTGAAATCGAAGCTGCAGGGGCTGCGCGGCACGTTTCGCTTCGGCGGTCGCAGCAAGGATGTGCAGAACCGCCTCAACCCCGCCGACCGCGACAAGCCGCTGATCGATCATCCGGTGGTGCGCCGTCATCCCGATACCGGGCGGGAGTCCATCTTCGTCAATCCGATCCACACCGTCGGCATTCTCGGCATGCCCGATGACGAAGCCGTCGACCTGCTGGACGAGGTCTATGCGTGGTGCGGTCAGGACCGGTTCCAGGCCAACCATCAGTGGCGCATGGGCGACACCCTTGTCTGGGACAATCGCTGCACGTGGCACAGCGCGACGGGGGACAACCCGCTCAGACAGCGCCGCCTTTTCCTGCGCGGGAACGTCGCCGACAGCGTGCACTGAGCGAACGCGTGCGCCGCGCACGGCCCCCGCGCACCGTCTCCTTGTAAAGACATGCCCGCGCCCTCATGTAAACATGAATGAATGATGTCAACGGGAGGCCTGAATGAACATTCAACGACGCCTTTTGAGTATCAGCCTGATGTTTGCCCTGATGATGGGGCTTGCCGGCGCTGTCCTGACCGCATCGCCCGCCAGTGCGCACCACGGCTGGCGCTGGGCCGAAGACGGCAACTTCGAGATTACCGGCAATGTCGTCCTGGCCCGACTCGGCAACCCGCACGGTCTTGTCCGGATCGACGTCAACGGCGAACACTGGACCATCGAGGTCGGCCAGCCATGGCGCAACGAGCGTGCCGGTCTGACCGACGACATGCTGCGTCCAGGCAATGAAATCACGGTCAGCGGCCATCGCTCCAAGGACCCGGACGAACGTCTGGTCAAGGCCGAGCGGGTCATAATCGACGGCAAGACCTACGACCTGTATCCTGACCGTAACTGACGCCCGGTAAAAAAAGACGTTCTTCAATTACCCGGGTAACGCCGTGCGCTGAGTGAGCCGAGGGGAGGCCAGCCGTGGAGTATCTGAATGCCATTGCGCAGTCGGAACCGGCGGCGATGCTGCGGGCATCGTTCTGGGTCTATCCGCTCGTCAACGCCGCGCATATTCTGGGCATCGCCTTGCTGATCGGCGCCATCATACCGCTCGATCTGCGCCTGATGGGGATCATCAAAAAGGGCCGGGTGCGGACGCTGGCGGCGGTTCTGGTGCCGACGGCGGCCACCGGGCTGGCCATCGCGGCGCTTACGGGCGCGGCCCTGTTCATCGTCAAGCCGGTCGATTACGCGGGCAGCGATCTGTTCCTGGCCAAGCTCGCGCTGATCGGTGCCGGGCTGATCAACGTCGGGCTGGTGCGGGCCGTGCCGCGCTGGGCGGAACTGGTGCAGTCCGAGGAAAGCATCCTGAATCCGACCGAACCCAACCGGCGATTGCGGATCGCCGGTGCGGTGTCGATCGCCATATGGATCGCGGTGCTGATCCTGGGGCGGATGATCGGGTATTTTCTTTGAGAGCGAACGTGCGCCAGCTTCAGCCACCTGTTGGCTATCAGCCCAACTCGAACGTCGTAACCCCGAAAATCTGTCCGATGGGCAGGTCAGGCGCCTGGCCTTTGTACATGCGCGCGGTCTCGAACACCGGCGCCAGCCCGGCGCGAACAGCCATGGCGACGGCGGATTGATTGTCTTCAGGGGTGTCGAGGGAAACGGCCGCACCGTCCGGTATGAGAGAGCAGAGGCCATCGAACAATGCTGCGGCCACCAAAGCATCTTCGGCGAACAGGGGGCCGATCTTGTTGCCGGTCCTGCAGGTGCGGATTGTGCCGAGCCCCTTGATCTCGCCGTCACGGATGGCAATCAGGCTCAGGCGTGTCGGCGCAGGATCATCGGGCAATATCCAGCCGGTTATGAAGGAGTCGCGCGGAACCGGAAAGTGCCGGGCATCATAATCGGCAACGGCGTCAAGGTCATCAGGTTGCACGGCCCGGACGACGCAGTTCGCTTTATCGCCGCCGCCGATACGCGAGGGCATGCCTGAATGACGGATATTACGCCCCGTAAGTACGAAGCCGCTCTGGCGATAGTTATCCTGCTGTGCCACGACGCCGTCGAGGCCGATGGTGCATTCTGCAAGGTACGCCATGCCGGCATTCCAGGTCGCGATGCCGTGGCCCTGACCGCGAAAGTCGGGGTGTACGATGTAGAATCCGAGAAAGCCGTAGCCGCCGCCGTATTTCACGACGGAGATCGACGAGACCGGGGTCTCGCCGACATAGCCCATCAGGAATCCCGATGGATCGGTTCCATGAAATATTTCGAGATCATCCAGGCCCGGGTCCCACCCTTCGGCGGCGGCCCAATCGACGGCAGTCGCAAAGTCTTCGATGCTTGCGACACGGATATCCATTTACCTAGTAATCGAGGAAGCTTCTCAGTTTCCGTGACCGCGACGGGTGCTTGAGCTTGCGCAGAGCCTTGGCTTCGATCTGGCGGATACGTTCGCGGGTGACCGAGAACTTCTTGCCGACTTCCTCCAGCGTGTGATCCGTTTTCATGCAGATGCCGAAGCGCATGCGCAGCACGCGTTCTTCACGCGGTGTGAGCGAGGCCAGCACGCGGGTCGTGGTTTCGCGCAGGTTCGCCTGAATGGCGGCGTCCAGCGGCTGCACGGCCAGCTTGTCCTCGATGAAATCACCGAGATGGCTGTCTTCCTCGTCGCCGATCGGCGTTTCGAGCGAGATCGGCTCCTTGGCGATCTTCAACACCTTGCGCACTTTTTCGAGCGGCATGGAGAGCTTCGTCGCCAGTTCTTCCGGCGTCGGCTCGCGGCCGATTTCGTGCAGCATCTGGCGTGATGTGCGGACCAGCTTGTTGATGGTCTCTATCATGTGCACCGGAATACGGATGGTGCGGGCCTGGTCGGCGATGGAGCGGGTTATGGCCTGACGGATCCACCACGTGGCGTAGGTCGAGAACTTGTAACCACGGCGGTATTCGAACTTGTCGACGGCCTTCATCAGACCGATGTTGCCTTCCTGAATCAGGTCCAGGAACTGCAGGCCGCGGTTGGTGTATTTCTTGGCAATCGAGATCACGAGACGCAGGTTGGCCTCGATCATTTCCTTTTTCGCCTTGGCGGCTTCGCGTTCGCCTTTCTGGACGATCCCGACGATGCGGCGGAATTCGCCGATCGGCAGACCGACGGCGCCGGACACGTTGGAAACTTCCTCGCGGATTTCGATGACGTCATCCTTGTAGCGCTCGGCGAAACGCTGCCAGTTCTTGGTCGGCATCTTCTTGCAGCGTTTGATCCAGTCGGGATCAAGCTCGAAGCCGCGGTAGTTCTCGAGGAAATCCTCGCGGCGGATGCGCGACGTGGTGGCGAGGCGCAACAGCTTGCCTTCGAGCCGGACCAGACGCTGGTTGAGGCCATAGAGCTGATCGACCAGCGCTTCGATGCGGTCGTTGTTGAGGTGCACGCGCTCCATCAGTTCGATCAGTTCCTGGCGCAGTTTGACGTAACGCTTTTCCTGCGAGTCCTTGAACTCGCCGACACCCTGCATCGCTTCCATGCGGATGATCTGCAGGCGCTGGAACTTCTTGTAGGTCTTGGCGATCTCTTCAAAGGTCTCGATGACTTCGGGCTTGAGCTTTTCCTCGAGCGCGGCGAGCGACATGTTGTTCTGCTCGTCGTCATCCTCGTCATCGTCGTCGTCGGTGCTGCCTTCTTCCGACTTTTCCTCTTCGTCGTCGTCACCCTCGGCTTTGGCTTTCTTCGGGGCCTCTTCCTTTTTCTCGGCGGGCTTTTCCTCGACGGCGGGGGCAGCGGCCTCGGTTTCCGTCTCGTCCTCTTCGTCCTCGTCTTCCTCGCTGACGCCGCCCTGCGGTGCCTGACCCGGTCCGCCGCCCAGCGTCGCGTCGAGATCGACGATCTCGCGCAGCAGGATTTCCTCGGCGACCAGCGCGTCATGCCAGCGCACGATGGCCTGGATGGTCAGCGGGCTTTCGCAGATGCCGCCGATCATCATGTCGCGGCCGGCTTCGATGCGTTTGGCGATGGCGATTTCGCCCTCGCGCGACAGCAGTTCGACCGAGCCCATTTCGCGGAGATACATACGCACCGGATCGTCGGTGCGGCCAAGGTCGCTCTCGTCGACGTTGCCGGCGGTGGATTTTTTCTCTTCCTCGCCGTCGTCGTCATCGGTGACGGTGTCGTTGGCGGCTTCTTCCTGCTCTTCGTTCTCGACAACGTTGATGCCCATTTCGGAGAGCATCGCCATGGTGTCTTCGATCTGCTCGGAGGAGACGTCTTCGGGCGGCAGCGCGGAATTCAGCTCGTCATAGGTGACATAGCCACGTTCCTTGCCTTTCGTGACCATCTTCTTGACGGCGGCCCCCAGGGTGTCCAGCAGCGGGCTGTCGGTGCTTTCCTCGGAAGTGGTGCGCACTTCGCTCGTTTGTGCTTTAGCCAATATACAAAACCCCTAAACGACCGGCGCCATGATGGCGGCGGCGACCCCAAAATCAGTTGACCTTCAAGGCCTTAACACGGCCAAAGGCCATTTCCGTTGTCTCTTCCCCCAATGCCGCTTCCGCCTGACGCAATTCCGTGTCATGGGCTTTCGCGGTCAGCCGCCGGTAGGTGTCATGCCACCCTTCGAGGGCTTCCTTCACGTCGCTGTCCGGTCTCGCAAACCGGGCATGCATATAGACGCTTGTGCTTAATAGCAGGCCGGTTTCGGCACTGAGGCCTTCCTCCGAGAGGTGGTCTCGCAGACCTCCAGAGTCAAGACTTTCATGCCGGGCGAGGGTGTTTAAGACCCGCTGGCGGACGTTGTCAAGCTCGGGCGTTGAAAACTCAAGCATTCCAAGGCGTTCCTCGATCTCGTCAAAGATTTCCGGATGGTTCATCAGGGTCGACAGCAAGATGCGTTCGCGGAGCAGATCGGCGGACGGAATTTTACTGGTTTCGGCCCGGGCATCGGCCATCACCGCGCCTTCGAGCTTCTGTTTGCCGAAGCCCTTGCGTGGTCTGAACTGACCGCCGCCGCGCTGCTGATAATCCTGTGCGCCGCGTTCGCCCCACAATTTGCGCGAAAAGAAGTCCGAGAAATGGCGCCGGAAAGTGGCGTCGGAAATATCGCGGGCCCGGTCATCCAGCTTCTTCTGCACGTCGGCGCGGTCTTCCGGGCTCTGCGGCATGCGCCCGCGTGTAACTTCGCGCCAGATCATTTCGGAGAGCGGCAGCGCGGTCTCCAGCAGTTCTTCGAAGGCCGCCCGGCCCTGGGTATGAACAAGGCTGTCCGGGTCCTCGCCCTTCGGCAGAATGGCAAAGCGCAGCGCATGGCCCGCCTGCATGATCGGCAGGGCGCGTTCGGCGGCGCGGTAAGCGGCCCGCTGGCCGGCCTCGTCGCCGTCAAAGCACATGATCGGCTCGCGCACGACACGCCACAGATCCCTGAGCTGATCCTCGGTCAGGGCGGTGCCGAGCGGGGCCACCGCATTGTCGATCCCGGCCCGGGCCAGACCGATCACGTCCATATAGCCCTCGCAGACGATCATGCGGCCCGCCTTGCGGGCCGGTGCACCGGCCAGATGCAGGCCATAAAGGGCATGGCGCTTCTGAAACAGCGGGGTTTCCGGGCTGTTCAGGTATTTCGGCTCGCCGTCACCGAGGATTCGCCCCCCGAACGCAATGACGCCGCCGCGCCGGTCCTGGATCGGGAACATCACCCGGCCGCGGAACCAGTCATACGGCTCGCCGTTGTCCGGGACGCGGAGAAGCCCGGCCTCGATCACCAGCGCCTCGGGGATGCCGTCCCGGTGCATGGTGGCTTTGAGCGCACCCCGGGAATCCGGCGCGAAGCCCAGCCGCCAGGTCTTGATGGTTTTGTCGTCAAGGCCCCGGCGCTTCAGGTATTCGAGCGCACCGCGCCCTTCCGGCATGCGCAGCATCTTTTCAAAGAAGTCAGCCGCGTGCTCGTTGACGTCGGCCAGGGTCTTGCGCTTTTCCTGACGCTGGCGGTCCTCGGGCGTGTCCTGGGGCATTTCCAGCCCGGCTTCGGCGGCCATTTGCTCGACGGCCTCGGGGAAGCTCATGCCCTCGACCTCGATCAGGAAGGTAAAGATGTCGCCCGAGTTCTGGGTCGAGAAGCACTTATAGAAGCCCTTGTCCTCCATGACGTGGAAGGACGGCGTCTTTTCATTGGTGAACGGCGACAGGCCCCAGAAATCCCCCCGCGCACGCTCCTTCAGGCGGACCGTGCGGCCGACCACATCGGCGATGGAAACACGCCGTCTGATCTCATCCAGGAATTCCGGGCTAAAGTTGGCCATGTCCGCTCCGACTGTGAACAGAACAATCTACTCCCGGTGCACGCTGTGTGGAAGGGCGGCATTGACACCCAAAGGGGCAGTTATCCCATGAAAGAGGCAGTTATCCACAGATGTGCAGGCCTCGTCCTTCGAGACACTCGCGTTGCTCGTTCCTCAGGATGAGGCGAAACTGTTTGTTTCCTCATCCTGAGGAGCGCGTAGCGCGTCTCGAAGGATCATGCGAGGTTCCCACGTACGCGGTAAAGACGGGATTTATCAAGCGCCGAGCTGCGCCTTGACCTTGCCGGCGGCTTTGGAGAAATCCATGCGCCCGGCGTAGTGGTCTTTCAGATACGCCATGACCTTGCCCATGTCCTTGATGCTTTCGGCACCGGACTTGGAAACGGCTTCGCCGATGGCGGCTTCCTGCTCGTCGTCGGAGAGCTGTTTCGGCAGAAAGCTCTCGATATAGGTGATTTCCTCGGCTTCCTGCTGCGCCAGATCGGGGCGCCCGCCCTTGGAATAGGCGTCGATGCTGTCGCGGCGCTGTTTCACCATCGACTGCATCAGGCCGAGGATTTCCTCGTCCGCTATCCCGTCGGCATTCCCCTTGGAACGGGCCTGGATATCGCGGTCCTTGAGGGCAGCATTGATCAGTCGGATCGTCGACACCTTGCGCTCTTCCTTGGCCCGCATGGCGTCTTTGAGCATGTCGTTCAACTGCTGACGGAGCATGGAATCTCCTCCTCATTGGTCAGAAGGGCCGGACGTTATATTATCAAAGCTGTCCTGACAACCGGATTGTGTTTTGTAACATATTGATTTTAAACGAGAAAAATAATTGCCCGGAACGCTTGACGTGAGCAAGCCCTTTGCGTATCTACTCTGCCAGTCGAAACCGACCCCGGTTGGCAAATATCGTGACACATGAAGTAGAAACCGCAGCGCCCAAACACAAGGGTGTGGAGTCTTTCCGCGCGTCTGATGGCACGGAATATTACACGCCCCAGGGCGCAACGGCCGTCATCGTCCTCGCGGACGGTACGGTTTACTGGGGGCGGGGCGTCGGCGCCGCCACCGAAGCCGTCGGGGAGGTCTGTTTCAACACCTCCATGACCGGCTATCAGGAGATCATGACCGATCCCAGCTATGCCGGTCAGATCATCACCTTCACGTTCCCGCATATCGGCAACGTCGGCACAAACCCCGAAGATATCGAAACCATAACCCCGGCCGCCCGGGGTTGTATTTTGAGGGCCGACATCACCGAGCCCGCCAACTGGCGGGCCACAGGGCATCTGGATCAGTGGCTTAAGTCGATGAACCTGCCCGGGATTGCCGGTGTCGATACCCGCCGCCTGACCCGCAAGATCAGGGAGACGGGCGCACCGTCCGGGGTGATCTGCCACGCGCCCGACGGCAAGTTCGATATTCCGGGGCTGGTTGAAAAGGCCAATGCCTGGCCCGGCCTCGAAGGCATGGACCTGGCCATCGAAGTGACCTGCAAGCAGACCTATAAATGGGATGAAACGCAGTGGGACATCGATAAAGGCTACGGCACGCTGAAAGATGCCAAGTATAATGTCGTCGCCATCGATTACGGCATCAAGCGCAACATCCTGCGCTGCCTCGCCAGCGCCGGCTGCAACGTCACCGTGGTGCCGGCAAACGCCAGCGCCGCCGACATCCTCGGCCATGACCCCGACGGCATCTTCCTGTCGAACGGTCCCGGCGATCCGGCGGCGACCGGCGAATACGCGGTGCCGGTGCTGAAACAGCTGATCGACAGCGGCAAGCCGATCTTCGGCATCTGTCTCGGCCACCAATTGCTGTCGCGCGCGCTTGGGGCGCAGACCGCGAAAATGCACCAGGGCCACCGCGGCGGAAACCAGCCGGTCAAGGACCTGCTGACCGGCCGTGTCGAGATCACCAGCCAGAACCACGGCTTCGCGGTCGACGCCAAAAGCCTGCCGGCGGGGGTGGTCGAAAGCCATGTGTCGCTGTTCGACGGCTCGAACGAAGGTGTGCGCGTCGAGGGCAAGCCGATCTTCTCGGTGCAGTATCACCCGGAAGCGTCACCCGGCCCGACCGACAGTCATTATCTCTTCAAGCGCTTCACCGACCTGATGGACGAGGGGTGATGGCGGAGTTAGGTTTTGATCAGATACAAGACCTAATCGCATTCTCATTGAGAGAGGCTATACGGAATAATGCTCATTTAGCGTTAGAACGCGACTATTTTAGTGGTTACCCCGATGCAGCTACGTGGCCGATTATGATTGGAGGCGTTGGGGTTAGGCTTTTTGATAAGGCCATGGATGCGTTGATCCATCGAGGGTTTATTGAAAAAAAGTTGACTGATTTTGCCTTTACGGGGAAAGGAATGCTTTACGTTGAGTCACAAATCAAAAAACAAGATACTTTCCTTAGTGATAACTGGGATAAGATTGAACTCGATATAGCATCTGACGAACCGAACAAGTGGGTAGCTATACAGATTATTCCACATTTCAATGAAGATATTCCGGCAGCAAATAGAAGCGTAAGCCGCCAGGATAACGCTTGGAATGAGCCTGACTATGTTGGTGAAATTGATCATGTAACTGAAGAGAAAGTTCGTGAATTAATTAAGCAAGTGGTCAATGACGTGCCAAAAGCGGGATTAAATAACTTAGATCAAAGTCAGGCTTTGGCGAGACTAGAGGCGGCTCAAAAACTTGCTGAGGCACCAGTGCCTCAGTGGGGGAAGGTCTCAGAAATTCTAGCGCCGATGGAGAACATTGCTGTCATCGGGGCATCCATCACAATCATCTTAGCTGCACTGGTGCCATTGCTATGATTTTCCATACTTTGTCATCCCCGCGCCCCCGGGTCGCTGCCCGGGGCAGGCATTGGGGACCCAGATTTACCGATGGCCTAGGTTCCCGCTTTCGCGGGAATGACGAAGGGGGAAGCGGGAATGACGATGGTGTGTGCGGTTATGGCGAAAGCGTGCAAGTGCCCATCCTTCGAGACGCGGCCCAAAGAGAAAATGGGCCGCTCCTCAGGATGAGGACTTTGTTTGAAATCTTATTGCCTCATCCTGAGGAGGCGCCCCGTACTTTATTGGGCGCCGTCTCGAAGGACGAGGCAATAGAGATGGGCGGCGTTTGGCCAACCCACATTAATTCCCTTGGCATCCCAAGCGCCGCGTCTTTGAGGTAACGGATTAATATGCCCAAACGTACAGACATCAAATCCATCATGATCATCGGCGCCGGGCCGATCGTTATCGGTCAGGCCTGCGAGTTCGACTACTCCGGTGCACAGGCGTGCAAGGCGCTGCGCGAAGAGGGCTACCGGGTCATTCTGGTGAACTCCAACCCGGCGACGATCATGACCGACCCGTCGATGGCCGACGCCACCTACGTCGAGCCGATCACGCCGGAAGTGCTGGAAAACATCATCGCCAAGGAACGCCCGGACGCGCTGTTGCCGACCATGGGCGGGCAGACCGGGCTCAACGCCGGGATGGCGCTGGACGCACGCGGCACGCTGGAAAAATACGGTGTCGAACTGATCGGCGCCAAGGCCGATGTCATCGCCAAGGCCGAAGACCGGCTTTTGTTCCGCGACGCCATGACCAAGATCGGCCTCGGCACGCCGAAGTCGGAAGTCTTTACAGGCGAATACGAAATCATCGAAATTCCCGACCGGGACGGCAAGGTCAAGGAAGTCACCGTGCTGTCCGCAGCCTCCAAGCAAAAGGCCCTGGACGCGCTGCAGATCGTCGGTCTGCCGGCCGTAATCCGGCCCGCGTTCACGCTGGGCGGCACCGGCGGCGGCATCGCCTACACCACCGAGGAATATGAAAAGATCATCACCTCGGGTGTGCAGGCATCCCCGATCAATCAGGTCCTGATCGAGGAAAGCGTGCTGGGCTGGAAGGAATTCGAGATGGAGGTCGTCCGCGACAATGCGGACAACTGCATCATCATCTGTTCCATCGAAAACGTCGATCCGATGGGCGTGCACACGGGCGACAGTATCACCGTCGCCCCGGCGCTGACCCTGACCGACAAGGAATACCAGATCATGCGCGACGCCTCGATCGCGGTGCTGCGCGAAATCGGCGTCGATACCGGCGGCTCGAACGTGCAGTTCGCGGTCAACCCGGAAGACGGGCGTCTGGTGGTGATCGAAATGAACCCGCGCGTGTCTCGTTCAAGCGCGCTGGCGTCGAAAGCGACCGGCTTCCCGATCGCCAAGGTGGCGGCCAAGCTGGCCTGCGGCTACACGCTTGATGAACTGCAGAACGACATCACCGGCGTGACGCCGGCCTCGTTCGAGCCAACCATCGATTACGTGGTGACGAAAATCCCGCGCTTCACGTTCGAGAAATTCCCCGGCACCGAAGCCCTGCTGACGACGTCGATGAAATCCGTCGGTGAAGCCATGGCCATGGGCCGGACCTTCGAGGAAAGCCTGCAGAAAGGCCTGCGCTCGATGGAAACGGGCCTGACCGGCATGAACGAAATCGCCATCGAAGGCGTCATCAAGCCGGACGGGAATGTCGACAACGATACCCTGAAAGCGGTGCTCAACGAAGCCCGCCCGGACCGGATCCGCTATATCGCGCAGGCCATGCGCCACGGCATGCCGCTGGACGAAATCCAGCGTGCCAGCAAGTACGACATCTGGTTCCTTGAGCGCATCAAGAACATCGTCGATGCCGAGGAGGACGTCCGGGCGAACGGCATCCCGGACGAGGCGCAGGCGCTGCTGCGGTTCAAGAAAATGGGCTTTTCCGATGAACGCCTGGCCGAACTGGCGGGCAAGGACCTGGCCGGTGTAACCGCTGCCCGTCATGCGCTTGGCGTGACGCCGGTCTACAAGCGGGTTGATACCTGCGCCGCCGAATTCGCCTCGCAGACGTCATACATGTATTCCTGCTACGAAGGCGATGGCCTGAACGCCCCGGAGTGCGAAGCCGAGCCGACGGACCGCGAAAAGGTAGCGATCCTGGGCGGCGGACCGAACCGGATCGGCCAGGGCATCGAGTTCGATTACTGCTGTGTCCACGCGGCCTATGCGCTGAAGGAAGCCGGCCTCGAAGCGATCATGGTCAACTGCAACCCGGAAACCGTGTCGACCGACTATGACACCTCCGACCGGCTGTATTTCGAGCCGCTGACCGCCGAGGACGTGATCGAACTGCTTCGCGTCGAACAGCGCAAAGGCAAGCTCAAGGGCGTGATCGTGCAGCTGGGCGGACAGACGCCGCTGAAGCTGGCCGCCGCGCTTGAAGAGGCGGGCATTCCGATCCTCGGCACGTCGCCCGACGCCATCGATCTGGCCGAAGACCGCGAACGGTTCCAGGAGCTGCTGCAACAGGCGGGCCTGCGCCAGCCGGCCAACGGTCTTGCCCGCTCGCAGGAAGAAGCGCTGAAGGTCGCCGCGGCCGTCGGTTATCCGCTGGTCATCCGTCCGAGCTATGTGCTGGGCGGGCGGGCCATGGAAATCGTCCACGATGACATTGCGCTGGAACGCTACATGCGCGAAGCGGTGGTGGTCTCCGGCAAGAGCCCGGTGCTGCTCGACAGCTACCTGCAGGACGCCATCGAGGTCGATGTCGACGCGCTTTGTGACGGCGAAGACGTCTACGTCGCCGGGATCATGCAGCACATCGAGGAAGCGGGCATCCATTCCGGTGACAGCGCCTGCTCGCTGCCGCCGTTCTCGCTGTCCGATGCGATCATCGCCGAGCTGGAACGCCAGGCCGTGGTGCTGGCCCGTTCGCTGGGCGTCGTCGGCCTGATGAACGTGCAGTTCGCGGTCAAGGGTGAAGACATCTATATCCTCGAGGTGAACCCCCGGGCATCGCGGACCGTCCCGTTCGTCGCCAAGGCGACGGGTGTGCCGATCGCCAAGATCGCGGCGCGCCTGATGACCGGTGAAAAACTCTCGACGTTCACGCTGCCCAAACTGGGTGCCATGAAACATGTCGCGGTCAAGGAAGCCGTGTTCCCTTTCTCGCGGTTCCCGGGAGTCGACACGCTGCTCGGCCCGGAAATGAAATCGACCGGCGAGGTCATGGGCATCGACAGGGATTTCCACCGCGCCTTCGCCAAATCGCAGTTGGGGGCGGGGATGGCGCTGCCGTTGTCGGGCGGGGTGTTTATCTCGGTCCGTGACGGCGACAAGGACAAGGCGCTGAAGATCGCCAAGATTCTCAGCGGTGTCGGCTTCTCGATCATGGCGACCGGCGGCACGCAGCGCTTCCTTGAAGCGAACGGGGTGAAAGCCTACCGGCTCAACAAGGTTCTGGAAGGGCGTCCGCACTGCGTCGATGCGTTGACCAACGGCGATGTACAGCTTGTCATCAATACCACCGAGGGGGCGCGGTCCATCGCCGACAGCTATTCGATCCGCCGCACGGCGCTGGTAAACCAGGTGCCGCACTATACGACCATGACGGCGGCGCTGGCCGCTGCCGAGGCCATTGCCGTCATCATTCCCGAAGGCGGTGCAGGCGGACTTGCAGTCGCGCCGTTGCAGGCTTATTTTGATCCTTCGTATTAAGCTTCCCCTTAAATGTGATCGCGGTTGTGATCGCCATTCGGTGATCGGGTGCGGCGCCTTTCCGGGGAAAGAATGAGGAGGGTCGGGCGACCGGCCGGGGAAACATGGAACGTGTGCCGATGACGCGTGAGGGCCTGACAGTCCTCGAACAGGAATTGAAACGTCTTAAGTCCGAAGAACGGCCGGCGGTCATCAAGGCGATTGCCGAAGCGCGTGAGCACGGCGATTTGTCGGAAAACGCCGAATATCATGCGGCGCGCGAAAAGCAGGGCTTTATCGAAGGCCGCATCGCCGAGCTTGAAGACGTCACCAGCCGCGCCGAGGCCATTGATCCCGCCAACATGTCGGGGGACACGGTCAAGTTCGGCGCCTACGTTCTTGTCGCCGATACCGACACCGACGAGGAAACCACGTATCGGATCGTCGGTACGCTCGAAGCCAATCTCGACGAAGGCAAGATTTCCGTGACCTCGCCGCTGGCCCGTGCGCTGATCGGCAAGACCATTGGCGACGTCGTCGAAGTGGCGACACCCGGTGGCGGCAAATCCTACGAGGTCTGCGAAGTCAGCTGGGGCTGAGCCCGGTCTTCCGAGTTGAATATGCGTCGCCCTGAACTTGATTCAGGGTCCATATTTTCTGATCAAACTGCTGCCACTGTATTATGGATACTGAATCAAGTTCAGGATGACGTATGCGTCAGTCTTCGTCGACGATGTCCGGATCGATCGGCACGCCGGGCTGGTCCTTGGACGTGCGGATGGTCTCCAGCGTCGTCACCGTGTCGACGTGATCGGCGGACGTGATGCCCATGGTCAGCTTGTCACGGTGTTCCTTGTCACGGGCCACGACCTTGAGCAGAAAATCGCCGCCACCCCGGATCATGTGGCATTCCCGGACCTCGGGCCATTGGGCCATGAATTCCTCGAACCCCTTGAGCACGGCCTGCGACTGGCTGTCGAGACCGACCAGGGCGAAGAACATTTCCTTGTAGCCCATATGCGTGCCGTCGATTTCGGCATGGTAGCCGTGAATGAAGCCGGATTCCTCCAGTGCGCGAACACGTCTCAGGCAGGGCGGGGCGGATATGCCGGCACGGGCGGCCAAATCCACATTGGTGATACGGCCATCGTCCTGAAGATCACGGAGAATCCTGAGATCGATGGCGTCGAGCTTAACTTTTTGCACGTATGTGGCCCTTTGAGTCGTCTTGATTTGAATCATGTCGTATCATCAATTGCGCTATTTGCGCAATGATATTGCGCAAGATCATTGCGTCTTTGTGACAGTTCATCCTCTGCCCCGGCCCGGCACCATCCTCCGTTGCGTCCGGCGGCAGTTCGGCTTATTTAGAAAGCCATTCCAGTTAACCATGTTCCGATATCCCCGCAGGAGAGTGTCATGTCCGAGCCCCGCCACACCAAAGTTCTGATCATCGGGTCCGGTGCGGCCGGGTATACGGCGGCGATCTATGCGGCGCGGGCCAACCTGCAGCCGCTTCTGGTGCGCGGTATTCAGCCGGGCGGGCAGCTGACCATCACCACCGAGGTCGAGAATTATCCCGGTTTCGCCGAGGTCATACAGGGCCCCTGGCTGATGGAACAGATGTACGAGCAGGCAAAGCACGTCGGCACCGAAATGATTGAAGACACCATCGTCGAGGTGGACCTGTCGGCGCGTCCGTTCCGCGCCGTCGGTGACGGCGGTAACGTCTATACCGGCGATACCCTGATCATCGCCACTGGCGCCAGTGCCCGTTGGCTGGGTCTGGAAAGCGAACAGAAATTCATGGGCTTCGGGGTATCCGCCTGCGCCACGTGTGACGGCTTTTTCTATCGCGGCAAGAAAGTCGCCGTGATCGGCGGCGGCAACACCGCGGTCGAGGAAGCGCTTTATCTGACAAACCATGCGGAAAAGGTTTTTCTGGTGCATCGCCGGGATGAGCTGCGGGCCGAAAAGATCATGCAGGACCGCCTGTTCAAGAACGAAAAGATCGAGGTGATCTGGGATCACCAGCTTGACGAGGTGCTGGGCGAACAGGGCGGCAAGGGCGTGACCGGGGCGCGGCTGAAAAACACCAAATCCGGTGAACTGCAGGACATTGCCGTGGACGGGGTCTTCATCGCCATCGGCCATGACCCGAACACCGGCCTGTTCAAGGGCCAGCTCGACATGTGGGAAGACAATTACATCAAAACCGTGCCGGGCACGGCCGAGACCAGCGTTGCGGGCGTATTCGCCGCCGGCGATGTGCAGGACCGTATCTACCGCCAGGCCGTGACCGCCGCCGGGACCGGCTGCATGGCGGCGCTCGAAGCCGAACGTTTTCTGGCCGAGCATGAAGATCAGGAAGCCCGCGCCGCCGAATAGGCCGGGTATCACCGTGGCCGGCCGGGGGGAGCTTTCGTGCCGATTGATTGGGATAAACTCAGGGTTTTCCATGCCGTCGCAGACGCCGGCAGCTTTACCCATGCGGGCGAAACCCTGAACCTGAGCCAGTCCGCGGTCAGCCGGCAGGTCAGTGCACTGGAACAAAGTCTGGGAACACCGCTGTTTCACCGCCATGCCCGTGGCCTGATCCTCACCGAACAGGGTGAAACCCTCTACGACACCGCGCATAACGTGTTTGCCCAGCTGGCCAAGGTGCAGTCGCAACTGGCGGAAAACAAGGAACGGCCCCAGGGTGCCCTGAAGATTTCCTCGACCGTCGCCTTCGGTTCGGTGTTTCTGGCATCACGGATGAAGGAATTCGTCAGCCGCTATCCGGATATCGAGGTATCGCTGGTGCTGGCGGATACGGAACTTGACCTGTCCATGCGCCAGGCCGACGTGGCGATCCGCCTGACCCCGCCGACGCAGCCGGATCTGGTGCAGCGGCTGCTGATGACCCTGCATTACCGCGTCTATGCGGCGCCGGAATATCTGCAGCATCACGGCATGCCGAAAAACCCCCGCGATCTGGACAAGCACAGGATCGTCGTCTACGGCGACGATGCGCGGCCACCGGCGGCCAACCTCAACTGGCTGCTGACCGAACATGCGCGCGAAGGGAAGCCTAGGAAGCCGGTGCTCCGGGTCAATTCGATCTACGGTATCCTGCGTGCGGTGCAAAGTGGGCTTGGCGTCGGGGCGCTGCCGGAATATATGGGGCGCGAAATCGGCAACCTCGTTGAAGTATTGCCGGAATTGCAGGGGCCGGAACTGAACATGTATTTCGTCTATCCGGAAGAACTCAGGGATTCGGCCAGAATTGTGGCATTCCGTGATTTTCTTGTCGAAAAATTGGCGCCTATCAAGAGATAGCGCCTGTTTTTAAGCTATGCGTTTCATGCATGGCTGCAATTCCCGTTTTTCTCTGGTATCCCAACATCACCTGCCTATATAAGACGTGCATTCGATGTTGCACCGCAATAGCGAATACGGAATTCGAAACCGGACGACAGCGCCGAACACGCTGACATCCACATGGTTTCAACCAGTTTCCGGACGCCCTGTCCGGAATAGAGGGACCGGTCTCCGGCCCCTCGCGTCTCCCAGACGTGAAGCCTCCCTGTTTAAAACTCGCCCCCGAGGGTTTTCCCTCGGGGGTATTTTTCTGTCCGGACGGCACCCCTCATGGTTCCTCTGACGCTTTTGTGTTGTCCCTGCACCGGTTTTAGGAGTGCTATCCGGTTCCCCCGGCGATATCATTTCCGTTCGCGCATCTGAACAGGCGGAAGATTATATGCCCATGCTCAAGCTGATATCGGTGCTGTCGCTTTCGACACTTCTGCTTGCTGGCTGTCTGCCGACGTTCGAGGACAGCCACATGGCACCGGCGCCGGCGGGGCTAGATGCATTCGAGGAGATTCCGACACCTTTCGTGCATGTCTGGACCGAGCCGAGCCATCCGTTTACCGGTGCCGCGGTGATCGATGTCGACGGCGACAGCAGGCTGGAAGTGTTTGTCGGCGGCGGCCGGGGGCAGGCCGACGTGCTGCTGGCCTATCGGGACGGTGCTCTGGTCGATGTCATGGCGGACAGGGGGCTGAGTAAATCCGATACCTCTCCAGATGCCCCGGCGACGCACGGCGCCGCGTCCAGTGACCTGGACGGAGACGGGGATGTCGATCTGGCCGTGGCACGTGAAAACGGCCTGACGGTTTATGTCAACGAGGGCGGCCGCTTCAGGGCGGTCCCGGTAGCACTGAATCTGGCGTCTGACGCGATCCCGCTGAGTGTTTCGGTCAGTGATATCAACGGTGACGGGTTCGGCGACCTTTATGTTTCGGTGTTCGTGTCCTTTGCCGCGTTCCGCAGTGCCACGTTCAACGATCCGAGCCATGCCAAACCCAACATCATGCTGCTGAACGACGGGCGGATGAATTTCACCGACGTCACCGCCGAGACCGGGACGGCATCGGTGCAGAACACCTTTCACACCACGTTCGTTGATCTCGATAACGACGGTGATCAGGACATGGTCCTGGCCCAGAATACCGGCGAGGTGGAAATCCTTGAACGGACCGGCCGGGCACGCTTCGAGCCGATCCCGACGGATACCGGCTACGGCTTCTGGATGGGGCTCGCCATCGGTGATCCGGACAACGACGGGGATCAGGACATTCTCGCCACCAACATCGGCACATCCATTCCGGATTTCCTGACAAAGGGGGATCTGAACAATGATCAGCGCCAGAACACCGACTGGGCCTATCTGCGTAATGAGGGCGGGTTCATTTTCACGGACGCGACGGCGGAGATGAAACTGGACGGTTACGGATTTGCCTGGGGCGCACAGTTCGAGGATCTGAACCTCGATGGAGATATCGACCTGCTGGTCGCGCAGAACTATATCAAGTGGCCGGTCCACAGGGTCGCACCGTTGCCGGGCAAGGCGCTGCTGCAGTTGAAGGGCGGCCAAGGCCCGGCCTTTTATCAGGTGGCGGGGCTGGGGCTGGATAACGACCTCTACGCCCAGTCACCGCTTATCGTCGATCTGGATGGAGACAACCGGGCCGATGTTCTGTGGCTGAACATGGATGGGCCGCTGCGGGCGTTTCTGAACCGTTCACAGGGCAATTTCATCACGGTCCGGGTGCCGGACAGTCCGCGCACCCTGGGTGCGCATGTCACCGTGGTCATGGCCGACGGGCACGAGATGACCCGCCAGATCATCGCATCGACGGGGCTCATGACCGACCCGACACCGCATCTGCATTTCGGACTGGGAGACGACGAACAGGTCGAGAGCGTGACCCTGTACATGCCGTCGGGTGCCGGGACCACGGTTCAGGCCCCGGATATCAATGACTGGGTGGATTTCAGGCTGTAATGCTGCGCTTACCCGTGATGACCTGAGATCGGGCCTTCCTTGAACAGGTTGTCCTCGATCTCCTTGGCGAAATCGGCATTGTTGCGGCGCAGCCACTCGATCACCATGCAGGCGTGTTCCATCTCCTCGCGCATGTTGTGCAGCAGGATTTCCTTGAGTTCCGCGTCCTCGCAGTCATCCGCACGCTGACGGTACCAGTCGACAGCTTCCATCTCTTCCATCAGGGAAACGATGGCGTGGTGCATATGCAAGGTTTCCTTGCTGAGGCGTTCGCGGGGGGCATGCAGGCTGTCACTGGCCATGGTCGGTGTCTCCTTGATGATGGTCATTCAACACACAAAGTATGGGGAACCTCCAGGCCCCATGCAACCCGGCGATGTGACAAATCAAAAAACCCGTCAGGCTGCGGCGGGCAACCGCGACATGGCCTCGGGATGGCGGTTGCGCCAATGGGCAATGGTGGCGCGGACATCGTCTACGCACAGCCCGTCACGGGCCAACACGGCATGCAGAACCGGGTCCTGCAGCAGATCGGCCAGGCGCGGTTCGATACCGGCGACGGCGGGGAACGGATAGGTGTCGGTCATGGCGGCCTCCCAGTTGTTGCCCAGTTGATATCCCAGTTGATATCCGAGGTGATATCCCAGTTGATACCTGTGGCGTCCGGTGATGACCGGATCGGCGCTACACATACAGATCAAACGTGGCAGTCCTGTGACGTCGTGGTGACGGACCGTTGACGATTTCGTGTTGTCCGTTTTCGCCGCCGGCTGAATGACGTACGCTGGTGCTTGAGGGATAAAAGATACAGGCAACCGGGTGATGAACATGGATGAGATACACAAGAAATACCTGCCGCGCTCCGGCGCCGATCTGCCGCGATTTGCCGGTATTCCAACCTTCATGCGGCTGCCGCATGTGGATATGGAAACCGCCGCCGGCGAGGTCGATATCGGTATCGTCGGCGTGCCGTGGGACGGGGGGACCACCAACCGCGCCGGGGCCCGTCACGGCCCGCGCCAGCTTCGCGATCTGTCGACGATGGTGCGCAGCGTGCATCACGTCACCGGAACCATGCCGTTCCATCTGGCGAGTTGCGCCGACATGGGCGATACGCCCGTCAATCCGGTGGACCTGTTGGATACGCTTGAACGGGTCGGCGCCTACTTTACCGATCTCCATGCGGCCGGTGTAATGCCGCTGACGGCCGGCGGCGATCATCTGATCACGCTGCCGATCATGCGCGGGATCGTCGACGGGCAGCCGCTCGGCATGGTGCATTTCGATGCCCATACCGATACCTGGGACCGGTACTTCGGCGGTCACAAGTACACCCACGGCACACCGTTCCGCCGCGCCATCGAAGAAGGCCTGCTGGATCCGAAACGGATCATACAGATCGGGATCCGCGGCTCGCTGTATACGCCCGAAGACAAGGACTGGGGCCTGGCGCAGGGCATCCGGGTGATCGAGATCGAGGAATATTTCGATCTCGGCCCCGACCGCGTTGCCGAGGAAGCCCGCAAGCTGATGGGCGACGGCCCTGCCTATGTCAGCTTCGACGTCGATGGCCTGGACCCGGTCTATGCGCCGGGGACCGGCACCCCGGAAATCGGCGGTTTTTCGACACACGATGCGCAACGGATGCTGCGCGGCCTGTCGGGGATCGATATCGTCGGCGGTGACGTGGTCGAAGTTGCGCCGCCGTTTGATCCCAGCGGCAACACGGCACTCGTCGGTGTCACCATGATGTTCGAGATTCTGTGCCTGATGGCGGAGAAGGTGCATCGGAAAGGACGGAAATAGATTTCCCCTCATCCGGCAGGGGGCGCAAATGACTTTGACGGCATCAAGGTCATCCCAAACTTGATTTGGGATCCATAAAGAACCGGCGATTTCGTTGACTCGCAGCATGGACCCTGAATCGAGTTCAGGGTGACGGCCATGATTTTTCGGGGGCTTACGTCCTTGGCGTCAGGCCGATCCTGGCGGCGCCGAGGATGCGGCCGTTTTTCGCGGACTGAACCAGCACGGCGCAGCCATCGCGGCCGGCCATGTCGATGATCCTGTCGGTGACGGTCATGCTGATCGCCTCGCCGGACCACGACCCGATTTCCACCAGTTCGCGGACGACGTTGTAATGGGCCAGGACATGACCGGCGTTTTCACCGCGCGACACGTCGTTTTCATGTTTGGCGTCATAGACGGCGACGAAAATCCGCCCCGTTTCATCCTCGAAGGTACCGCCCGGAATATCGAGCTTGAGCCCGCCGCCGGTTTTCTGGAGGGATACATCCAGCCGCTTCGCGCCCCGGAGGTCGCGGATCAGGTCTTCAACGGCATCCCGGTTGGAGCCGGTTGTGTGGGCCATGCCCTGCACCACCATCTGCGGGGTGTAAACGTATCCCATGCCGAGGTTGCGGGCATACGACCGCTGCCGGTCGGTGTTGCTGGCCAGGGCATAGGGATCTTTCCAGCCGATGTAATCCCAGTAGTCCACATGCAGGGATAACGCGAGGATATCGTCGCGTTCGGCCAGCTTGCCGAGATAGGTGTCGGCGGGCGGACACGAGGAACACCCCTGCGAGGTATACAGTTCGACCACGGTCAGCCTCTCGCCGGCCTGGGCCAGCGTGGCAAAAAGACTGAGCGCCGTTGCCATCAGAAGCGTGCCGAGCCTGAGCCGCCGTTTCGGGGGAGAGATCAATGTCATGATCCTTGATACGCGCATTTCTCGATCACGCTCAAGTCACAAGCCGGTGAGTGCGTCGTTTCCTTGCTGTATCGTTTCCGCTATCAATCGGCGAATGATCCCGCGCTTCAATGAACGGGACACGCCGGGGAAATATCTAGGTAATCCGATGCTGATCGACACCCTGTTCGTTTTGAAAGCCCTGTGTTCGATTTCGATCGTCGTCACCATGTCCCTGATTGCCGAACGTGCCGGGCCCAGGACCGCCGGGCTGCTGACCGGTCTGCCGCTGGGGGCGGGTATGGTGATCATCTTCACGGGGGCGGAACAGGGGGCCGGTTTCGCGGCGCGTTCGGCGCATCACATGGTGCCGGGCTTCGTGACCACACTGGTGTTCGTGTATGTCTACGCCGCTGTCGCCGCGAAACAGGGGATCGGTGGTGTGCGCGGGGTGCTGATGCCGTCGCTGTGCGCCAATACAGCATATGCCGCTTCGGCCTGGCTGATCAGCCTGACACAGATCCCGCTGCTGTATTCGGTGCCGTTGATTTTGGTCTGTCTGGTGGTGACGTCGAAGCTGATGGCCTATCTGCCGAACACGCCGATCATGGCGCGGGTCCGGTTCGGCTGGCGGGTGATGGCGTTCCGCGCCGGTATGGCGACGACGGCGATCCTGCTGATCACCGGGGTCGCCGGCAACGTCGGCGAGCAGTGGACCGGCATCCTGACCGCCTTCCCGATCACCCTGTTTCCGCTGATCCTGGTCATTCACATCACGTATACCGGCAACGAGATCGCCGCCGTGCTCAAGCATGTGCCGATGGGGCTGGGCGGCGTGATATCGTTCTGCGTCACGGCGGCGTTCAGCCTGCCGGCGATGGGGATGCTTTGGGGGACGCTGCTGGCATACGTCGCGGCGGCGGTCTATCTGCTGGGGGTGTCACAGATGAACCGCTGGTGGATGATCAGAAAACGCGTATAGAAAAAGGGCGCCCCGAGGGACGCCCTTTTTATTGAATGGCGTGACAGGTCCTGATGCCTTACGCCGCTTCCTTGTTCAGGTTCACCAGCACGTACTGCAGGATGCCGCCGGCGAGGTAGTAGTCGACCTCGTCCAGGGTGTCGATCCGGCACAGCAGCGTGACCTCTTCGGACGAGCCGTCTTCACGGTGCACGGTCAGTATCACGTCCATGCCCGGCTTGATGCCGTCCGCAATGCCGGTCAGATCGAAGGTCTCGGTGCCGTCGAGTTTCAGCGTCTCGCGCGTCACACCGTCCTTGAACTGCAGCGGCAGCACGCCCATGCCGACCAGGTTGGAGCGGTGGATACGCTCGAAGCTCTCGACGATGACCGCCTTGACACCGAGCAGACGCGTGCCCTTGGCGGCCCAGTCACGGCTCGAACCGGTACCGTATTCGGCGCCGCCGAAGACCACCAGCGGCACACCTTCTTCCTTGTACTGCATGGCCGCGTGATAGATCGACATGACCTCACCCGACGGGCGGTGCGTGGTCCAGCCGCCTTCGGTGCCGGGCGCCATTTCGTTCTTGATGCGGATGTTGGCGAAGGTGCCGCGCATCATGACTTCGTGGTTGCCGCGGCGTGCGCCGTAGGAGTTGAACTCGTTCGGGCGGACCTGATGCTCGAGCAGGAATTCACCCGCCGGGCTTTCCTTCTTGATGTTGCCGGCCGGTGAAATGTGGTCGGTCGTCACCGAATTGCCGAGAATGGCCAGGGCGCGGGCCGCCATGAAATCTTCCGGCTCGCCGGTGGCGGCTTCGTCGGGATCGAAGAACGGCGGGTGCTGGACATAGGTCGAGCCCGGCGACCATTTATAGGTCTGACCGCCGGTGACGGAGATTTTCTGCCAGTGCTCGTCGCCTTCGAAGACGTTGCCGTAACGCTCACGGAACATGTCGGCTGAAATGACGCTCGCCATGTACTTGCTGATTTCCTCGTTCGACGGCCAGATGTCCTTCAGATACACCGGGTTGCCGTCTTTGTCTTCGGCGAGGGGATCGTTGTAGATGTCGATATTCATGTTCCCGGCGATGGCATAGGCTACGACGAGTGGCGGCGACGCCAGATAGTTGGCGGTCGACAGCGGGTGCACGCGGCCTTCGAAGTTGCGGTTTCCGGAAAGCACGGCACCGACGGTGATGCCCTTGTCCATGATGGCTTCCTCGATTTCCTGTTTCAGCGGACCGGAGTTGCCGATGCAGGTCGTACAGCCGAAGCCGACGAGATTGAAGCCGATGGCGTCCATGTGTTCGGTCAGGCCGCCCTTGTCCATGTATTCCTGAACCACCTGCGAGCCGGGTGCGAACGAGGTTTTGACCCACGGCTTCGGCTTGATGCCGAGTTCATGCGCTTTCTTGGCGACGAGACCGGCGCCGACGAGAACCGCCGGGTTGGAGGTGTTGGTGCAGCTGGTGATGGCAGCGATGACGACGGCGCCGTCTTCCAGCGTGTAGTCGCCGACCTCGGCCGAATTGCCCTGTTCGCGCCCGGTCAGGGTCTTGAAACCTTCCTTGAAGGCCTTGGAGGCCATCGACAGCTGGATACGGTCCTGCGGGCGTTTCGGGCCGGCGATCGACGGCTCAACGGAGGCCAGGTCCAGTTCCAGCGTGTTGGTGAACACCGGTTCCGGTGCGCCTGTTTCACGCCACATGCCCTGCAGCTTGGAATATTTCTCGACCAGCTCAACGGTGCTGTCTTCGCGGCCGGTCAGTTTCAGGTAGTCCAGCGTTGCCGGGCTGACCGGGAAGAAGCCGCAGGTGGCGCCGTATTCCGGGGCCATGTTGGCGATGGTGGCCTGATCGGCGAGGGACAGGTTGTCGAGTCCGTCGCCGTAGAATTCGACGAACTTGCCGACAACGCCCTGCTTGCGGAGCATTTCAACGGCGGTCAGCACCAGATCGGTAGCGGTCATGCCTTCGGCGAGTTTGCCGTCCATCTTGAAGCCGACGACTTCGGGGATCAGCATCGATACCGGCTGGCCGAGCATCACGGCTTCGGCTTCGATGCCGCCGACGCCCCAGCCGAGAACGGCAAGGCCGTTGATCATGGTGGTGTGGCTGTCGGTTCCGACAAGGGTATCGGGATAGGCGATCATCCTGCCGTCGTCGTCTTCACGGGTCCAGACGACCTTGGCCAGGTATTCAAGATTGACCTGATGGCAGATACCGGTGCCCGGCGGGACGACGCGGAAGTTCGAGAACGCCTGCTGGCCCCATTTCAGGAACTCGTAGCGTTCGATGTTTCGTTCGAATTCCATATCGACGTTGTGCTGGAACGCGGCCGGATTGCCGGCTTCGTCGACCATGACGGAATGGTCAATGACCAGATCGACGGGCGCCAGCGGATTGATCTTGTCCGGATCACCGCCCATGGAGACCATGGCATCGCGCATCGAGGCGAGATCGACCACGGCCGGTACACCGGTAAAATCCTGCATCAGCACGCGGGCCGGCAGATAGGCGATTTCATGATCCGAGGTGCGGGTGTCGAGCCACTTGCCGATGGCCTTGATGTCGTCGGTGGTCACCGTGCGGCCGTTTTCACGGCGCACCAGGTTCTCCAAAACGACTTTCAGCGAATACGGCAGTCTGGAGATATCGCCGATACCCGCCGCTTCAGCGGCTTCAAGGCTGAAGTAGTCATAGCTTTTTCCGCCGACTTCGAGTGTCCTGCGGGTTCCGAGGCTGTCTTTACCTGTGATTGACACGTTGTGGTCCTCCTAGGTGATTAGGACATGCGTTTGCTTAAGTATTTGATGTGGAATCTCCACGTTTTCAACGGCTTTGTCCATGACAAGCCGGCATAGCTCTTGAAGGTCATGACTTGACGCATCGGTATGGCGGGATTACCAAATACCTTAACAATAACGTTTACGTAAACGTAATGGTTGTGGCCGCGAACAAAATCATGCGGCGAATGTGAAGCCGGGGTGCAGAGTCCATCACCATCTTTTGACTTGTCGGCGGGTGTGACTTTTGTAAACCTCTCTTCATGCAACGCAGAACTTCGGCAAACAATGACCGGAGGATGCGCAGGGAGAAGCAAACATGGGTGACGCTAAAGCGGCCGGCGCTATGGCCGATACGTTTCCGAAACTGCTTATTGAAAACGCGCGCCGTTTTGGTGATCGACCGGCTATCCGCGAGAAAGACCTCGGGATCTGGCAGGCGTGGACATGGCAACAGGTCCATGACGAAATCGCGGCGATGGCAGCGGGCCTCAGGCAATACGGATTTCAGCGCGGTGACAGTCTGGCGATTGTCGGCGACAACCGGCCACAGCTTTACTGGGCGATGACCGCAGCGCAGGCGCTGGGCGGGACGCCGGTACCGATGTATCAGGATGCCGTCGCCGAAGAGATGCAGTTTGTCCTTGAACATGCCGAAGCGAGCTTCGCCATCGTCGAGGATCAGGAACAGACGGACAAGCTTCTCGAAGTCATGGACCGCTGCCCGAAGCTCAAGGAAATCGTCTACAAGGATACGCGCGGCATGCGGCATTATGACCAGCCGTTCGTGCGCTCGCTCGACAGCCTGATGGAGGCGGGACGGGCGTTCCTTGCCGACAATCCCGGCTGGTTCGAAGCCGAAGCCGCAAAGGGTAAGGGGTCGGATATCGGCATCATGGTCTATACCTCCGGCACCACCGGCCGGGCCAAGGGTGTGATGCTGAGCTTCGACAATCTGATCATTACCGCGCACAACGGCGTGCTGTGGGACGGCCTCAACGAAAATGACGAGGTCATGGCCTATCTTCCGATGGCCTGGGTCGGCGACAATATCTTTTCGTACGGCCAGTCCTATGTCGCCGGTTTCTGCGTCAGCTGCCCGGAAAGCTCGGACACGGTGATGACCGATCTCAAGGAAATCGGGCCGACCTATTTCTTTGCGCCGCCGCGCATCTTCGAGACCATTCTGACGCAGGTCTCGATCCGCATGGATGATGCGTCGAAATTCAACCAGTGGCTCTACAAGAAGTTCATGGACATCGCCCTCAGGGTCGGCCCGGATATTCTCGACGGCCGGCCGGTTTCGTTTGTCGACCGCGCCCTGTATGCGCTGGGGGAACTGCTGGTTTATGGACCGCTCAAGAACGAACTCGGCTTCTCGCGCTTCCGTCTTGCCTATACCGCAGGTGAGGCGATCGGCCCCGATATCTTCGATTTCTTCCGCTCGCTTGGCGTGAACATCAAGCAGTTGTACGGCTCGACCGAGGCGTCGGTGTTCATCTGCATGCAGAAGGACGGCGACATCAAGCCGGACACCGTCGGCCCGCCGGCCCTGGATGTCGAACTCAAGATCGCCGACAACGGGGAAGTTCTGTTTCGCAGCCCCGGTGTCTTTGTCGCCTATTATAAAAACGACGAAGCAACCAAATCGACGAAGACTGATGACGGGTGGGTGATGACCGGCGATGCCGGTTTTTTTGATGCGGACGGGCACCTGAAAATCATCGACCGCGCCAAGGATGTCGGCAAGCTCAACGACGGCACCATGTTTGCGCCGAAGTACCTTGAGAATAAACTCAAGTTCTTCCCCTACATTACCGAGGCGGTGGCCTTCGGTCATGAAAAGGACCATGCGGCGGCCTTCATCAATATCGATCTTGAAGCCGTCGGCAACTGGGCCGAGCGGCGGGGGCTGGCGTATTCCGGATACACCGATCTGGCGATGCGCGACGAGGTTTATGATCTGATCGCGGAATGCGTCGACAAGGTCAATCGCGACCTGTCCGAAGACGCGGCGCTGTCGGGGTCGCAGATCAGGCGGTTTCTGATCCTGCACAAACTGCTCGATGCCGATGACGGCGAACTGACCCGGACCCGCAAGGTCCGGCGCAATACCGTCGCCGAACGGTACGGTGAACTCATTGATGCCCTTTATTCCGGGATTGATGTCTGCCCGGTCGAGGCATCCGTGACCTTCGAGGACGGACGCACCGGTACCATCAAGGCCGACGTGAAAATCCGCGAGGCGCAGATTTTCCCCTCTCAACAAGCTCAGGCAGCGGAATAAGCGACGGACATATGGCTTACGAACGAAACATCGGCGATACGCTGCTCGCGGTTGATCAGATTTCCCTGTCATTCGGCGGCGTCAAGGCGCTGTCCAACATCAGCTTTTCCGTCAACGAACATGAAGTGTTCGCGATCATCGGACCGAACGGCGCCGGAAAAAGCTCGATGCTGAACTGCATCAACGGCTTCTATCATCCGCAGGAAGGGACCATCACCTTCAAGGGCAAGACCCGCCGTCAGGTGCGTCCCAGCGAAGCGGCCCGCGAAGGTATCGCCCGTACGTTCCAGAACATTGCCCTGTTTAAGGGGATGACCACGCTCGACAACATCATGACCGGGCGCAACACCAAGATGACCAAGGGTATTTTCTGGCAGGCGCTGCGGTTCGGCCCTGCCGAAAAGGAAGAAATGGAACACCGCGCGGTGGTCGAGAAGGTCATTGATTTCCTCGAAATCGAGGCGATCCGCAAGACCGCCGTCGGCACACTGCCGTACGGCCTTCAGAAGCGTGTCGAGCTTGGCCGTGCACTGGCCGCGGAGCCGGATCTTCTTTTGCTGGATGAGCCGATGGCCGGCATGAACCTGGAAGAAAAACAGGACATGTGCCGGTTCATCCTCGACGTGAACGACGAGTTCGGCACCACAATCGTTCTGATCGAACACGACATGGGGGTCGTCATGGATATCTCCGACCGTGTGGTCGTGCTGGATTACGGCAAGAAACTTGCCGAAGGCACGCCCGATCAGGTGCGCACAAACCAGACTGTCATCGACGCCTATCTCGGCGTTGCGCATGACGACGAAGACGAATAGGGCGGGGCGGACATGCTGTTTTTTATCGAGACGGTGATCAGCGGCCTGATGGCGGGGGTGATGTATTCGCTTGTTGCCCTCGGTTTCGTGCTGATCTTCAAGGCGTCGGGGATCTTCAACTTCGCCCAGGGCGTGTTCGCACTGTTCGCCGGTCTGGCCCTCTATGATTTCATCTCCCCCGACGGCTGGTTTTATGAACTGTTCGGCTTTGTGCTGCCGGCCTGGCTCGGCATCATCGCCACCATGGGCGTGATGGTGATCGTTGCCTGGCTGGTTGAATTTCTGGTGCTGCGCCATCTGGTCAACCAGGAACCGATCATTCTGTTCATGTCGACGATCGGACTGGCGTATTTTCTGGAAGGCCTGGGCGATACGCTTTTCGGTTCGGACGTGAAACCGCTCAACCTGGGATTACCTTCGGGGGCGTGGGATTATCTGCTCGACACGCATAATCTGTACGTCGAAAAACTGGAGGTCGTCGCCGCCGTCGTCGCTGCGGTGCTGGTCACCGTACTGGCCATCTTCTTCCAGAAAACCCGCATCGGGCGGGCGCTCCGCGCAGTTGCCGACGATCATCAGGCGGCGCTCAGCGTCGGCATCTCGCTCAGGACCATCTGGGTCATCGTGTGGTCGGTGTCCGGCTTCGTGGCACTGGTCGCCGGTATCATGTGGGGGTCGAAATCGGGCATTCAGTTCTCGCTGTCACTGATTGCGCTGAAAGCGCTGCCGGTGCTGATCCTCGGCGGCTTCACGTCGGTACCGGGGGCGATCGTCGGGGGACTGATTATCGGTGTCGGCGAGAAAGTCGCGGAAGTGTATGCCGGCCCGTTCGTCGGCGGGGCGATTGAAAACTGGTTTGCCTACATGCTTGCACTGGTGTTCCTGTTGGTTCGCCCGCAGGGCCTGTTCGGCGAAAAAATCATCGAGAGGGTGTAGACGTCCATGTTTTACCGCGAAGCAGGCCAGTTCAAAACCAGCTACAAGGCCGATCAGGCGATCTTCACGATCACGCAGGACCGATTCTTCATTGGTCTTATCCTGATTGCTGCCTTCGTCGTTGTTCCTTTCTTCATCAACGACTACTGGGCGAACGCCATTCTGATCCATTTCCTGGTCTATGCGCTGGCGGCGCTGGGGCTCAATATCCTGACCGGTTACTGCGGCCAGGTGTCGCTCGGCACCGGTGGGTTCATGGCCGTCGGTGCGTATGCGTCCTACAAGCTTGTGACGATGTTCCCGGAAATGAACTTCATCCTCGCCATTCTTCTTTCCGGCGGTATCACCGCATGCGTCGGGGTCTTCTTCGGACTGCCGTCGCTCCGGATCAAGGGCTTCTATCTGGCGGTCGCGACACTGGCCGCGCAGTTTTTCCTGGTATGGCTGTTCAATAAGGTCGGCTGGTTCTTCAACTATTCGCCGACCGGGATGATCGTCTCCCCGCCGCGTGAGGTGTTTGGGTTCCTGGTCACGGGACCCGAAGCCAGCTCGGCAGCCAGATATCTGTTCTGTCTGTCGTTTGTCGTTGTTTTTGCGCTGGCCGCAAAGAATATCGTACGCGGACGGGTCGGGCGCAGCTGGATGGCGATCCGCGATATGGACATTGCCGCCGAACTGATCGGCATCCGTCCGCTCGAAGCAAAACTGACCGCGTTTGCCGTCAGCTCGTTCTATATCGGGGTTGCCGGCGCGCTCTACTTCAATGTCTGGCTGGGATCAGCGGAGCCGACCGAGGCCTTCGACATTTTCCAGTCATTCTTCGTCCTGTTCATCGTCATCATCGGTGGTCTCGGAAGTATTCTGGGATCTTTCCTGGGCGCCGCGTTCATGGTCCTTGTTCCGATCACGCTGAAGACCATCATGGTCGACGGCATGGGCTTCGCGGTCGGCGCCGCGAAACACGCCGAGGTCATGCTGCTCGGTTCGCTGATCATCTTCTTTCTGATCGTCGAACCTCACGGCCTGGCCAGGCTTTGGCAAATCCTGAAGGAGAAACTGAGGAGATGGCCGTTCCCGTATTGACGGGGCACCCCTATCAAAAAAGGGGAACAATCGTTAACATATAGATATCCAAGGGCTTAACCGGCGGCAAAGCCGCCAAATCAACCTCAAAGGGAGGCAACCATGAGACTTAAACTACTGACGAAAGCACTGGCGGTCGCTGCGCTCGCCATGCCGTTGTCGACGGCAATTGCCGATGCTCAGGAACTGACCATTCCGGGCACGGTTTACCGGACCGGCCCATATGCGCCGAACGGTATTCCGTGGGCCAACGGGATCGCCGATTACTATGCCATGCTCAATGAGCGTGACGGCGGGATCGAAGGCACCAAAATCAATTACATCGAGTGCGAAACTGCTTACAACACGAAGCAGGGCGTCGAGTGCTACGAGAACACCAAGGGGACCGGCTCCGGCGCGCTGGTGTATCAGCCAATGTCTACGGGCATCACTTACCAGCTCATCCCGAAGGCCACCGAAGACAAGATCCCCGTCTTCTCGATGGGTTATGGCCGGACATCGGCCGCCAACGGCAAGGTGTTCCCCTATGTCTTCAACATGCCCGCGACCTACTGGGACCAGGCTTCGGTCTTCGTCAAGTACGCCGGTGAAAAAGAAGGCGGGATGGACAAGCTGAAAGGCAAGAAGATCGCGCTGGTCTATCACAACTCGGCCTACGGCAAGGAACCGATCCGCACCCTTGAGGAACTGTCGAAAAAGCACGGTTTCGATCTGCAGCTTCTGGCCGTCGATCACCCGGGTCAGGAACAGAAAGCAACCTGGCTGCAAATCCGCCGCGAACGTCCCGACTGGGTCTTCATGTGGGGATGGGGTGTGATGAACCAGGTCGCCATCAAGGAAGCTTCGTCGATCCGCTTCCCGATGAACCGCTTTATCGGTGTCTGGTGGTCGGGCTCTGAAAACGACGTGCTGCCGGCCGGCGAAGATGCCAACGGCTACCTGTCGGGAACCTTCCATGCGTCGGGTGACAATTTCCGGGCGCACGACGACATCAAGAAGTTCCTTTATGACAAGGGCAAGGGACACGGCGACAAGGACCGCATCGGTGAAGTGCTTTACAACCGCGGTATCGTTGCCGCGATGTGGACATCGGAAGCGATCCGTAACGCCATGCGCATCCACAACACCAAAAACCCGACCAGTGAACAGGTTCGTGACGGGTTCGAGAGCCTCGAAGTCGACGCCAAGCGCCTCGCGGTTCTGGGCCTCGAAGGGTTTACCTATCCGCTCAAGGTGACCTGCGAAAACCACACCGGTCCGGGCAAGGTCGCGTTGCAGCAGTGGGACGCCAAGAAGGGTGAATGGAGCTTTGTGACGGACTTCTACACCTCCGATCGTGACGTCATCGACGCTCTTATCGCCGAAGACTCCGCGAACTACGCGAAAGAGAACAACATCACGCCCAGGACCTGCAACTAACATGAGCAGTTCCGCCCAAGTGGTGGAGGATACCGCCGGCGCCCCCGGAAGCAATTCCGAGGGCGCTGGCATTCTCCTCGCCGTTAACAATATCGAGGTCATCTACAACCACGTGATTCTCGTCCTGAAGGGGGTCTCGCTCGAGGTTCCGACAGGACAGGTCGTCGCCATTCTCGGCGCCAACGGTGCCGGCAAGACGACGACCCTGAAGGCGATTTCCAATCTCCTCCATGCTGAACGTGGTGAAGTGACCAAGGGGTCCATTATCTATGACGGCGCCAAGGTCGAGGCATCATCGCCCAACGATCTGGTCAAACGCGGTGTCATTCAGGTGATGGAAGGACGTCATTGTTTTGAACACCTGACGATCGAGGAAAATCTGCTGACCGGTGCCTATACCCGGGCAGACGGCAACGCCGCGATCAGCCAGTCACTTGAAAAAGTCTATTCCTATTTCCCGCGTCTCAAGGACCGGCGCACGTCGCAGGCCGGTTATACGTCCGGCGGTGAGCAGCAGATGTGCGCAATCGGCCGGGCGCTGATGTCGAATCCGAAGATGATCCTGCTCGACGAACCGTCGATGGGACTGGCGCCGCAGCTGGTCGAGGAAATCTTCGAGATCGTCAACGAATTGAACAAGAAGGAAGGGGTCAGCATTCTGCTGGCTGAACAGAACACCAACATCGCACTGAAGTATGCCGATTACGGCTATATCCTCGAAAACGGCCGCGTCGTCATGGACGGACCGGCAAGCTCGCTCCGCGAAAACGAGGACGTGAAGGAATTCTATCTCGGGCTGTCGAGCTCGGGCCGCAAAAGCTTCCGCGATGTGAAGCATTATCGCCGCCGCAAACGCTGGCTTGGCTGATCATGCCGGGAACGGACTTCTACGACGACCTCGAAATACGCGACCCGGATCAGCGCGAGGCCGAGCTGTGTGCCGCCCTGCCCGGGCATATCGCGAACGCCCGTGATCTCGCCCCCTATTACACGAAACTTCTGGCCGACATCGACCCGTCGGCGATCATTGACCGTGCGGCGCTCGCTACTCTGCCGGTAACGCGCAAATCCGAACTGGTGACTATCCAGTCCGTAGGTGATCCGCTCGGCGGCATGACCACGCGGCCGGTGGGGCAGATGCTCCGGCTGTTTCAATCGCCCGGGCCGACCTATGATATCGAAGGCCACGGCCGGGACTGGTGGGGCACGGCGCGGGCCCTGTACGCCAGCGGCTTCCGCGAAGGCGATATCGTTCACAACACCTTCGCCTATCATTTTACGCCGGCCGGCATGATGCTCGAAGCCGGCGCGCATGCACTGGGCTGTGCGGTGTTTCCCGCCGGTGTCGGCAATACCGAATTGCAGGTCCAGGCAGTTCACGACATCAAGCCCGCGGGCTATACCGGGACCCCGAGTTTCCTCAAGATCATCCTTGAGAAGGCGCAGGAGCTGGGAAAAGACGCGTCGAGCCTGAAGAAGGCCTGCGTTGCCGGCGAAGGCCTGCCACCGTCGCTGCGCAAGGAAATAGAGGATTTCGGCGTTCATTGCGGGCAGGTCTATGCCACGGCGGATATCGGCAACATCGCCTATGAAAGCCCGGCACGTGAAGGGTTGATCGTCGACGAGCGTCATATTGTCGAAGTTGTCCGTCCCGGCACCGGTGATCCGGTCGGCACCGGCGAGGTCGGCGAAATACTGGTGACGGTCCTCAGGCCCGATATTCCGCTGATCCGTTTTGCCACCGGCGATCTGTCAAAAGTGCTGCCGGGGATCAGCCCCTGCGGGCGGACCAACATGCGGCTTGCCGGATGGATGGGGCGCGCCGATCAGACGACCAAGGTCAAAGGCATGTTCGTGCACCCGGCCCAGGTCGCGGAAATCGCACGGCGGCATCCGGAAATCGGGCGGCTCCGCGTCGTCGTGACCCATGACGGGCATACCGACGTAATGACCGTCAAATGTGAAGTTGCGGAAGCCGGCGCGGGCCTTGTCGAAACTCTTAACGACACGATCCAGAACGTTTGCAAGCTCAAGGGTGTGGCGGAATGTGTCGCCCCGGGCACTCTGCCGAATGACGGCAAGGTGATCGAAGACGCCCGCGAAAATTAATTCTCCAACGGTTTTTTCAAGCGCTTCAATGGCTTGGACCGCACCCGGAGAACCTAACAAATTTGTAATGTTCGGTGCCACAATCGCGCCACATTCAACGGCTAGTTTCATGACCATAGACCTCCTCGTCTATACACCAGAGACCCCCCTCTCTGGTCCCCTATCGGCGGATAACGCCGAAACTAATCGGCCGGGTCAGACTTCCCCAGGGAGCGACCCGGCCGCTTTATGTTCGGGGTAGGGCTTCCGTGCCCACGCACCGGCTTTCCATCGTTAAATCCATCGGATACGTTGCTCTACAGGTTCAGGGTTATTTTCGGGGATTTAATGGCGGTATTCAGCGGCCACGACATCGAGTGCATAAGGGGTGATCGTCTGGTGCTGAAAAACACCGGCTTCAGTCTGTCCAGTGGTCATGCCTTGTTGTTGAAAGGTGCCAACGGCGCCGGCAAATCGACACTCCTCAGGTTGATGGCGGGGCTGATGCGGCCGGTCTCGGGGCGGATTACCT
Organism: Rhodospirillales bacterium; assembly: GCA_040218645.1. Lineage (GTDB taxonomy): Bacteria > Pseudomonadota > Alphaproteobacteria > Rhodospirillales > Casp-alpha2 > UBA4479. The sequence goes on from JAVJQZ010000005.1 coordinate 119,148, forward strand.
GGGACGGGACAGATATCGCCGACGATCCCGCGGACCATAATCAGCGCCTTGTCTATATCGGGCATGCCGACGCGGTGAAGCCGGCCCTGAGCGTACTCGAAAACGTCTCGTTCTGGGCCGACCTCTCGGGACCGGGCGGGATGCCGGTAGCGGACGCCCTGCAGGCGTTCGGCATTGCACATCTGGCCGATCTGCCGGCGCGCTATCTGTCGGCCGGCCAGCGCCGCCGCGTCAACCTGACGCGGATGCTGACGTCGGGCGCGGCGCTGTGGCTTCTTGATGAACCGACGACGGCCCTCGATGCGGATACGGCGGCAGCCCTGTCCACCCTGATCGGGGCACATCTCAAGACCGGCGGCATGGCGGTGATTTCGACACATTCCGATCTGGGACTGACTTCCGCTGAAACCCTGCTTCTCGGCGCATCGAATTCGGCGGCGGCATGAACGCGCTAGCGGTCATGTTCCGGCGCGAAATGCGTCTTGCCATGCGCCAGAGTGCGGACAGCCTGATGGTCATCGCGTTCTTTGTCATCGCCGTGGTGCTGTTTCCGTTCGGTGTCGGACCGGAGCCGAACATGCTGGCCCGTATCGGCCCCGGGGTGATCTGGGTGGCGGCGCTGCTGGCGGCGATGCTGTCCATGGAACGGATGTTTCTGGGAGATTACGAGGACGGCTCGCTGGAGCTTCTGGTGCTGTCGCCGGTGGCGCTGGAACTGGCCGTCATGATTAAAGTTCTGGTGCACTGGCTGACCACGGGGCTGCCGCTGATCTGCGCGGCGCCGTTGCTGTTCGTGATGATGAACGTGCCGACGGAAATCTGGCCGGTGCTGTTGCTGACGCTGTTGCTCGGCACGCCGGTCCTGAGCCTGATCGGCAGTGTCGGTGCGGCCCTCATCCTGGGTGCCCGGCGCGGCGGGGTGTTGCTGTCGCTGCTGGTGCTGCCGCTGGTGATCCCGGTGCTGATCTTTGCTGTCGGCGCAGGGGATGCGGTGCTGTACGGCGATGGTGCCAAAGCAAATCTGATGCTGCTGGGCGGGGTTTTCCTGGGGGCGCTGGCATTGACGCCGTGGGCGACGGCACAGGCCATTCGTGAAGCGGTGGCATGACCGTGATCAGGTGCTATAACCCCCGTAACATGAGCGTGGACAGATGATACTTCATTATTTTGCCAACCCGACCCGCTTTCAGCGTCTGAGCCGCCGGCTCGAGCCATGGCTGCTCGGGCTGATGATCGTCTGTTTCGCGGCGGGGCTGTATCTGTCGCTGTTTGCGTCTCCTGTCGATTACCAGCAGGGCCATACGGTGCGGATCATGTATATCCATGTCCCCGCCGCGTGGATGGCGCTGTTCTGTTATTCGGCGATGGCGGTTTCGGCGGCGGTGGCGCTGATCTGGAAACATGCCATTGCGGATGTCGCGGCGAAGGCGACGGCACCCATCGGGGCGGCGTTCACTTTTCTTGCTCTGGTGACCGGTTCGCTGTGGGGCAAGCCGATGTGGGGCACCTGGTGGGTCTGGGATGCCCGGCTGACCTCGGTGCTTGTCCTGTTTTTTCTATATCTCGGATACATGGCGCTCCGGGATGCCTTCGATGAACCCGGCCGGGGGGCCAGGGCGTCTGCGATTCTGGTGCTGGTCGGTTTCGTCAATGTGCCGATCATCAAGTTCTCGGTCGACTGGTGGAATACCCTGCATCAACCGTCCAGCGTTTTGCGTATGGATGGGCCGGCCATTCACCCGGACATGCTGACTCCGTTGTTTCTGATGGCGGCGGCGTTCCAGTTCTATTACTTCTGGTTGCTGCTGATCCGCATCCGCCGTGAGTTAATGAGCAACCGGATCCGCGCCCTCAGACACCGTCAGGCAACGGAGTAGTTTGGGCTCGGCGGGCCGTGGAGAAGGCGCTGGGGCAGGTTTTCCTGCAAATAACCTGATATTTCTGTGATTCTCGCGATTCTTTGATTTGAATCAGGGATTTCAACCGGTGTTTCTGTCAGCATGGCGTTGAAGTACGGGGCTGGCCCCATTAAACCTATGAAGCGGCATATACGGCCGGAAACATGAATGGTGATGCCATGAACAACACCGACAGCATTCTCAGCATGACCAAGCATGCCGCCTATGTGTGGCCAAGCTATGCCATTGCGGCCGCCGTGCTGGTCGGACTGGTTTTGCTCAGTGTCCACGCCCTCAGAAAAACCCGCGCCGAATTGCAGCGGATCGAAGCCGCGATGCCCAGGGATAGCGATGAAACGTAAACATAAACGCCTGACCTTCGTGCTTGTAGCTTTTTTACTGCTCGGCGGTGCCGCGGCACTGGTCCTGAACGCGTTCGAGGAAAACATCGTCTTCTTCATGAGCCCGAGTGACGTCGCCGCCGGCAAGGTATCCGACGACCGGCGCTTTCGTCTGGGCGGGCTGGTCGAGGAAGGCAGCGTCGACAAAACCGCCGGAGAGACGGTTTCGTTCCGTGTCACCGACATGTCGGAAACGGTCAGCGTATCCTATACCGGCATATTGCCGGACCTGTTCCGCGAAGGTCAGGGCGTGGTCTGTGAAGGCCGCCTGACAGGGGGCGTATTCGTCGCCGATGAAGTGCTGGCCAAGCACGATGAAAACTACATGCCGCCCGAAGTTGCCGATGCGCTGAAGAAATCCGGCAAGTGGAAGGAAGGTGGCTATTGATCGCCGAGATCGGTCACTTCGCCCTTGTGCTGGCGCTGATGGTGGCCTGTGTGCAGGGCGTTGTTCCACTGCTGGGGGCGCATCGCGGTCATGCGCCGTGGATGTCGTTCGCCAACCAGTCCGCCCTGGTGCAGTTCGTCCTTGTGGCGATCAGCTTCGGTTGTCTGACCCACGCTTACGTGACGTCGGACTTCTCGCTCGTCAATGTGGTGCAGAATTCCCATTCGACGAAGCCGATGATTTACAAGATTTCCGGTGTCTGGGGTAACCACGAAGGCTCGATGCTTCTGTGGGTGCTGATCCTTGCGATCTTCGGGGCCGCCGTGGCCATGTTCGGCAAATATCTGCCGCCCGCCCTGAAAGCCCGGGCGCTGGCGATACAGGCACTGATCGCGGTCGGTTTCTACCTGTTCATTCTGCTGACGTCGAATCCGTTCCAGCGCATGTTCCCGCCGGCAGAGAACGGCCAGGACCTGAACCCGTTGTTGCAGGACCCGGGTCTCGCCATTCATCCGCCGATGCTCTATCTCGGCTATGTCGGATTCTCGATGGCGTTCTCGTTTGCCATTGCGGCCCTGATCGAAGGCCGTGTAGACGCTGCCTGGGCGCGATGGGTGCGGCCCTGGACGTTGACGGCCTGGTGCTTCCTGACCGGTGGCATCGCGCTCGGTTCCTGGTGGGCGTATTACGAACTCGGCTGGGGCGGCTTCTGGTTCTGGGATCCGGTTGAAAACGCCTCCTTCATGCCGTGGCTGATCGGGACCGCGCTTTTGCATTCATGCGTCGTCGTTGAAAAGCGCGACACCATGAAAGCCTGGACCATCTTCCTGGCCATACTGGCATTTTCATTTTCGCTGCTGGGGACGTTCCTGGTGCGCTCGGGCGTGCTGACGTCGGTGCACGCGTTCGCCACCGACCCTGAACGCGGCGTATTTATTCTCGTTCTGCTGCTGATCGTCGTCGGCGGCTCTTTCGCCCTGTATGCGTGGCGCGCGCCGCAGCTCAAAAGCACCGGTCTTTTCCAGCCGATTTCCCGTGAAGGGGCTTTGTTACTGAACAACCTTTTGATGGGCACGGCGGCGGGTGTGGTTCTGCTCGGTACGCTGTATCCGCTGTTCATCGATGCGGTCTCGGATGGCGAGGACAAGATTTCCGTCGGTGCGCCGTTCTTCAATGCGGTATTCATTCCGCTGATGACGCCGATGGTTGCGGCCATGGCCATCGGTCCGCTGCTGGCGTGGAAACGCGGTGATCTGCTTCGGGCGCTACGGACGCTATGGCTCGGCATGGCGCTGGCACTGGCGGCCGGGATCGCCACATGGGTGTGGCAGAGCGGATCATCGCCGTGGGGGATCGTCGGTGTCGGGATCGGGTCGTGGCTCGCGATCGGTACGCTGATCGAAGTAGCTGAGCGGATTCAGCTGTTCCGCCAGCCGTTCCGTCAGTCCCTGCGCCGGCTGATCAATCTGCCGCGCGCCAACTGGGGGATGACGCTGGCGCACTTCGGACTGGCGCTTGCCGTTTTCGGCATTACCGGGGCCGGGGCGTGGAATGTGGAGCGGGTGCAGAGCATGCGGCCGGGCGACAGCGTGGTGGTGGCCGGCTATGAATTCCGCTTTGACGGTGCCGAGGAAAAACAGGGTCCGAACTATCTGATGACCGAAGGCCGCTTCACGGTGACGAAGGACGGCAATCCGGTGACGGTTCTGATGCCGGAAAAGCGTATCTATACGGTGCGCCAGATGCCGACCACCGAGGCCGGGATTCATACCCTGCTGTCGGGCGATCTTTATGCGGTGATCGGGGACGCCAATGCTGACGGATCGTACGTGACACGGATTTACTTCAATCCGCTCGTTGTCTGGATGTGGATCGGGGCTATGACCATGATGGCTGGCGGGGTGATGTCGCTGTCGGACCGGCGATTCCGGATCGGCGCACCAAAGCGCTCCAGCGTGCCCGCCGGTACGCAGCCGGCTGAATGATGGCCGGTCGATGAAGGGCACTTTATGAAGCGTTTTTTCTATATTCTGCCGCTTGCCGGATTTCTGCTGATCGGCGTCTACCTGGCCATCGGTCTCGGGCTCGATCCGCAGAAGCTGCCGAACATGCTCGAAGGCAAGCCGGTCCCGGCGTTCAATCTGCAAGCTCTTGAAGGACGTGATGACCGAGGGTTCAGCAATACCGATCTGCTGGGTGAAGTATCGCTGGTGAATATCTTCGGTTCGTGGTGCGTGGCATGCCGGGTCGAGCATCCCTTTCTGATGAAGATCAAGGAAAACGGGTGGGTGCCGATCCACGGGATCGACTGGCGTGAGACCGACCGCAAAGCCGGCCCGGCCTGGCTGAAACGGCACGGTGATCCTTACACGCTGGCCGGGGATGATCCGCGTTCCGTCGCCGCGATTTCGTTCGGCGTGACCGGTGCGCCGGAAACCTTTGTTGTCGATCAGAAGGGCATCATCCGCTACAAGCACGTCGGTCCGATAACCGAAGAGGTCTGGCAGGATACACTACGGCCGCTGATCGAACATCTGCGGGAGCAGGGCTGATGCTGAGAATTCTTTTGTCCGCTCTTGTCTTCATCATGCTGGCATCACCGGCTCTTGCCGTGCAGCCGGATGAAATCCTCGATGATCCGGCACTGGAAGCCCGCGCCCGCGAGGTCGGCAAGGATTTGCGCTGCCTCGTCTGCCAGAACCAGTCGATCGATGATTCCGATGCGGACCTGGCCCGCGACCTTCGGGTGCTGGTGCGCGATCGGATCGTCGCCGGAGACAGCAATCAGGAAGTGATTGATTACGTCGTTTCACGCTACGGCGATTTCGTATTGCTGGACCCGCCGTTCAAGCTCAAGACCTATGCGCTCTGGTTCGGTCCGGGCGTGATCATCCTGTTCGGCATATTTGCGGTCTTCATGTTCTTCCGCCGTAAACGTGACGATGCGAAAGAAGACGCCAAACCCGAAGCATTGAGCGATGCGGAAAAGGCACGTCTTGCCAGACTGATCGACGAGGACCACTGATGATGTTCTGGGTTCTTGCCGGTTTGCTGACGGTTCTGGTGCTGGCAGCGCTGCTGTTGCCGCAGTTCCGTGCCCAGCAGCGTGCGGCTGGCCGCTCCGAGTACGATATCAACGTCTACAAGGATCAGCTGAGCGAGCTTGAGCGCGATCTGGCCGAAGGCCGTATTGCCGAAACCGAGGCCGAAGCCGCACGTCTCGAAGTGCAGCGCCGGCTGCTGGCTGCCGCCGATACCGCTGAAGCCGAAAAATCACGCGAGGTTGCCCCGGCCAAAGGCAGACGGCTGGTGTTCGTTGCTTCTATTCTGGTGCCGGTCGCGGCGTTCGGAATGTATCTCAAGACCGGCACCCCCGGCATGCCCGATTTCCCGATGGCGGAGCGCACGGATATCCGACCGGCGCCGGTTGCCGATGCGAATGACCCCGAGGGACAGGCGATCGGTGATCTGGCGAAGCGGCTGGAAGAACGCCTGCGCGAAAATCCGGACGATTCAAAAGGCTGGATTTTGCTGGCCCGCACCTATGGCAGCATCGGGCAGCCACGTTCCTCGGCAGCCGCCTACCAGCGTGCGATTGAACTGCTGGGCCGTGATCCGGAACTGCTCGCCGACTGGGCAGAGGCACGGCTGATGTCCAGAAACGGCAGCTTTACGCCGGAGATTTTCGGCGACTTTCTTGAAGCGCGGGAGAAAAACCCGGTTCTGCCGAAACCATGGTTCTACATCGGCCTCGACAAGGCGTTTGGGGGGGATTTATTGGGCGCGGCGCAATTGTGGACTGATCTGCTGACGATCCATCCTGACAACGCAACCTTCGGACCGACGATCCGTGCGCAGATCGCACGCGCGGCAGAAGAAGGCGGCTTTGCCCTCTCGGACCTGCAACCGAGCGAAAAGGCAAAGCAACTGGCTGAGCAGGCGGCATCCGAGGCAGAGCAGAATCAGCCCCCAGGCCCATCCGGACAGCCGGCCCAGGCCAATCCGGCTGCACCAGGTCCGTCACGCGAAGATGTCGAAGCGGCACAGCAGATGACGGCTGAAGAGCGCAATGCGTTCATCCGCTCGATGGTGACGCGGCTGGCGGAGAAACTGGAGGAAAATCCCAACGACCCGGCCGGCTGGGAACGGCTGATCCGGGCCTATGATGTGCTGGGGGAGGCGGAAAAAGCAGCGGCGGCACGGCAACGCCTGAAGCAGATTCAGGGAAATTGAGCGCCGAAAATCTGGAAAAACCGTCATGCGCGATTTATAACCTCCGCGTGTCGGGTTCTTCACAGACAGGGAAGTCATGAGCTTAACAGCGATAATCGCACTGGCGCTCGCCAGCTTCGTCTGGATGGTGGCGCCGGGGCCGGGTGTATTTGCCACCTCGGCCCGCAGCATGGCGTTCGGCTTCCGCTCGACCCTGCCATTCATTCTGGGGGTCGTGAGCGGCGATCTGGTGTATCTGCTTTTTGCTATTTTTGGTCTGTCGATGATCGCGGGCATGATGGGGGAACTGTTTATCGTCGTGCGCTGGGCGGGGGCTGCTTATCTGATCTATCTGGGCGTTAAAGCCTGGCGCCAGCCTATTGTTCTCGCTAACGAGAATGACCGGCATTTGCAGACAGCCGAAGAGCGCCGGCGGGGTGCCGTGCGCGGCTATCTGGGCGGGCTTTTTCTGACACTGGGTAATCCGAAAGTGATTATTTTCTATCTCAGCTTCCTGCCGACATTCACCGATTTGTCGGCCCTGTCATTCACAAGCGGGGTTGCCATCGTGGCAACACCACTGACGGTGCTGCTGGGTGTGCTTGTGATGTATGCACTTGCGGCAATGCAACTTCGACGTCTCTTTCGCACCGAACGTACGGTCCGCTTAATGAATCGGTGCGCCGGGTCGATCATGATCGGCGCTGGATGTGCGGTCGCGGCCCGTAACTGATTTCAACTTTTTTACGACGAGGAACGAACCTTCATGGCCCAACTGAAAACCCTTGATGATCTTGATGTCGCCGGTAAACGGGTTCTGGTCCGTGTCGATTTCAACGTCCCCATGCGCGACGGAAAGATCACCGATACTACGCGCATCGACCGCGCTCTCGAAACATTGAACGAGCTGGCGGACAAGGGGGCCAAGGTCGTCATTCTGTCGCATTTCGGCCGCCCCAAGGGACAGGTGGTCGCCGACATGTCGTTGCGTCCGATCGCCGAGGGTCTGGCTGAGATATCCGGCCGCGCGGTCACCTTTGCCGAAGACTGCATCGGTCCCCAGGCGCAGGATGTGATTGAATCGGCACCGGACGGCGGTTTCGTGGTGCTCGAAAATCTGCGGTTTCATGCCGGCGAGGAAAAGAACGATCCGGAATTTGCCAAAGCGCTGGCGGCGAACGGTGACATTTTCGTATCCGACGCTTTCTCGACGGCGCATCGGGCCCATGCCTCAACCGAGGGGATCACGCACCAGTTACCGTCAGTCGCCGGACGCCTGATGCAGGCTGAAATCGAAGCCCTGTCGGGTGTCCTTGAAACGCCGGCCCACCCGGTGATCGCCGTTGTCGGCGGGGCCAAGGTCTCGACCAAGATGGCGGTTCTCGGCCACCTTGCCGAAAAGGTCGACCAGATCGTGATCGGCGGGGGGATGGCCAATACGTTCCTGTACGCCAACGGTGTCGGAATCGGTAATTCCCTGTGTGAAAAGGAAATGGCCGACGAGGCCCGCGCCATCGTCGATGTGGCCCGCAATGCCGGGTGCGAGATCGTTCTGCCGCTGGATGCGGTCGTCGCAGCGGCCTTTGCCGAAGGTGCGGCGTCGAAGACCGTCGCGCTCTCCGACGTGCCGGATGATATGATGATTCTGGATATCGGCCCGAAAAGCATTACCGATCTGCAAACCCGTCTGCAGTCCGCAAGGACGGTGCTGTGGAATGGCCCACTCGGCGCCTTTGAAGTCACGCCCTTCGATGCGGGAACGTCCGCTGTTGCGCGGACCGTCGCCGAACTGACGGCGGCGGGCAAGCTGTTGTCCGTTGCCGGCGGCGGGGACACGGTGGCGGCTCTGGCGAATGCCGGTGCGGAAGACGGGTTTTCCTATGTCTCGGCTGCGGGCGGCGCTTTCCTGGAATGGATCGAAGGCAAGTCGCTGCCGGGCGTCATCGTCCTGATGGACGGCTGACAAACGCAGCAAGGCTCAGGCGAACGGATCGTCGTTTGAGCGTTTCGGGGCACGCTGTTCCGACAAGGCACCCGGTTTTGCCGGATGCACACGGCTTAGAATATCGTCCAGCATGTTCTGCAGGTATTCCGACTGGTTGAGCAGCCGGTGCGTGGCATCCAGCGCCTGATGTGATGCCGTTTCGGCAATTTCACGCGCGATTTCACTGACTTCGGACAGGGTGTTCTTGATCCGGTGCGCGGTTCGCTCGGTCTGGTCCGTGGCTTCACGCAGATGATCGAAGCGCTGGGCATAGACGCGTTCGGCTTCCGAGGTCCGCTTGTCGGCGGAAAACGCCACCAGATTGTCCTCATCGTCGCGGGACGGATCACGGACGGCTTCCTTGCCGGGTGAGCGGAAGGCCAGCAGATTGCTCTGGTCCCGGATCGTCGTCACCAGTTCGCCGATATCGTCCACCAGAACGGTCATCTGATCGATGCCTTTGATCAGGGCTTCGGTCCGTTCAACGTCGTTGGCGGCGGCGGTGACGTACTGGGTAAAGTTCTGCAACTGCTGACTGACCGAGGAAATGGCACCGCCGCGCGCTTCATCGCCGAAATCGAGGGCCGGAATAGGCCGGCCGCGGGGACGATAGCTCGGGCGCTCGTTCGCTGCTTCCGGTTCGTGCGCTGGTTCGGGTTTCAGTTCAGGTTCCGGGGCCGGCTGCGGAGCCGGTTCGGGCGCGGGCAGGGCCTTCATCGGCGCTTCATCGCGTTCACGTTCTGCTTTCTCGGCCCGCTGCTCGGCGACATAAGCCCGCTCACTGGCCTCATCGGCATCGGCAATGGCATTGCCCAGACGCTCGCGGGTGCGCTCCAGATCCGTGCGCAGCTGATCCACTTCAATGATGGTATCGGCCCAGCCGTCGAGCATCCTGGCAATGCGGCCGAAATCGTCCTTGTTGCCCTGCGCGGGGACCGTGATATGGCTGGCGCCGCGGGCGATCCGCTCGGTCGCGTCGGCGATCCGCTTTGCCGGACTGCTCAGGCTCTTGATCAGCAGGAGACCGAAAAACAGCAGCCACAGAAGGATCGCCATGGAACCGCCAAGGATCGTGTAACGGCTGAACAACTGCATGTTGCGGACGTCGGCGGCGGCCTGTATCCGCAGACGCTCGGAAAATCCGGCAAGACCGGTCAGGCTCGGCACGAAATATTCGAACAGTTCCTCGAACCGGCGGGTCTGGTCGGCCAGCGCGAAGCGGGCGTTGATGATCGACAGCATCTGCGTTTCGTGCTGCTTCAGCAGTTGATCGATCCGCGCCTTCTGGGCGGTGTCGAGATTTCCGGCGGCCACGAATTCCGTCAGGGCATCGTAGCGTTTGCGGATTTCCTCGACCCCCTTGACCGAACCGGACCGGATCGTTTCATCGCCCTGCTGGTCGATCCGCTCGACCTGATTGATCAGGTTCGAATTGCCGTTTTCGCGAAAGGCGGCACGCAGTTCGGCGGAGGTGCGGCGCAACTGGGCCATCAGGCCGGTTTCGGAATTGCCGCCGATTTCGCGTTCGGCATTCAGAAAAGTCTGAAACTGCTGGTCGTACTGTACCAGGCCGTCGCGGATGGTGGTGACGTGCTGCGCCAGGGGCTGGGCTTCGGGGAAGCTGAACAGTTCATCCAGTGCAGCCGAGACGTCGGCGAGATCGGCTGAAAACCCGTCGGCGATCTCGGTGTCGCGGGTCAGCAGGAATTTGCGCTGGCGTGCCTGCAGGCTGTAGGTGCCGCGTTCGACCCGGTTGGACAATTCATCGATCCGAGAGGCCCGCTGCAGGTTCTGCAGGGACTGATCGAGACGTTGATCGACATGGTAATAGAGTGCGGCGAAAGCGCCGGCTGCGATCAGGCAGGCGAGAAAGAACAGCCAGGAACGTGCGCCGAGACTGAGCCCGCCCAGAAACGTCCGCTCACCGAGACCGCTGGAGGCCGTATCGTAGTCCATTTCGTCTTCGCGATCCGCACGGATTGCCATATGTCATTCCTTCGCCCGCATCCCTGTAAGCGGGGTCTGTATGTATACCACCCGGTTACCGGTTTCGCAGCCGCATTTGCAGCTATTTGTTATACCTGACAGTATGCGCTGCTGTAAGATCGGGTGTGAAGAGGGACGTTTTCCCGATTATGGGTAATCCGGCAGTATCATGAGCGAACACAAAGACAATCAACCCAGACCGGCACAGGGGCCGGTGGTGAAGGCGGTCCCGGAAGGCGATGACCGTGAACGTATGGTCTGTGTCGATTGCGGGTTCGTTCACTATGACAACCCGCGCATTGTCACCGGTGCGGTGTGTACGTGGGAAGGTAAAATCCTGCTATGCCGCCGGGCCATCGAACCCCGGGTCGGATACTGGACGATCCCGGCGGGCTATCTGGAACTGAATGAAACCATCCAGGAAGGCGCCAGACGCGAGGTTGTCGAGGAATCCGGGGCGATGGTCGAGATCGGCCCGTTTTTGGGCATGTTCGAGATTCCGCGAATTTCACAGATTTACATGATTTATGAAGCCGCGATGACCGGCCCCGAGCTTGATCCCGGCCCGGAAAGTCTGGAAGCGGGGCTGTTCACATGGGACGAAATTCCCTGGGATGAGCTTGCTTTCCCGAGCATCACCTGGGCGCTGAACGTGTTCCGGGATGGCGGGGGGCCTCATTTCGTCATCCACAACCATCCGAAAACCTGAGCTTTCCACAGAAAAAACCGCGCAGCCGGGTATCGTTTACCGGGCGTTAACCCTTTTCCAGCTAGCGTCCATTCCATGACGGATGGGATCAATCTGAGCGGTGGCGGCCTGGGGGCGACAAAGACCTCACGTACGCATTATCAGTCCGAGGAAGTGCGGGAAGTGCAATCACGCGCGCGGTTTCTCGAACACGAACAGACACCGCAGGAGCAGGCCGGGCTCAAGCGCCTTCGGGGCCTGCTCAATCAGGGTCTGCCGCTCGATCAGAGCGCCCCACGCGGTTTTTACCTGAACATCCGGGTCTGAGGACCGCCGTCATGGGACGGCTGAGCTTTTCCATTATTTTTCTGACGATGCTCCTGTCACACGCGGCAGGCGCGGCGACGTTGAATGTCGAGATCACGGGGCTGGGAAGTGACAACGGTGATGTGCACATCGCGCTTTACGACCGGCCCGAAGCCTTCCCCAAATCCGACGGGATGCGGTTGGAAAGGCAGGTCAGCATAACGGACCGAAAAGCATCGCTGGTTTTTACAGACCTTGAACCCGGCATGTATGCGATCGCCGTCTACCACGATGAAAACGCCAACAACGATTTCGATCAGGGGTTTCTCGGCATCCCGCTTGAAGACTACGGCTTTTCAAACAATGCCAGGGTCTTCTTCGGTCCGCCGGCTTTCGATGAAGCAGCCTTCCGGGTCGAGGAACCCGCCACCCGGATAGGCATCGATTTAGGGAACTGATCCCCGTCGCTTTCAGCAGTTGGCGCAACCACCATCATCGAAATTGTTATAGACCCGTGCAAACAGCAGCGGAAATTCAGGTAATCCGGCAATGCCGCCGCCTGCCCCATCCTGGGCGAGAACGAGATTTGTGGTCTGCACATCTTTTGTCGGCGGTGGCGTTTTCTTGTTCAGTGCGTAGGCCGTTTCGACCCGGAGCGGCACGGAAATGCCGCGAATCTGAATGGCCTTCACAAAGCTACGCGCGTCCTCGGCGCCAAAGGATGTTCCTTTCGGAGCGCAGTGAAAACCGAACATGACCTTGCTTGGCCGGAGAAGCGGATCGTCCATCCGGGTATCCCAGCGGCTGGAAAAACCGGCGCATTCGCGTCCGTTCTCGACCTGGCGGTAAGGCTGAACCCAGAACGAGGCAAAATCATTGTCGACGTTGAAGCTTTCGTCGAATTTGAGGGTCTGGCCCATGTTGAACCGCCATTTCGGCACCTGCGAGGCAACCAGCTTGTCGTAATCAATGACGGTCCGGTCCTTGAACAGGGGCTTGGTCTCGGCAAATACCATTTCCGACTGACCTTTGGCGGAGCGGTACAGGGCGTATTCCTCGAAGATGCGGGAATCGCCGTAATGCACCCGGGTCGGGGTGACGCCGCTATAGGCGGCCGCCTCGACGAGGATGCGGCCGTTCGGCGCGGCCGGTTGGGAGAAGACCCCCGTATCGATCTTGTTGAAACTGCACGCGCCGAGCGTCGCGGCAAGTGCCAAAAGGCAGGTGGTTTTGAGAATTCCGTAAGAGGGCATGTGCGCTATCTTCCTTTGTTAAAAGCCGGCCCCCGGTCGGCTCAGGTATTCTTCCTCGTCCGCGGTATTTTCGCGCCCCAACGCGGCATTCCGGTGCGGGAAACGTCCATAGGCGGCAATGACGTCGTGATGTGCCTTCGCATATCCCGTCAGCTCATCGTACCCCATTTCCTCGAACAATCGAACCGCTTCGGTCTGATCGTCGATATTTTCGGCATGCTCGAACGGCAGATAGAAGAACATGCGGCGGTTGGGGGCGGGTTGATGGAGATCGAATTCCCTGTCGATGGCTTGACGCGCCCATTTGCGGGCCAGGGGGTCGCCGGCAAAGGCGTTTGCCGTTCCCCGGTAGATGTTTCGCGGGAACTGGTCCAGGGTAATGATCATCGCGAGATAGTCATCCGCGGTTTCCACCTCGGCGTCGAAGTCGCCGTTTTTGGCCCGTTCGTGGATGTCCTGAAACCGGCTGCGAATCTCTTCGTCCTTTTCAGGTGTCGATTTGAACCAGAACGGCTGCATGGTCTCGGTATCATCGCCCAGTTCGCCGAACCAGAATGACAATACCGCCTGTGTGACGTCATGCATGGTCAAAACTTCGCACATAAGGGAATATATGGCACGTTCCGGCGTCAGTTAAAGGTCCTCGCGCTTGACCGCCTGTAAAGTTCCCGTGAGCATGCGCGAATGCCTGATCAACACCACCATCATCTGATAAGGTATGAGCGGGTTCCGATTCTGTCCCGAGAGCATTGAGGCGTATGAGCCGCTCCATCCTGTCATTGATTTTTATCGCCATCGTCGGCGCTGTGACCGCCACGGCGTACCTGGCCTTGCCATGGATGGTGGGCTGGCTTGCACGCGATTATCTCGCCGACAGAGGGTTTCCGGATGCGAGCCTGACGGTCGAATCGGTCGGGCTGACGGAAGCGGTCATTGCTCGCATCGATTTCGGTGGCGACAGCAATATCAGGGCCAGAAAGTTGAGCGTTGCCTATTCGCCGGGCCGCCTGTCGCAGGGGATCATTGACGGAGTCACGGTCGCGCAACCGGAATTGCCGCTCTCCGTCGGTGTTGCCGGCATCGATCTGGGGAAACTGCAGCCGTTTCTTGAAAATGACACACCCGATACCGAAAGGGCCGCCGGCGGGGTTCGTCTGATCGGCCCCGTCACGGTGACGGCGGGGTTGCTCAATGTTGCGACACCGCTGGGCGAGGTGGTCGCCGCGATTGAGGGCGTCGTGCTTTTGACGGACGGCATCGGCACGGATGCCAATTTCGAGTTCGCGCTGCAACACCCCAAGGCACAAGTCGGCGGACGGCTGCATGCGATTCTTGATTCCTCGGAACAGTTACAGCTGACCCTTGATATTCAGAACGCCCGCAGTGATGCCCGGGTCGCTTTTGAGGAATTGGCGGGCGCCGTGAATATCCGGGGGCAGATTGCCGGTGCGCTGGAGGGAGGCGGGTCGCTGACCCTGCAGGACGTGCGTATCGACGGCATTCAGCTGGGGAATGTCGATCTGGCCGGTCAGATCAACGGCAAGGCGGCCCGGGGCGAGTTTCTCATGGGGGGAACCGGAACCGGGCTGTCCATGCAGGTGCGTGCTGAAACCGAAGATGTCTTCGACCCTGCCACAAAACTGCATCTGTATGGAGAGGCCGCGACGGATGGGCTGAAGGGGCCATACAAGCTGCCGATAGATATCGATGTCGTCGGCGCAATGGAATTTGATCTGACGGGGTCGCGGCGTGATCTGCAGGCCCTGCCCGAACAGGTTACGACCGGGGCCGTGCGGGCCATGGACGGTATCGCCGGTGTGCTTGATCTGACCCATCTCGGGCTGGCCGCGCCAAACGGGGTCGATGCCACGCTGGATGGGAAGTTGCAGATTGCGGTGGACCGGCAGGGATGGCGCCTGCGCCCGGTGAGCGGCCTGCATTTTGATCTGGGCCTGCCGTCCGGCAGCACGGAGCGCCGGTTTGAACTTTCCCTCGGTAATATTGCCGATGTCCCCTTTGTCGCAGGCGGTCCGACCGCCGCCGACCCGTTACGGCTCGGTGCCGTCTTCGACGGGGTCTTCAACGACTGGTTCCCGTTCTCGGGGGATGCCGGCGGGACGGTCTGGCCGGCGACGACGGATGGCGTGGTGTTCGAGGATCTGGCATTGCGGTTTGACCCGTGGCAGATGCGGCTTGGCGGCTTGGAGGTGGTGGCCGAACAGATCGGGGTGCGCCTGTCAGGTCCGTTTCGTCAACTGGATATGGACGTGTCGGCGGAAGCGCGGTTCTCGGGGCGTCCCGCAGCCGGGATTTTGATCAACGGCGGACAGGTTTCGCTCGCCGGGAATATCGGGTACGGCGACGACGGTATCCGAATCTATCCCGACGGCTGCATGGAACTGCGCGCCTCGGATATGGATATACAGGGGACGCAGTTGCGTCCTGGACCCGTTGCCGTTTGTCCGCGCGCCGACGGTGGCCCGGTACTGCATGCGGTGGTGGGGGACGCCGGGCTTAAGCGTATTGATCTCGCCGCGGTTTTGAAAAGCACCGAAATTGCACTGGAAGGTGCGGGGCCTTATCCGCTCAGCGGCACGCTCCCGCGATTTGACGGCACCGCCAGCCTGGATGCCGAGCGCGGAACATGGTGGGCGAAGCTGGCGTCTATGGGTGGAGACATTCGCGCTGAAGGGCCCGACATCGCACTGGCAGATGTGCGCGCGGAGATCAGTCTCGAAGGACGTGAATCGCTGCTGGGAGCCCGGATCGACCTGACGTCGGCGGTGCTGGCGGACAAGCAGCGGCCGCTTCGGATGCAGCCATTATCCATCAAGGGCAAGGGAACGTATCAGCCGTCAGCCCTGGCCTTCGACGGCAGCGCGGGATTCACCCAGGGACCATCCGTGAATATCGATGCCCGCTACCGGGTGCCGGATCGCAGGGGGGCGCTGCAGCTCAGACTGCCGGTATGGAATTTCAAAACCGATGGTGTGCAACCCCAGACCTTGCTGCCGGCCCTGAAGGGCGTCATTGCCGAAGTGTCTGGCGGTTTCGGGGCCGAAGCCCGGGTTGGGTGGACCGGTGCACGCATGTCGTCGACGGCCAAGCTGCACTTTAACGACGTGGCTTTCGGCACATCTCCGGCAGAGGTTGCGGGCGTCAGCGGTGATATCGTGTTCTCGGATCTGGTGACGCTCAAGACGGATGCATCGCAGACGCTGAAAGTCGGTCTTCTGGATGCCGGATTGCCGCTCCGCAATGGGGTGATCGTTTTTGATCTGCCGGGAAATGACAGCCTGCATATCGACAGCGCCAGCTGGCCCGTTGTCGGCGGCACGCTGGATATCAAGGAATTGAGCATCCCCTTTGATCGCCCCCCGGATGTATTTGTCGCCAACCTGAAAGGACTTGATGCATCCGCGCTGGCACGGAGCATGGATATCGACGGCCTGGAAGCCGATGGCACTCTGGCGGGGAGCATCCCGATCCGAATCAACGAGGATGGCCCCGTCATCGATGATGCCAGGATATGGTCGAATCGGCGCGGCGTCCTCAGGTTTCGTTCCAAGGTGGCGCTGGAAAGCCTGAAGCAGAGCGGGGAAATGGCGGAACTGCTGTCGCGGGCGCTGGCGGATTTCCGATACACCGAACTGCAGGTCTCCATGGATGGACCGCTGTCGGGTGAAATCACGGCGAAAGCCAAGCTTAGTGGCGCCAACCCGGCACTGTATGACGGCAGGCGGATCGAACTCAATGTCTCTCTCCAAGGAGCCTTGCGGGATTTGCTGCAAAGCGCTAGCGTTATCCAAGACCTTCCGGGGAACTTCCTGGACAGCGTGCAGCGTCCTTCCGGAAAGCCGTAGGAGGAGCCAACTGACGGAGAGCGACCGATGTCGTACCGTAACCTATGTGCTTTGCTTGCCTCGGTATTCTTATCGTTTCCGCTTATTGCCTGTGAACCCCGGGTCAAGGTTGAAGCCCCGGATAAACCCATTGTCATCAATCTCAATGTGAAGATCGAGCACGAGGTCCGGGTCCGGGTCGAAAAGGACCTGGATCAGGCTCTGTCGAGCAATCCGGGCCTGTTCTAGGAAGATATCGACATGCATAAACTTTATCGTCTGATTGCTGTTGCTGTTTTGATGGCAGGTCTTTTCACCGCGGCGCCGGTTTCGGCCCAGTCGCTGTCGTTGCAGGAAGCACAGGCACGCGGCTATGTGGGTGAAAAAATCGATGGCTACATCGGTGTGGTCCAGAACGCTCCCGGTGTTGCGGCGCTGGTCGATGACATCAATCTGCAGCGCCGCCAGCTATACCGCGACATCGCGCGCAAGAACAATATTCCCCTGGCGACCGTTGAAAGGCTTGCCGCCGACAAGGCGATCAACCGCGCGACATCCGGTGAGTATGTTCAGGATCAGTCGGGGAAATGGACCAGAAAGCCATGAATGCTGATGATGCGTTCCGTGAATGGATGAAAACCGTACAGGCCAGCGATCTCGGCGAGCGCGAGGTGCTGAACCCGGCCCGGTCAGGAAAGCCGCTTGGTGAAATCGTCCGCGATGCCGGTGGCGGACTTGTTTTCGATACCGAGCCGCCGCGCTATTACAAACTGCTCAGGGAACTGGCCCCTGCCTCGTCGGGGAAATGATGTTGTGAGTGATCTGCCTGCCAATCCCTGCGATGCGTCTCTTGTCGAAATCGCCGCGGCCCTGAAATCCGGGCGGATATCGTCCGCCGAAGTTACCGAAGCATCGATTGACCGGCTGAGCACGCGGGGGGCGGCGCTGAATGCCGTCGCTGGGTTGGATGCCGATGATGCCCGCCGTCAGGCGAAAGAAGCCGATGCCGTTCCCGGCACCGGTCCGTTGGCGGGCGTGCCGCTGGCGCACAAGGACATGTTTTACCGTCCGGGGCGGGTCAGTGAATGCGGATCGAAGGTGCGCGCGGGCTTCGTGCCAGACGTGCTGTCGGGAGCGCTAAAAAAACTCGATCAGGCCGGTGCCCTGGATATTGCCCGGCTCAACATGGCGGAATTCGCTTTCGGCGTTACCGGCCACAACGAATACACGGGGGCGGTTTGCAATCCCTGGAACCCGGCGCACATGACCGGCGGCTCATCGAGCGGGTCCGGTGCCATGGTGGCGGCAAGGGCGACTTTTGGCGCACTCGGTTCCGATACCGGTGGCTCCGTACGACTGCCCGCGGCATGCTGCGGTGTCGTCGGCATGAAAGTTACCATGGGCCGGGTCAGCCGCTATGGCGCGATGCCGCTTTCGCATACGCTTGATAGCGTCGGGCCGTTGACGCGGACCGTGACCGACAATGCCCTGATGCTGTCGGTGATCGCCGGTTATGATCCGGATGATGCGTCTTCCGCCGACATGCCGGTAACTGATTACACGACGGGACTGGAAGACGGTGCAAAGGGGCTGACGATCGGGTTGCCGACAAGCCATTTCATGGATGGCATGGATGACGAAATCGCCGGACATTTTGAAGCTGCGGTTGACGTCATGAAGAAAGCCGGTGCCACGTTCGTCGATGTGGATATGCCGGATGCCATTCAATACACCAATGCCCTGACCAGTCTGATCACGGCGACCGAAGGGGCGTCTCTGCATCAACACTGGCTGGAAACGCGGGGCGATGACTACGGCGCACAGACCTTCGGGCGGCTTGCGGGCGGGCTGGCGACACCGGCCAGCCGGTATCTGCAGGCCCTGAACCTGCGTACGGAGATTCTCGCCCGGTTCAATGACATGGTCTTCAACCATGTCGACATGCTGATGACGCCGATGATGATCATGCATGTGCCGAGCATCGCCGAATCGGATGTCCGGGCCGGGCCGGGTGCATCCGAAATGCTGTCTAAAATAGGTCACTGTTCACGTCCGGTGAATTTTCTGGGGCTGCCGGGGTTGAGCGTGCCCAGCGGCTTTACCAAGGCCGGACTGCCGTCTTCGGTTCAGTTCGTCGGGCGCCCGTTTGACGAAGCAACGCTGTATCGTGCCGGCCGCGCCTATGAACGTGAAACCGAATGGTATAAAACGGCACCTGATCCTTCGCGTTGGGAAAGTGCCGAATGACGAAACCATTCGTTCAAATTGCCGGACTGACGAAAAGCTTCGGTGCCAAGCATGTGTTGCGTGGTGTCGACCTCAGCGTCAGTGAGGGTGAATCCCTGGTGCTGATCGGCACCTCGGGATCAGGCAAGACACTGCTGCTCAAATGCATCCTTGGATTGATCCCGGTCGACAAGGGGCAGGTCCTCGTCAACGGTGAGGACACGGTGCGATTCCGCGGTGCACAGCGCGATGCCTTCATCGCCCGCACGGGCATGCTTTTTCAGCGTTCCGGCCTGTTCGACAGCCTGTCGACATGGGAAAATATCGGATTTCGTGCCCTGCAGGCCCACGATGCGGATCGTGAACAGATAAAAAGTGCGGCCATCGACAAGCTTGTCATGGTCGGTCTGGATCCACATGTGGCCGATCTGTCGCCGTCTGAACTGTCCGGCGGGATGCAGAAGCGCGTCGGCATTGCGCGGGCCATTTTCGGCGATCCCGAACTTCTGCTTCTCGATGAGCCGACCGCCGGTCTCGATCCGATCATGTCCAATGTCATCAATGACCTGATCCTTGATCTGGTGCGTCAGATAGGCTGTACGGCAATTTCAATCGACAGCGACATGGCTGGTGCAGAGCGGCTGGGTGACAAGGTAGCCATGCTCTATGACGGCAAGATCATCTGGCATGGTGATGCCGATACGATGATGGGCAGCGGCAACGAGTATGTTGATCAGTTCGTGCACAGCCGTGCCGATGGCCCCATCGACATGCCGGTGACAGCCCTCTGATGGCGGACATCCTGGCAGGGTTTTCCCGGGTCCCGCTGGCTTTTGCGCCGACCCCGCTTGAACATCTGCCCAATTTCAGCAGATCCCTCAACGGCCCCGACATCTGGATCAAACGTGATGATTGCACGGGCTTTGCGCTCGGCGGCAATAAGGTGCGGAAGCTCGAATTCTTGATGGCCGAAGCCCTCGCCAAGAAAGCCACCGTGATCGTCACTGCCGGCGGCACGCAATCCAACCACGTCCGCCAGACCGCCGCTGCGGCGAGTTGCCTCGGCATGGCATGCCATTGCGTGCTTGAACGGGTCCGCACCGATGATCTGTATGAGCAGAACGGCAATGCACTGCTTGATCGGCTGTTCGGCGCCGTCCCGCGTTACATCGACAAGGACGCGGACATGGACGCGGCGATAGCGGGGCTTGCGGCGGAACTGACGGCAGCGGGTGAAAGCGTCTATGTCGTCCCGGTCGGCGGGTCCAATGCGCTCGGTGCGCTCGGCTATGTGGCCTGTGCCTTCGAGCTTTCGGCGCAAATGCGTGAACAGAAAGTGCATCCGGGCCTGATTGTTCTGGCCAGTGGCAGCGCCGGCACCCAGGCTGGGCTGCTCGTCGGACTTGCGCTGGCCGGTCTTGAGATACCCGTGCTCGGCATGTGTGTCAGCCGCCCCGGGCCTGCTCAGCAGGAAAAAGTCAAAGCGCTGGTAGCGGATGTCTGTAGCCTGCTCGGGCGGCCCGATCTGGCGGATGTGATCGAGGTGATCTGCGACGGCGCCTAT
This sequence comes from Rhodospirillales bacterium, assembly GCA_040218645.1. Lineage (GTDB taxonomy): Bacteria > Pseudomonadota > Alphaproteobacteria > Rhodospirillales > Casp-alpha2 > UBA4479. Next base: position 139,896 of record JAVJQZ010000005.1, read on the forward strand.
GTCGGCCCCGGCTATGGCGTGGAGACGCCGGAAATGGGGGCCGCCTTACGTCAACTGGCCAGAACGGAAGGCATCTTTCTGGACCCGGTCTATACCGGCAAGGCGATGGCCGGGCTGATCGATTATGCAGCGACGGGTAAGCTCGCCGGCGCGAAGTCTTTGGTGTTTCTGCATACCGGCGGCACACCGGCGCTGTTCGTCTATCCCGATGTCGCCGAGGGCTGAGTCCCTGAAGCAAGCCCCGGAAATAATCCGGGGCAAGCTCAGGGTAGCTTATTGCAAATAGCGGGGATTACTTAACCGACGAAAACGCGGTCGGCTTCAGAATATGGTTGGAAATGCCGGTCAGGATCGGACCGTCCTTTTCGCTTTCCGCGCGGGCTGCGATCCATTCCGGATCGGCCTGGAAGGCCGTCCATTTTTCTTCGCGTTCGGCCAGTGATTCCCACGCCAGCATGTAATAGAGGTCATGGTTGTTGTCGCCGATTTCGGGCACCCAGAAACCGGCCTGCTTGATGCCGTGCTGTTCCCATTTTTTCAGGGTGACGTTTTCGAAACGCTTCAACAGCGCGGGCATGCGGCCCGGGGCGCAGTGATAGATGCGAAGCTCGTAAAGCATGGTGTTGTCTCTCCCGTGGTATTCTGGTGGCATTAGAGCCGGTCGGCCCATGAGGTTAATCTATACCTATAACAACACGGGACTCACGATTCGTCATCTCAAACTTGATTTGGGATCCATAAGAATGTGTATCCAATACCGGGTTGAAGTATGGGTCCTGAATCGAGTTCAGGACGACGGAGCGGGAGCTACGACAGCCCCATAAGTGCGCGGGCAAAGGCGCGGGCCTCGAACGGGCGCAGGTCATCGATGCCTTCGCCGACGCCGACGGCGTGAACGGGCAGGCCGAATTTTTCTGCCAGCCCGATCACCACCCCGCCACGGGCAGACCCGTCGAGCTTGGTCATCACAAGGCCGGAAACATGAACCATTTCCTTGAAGGTTTCGACCTGGCTGTGCGCGTTCTGGCCGATGGTACTGTCCATGACCAGAAGCGTCGTGTGCGGGGCCGTATCGTCGATCTTCTTGATCACGCGGATGATCTTTTCCAGTTCGGCCATGAGATCTTTGCGGTTCTGCAGACGGCCCGCGGTGTCGATCATCACGACATCGATGCCGTCGGCTCTGGCTTTCTCAAGGGCGCCATACGCAAGGCCCGCGGCATCGCCGCCATGGCTGCCGGAGACGACCGGGCAGTCCGAGCGTTCGCCCCAGATCTGCAGTTGTTCGACGGCGGCGGCGCGGAAGGTGTCGCCGGCGACCAGCATGACGGATTTACCCTCGGCCTTGAAGCGGTTGGCTAGTTTGCCGATGGTCGTGGTCTTGCCCGATCCGTTGACGCCGCAGACCAGAATGACATGCGGCTTGCGCGCCGGGTCGATGTCCAGCGGCTGCGCCACGGGTTCCAGCAGCACCGTCATTTCATCTGCCAGGGCCTCACGCACTTCCTCGTCGGTAACGTCCTTGTCGAACTTCGATCTAGCGAGGGCACTGACCAGTTTGGCGGATGTGCTGACGCCGATGTCGGCGGTGATCAGGACCTCTTCAAGCTCGTCGAGAGCGGCCTGATCCAGCTTGCGGGCGCGGAACAGGGATGTAATCGATCCGGTGATCTTGTCGGATGATTTGCCGAGGCCCCGGCGCAATCGGCCGAGCCAACCGGTCTTTTCGGTATCGCTCATGACAGACGTTGAACCTGCAGTGTATTTTCGGAAATGCCGGTGACGCGGCCTTTGATGATGTCGCCGGGCTCGGCACCGCCGATGACGGACGCCGATACATAATGCTGCGACAGGCCCTGCCCGTCCCGTTCGATCAGAACCAGCGCATCGGCACCGATCTGGGACTCCATGAAAGCGGCAAGCTGGGCGTCTCCGGCGCGGCGGATCCGTTCGGCACGGGCCTTGCGCTCAGTGACGGGGATGCTCGGCATTTTTGCGGCGGGCGTGCCGTCGCGTTCCGAATAGGGAAACACATGCAGATGCGTGAGGCTCATATCGCGGACCGCTGACAGCGTGCTGTCGAACATGGCGTCGGTCTCGGTCGGGAATCCGGTGATCAGATCCGCCCCCAGCACCACGTCCGGCCGAACCTTGCGGGCGCGTTCGGCAACACGAAACGCATCGCTGCGCAAATGGCGGCGCTTCATCCGCTTCAGCACCATGTCGTCCATGGCCTGAAGGCTTAAATGCAGATGCGGCATCAGGCGTGGTTCGTGCGCCAGGACGTCGAAAAGCGCATCGTCCATGGCGGCGGGATCGAGAGAGCTGAGACGCAATCTTTCCAGTTCCGGCACCTGTACCAGCAACCGCTTGATGATCTCGCCGAGTCTCGGCTGCCCGGGCAGATCGGACCCGTATGAGCAGATGTCGACCCCGGTCAGCACGATTTCGCGGTAGCCTTCGCGCACCAGTGTCCGGGTCTGCTCGACGATGGCGCCGAGGGGCACGGAGCGATTATTGCCGCGGGCAAACGGGATGATGCAGAACGTGCAGCGGTGATCACAGCCCTGCTGTATTTGCACGAACGCGCGGGTGCGGCCGTCGAACCCCCTGACCAGGTGGGATGCGGTTTCACGGATCGTCATGATATCGGCGACGCGGACTTCCGGGTAACCGTTAAGGCCGGCGAAAGTCTCGGCCTTCATCTTTTCCTCGTTGCCGATGACGTGGTCGACTTCGGGCATCGCGGCAAAACCGGCGGGATCGAGTTGTGCGGCACAGCCGGTGACGATGATCCGCTTGCCGGGGTTCTTGCGGTGTGTCCGGCGGATGGTCTGGCGGGCCTGACGTTCCGCCTCGGCGGTGACGGCGCAGGTGTTGATGATGATGGTATCGTCCAGTTGCGCGCGCCCGGCGTGGTCACGGATGACCTCGCTTTCGAAGGTGTTCAGGCGGCAGCCCATGGTGATGACCTCGGGTGCACCCATCACGCGGCTCCCATCAGATCAGGGGTGATGATGCCTTCGAAACTTGTGGCGAAGGGGCCGGTCTGGGTGACGCTACCCTCAGACGTATGTTCGACGATCAGCGTCCCGCCCAGAAGTTCGACTTCGACACGCGGCCCTGTCAGGCCGCGGCGGTGTGCATTGACGCCGGTGGCGCAGGCGCTGGACCCGCTGGCCAGCGTGATCCCGGCACCCCGTTCCCAGACGCGGACACGGATTTTGCTGTCGGACAGAATTTGCACGGCCTGCACGTTGGTGCGCTCGGGAAACAGGGGGTCGTGTTCGACTTTCGGGCCGAGTGTCGCGAGATCGATGGCATCGACATCATCGACGAAGAAGCTGGCGTGCGGATTGCCGACGTTGACGCAGGCCGGATTGCTCAGCGGTCCTGCGCTCAGATCAACGCTGAGGGTATCCATTTCGCGGGCCAGCGGGATCGACTGCCAGTCCGTGTTGACGGGACCCATGTCGACGGTGACGAGCCCGCCGTCGGCGCGCCATGTTTTCAGATTGCCGGCAAGGGTCTCGATGACGGCGCGGTCGGTGCCCATCTCGTTCATCAGCTGATCGGCGATGCAGCGGGTCGCGTTGCCGCAGGCGCCGACTTCGCCGCCGTCGTGATTGCGGATCCGCATGAAGACGTCGGCGCCGCCGTTTTTCGGCGGCTCCAGCACGATAAACTGGTCGCAGCCGACACCGGTATGGCGGTCGGCGATGCGCCGTGCCTGATCATCGCTGAAGGCGACGTCGCGCACGCGGGCATCGATCACGACAAAGTCGTTGCCGAGCCCATGCATCTTCTTAAATGGCAAACCAGTGTTCATCGCTGTCCTCTTGGGGCCTTACATAGGTCCGACAGGCCCCCGAAGTCCATAGCGAAGGTGAAATCCCGTTATCCGGCGTTGCCGAGGGCATTCAGGAAATGATGCATATGAAACGATGCCTGCGGGGTCTCATAAATGTAATCCTGGCCGACCGGGCAGGTCCGGCGTGCCAGACAGGCATTCTCCAGACAGTCCCGCCCGGCGTCGGATGCGATGTGGGTGCGGCAGGCCGGGACGTCATAGTGCCCCGGTGTGAAGGCGCTGACCGGGCACGTGTTCAGGCACGGTTTGCTGTCGCAGGAATCGCATGGCGACGGGGTTCGGGTAAATTCCGGTAACTCCAGCCGTGTCGGGAACAGGAACGCCGCCCGATAGGCATGCCACATGCCGTAGACGGGATGGACCAGCGGTCCGATCGGTGAGGGTGAGACATCGTCGGCGCGCATCGCCCAGCGCTGGAACGGGTAATGTGGCGGGCCGTCAAACGGATAAACTGCCTGTGCGTCGAGGCTGGCTGCAATCGGATCAAGGACGGCTCGGGTCCAGGTGTCCAGCGGGTCCGGCCCGTGTGCTCTGGTTTTCGAGAAAATACGCCACATGTCCGGCCCGGCATTGCCGATCATCACCAGGGTTGCGGTTTTTTCCGGGACGCCGTCACCGGTTCGCGGATGAAAGGCGCCGCGCGACATCAAGCCGTATTTATTAATCTTGATGTCAAGCTGCCGGATCATCATGTGACAAACGTGCAACGCCGCTTGGAGAGGGTCAACAAGAGGTTCCGGGTGTTAATTTATTATAAGTTATTTCTAATATATAGATTTGTGCAGGGTCTGGCTTTTTCCAATGAACAACACTTTGAATGGGGACGGTGTCCTTGCTGAAAATCAGGTACAAATTACTCGACTTAAACGATCATTCATTTTCAGATTTACGTAATACATGCACTTACTGGCGGGATAAACAGATCACGCGCGGTGGCATCGCGCCGTCATGGTCGGATATCAATCTGCTCGATTTGCCGACAGACCTGTTGCCGCGGATTTGTGTCGTCGATGTGCAGAACGAACCGCTGGATTTCACCTATCGCTACTGGGGAACGGCAATCACCGATATGCACCATTATGACCTTTCGGGGAAATCGGTTCTGCAATTGAAACCCCCAGAGTATGCGCAATGCATCTGGGGCCAGTACAACATGGTCTTCACGCACCAGAAGCCCCAGGTCTTCCTGACCGAGGTGCCGCTGGAAGAAGGCTACAAGACCTTTTATATTGCTCTTCGGCTCCCTTTGTCGTCAGATGGTGTGAATGTCGACAAGATCCTTGCTGCCGAAGAATATGGCAAAGAGCGCGATCAACTGAGATCGCTGTTCAACGAGATCTGATGCGATTGCGTCGGAACCGTCCGTAACGCTTGACTTGCGTGGCATCTGACCATATTTTGCCGCCGTTTTCAGGGTCATTCCAAACCCACGCCTTGAGGGGCGCCGCCAATCCGCGAGTTTCGCGCATCGGCGCATAACTCTTTGCGTGAGTGTGAAAGTCCGTTGAAGGCAATTGAACCGAGACCGCAAATGGGATTGCGACATGTTTGACGGCTTGCAGAACAAGCTTGGTGATATCTTCGACAGCCTCAAAAAACGGGGTGCGTTGAAGGAAGCCGACGTCGATGCCGCGCTGCGCGACATTCGTGTTGCGCTGCTGGAAGCCGACGTGGCGTTGCCGGTCGTCAAAACCTTCGTCGAGGGTGTCCGCGAAAAAGCCGTTGGCCAGGAAGTGCTGCGCTCGGTCCAGCCCGGTCAGCAGGTCGTCAAGATCGTCAACGACCATCTTGTCGAAATGCTGGGCGGTGCCGTCCCGGAAGCACTCAATATCGACGTCAGTCCGCCGGCCTGTATCCTCATGGTCGGTCTGCAGGGCTCCGGTAAAACCACGACATCCGCGAAAATCGGTCTGCGACTGAGCACCCGGGACAAGAAAAAGGTCCTGATGGCGTCGCTTGATATCTACCGTCCGGCCGCGCAGCAGCAGCTCCAGCAACTGGGTCAGCAGACTCAGGTCGAGGTTCTGGCCCCGATCTTCGGCGAGCAGCCTGTCGCCATTGCCAAGCGTGCCATGCACACCGGCCGCACCGAGGGCTATGACGTGGTGATCCTGGATACCGCGGGCCGACTGCATATCGATCAGGCACTGATGAGCGAAGTGGCGCAGGTCCGTGATGTCGCCAAACCGGCGGAAACGCTGCTGGTCGTCGACGCCATGACCGGTCAGGACGCGGTCAATCTGGCCAGCGAGTTTGACGAGAAGGTCGGCATTTCCGGCATCGTGCTGACCCGTGTCGACGGCGATGCGCGCGGCGGCGCGGCCCTTTCCATGCGCTCTGTGACCGGCAAGCCGATCAAGCTGCTGGGTACCGGCGAAAAAATGGATGCGCTCGATGCTTTCGATGCGAACCGGATTGCCGGTTCGATCCTCGGCATGGGCGATGTCGTCGGCCTGGTCGAAAAAGCCCAGCAGGTCGTCGAGGAAGAAGAAGCCGAGAAAATCGCCAAGAAGATGATGAAGGGCGAGTTCACGCTGGAGGATATGGTGGACCAGTTCCGCAAAATCCGCCAGATGGGCAGCCTCGACGGGATACTCGGCATGCTGCCGGGTGCGGCCAAGGCCAAACAGCAGATGGCGGCTGCCAATATCGACGACAAGATGCTGGCGCATCAGGAAGCAATCATTCTGGCGATGACACCGAAGGAACGCCGCAATCCGAAAATTCTCAACGGATCGCGCCGCCGTCGGATCGCCGAAGGCTCCGGCACCACGGTGCAGGCAGTCAACCGTGTGCTGAAACAGCACAAGCAGATGTCACAGATGATGAAGAAGGTCGGCAAGATGGGGAAGGCGGGCATGATGCGCGGCTTACCCGGCGGCTTTCCTCCGATGGGGGGCGGCCTGCCCCCCGGCATGAGATAACGCCGGGCCAAGGGCTTCGCGTTGAACACCTGAGTAAACCTTTAACCGACGATTTGAATTACTACTGAGAAGGACGAATACATGTCATTGAAAATTAGACTTTCCCGCGGCGGGGCGAAAAAACGTCCGTATTACCGCATCGTTGTTGCAGACTCGCGCCGTGCACGTGACGGCCGTTTCATCGAGCGTATCGGTTCCTACAACCCGATGGTTGCCAAGGATCATCCGGACCGCATCAAGCTGGATCAGGACCGCGCCAAGTACTGGCTCGGTGTCGGCGCCACGCCGTCCGACCGTGTTGCCCGTTTCCTGGCCGACATGGGCATGGGCGAGCGTCCGGTGATCCACGATCAGACCAAGAAGCATCTGCCGAAAGCCAAAGCGCAGGAACGGATGGCCGAAGCCGAAGCCAAGAAGGCTGCTGCTGCTGAAGCCGCTGCTGCTGCTGAAGCGCCGACCGAAGCCGAAGCCGCTGCTGAAGCTGCTGCCGAAGCCCCGGCTGAAGAAGCTGCTGCCGAAGCCCCGGCTGAAGAAGCTGCTGCCGAAGCCCCGGCTGAAGAAGCCGCTGCCGAAGCGCCGGCTGAAGAAGCCGCTGCCGAAGCGCCGGCTGAAGAAGCCGCTGCCGAAGAAGAGACCAATAAGGAGGCCTGATCACGGATCCGGTCCGAACGCCACCCATGCGCCAGCGCCTGGAAAATCCTGTCCGCCTCGGCATCATCGTCGGGGTCAGGGGCATCAAAGGGGAAGTTCGTATCAAGAGCTTCACCGATGATCCGGTCGATATCGGGGCATACGGCCCGCTCTACGATAAAGCGGGTGAAAGGCGGTTCGATCTGAAGGTCACGGGGACACAAAAGGGTGTCGTCCTGGCCTGGGTCGAGGGGATCAGGGACCGCACCGCGGCGGAATCGCTCAAGAAGACGGAACTCTTCATCGAGCGTGACCAGTTGCCGGAGCCCGAAGAGGACGAGTTTTACCACTCGGATCTGGAAGGGCTGGATGCGGTAACGGTTTCCGGTGAGACGATCGGCAAGGTGATTGGTGTCTTTGATTTCGGTGCCGGCCCGGTGGTTGAGATTTCAGGCAACGTCATGGTCCCGTTCACACGGGCAGCGGTGCCGGAAGTGGACATCGAAGGCGGCAAGGTAATCATCGATCCCCCGGTGGGATTGTTTGAGACGCCGAACAGAGAAGAAGACGAGAGTACTGAGGAAGAAACGACGTGAACGACCAACTGGCAGATAAGATGTGGCGCGCCCGCGTGCTGACCATCTTCCCGGACATGTTTCCGGGGCCGCTCGGCGTGTCCCTGACGGGACAGGCGCTGACGCGGGGTCTGTGGTCGCTGGACGCCGTCGATATCCGCAGCTACGCCGAAGACAGGCACGCCAGCGTTGATGACGTGCCGTTCGGCGGTGGTCCGGGGATGGTTATGCGGGCCGATGTCATGGGCCGCGCCATCGAAGCCGCCCGCGAAGGCTGCGAAGACCTGCCGCTCGTCTATCTGACACCACGTGGCCTGCCGCTGACCCAGGAACGGGTTCACGCGCTGGCCGATGGTCCGGGTCTGATTGCCGTTGCCGGCCGCTTCGAAGGTATCGATGCACGCATCATGGACGCGTTCCCGGGCGAGGAAATCTCGCTCGGTGATTTCGTCCTGTCCGGTGGCGAATTGCCGGCGATGACTCTGATCGATGCCTGTGTTCGTCTGCTGCCAGGCGTTATCGGTGCCGAGGAGTCTCTGCAGGAAGAAAGTTTCGAGACCGGTCTGCTGGAATATCCGCATTACACCCGGCCACGCGAGTGGCAGGGGCTGGGTGTTCCGGACGTTCTGTTGTCCGGTCATCACGAAAAGGTTCGTGCCTGGCGTCATGCCCAGGCCGAGGAAATTACGCGCGAGCGGCGTCCTGACTTGTGGGAACGCTACGAGCGCGGCAATATTTAAGCCAAGAAGGAAACCAAGCTATGAATATCATCGAACAACTCGAGAAGGAGCAGCAGGAACGTCTTGCCGCCGACCGTCAGGTTCCGCCTTTCGCGCCCGGCGATACGCTCCGTGTTAACGTGAAGGTCGTCGAAGGCACGCGCGAGCGTGTTCAGGCGTTCGAAGGGGTCTGTATTGCCCGCAACGGCAGCGGCCTCAACGAGTCCTTCACCGTGCGCAAGATTTCGTACGGCGAAGGTGTGGAACGTGTGTTCCCGGTCTTTTCGCCGAGCATCGACAGCATTGATGTCGTGCGCCGTGGCGACGTCCGCCGCGCCAAGCTTTACTACCTGCGTGGACGCCAGGGTAAATCGGCCCGTATCGCCGAGAAAACCGACGGTTTCTCCGCCAAGCTGACGGCCGAGGAAAAACGCGTCGCCAAGGAAGAAAAGAACGCTCGCGACGCCCAGGCGCGTGAAGCGAAAAAGGCGAAAGATGCCGCGAACGCCGGCGACAACTAAGAAACCGGGGTCTTAAAGACCCCTGTCACCTGTTGCCGCCGGGCACGCCCCGGCGGCGGCAACAACGATGTGGAGGAAGCAATGGCGCAGCCGAAAACGCTGTTTGACAAGATTTGGGATAACCATCTGGTTAATGTTCAGGACGACGGTACGTGCCTGATTTACATTGACCGTCACCTTGTTCACGAGGTGACCAGCCCGCAGGCTTTCGAAGGCCTGCGTCTTGCCGGACGCAAGCTCCGCCGTCCCGACCTGACGCTGGCGGTTCCCGACCATAACGTGTCGACGACCGAACGCGGCGGTTTCATCGCCGACGATGAAAGCCGTATCCAGATCGAAACCCTGCAGGAAAACTGCAAGGCCTTCGGCGTGCCGCTGTTCGACGTTACCGACGTCCGTCAGGGCATCGTTCACATCATCGGCCCGGAACAGGGCTTCACCCTGCCGGGCACGACGGTTGTCTGCGGCGACAGCCACACCGCAACGCATGGCGCTTTCGGGGCGCTGGCGTTCGGGATCGGCACGTCTGAAGTCGAACACGTGATGGCGACGCAGACGCTTCTGCAGAGCCCGCTGAAAAACATGCGCATCACCGTCAACGGTGCACTGCCGGCAGGCTGCACGGCAAAGGATCTGGTCCTCGCCATCATCGGCAAGATCGGTACCGCAGGCGGGACCGGACACGTTATCGAATATGCCGGTCAGGCGATCCGCGATCTGTCGATGGAAGGCCGCATGACGGTCTGCAACATGACCATCGAAGGCGGCGCGCGTGCCGGTCTGATTGCGCCCGACGAGACGACGTTCGAATACCTGAAAGGCCGTCCGATGTCGCCGAAAGGTGCCGCCTGGGAAGCCGCCGTCAATTACTGGAAGACACTTCCCAGCGACGAAGGTGCGACGTACGACAAGGAAGTCGAACTGGATATCTCCGAAATCGTGCCGCAGGTCACCTGGGGTACCAGCCCTGAAGATGTCGTGCCGATCACCGGCACCGTGCCGCGTGCGGAGGACTTCGGAAGTCCGGCGAAGCAGGAATCCGCCAAGCTAGCGCTCGAATACATGGGCCTCGAAGGCGGCATGAAGATCACCGACATCAAGATCGACAAGGTCTTCGTCGGCTCGTGCACCAACGGCCGGATCGAAGACATCCGCGCTGCTGCTGCGATTTCCAAGGGCCGCAAGGTTGCCCCCGGCGTTACCGCGCTGATGGTGCCGGGCTCAGGCCTGGTCAAGGATCAGGCCGAGGAAGAAGGCCTCGACAAGATTCTCATCGAAGCCGGTTGGGAATGGCGTGAACCAGGATGTTCCATGTGTCTGGCGATGAACGCCGACAGGCTGGAGCCGGGTGAGCGCTGCGCATCGACGTCGAACCGGAACTTCAAGGGCCGTCAGGGTCCGAAGGGCCGCACCCACCTGGTCAGCCCGGCGATGGCCGCTGCTGCCGCGGTGACCGGGCATCTCGCCGACGTGCGCGATCTGGACTGATTTAGGGAAGAGGAAACGAAAATGGACAAGTTCGATAAACTGACCAGCGTTGCCGCGCCGATGGACATGATCAACATCGACACCGACATGGTGATCCCGAAGCAGTTCCTGAAAACCATCAAGCGCAGCGGTCTCGGCAAGCACCTGTTCCACGAAATGCGCTATGACGATGACGGCAACGAGGTCGAGGATTTCGTTCTCAACCAGCCGGCCTATCGGAAAGCGGAAATTCTCGTCGCCGATGAAAACTTCGGCTGCGGCTCATCGCGTGAGCACGCGCCCTGGGCGCTGCTGGATTTCGGCATCAAGTGCATCATCGCACCGAGTTTCGCCGACATCTTCTATAACAACTGTTTTAAGAACGGCATCCTGCCGATCAATCTGCCCAAGGAAGACTGGGAAAAGGTCATGGATGACGCCCAGCGTGGTGCCAACGCGACCCTGACGGTTGACCTGGAAAACCAGACCATTACCGGCCCTGACGGCGGCGAAGTCCGATTCGAAATCGATCCGTTCAAGAAAAAGTGCCTGCTCGAAGGCCTGGATGATGTCGGCCTGACCATGCAGAACGACGACAAGATCGAAAAATTCGAAGCAGAGAAAGACACAAGCCAGGCCTGGCTCAACAGCGCCATGACGGCTGCGGAGTAAAATTTAACATCGTCATCCCCGCGCAAGCGGGGACCCAGTCCTGAACGGTATGCCGGTTGCCCTGGGTTCCCGCCTGTGCGGGAATGACAACAAAAGAGAGTTGGGAGAGAAAAAATGGCCGCCAACAAGAAACTGCTGATGCTGCCCGGCGACGGAATCGGTCCCGAGGTGATGGGCGAAGTCAAACGTGTCGTCGAGTGGATGGACAAGCGCCGTCATGTCTCGTTCGATATCGAGGATGATCTGGTCGGTGGCGCCGCCTATGACGCGCACAAGACCTCACTGGCCGACAGCACCATGGAAAAGGCGATGAATGTCGATGCCGTGATGCTCGGCGCCGTCGGCGGTCCGAAGTGGGACAACGTCGAACGGGATGCCCGTCCGGAAGCGGGCCTGCTGCGCCTCAGAAAGGAAATGGACCTGTTCGCCAACCTGCGCCCGGCGACGTGCATGCCGGCGCTGGCCGATGCCTCCAGCCTCAAGAACGACGTCGTTTCCGGTCTGGATATCATGATCGTCCGTGAACTGACGGCCGGCACCTACTTCGGCCAGCCCAAGGGCATGCAGACCTACGAAGGTCAGGAACGCTGCATCGATACCACGTCCTATACCCGTGACGAAATTGAGCGCGTTGTCCGCGCCGCTTTCGAACTGGCGCAGAAGCGGAACAAGAAGCTGCACTCGGTCGAAAAAGCCAACGTCATGGAAGTGGGCGTGTTCTGGCGCAAGATCGCGACCGAGGTCGGCAAGGATTATCCCGACGTGGCGCTTGAGCACATGTATGCCGATAACTGTGCCATGCAGCTTGTCCGCTGGCCCAAGCAGTTCGACGTCATCGTCACCGACAACCTGTTCGGCGATGTGCTCAGCGACTGTGCCGCGATGTGCACCGGTTCGCTCGGCATGCTGCCGTCCGCCTCGCTTGGCGCCGCCGACGAAAGTGGCCGCCGCAAGGCACTGTACGAGCCGGTCCACGGCTCAGCGCCCGACATCGCCGGTGAAAGCAAGGCCAACCCGCTGGCCACCGTGCTGTCGTTCGCCATGTGCCTGCGCTACTCGTTCGATATGGGCGAGGATGCGGACATCGTCGAGAAAGCCTGCGCCAATGTGCTGGACGCGGGCTACCGTACCGGCGACATCATGCAGGACGGCATGACCCTGGTCTCGACCCAGCAGATGGGCGAGAAGGTCTGCGAAGAACTGGACAAGCTGGCGGCGTAAGACGCCGTTCCTACCCGAATAGAGGAAACCGGGGCCATCGTGCCCCGGTTTTTTTTGACTGCCTTCTCCGGTCCTTAAATCAGATGTATGATCCCGCATCTCATGAAAGGAGAACAAAGATGCCTTTGCGTCTTTTGTTGAGCGGGCTTTGCATGGCGCTGGTGTGCATGTCTGCGGCGGCGCAGGCCGCCGACCGCCCGATGCCGACCCAGATCGATCCGGCCAAGCGTTACATGTTTTACATGCACGGGATTTATGTCGAACGGCAGGGGCCTTACGAGGCCTATCACTATTACGATATTCTGGAGACTCTGGAAGAGCGGGGGTTCGTCGTTATTGGTGAAGCCCGCACGCTGTCCAATGCCGGGCGTTATGCCAAAGGCGTGGCGAAGCAGGTTCAGACCCTTCTCGATGCCAGCGTGCCGTCTTATCAGATCACCGTTGCCGGTCATTCCAAGGGCGGCCTGATCACACTTTATGCCGCCGCGCTGCTGGGTGAGACCGGGATCAACTACGCGGTGTTTTCCGGGTGCGGCAGGGCCGGGACGGAATACCGGCGCGATCTCAACAAGTTCATGAAGTTGCAGTCGGAGCCGATCGAGGGAAATTTTCTCGTCGCCTGGGCCGAGGACGACCAGATTTCCGGAGATTGTGATGATGCCCTGAAGGGCGGCAAGGCCGTGATCAAAAACCTGCTTTTGCCGGCCGGATTCGGTGGCAACAAGGTCTTCTACAATCCCGAACCGATGTGGATCGACGCATTGACGGCGTTCGCTTCGGGCGGCTGAGCGTTTTACAGAAACAGCGCGAATATCAGTGGAATCAGGATTGCGGTGGCAAGACCGTTCAGACCCATTGCCAGACCGGCAAAGGCCCCGGCGACCGCGTTGACCTGCAAGGCACGGGACGTGCCGATGCCATGCGATGCAACCCCCATGGCAAGACCGCGGGCGCGCCAGTCCCGGATGCGGACAAGGTTCAGCACCAGCGGCCCGAACACGGCCCCGGTAATCCCGGTCAAAATCACAAGAACGGCGGTCAGCGACGGCAGCCCGCCCAGTTGCTCGGCGATCCCCATGGCGATCGGCGCGGTGACGGATTTGGGGGCGATCGACAGCAGGGTTTCTGTCGACGCACCGCCGATCCAGGCAAAGCCGTAGGCACAGCCCGCCGCCGTGCCGGAGCCGATCAGTACCCCGGCCAGCAGGGCCGAGCCGGATTTTTTCAGGATTTCAAGCTGTTGATACAATGGGATGGCGAGGGCGACGGTTGCCGGGCCGAGCAGAAAGTGCACGAACTGTGCGCCGTCGAAATAATCCCGGTAGGGAATGTCCGTCACCCACAAAAGCCCGGCGATCAGGGCGATGGCGATGGGGACCGGGTTCAGCAGCGGGTGGCGCCCGCTTTTTTCATACAGCCAGTCTCCGATAACATAGGCACAAAGCGTCAGTGTCAGCCCGGTCAGCGGCTTCTGCGCCAGATAAACCCAGATCTGCGCGAGGTCGGGCGCGGTCATACCTTGTCTTCCTCCCGCAGCGAAGCCCGGCCGAGCCTTTCCATCACCAGGGCCGTGATGGCAATCGCAATCAGGGTACCGGGGACGATGGCCAGAAAAACCGGCCACCATTCATCGGCAAGGCGCGGAACATGCAGCATGACACCGACCCCGGCCGGCACGAACAACAGGGCCAGGTATTTCAACAGCCCGCCGGCGGTATCGCTGAGGCCTGTCGGCAACTCGCGGCGGATCAAAAGCCCGCAAAACAGGATCACCATGCCGATCACCGGGCCCGGCACGGGAATATCGGCGGCGATTTTCACGGTCTCGCCGATCAGCTGGCAGACCAGGATCAGAGCCAGATAGCGGATGATCATTAGCAATCCTTATTGCCGAAATAGCGTATGTTGCTTGCGTCTTTTATATCATCGCGTTATGTTCCGCGCGATTTCAGCCGGTATCAACAGGTGATTGCATTCTGTCGAACCGGGGAAACGAGGAATTAGAAATGCTGTTTGCGACGACCACCACGAAGAAGACCAAAACCCTGCACTAGCGGGCGGCTTTTTCGTGTTTAATGAAACGGCCCGCTGAAACGCTCGCGGGCCGAAGTCTTATGTAGACGGCGTCCGGGGCGCTTGATGGCCCCCAAAGGAGAAAAAAGATGGGTTACAAAGTTGCTGTTGTCGGCGCCACCGGGAATGTGGGCCGCGAAATGTTGCAGATACTGGCGGACCGCCGGTTTCCGGTCGATGAAGTGGTGGCGCTTGCCTCCGCACGCTCGGTCGGCAAGGAAATCAGCTTCGGTGAGGACGACATTCTGAAATGTCAGGATCTGGCGACCTTCGATTTCAAGGGGATCGACATCGTTCTGTCGTCTCCGGGGGCGTCGGTTTCCGAGGTCTATAGTCCGAAGGCCGCTGCTGCCGGTGCCGTTGTCATCGACAACACGTCGTTCTGGCGGATGGACCCGGACGTGCCGCTGGTGGTGCCGGAAGTGAACCCCGACGCCATTGCCGGATATACCCGCAAGGGCATCATTGCCAATCCAAACTGCTCGACCATTCAGATGGTCGTGGCGATGAAACCGCTGCACGATCTGGCGCATATAGAACGCTGTGTGGTTTCCACGTACCAGTCGGTTTCCGGCGCGGGCAAGGAAGGCATGGACGAACTGTTCGGCCAGACCAAGGGCATCTATATGAACCAGACGGCAGAAGAGCACCGTAACAAGTTCACCAAGCAGATTGCCTTCAACTGCATCCCGCACATCGACAAGTTCATGGATGACGGTTCGACCAAGGAAGAATGGAAGATGGTCTCCGAGACCAAGAAAATTCTTGATCCGTCGATCAAGGTGCATGCGACCTGCGTGCGGGTACCGGTGTTCATCGGCCACGCCGAATCGGTGAACCTCGAGTTTTCGAGCCCCATCGAGGTCGACGAAGCACGCCAGGCACTGCAGCAGGCGCCGGGGATCACGGTTCTCGACGAACGGGTCGACGGCGGATATGTGACGCCGCAGGAATGCGCCGGCGAAGACGATGTCTACGTCAGCCGTATCCGCACCGACCCGACGATTGAAAACGGCCTGTCGCTCTGGGTGGTTTCCGACAATCTGCGCAAGGGCGCCGCGCTCAACACCGTGCAGATCGCCGAGACCCTGGTCGGCCACTACATGGAAGACGCCGCGTAAGATCTCTGGCCGGTAAAATCATTGGCCAGTCTGGCGCAACGAATGAACGCCTGCCGCGATCTGCGGTGGGCGTTTTCGTTTATGTTCAGTCCACTTTAGGAGCGGTATCGTCGTTGGGATTGAAGGTCTTGTTGATTTCGTCCTGACCCATTTCCGCCCTTTTGTCGGCGGCATCCTTTTTGCCCTGTGGTGTCTGTTCCTGTCCCCGGCGATCCTTGCCCTCGAATTCCTTGCTGTGGCGCCGCCGGTCGGGTCCGAAGAATTCACCGACACGGACAAATCGCCGCGGCCGTTCGATGACGGCCTCGATCCGGCTGAACAGACCTTTCGGGGAAACCGGTTTAACGACGTATTCGGTAACGCCGGCATCACGCGCCTTGAAAACCTGCTCACGCTCGCGGTGCGCCGTGACCATGATGATGGGGACGAACGTGTTGGGGCTATCCGGGCTTTTGCGGATCAGCTGGGTCAGCTTGATGCCGTTGAAAGGCTCCATCTGCCAATCGGTAATGACGAGATCGACCGGGTTATTCTTGTAGTAATTCCATGCATCTTCGCCGTTGTCGAAAATATGAACATCGCTGCAGCCGATCACTCTCAACATCTTCCGCATGAGATTTGCGGAAAAATCCTGATCTTCAACAACCATGATTGTCACGTCGCGGAGATAGTCAGACACGGTTTAGCCCGTTTGTAATTGAACCCCCAAGGCCTGCATGCTTCCATTTTGCGGATCAGTGTTCAAGCGTTTCAATGGATATTGACCCGGTTCCCTTATTCGTTGAGAAATCAAAGTTTTTCAATATTTTAGGAAGATCAAGCTCAACCGCTTGCCGGGCTGCGGCATCAGTGGCGGCGGCAGTGACAAGTTCAACCGAAATCGTCATCGCCTTGCGTGCATCTTGCCCCATCGCATGCAGGCCGCAGAACGCCGCGCTCAGCAGATCACCGGTCCCTTTTGCTTTCAGATTGAGCATTGTCACGCAACTTGTTTCCACGTGATCGCGCCCGATCAGTACGTTTGCGATCTGTCCGTCCGGTCCGGGGATGGATGAGGCCAGGACGAATTCCGGTCCGCGTGCAAGCAGGGATCGCGCCTGCGATACGGCGTCGTCGATGCTGTTGATGTCTTCACCGGCAAGCACGGAAAGTTCATATCTGTTCGGCATCAGGACGGTGCAGACCGGCAGAGCTTCATCCCTGAAGAACGTGACCAGGCCGGGATCAACATACGTCCCTTCGGCATCGTCCCCGAAGACCGGATCAAGGTAATAGCTTGCAAGCCGGCCCGTCTGACGGGCCCGATCAAGCTGGCCGAGCGCAGCCCGTCCCTGCGCCACATTCACCAAATACCCGCTGAGGAAACTGAAGGGGCTGGAAGACCGGTCGATGGCATCATGAAGACGTTGTGATAGGGCTGCGGCTTCTGTGACGACGGGGGTGACGGGGCCGTGGCCCGGATGATGCGCAAGCACGACGCTGTCGACGGGCCGGACGTTAACGCCGATGGCACGCAGAACAGGTTCGGCCACGGCATTGCCGACGTAACCTGTTTCGACCCGGGATTGCAGGGAAATCACATCCATCGTGCGACCTTGCCACACCACGACGGACTTTTATAGTTTGCTCAATTGGTGTTTATTGCGCCGCACAATTTCAGTACCGGAGGTCATCGTGACGACAGACATCAGCGCCCGCCCCAGACGTTCCGTCCTTTACATGCCGGGGTCGAACACCCGTGCCATGCAAAAGGGATGCGAACTGCCCGCAGACGGACTGATCCTTGATCTGGAGGACTCCGTGGCACCTGAAGCCAAGGCCGAAGCCCGTGAACTGATCGCCCAAGCCCTTGAGGAGGGTGGATACGGGGAACGCGAAATCGGTGTGCGGACAAACGGGTTTGATACGGAGTGGGGCCGCGATGATATTGCCGCCGTTGCCCGGATGAAATGCCACGCCGTGGTGCTGCCCAAGGTCGAGACGGCCGCCATGGTTCTGGAAGCCGTCACCATCCTTGAACAGGCGGGTGCGCCTGCAGAAATGGCGATCTGGTGCATGATGGAAACCCCGCTCGGCATTCTGAACGCCAGGGAAATCGCATTCGCGCACCCCAGGGTCGGCTGCCTTGTCATGGGTACGTCTGACCTGGCCAAGGATCTGAAGTGCCGCCATACGCCTGACCGTCTGCCGTTCCTGTATTCCCTTGAATATTGCCTGCTGGCGGCACGGGCGGCGGGCATTGCGATCTTGGATGGTGTTCATCTTGATCTGTCCGATGACGAAGGTTTCCGGACATCGTGTGAGCAGGGCCGGGACCTGGGCATGGACGGCAAGACCCTGATCCACCCCAAGACCATCGATGCCGCGAACGAGGTCTTTGCACCTTCGGAGAGCGAGGTCGCCTGGGCGCGCAAGATCATCGAGGCCCACGCCGCGGCGGCGCGGGAAGGCAAAGGGCTTGTCGTCGTCGATGGCAAGCTAATCGAAAACCTGCACGTGGCCGATGCCAAACGTCTTCTCGCCATGTCCGATGCCATTGCAGCGCGGAGCGCATAAGATGGGCAGCAAGACCAACGCCGGTCATTTTTTCGAGGATTTCAGGCTGGGCCAGGTCTTCGAACACGCCACGCCCCGCACCGTGACGGATGGCGATATTGCCCTCTACACGGCACTCTATGGCGGCCGGTTCGCCGTGCAGTCATCGGCGGCGTTCGCCAAAAGCGTCGGTTATGCCGGGCAGCCGGTCGATGACTTGCTGGCGTTCCATGTCGCCTTCGGCAAAACGGTGCCGGAAGTATCCCTGAACGCGGTTGCCAACCTGGGTTATGCCGAAGGGATTTTCGGGGTGCCGGTCTTTGCCGGCGACACGATCCGAACGTCCTCCGAAGTTATCGGCCTCAAGGAAAATTCGAACGGCAAGACGGGTGTGGTCTATGTGCGTTCAACCGCCACGAACCAGCGCGGCGACATGGTTGTCGACTACAAGCGCTGGGTCATGGTCAACAAACGCGATGCCGCATCACCCGCCCCCGAAGCCGTTGTGCCGGACCTGAAACAGGTTGTCGATGCCGCCGAACTTGTGCTGCCGAGCGGCACAGATTTCAACGCCTACGATACGACGCTTGCCGGCAGTGGCGATCTCTGGGGGGCATACGATATCGGCGAGCAGATCGATCACGTTGACGGCTGCACGGTTGAAGACGCCGAGCACATGATGGCGACCCGGCTCTATCAGAACACCGCCAAGGTCCACTTCAATCAGTATCTTCAGGCCCAGGGCCGGTTCGGCAAACGCCTCGTTTATGGCGGACATGTCATTTCCATTGCCCGGGCGGTGTCGTTTAACGGTCTCGCCAACGCCTTTCGGATCGCCGCCATCAACGCCGGTTCGCATGCCAATCCGATTTTTGCCGGGGATACGGTGTTCGCCTGGTCCGAAGTGCTGGACAAGGCAGAATGCGCGGGGCGTGCCGATATCGGTGCGCTGCGGCTGCGCACCGTCGCAACCAAGGATCATCCGCCCGCGGATTTCCCGCTCAGGGGGGATGACGGCAAGTACCTGCCGCAGGTGGTGCTGGACCTTGATTACTGGGTGCTGATGCCGCGCTGATTTCCTTTGTCTGGAAATAGGCAAAATAAAAGAGGCGTCAGCGGTATCGGTCCTGGGAAACCTCCACCCGGCACTGCTGGATCAGTGCACCTGACGCCTCTTGGAGCCGGCCAGGCTCCGTTCGCCCATGAGACACCGTGTCCACGTTTCGAGCGGGGCCGCACCCTGGGCAGAGATCGGCCTCGTTCTACACGTTCGCCGTCCGCATGCTTGCACATTCGGACTGCAATCGGACACTACGTCACCACTCTGCGCACCAACCGCTCACCTGGGCAGCGAACGTCGGAGCAGCGGACCAAAGCCCGACTGCTGGCAGCGCGGCGTCGGGGCATCAGTGCGGGACCAGATGTTCCCCCACCTTTGCCGCGACCGGCACTTCCGGCGAACCGGGAATGCCGCGACGATGTACTCGCGTGCAGCCTAACAATGCGCCCGTTCTTTTTTCGCCGCTACGGGGAATGTTGGGGGTAAAGTCAATTTCCTGTGTAAAACCGGGGCTGTTTTCCCCAATTTGTCCACAGTTTGTCCACAGTTTTGGTCACATCGGGGTGTGCGAGCCCATTCTCTTGCCGAATACAGGGGGATGAATCGAAATCATGTTGCATTGCACCGCGAAAAGTTGACTTGCCCCGAGGCGGCGGGTACCACTTAATCAACGGTTGAAACCCGCTGTTGCACGCGCTGCCGAAAGAAAGGCATTCATTATGACTACCCGGAATCGTCCCCTTTCTCCGCACCTTCAGGTCTATCGACTTCCATTCGACGCCATCCTCTCGATTTCGCACCGTATCACCGGTGTCATCCTGTGTTTCGGTGCCGTTTTGCTGACCTACTGGCTGATGGCCGCAACGTATGGTCCGGAAGCTTTCGCAACGGCGCAGTCGATCCTTGGCTCATGGTTCGGCCTGCTTGTCCTTCTGGGGGTCGTGTTCTCGCTCTGGTATCATCTGGCCAATGGCATGCGCCATCTGCTCTGGGACACCGGCAGAGGCTTGGAACTTGATCAATTGAGAAAGAGCGGTATTGCCGTCATCGCCGTTGCGGCGGTTCTGACGCTTGGCACGTTCATCCTGGCTTACGCGGTGGGAGGCTGATCATGGAACTTCGTTCGCAACTGGGCCGCGTTCGCGGTCTTGGCGCTTCGCATGAAGGCGCGCATCATTTCTGGGTGCAGCGGATCACCGGTATCGCCCTCGTGCCGCTGGTCATCTGGTTTGTGCTTTCCGCATCATCGGTGGTCGGGGCCGATCTGTCGACCTTCAAGGCCTGGGTCGGCACGCACTACAATCCGGTGCTTCTGGTGATGCTGATCGTCGCCATGTTCTATCATGCGCAACTCGGCCTTCAGGTCGTGATCGAGGATTACGTGCATGGTGAAGGCGTCAAGATCGCCTCGCTGATCCTCGTCAAGTTCGCCATTTATCTGATCGGCGCCTGCGCCGTGTTCGCCGTTATTCGCCTGACCTTCGGGAGCTAGTCCGGAATGCCACAATCATACGAAATCGTTGATCACAAGTACGATGTCATCGTCGTCGGCGCCGGGGGCGCGGGGCTGCGCGCGACACTCGGTATGGCGGCGGCCGGTCTCAAGACGGCGTGTATCACCAAAGTCTTCCCGACCCGTTCGCACACGGTTGCGGCACAGGGCGGCATCAGTGCATCGCTCGGCAACATGGCCGAAGACAACTGGAAATGGCACATGTACGACACCGTCAAAGGTGCCGACTGGCTTGGTGATCAGGATGCCATTGAATACATGTGCCGCGAGGCCGTCCCGGCGATTTATGAACTGGAACACTTCGGCGTACCGTTCTCGCGGACCGATGACGGCAAAATTTATCAGCGCCCGTTCGGCGGCCACATGGCCAATTTCGGCGAAAAGCCGGTGCAGCGCGCCTGCGCCGCCGCCGACCGGACCGGCCATGCGATCCTGCATACGCTGTATCAGCAATCGCTTAAGAACGATGCGGAATTCTTTGTCGAATACTTCGCCATCGACCTGATCATGGATGATGACGGTGCCTGTCAGGGTGTGCTCGCGTGGAACCTCGATGACGGCAAAATGCACCGCTTCCAGGGGCACATGACCGTCCTGGCGACGGGCGGGTACGGCCGTGCCTATTTCTCGGCAACCTCCGCACATACCTGTACCGGCGACGGCAATGCGATGGCGGCACGCGCCGGCATTCCGCTGCAGGATCAGGAATTCGTGCAGTTCCACCCGACCGGCATTTACGGTGCGGGCTGTCTGATTACCGAAGGTGCCCGCGGTGAAGGCGGGTATCTGACGAACTCCGAGGGTGAGCGTTTCATGGAACGCTACGCACCGACCGCCAAGGATCTGGCATCGCGTGACGTCGTCAGCCGTGCCATGACCGTCGAAATCCGCGAAGGCCGCGGTGTCGGCGAACAGGCGGATCACATCTTCCTGCATCTGGAACACCTGGGCGGCGACGTGCTCAACAAGCGTCTGCCGGGGATCACCGAAACGGCGCGTATTTTCTCGGGCGTCGATGCCACCAAGGACCCGATCCCCGTGCTGCCGACGGTGCACTACAATATGGGCGGGGTGCCGACCAATTATCATTGCGAGGTCATTGCGCCGACCGATAGTGACCCGGACCGTGTCAGCCCGGGCATGATGGCGATTGGCGAATGCGCATCGGCATCGGTGCACGGGGCCAACCGTCTGGGGACCAACTCCCTGCTCGACCTTGTCGTGTTCGGCCGTGCGGCGGCCATTCGCGCCGCAGAAATCGTCAAGCCCGGCGCCACCCTGCCGCCGCTCAACATGGCCTCGGCGGACAAGGCGCTGGCCCGCTTCGACAAGATCCGTCATGCCGACGGCGAGATCCCGACGGCGAAAATCCGCGATGAACTGCAGCGCGTCATGCAGAACAACGCCGCCGTGTTCCGAACCGCCGAAGTCCTCAAGGAAGGCGTCGAGAAGCTGGATGCCGTCACCGCCAAGATGACCGACGTCAAGGTGCACGACCGTTCTCTGATCTGGAATTCGGATCTGGTGGAAACGCTGGAACTCACCAACCTTGTGCCGAACGCGGTATCGACCATGTATTCCGGTGAAGCACGGCATGAAAGCCGTGGCGCCCATGCACACGAAGATCATCCGGACCGCGACGACAAGGAATGGATGAAGCATTCACTGGCATGGATCGACGAAGACGGCGGCTGCAAGCTTGGCTACCGTCCGGTTCATGAATATACGCTGACCGACGAGGTCGACTACATCGAGCCCAAAGCACGGGTTTACTGAGGAAGGGTTGAGAGATGGTTGAATTCACACTTCCGGCCAATTCGAAGATCACCGAAGGCAAGACCTTCAAGGCTTCTGGTGGCGGCAATATCAAAACCTTCCGTATCTATCGTTGGGATCCGGACAGCGATGCCACGCCGCGCATCGACAATTATGAAGTCGATCTCGACAAGTGCGGGCCGATGGTTCTGGATGCGCTGATCAAGATCAAGAACGAGATCGATCCGACACTGACGTTCCGCCGGTCGTGCCGCGAAGGTGTATGCGGGTCTTGCGCCTTCAACATCGACGGCACCAATACGCTGGCGTGCACCATGTCGATTGACGAGATCAAGGGCGATGTAAAGGTCTATCCGCTGCCGCACATGCCGGTGATCAAGGACCTGGTGCCTGACCTGAACGTGCCGTATGCCCAGTACCGCTCGATCGAGCCCTGGCTTCAGGCCGATACGCAGGCGCCGACGACGGAGCGGCTGCAAAGCCCCGAAGAGCGCGACAAGCTCGATGGTCTGTGGGAGTGCATTCTGTGCTTCTGCTGTCAGACGTCATGCCCGAGCTACTGGTGGAACGGCGACCGTTATCTGGGCCCGGCCATTCTGCTCCAGGCTTACCGCTGGATCGCCGATAGCCGTGACGAAGCAACCGGCAAGCGGCTCGACAATCTGGACGACCCGTACCGGCTGTTCCGCTGCCATACCATCATGAACTGCACGAACACCTGCCCCAAGGGTCTGAACCCGGGCAAGGCGATTGCGGAAATCAAAAAGGCACTGGTCCAGCGCCGCTGATCCAATGCCTCATGGGTTTGTGAAAAGGCGTCGATGTGTATCGGCGCCTTTTTTCATGGTTATTCCAGATCGATCTTGCCGGTGATATCGGTGGATACACCAAGGCTTTCTATCGACAGCGTTACCTTGGCGTCGATGCTTTCATTGCCGGACAGTTTGCCGCTTTCAACGGCGGAGCGGACGGCGGTCTCGATCTCACGCTGTGACGTGACGCCGACATTCTTGAGGAATTTCCTCAACTGCATGTTGAATACTTCTTCGTCCATGATGCTCTCCCCGTGTCGTAGAATGGTTCCATACCGTGCGCCGGTAACGGACCTGTCGGGGGACGGGCTTTTGATCTAGACCGTGCCACGTCCCGGCGACATTCAGTACCCATATATAGGAACCGGCGGCAGGGCCGACAATAACGGAATCAAAACGAAACGGAGCAGACGCCATGTATATCCCGAAACATTTTGCCGGCGATGATGCGGCCATGGCGCAGCGGATCGTTGCCGAAAACGCCTTCGGACTGCTGATGACCCTGCCGGGCAATGGCGGTGATGCGGATATTTCACACCTGCCGATGCTGTGGCTTGACGGTGGCGGGCCGTCGGGCCGCCTGATCGGGCACGTCGCCCGGGCCAATCCGCATGGCGCACGTTTCGACGGCAAGGCGGCGTCGGTTGCGGTATTTTCCGGCCCGCATGCCTATATCTCGCCAAACTGGTATGCGAACGAAAACCTGGTGCCGACATGGAATTATGCCGCCGTGCATCTGCATGGCACGGTGCGGGCGACTGAAGACGATGCCGCGACGATCGACATTCTCGACATGCTCGTCAGCGCCTTTGAAAACGACGCCACAGGCAACTGGTCGACGGGGCGCCTGGCGGACGGTGTGCTTTCGCGCCAGATCAAGGGGATCATCGCATTTGAAATGCCGGTGGCGCGGATCGAGACCAAGCTCAAGATGAGCCAGAACCGGACCCCGGCGGATGTTGCCGGTGTCGTTGAAGCGCTGGCCGTCAGCCCGCATCAGGATGACCGGGCAACGGCGGCGATGATGCGGGCGCTCGCAGCCGGGAAAACCTAGTTGCGGAAGGGGATGGTGAGAAGCCCCGTAATGCCCCGGTCCCGGTCTTCCCTGAAGGATTTGAGGCCAATGGTCATGGCATCGTGTCCGTCGCGGGGCTGTGGCGTATAGGTGCCGATAAGACGGTCCCAGATGGACAGGCAGAAACCGTAATTGCTGTCGGTTTCCGCCGGGTACCAGGAATGGTGTACGCGGTGCATGTCGGGCGTGACGACCAGCATCCTGAGAAGACGGTCCAGTCCCGGCGGCAGTTTCACGTTGGCGTGGTTGAACATGGCCGAGGCATTGAGCACGACCTCGAACAGGATCACGGCGACGGCCGGTATCCCCAGTGCCACAACCAGGGCGATCTTGATCAGCAGCGAAAGAATGATCTCGACCGGATGAAAACGGATGCCCGTCGTCACGTCGATTTCCGTGTCCGCATGGTGCATCCGGTGCAGCCGCCATAGCACCGGCACCTTGTGAAACACCACATGCTGCACATAGATTGCGAAATCCAGAAAGACGACACAAAGAGCGATCACGGGCAGGGTCGGCAGTGCCGTCATGTTGAATAGGCCGACACCGTTTTCCGCGGCCCAAAGAGCAGCGGCGGCGGGGGGCAGCGGGATCAGCAGCCGTACGACCAGCGTGTCGATCACGACAATTCCCAGGTTCGCGGGCCAGCGTTTGCCCCGGCCCAAAGACCGGCTGCGGCGGGGCAGAAGGGCTTCGGCCAGCATCATCACCACCAGCACACCGGCAAAAACACCGATCCGGATCGCCCCTTCGTGTGACAGCAGTTGCTGCATAGCCGGAATTCCTGTTCCAATGTGATCAAAGTGAGCTTCTATTGTCGGTGTTTCAAGCCATGAGATCGGGTGTTAAAGTCTGCGCCCGCAAAGGAGTGCCCGCATGAACATCAGCCACCTGCTTCAGGACCGCGCCCGTCAGGACCGCCCGTTGCGTGTCGGCCTGATCGGCGCCGGCAAGTTCGGCACCATGTTTCTCTCTCAGGTGCGGCTGACGCCGGGCATGCATCTGATGGCCGTTGCCGATCTCGACGTATCGCGAGCCAAGGCGGCATTGATTGAAACCGGCTGGCCCGAAGAACAGATTTCCGCCACCTCGTCTGCAAAGGCGCTGGCCAAGGGCAGCACCTGGATTACCGATGACAGTGAAGGCCTGATCAATGCCGGTGGGCTGGACGTGGTGATTGAGGCAACAGGTGTGCCCGAGGCCGGAATCCGTCACGCCCTCGCAGCCTTTGAAAGGGGCCGTCACGTGGTGATGGTCAATGTCGAAGCTGACGTGCTGGCCGGACCGCTTCTAAAACGAAAGGCCGATGCGGCCGGTGTCGTCTATTCCCTGGCCTATGGAGATCAGCCGTCGCTGATTGCCGAGCAGGTCGACTGGGCCCGCTCGGTCGGGCTGGATGTGGTCTGCGCCGGCAAAGGCACGCTCTACATGCCTGAATATCATGCTTCCACACCGGACACGGTCTGGGATCACTACGGACTGAGCGCCGAACGGGCGGCGGCCAGCGGCATGAATGCCAAGATGTTCAATTCATTCCTCGACGGAACCAAGTCGGCGATCGAGATGGCGGCCGTCGCCAATGCCTGCGGGCTGGATGCACCGGCAGGGGGGCTGTCGTTCCCGCCCTGCAGCCGGTCGCAGCTGGCGTCGAAGCTTATTCCGACCAGTGCCGGGGGCGTGCTTGAAAGCAAGGGGACGGTCGAAGTGGTTTCAAGCCGGACCCGTGAAGGGATCGATATCCCGGATGATCTGCGTTGGGGGGTGTATGTGACCTTCGAAGCGCCCAGCGATTATGTGCAGCGCTGCTTCTCGGACTACGGACTGGTGACGGATGCAAGCGGCCGCTATTCGGCCCTGTATCGTCCGTATCATCTGATCGGACTGGAACTCGGGGTGAGCGTTGCCTGGGCCGGGTTGTTGAATATGCCGACGGGGACAGCCCGGGAGTGGCGGGGCGACGTCGTCGCCGTGGCCAAGCGCGATCTGGATGCGGGTGAAACCCTGGACGGCGAAGGGGGCTTCACGGTCTGGGGCCGTTTAATGACGGCTGCGGACTCACGTGATGCGGATGCGGTCCCGATCGGACTTGCGCATGCCATTACGCTGAAGCATCCGTTGCCGAAGGATGCGGTGATCTGCTGGTCGGATGTGGAAAAACCGCAGGACAGCACGGCTTACCGGACCCGCCGGGAAATGGAAAAGGTGTTCGCCGCTACCCTGCCTGCCGCCGCACGCGGCGCGGCCTGAGACGAGCGCGGGGAACCGGATTAAATGTCATCACCGCAGCGTGCCTATCAGGACCTTGTGTCGTCCGGAAAAATCAACGCCGATCCCGCCCAGGCACGGGCCATGGCCCTGCTCAACACGCTGGGCGAAGACCTGCTCAGCTACAGCAACCAGATGGGCAAACAGGGATGGGCGGCGCGGCTCGGGCTTGGCGGCAAGAAACAGAAACCGCCCAAGGGTCTTTACCTCTGGGGTGGCGTCGGGCGCGGCAAATCGATGATCATGGACCTTTTCTTCGATCACGTGCCGATCGAAAACAAGCAACGCGTTCATTTTCACGCCTTCATGCAGGAGGTACACCGCCGTATTCATGCTTTCCGTGAAGCGCAGAAGGCGGGCAAGGTCTCCGACGGCAAGGACCCGGTGCCGGCGCTGGCGCGGGTGATCCATGAACGCGCCTGGCTCTTGTGCTTCGACGAATTTCACGTCACGGACATTGCCGATGCGATGATCCTGGGCCGCTTGTTTGAAGCATTCTTTGATCTCGGGATGGTTGTCGTCACCACGTCGAACCGCCATCCAAAGGATCTCTACAAGGACGGGTTGCAGCGCGAACGCTTTCTGCCGTTTATCGATTTGATTCAGGATAGAATGAATGTGTACGAGGTCAGCGCCGTTCGCGACTACCGCCTGGAACGGCTGCAGGGAATGGAGGCGTATATCACGCCGAATGGCGTAAAAGCGTCGAGCAAACTGGAGCAGGACTTTGAAAGTCTGACCATCGGGGCCCAACCCCGGCCAATGGGGCTTGATGTGAATGGCCGGGTTGTCGAAATCCCGCGCACCGCAGAGGGTGTCGCGATCATGGATTTTGCAGATATGTGTGCCAAGCCGCTCGGTCCCGGTGATTATCTCGCTGTCGCCAGACGCTTTCACACGGTGATCCTCAAGGATATTCCCAAACTGGGTCCGCATAACCGCGACGTGGCAAAGCGGTTTGTGACGCTGGTTGATGCCTTGTACGAGGCCAAGACCAATCTGATCTGTTCCGCAGCGGTTGCGCCGAACGAACTTTATGCCGAAGGCGATGGCGCGTTCGAGTTCGAACGCACGGTCTCGCGGTTGATGGAAATGCAATCGGTCGACTACATTTCCCTCCCGCATGAAGATGAAGGTGCACGGGGCGTCGGCTGATGTAAGCGCCGCCGGCTCGGAAGCCTGCGCACTCTGAATCCCCGGGACCGTCATCAATCTGTCTCAGCTCTGTGACATGCTTCAGCGGCGTCGCTCATATAATTATGGACCGATAGGTCCGAAATTTGGCTCTATCCTTGCCCTGTTTCCGTAAAGGCGTTACGAATCCAAGGAATGGCCGCGCCAAGCGGCATTTTCATTTCATTTCAAAGCTACGGGAACGAATTCATGGCAAGAAATAAAATCGCACTTATCGGTGCGGGAAATATTGGCGGCACACTGGCGCATCTGGTCGGCCTCAAGGAACTGGGTGACGTCGTTTTGTTCGACATTGCGGACGGCATTCCGCAGGGCAAGGCTCTGGACATTGCGGAGAGCTCGCCGGTCGAAGGTTTCGATTGTGCCATGTCCGGTTCCAAGAACTATTCCGCGATCAAGGACGCCGACGTCATTATCGTGACTGCCGGTGTCGCACGTAAACCGGGTATGAGCCGCGATGATCTGATCGGCATCAACACCAGCGTCATGGAGCAGGTTGGCGCGGGCATCAAGAAATATGCGCCGAAAGCTTTCGTGATCTGCATTACCAACCCGCTTGATGTAATGGTCGGCGTTCTCCGCGATGCCTGCGGGCTGCCGCACAACAAGGTCGTCGGCATGGCCGGCGTTCTTGACAGTGCGCGCTTCCAGTACTTCCTGGCCGAAGCGATGAACGTCTCCGTTGAAGACGTTACGGCATTCGTGCTGGGCGGCCACGGTGATACCATGGTGCCGTCGGTACGCTATTCGACGGTTGCCGGGATCCCGCTGCCGGATCTGATCAAGATGAAATGGATCACCCAGAAGCAGGTCGATGACATCGTTCAGCGGACGCGCATGGGTGGCGGTGAAATCGTCTCGCTCCTGAAAACCGGCTCGGCGTTTTATGCGCCGGCTTCGTCGGCCATCGCCATGGCTGAAAGCTATCTGAAGGACAAGAAGCGGGTCCTGCCGTGCGCCGCATACCTTAAGGGCGAATATGGCGTCAAAGGCATCTATGTCGGTGTGCCGGTCGTGATCGGCGCCAAGGGTGTCGAGCGCATCGTCGAGATCAGCCTGGATGCATCCGAAAAGGCGATGTTCAGGAAATCGGTGAAGGCGGTCGAGGAACTTGCCGCCGTCGTCAAGAAAGTCAAAGCCGACGCAAAGAAAGCAGCCAAAAAGAAATAATCGGATCATTGGGTAACACCGCTCCCGGTGATCCGGGAGCGGACCAGCCGGGGACAGATTTATGAATATTCACGAGTACCAGGGGAAGCAGTTGCTCGCCAAGTACGGCGTCGCCGTACCGAAGGGGCATGTCGCCTATACCGCAGACGAAGCGGCGAAGGCGGCGGAAGAACTGGGCGGCGGTATTTGCGTCGTCAAATCCCAGATTCATGCGGGCGGCCGTGGCGCCGGGCGTTTTCAGGATAATCCCGACGGCAAGGGGGGCGTCCGCGTCTCCAAATCCGTGGATGAAGTCCGGGCCAATGCCGAGGAAATGCTGGGCCATATTCTGGTCACCAAGCAGACCGGACCGGCCGGCAAGGAAGTGAAGCGCCTTTATATCGAAGAAGGCTGCGACATTGCCCGAGAACTCTACCTGGGCATGCTGCTTGATCGTGAAACATCGCGCCTGACCATCATGGCGTCGACCGAGGGCGGCATGGAGATCGAGGAAGTCGCCGAAGCGACACCTGAAAAGATCATCAAGGTCGCCGTCGATCCGGCAACCGGGATCATGCCGTTCCATGCCCGCAAGCTTGCGTTCGGTCTCGGTCTCGAAGGCTCACAGGTCAAATCGGCTTCCAAGTTCATCATGGCGCTGTATCAGGCGTTCAACGATCTCGACTGTTCGATGGTCGAAATCAACCCGCTGGTCGTGACCGGTTCGGGCGACGTCATTGCACTGGATGCCAAGGTGAACTTCGACGATAACGCGCTGTACCGTCATCCCGACGTTGCCGAAATGCGTGACGAAGACGAGGAAGACCCGGCCGAACTCGAAGCCGCCAAGCATGAACTCAACTACATCAAGCTCGACGGCACCATCGGCTGCATGGTCAACGGTGCCGGTCTGGCGATGGCGACGATGGATATTATTCAGTTGTACGGCGGCTCGCCGGCCAACTTCCTGGATGTCGGCGGCGGCGCCACCAAGGAGCGCGTGACCGAAGCCTTCAAGATCATTCTCGCCGATGCCAACGTCGAGGGCATTCTGGTCAATATCTTCGGTGGCATCATGCGCTGTGACGTGATCGCCGAAGGTGTGGTCGCGGCGGCGAAGGAAGTCAACATTTCGGTGCCGCTGGTCGTGCGCCTTGAAGGCACCAACGTCGAAAAGGGCAAACAGATCATGGCCGACAGCGGTCTGCCCATCATATCCGGCGACAACCTCAGCGATGCTGCAGACAAAATTGTCAAAGCCGTGAAGGAGGCCTCCTGATGTCCGTTCTCGTCAATAAAGAAACCAAGGTCATCTGCCAGGGCTTTACCGGCGCGCAGGGAACTTTCCATTCCGAGCAGGCGATTGCCTACGGCACCAAGATGGTCGGCGGCGTGACGCCGGGCAAGGGCGGGACCAAGCACCTCGACCTGCCGGTATTCGATACCGTTGCCGAAGCCGTTGATACGACAGGCGCCAACGTCTCCGTGATTTATGTGCCGCCGCCGTTTGCGGCCGACGCGATCCTCGAAGCCATCGATGCCGGTATCGAGCTGGCGGTCTGCATCACCGAGGGCATTCCGGTACTCGACATGGTGCGGGTGAAACGCGCTCTGATGACGTCGTCAACACGCCTGATCGGCCCGAACTGCCCGGGCATCATCACGCCCGAGGAATGCAAGATCGGGATCATGCCGGGGCATATTCACCGCAAGGGGTCGGTCGGTATCGTATCCCGCTCGGGGACGCTGACTTACGAAGCCGTGGCACAGACGACAGCCGTCGGCCTTGGCCAGACCACATGTATCGGGATCGGCGGTGATCCGGTCAACGGCACCAACTTCGTCGATTGCCTGGACATGTTCCTCGCCGACGACGAAACCGAAAGCATCGTGATGATCGGCGAAATCGGCGGCTCCGCCGAGGAAGACGGCGCGCAGTTGCTCAAGGACAGCAAGGTCAAGAAACCGGTTGTCGGCTTTATTGCCGGTCTGACCGCACCGCCGGGCCGCCGCATGGGGCACGCGGGTGCGATCATCTCGGGCGGCAAGGGTGGCGCCGGTGACAAGATCGAAGCCATGAAGTCTGCGGGCATTCATGTCACCGACAGCCCGGCCGGGATCGGTGAAACGATGCTCAAGGCTTTGGGGAAGTAACGCACGGATGTCTGTCAGTGCCGTGGATATCGACGCGGCGGTTTCGTCGCTGACCTGCCTCAAGGGGCGGACCCCGAATTCAGCGGGGGACGAGCTTGATGGGGCGTTCGGCACTTTGTTGCGCACCGATGAAAGCGGCATCTTCACGGCCTGTTTCCAGGGAAAAAGCGCGTGGGAACGTCATCCGAACGGCGATGAGCTGGTTCAGGTGGTTGAGGGCAGTGCCACGGTGACGGTCCTGTTCTCGGGCAAGGAAAACGTCCTCGAGATGACGGCGGGCTCAGCGACCATCGTGCCGCGTGGCGCTTGGCATCGGTTTGATGCACCGGAAGGCGTCACCGTTATGACCATGACACCGCAACCGACTGAACACTGGCGGGAAGATAGTCCGCCGCCCGACGCCTGAAGGCCCAGGGTTTAAACTGTAAGGGAGGCGCCCTCGGGCGTTAAGCAGATGGACGGTATGGATCCGACACAGTTTCTGTTTTCCGGCAACCAGGTTTATGTCGCCGAGTTGTACGAGCGTTATCTTGATGACCCGCATTCGGTAGATCATCGCTGGCAGGAATTCTTCGCCAGCCTTCAGGACGATGCCCAGGACCTGCTCGCCGAACGGCGCGGGGCCTCATGGGCGCCGTCGGATTCCGGGGTCCTGGATCAGGGTGAACTGGAAACCCTGTCCGAGCAGATGAGTGCCGGACAACAGGTTGCCAGTTCCCGCGCCCAACAGGTTCCGATGCAGACCAACGGCCGTCAGGTCCGCGATGCGACGCTGGACAGTATCCGGGCCTTGATGCTGATCCGCGCCTACCGTGTGCGCGGTCACCTTCGCGCCAAGCTTGATCCGCTCGGTCTTCAGGAACGCGAAGAGCATTCCGAACTGGATCCGAATTCCTATGGATTCCAGGACAAGGATCTCGACCGACCGATCTTCATCAACTACGTGCTCGGCCTTGAACAGGCGACGATGCGCGAAATCATGCGGGTTCTTGAAAAGACCTATTGCGGCTCGATCGGTGTCGAGTTCATGCACATTCAGGACCCGGACGAGAAGTCCTGGATCCAGGAACGTATCGAACGTATCCGCAACCAGCCCGAATTCACGGTGATGGGTAAAAAGGCGATCCTGAACCGCCTGATCGAAACCGAAGGGTTCGAGAAGTTTCTCGACAAGAAATTCACCGGCACAAAGCGTTTCGGCCTTGATGGCGGTGAGAGCCTGGTCCCGGCGATGGAGCAGATTTTCAAGCGTGGCTCGCAACTGGGTATCGAGGAAATCGTTCTGGGCATGGCTCACCGTGGCCGCCTCAACGTGCTGGCGAACGTGATGTCGAAACCGTTCCAGGCCATTTTCCATGAATTCCAGGGCGGTTCGACCAAACCCGAGGACGTCGGCGGTTCCGGCGACGTCAAATACCACCTGGGTTCGTCCTCCGACCGTGTCTTTGACGGCCGTTCGGTGCACCTGTCGCTGACCGCCAACCCGTCGCACCTCGAATGTGTGAACACGGTCTGTCTCGGCAAGGTCCGGGCCAAGCAGCGTCAGAAGAACGACAGTGAGCGTGAAAAGGTCATGGCGCTCCTGCTGCACGGGGATGCGGCTTTTGCCGGTCAGGGACTGGTGCCGGAAGCGCTCGACCTGTCAAATCTGCGGGGCTACAAGACCGGCGGCACGATCCACATCATCATCAACAACCAGATCGGTTTCACGACGAACCCGAAGCACTCACGTTCGTCTCCGTATTGTTCGGACGTGGCGAAAACCGTTGCCGCACCGATTTTCCACGTCAATGCGGACGATGTCGAAGCGGTGGTTCACGTCGCGCGGATCGCCACCGAATACCGCCAGAAATTCAAAAAAGACGTTGTCATGGACATGATCTGTTATCGCCGTCATGGCCATAACGAAGGCGACGAGCCGATGTTCACGCAGCCGCTGATGTACAAGAAAATCGCGGCGCATCCGACAACCTGCGAAATCTATGCGCAGAAACTGGTGCGTGAAAATGTCATGTCCCAGGATGAGGTCGATAACGAAATCGCCGGTTTCCAGAGCCACCTCGAAGAGGACTTCGAAGTTGCCACCGGCTACAAGGCGAACAAGGCCGACTGGCTTGACGGCGCCTGGGCCGGTTTGTCGGTGGCATCCGGCGAAGACCGCCGTGGTGTAACCGGCGTGCCGCTGGAAAGACTGCTTGAGGTCGGTGCGGGTTTGACCCGTGTGCCGGACAATTTCAACCTGAACTCGAAGATCGCACGCCAGCTTGAAGCCAAGCAGAAGATGATCGAAACCGGCGAGGGGATCGACTGGGCCACCGGTGAAGCGCTTGCGTTCGGAACGCTGCTGCTCGAAGGGCATCCGGTGCGTCTGTCCGGTCAGGATTCCGAGCGTGGCACGTTCTCGCAACGTCATTCGGTTCTGATCGATCAGGCCAACGAAAACCGCCACACGCCGCTGAACAACCTTCGTTTCGGTCAGGCGCCTTATGAAGTGCTGAACAGCCCGCTCTCCGAAGCCGGGGTGCTCGGGTTCGAATACGGCTATTCGCTTGCGGAACCGGGTATGCTGGTGCTCTGGGAAGCGCAGTTCGGGGATTTCGCCAACGGCGCACAGGTCATCATCGACCAGTTCATTTCGTCGGGTGAAGCCAAATGGCTGCGCATGTCGGGCCTCGTCATGCTGTTGCCGCACGGCTATGAAGGGCAGGGACCGGAGCATTCATCGGCCCGACTGGAGCGTTATCTGCAGCTATGTGCAGAAGACAACATGCAGGTCTGCAACTGCAGCACGCCGGCCAACTATTTCCACGTGCTGCGCCGTCAGATCCATCGTGATTTCCGCAAGCCCCTGATCCTGATGACACCGAAGTCACTGCTGCGGCACAAGCGGGCGGTGTCCAAACTCGAGGAAATGGGCGAAGGCACCAGCTTCCATCGTGTCCTGTGGGATGAAGGCGAGTTTGCGGCCGACAGCAAAATCCGTCAGGTCGTGCTGTGTTCGGGCAAGGTCTATTACGACATCGCAGAAGAGCGCGATAAGCGCGGCATCAAGGATGTCTACATTCTGCGGGTCGAGCAGCTCTACCCGTATCCGGAGAAAGCGCTCGAAAATGAACTCAAACGGTTCCCGAACGCCAAGATCGTCTGGTGCCAGGAAGAGCCGCGCAACATGGGTAGCTGGACCTATATTCGCGAGCCGCTCGAAGAACATCTCCGGCGAATGGGCCATGGCGAGACGGCGGTGCGTTACACCGGCCGTGGTGCAGCCGCTGCCCCGGCGACCGGACTTGCCAAGAAGCATGCCCTCGAGCAGGCGGCACTCGTTGACGATGCGCTGACTGTTCAAGGTGGGGCAACCAGGGTTGTGGCTGCCCGCAAGGTGAAGACGTCGGCAAAACCGGCACAGAGAAAGGCGCCGGCGAAAAAAGCGGCTTCCAGGAAGGCCGCCCCCAAAAAAGCGGCAAAGAAACCTGCGGCCAAAAAGAGTTCGGCCAAATCGACGTCACGGCGTTAAGCGCTAGGCGGACATCCAGGATCAAGTATCAAGGAAAAGACAAATGACCGTTGAAATCAAAGTCCCGACGCTCGGTGAATCCGTTTCTGAAGCCACCGTTGCCAAATGGTTCAAGCAACCGGGTGAAGCCGTCGCCAAGGACGAGGCCGTCTGCGAACTGGAAACCGACAAGGTGACGATCGAAGTGAACTCACCCGAAGCCGGGGCGCTGAAGGAAATCGTCGCCGCCGAAGGATCGGATGTCGGTGTCGGCGCCGTGCTGGCCATCCTGGATGCAGGGGTTGAGGGGGCTGCTGCGTCGCCGCCGCCCGCCGCAGAGGAAAAGAAAGAGGAAGCGCCGAAAGAAGCGCCGAAGCAGGAAGCGCCTGCCGCATCTCCACCACCGCCGCCACCGCCCGCAGCAGCACCAGCCGCCGCGCCGGCACAGGCTTCGCGTCCGCCGCTGTCACCGGCGGTCCGAAAACTGGTTGATGATAATGAACTCGACCCGTCACTGATCAAGGGTACCGGTCCGGATGGCCGCCTGACCAAGGGTGATGTCATGGATGCGATTTCGGCGGGTTCCGCCAAACGGCGGGCTGCACCGGCCGCCGGTGCCGTTCAGTCGTCGCAGGGCTTTACGCCGTCCTCCGAACTGCCGCCGCGTCCTGACGATCCACGCGAAGAACGCGTCAAGATGACCAAGCTCCGCAAGGTCATCGCCGGACGATTGAAGCAGGCACAGAACACGGCGGCCATGCTGACGACCTGGAACGAGGTCGATATGGGCGCGGCGATGGACCTGCGGTCCGAGTACAAGGACAGTTTTGAAAAGAAACACGGCGTGCGTCTTGGTTTCATGTCGTTCTTCGTCCGCGCCGCGTGTATTGCCCTCAAGGAATGGCCGGCCATCAATGCCGAGATTTACGGTGAAGAGCTGATCTATAAGAATTACTACAATGTCGGGGTTGCTGTCGGCACGCCGCAGGGTCTCGTCGTGCCGGTACTGAAAAATGCCGATGAAATGCGCTTTGCCGAAATCGAAGGCACGATCTCGGATTTCGGTCGGCGTGCGCGTGACGGCAAGCTGGGCATGGACGAGATGATGGGCGGCACGTTCACCATTTCCAACGGTGGCGTGTTCGGCTCGCTCAATTCGATGCCGATCCTCAACGTCCCGCAATCGGCAATTCTGGGTATGCACAAGATTCAGAAACGCCCGATGGCAGTCGGCGACAAGATCGAAATCCGGCCGATGATGTATCTGGCGCTGAGCTACGACCACCGCATCGTCGATGGCCGCGAGGCGGTCTCGTTCCTGGTCCGCATGAAGGACCTGATCGAGGATCCGCAGCGGATCATGCTGGACGTCTGATTTATAACCGTCATTCCCGCCGGGTCGGGAAACCAATGCGCTGGATAGCGGACCCAGTTTTACGGGGTGACGGAAAAGGGAGAGAAAAGTTATGAGCGACAGCGAGACATATGATGTCGTGATCGTCGGCGGCGGGCCGGGCGGTTATGTGGCGGCAATCCGCGCAGCGCAACTCGGCATGAAAACGGCCGTTGTCGAAAAGCGCGGCAAACTGGGCGGTACATGCCTGAACGTCGGCTGCATACCATCGAAAGCGCTGTTGCAGTCCTCGCATCATTACGAGATGGCGGGTCATGAATTCGCTGCACACGGCATCAAGGCGCAGGTCTCGCTCGACCTCAAGACCATGCTGGGTCGCAAGGACAAGGTCGTCGACGAGCTGACCGGCGGCATCGAATTCCTGATGAAGAAGAACAAGATCACCTACATCGTCGGCACCGGTGTCATCACCAAGGCCGGCGAAGTATCGGTGACCCCTGCCAAGAAAGGCGACAAGAAGCAGACGATTGCGACGAAGAACATCATAATCGCCACCGGCTCGGAAACGACCCCGCTCAAGGGTGTCGATATCGATGAAAAGCAGATCGTGTCATCGACCGGTGCTCTTGATCTGCAGAAGGTGCCGAAGTCGATGGTCGTCATCGGTGCGGGTGTAATCGGGTTGGAACTCGGGTCCGTCTGGCGGCGTCTGGGTGCAGACGTCACCGTCGTCGAGTTTCTTGATGTCGCGCTGCCGGGTATGGACGGTGAAGTCTCCAAGCAGATGAAACGCATCCTCGAAAAGCAGGGGATCAAGTTCAAGATGAAGACCAAGGTCACTGGCGCGAAAACCGACAAGAACGGCGTGACGCTGACCATGGAACCCGCTGACGGCGGCAACAAGGAAACCCTGAAGGCCGACGTGGTGCTGGTGGCCATCGGCCGTCGCCCGTATGTCGAAGGTCTTGGGATTGAAGACGCCGGCGTCGAAATGACCGACCGCGGGTTCGTCAAGGTCGATGCGGATTATCAGACCAATGTGCCGGGAATTTTTGCCATCGGGGATGTCATCGGCGGGGCCATGCTGGCCCACAAGGCCGAGGACGAAGGCGTTGTCTGTGCCGAGATCATGGCCGGCCAGACCGGGCATATCGATTACGGCTCGATCCCGGGCATCGTCTACACCCATCCCGAAGTGGCTGCGGTCGGCAAGACCGAGGAACAGCTCAAGAAAGATGGCGTAAAGTACAAATCCGGCAAGTTCCCGTTTTCCGCCAACTCCCGCGCCCGCAGTAACGGGGATGCGGACGGCTTCGTGAAGATCCTGGCCGATGCGGAAACCGATCGCGTGCTGGGCTGTCACATTATCGGCCCGCAGGGCGGTGATCTGATTCAGGAAGTGGTCAACGTCATGGAATTCGGCGGATCAGCCGAAGACATCGCGCGTATCTGCCACGGTCACCCGGGTCTCCCCGAAGCGGTCAAGGAAGCCGCGTTGGGCGTCGGCGGCCGGGCTATTCATATCTGACCTGGACCCTCTCCCTTGGGAGAGGGTGGCGCCACAGGCGCCGGGTGAGGGGGCTTCGTCCCCCCGTCCTTCAGTTGCCGTACAGTCCCCTCATCCTGACCTTCTCCCTAGGGAGAAGGGACACGTGTGCGGCGAGCGCGTTAAGAAATATTTCGATAATTCTAGAAATATAGTTGCAACAAGCTGCGAGCCGGTTTAAATACACACCATGGAAGAGATAACTGCCGCTGATTGTTTTGCCGCCCTCGGTCATCCGACGCGCCTCGGTATTTACCGGGCGCTGGTGCGGGCCGGTGACAATGGGGCGCCAGTCGGCATGCTGCAGGAAACCCTGGGTGTGCCGGCATCGACGCTGACCCACCATATCCAGACACTGGCGCGTGCCGGGCTGGTGAAGCAGGAGCGCGACGGCCGGGTGCTGACCACGCGCGCCGATTACGAGCAGATGCGGGGACTTCTCGATTTTCTGACCGATGACTGCTGTCAGGGTCTGGGCCATTTATTCAAGGACGACGCGGCATGAGTGAGAGCATTATCAAGATCGAAGATCCTCAGCCTGCGGCATCGTCATGCTGTGGCGGTGCGGCAGCGAAGGCGGACGACACTCTGTTCACCCGTGGCCTCATTGCAGTTCGCAATAACCTGGCGTGGACCGTGACCGGCGCTGCGTTCGTCTTGCTTCTGGTGCTGGACAACTCGCAGGCACCGGACAGTCTACGGTTCGTCGGCCGGAACCTGATTGAAATTGCCCCGTTCCTGGGACTGGCCATCGGTCTTGCGGCATACGCCAAGGCAAGCGGTGCCGATAGTCTGATCGCGCGCGTATTCTCCGGAAATCTTGGCGTGATGATTGTCTTTGCCGCGATGTTCGGCGGGCTTTCGCCGTTCTGTTCGTGTGGTGTTATTCCACTCATCGCGGCGCTGCTGTCGATGGGGGTGCCGTTGCCGGCGGTGATGGCTTTCTGGCTGGCCTCGCCGGTCATGGACCCGTCGATGTTCGTCCTCACAGCCGCAACCCTCGGCACGCCGTTTGCTATCGCGAAGACAATGGCGGCTATTGGTATCGGGCTGTTGGGCGGGTATGTAACCTGGGCCATGCAGAGCAATGGCTGGCTGGCCAACCCGTTACGCGACGGCGTCGGTAACGGTGGTTGTGGCGCTTCGAGTGTTCGTGCACCGAAGCCGGTGGTGTGGAAATTCTGGTCTGAGCAGGAGCGGACGCAGAACTTCGGCAAGGAAGCCCTTTCGTCGGCTCTGTTCCTCGGGAAGTGGCTGACCATTGCGTTCTTCATTGAAAGCCTGATGCTGACCTACGTGCCCGCCGATGCCATTGCCAACGTGCTCGGCACCGGCAGCAACTGGGCGATCCCAACGGCGGTTCTGGTCGGTGTGCCGGCGTATCTTAACGGATATGCGGCTTTGCCGCTGGTCGACGGTCTGATCAACATGGGGGTCAGTCCGGGGGCCGGCATGGCGTTTCTGGTTGCCGGCGGTATTACATCGATCCCTGCCGCCATCGCCGTGTTTGCGCTGGTCAAGCGGCCGGTATTCTTCCTCTACATCGCTCTGGCATTGACCGGCGGTACGCTGGCGGGTATCGGATATCAACTCTTTGCTGCCTGATCCGCTTATCTGACTGGAGAGCGCAATGACGGCGCGCCGCGCAATCACCTTCCTCGCAATCGGTGAGACCATTTTCTGGGCCGGTCTTTATTATATCTTTGCAGCCCTTCTCGTGCAGTGGGAAGCGGCTGAAGCATGGCCGAAAACGGCCATCACGGCGGCGTTTACAGGGGCCATCCTGATGGCTGCCTTTTTTGCGCCGGTTGCCGGGCGCCTTGTCGACAGGGGGCTGGGCCCACAGGTGCTGTCCTTCGCCGCGTTGACGGCCGCTGTTTTGGTTGCCGTCTTGCCGTTTGCAACCTCGGTCTGGATGTTCGGTGCGATCTGGCTTGGTGTCGGCGCGTGTCTGGGCGGATGCCTCTACGAAACATGCTTTTCGCTGATTACCCGGACCCGGGGGGATGGTGCCCGCCGCGATATTACGCTGGTGACCCTTGTCGCAGGTTTTGCCGGGACGGTTTCATTCCCGCTCAGCAACGCCATCGCCGATGCTTACGGCTGGCATGCCGCCGCGTGGACGATGTCTTCGCTTGTGATCTTTGTCGGTGTTCCGTTGGTCTGGACGTCGACGCGTTTTCTGGAAAAGGAATACCAGAAGGCAAGCGCGGCCCTTGCCGCCGCGCAGCCGGATGTTGAAAGGCCGGCGTTCAATATGCGGGCGGTCCTGAAAAAACCGGCATTCTGGTTGCTGGCACTGGGCTTTGCGATCCTTGGCGGCAATCACGGGGTTCTCATCAACCATATTCTGCCGGTTCTGACGGACCGGGGCCTGTCGCCGGACGCGGCGGTTCTGGCCGCATCCATGATCGGGCCGATGCAGGTCGCAGGAAGGCTTGCCATGATGGCGGCGGAACGCCGTGTCAGCAGTCACGCCATTGCGACGGCGTGCTTTGCCGGCGTGGCATGTGCCGGAACGGCACTCTATTTTTCGAGTGTGGTGCCCGGGCTTGTCGCGGTCTTCGTCATTCTCCAGGGCAGCGGTCATGGCGTCAGCAGCATCATGCGGCCGGTCATCACCAAGGAGATTCTCGGCACCCGGAATTTCGGCGCCATCAGCGGGGCGGTTGCCGTGCCGTACCTGATTGCCTGGGCGATGGCCCCGGTTGCAGGTTCATTGCTGTGGGAAGCCGGGGGCTACGACCTGGCGATTCTGGTGGTGATCTGCCTGGCGCTGGTTGGGCTTGTTTTCTACAGGGCTGCGCTCAGATTTGCGCCTTAGCTGCGCCGCCGGGCGCGGGGATGCGCCGCCGCGTGGATTTCCATAAGCCGCTCGCCGTCGACTTCGGTATAGCGTTGCGTCGTCGACAGGGACGCGTGTCCCAGCAATTCCTGAATGGTCCTGAGATCGCCACCGCCTGATAACAGATGCGTCGCGAAGCTGTGGCGGAGCGCATGCGGTGTTGCCGTTTCGGTCAGACCCAGAACGGCACGCACACCGCGCATGACGCGTTGCGCCAGTGCCGGGTTCAGGCGCTTGCCCCGTGCGCCGACGAACAACGGTCCGTCTTCACCGGTGTCAAAAGGACAGACGGCAAGATAGTTCTCTATTTCCCGGGATACGAATTTCAGCATCGGCACGACACGCTGCTTGTTGCCCTTGCCGGTAATGACGATCCGATCCAGCCCGGCCACGTCGCGCCGGTTCAGCGAAATCGCTTCACCGATCCGCAGACCGCATCCGTATAGAAGGGCGAAAAGAGCCCGGTCCCGTTTCCCGTACCACGGCTCTCGGGCAATGTCCTCTGCGGCATCAAGCGTTTCGTAGGCATCTTCGACGCTCAACGGTTTCGGCACGGATTTGGGCAGCCGCGGCATCTCGGCATTGGCGATGGCCGCATTGGTGCAGATGCCACGCTTGTCGAAAAATGAAAACAGGCTTTTAAGGGCGCTCAGGCCCCGCGCCATGGATGTAGGGCTCAGGCCGTCGGCCTGGCGTTCGGCCTGAAAGGCCCAAAGCTCACTGCGGCCCATTTCCTGAAGATCGTCAATGCCGGGGGCATAGCCGAAGTGGCGGTCCAGAAAACGCATGAAAACGGTGATATCGGTGCAGTAGCTCTCTACGGTCTTTTCGGACAGCCGGCGTTCATGGCGCAACCAGGAAACCCAGTCTTCAAGCGCCGAGGCAACGGCTGGCTGGACCGGAAGTCCGATCAAGGGTGCTCGCCGGAAAGCCGCATCACGGAGGCTTCAACGACGCGGGCCAGGAAGGAAAACAGCTCCGTGCCCTGTCCCGGTGCAAAGGTGTTGTCGCGTGCACCCAGGGCAATCAGACCGTTCGGCATGGATACCGTCGGCTTGATCCGCGCAATGGCTGCGGATTTGACAAGCCCGGCGGCGCTGCCGAAGACGACCCCATCGTCCCAGAATTCACGGTACAGCTGTACGTCCTGATCGGCACCGACGATGGCATCAACGGTGCCCGGCGGCAGGGTGCGCAGGTGTTCGCTGAGGATCGTGACATTGGCATGGGTCGACGGCTCGAAGCCGACGGCGGCAACATCGACATCAAGAAGGATCGGCAGATCATCGGAAATGATGCGGTACAGCTGCTCCAGTGTGCTCGCATGCAGCATCGCCAGAATGGAGGCATGGGTCCGTGTCTGGATCGACATGTTGGAGCGGCTGGTTTCGATGACATCCTGAGCACAGGTGCGAAGCTCATCGATTTCACTATCGCGGCGCTGCAACTGATAGCGCTGGAAATCCACGACGCCACCGGTAACGAATCGGTCCGGCAGTTCGACGCAGTCCAGAATATCGGGATGCTCTGTAAAGAATGACGGGTTGCGCATCAGGAACACGGCGACGTCGTCAGGGCTCAAAGCCACCCCGTCGGTATCGTCGGCGTCCAGGACGTCGGTGATCTTTCCACTCATAGCCTTCTCCCAGTGAAAGCTTTAACACGCGAATCGTTTCATTATACCGGCTTTCGCCTTAATACATAAGAAATGCACGATGAACGTTTCATTGAAGTTAACGGCAACGCTGAACCGGCCGGTTTTCGAAGCGGCGACAGGATTGCCGTTCTCCTGCCGCTGCCGCTGGCGGGGCCATATGATTATCTGATCGGTGCAGACGCTGATTATCGCGTCGGCGATATCGTCGATGTACCTTTGGGTGCCCGCCGTGCCACGGGCGTGGTCTGGGGAAAAGGGACCGGCGAGGTTGATCCGGCGAAACTGCGGGAAGTTTACGGCCGCCGGGATGTGCCCCCCATGTGCCCGGCTTTGGTTCAACTGGTCGACTGGGTTGCCCGCTATACGCTCTATCCGCAGGGCGCGGTGCTGCGGATGGCATTGAGCGTGCCCGATGCGCTGGATCCACCGAAGCCGACGACGGCCTATGCCCTTGCAGATCACCCGCCTGAATTTCGCACCACCAGGGCCCGGGACCGGGTGATCGCGTTTCTGAGGGATAATCCGCCGCTGTCGGCGGCAGACATTGCCCGCGAGGCAGGGTGCGGTGCTGCCGTTGTCAAAGGTTTGGCGGATGCGGGCGTGCTCGCAGCCGTGAAGGTTCAACCGGATAGTGACTGGCCGGTACCGGATCCGGACCGCGCGGGGGTCACCCTGAGCGCGGCGCAGGCCGGTGCTGCCGATGTGCTGTGCGATGCCGTCGGCAACGGGTTCGGGGTCACGCTGATAGACGGCGTTCCCGGTTCCGGGAAAACCGAGGTCTAT
This sequence comes from Rhodospirillales bacterium, assembly GCA_040218645.1. Lineage (GTDB taxonomy): Bacteria > Pseudomonadota > Alphaproteobacteria > Rhodospirillales > Casp-alpha2 > UBA4479. Next base: position 182,901 of record JAVJQZ010000005.1, read on the forward strand.
TTCGAAGCCGTGGCCAAGGCGTTGTCGGAGGGACGGCAGATACTTGTGATGCTGCCGGAAATTGCGCTTGGCGCCCAGTGGCTGGCGCGCTTTGAAGCCCGCTTCGGGACCACGCCCGCGATGTGGCACTCGGAACTGACCATGGCCAGGCGCCGCGATACCTGGCGGGCGGTTGCGAACGGTGACGTCCGGGTTGTGGTTGGCGCCCGTTCAGCACTGTTTCTGCCGTTCCATGAACTGGGCCTGATCGTCGTTGATGAGGAACACGACAGCTCCTTCAAGCAGGAAGAAGGTGTCGTCTATCATGCCCGTGACATGGCGGTGGTCCGGGCCCGGCTTGAGAACATTCCTGTCGTGCTGGTGTCAGCGACACCGTCTCTGGAAAGCGTCACCAACGTCCGGCGCGGGCGTTATCAGGAAGTGACCCTGCCGGCCCGCCACGGCGGTGCCGATCTTGCCGTGGTGTCCGTCATCGACATGCGCAAGGACGGCCCGGCACGGGGGAGATGGCTGTCGCCGATGTTGGCCGAAGCGCTGGCCGAGACCTTCGAGGCGGGGGACCAGGCGATGCTGTTTCTGAACCGCCGTGGGTATGCACCTTTGACATTATGCCGGACCTGCGGGCATCGCCTGCAATGTCCGCGTTGTACGGCCTGGCTGGTGGAACATCGCCTGATCGGGCGGCTGCAGTGTCATCATTGCGGGTTCCAGACCAAGCCGCCGGAACAATGCCCGAACTGCGAAGACAGCGAATCGCTGGTGCCGTGCGGCCCCGGGGTCGAACGTCTGGCAGAGGAAATCCAGCTGCTGTTCCCCGATGCCCGGACGATGATCGCCGCCAGCGACATGGTGCACGGGCCGAAGCAGGCCGCCGAACTGGTCCGCATGATCGAGGAAAAGGAAATCGATCTGGTGATCGGCACGCAGATTGTCGCCAAGGGGTATCATTTTCCCGGTCTGACCCTGGTCGGGGTGGTGGATGCGGATCTCGGCCTGTCCGGGGGGGAGTTCCGGGCCGCGGAAAAGACGTTCCAGCTTTTGTATCAGGTTGCCGGCCGCGCCGGGCGCGGGGATCGGCCTGGGCGGGTATTCCTGCAGACCTATATGCCGGATCATGCGGTGATGCAGGCCATGGCGGGCGGGGATCGTGATGCCTTCATCAATGCCGAAAGCGCAGCCCGCGAGGCGGCGCATATGCCGCCGTTCGGCAAGCTGGTTGCCCTGATCGTGTCCGGGCGTGACGAATCCGATGTCGACAGCACGGCTTCCGGCCTTGCCCGGACGGCACCCCGGGCCGATGGAATCCGGGTTCTCGGCCCGGCACCGGCACCGATGGCGCTTTTGCGCGGAAAGCACAGGCGCAGGCTTTTGCTGTCGGCGCCGAAAGGGACGAACCCGCAGAACCTGGTCCGTAACTGGATTGAACGGGCACGCATTTCCAGGAAAGTACGTGTGCAGGTTGACGTCGATCCGGTGTCATTCTTTTAGGGTGGTTTCAGGGTTTTTTCTGGGAAACCGGATTTTTTCTTCCCATGCTGTGGAATTCTGGCGGTAAATGATTGAAAACAAATACGGTTCTGCGGCGCAAAAAAGCGCATTTAGCCGGGTTGCACAGCCGTAATCAGTATGATACCTGTTCCCCCGCTTTCGCAGGGTTACCTTGCGAGACCGGGGATTGTCGTGGGGTTGGCGTAAGCTGGGCCTGCGGCGCGTCAGAAGCACTAAAACAACGGGCTGATTAAGGCCTAACGAGAGGATTTTCCCAGGTGGCAGCGGATAGTTCGGGCGCGACCGGGTTGGCAGGTCGGTATGCGACGGCACTCTTTGAGTTGGCCGATTACGACAAGCAACTCGATGAAGTCGCCAGTGATCTCCAGCAGTTGGGGGCGATGATCGACGACAGCGACGATCTCGCACGCCTTATCAAGTCGCCGGTGATATCGCGCGACAATCAGATCAAGGCCATGGACGCGATCAGCGATCAGGCCGGTTTCTCTACACTTACCAGGAATTTTGTCGGCGTTGTGGCGGAAAACCGCCGCCTGTTTGCGCTTGCCGGCATGATCAAGGCGTATCAGACCCTGCTCGCGACGAGCCGGGGTGAAGTGAATGCCGAGGTGGTCTCCGCCAAGGCATTGACCGAAGCCCAGCTCGCCGGCATCGAAGATGCGCTGAAAAAAGCGATCGGCTCCAAAGTTCAGGTTGACCAGAAAGTCGACGAGACGCTGCTTGGCGGTCTTGTTGTCCGGGTCGGATCGCGAATGGTCGATAACTCATTGAAAACCAAACTGCAGAAAATGCGCCTCGCCATGAAAGGGATTGGCTGATGCAAATCAAAGCCGCAGAGATTTCCAACATCCTCAAGAAGCAGATCAAGGACTTCGGGAATGAAGCCGAAGTCGCCGAAGTCGGTCAGGTTCTGACCGTCGGTGACGGTATCGCCCGTGTTTACGGTCTCGACAAAGTGCAGGCCGGTGAGCTCGTCGAGTTCCCGGGCGGCATCAAGGGGATGGCCCTGAACCTCGAAACCGACAACGTCGGTATCGTTATTTTCGGCGACGACCGGACGATTAAAGAGGGCGACACCGTCAAACGTACCGGCGATATCGTCGACGTCCCGGTCGGCAAGGGTCTGTTGGGCCGCGTCGTCGACGCGCTCGGCAATCCGATCGACGGCAAGGGTGAGATTGACGCGACCGAGCGCGCGCTCGTTGAAGTCAAGGCGCCGGGCATCATCCCGCGTAAATCGGTTCACGAGCCGATGCAGACCGGCCTCAAGGCAATCGACTCGCTGATCCCGGTTGGCCGTGGCCAGCGCGAATTGATCATCGGTGACCGTCAGACCGGTAAAACCGCTGTCATCATCGACACCATCCTCAACCAGAAATCGGTCAACGACGCGACCGACGACGACTCCAAGAAGCTGTTCTGCATCTACGTCGCCGTCGGCCAGAAGCGCTCCACCGTTGCGCAGCTGGTCAAGACCCTGGATGACTTCGGTGCACTTGAGTACTCCATCGTCGTGGCCGCAACGGCATCCGATCCGGCACCGCTGCAGTTCCTGGCGCCGTATGCCGGTTGCGCAATGGGTGAATACTTCCGCGACAACGGCATGCATGCGGTCATCTTCTACGATGATCTTTCCAAGCAGGCCGTTGCCTATCGTCAGATGTCCCTGCTGCTTCGCCGTCCGCCGGGCCGTGAAGCTTATCCGGGTGACGTTTTCTATCTTCACTCGCGCCTTCTTGAACGCGCCGCGAAGATGGGTGATGCGGCCGGTGCCGGTTCGCTGACCGCGCTGCCGGTTATTGAAACCCAGGCGGGTGACGTGTCAGCATACATTCCGACCAACGTGATCTCGATCACCGATGGCCAGATCTTCCTGGAAACGGACCTGTTCTTCAAAGGTATCCGCCCGGCGGTGAACGTCGGTCTGTCGGTGTCGCGAGTCGGTTCCGCAGCCCAGATCAAGGCGATGAAACAGGTCGCCGGCTCGATCAAGCTGGAACTTGCCCAGTACCGTGAAATGGAAGCCTTCGCGCAGTTCGCCTCCGATCTGGACGCCTCGACGCAGAAGCTTCTGGCCCGCGGTTCGCGCCTGACCGAACTCCTCAAGCAGCGCCAGTATCAGCCGCTGCCGGTGGAACAGCAGGTCGTCGCGATCTACGCCGGTGTGGAAGGCTATCTCGATGGTATCAATCTGAACAAGGTTACGGAATTCGAACAGCGCTGGCTCGACGAAGTTCGTGACAAGGGTGCCGACATTCTCACGACGATCCGTGAGGAAGGTGCGCTTTCCGACGATACCAAGGAAAAACTGAACAAAATGCTCGAAGAGTTCACGAAGAACTTCTCGTAAGCTGACGGATAAGGACCGGGTAGACGCCACATGGCTAATCTGAAGGACCTGAAAGGCCGGATCGCCAGCGTCAAAAAGACGCAGAAGATCACGAGCGCGATGAAGATGGTGGCGGCTGCGAAGCTGCGCCGGGCACAGGAAGGCGCTGAGCGGGCGCGTCCGTATGCCGAGCGTATGCATCGCATTCTGACCTCCATCGCCAAAAGCGTCGGAGACACCGAAGGCGCGCCCAAAATGCTGGCGGGCACCGGTGGAAATCGCCAGCTGTATGTGGTCTGTGCATCGGACCGTGGTCTGTGCGGTGGCTTCAACGGCTCGATCGTGCGTGAAACGCGCAAACGGCTGCGTGATTGTGCGCAGAAGGGGATCGAGTTCAAGATCGTGACCGTCGGCAGCAAAAGCCGCGATCTGCTGCGCCGTGAATTCGGTGACAAGATCGTTGCCAGCTTCACCGACATCGGACGCCGCGGCGTCGAATTCGATGAAGCGGTTGAAGTTGCAGATAAAGTGACGGAACTGTTCGAAGCCGGTGAATTTGACGTCTGCACCGTGATCTACAACAAATTCCAGTCCGCCATCAGTCAGATCGTGACCCCGCAACAGCTGATCCCGTTCGCGCTGGAAGAAGCTGAAGAAGAAGCCGAGGAAGAAAAGCAATCTGACGGCCCACGTGCGGTGTACATTTTCGAGCCGGAAGAAGAAGAAATTCTCGAAGATCTGCTGCCGAGAAACATCGCGACGCAGATCTTCCAGGCGTTGCTTGAGAATTCGGCTTCCGAGCATGGAGCACGGATGACCGCAATGGACAATGCAACGCGGAATGCAGGCGATATGATTGATAATCTGACGATGACCTATAACCGGACACGTCAGGCTGTGATTACCAAGGAACTGATTGAAATCATCTCGGGCGCGGAAGCGCTCTGATAACCCAGAGGCCGTAAGGCAACGGAGCTAAACGATGGCAAATAACGTCGGTAAAATTACCCAAGTCATGGGCGCGGTTGTGGATGTGCAGTTCGAAGGCGAACTGCCGGCGATCCTGAACGCACTTCATGTCAAAAACCAGGACAAGCTTCTGGTTCTGGAAGTGGCTCAGCACCTTGGTGAGAGCATGGTCCGTACCATCGCCATGGACTCGACTGAAGGTCTTCAGCGTGGTCTGGAAGCAGCGGACACCGGCGAAGCCATTTCGGTGCCGGTTGGTCCGGAATGCCTTGGCCGCATCATCAACGTCATCGGTGAGCCGATCGACGAACGTGGTGAAGTCAAAACCAAAAAGCGCGCACCGATCCACGCCTCGGCCCCGGCATTCGTCGACCAGTCGACGGAAACGGAAATTCTCACCACCGGCATCAAGGTCGTCGATCTGATCGCGCCGTACGCCAAGGGTGGTAAAATTGGTCTGTTCGGTGGTGCCGGTGTCGGCAAGACGGTTCTGATCATGGAACTGATCAACAACGTCGCCAAAGGCCACGGCGGTTACTCCGTGTTTGCCGGTGTCGGCGAACGTACCCGTGAAGGGAACGACCTTTATCACGAAATGATTGAATCCGGGGTTATCGACCTCGAAGGCGACAATTCCAAAGCCGCACTGGTGTACGGTCAGATGAACGAACCGCCCGGTGCCCGTGCCCGTGTCGCACTGACCGGTCTGACCCAGGCCGAATATTTCCGCGATGAAGAAGGCCAGGACGTGCTGTTCTTCGTTGATAACATCTTCCGCTTTACCCAGGCCGGTTCGGAAGTGTCGGCACTGCTCGGCCGTATCCCGTCGGCAGTGGGTTACCAGCCGACGCTGGCGACCGACATGGGGAACATGCAGGAGCGTATTACGTCGACCAACAAGGGCTCGATCACGTCCGTGCAGGCCATTTACGTGCCTGCAGATGACTTGACCGACCCCGCACCGGCAACGTCATTTGCGCACCTTGATGCGACCACCGTTCTGTCGCGTCAGATTGCCGAGCTTGGTATCTATCCGGCTGTTGACCCGCTCGACAGTAACTCACGTATTCTTGACCCGCGGATCATCGGTGACGAGCACTATGGTGTCGCGACCAGGGTTCAACAGACGCTTCAGTCCTACAAGAACCTGCAGGACATCATTGCCATTCTGGGTATGGATGAACTGTCGGAAGAAGATAAGCTGACCGTTGCCCGTGCCCGTAAAATCCAGCGCTTCATGTCGCAGCCGTTCCACGTTGCCGAAGTGTTTACCGGTACGCCGGGTGTTCTGGTCTCGCTGGAAGACACCATCAAGGGCTTCAAGGGTATCGTCGAGGGTGAATACGACCACCTGCCGGAATCGGCATTCTACATGGTCGGCACCATCGAAGAAGCCACCGAAAAAGCCAAGAAGATGGCTGCCGAAGCCGCTTAAGCGTTTCCGAAGGAGCGATAAATGGCCGATACGGTCGAATTTGAACTGGTCTCTCCCTCCCGGCTCCTCAAATCGGAGCCGGTGGAAATGGTCGTCGTGCCGGGTGCCGAGGGTGATGTCGGTATCCTGCCGAACCACTCGCCGTTGATCTGCACGGTCCGTCCGGGTGTCATCAAGGTCTTCGAGGGCGGTAAAGTCACCGAAGAAATCTTTGTCGCTGGCGGTTTTTGTGAAGTATCGCCGGAACGCTGCACCGTGCTGGCCGAAGAAGCCCTCATGGTCGGGGACATCGATGCCGGCGAAGCCCGCGAACGGTTGAGCGCGGCCGAAAAGGCGCTCGCCGAAGCTGCTGAAGACGGCAAGGACAAAGCCGAAGACGAACGACGTATCGCCGAAGCGATGGTGGCCGCCGCCGCGACGGCCTGACCCGTTTTCGGAACGGAATTTAAAAGCGCGGTGCTTCGGTACCGCGTTTTTTTTATGTGTGAATGAGTTGATGACCGTGACACGTGAGATTGAGATTGAAACAGGAAACCTGATTCTCAGGCCCTATCAGGCTGGAGAGGCCGGCGACATGGCCGCCTTGCACGGGAATCCTGTGGTCATGGATTTCATGAAAAACTCGCAACCGTTATCGGCCCCGGAAGCTGCAGAGACCTTCCGCCAGTATCTTCAGTGCTGGGCGAACGACGGATACAGTATCTTTGCCGTGCGGCTGAAATCTGATGGTGTCTTTATCGGGGAATGCGGATTTTGGCAAAGAACCGACAAGCCCGGGGTGTCGATGCGGTTTCTTTTGCATCAGGACTTCTGGGGCCAGGGATATGGATGGGAAATGAATGATGCCGTTACGGTCTGGCTGTTCACGGAAACGGACGTGAAATCCTTCTGGGCCGTCACACAGGCACGGAACAAGGGTGCGGTCGCTATCCTGCGACGATTGGGTGGTCGTATCACCGAGACGGCACACATGGGCATCGAGGGCCTTTTGTGTTTCGACGTTACCCGATCCGCCTGGGTTGAAACCCGGGCCTGAACGCAGGACAGGAATATGACGAATATGACCACGCCGCGGCTGACGCTTCGGCCTTATGAAGAAGCGGATTTTGAAGCTTTTGCTAAAATGCACGGCGATCCGCTGTTGAAAGCCAATACCCACGCCAAAGCCATGAACCGGCTGCAGGCACGGGATCTTTTTGACGGGTATCTCGCGGCTTATGCCCGGGACGGCTTCGGCATGCTGAATATCCGCCTGACGGACGGCGACCAGGACGTCGGCGAATGCGGTCTCTGGTACCGTGACGATGCGGGTGGCTACACACTCCGCTATACCGTCCGCAAGGAACACTGGAACCTCGGATACAGTATCGAAGCCGTACGCGGTGTGCTGGGGGATGCATTTGATACCCGTGCGCTGGATCGGGTTCAGGCGATTGCCATGAACCATAATATTCGTTCCGTAAAGGTCCTGGAGCGTGCCGGTTTTCTGCAGACCGAAAACAGTTTCCGTGGGGTGCCGGGATTTCTCAGGTTTGAACTGACACGGGTTCGCTGGCAGCTCGCAGCAGCCCTGCAGGCTGACTAACCCCCGCGCAGCCGGTCGATGTCGCGCCGTTCGCGCTTCGTTGGCCGGCCGGTGCCGCGTTCGCGCTCGGCGACGGGGGCCGGTCTGTCAGGGTCGTCCTTTTTCGGCGGGGGCGGCGATAGGTCGTTATACAGCGTCTGCGCAACACTGGCGGGGCCGCGCTTGTCGGCAAGCTCAACGATTTCGATCACCCGGACATAGCCGCGGACGAACGTCAGCACATCGCCGGGCTTGACGCTGGCGTTGGCTTTTTCGACGCGTTGTGAGTTGACCCGGACATTGCCGCCGGTCACGAAATTCTGGGCCAGGGTGCGGGTCTTGAAGAAGCGGGCATGCCAGAGCCATTTGTCGATGCGGATCGTGTCACCGGCCAATGTCAGCTCCCGAACGAAAGATCTTTGAGTTTGGCAAACGGCGAGTGCGGATCGACCACGGGCGGTGCCGGTTTATCCGCCTTTTTGCGGCGTTGTTGCGGTCTGCGATCATGGTCTTTTGGACGCATGGGACGGTAACGGTCTTCGGGGGCGCCGTCCGCGGCCTTGCGCTGAATGCGTTTGAAGCCGATGGCCTGCATGACGGCCGGAAAATCCTCAAGCGTCGCGCCGACCAGGGATATCAGTTCCGGGGGTGGTGTGAACGGGCCGGATTTTTCTGCGGACTTGGTCAGTGCCCATGCTTTTGAAGTCAACCGCTCGGCCATGTCGATCCGCACAGCAAGCGGCCCCAGGGGCCTGTAGCCACAGGCTTCGAGGAATTCGCGGTTGTCTCGGGGTTGTAACGGGACGGAAACACGGCCCGGTGCGGGCAATGCCGGAATATGCGTTTTGCCGTTGGCGAGTGACCAGAGGATCGCCCGCCAACGAATGGCTTCCGGCTTCAATAGCGACGGCAGATAGGCCATATCCCGTCCGAGGCGCACACCCAATGCCCGCAGTATCTTTCGATCTGCCCTTGTGAGGGCATCGATCTGTTGCGCGGCATTCCCCCGGCGGAGCGAGCCAAGTCCCTCCATCAGTTGGAATCCGAGACCGCGCGCGGCACCTTTCAGCGTATCGGACTGCAGGGCAAACAGGCTTTCGAAGACACGGGCAATCTCTGTATCCAGCCAGGTCTGCAAACGCCGTTGAACGGCAACCCGGTCTGCGGGGTAAAGTACATCATCGGCGATCACCACCGGCTCCGGCCGCAACTCGGATTTGCCGGCGACGAGGCGGGCGATTTCAACGCCCTGCCAAAGGATACGCGGCAGGAGATGATCCTCCGGTGTATCCAGTGAGAAATCCCTGTCATCCGAGCGGGTGATGATTGCAGCTTTACGGGTCAGCTCACGGCGCACAGCCCGGTGTGCGGCATTGGCGACAAAGCGGCCTGCGTCCCCTTCGATCAGAGCCTCGAAATAAAACCGAAGACCATGCAGCCTTCCGACAGGTTCGCCTTCGATCAGAACCTCGCCGTTGCTTCGAACTGCGGCGATAAGATCCGGATTGTCCTTCAGCTTGGCGATCAGAACCGATGTCTTGCGATCAACAAATCTGTGGGTCAGCCGCTCATGAAGCGCATCCGACAGTTTGTCCTCGATGCTACGGGTGCGGTTCTGCCAATGTTCGGCATCAAGGACCCAGTCATTACGGAACGAAACATATGTCCAGGTGCGTATGCCGGCAATGCGGCCGATCAGGGTGTCGATATCGCCATCCGTGCGTTCAAGCCTTTTGACGTTGGCAGCGATCCAGTCCGGTGACAGACGCTCAGCCCTCGACGTCAGATGTCGATAGATCGACATCGCAAGATTGGCATGGGCATCGCTCATCACGCCGCGAAAGTCGGGTATCTGGCAGACATCCCATAAAAGTTCGACACGTTTGTGGCCCTTGGCCGTGGCAATGATGTCCTCTTCCTTGCGCAACCGATCAAAGATGATTTCATCATCGGCGGTTCGGGTGCGGCTAAGCCCTGGTCTGTTGGGGCGCTGATTCAGGCTGTTCCTGAGTGCAGCAAGGGAAGAGGTATCGAGTTCGGTGTTCCGCCAGTAAATATTTTCCAGCGGATCAAAGCGGTGTTCCTCGATTTTCTCGGCGATTTCGTCGGCCAGGATACCGGCATCGGCGGTTGTGCCGAACGTGCCGTCATTCATGTGCCGTCCGGCACGGCCGGCCGCCTGCGCCAGTTCAGGCGCACTCAGGTGACGGACCTTGCGGCCGTCGAATTTCTTCAGCGCGGCAAAGGCGACATGATCAACATCCATGTTGAGACCCATGCCGATGGCGTCCGTGGCGACGATGTAATCGACCTCGCCGGACTGGTACATACCGACCTGGGCATTTCGGGTGCGCGGGCTGAGTGCGCCCAGAACCACAGCGGCACCCCCGCGCTGGCGGCGGATCAATTCGGCGATGGCATAGACATTTGATGCGGTGAACGACACCACGGCGGAGCGTGCCGGCAGGCGGTTGATCTTGGCCGGGCCGACATGGGTCAGAACCGAGAAGCGTGGACGGGTGACGATGTCGGCTTCCGGGACGAGACGCTGCAGCAGGGGACGGATCGTTTCCGCCCCCATGAACATGGTTTCATCACGGCCACGAGCATGCAGAAGCCGGTCTGTGAAGATATGCCCCCGGTCAGGGTCGGCGCACATTTGGATTTCGTCGATGCCGACAAAGGAGACTTCCCGGTCGAGCGGCATGGATTCCACAGTACACAGGAACCACCGGGCACTTTTGGGCAGGATTTTCTCCTCGCCGGTAATCAGCGCAACCTGGTCTTTCCCCTTGATGGAAACGGCACGTTCATAGTTTTCCCGGGCCAGCAGACGCAGCGGGAACCCGATGATGCCGGAGGAACGGCCAAGCATCCGCTCCATCGCATAATGGGTCTTTCCGGTGTTGGTCGGGCCAAGAACGGCGCTGATCCGCCCCGGTTCGTGATGAGCCGCAGACATGCAATGACACTGGCGCGATGCATGATGGATTTCAAGAGCGGATCGTTCGCAGGCGTAATGTTTATCGATGATTGCAGAGAGCGGCGGGGAGGTTAAGATACGGTTGCTCGAAGGGAACGCCTGACATGCGTATACTTGTCGTTGATGATGACCACTTCTCCCTGCTCGCCATGGCCCGGCCATTGCGGCAGGCTGGCTATGACGTGGTCGAGGCGATGCGCGCCGAACAGGTGCTGAAGGCTGCGGCGCATGGTGATTATGCCGTTGTTATCATGGATATTTTCATGCCCGGGATGGGCGGAATCCAAGCCATCCAGAAGATACGCGAGGAAAATGCGGACTGCGTGATTTATGCGGTTTCCGCGGGCATGGGGAACATGCCGGCTGAGGATGCGATCCGCGCCGCCGTCAAGATCGGCGCCAATGGAGGGTTCCCCAAACCCCTGGATATCGACGCACTGATGAAGGCCGTTCGCGAGATCGGTGAACCAGCCCCGGAACAGGCAGACTGAAGCCCAACTCAGGGGCCTGTTTTCCCCATCTCAGGGGTTGCGATTCTGCATCTATCGACACATATCGGAGCAGGCGCCTGCACACGGGGGTGATGCATTGCGGCGTCCAGTCTTTAAGAATTCGGGGTGATAAAGAGCATGAGTAAGGAAACCTATTCGTTTCAGGCCGAAGTCGGGAAAATTCTCGATATCGTGGCCCATTCCCTTTACAGCCAGAAGGAAGTTTTCCTGAGAGAGCTGATTTCCAACGCATCGGACGCATGTGACAAACTGCGCTACCGGTCACTCACAGAACCGGATCTGATGACGGCGGACGGTTTTGAAATCACCATCCGGCTTGATGAAAAAGCCAAGACCCTGACCGTCTCGGATAACGGGATCGGCATGAGCAAGGATGACATGATTGACGCGCTCGGCACCATCGCCAAATCCGGAACCCAGGCCTTCATGGAAGGCCTGAAGGAAGCCCAGTCCGGCGGCGAAGATGCGAAGATGGCGTTGATCGGCCAGTTCGGTGTCGGTTTTTATTCCTCATTCATGGTCGCCGACAAGGTCGAGGTCGTCAGCCGCAAGGCCGGTGAAGACAAGGCCTGGCGCTGGACCTCGGACGGTCACGGCGCATTCGAGATCGAGGACGCCGAACGCGATAGTCACGGCACCGACGTGATCGTGCACATCAAAAAAGACGACAAGGAGTTTCTTGAAGCGGTCCGTATCGAGAACGTGGTCAAAACCTATTCAGACCACATTGCACAGCCGGTCGTGCTCAAGGCGGCGAAGGAAGATGACGCGGACAAGACGCTGAACAGTGCGTCCGCGCTGTGGACCCGTGACAGGAAAGACATCACTGAAGAGCAGTACAACGAGTTCTATCACCATGTCGGCATGGCATTCGATGAACCGTGGCTGACACTGCACAACAAAGCCGAAGGCGTGATCAGTTACACCAACCTGCTGTTCATCCCATCCTCGCGCCCGTTTGATCTTTTCCATCCGGAACGCAAAGGCCAGCTCAAGCTCTATGTGAACAGGGTCTTCATCACCGATGACTGTGATGCCCTGATCCCGGGCTATCTGCGTTTCGTCAAAGGGATTGTCGACAGTGAGGATATTGATCTCAACGTCAGCCGCGAAATGCTGCAGCACAATCCGGCGGTCGCGAAAATCCGCAAGGCCCTGATCAAGCGGGTGCTTGGTGAACTCAAGAAGAAAGCCGACAAGAAGCCTGAAGAATACGCGGAATTCTGGGACACCTTCGGGATGGTGCTCAAGGAAGGGATCCACGAGGATTTTGAAAACCGCGACCGGCTGATGGAGCTTACACGTTTCAAATCATCGATGGTCGACGGGTGGACGTCGCTCAAGGAATACGTTGAGCGGATGAAGGAAGGCCAGGACGCGATCTATTACATTTCCGCCGGCGATGCCGAGCAGGCCGCGAAAAGCCCACAGCTCGAGGGCTTCCGTGCCAAGGGTGTCGAGGTTCTGTTCATGACCGACCCGGTCGATGAATTCTGGATGCCCGCCGTCGGTGCGTTCGAGGAAAAACCCTTCAAATCAGCGACACGCGGCGGGGTCGATCTTTCCAAGATTGCCGGTGGAGATGATGACGAGAAAAAGGAATCCGATGCGGATACGAAGGAGGACACTTCCGGTGCCATCGCTGCCCTGACGGCAGCCTTCAAGCTGGCGCTCGGGGACAAGGTCAAGGATGTGCGCACGTCGTCCCGGCTGACCGACAGCCCGGTCTGTCTGGTGGCCGATGATGGTGACATGGACATGCATCTGGAAAAACTTCTGAAGGCACACAATCAGATCGATGCCGCGTCCCCGCGCGTGCTTGAGATCAATCCGAAGCATGCCCTGATCAAGCACTTGGCAAACGTTGCCAAAGCCGATGCCAGCGACAAATCCCTGGATGATGCGGCTTACCTGCTGCTCGATCAGGCGCGGATCGTCGAGGGTGAACCTGTCGTCGACCCGCAGGATTTCATCCGCCGGATGACGGCGATGATGCAAAAAGGAATGGCGGCCTGATCGCCGCCATTCCGACTTCTCGCTTTTGAAGGGGCTTAGCTGAGCGATGCACAGAAGCGCTGGATACGCTGACAGGCGTCTTCCAGTACGTCGGTCCCGGTGGCGTAGGAAATCCGGAAGTGCGGGCTGAGGCCGAACGCTTCGCCATGTACGGCGGCGACACCTTCGGTTTCCAACAGCTCGACCACGAAGTCCTCGTCATTTTCGATAACCTTGCCGCCGGGCGTTTTCTTGCCGATCACGCCTTCGCAGGACGGATAGACGTAAAACGCGCCTTCAGGTGTGGCGCAGCTCAGGCCCGGTGCCTGGTTCAGCATGCTGACCACCAGATCACGGCGTTCCTTGAAAATCTTGTTGTTCTCGGCAATGAAATCGTGCGGCCCGTTCAGCGCGGCAATCGATGCCGCCTGCGATACGGCAGCGGTATGGGTGATCGACTGCGACTGGACCATGGTCATGGCCTTGATCAGTTCCTTGGGTCCCGCGGCGAAACCGACCCGCCAGCCGGTCATGCAATAGGCCTTCGACATGCCGTTCATGGTCATGGTGCGTGACTTAAGCTCGGGCGTGACCTGGGCGATGGTCTTGAACTTGAAATCGTCATAGACGAGATGCTCATAGATATCGTCGGTGAAGATCCAGACGTGCTCGTGTTTCTTGAGGACCTCCCCAAGCGCCTTCAGATCGTCTTCTGTATAGCCGCTGCCGGTCGGGTTCGACGGCGAGTTGAGGATCAGCCATTTGGTCTTCGGCGTGATTGCGGCTTCGAGTTGTGCCGGGGTCAGTTTGAAATTGGATTCCTTCGGGCAGTCGACGATGACCGGCACGCCGCCGAACAGCACGGCGATGTCGGGATAGCTCACCCAGTACGGCGCCGGCACGATGACTTCATCACCGGCATTCAGCGAGGCCATCATGGCGTTGAAGATCACCGGTTTACCACCGCAGCTGACATGAATTTCGTCGCGGGTGTAGTCCAGATCGTTATCGCGTTTGTACTTGGCGATGATCGCATCCAGCAATTCCGGTACGCCATTGACCCCGGTGTAACGGGTCATGCCGTCATCGAGCGCTTTCTTGGCCGCATCGATAATATGCTGGGGCGTGTCGAAATCCGGTTCACCGGCACCGAGAGAGATGATGTTGCGGCCTTCGGCGGCAAGATCACGGGCTTTCTGTGTCACGGCGATGGTGGGGGACGGTTTGATAACGCTCAGGCGCTCGGCGATGATGGACATCGGGTAACTCCGCTGAATGGATAAGACAGGATATTGGAACCGGCGGAACAATACGCCGCACCTTCGCGCTCTTCAAGTATTGCCCTGATATCACCGCATTTTCAGCGAAATCACGCCAAAATAGGGGTGTTTGCTCTTCGCTTCAGCATTCCAGGGAGCGAAATCGCCATGACGGATCGGGGTTGGCAGCTTTACGGGCCCGGCAGGGTGCGGCGGGCATGAAGCGCAAGGCATCCGCCCGCCGATTGCGCGAGATCACCGGCATCGGCCTGATTGCCGCCGGTCTCGTATTCGCCGGGTATGGCATTTACATCCCTGCCAAGGCGGCCCTGGCGCAGGTATTGCTGGAGCGTGCGTGGCGCGCTGCCCCCCTGCATGGGTCGGCGCCCCGGCCCTGGCCCTGGGCGGATACCAGGCCGGTGGCGCGGATCAGCGTGCCGAAGCTGGACGTTTCGCTGATCGTCCTTTCAGGGGAGCATGGGGGTTCCCTGCCGTTCGGACCGGGGCATGTTGGCGGCACGTCCTATCCCGGTGAGCCGGGCCACAGTGTCGTCGCGGCGCATCGGGATACGCATTTTGCCTTTCTCAGGCTGATCCGGGTCGGAGAGCGGATCACTGTCGAGCGGCCGGGCGAGGTCAGAACCACCTATACGGTGGTTGAAAAGGATGTGCTGGATGTCCGCAGGCAGAAGATCGCGCTCGACCCCATGTCCGATTTGCTGACCCTTGTGACCTGCTATCCGTTTACGGACTGGAACCCGCGCGGGCCGCTCCGATTCGTCGTGACGGCTGTGGCCGATCCCGCCTAGCACGCGGCGGTCATGTCGCCTATATATGCATCATGGAAACGCGCCCGATCTTCATCCCCGAAGCCCGCCCTGCTTTTGAAGAGGCGGCGAATTATAAACTGACGTCGCCGTTCGACCCTGCCGGCGATCAGCCGGAAGCGATCGAGGCGCTCAGTGAAGGGCTCTTGAAGGGGGAGCGCGAGCAGGTGCTGCTGGGGGTGACCGGGTCGGGCAAGACCTTCACCATCGCGCACTGTCTGCAGAATCTGTCGCGCCCGGCGCTGGTGCTGGCCCCCAACAAGACGCTGGCAGCGCAGCTGTATAGCGAGATGAAGGATTTCTTCCCGGAAAACTCGGTCGAGTACTTCGTCAGCTATTACGACTATTACCAGCCCGAGGCCTATGTGCCGCGCACCGACACCTATATTGAAAAAGACGCATCGGTAAACGAGCAGATCGACCGCATGCGCCACTCGGCGACCCGCGCACTTCTGGAGCGGCCAGACACGATCATCGTCGCATCGGTTTCGTGCATATACGGTATCGGTGCGGTCGAGACGTATTCCGAAATGACCGTCAAGCTCCGGCCCGGCAGCACCGTGGAGCAGCGCGAGCTGATGAAGAAGCTGGTCACCCTGCAATACCAGCGGAACGACCAGAATTTCTATCGGGGCTCGTTCCGGGTTCGGGGCGATGTGATCGAACTGTTCCCCAGTCACCTTGAAGACCGCGCCTGGCGGCTGTCCTTTTTTGGTGACGAGCTTGAGGGGATCTGGGAAATCGATCCGCTGACCGGCGAAAAGACGGCAAGTTTGCCGGAAATCACGGTCTATCCGAACAGCCACTATGTGACACCGCGGCCGACGCTGATGCAGGCGATCCCGCTGATCCAGAAGGAAATGAAGGAACGGCTGGCGCAGCTCAGGGCCGAGAACAAGCTTCTCGAAGCCCAGCGCCTTGAAGAACGCACGACGTTTGATATCGAGATGCTGGAAACCACCGGCCACTGCGCCGGGATCGAGAACTATTCGCGTTATCTGACCGGCCGAAACCCGGGCGATCCGCCGCCGACGCTGTTCGAATACCTACCGGAAAACGCCATTCTGATTGTCGATGAAAGTCACGTCACCGTGCCGCAGATCGGCGGCATGTACCGGGGCGATTTCAACAGGAAATCCACCCTGGCGGAATTCGGGTTCCGCCTGCCGTCGTGCATCGACAACCGGCCTCTGAAGTTCGAGGAATGGGATGCCATGCGGCCGCAGAGCATCTTCGTTTCGGCAACCCCCGGCCCGTGGGAAATGGAACGCACCGGCGGCGTTTTCGTCGAGCAGGTGGTGCGTCCGACCGGCCTGATCGATCCGGAATGCATCATCCGTCCGGTCGAAACCCAGGTCGATGACCTTTTGGGGGAATGCCGCGAGGTGGCTGCCAAGGGAATGCGCGTGCTGGTGACCACGCTGACCAAGCGCATGGCCGAGGACCTGACGGAATATCTGCACGAACACGGCATCCGCGTGCGCTACATGCATTCCGACATCGATACGCTGGAGCGGATCGAAATCATTCGTGATTTAAGGCTCGGCGCCTTTGACGTGCTGATCGGCATCAACCTGCTGCGGGAAGGTCTGGATATTCCCGAATGTGCACTGGTCGCGATCCTCGATGCGGACAAGGAAGGGTTCCTGCGCTCCAAGACTTCGCTGGTGCAGACCATCGGTCGTGCCGCACGGAATATCGACGGCCGGGTGATCCTGTATGCCGACAAGATGACCGACAGCCTTGAATATGCGATCAGCGAAACCAGCCGCCGCCGTGAAAAGCAGACGGCCTACAACGTCGAGCACGGCATCACGCCCTCGAGCGTGAAGAAGAATATCTCCAACGCGATCGAAAGCGTCTACGAGAAGGATTACGTCACTGTTGATACCGGGGTTTCCGGCGAAACCCAGCACGTCGGCCACAATATCCAGAAAGTGATCGCTGACATGAACGACCGCATGCAGGCTGCCGCCGCCAATCTGGAATTCGAGGAAGCGGCGCGGCTCCGCGATGAAATCCGCCGCCTCGAAGCGCACGAACTCGGTCTCGACAGACCGGGGATTTCGAACAAGGCCCGCGCCAGCTGGCAGCCTGAAGGCAAGAAAAAGAAACGCCGGGGAAGATAAGTTGCAGGCGGCTTGGGGATGGCCGGGTCGGCCAAGCCGCCGTCTAAATGCTTTCCTCTGCCGGCATCCGCTCTATACCCGTTACTGCTCTTAACTTGTCATTCCCGCGAAGGCGGGAACCCAGACCATGTATCGCTATAAATCGTGTTTCTTCGTGTAGAAAACTTCGGTCATCCTAATTCAATAACTACAGCGATCCATCGTAGAAGTATAGAATTGGCTGGCTGCAATGAATACGCGAGTGTTGAAGAAATCGTGATTCTCAAGCGGTAGTTTTCTGTATGTGGCCATAAGGGGAAAAACTATCGAGATTGCACTCCTCTTGATTTTCGCAGGCTTCATTGTCTGGCAAATCTTGTCTAATACAGCTGTGGTGAGAGGAAATCGCGGCGAGCAAATAGTCAGTTTAGGGTTATCCCGCTCACTCGATGACGCCACTTACCATGTGATGAACGACGTCACCTTGCCTGCCGGGAACATAACTACGCAGATCGACCATATCGTCATATCACCCTACGGCCTGTTCGTTATCGAGACCAAGCACTTGTCCGGTTGGATTTTCGGGGACGAGGATCATTTGAGATGGACTCAGGTAATATACAATCGCAAACACACGTTCCAGAATCCCCTGAAGCAAAATCACCACCACATGCGAACAGTGCAGTCGCTCTTTTGCCTAGTATCAGATCAGATTCATGGCGTTGTTGTTTTCACCGGTAGCAGTACTTTCAAGTCAAAGATACCGCCCTGTGTAGTCGAAGGGGTGCAACAGCTTATACAGCTTATACGCCTGCAGTCTGTTCGCGTGTTTTCGGATGAAGAGGTGCAAAGCTTGATCGAAGCGATCAAATCCAAACGTCTTGCGCCAAGTCGTGAGACCGACCGAATTCACGTTCGCAACGTCAAGGAAATGATGCGCAGTCGTGACGCAAAATCGTCGATGGCTTGCCCACGCTGCAGTAGTCCGATGGTTGAGAAAACCAATAGAATTTCGGGAGAGCGGTTTTTAGGCTGCAAGCGATATCCACGATGCAGAGGCACACGTCCGGTGTCATAGGCAGAGACTTGAGTCGACCTCTTTTGGGCGTTGATCGTAGTTGCCCAATAACTGAGTAGATAATACCTACGCCGCGTAAACCTGTGAATACCCACGATATTAACACGGACTGATAATTGCCATCCTGAGGCGATAGCGCCCCTCACCCGGTGCGCTGACGCGCACCACCCTCTCCCCAGGGAGAGGGATGGCTATACGGATGCCCCCTCTCCCTGGGGAGAGGGCAGGGAGAGGGGTTTATCCCTCCACCATCGCCGTTTTGCGGTAGATCACCGACAGGTTATTGGCCGGCATCTGCACGGTCTTGATCAGGTGCAGGCCGCGACGGCGGGCTTCCAGCGCCACGTCATCCAGATTGCGGATACCCCAGGAAGGATCCCGCGCACGCAACGACTGGTCGAACTGTTCGTTGCTGGGGGCGGTGTGTTTGCCGCCGATCTTGTAGGGGCCGTACATGAACAGAATGCCGCCCTCGGGCAGAATGCGTCCCGCACCGTCGAGCAGGCCCGTACAGGCTTCCCACGGCGCGATATGTATCATGTTGGCGTTGTAGATGGCCGCGGCCTCGCGGACCGGCCACGGATCGGCGGTGACATCCAGGTGAACGGGCTCGAAAAGGTTTTCCAGGGCCGCTTCCACCCGCCACGCACTGACCGAGCCCCGAAACTCGGGATCGATATCGCTGGGCTGCCACGTGATCCCCGGCAGGGCTTCGGCAAAATGCACCGCATGCTGGCCGGTGCCGCTGGCGATTTCGAGGACAAGACCGGTTTTGGGGAGCACCTGTTTCAGAACGTCGAGGATCGGGTCCTTGTTGCGTTCCGATGATGCCGATAGCTGCTTGAGATATTGTGTGCGTTCCATGGTGCCGAGGGTGCCGCTGCGGATGCGGGCTGACAAGCTAAAACCGTACCCTATTCATGGTTGTTCCAATGATAACCGTGTGATACCTCAACGCATGCTTGCGATCATCAAATCCTTTCTGAACGGGGGTGACACTGCCCCGCCATCCGCTGACGACAGTGCCGATGCCATGGCTGCGGCTGCGGTTGCGGTGCTGGTTGAAACGGCGCTGCTGGATGGTGAATTCGATGCACGCGAACGCAACGCCATTCAATCCATATTGGTTGATCGATTCCAATTATCGGCGGATGATGCCGATACTCTGATCGACGACGCTGTCGCGCATAAGCAGGATGCAAACCGGGTCTATGCGGCAACGCGGATGATCCGGGATGAATTCTCGGATGCGGAACGCATCGACGTGATGGAGATGTTGTGGGAGGTTGCCTATGCTGACGGCACGCTTCACGATTATGAAGCCAATCTCGTCAGGCGGGTTGCCGGACTGCTTTATGTCCAGGACCGTGACAGCGGCCTTGCCCGGAAAAGAGTTTTACAGCGTTTGGGTTTAGATACTACCGAGTGAGGGCTATAGCATGACGTACATCGTTACCGAAAATTGCATTAAATGTAAGTTCCAGGACTGTGTCGAAGTCTGTCCTGTCGATTGCTTTTATGAAGGTGAGAATTTCCTCGTTATCCATCCGGACGAATGTATCGACTGTGGTGTTTGCGAACCCGAATGCCCCGCCGAGGCGATCCTGCCCGATACCGAACCGGGGATCGAGAAGTGGCTGGAAATCAATACGAAATTCGCTTCGATCTGGCCGAACATCACCCGAAAGGGGGATCAGTTGCCTGACGCCGAAGATTGGGACGGCAAACCGGGCAAGGCTGAAATGCTCAGTGAAAATCCGGGCAAGGGCGACTAAGCCTTTTAAAATAAAGAGTTTTTATGGCGCGGGCCGGCTTTTTCAAGCTGCCCGCGCTGCTCTTTTCTGCAGTGCAAAATTGTGGTATGATCCCCTTCGTAAATGACCGCACATTGACGGGGCCCGAACGGGCCCTTTCAGCGTCGGGGTGAAGGTTTTATTTCCTCATCCGTGCCGCTTTGGCCGGGTGAGTTTTGATGAGAGAGCAAAGAAGAACATACCATGGCTGAACTGCTGTTTAATCCCGGTGATTTCGTTGTCTACCCGACGCATGGCGTCGGCAAGGTCCTCAGTGTTGAAGAAGAGGAAATCGCCGGCCACAAGCTCGAACTTTTCGTGATCAGCTTCGACCGCGACCGCATGACCCTGCGCGTTCCGGTCAGCAAGGCGGCGAATTCCGGGCTTCGCAAGCTTTCATCAAAAAAACGCATGGACGAAGCCATCCAGACCCTGAAAGGCCGCCCCCGCGTCAAACGCACCATGTGGAGCCGCCGTGCCGCGGAATACGATCTGAAGATCAATTCCGGGGATCCGGTCTCGATCGCCGAGGTCGTGCGCGACCTGCACCGCAATGTGGGGCAGCCCGATCAGTCGTTCTCGGAACGTCAGATTTACGAACAGGCCCGCGACCGTCTTGCGTCCGAGCTGGCCGCGGTTGAGAAAACCGATGTCGACAAGGCCACGACCAAGCTCGAACAAATTCTGGAAGCGGCTTAATTTACATGGCAGCGCCGTCGGAAACGACGGTTTCCGGTGGTCCAGATAAAGGGCCGCCCGGTGTAGTTCCCGGAAAAGTGATTTCCGGGGGACAGACGGGCGTTGACCGTGCTGCATTGGATGTGGCGTTGAAGCGTGGACTGAAATGCGGCGGCTGGGTCCCCAGGGGGCGCCGGGCCGAAGACGGGCCGATCCCGTCCGAATACCCCATGCAGGAAATGAAGAGCTCGGCCTATGCCGCACGGACACGCCAGAATGTCATCGACAGCGATGCGACACTGATCCTGACACGGGGTGAGCCTGCGGGCGGTACGGCGGAAGCCCTGACCATCGCCCAGGAACTCAGGAAGCCCTATCACATCATTGATCTGAAACGTACGCACTCGCCGCTGGCGGCCCTGCGCTGGCTGGAGGCGAAAAAACCTGCCGTGCTGAACGTCGCCGGACCGCGTGAAAGCGATGCGCCCGGTATTTATGACGAAGCATCATCCGTACTCGGCCATCTCCTGCAACTCGCGGAAAGTTCCAGACCCTAAATCAGATCAGTTTCCGACGATCTTCACCTTCTCACCAGCCGCCAGTCCATCGGACAGGACGTTCAGGTTAAGGGTGCGAAACCATGCGTCGTTGTATTTACCCAGCGGCATCTGGGCTGCGATCGTTTCAGGCTTGTCACCCGGCATGACGGTTCTGAGCCGGATATGCGGCGGTTTGATCTCATCGCCTTCACCGGGGTTCAGCAGCCGGAAGCTGTAGGTCGTCTTGCGGAGCGGAACGGACATGCCGGATGTCACGGACGGTTCCGTCAGGAAGACGAAGCGGAACAGACCTTCACGGCCGCCGCGAATGGCAAGAAGCCGGAGGTCACGAACGCCCTTGTTCGTATCAACCTGTGCCGTGCCGGTTGCGGCGTCCAGGCCATTGATGGTCAGGCTTTCGATATTATTGGACTGAATGCCGATCTTCGGCCCCCAATGGCGGCGGATGTAATCGACAAGGTTCGGCATGCCGGTGGCGACCTTCGGGCTTTCCATGTCGAAGACGATGGTGGTGCCTTTGCCGTCTTCACCGACTACGTTTGTTTTGCCGTTGGCGACCTTGAAGCCGGGCGGGAATTCAAAACGAAATCCCAGATCGGGGTGAATGAACGTATCGCCTTTGAGAAAGCCCTCCTTCGGGTCCTTCCCGAACAGGACACCGTCTACCTGGGCCAGAAACGCACCGCGCTGACGCACCGCGTTAGGCGGGGTCTGTGTCTCGGCAAGTTCACGCGCCTGATTGATGCGGTCAGCGGTGCGCGGGTGCGTCGCCATGATATTGTGGTTGTCCTTTGGCCGTCCGGCGATTTCGGCTTCGATCCCGTTTTGTCTGTCGAGTTTTGCAAAGAAATCGGTCAGGGCATGGGGGTCATAACCGGCGCGGCTCATATAACGGGCGCCGAGACGGTCCGCTTCCATTTCCTGCGTCCGGGAATAGCTCTGCAGGGCCGCCTGTGCCCCGAACGAAACCAGATTGCCGACGCCGCTGGGCGCCCCGAAGACACTGCCGATAATGCCGACGGCGGTCAGGCCGAGGTTGGTGGCAACGGCGGATGAATAACGTTGTGCCGAATGCCGGGCAGTCACGTGCCCTATTTCATGGCCGATGACGCCGGCCAGCTCCGCCTCGTCTTCGCATAGTGTGACCAGACCACGAGAGACGTAGACATAGCCCCCCGGCAGGGCAAAGGCGTTCACCGTATCGTCATTGAGGACGATGAATTGAAAATGCGCATTCGGCGTTTCGGATTGCGCGACGAGCTTTCTGCCGATGGCGTCGACATATTGCTGCAGGGCGCGGTCATCGTAGCCGCCCCCGAAGGCTTCCAGCATTTTCGGATGTTCTTCGGCGCCGACGCGCTTTTCATCCTGTTCGGACATGAAGGCGGTAAAGCTCTGCTCGCCGGTGGCGCGGTTCGTTGTGCAGCCGGAAACGGTCACGGCACTCAATAAAAGTGCCAACAAAAGCAATTTGAAGTGTCCGTTCATGGTCATCCGATATCCTTTGTCTTCGCGCAGGCAAGGCAGCTTAGCGTATTCTCATGATAATTCTCAACGAAGGCGATTTTGAGGCGTTCAACGTGCCAACAGCTCGATCTGTTCCGGATGCGTGGCCCGGATCATGGGGCCGTTACGCTTGATCAGCCAG
This sequence comes from Rhodospirillales bacterium, assembly GCA_040218645.1. GTDB lineage: Bacteria > Pseudomonadota > Alphaproteobacteria > Rhodospirillales > Casp-alpha2 > UBA4479. The sequence continues at coordinate 206,148 of JAVJQZ010000005.1, forward strand.
CCTCTTACACGCACAGCCCGTCCCGACCAGTCGCGGGGGTGCGGGTTCACATCACTGAATCGCTTCATATCTCTGCGTTCAATCGCGATGGTGAAGTCATCACGCCAGTCCTGCCCGAAATTCAGATATACCGTGCCCTTGACCTCAGCGGCATCGATGATCCGGCCTTCGACAATCTGGAACGTGCCCGTTTCATCAAGCAGAGCTTCGGCATCGGCATTACGGATTGCGTAGTAGGGCAGGGCCCAGATACCGTCGCGGGCCTGGCGTGCCTTGCGTTCACTTTCGAGCATGTCATCGACCAGACCCCGGTTGTCGGGGAAACTGTAGACGCGGGCCATCCCCGATTTCAGCATTTCATCCTGAACCCAGAGTGAGCTCCCGCCGTCAGCTACATGCAGATGTGCCAGCCAGCGGGCATAGCGGTCGCGCCGGGCACCGGTGAAGCTGAGGCTGACCTGCTTGTCGAGCACAAGGTCTTCGAGTGCTTTCTTGGATTCCGGTGCCAGCGGCCATGTCGGGAAATTCTTTCGGCCGAGCGGGAGTTTCGGAGTTTGAATGCCGACCAGGCGGATTTTGTTCCCGTCCTTATATGGCGGATCAATATAGACGGTATCGCCATCCAGGACCTCGGTGACACGCGCCGTATGAACAGGTTCGGCAGTTGCCGGAAAACCCGCGAAAATCAAAACGATGAGGGCCAGCCAGCGCATCAATGAGCACCATCCGGGAGATATCGCCGGATCATGGCTCTGACATCATCAGGGGTGGCGCCGTTCTCACGCAACGATGCGATGGTCAGGGAACTGTCGCGTTTTGCAAACCGCTTGCCGTCCTCACCCTGCAGCAGGGCGTGATGATGATAGTGGGGGATATCCAGTCCCAAAAGCGCCTGCAAAAGCCGATGCACATCCGTTGCTTCGAACAGGTCCCTGCCGCGGGTCACATGGGTGATGCCCTGTAGATGATCATCCAGGGTCACGGAAAGATGATAACTGGTCGGTATGTCCTTGCGGGCCAGCACCACATCCCCGAATCGGGCCGGGGCGGCGTCGATGGTGCCCGCATCATAATCCGTCCATGTCAGCGGCCCGGCGGCACGCATGGCAGTCGCCATATCAAGGCGCACCGCATAAGCCTCCCCAGCAGCGATGCGATCCTTGCGTTCGTTCTCATCCAGGTGACGGCATATCCCCGGATATATGGGGCCGTCAGGGCCATGCGGGGCCCCACCGGCGGCCTTGATTTCCGTCTCGATGTCCTTGCGGGTACAAAAACAGGGATAGGTCAGCCCGGCATCCGTAAGCCGGGACAGGGCATCCTGATATTCAGGGAGATGATCGGACTGCCGACGGACGGGGTGTTCCCAATCAAGGCCGAGCCACGCAAGGTCTTCGAAAATCGCCGTTTCGAATTCGGGTCTGCAACGCCCCTGATCAATGTCCTCGATCCTGAGCAGGAAGCGCCCACCGTCTTTTTGCGCGGCATTCGCGGCAAACAAGGCGGCGTAGGCATGCCCCAGATGCAGGTATCCGGTTGGGCTGGGGGCAAAACGGGTAATGGCGGACATGGTCACGAACGGGCCTCTGATACAGTGGCGGGTGACAATAGCGATCTTTATGCGCTACCACTTGTGCACCCAGAGCCTAGGAGCATGCAAGTATGACTGAAGAGACACCGGAACTCCCGAAACTGACCGGCCCCACGCTGGAGCCGCTTGGCGGGCGAACGCCGAAGCAGCTTGTGATCTTGTGTCACGGCGTCGGGTCCGATGGTGATGATCTTTTGGGGCTCGCACCGTTCTATCAGAAGGTGCTGCCGGATGCCCGGTTCGTGTCTCCGCATGCGCCGTTCCAGTTCGACGGCGGGCCGATCGGCTATCAATGGTTCAGCCTGCAGGATTTCAGCACGGAAGCCCGGGTTGAGGGGGTGCGGAAAGCGGCCCCGATCCTGAATGCCTATATTGATGAGCAGCTTGCGGTTCTTGGGCTCGAGGATAAGGACCTGGCGCTGGTCGGTTTCTCGCAAGGCACGATGATGGCATTGCATGTCGGTCTGCGCCGGCCCAGGCAGTGTGCCGGTATTCTCGGATATTCCGGGATGCTGGTCGATGTCGAGAACCTGACCGATGAGATTACGGTCAAGCCGCCGGTGCTTTTGTGCCATGGTCAGAATGACGAGATTCTGCCGTTTGATTTCATGCCGGCCGCCCTGTCGGTGCTGCGCCTGAACGGTGTTCCCTGCGAAGGCCTGGCACGGCCGGGCCTTGGGCACGGACTGGATGATGACGGGATCAAGGCGGGCATGTTCTTCCTGGCCGACGTGTTTGGGATCAATCTACAGAATATCGGCAGGTAGCAGTTTTCTGTCACCGGATCATAAAATGGCGGTCATCAAACATTAACGCGCAAATATTTTGCATTCTTTCAATATCGTGTATTCTCATCTTTGTCAGACAGGAGATGTAGTATTCGATGTCCATCAATGGTTATCCCGCTCTGGCTTTGAACGCGGACTTTCGTCCGCTCAGCTATTTCCCGCTTTCGCTCTGGTCGTGGCAGGAAGCCCTCAAGGCCGTGTTTCTGGACCGTGTCTCGGTGGTGTCTGAATACGATGTGAAAGCCCGGTCCCCCTCGCAGGAATTTGCACTGCCGAGCGTTATCGCGCTCAAGGAATACATTCCGATGAACCGCCGTCCGGCGTTTACGCGGTTCAATGTCTTTCTGCGGGACGGCTTTACCTGTCAGTACTGCGGCGGCCGGATGATGGCCGAGGAACTGACCTTCGATCATGTTGTCCCGCGCTGCCGCGGCGGACGGACAACCTGGGAAAACGTGGTCACCGCCTGCTCGCCCTGCAACCTGACCAAGGGTCACAAGCTGCCGAAGCATGCCGGCATGTTCCCGAGGCGGGAACCGGCAAGGCCGACGTGCCATGTCCTTCAAGAGAACGGCCGTTCTTTCCCGCCTAATTTTCTCCATGAAAGTTGGCGGGATTTTCTTTACTGGGACAGCGAACTCGAAGCCTGACGTTTGACGTGTCTGGACAGTCCGTCCCTGGCTGCATACATTTTACGGACTGTTTACGTTAAACAAAGGGATGATCATGTTCAGCAAGGAAGGCTTCATCGAAGCTTGTGGTATCGCCGTCAAGGAAGGGCAGTCTGCTGTCCGTGAACTGGTCCAGGAAGCGGTTTCCGACCCAAGTGGCATCATCAAGGAACTGGGTGAGCCGAAAAAGGCCGGAATCGATCTGCTGCACCGTTCCGAAGACCTGACGGTCATCAACTTCATCTGGTCGCCGTACATGACGCTGATCCCGCACAATCACAATATGTTCGCCGTGATCGGTCTGTATAACGGCCGCGAAGACAATGTATTCTGGAAGCGGACCGACAACGGTCTGGAAGCCGCGGGCGCCGACTCGCTCGGCACCGGGCAGGTTGGAACACTGGGCCACAGCATTGTCCATTCCGTTACCAATCCGCTTGGAAAGTTTTCATCAGCGATCCACGTTTATGGCGGTGATTTCTTCGAGCCTGACGAGCCGCGCAGCGAGTGGGACCACGAAACGCTCGAGGAACGTCCGTGGGACGTGGAAACGACGCGCCGCACCTTCGCCGAAGCCGAGCAAAGATATCTCGCGGGATTGGCGGCACACGCGGCCGAGTAAGTCTGCATTCGACCTAGGCTCGCCAGCACGGCTTGCGACTTTCCTTTTCTGCATCGCGTCCGGTGATGCCAAGATCATGCAGCTGCCATGTCGGCATCTGCCTGAGCTGGCGGCGTTGCCGGGCACGCAGGATCCAGAGATAAAGCGTGCCGATCAGGTTCGGGAAAAGCATTTGTGTATTCCTTATTGCTTTTGATTGGTGAAAATTTCCGTGAGGTCGTTGTGAGAGATCATCCGGTCCAGATAGCCGAGTTCTCCGTTCCCAAGCGCACGGACAGATGCCCGTGCCAATCCGAGCGTGGCGCACATCACGCTGCCGCCGGTTGAAATGCGACGGACGCCCATCGTTTCCAACGCGTCCAGGGGAATGTCGAACCCCTTCATACCAACAAGGACGTTGACGGGTGTCGTGACGGTATCCAGCAGAGTCTTGATCTGCTCACGGGTTCTGAGACCCGGCACGTAGAGGCAATCCGCCCCAGCCGCTTCATAGGCAGTGATGCGCTTCAGGCTGTCATTCATGGGGTCGTTGTGGGGGACCAGAAAGCACTCCGCTCGTGCAGTGAGCACGAAAGGTACGCCTGAAGCATCGATGGCGGCCCGGGCGGCATGGATGCGGTCGACGGTCTCGGATATATCCATCAGGTCATCCCCACCCTGGCGGTGGTGATCCTCGATGCTGCCGCCCCGTGCCCCGGCGTCGATCATCAGTCGGAATGTTTTTTCGATCTCTTCAGGCGTTTCGCCGTAGCCGTCCTCGCTGTCAACGCTGAGGGGAACCGAAATAGCGCCGCACATGGCCTCTACCGCACGCAGGCATTCATCACGGCTGAGCGCACCTTCGTAATCCGGCCTGCCCATGGTGTAGACAATACCGGCGCTGGTGGTGGCGATGGCTTCTGCCCCGGCGTGCTCCATGATCCGTGCCGAGCCCGCATCCCAGGCATTCGGCATGCGGATCATCGGGCCCTGGCTATGGCGTTTCAGAAAGTCGTCTCTGGTCATGTGGATGCTCCTGCCCGGTTGTTGTGACCAATTTAAACCCGAGTGCCGGATTGTCATGCTGAAACGTTTCGTTTATAATCGAAATATGGATGTAGAAGGAGTATCAGATGTTTAACGATGGTTGGGAAAAGCATGACGCCCGTGCGGCCGCCCGCATCGGCGCGGTTATCGGGGTGCCGGCCCGGGCCAATATGCTGGCGGCTTTAGCCGGCGGACAAGCTTTGACGGCGACGGAACTCGCCCTTCATGCCGGAGTCACGGCGCAGACGACCTCATCGCACCTGAAAAAAATGATGGATATGCAGTTGATCGTCGTCGAAAAGCAGGGTCGTCATCGATATTACCGGCTGGCCGATGCCCGGGTGTTCGATGCGCTTGAGCCGCTGGCGCATCTGCTGCCGGACCAGCCAGTGGTCCACAGAAAGCCTTCTAAAATACTGATCGAGCTGAAGGAATCACGGATGTGTTACGATCATCTGGCGGGGGTTCTGGGCGTTGCGGTGGCGGACGCGCTGAAAAAGCAGGGTTACGTGACCGAAGATGACAAGGATTTCCACCCGACGGACAAGGGGGTTGGCTTCTTTGCCGAACTCGGCATCGACTTTGACACGCTCAAAGGCAAACGCCGACATTTGGCCCGCCGGTGTCTGGACTGGAGCGAACGTCGACCGCATGTGGGCGGGGCCTTAGGCGCAGCGATCGCCGATACGTTCATGGAAAAAGGCTGGATCGAGCGTATTCGGGACACCCGGAAGGTCGAGGTGACGGATGCCGGCCGTAAGGCATTGACGCAGTGTCTGGGGATCGGTTGAAAAAAACACCCCGAAACCTTTGACAAATCCCCGATTTTCCCTATATTCCGCGCCTTCTGCTTGGGAATGTGGGCTGGCGGCTTTGTTTCGCCATTCCCCGCCGCCGCAATAGCGGGTCGGACTACCGGGCTCATAACATCCGATTAAACGTAGAGAGAACCAAAATGAGTAAACGTCAGTCTTCGAAGTACAAAATTAACCGCCGCCTCGGTGTAAACCTCTGGGGCCGTCCGAAAAGCCCGGTGAATGCCCGCGACTACGGTCCCGGTGAACATGGCCAGCGCCGCAAGAAGCCGTCGGACTATGGTCTGCAGCTGATGGCCAAACAGAAGCTCAAGGGCTACTACGGCAACATCTCGGAAAAGCAGTTCCGCAAATACTATCAGGAAGCCGTGCGTCGCCGCGGTGATACGTCGGAAAATCTGATCGGTATTCTGGAGCGCCGTCTGGATGCCGTGATCTACCGCATGAAATTCGTCCCGACCGTGTTCTCGGCGCGCCAGTTCATCAACCACGGCCACGTCAAGGTCAATGGCCAGCGTGTGAACATTCCGTCCTTCATGGTCAAGGAAGGTGATGTGGTTGAAGTTCGCGAAAAGTCGCGTCAGCTGCCGCTGGTGCTGCTCGCAACCGAAAGCAACGAACGTGAAGTGCCCGAGTATGTTGAAGTCAACCACCAGCGCATGACCGGGACCTTCGTCCGTCAGCCGAAGCTGGAAGATGTGCCGTACCCGGTGCAGATGGAACCGAACCTGGTCATCGAATTCTATTCGCGCTGACCCGTTCGGGAAGTATTTGCGAAGGCCGGTATCCCATGGATGCCGGCCTTTGTTTTATCCGGGTTCTGGGTTTTTGCGTTTTTACGACCAACACATTTGATAGGCTCATGGTATGAGCAAGCTTTCTGCCCTTGTCGTTGCACACAACGAAGAAGCACAACTTGAAGCCTGTCTTTCCCGGCTAAGGTTTGCAGACGAGATTGTCGTCGTCCTCGACCGCTGCACCGACGCCAGCAAAAGCATTGCAGAAAAACATGGTGCCAGGATCCTGGAGGGGGCATGGCCGATTGAGGGGGACCGTCACGATGCGGGGATCGAGGTCTGTAGCGGTCCCTGGGTTCTTGAGGTCGATGCCGACGAGTGGATCGGACCCGAACTTGCGGCTGAAATACAGACGGTGGTTCGTGAAGACCGGTTCGATTTTCATTTCACGCCTATTCATAACCATGTCGGCGAACGATGGGTACGATTCGGCTGGATGGCGGCGCTGGCGCCGGACCTGCGCGGCAGCCTGTTCAGAAAGGGACATAAGACCTGGGGCAAGGAGCGGGTGCACCCCGGCGTCTCATTCACGGGCCGCCGCGGGCCCGATTTGGAGAACGGCATCCGCCACAACTTCGTGAGTGACATTTCCGGGCTGATCGGCCGCTTCAACCGGAACACATCGCTGAAGGCGGAAGACCTGGCTGCACGGGGGGCACTCGCGAAGACCCGCAGTCTGGCGCGGAAATCCTTATCGCGGTTCTGGAAATGCTATGTTGCCCGCAAAGGGATCCGGGAGGGCGGGATCGGGATGGTGATCTCTATTCTGTCGGCCCTGTATCCGCTTGTTTCGCAACTAAAGGCGCAGGAAATCATTCGCCGTCAATCGACCGGATAATCCAGCAATTCTAAAAGCAATCAGGCCGAGAAATCGACGACGGACCCGCGCGGCGGCTCGACGGGAAAAGCGGTCGGATTATTCTGCAATTCCTCTATAGACCGGACAGAGCGTGAAAAGTCCCTGTTCTGTACTTCAAGGAACTGACGGTTTTCTTCGGTGCGATCAGCAAGCCGTGCATTTCGCCCGGCGAGCAGATCATCGAAGGTCAGTTGCGGGGTGCTGGATGCCGCCGTGGTTTCTTCCAGCGCCGGTGGCGGTGGTGCCGTTGGGCTCAGCGGTGCCAGCGCATTATCGGCTGCGGCGCGATCGGCCGTGCGGAAACGCTCGTCTGCATAGAATTGCTCAAGATCATCCTGTTCGCGGGCGAGACGCTCATCGATACGGGCATCTTCGGTCGCAAGTGCGATTTCCGCCTGGATCAGGTCGGCGTCGGCAATGGAGCGAACATACTGGCGCTGGGTGCGGGCGCGGTCGATATCGGCAGCTGTCGCGTCGGCACGTCGGCGCTCTTCGGCAAGGCGCTCAGCCTCACGCGTGCGCTGAACAGCCTCCTCGCGCTGCCGCTCGCGGGCGAGTTCAGTTCGCTGATCGCTTTGCGCCTGAATGCGCGAAGCGCTGGCGATGAGTGAAACTTCTAACGCCATGCACCAACCCGTTTAACAATTTGGGCCTCATTGGCGTCTTCTACGTCCAGCACACCTTATTGGTGGTCGCTTCTCGACGTTGGAATTATACTGATTTTGCAGTATTTTGCAAAATCTAACCTAGGGGTCTGGGGGACAACAATAATGGATGGGATGCCCGAGCTGTCACCGCTGCAGGCGCTTGCGGTGGGCGCTGCATACGTGGTTATGGCAGATAAAAAAGCATTACCCGAAGAGCGTGCATCATTGGTCAGCCTGCTCGGAAAACATGTAAGCCGACGCGAATTGAGTTCAACGCAGATTCAGCGGTTAACCGCGGACGCGTTCGCGTACGTGGCAAAATACGATTATAGCCAGTATTTGATGTCGATTGAGGCCACCTTGTCTCCGGCACAGATCATTTCGATCATGTCGAACATGTATGAAACCATGATCGTCGATGGCAATGTCGTTGCGCGTGAAAAGGAAATCGTCGAGGAGTTTTACCGTTTTTTTGATGTGGATCGCCGTGTCGTCAACACGATCCGTGAAATTCTGATGGTTAAAAACGACACTTCGTTGTTTCTGCATACGGATCATCCGAACAATTCCAGCGATTTCAGGTTTAGTTTTCTTGACCGGATGGACCTCGAAACGTGAGGTGCGTTTCATGCAGTGTGGGGAACGGCCCGGCGGTCAGGGCTTGCGCCCTGTGGCGGTGTCGGCTATGAGCGCTCCATGAAGTTTCCTGATCCACTTATCCGTGGCCGCCTGATCAAGCGCTACAAAAGGTTTCTCACCGACGTTGAACTGGAAGACGGCACGGTGGTCGTTGCGCATTGCGCGAATTCCGGTTCCATGGAAAGCGTCAAGGAACCCGGCGCCGAAGTCTGGCTGTCACCGGCCCGCAATCCGGACCGCAAACTGAAATTCACATGGGAGTTGATCCGGATCGGTGAAACGCTGGTCGGCATTAACACGTCGCTGCCGAACCTGATCGTGTCGGAAGCCATCGAGGCAGGTGAGGTCAAGGAACTCACCGGTTATGCGTCCCTTCGCCGTGAAGTTAAATACGGCAAGAATTCCAGGATCGATATCCTGCTCGAAGACGCCCACAAACCGATGTGCTATGTGGAAGTCAAAAACACGACGATGCGCCGGGACCTGGATCAGGGGCCCGTTGAATTTCCGGATGCGGTAACGTCCAGAGGAGCAAAGCATCTGGTCGAACTTTCGGATATGGTGGCCGATGGGCACCGGGCGGTGATGTTCTATCTGGTGCAACGTGAAGATGGTGACGCATTTACCGTTGCCGGCGACATTGACCCGACATACGCCGGGGAACTGTCAAAGGCCATGAAAGCGGGCGTGGAAGTCGTATGCTATGCATGTTCTCTCAGCCCTGAAGAAATCAAGGTGACGCGGCAACTGCCGGTACATCTCTAAAAAAACGGTAACGGGTGTGAAAAAACCACCGCAGGCCTTACATAAGACAAAACGTGATGGATATTGATATGAACGAACAGGCAGTGAAAATACCGACCCGTGATGGCCGCTACATCAAAATCCATGATGAGCAGGGGTTTGATGGTATGCGTAAGGCTGGCCAGCTTGCTGCCGAATGCCTGGATTTCATTACACCCCATGTTAAACCCGGCGTCACAACAGATGAACTGAACAAGCTCTGTCATGACTGGACGCTTGATCGCAATGCCGTGCCGGCGCCGTTGAACTACAAGGGTTTTCCGAAATCCATCTGTACGTCGATCAATCATGTGGTCTGTCATGGTATTCCGGGTGACAAGGTCCTGCTTGATGGAGATATCATCAACATCGACGTGACCGTGATTCTGAATGGCTGGTACGGCGACACGAGCCGTATGTTCTATGCCGGCAAACCAAGCCTTAAAGCGCAGAAACTTGTGGAAACCACCTTTGAATGCCTGTGGCGCGGGATCGAAATGGTCCGCCCCGGGGCGACACTGGGTGATATCGGTCATGCCATTCAGTCGTATGCCGAGAAAAAGCGCTACTCGGTGGTTCGGGATTTCTGCGGCCATGGTCTTGGCCGGGTCTTTCATGATGCGCCGAACGTGATGCATTTCGGGCGCCCGGGCGAAGGCGAAATCCTGCGTGAAGGCATGTTCTTTACCATCGAGCCGATGATCAATGCCGGCAAACTGGATGTTAAAATCCTCGCCGACGGCTGGACGGCCGTGACCAAGGATCGTTCACTGTCGGCACAGTTCGAGCATTCGCTTGCGGTCACCAAGGACGGCTACGAGATTTTCACGCTGTCACCGACCGGGCTGGATTGCCCCCCTTACAAGGTGTAACTGCATGACGGTGGTTCGGGGGAATGAGCATACCGGCCATCGACAACGACTGCGAAACCGTTTTCTCGCATCTGGCGGCGAGCGCATGCCCGACTACGAGCTGCTTGAAATGGTTTTGTTCGCAGCGATCCCCCGAGGTGACGTCAAGCCGCTTGCGAAACGTCTTTTGAAAAGGTTCGGCAGTTTTGCCGATACCATAGCCGCACCACCGGAGGCTCTCAGCGAGGTTCAGGGTATGGGCGAAGCCGGCGTGGCGGCTCTAAAGGTCGTTGAAGCCGCAGCCCAGAGACTTGGCCAGGAAGTGATCATGGACAACCCGATCCTGTCCAGTTGGGACCGGCTGATCGAGTATTGCCGGATGCGCTTGGGCCGGGCCGAGAGGGAACATTTCCGAATTCTGTTTCTGAACCGCAAGAACATTCTGATTGCCGATGAAGAGCAGCAGCGCGGCACCATCGATCATACACCGGTATATCCGCGTGAAGTCGTGAAACGCGCCCTGCAGCTTGGCGCCAGTGCAATCATCATGCTGCACAACCACCCGTCGGGTGACCCTGAGCCATCCCGCGGCGACATCGAGATGACACGGGAAATCAAGGAAACGGCGGAACGGCTGGGTATTTTGCTGCACGACCACATTATCATCACAAAAACCGGTCACCGGTCGTTCAAATCGATGGGATTGCTCTAGGGCCTGACCCTAACCGCTCTGCGGCTTGGCCATCGTCGCCGTGACGTGCGCAGACTTGTCCTTGATGCGCTTTTCCAGCTTTTTGCGCCTGCGCCTGCGGACATATTTCAGCGACAGATTGTAGCTGGCCCATGCGCCGATGAGGGCATATGGCAGACAGCCTAGGGCCATTGACAAACCAAGTTCCTTGGCAAGCATCCCGAGCAGTTCGATCATCGCATGCCAGAACCCGGAACCCGGCGCAAAGGCTTCATGCCATGAATGCAGAAAGGTCCCGTAGCCGGTGATGTTATGCCAATCCCCGCGCATGACCTGCCCAGTGGCATAGAAAATGTAATAGACGGGGAACATGGTGAAGACGTTGGTCACCCATGTCCATGCACAGGCAATGACGAGGCTGAATCTGAGATTACGGGAAGGTTTGGCGATCAGCCAGGTCATCAGGCAAAGATACATCTGAATGCCGACCAGGGGCGTGAGCGCCCAGAATACACCGACGGCAACACCTCGCGCTGAATATTCGGGAGCATGTGGACTGCGGCGTAGAGGAATCAACAGCTTGAGGCGGGAAAGCCGACTCATGCGATCCAGAAAACCCCTTTTGACGCGTGCCACCGACGCCATCCCTGTCTCCGCTTTATTAATGGGCCGACACGACCCCCCCGGTAGGATGATGGCAGAAATACCAATCTTCTCAACACACCAAATCATTAATTTTGCGTCATTTTTTGAGGATCTGAAGGAAGGAAATGGCAGGTTTGCTCTCCCCAAACCGGGTATCGCCCTGTAATATCCAGCAGGAGTTTGGGGGATCCTTTGTCAGTCACTTTTATCCGCGTCTTCGTGCCGTTCGCACTCGGCTATTTACTCTCATATCTGCTCAGGGTCGTGAATGCGGTGATCGCACCGGCATTGATCAATGATCTCGGTCTGACGGCTTCTGACCTCGGGCTTCTGACGAGTGCCAATCTGTTTGCCTTCGCCGCCTTTCAGCTACCGTTGGGGGTATTGTTGGACCGGTATGGTCCGCGAAAAATCGAATCCGTCCTGTTGCTCGTGGCAGCTTTGGGGACGGCCATTTTCGCGCTGGCAGGATCGCTTGCGCTTCTGGTTCTGGGCCGTGCGCTGATCGGGCTTGGGACGTCGGCCTGCCTGATGGCAGCGTTTACCGCCTTTGCGCTGTGGCTGCCCAAGGACCGGCTCCCCGCCGTCAACGGATATCAGATGGTCGCCGGGGGGATTGGGGCTCTGATCGGGACGACGCCGGTTGAATTTATTGAACAGGCATTGGGATGGCGCGGCGTTTTCTGGGTACTGACCGGGGTTGCCGTCACGTTGGCGTGTATATTGTTTACTGTCGTGCCGAAACGGAAAAGTGCCGAGCACGGTACGGAAACAATCGGCCAGACCATTGGCGGCATCCGTCAGGTATTCTGGTCACCGCTGTTCTGGCGCATTGCGCCGTTATGCGTTCTGTCGCAGGCCGCTTTTCTGGGCATTCAGAGCCTCTGGCTCGGACCGTGGTTTCATGACGTCATGGGTCTTGATAGCCGGGCGACGGCAAAGGCGCTCTCACATGTCGCCGCTGCGATGGTGGCCAGCTACCTTTGTCTGGCCTGGATCACAGGCTATCTCAGCAAGCGGGGTGTCGGGGCCATTCGGATTTCCGTTATCGGGATGTCCATTTTTCTGGTTGTGCAGGGGCTCGTTGTCTTCAATCTGGTGCCGGTGACCGTGACCACATGGATGATCTGGGCGTTCACGGCAACATACGGCATCGTCAGCTATGCGGGACTTACGCAACGCTTTCCCGTATCGTTGGCGGGACGGGTCGTCACGGCGGTAAACCTGCTGGCTTTTTCCGCAGCGTTCGGCGTGCAGTGGGGGATCGGTGTCGTGATCGATTTCTGGCCGCTCACCGAAAGCGGCGGCTTTCATCCAGATGGATATCGCTGGGCATTCGGAATAGTCGCAGCGCTGCAGTTGATCGCGCTTGTCTGGTTCCTGATTTTCAGGACGGAGCGGGTCGTTGAAAATCCCGGGTGACGACACCGGTCCGCTCATAACCGCGCACCAGTAATTTCCCTTCAAGCGCATTGGCAACCACGGCTATGCGTGTGGTGTCGTTGAGGATTGGTGCAGCGACCCAGTCAAAGCCGTCTTCTGCCTGATCGCGCGTTTCTTCCATCAGTTTGAGACGACCGGGGCTGTCGGTGCCCCGGTAATGTCCGGGTACGTCGCGGGCCATCCAGTGGTTGCCGCATGCCGTCGGTCCTTCATGCACGGTTGCGGCATTTTCCTCGCGTTCAATCAGGCAGGCCTGATCCGGAGATGTGCCGCTCAGTGTCAGGAACGCGGGAATAGCCAGCGGTGTTTCGATCAGGCGTTCTTTTGCTTCATCGTAGGTCGCACAGGTATCGAAGATATTCCGTAACAAATGTGTGGGTGGTATGGCCTTGCGGGACAGCAGACGTGAGCGGTTGATTCCCCAGTCCAGCCAGCATGACCGGCTCCATTTGCGGAACGGCGGCTGGTTGATGGCCGCAGAGAATCGGCCCGGCGCCATGGCCGTCACGACGCCGACAAAGCCCGGCCAGGTGACATTGAAATAAGGTCCCGCTTTGCCTTTGAACTTGGCGACGACAACGGTTTCACCAAGCCCGTCTAGCGGCCAGTCGAGGGTCCGCAGCATGCGGTTGCCCTTGCCGGACGGGTCAGGCCCGGCCCCGGTGGTGCAACTCCATTCATAGGAAAGATTCAGCAGCCATGATCCGCGTTTTCCGGCTTCTGCGGCGACAGCATCGATTTCGCTGGCCAGCGGGCTGTTCTGGCGGTGTAGCCAATACCGGGAGACGATGTCACCGATACCGATCGGCAAGGCGCCGTAATGTTCGCGCCCGGCCCGGATCACGGCGTGAAACCGGCCGGCTTCGGCACGCGCCACGTCGAGCGCACCGCCTTCGGTCGCGTCGACATAGGGGATATCGACGAGCGTATCCTTTTCATGTGCGTGCGTATCCATTGGAGTACTATATACGTCAGTGTTGTTGCGTTGTCATGAAACCTCGCCGGATGACACTGCGGGCTTTAAAATACCGCCAGCGTGGGTATGATCGCCACGCCTGACAGGAGAAACCGCATGATTCCACGCTACAGCCGCCCCGACATGACCGCGATCTGGGACCCCGCCAACAAATTCCGCATCTGGTTCGAGATCGAAGCCCATGCGTGCGATGCCATGGCGGAGATTGGCGTGATCCCGGCTGAGGCGGCCAGGGACATCTGGGCCAATGGCGACAAGCCCTATACGCCGGAACGGATTGCCCGCATCGACGCCATCGAGCTTGAGACCAAGCACGACGTCATCGCGTTCACCACGGAACTGGCCGAACAGGTCGGTGAAGCCGCACGCTTCGTTCACCAGGGCATGACGTCATCGGACGTGCTGGATACCTGTCTTTCCGTCCAGATGAAGCAGGCCGCAGACATCCTGCTGGCGGATATAGACAAGCTGCTGGCTGCGCTTAAACGCCGCGCATTTGAAACCAAACTGATGCCGGTCATGGGCCGTTCGCATGGTATCCATGCAGAGCCGACCACGATGGGACTGAAATTCGCCCGCTTTTATGCCGAGTTCACCCGCAATAGAAAGCGGCTCGAGGCCGCCCGCGACGATATCGCAACCTGTGCGATTTCCGGCGCCGTCGGCACGTTTGCGAACATCGATCCCCGGGTCGAAGCCCATGTTGCCGAAAAGCTCGGGCTGTCGCCGGAACCGATCTCGACGCAGGTGATCCCCCGTGACCGGCATGCGCATTACTTTGCGACGCTGGGCGTGATTGCCAGTTCTATCGAGAATGTATCGGTCGAAATCCGGCACATGCAGCGGACCGAAGTCCGTGAAGCGCAGGAATACTTTGCGCCGGGTCAAAAAGGCTCGTCGGCGATGCCGCACAAGCGCAATCCGATCCTGACCGAAAACCTCACCGGCCTTGCACGGATCGTGCGCATGGCCGTGGTGCCAGCGCTGGAAAACGTGGCGCTGTGGCATGAACGTGACATTTCGCATTCATCGGTGGAACGGATGATCGGCCCGGATGCCACGGTGACACTTGATTTCGCCTTGGGGCGGCTGGCCAGCGTGATCGACAAGCTGGTCGTCTATCCCGACAACATGCTTGGTCACATGAATGCCTTTGGGGGCATTCACGATGCGCAGCGGGTGCTGCTGTATCTGACCCAGAACGGTGCCAGCCGCGAAGACGCCTACAAGATCGTGCAGCGCAACGCGATGCGGGTCTGGAAAAGCTTCGGCATCGATCAGGATAATCCCGATACGCCGCCGGTTCTGGATGATGTCGAAAAAGAAGCTGCGAACCACGACAACAGGCTCGCGTTCTTCCTCAGTCACGACCCGGAACTTGCCGATGTGTTATCGGCAGATGATCTGAAAAGTCTGCTGGAAAAAGACTCCGTCAGCTACCACACGGCGCGGGTCGACGATATTTTCGCCCGCGTCTTCGGTGAAAGCTGAGACCCCGAGCCTCAGGCTTCGTTCTTGACCTGATCCATGGCGACGCTTTCGAGAGCCTGCAGCTTGGAGCGGACTTCGTCTTCGGTGACGGTCGATTTGTACGTCGCGATGTCTGCCATGACCTTGCGAATGACGTCTTCGATGCCGGGCTCGTCAAAATCGGCAGCGACGACTTCCTTCGCATAGTTATTTGCGTCATCGCCGGTCAGGCCAAAGTGTTCAGCGAGCCATAAGCCAAGCAGCTTGTTACGGCGGTTTTCAGCCTTGAACAGCAGCTGCTGGTCCATCTCGTATTTACGTTCTTCGCCTTTTTCACGTTTGGAAAAGGAATCGGCCATTGGATTGCTCCCTGAACTGGTTCTATCTGCCACATAAATAGTCTGCCGGACAGAAAGCCGCAAGCCGCGCTTTCGCTGGTTTATCCCCCGGCGGCATATTATTTTCAGGTTATGTGTACTGTTGTCATATTACGTCAACCGGATAGCCCCTGGCCTGTCATAATTGCCGCCAACCGTGACGAGATGGCGGCCCGTCTCTGGCGGCCACCGGCTCGCCACTGGGCGGAACATCCCCACGTTATCGCCGGGATCGACGAAGAGGCGGGCGGCACCTGGATGGGCTTGAATGACGATGGCCTGTTCGCCGCGGTTCTGAACCGGCCGGGATCGCTGGGGCCGGCCAGTGACAAGCGTTCCCGGGGGGAATTGCCGCTCGAAGCACTGAGCCATGCCGAAGCCCGGGAAGCGGCGGACGCGCTGGCCAATCTCGACGGTCGGGCATACCGCAGTTTCAACATGCTGATCTGCGATGCGAACGATGCCTTTTGGCTCCGATCGACCGGGGACAGCGCGAAGGTTGAGGCAATGCCGGTGCCCACAGGCCTGTCGATGTTGACGGCAAATGATCTCAATGACGGGGACTCTGCGCGTATCCGTGCATACCTGCCGCAATTCAGGGATGCCGAGGTGCCTGATCCGGACAGCGGCAACTGGGACGTCTGGAAGACACTGGTTGCCAACCGGCAATCGGAAACCGCTGATGGTGAACGGGGCGCAATGAATGTCGGCACCGGGAACGGCTTTATGACGGTTTGCTCGTCGATGGTGGCGCTGCCGGGCGTTTCGCGGTTCGGGGAAAAGCCGAAATGGCTGTTTGCTGCAGGATCCCCGGACAAGGCGCCGTTTCAGGTTGTTGATCTTGATGCGTGAACGGTTTGCCGTTCTGCTTTTAATGATGATCTGTGTCGCGCCCGCGGCTCTGGCCGATGATCTGGACCTGCCGCCGCTGCAGGCCCCCGGTTTCAAGGCGTTGTGCGAAGACATGTATGAAAAACGGGATACGCCGGAAGGCTGGCCAACACAGTTTCGCGGACATGATCATCATTGCACATTGAAAACCCGGACCGGCACGCCGGCGGAGATGACGGAGGATGACTATGCCTGGACGCTCAGAAAAAGCCTGACGTTCGCCTGCAAGGGGAAACGCGAAGTCATTTATGATGTGGTGCGGCGATTGAAGGATTGTGATGGCGGCACACGGACACTGGAAATGCTCCCCGATGACAGGACACCGGGCGCGTGCCGTGTTTCATTTCAGGAAACATCCGAGGCCTTTACGGTCGCACTACCGCTCATAGCGGACCTGATCGGCTGGCGTGAGAACATGCCCTGGTACGAACGTATCCTGGTGGATCTGTTTGCACCCCGTGAAATGCCGATGGTGATGGATGGGCTTATTGCCTGTGGCCGGAATTTAAGGGGCTGAACGTCAGTCCGCCCAGGGCAGAGGGCGCTACTTCGCCCCCATGAATTCCGGCAGCCAGCTCTCGTTTTTGCCTTTGAGCGCGGCGACGGCGATGCTCTCACCGCTCGACAGCTTGAGCGTGTCTCCGCCCGTGGTGCCGATGTGGCGGGCACTGACGCCGGCGGCGAGGGCCTTTGCCATGACGGCATCTGCATCTCGCGTGGCAATCAGGTAGCGGGCCTGATCCTCGCCGAACAGCCAGGCATGGACAGGGACCGACCCTGATGCGATCTCGATGCTGGCGCCGATGCCACTGCCCATGGCCATTTCCGCGACCGAGACCAGAAGCCCCCCGTCCGCCAGATCGTGGCATGCGTTGACCTGACCCGACAGAATAAGCTCGCGGACCAGATCACCGTTGCGGCGCTCCAGCGCCAGATCAACCGGCGGCGGTGGGCCGTCTTCGCGATCATGCAGTTCCCGGAGATACAGGCTCTGACCCAGATGGCCCTGTGTATCGCCGATCAGAACAATATCGTCTCCTTCGGCGGTAAAGCCGATGCCGACGGCCTGTTCATGGTTATTCAGCAGACCGACCGCACCGATGGTCGGTGTCGGCAGAATCGCCTGTCCGTTGGTTTCGTTGTAGAGCGAGACATTCCCGGAAACGACGGGGAAATCCAGCGCGGTGCATGCTTCGCGCATGCCTTCGATACAGCCGACGAACTGGCCCATGATTTCGGGCTTTTCGGGATTGCCGAAATTCATGTTGTCGGTGATGGCAAGCGGCGTTGCGCCGGTCGCGGTGATGTTTCGCCATGCTTCGGCAACGACCTGTTTGCCGCCTTCGATGGGGTCCGCCTTGCAATATCGCGGGGTGCAGTCAGACGTGGCTGCCAGCGCTTTCTCGGTGCCGTGCACCCGGACCAGCGCGGCATCGGCGCCACCCGGACGGCCGATGCCCAGGGTGTCGCCCATGACCATGTGATCGTACTGTTCCCAGATCCAGCGTTTCGACGACAGGGCCGGGGTGCCGATCAGGGTTTCCAGTGCGGCCAGCGGGTCGTTCGGTGCAGGAATGTCATTGGCGTTCAGCGGGGCCGGCGTGGGGGTGCGTTCCCAGGGGCGGTCATATTCCGGCGATGCCAGCGCCAGCGGATCGATCGGCAGATCGGCGACGATGTCACCCTTGTGCTTCAGAACCATATGCCCGCTGTCCGTCAGATGCCCGACGACCGCGAAATCCAGTTCCCATTTTTCGAAGATTTTGCGGGCATCGTCTTCGCGTCCCGGTTTCAGGACCATCAGCATGCGTTCCTGGCTTTCCGAGAGCATCATTTCATAGGCGGTCATGTTCGCTTCACGCTGCGGCACCTGATCGAGATCAAGTTCGACGCCCATGCCGCCTTTTGAGGCCATTTCAAAGGATGACGATGTCAGGCCGGCGGCGCCCATGTCCTGGATCGCGACGATCATGTCGGTGGCCATAAGTTCCATGCAGGCTTCGATCAGCAGTTTTTCCGTGAACGGATCACCGACCTGAACGGTGGGCCGTTTCTCTTCGGAGTCTTCGGAAAACTCGGCAGACGCCATGGTCGCCCCGTGAATGCCGTCACGCCCGGTCTTGGACCCGACATAAACCACCGGATTGCCGACGCCGGCCGCGGCGGAATAGAAAATCTTGTCCGTATCGGCGACACCGACGGTCATGGCGTTGACCAGGATGTTGCCGTTATAGCTCGGATGGAATTCGCATTCGCCGCCGACGGTCGGCACACCGACACAGTTGCCGTATCCACCGATCCCGGCGACAACGCCTGAAACCAGATGCTTTGTTTTCGGATGATCGGGGCTGCCGAATCGCAGCGCATTCAGATTGCAGACCGGACGCGCCCCCATGGTGAAGACATCGCGAAGAATACCACCGACGCCGGTCGCTGCCCCCTGGTACGGCTCGATGTAAGAAGGGTGGTTGTGGCTTTCCATCTTGAAAATGGCGGCCTGTCCATCGCCGATGTCGACAATACCCGCGTTCTCGCCGGGACCGCAGATGACCTGAGGACCCTCCGTCGGCAGGGTTTTCAGCCATTTTTTCGACGATTTGTAGGAGCAGTGCTCGGACCACATCACCGAGAATATTCCAAGCTCGGTCAGATTCGGTTCACGCCCACCGAGAATTTCGAGAATTTTGGCGTATTCGTCTTTGGAAATGCCGTGTTCGGCAATGACTTCGGGAGTGATCTCGCTCAAGGTTCTAATCCGTGGGCTGTCGTTGCGGAATGTGACGCTTCATAGCAAATGACGGCGCTTGGTGACACACCTTTCGTTCTTTGTGTTCAATGTTGCCGCAAATTTGCCTCGATTTCGCCATAAACCCCTTGAAGTAAAACACAAAACGTGTGAGTTTCTTGGACAGGTTTCGGCGTTCAGGGAAGATTTGATGCGGGGAAAAACGCTTGGATTCGCGGTTGCAGTTGCCATCACCGGCCTGACGGCCACTTCGGCCATCGCTGCAACGTGTAACGACCGCACTGAAAAGGCGGCATTCCATGTGCGTGCCCTGCAAACCGATCTGATGGTCGCGGCCCTGACCTGCGGTGCCAAGACCCAGTACAACGGCTTTGCCCGCAAATTCCAGAATACTCTTGTTGATCACGGCCTGGCGCTGAAAGCGCTCTTCAGGAGCCTGCATGGCGCACGCTCCGACAAAGCCCTGAATGCGTATGTCACGGCACTCGCGAACCGGGCCTCTCAGCGCTCGATCTCGAGCCGCGATCAGTACTGTGAGCATACACTGCGTACATTCAGCGCGCTCACCAACCTCAAACCGGCCGAATTGGCGTCGTTCTCCATGAGCCGGCCGACCAGTGAGGTCGATGTTCCCAGCACATGCCGCCGGGACGTCATTCTCGTCGACAAGACGAACTGATCTCTCTTCATATTTGAGATAAAAAAAGAGGCGCGGAATTTCCACGCCTCTTGTTTTTGTGTATGGAACCGGTCTTACGGGAAGACGATCTCGACCCGGCGGTTCTGCGGTTCACGGACACCGTCGGCAGTCGGAACCAGTTGTTCCAGTTCACCTTTCCAGTCGACGGCAATTTCATTGGTCGCGATGCCGAGCTTGTTCAGCTGTGCCTGAACCGCGCGTGCACGGCGTTCGGACAGTTTCAGGTTGTAGGTGCGAGTCCCGGACGTATCGGCGTGTCCGGTGGCTTCGATGCGGCTGATGTTCCCCTTGCGTGCGTTCTCGGCAGCACTCTGAAGAATGGCCAGCGCTTCACTGGTGATCTCAGCTCTGTCCCAGTCGAAGAAGACGATGTAGTTGCGCGCAACCGGCGGCGGAGCCGGCGGGGCGGGCGGCGGCGGAGCCGGTTTCTTCTCGGCCACCGGCATCGGTGCCGGGGCTGCGGCGGGCATCGGCTTTTTCTTTTCGACACCGAAAGTATAGCGGAGACCGACCATGATCGAATGCGAGTCGTAATCGACATCCACACCGCTGCCGGCCTGCGTTTTTATATCGACGCCCTGGAGCGTGTAGTAGCGATATTCGAGGGTGCTGGCCCAGTTGTCTGTCATCTGGTAGGCGACACCTGCGATCCCCTGAATGGCAAGACCGCTGCCGTCATTCGACAGTGCCGTCGTTCCGACCGGGTTTACATTCATTTCCAGATTGCCATACCCGATACCTGCACCGAGATAGGGAATAAAGGACGTGCCCGTCGCGAAATCATAATATCCATTGATCATGGCGCCGATAACGGACCCGGACCCGCCGGTTGCTGTCGTGCCGCTCTGATCGATGCTGTTGCGCCGGCGGTTGACTTCAAACTCGCCGCGGATTCCGTTGGCATAGGCATGGCCGAGCGCCAGAACACCGGCGATGCCGTTGTCATACTGGGCTTCGGTGTTGATGCCGCTGCCGCTGATGTCGCTGTCGTTGACAATGTTCGCGCCGATCCCGCCGCTCAGATACGTACCGGTCGGGCGATCCGCAGCAGAAGCCGAGGCAGCAGCGGCAACGGAGGCCGCGCAGATAATCGCCAGCTTGGTCAAATGACGCATGTATTTAATCCCAGAAAATGTTTCTCGCATGAACCTATGTCGAAGGTTTGCGAATCGGTATTGCGTAGAAGATACACTATTGTTTGCACAATGTTAAATGGTGAACATACGTGCAATGTAAAGAAGTCGGCATTAAGGCAATAGTCTGATATTTATTTGGCGATTTAGCCGAGCGCCGACAGTATACCCTCGAACATCGGACGTCCATCCGTGCCGCCAAGCGCGGTGTCTGCCAGCCGTTCCGGATGCGGCATCATGCCCAGCACATTGCGTTTTTCGTTCAGAATGCCGGCGATGTCGTCCATCGAGCCGTTCGGATTGGCACCGTTTCCGCGCTTGCCGTCAGCCGATACATAGCGAAATGCGATCCTGTCCTGATCGTTCAGGGCTTTCAGGGTATCGTCATCGGCAAAATAGTTGCCGTCGTGATGGGCGACCGGAATACGGATCACCTGGCCCCTGGCGTAGCCGCCGGTGAAGACGGAAGAGTCGGTTTCGACCGACAGATGCACGTCCTTGCAGACGAATTTGAGGTCCGCATTCCGCATCAGGACCCCGGGAAGAAGTTCTATTTCGGTCAGAATCTGGAAGCCATTGCAGATGCCCACGACCGGGGTCCCGGCGTCCGCGCGTTTCTTGACTTCCCGCATGACCGGCGATTTTGCCGCCATTGCCCCGCAGCGCAGGTAATCGCCATAGGAAAAGCCGCCCGGTACCGCGATCAGATCGACATCCGGCAAATCGGCATCACCATGCCAGTGCATGATGACCTCGCCGCCGGTCACATCGGCCAGAGCGGTCTGAATATCCCTGTCACAATTGGACCCCGGAAAGACGATGACGGCTGATTTCATGGAATTACTCCTGCAAAACCCTACTCGATTTCAACCGCGTAGTTTTCAATGACCGTGTTGGCGAGCAGTTTCTTGCACATCTCTTCGGCCTGAGCCGCCGCTTTCGCGGGGTCGGTCTCGCTCAGTTCCAGTTCGATGAACTTGCCCTGGCGGACATCCTCGACACCGTCGAAGCCGAGACCGGCAAGCGCATGCTGGACGGCTTTGCCCTGAGGGTCGAGTACGCCGTTTTTCAGGGTGACGTGGACTTTGGCTTTCAAGGGACTGTCTCCATTTGGTGCGCCGCCCCGGGATGGTCCATTGATGCGGGGCTGCGCCTCTGTTCCGATTGTGACTTTCTGCCCCAGACCGGGAGAAAATTCAACGGTCTTGAGGATGCGCGATGGCCAACCCGGCCATCCCCATCGCGCGCGACTGTGGCTCGGCCAAACTCTTTACTGCATTGCCGCCGGGCCGGGCATGTCGGCCGGTCCCGATTCGGGTAGAATGCCGAGCCGGCGTGCAACTTCCTGATAGCCTTCCTCGGCGTTGCCAAGTTCGCGTTCAAATCGGTCGCGGTCCAGTTTCTCGCCGGTGTGGACATCCCACAGTCGGCAGTTATCGGGGCTCAACTCGTCGGCGAGGATCAGGCGGACATGTTCTTCTTCCCAAAGGCGCCCGAATTCGACCCGGAAATCCACAAGCCGCAGACCAATGCCGAGAAACAGCCCGGCCAGAAAGTCGTTGATCCTCAGCGCCATGGCCATCATTTCGTCGAGGTCGGGCGGCGATGCCCATCCGAACGCGGTGATGTGCTCTTCCGAGACCATCGGATCGCGCAGTTCGTCCGACTTGTAGTAATATTCGACGATGGAACGCGGCAGTTGCG
Organism: Rhodospirillales bacterium; assembly: GCA_040218645.1. Classification (GTDB taxonomy): domain Bacteria; phylum Pseudomonadota; class Alphaproteobacteria; order Rhodospirillales; family Casp-alpha2; genus UBA4479. Next base: position 229,013 of record JAVJQZ010000005.1, read on the forward strand.
TGCCTTCGGTCAGGCCGAATCGCTCGGCAAAGGAGCCGGCGGCAACGTTGCGGACACACAGGATGATCGGAATGATCTCGACTTCACGCACCAGTTGCTCACGCATGTTGAGACGGCGCACAAAGTGTGTCGGCACCCCGATCTCCGTCAGGCGCATCATCAGGAACTCGGAAATGCGGTTATTGAGTACGCCCTTGCCGGTGACCGTACCACGCCGGCCATCACCCGAAGCCAGGGCGTCATCCTTGAAGTACTGTACAAGGGTACCAGGTTCAGGCCCTTCGAAAAGAACTTTGCCTTTGCCTTCGTAAACCTGTCTGCGTCTCGCCATGATCAGCGTCCCGTCAGGTATGTTTGGAAAGGCGACCCTATATCAGGCTCCCCGGCGGAAAACAACGCACACGCGTTATCGGCAGTATGTTAGTGTACATGCCGTGGCCGTTACCATGGGGTTGACGGCAACTGGCAGAAGCGCCATATCAGCATCACGAGGGACCAAGGAGTACTGACGCTATGGCCATGGCCGCCGGTGAAATCGAAAAAATGATCAAGGACGCGCTTCCGGACGCCGAGGTCACGATCAATGATCTGGCCGGTGACGGTGACCATTATGCCGCACATGTTGTATCCGCATCATTTGCGGGAAAGTCCCGGGTTCAGCAGCACCAGATGGTGTATCAGGCGCTTCAGGGCCGCATGGGCAATGAATTGCACGCGCTGGCCTTGCAGACATCGGCCCCTGAGTAAGAACTTCTTTAAGGTATTTATGGTCCCTTACGGGACCGCAAGGTAAGGAAAACGCAATGAGCGACAATCCAGCTTTTACGCAGATCAAGGGCGAAATCGACAGCAGCGACGTCGTACTGTTCATGAAAGGCTCGCCGATACAGCCGCAGTGCGGTTTTTCCGCTGCCGTGGCACAGGCCCTGACCATGATGGGCGTCAAGTTCAAGGGCGTCGATGTCCTTCAGGACATGGAAGTCCGTCAGGGCATCAAGGATTTCTCCAACTGGCCGACGATTCCCCAGCTTTATGTCAAAGGGGAGTTTATCGGGGGTTGCGATATCGTTCGGGAAATGTATGAGTCTGGTGAACTTAAAAAGCTCTTCGATGAGAAGGGCGTTCAATACGCCTCGTAAGCCCCCGTTTCCCAGGGAGCAATTACGAGGAGCTTTTGAGGGTGGGGGCCGTGCAGCGCACGGCCCTTTTCCTGTTCAGGGGATCATTTTTCCGGATCGGCCTTTTCGCCCAGCGAGACCTCATCCGTCCCCAGTGCATCTGCCAGCCGTCCCCTGGCGCTGCCCGGTCGCATCGGCTGTTGTTGCGTCGGCGCCGGTGCCCAGGCCGTCATGGTGATGATTTCAAACGTTGCCGGAATGCGGCCGTCGGCATCGCCGTAGTGGTCCAGATATTTAGCCAGGGCCGTCATCAGGGTGTGGCGCTTCAGGGGGGCCTTGCGCCGCTCCAGAACCGCATTGCTCTCCCCCATGCCGCGAAGGTCGGCGAGCAGTTTCAAAGGCTCTGCGTAGCTGACGGTCACGATATCACTGTCGATCACGGGCAGGGCGAATCCGGCGCGTTGCAGCAGGGATCCTAGGTCGCGGACATCGGCAAACGGTGAGACACGGGGACTGAGCCCCCCGTCGATCTCGATTTCCGCTTCCGAAAGGACGTGGCGGAGTTCATGCAGGGTCGAACCGCCCAGCACCTGGGCCAGGAAAAGCCCGTCCGGCTTCAGTGCCAGTCTGATTTGTGAGAGCGCTCCCGGCAGGTCGTTCACCCAGTGCAGGCTGAGATTGGAAACTACGATATCGAATGCGGCCAGTTCGAAAGGCAGGTTCTCTTCGTCCAGCACCAGCGCCGGGGCGCCAGTGGAAGCTTGCGCACGGCGGAGCATGGTTTCGGAAAGATCGGCCTGAATCAGGGTTTCAATTTTTCCCGGCGTCAGGGCCCTGCTGATTTCGCCGCCGTGGCAGCCGATGTCGAGGCCGAGCGAAAAAGTACGGTTGATGTCGAGCAACCTGTCACAAAGCCGCTCTGCGCCTTCCATAAACAGAAAGCCGTGATCGTCCAGCGCACGCGCGGCGCGGTTCCGGTGGGCACGCACCAGCCGCCGGTCAAAGACGTTCATGTGATCCGGGGTGCCGGCTGTGGCCTGATCGGGTGGTGTTTCGGTTGGCGCGTTCATGGAGGCTATATGACACGTTTGACGGCAATGCTCAAAAGCGCTGTGTGTCTGGCGGCTTCGGTGATGAAAGATCATCTCTGGCCGCCGGTCTGTGCGGTCTGTGAAAGCCCGATACAGGGAGAGGGTGGTCTGTGTCCCGATTGCTGGGATGCGGTGACGTTTCTGGGTGCGCCGCAGTGTCACGCCTGCGGTGTGCCGTTCCCCTACGACCCTGGTGCGGGGACGCTTTGCGCCGATTGTACACGCGCCCGACCGCCCTATGAACGGGCCCGCGCGGCATTTGTTTATGATGATGCCAGCCGGGCCATGATCCTGGGGTTCAAGCATGCCGATCGCACGGATCTGGCGCCGGTGCTGACGCGCTGGCTCAGACGGCCGGCACAGCCGCTGCTTGATGATGCGGATATCGTCGCGCCGGTGCCGCTGCACTGGAGCCGGCTGCTGTCGCGCCGTTATAATCAGTCTGCGCTTTTATCGAATGCCCTGGCGTATGGGAGTGACCTTAAAGCCGTTCCCGATCTGCTGATCCGAACCCGCCGCACCGGTACGCAGGGGGGCAAATCCCGGGCGGCAAGGCGCCGCAATGTCCGGGGTGTCTTCCGTGTCCATCCCCGCTACGTGCACATGCTTCGTGACCGGCGCGTCCTGCTGGTCGACGACGTCATGACCACAGGCGCAACGGTCGAAGCCTGCACGCGGGCATTGCTCAGAAGCGGTGCCGGCGCGGTTGATGTGATTACGATTGCGCGTGTCGTGACATCCGGGTTTTGATTAGCGCGCTGAACCCCTATATCTCATAGAGGTGATCAAAGCCCCGAATAAGCCGCCGTCTTGCCGTGGAGGATACATGCCGAAGATTGAAATTTATACGACCCCGTTCTGTCCCTTCTGTGCGCGGGCCAAGAACCTGCTGAAATCGAAGGGCGTGGACTATGTCGAACACGACGTCATGATGAACGGTTCGCTCAGGAAAAAAATGACGGAAATGGCCGGCGGCTCCCGCTCGGTGCCGCAGATATTTGTTGATGGCGCGCATATCGGCGACTGCGACGGCATTCATCGCCTTGATGATGACGGCAAGCTCGATGCGTTGCTGGGAATCGGTGCTTGAGCAATACCTTCAAGGCGGCTCTGGTTCAGATCACGGCCGGTCCCGACCCGGCGTTGAACGCTGAAACCAATGCGGGTTTACTGGATCAAGCAGCGGCAAACGGTGCTGATTTCGTCATGTTCCCCGAAGTCTGCAACATGATCGAACCGGACCGCGCCCAATGCCGTGCCAAGGCCCGGCCGGCAGAGGAAGATGAAACGCTGCAGCGACTTCGTGAAGGCGCCAAAACCCATAAAGTCTGGGTTTTGGTCGGCTCCATTGTAGCGCAGGCAGAAGACACGCCCGGTAAGCTCGCCAATCGTTCGTTTCTGATTGATGACACCGGCGCCATCGCCGGATCGTACGACAAGATGCATCTGTTCGATGTCGATGTCGGCACCGGGGATGTGTACCGGGAAAGCGATACCTACCGGGCCGGCGCATCCGTAACGCTGGTCGACACGCCATGGGGCAGCTTCGGGATGACGGTCTGCTATGACATGCGGTTTCCGCATCTCTATCGGGATCTGGCGCGGGCCGGTGCCGTGATGCTGAGCGCCCCGTCGGCGTTTACCCGTCCGACCGGCGAAGCACACTGGCATGTATTGCTCCGTGCGCGGGCCATTGAATGCGGGGCATTCGTTTTTGCCCCGGCGCAGACAGGTGATCATGCCGGCGGGCGCAAGACCTATGGGCATTCGCTCGCCGTCGGGCCATGGGGGGACGTTCTTGCTGATGGCGGAACGGATCCAGGTATAACCTATGTGGATATCGACACCGCTGCGGCGCTGGACGCACGCCGGAAAATTCCGTCGTTACAGCACGACAGGGCTTATTCGCTCTAACTCAGGAAATTTTCATCAGCTCAGGGAAGTTTCATCGGGGATGGCTCGCCGTCGTCGCGGGCAGATTGTTCGAGATTGTGAACGGCGCAGATCATCTGTTTGACCCCCGGACATTCGCCGGTTTCAACAATGCCGTGTTGATACGCCACGATCTGCAGGCGGCTCTGAAGCAGGTCAAGCAGCTCACCGCTTTTCAGAAGATGGTCGGGATTGCGGGGCCGGCTGTAGAGTTCATTGCCAAGAGCGAAAGTCTCGTATAGTAGCACGCCGCCCGGGTTGAGCGCTCTGATGAGGTCGTCAAACAATGGCCGATACAGATAATTGCACACGATCACCGCGTCGAACCGGCGGCCCGGCAAAGGCCATGGGCTACCGTCTTCCAGGTCCGCTTCAATGACTTCGGCTTCATGTGACCCGGAAAACGGCTGAAGCGGCGTGGTATTGCGGTCCACAGCAGTAACTCTATGACCGGTTTCGGCAAAGAATTTCACGTGCCGGCCACCCCCGGCAGCAACGTCGAGAACGGTGCCGTCCGGCGCAATCAGCGGCTGATATGTGCGGAACCAGTCGGAAGGTTCACTCATGCCAAGGTGGCGTGACGTCTGCGGCGGGGGCTCGGCGTTTGTCGGCATGAGCACAGTATGCCGTCAGCAAGATGATTTTGTTAACGCTTTTTTTCTATGAATTCGCCACTATATAAGGTCTATATCGCGTTCTTTACGGAGTTCAGCGAACAAGATGATCAAGTATGCCGTCAGGTGTGCAAACACGCACGAGTTTGAAGGCTGGTTCAAGGACAGTGCGACGTTCGACGCGCAGGCCAAGAGCGGTGATGTGTCATGCCCGCATTGCGGCAACACCAAGGTCGTCAAAGCCCCGATGTCGCCGCGCATTGGAAAATCCTCGGTTTCGGGATCAACACCGGAAGCCCGGGCGCGTGAAGTCGCCGAACGGATACTCGAAGCTGCGCAGGAAATGCGCCGTGAAGTCGAAGCGAATTGTGAATATGTCGGCGACCAGTTCGCCGATGAGGCACGCCGCATTCATTACGGTGAAACCGATGAGCGTGGCATCTATGGCGAAGCCAGCGACGATGAAACCCGTGAACTGGATGAAGAAGGGATCGAGGTTTACCGCCTGCCGACGATCCGCCGCAACAGCTGATCAAGCAAAGTCCCTCCAGCTTTAGTCTTTTTTTGCAAAAGCCAGATAGTTGATATCGAGGCTGCCGCCTGCCGTCCAGATATCTGAGACCGGGTTGTAGTGCATCCCTTCGAGCGCGGTGATTTCCATTCCCGCCCCCCTGAGGCCGGCAGCAAGCTCCGAAGGCTTCACGAACTTCCGCCACTCATGCGTGCCGACCGGCAACCACCTGAGCACGTATTCCGCCATGACCTTGGCAAGCGCCAGGGATTTCAGCGTCCGGTTGATGGTCGACAGCACCATGCCCCCGCCCGGACGCACCATCGATGCGGCGGCTTGCATGAAAGCATCGAGATCGGCGACATGTTCCACGACCTCGAGATTGACAACGATATCGAACGTGACGCCGGTTTCGGCCAGATCTTCAGGCTGTTGTACCCGGTAATCGATCTCGAGACCGCTTTGCCGGGCGTGAAGTTTGGCAACCTGAATATTGCGTTCTGCCGCATCAATCGCCGTCACCGTTGCGCCTAGACGGGCCAGTGGTTCCGTGACCAGCCCGCCCCCGCAACCGACATCGAGTATCCTGAGGCCGGTAAACGGTTTGTCGGCATTCGGATCAAGCCCGAGCCTGGAGGTCACCTGATCCCGGATGAACCCGAGCCGGACCGGGGCCAGCTGATGCAGGGGACGGAACTTGCCGTTCGGGTCCCACCATTGTTCGGCAATCGCGGAAAACCGTGCCACTTCATCGGCGTCGGCTGTACCACCGTATGCGGGCTTGGCGGTCTCGGCGGTGGCATTGTCGATGGTCATGCGGATCAGGCCTTTTCGTTGGACTTCCGGGGGCCGGAAGTGCGTATCAGGGTTGCTTGCGCGCAACCCACAGAGTATGTATGCGCCGCCCGTGCTTCAACCCAAACCATGCGGATGACACGGACAGGTGTATTCCGGCAATTTGTTCGGCATATGTCCTTGTGTATTCCCCGGGGGCTGTCCTGGAAAGTTAGTGGAAAATGGCGCGGATCGTACAAAAATTCGGTGGCACTTCGGTTGCCAATGTGGAGAGGATCAAGGCTGTTGCGCAGCGCGTCAAAGCCGAGGTCGATGCGGGCAATGAGGTCGCCGTGATCCTTTCGGCGATGTCCGGCGAGACGAACAAGCTCGTCGACTTCGTCACATCCGTCAGCAAATTGTATGACGCGCGGGAATACGATGCCATCGTCGCCACCGGCGAGCAGGTCACGGTCGGGCTTCTGTCGCTGGCGCTTCAGGATATCGGGATTCCCGCCCGCTCATGGCTCGGCTGGCAGATCCCGGTCCATACGGACGGCGTACACGGCAAGGCCCGTATCCAGCGGATCGAAACCGAGGAAATGGAAAAGCGCCTTGGACGTGGCGAGGTTTGTGTTGTGGCCGGATTCCAGGGGATCGGACCTGACAACCGGATCACCACACTTGGACGTGGCGGCTCGGATACCAGTGCTGTTGCCATAGCAGCGGCCCTCAAGGCCGATCGGTGCGATATATATACGGACGTGGATGGGGTCTATACGACGGATCCCCGGATCACGCCGAAAGCCAGAAAGCTGGACAAGATCACTTACGAAGAAATGCTGGAAATGGCGTCGGTCGGCGCGAAAGTCCTGCAGACGCGCTCCGTCGAACTGGCCATGAAGCATGGCGTGCGCGTTCAGGTATTGTCCAGCTATTCAGACGAACCCGGAACCCTTGTTGTTGATGAGGATGAGATCGTGGAACAGGAATTGGTAAGCGGCATTGCCTACAGCCGCGACGAAGCAAAAATCACGCTGGTGGCGGTTCCGGATCAACCGGGTATCGCGGCATCCATCTTTGGTCCGCTTGCGGATAACGGCATCAACGTGGACATGATCGTGCAGAATATCTCGCATGAGGATCACTCGACGGACTTGACGTTCACCCTGCCGATCGCGGACCTTGAACGTGCCGTAGCGACGCTCGAAAGCAAGCGTGAAGATTTGCAGTTTTCGGACATCCGCGCCGACAAGAACGTGACGAAGCTCTCCGTGATCGGTGTCGGCATGCGTTCACATGCCGGCGTCGCACAAAAGATGTTCACGACGCTCGCCGAAAAAGGCATCAACATCCAGGTTATTTCGACTTCGGAAATCAAGGTCAGTGTCCTGATTGCCGAGGAATACACGGAACTCGCGGTTCGCGCGCTGCATACGGCTTACGGCCTGGACGCAGACTGACGCAGCACCCGGTTTGGCCGGGGCGCATCGCCACCTAAGGAAGCTCGAGGCATGCCCGAGAAAACGCCACGCGCCAAATTGACACCGGCTCCGCGTCGGCTGTTGGCGCGTGTCCGCGACCTGATGGCGGAAACCGGAACGGCGGAAAAGCGTCTCGATCAGATCGCCGAGATTGTTGCCGCCGACCTCGTGGCCGAAGTGTGCTCGATCTATGTGCGGCGTGCAGGTGATATTCTTGAGCTTTTCGCGACTCGCGGCCTGAAACCGTCCGCCGTTCACAATACACGGCTCAGGATCGGCGAGGGGATCATCGGTGAAATCGGGGCGCTGGCCCGCCCGTTTGCGTTGGCTGATGCACAGCAGCATCCGAGCTTCGCCTACCGTCCGGAAACAGGCGAAGAAGTCTTCCATTCGATGATGGGTGTGCCGATCCTGCGCAGCGGACGAGTCATCGGGGTGATGGCGGTGCAGAATCGGACCCGCCGGAACTATACCGAAGAAGAAGTCGAGAGCCTGCAGACCGTCGCCATGGTGCTGGCGGAACTGGTGGCCGGCGGTGAACTGATCAATCCGAACGAGCTGCTGCCGGCCGACGGGCTGGCAACGGCACCGCTTCGTCTCGAAGGGCTGAGACTCAACGGGGGTATCGGCATCGGTCAGGCGGTCGTCCACCGCCCGCATTTCCGGATTGAACGTCTGGTTGCCGAAGACCCCGACATCGAACTGGAACGGCTGCAGACGGCATTCGTTGATATGCATGGTGCCATCGATGACATGATGACGTCGGAGCACATGAAAACCAGCGGCGAGCATCGCGATATCATGGAAACCTATTCCATGATCGCCCGCGACCAGGGCTGGCTGAAGCGCATGGAAGAAGCTATCAAGGCCGGTCTTACCGCGGAAGCGGCGGTGCAGCGGGTTCTTGACGATTTACGCGCACGCATGTCCCAGGTCAGCGATCCGTATCTGCGTGAACGTGTACATGATTTTGAAGATCTGGCGCATCGACTCTTGCAGCACCTTTTGGGTGAGCCGAGCGGCCCTGATCTGTCGGCCTATGTGGATGGGGCGGTGCTGATTGCCAAGTCCCTCGGCCCGGCACAGTTGCTGGACTATGACGCCAAGGCACTGAGCGGGGTAATCCTGGAGGAGGGCTCTCCGACAGCACACGTGGCGATCATCGCCCGCGCCATGGATATCCCCGTCATCGGCCGTATCAAGGGGATCATGGACCGGGTCAGCGAAGGCGACCCGTTGATTGTCGACGGTGACAGGGCACAGGTGTTCCTGCGGCCTGGTGAAGATATTCGCCGCAGCTTTCTGGATACCGTGCGCGTCAACAAGGAACGGCGTGAATATTATAACGAACTGATACCTCTGGCATCCGACACCAAGGACGAACATCACGTCACGTTATTGTCGAATGCGGGACTGCTGGTGGACGTGGAGCAGATGCGTGATCTGGGTGCCGAGGGCATCGGGCTGTTCAGGACGGAAATCCATTTCATGATGCGGACGGAACTGCCCGGCATTGAAGAGCAGACCGAACTGTACCGGCGGATTCTCGAAACCGCGGATGGGCGGCATGTCACATTTCGGACACTCGATGTCGGGAGTGACAAGACGCTGCCTTATATCGAGAGCGACGACGAGGAAAATCCGTCGATGGGGTGGCGTGCGATCAGGGTCGGTCTCGACCGGCCGATGTTGCTGCGGCGCCAGATGCGGGCGATGGTTCGCGCGGCAAAGCAGTGCAACACGGACATCTCGATCATGTTCCCGATGGTCACGGAGGTTGGCGAGTTCATCGCCGCCAGGAAGCTGCTGGAGCGGGAAATCGAGAGTGAACAGCCGGGGCAGACTATCCATGCCGGTGCCATGCTCGAAGTGCCGGGACTGTTGTTTCAGCTTGAGCAACTGACGGCGCATGTCGATTTTCTGTCGGTTGGATCAAACGACCTGATGCAGTTCCTGTTTGCGACGGACCGCGGGAATCCGAGATTGTCGGATCGCTATGATACGTTGTCGCCGGCGGCTCTGCGGATGCTCAAAAGCGTTATCGATAGCTGCAATGCGGCTGAGGTGCCGGTTACCGTGTGCGGTGAGATGGCCGGGCGGCCGCTGGAGGCCATGGCGCTGATCGGATTGGGATATCGCCGGCTATCCATGGCCAACCCGAGTATCGGGCCGGTCAAGGAAATGACACGTTCACTGACGGTGAAAATGCTTGCGGATTTCATCACCCCGCACTTAGGTTCAGCCGAACATAGTTTACGTGGCAAACTCCGGAGTTTCGCACTGGATCACGGCGTGGCGGTGTAAATGCCGAATATAGCCAGTAACCAGATGCCCGAATTCCGGATTTTCCCTTGTAAATCAAAGGCGAATTGTGAGAATAACGACGCAGAGCGGACCCGGGTAAGCGCGGCGATCGTGATCGCGTCCCGCAACGACGGGTTTAAACGAGCCTTATGAGCAATAAAGACCAAAACAAAGATCAGGATCAGAAGGACGGAAACGGCCGTTCACCTCAGGTCGGGGCACTGCTTCGCGCCTCTAGGCTGCGTGTCGGCGAGGATTTGCGCGAGGTCGCGGATATCCTCTGTATCCGTTATCTCTATCTCGAAGCGATCGAGGAATGCCGTTATGGCGATCTGCCCGGCAATACCTATGCCGTCGGCTTTATCCGTTCCTATGCCGAACATCTGGGTCTGGACGGTGATGAGGTCGTGCGCCGCTACCGTGTCGAACAGGCCGGCCACAAGAGCGCCACGGATCTGGCATTCCCGACACCCGTGCAGGACAGCGGGGTGCCAAAGGGTGCCATTGTCTTCATCGGCGTGTTGATTGCGTTGTTGGTGTATGGCGGCTGGTATGCATCGACCACGGACGACAGCATCCTTTCCGATCTGATTTCGCCGGTGCCGGATCACCTGAAACATCTGGTGACAGGCGATAATGCCGCCCCTGCAAAAGATAAGGCGGCGAAACCTGAATCGTCATCCGGTGACGCTTCGGCCCCCCAGATGACGGAAACCGCATCCGAGGAAATCGAGAAAGTGGTTCGCGAAACCACAGCAGCGGCGGAGCAGATGGCCAGTGATGCCGGTGCGGCTGCCAAAAGAAGCGCCGAGGCGGCAAGCGATGCTGCGGGAACGGTTGTTGAAAGCACCAGTGAAGCGGCTGGTGCGGTCGTTGAAGCGACGCAGCAGGCCACCACCACAACGACGGAAGCCGTTCAATCCGCCGCCGAGGGTGTCAGTGAAAAAGTAGAGGAAGTAGTCGAGGGCACAGCAACCGAGTCGTCCGCCACGAGCACCCCTGCTGCGACCGGGGCAGATAATCCGCCAAATCCGTCGGATGCACCTACTGAAATGCCGGGAACATCCACGCAACAGACGCAGCCGGTGGAGAGTGCCGCTGCCGGCGGTGCACCAGTAACTGACAGTCCCGCCACCGATACACCGGCACCGGTCGAAACGGCTGAGACAGGACCGGCAACCACTGAAAGCACAGCGGCAGCCGAGCCGGCAGCGGAACAGCCTGCAGAGCAAACGCCGGCACAAACAGCCCAAGGCACGACGCCATCTATTGAATCAGCGGCCGTCGATGCGCCGAAAAAAGAGCCGGCAACCCCCGAAGTGACGGCGGAAGACCTGAACGCACTGGTTCTGCGTCAGGCGACGGGCGTGTCGGGAGACACGATGGCACCCGCCGCGCCGGAAACGGCAGGAAATACATCAGGCGATGCCGCCGGGACGTCCGGCATAGTTATCCGGGCAAACTCCAGCAGCTGGGTCGAGATCAGAAATCCGGCGAACGGCAGCATTGTCTATACCGGACTGATGAATGCCGGCAGTGTATATAATGTTCCGGATATCAATGGCCTGATCCTCGACACCGGGAATGCAGGTGCCCTCAAGATCACGGTTGACGGCGAGGCCGTCCCGGAAATCGGGGGTGTCGGGGCAGTCCGCAAGAACGTGACCCTTGATCCGGCCCGGCTCAAAGCCGGTACGGCATCGAGTCGTTGATCGGATATCGATCATGAGCACACAGATTTCTCCCATTCTCCGCCGCCAATGCATCCCCGTTCAGGTCGGCAACGTCATGATCGGCAGCGGTCCGGTCGTTGTGCAATCGATGACCAATACGGACACCGCTGATATCAAGGGGACGGCAGAGCAGGTTGCCGCGCTTGCCACCGCCGGTTCCGAGATCGTCCGCATCACGGTTGATCGCGACGAAGCCGCCAGGGCCGTCCCGCATATCCGCGATGCCTTGGACAAAATGGGCTGCGATGTGCCGCTGGTGGGTGATTTCCACTACATTGGCCACAAGCTGTTGATCGAGAATCCGGCTTGCGCCGAAGCCCTTGCCAAGTACCGGATCAATCCGGGGAATGTCGGGTTCCGTGAAAAGCGGGACAAGCAGTTTTCGACCATGATCGAGGTCGCCCTGAAATACGACCGCCCGGTGCGTATCGGGGTGAACTGGGGCAGTCTGGATCAGGAGCTTGTCGTCGGTCTGATGGACCAGAATGCCAAGTCAGCCAATCCGAAACCGGCACAGGATATTACCGAAGAAGCGCTTGTGCTGTCGGCGCTGCAGAGTGCGGAACTGGCACGTGAGCTCGGCATGGGTGCCGAAAAGATCGTGCTGTCGTGCAAGGTTTCGGAAGTTCAGAGTCTGATCCGGGTGTATCGCGCCCTGGCACGCCAATGCGATTATGCGCTGCATCTGGGCCTGACCGAAGCCGGTATGGGCTCCAAGGGGATCGTTGCATCCACGGCGGCGCTGTCGGTTCTGCTGCAGGAAGGCATCGGCGATACGATACGCGTGTCCCTGACTCCCGAGCCCGGCGGCGACCGTACCGAGGAAGTCATCGTTGCCCAGCAGATTCTGCAGACCATGGGCATTCGTTCGTTCATGCCGCTGGTCACGGCCTGTCCCGGTTGTGGCCGCACGACGTCGACCGTGTTCCAGGACCTTGCCGGAAAAATTCAAACCTACATCCGCACACGCATGCCGGAATGGCGTGAAAACTATCCCGGTGTTGAGGAAATGAACGTCGCGGTCATGGGCTGCATCGTCAACGGGCCGGGTGAAAGCAAGCACGCGGACATCGGCATTTCCCTGCCGGGAACCGGTGAGACACCGTCTGCGCCCGTCTTTATCGACGGCGAGAAACGCATGACCCTGAAAGGTGTGGGGATTGCCGAAGAATTCCAGGGCATCGTCGAAGACTATGTGAAGACCCGTTACGGTGGCGGCTCGGCGTCCGACGCCGCCGAATAGCTGACAGGACCGGAAAACATGGCGACGCTGCAACCTGTACGCGGTACTCACGATTTGCTGCCCGAAGACATGCGCGCCCAGCGCCATGTCGCCGATACCGCGGCTGCCATTGCACTGCTTTACGGTTTCGAGGAAATGACGCCGCCGGTGTTTGAATTCACCGAGGTCTTCCAGCGCACGCTGGGTGACACGTCCGACATCGTGACCAAGGAAATGTATACGTTTGAGGACCGGGGCGGGGACAGCATTACACTGCGTCCCGAATTCACGGCGGGCATCGCACGGGCCTTCATGTCGAACGGTCTGCAGCAGTCGGTGCCGTGCAAGTTCTTTGCCCGCGGTCCGGTGTTCCGTTACGAGCGCCCGCAAAAGGGACGCCTGCGCCAGTTCCATCAGGTCGACGTGGAAATCCTCGGCGTGCCCGGCCCGCAGGCGGATATCGAGGTGATCGCCGTCGGCGCGCATCTGTTGCGCCAGCTTGGTATCGCAGATGACATCAAGCTTGAGATCAATACGCTGGGCGATACGGAAAGCCGTCAGAACTATCGCGAGACACTTATTTCGTATCTGAACGGCTATAGGGACAAGTTGTCTGAAGACAGCCTCAACCGACTGGAGAAAAATCCGCTCAGGATTTTCGATTCCAAGGATGAGGGGGATCGAGCGATCATGTCGGAAGCCCCGTTACTCAGCGAACACCTGAACGATCATTCACGCGAATTTTTCGATGCCGTGCTGCAAGGCCTCGCTGATATCGGTGTCGAGGCGCACATCAATCCGCGTCTGGTACGCGGTCTCGATTACTATTCCCATACGGCGTTCGAGTTCGTCACCGATAAACTGGGTGCACAGGGGGCCGTGCTGGCCGGGGGCCGTTATGACGGTCTGATGGAACAGATGGGCGGTCGCCCGATGCCGGGGATCGGCTGGGCTGCCGGTGTTGAACGGCTGGCGATGATGGTGGGTGATGCCGCTGGCGCGGTGCGTCCGATCGCTGTCGTCCCGGTTGGTGCAGATGCCGGACGTGCGGCCATGAAAATTACACAGTCGCTCCGTGAAGCGGGCTATCATGTTGATCTGGGGTACAGCGGCAACATGGGGAAACGGATGAAACGGGCGGACAAGTTAAATGCCATCGCGACAGTGATCCTCGGCGAGGATGAACTGGCCCGCGATGCCGCAAGCGTGCGTGACATGCAGAGCGGCGAGCAAACCGAGGTGCCACTCTCGGACCTTCGGGAGCACCTCGCCAAGTATCGCTAGCGACCGTGGCCGGCGCCTCCGCAACATCGCGCACCCCTCTGATCGTCGGCGTAAATCATCGTACCGGCAGCCTTTCCCTGCGCGACAGGCTGTTTGTCGAAGATCCCGACGTCCCGTCATTTCTGGAATTATTGCGGCTTCAGGGGCTTGATCAGGCGGTTGTGCTGTCGACCTGTGACCGTGTCGAGGTGATCGCCGCCAGTGCGGATTGTGCACGCGATACGGCAGCGATCAACGCGGCTTTTTCGGATTTTTCCTCGGTGCCGTCAGAAGAACTGGGCAGTGCGATGCTTGGCATTTCAGGGACGGACGCCGTGCGGCATCTGTACCGTGTGGCGTCATCGCTCGACAGTGTTGTCGTCGGGGAGCCGCAGGTTCTCGGACAACTCAAGGCGTGTCACAGGCTGGCCCGTGATCAGGGCATGGTGGCGGGTGATCTGGACAGGCTGATGCAGTCTGCCTTCAGCACAGCAAAACGGGTGCGCACCGAAACAGCCATCGGCGAACGCCCCGTGTCGATTGCCGCAGTTGCCGTCGGTATTGCACGCGAGGTACATGGCCGGCTGGAGGATGCGCGAGGACTTTTGTTGGGCAGTGGTGACATGGGCGAGCTCGTTGCCACTGAACTGCTGCGCGGTGGTCTGGGCATGCTGTCCATATGTGGGGTTTCCCGGCCGGTATCCGATCTGGCGGAGCGCCTTGAGGCCTACCTTGTCGACGATTCAAATCTGACGATGGCCCTTGCTGATGCCGATATCGTCATCACCGCGTTGGGGGGGCGTGCACAGGTTCTGACTGCCGACATGGTGAGGCTGGCCCTGAAATCACGGCGCTCACGCCCGCAATTCATCATCGACGCCGGGCTGCCGCGTGACGTTGAAACGGCTGTCGACAGGCTGGACGATGCATTTCTTTATGACCTGGCGGACCTTGAGCGGCTCGCCATGGAAGGTCAGGCAAGCCGGTCCTTTGAAGCCGAAGCCGCTGAAAAGATCGTGCAGGTGGAAGTCGACGGCTTTTTCATGGGCCGGGTCGCGCGGACTGCGACACCGGCGCTGAATGCGCTGCGTCATCACGTCGCCGGCATCCGTGACGCCGTGCTGAAAGAAGCCGGTGATGATGCGGAAAAGGCGACGCACCTTCTGATGCAGCGGCTTTTGCATACACCCAGCGAACGGCTGCGTGAGATGGCGCAGTCCGGTGAGGATATCGAAGCGGCAGAACGTCTGATCCGCGACCTGTTCGATATGACCGATGATGGAGACGATAAACCGTGAGTATGGAAGAACATCTGCAACGCGTGACATCCCGGTTCGATGAACTGACGCACCTGATGTCGGCGGATAATGTCAGTGGTGAGAAATACGCCCAGTTGTCCAAGGAGTATTCGGATCTGTCGCCGATCGTAACCGCCATCAATGCCTTCCAGAAGGCCCGCCAGCAGTTCATAGATGCGGCGGCGCTTGTCGACGACCCTGACTGCGATGCGGAGATGCGCGCCCTCGCAGAAGAAGAATGCCGCGAATTGAAGGACCGGCTGCCCGCACTGGAAGATGCGGTCAAGCTGATGATGGTTCCCAAGGACGAGGCTGACAGCCGCAATGCCATCCTTGAAGTGCGTGCCGGCACCGGTGGTGACGAAGCGGCGCTGTTCGCGGCTGACCTGTTTCGCATGTACCAGCGATATGCCGATCACATGGGCTGGAAGTTCAGCATCATGCACATGCAGGACACCGGTATCGGCGGCGCCAAGGAAGCGATTGCTGAAATTACCGGGCGTGACGTCTTCCGCTACCTGAAATTCGAAAGCGGCGTGCATCGCGTGCAGCGCGTGCCGGTAACGGAATCGGGCGGGCGTATCCATACATCCGCGGCTACCGTTGCCGTGATGCCGGAAGCAGAAGAAGTCGATATTCACATTGAAGAAAAGGATCTCAGGATCGACACCTTCCGTGCCCAGGGTGCCGGCGGCCAGCATGTGAACACCACAGACAGTGCCGTCCGTATTACCCACATTCCGACTGGGATGGTGGTCTCGCAACAGGATGAGAAGTCACAGCACAAGAACAGGGCCGCCGCGATGAAAGTATTGCGTGCACGTCTTTTCGATGCCGAGCGGGAACGTCAGGACACCGAACGGGCGCAGCAGCGTAAGGACCAGGTCGGCTCCGGTGACCGGTCGGAACGAATCCGCACCTATAATTTCCCGGAACGCCGGGTCACCGATCACCGCATCGGTCTGACGCTGCATAATCTCGACAGTTTTCTCAATGGTGACATGAGTGATGTCGTTGATGCTTTGCTGGCGGAAGACAACGCGCGCCGGCTTGCGACGATTGAATGACGACAATCGGTAAAGTTTTGACGAAAGCGACAGCAGCGTTGTCAGATGCGGCTGTCGATAATGCGCGGCTCGAAGCACGGCTTTTGCTGGCGCACAGCCTTGCACTGTCACCGGCACAGGTGTTCGGGCGTGCCGATCAGGACCTGCAAGATGACCAGGTGGCAGCTTTCGGGAAAATTCTGACACAACGATGCGCAGGTGCGCCCCTCGCGCACATCACCGGGAGGCGTGAATTCTGGAGCCTTGAGTTCAAGGTGTCTCCGGCGACGTTGATCCCTCGGCCCGATACGGAAACCCTGATCGAACTGGCGGTTGAGATTTACGAATTGAATGTGCCGCCAAAAACGATCCTCGATCTCGGCACCGGCAGCGGTTGCATCCTTTTGGCGTTGTTGAGCTGTTTTCCCGGCGCCGCCGGAACCGGGGTTGATGTCTCTGCTGAGGCATGTGAGGTTGCTAGGGAAAATGCGCGTGCTTTGGGGTATGAAGAACGCTGTCGAATCATCAACGCGCCCTGGTCCGATGGCATCTCCGGGGAATATGATCTGATCGTATCCAACCCCCCCTATATCCCCAGCAATGACATCAATGGTCTTCAGACGGATGTCCGCGAACATGAACCCATGGGCGCCCTTGATGGCGGGCCGGATGGGCTTGATGCCTATCGGGAGATACTGCCGCTGGCGGAAAAAAGCCTGTCTCATGAAGGTATCCTGATTGTCGAATTTGGTATCGGTCAGGCTCGGGAGGTGGCGCAGCTTGCCGTATCAGCAGGGCTTCAGCCCGGTACGGTGCGAAGCGATCTGGGGGGTATTGAAAGAGTGTCTTCTTTTTACAAAAAAAGTATTGGAATTGCGGAGGCCACAGGCTAACTTTCACACAGTTCAGCCTTTCGGGGTTGAGGGGGGAACGCCACACGGCGTCCAAAAAACCCACCGTTCCACGAATTGGTCATCTTTCTTCGGGAGAGGACACTCAACCGGGCAAGAGCTTGGTGTGACGTGGTACTGTCTTACACAGATAAGCATCTGAGATAATGAAACACGGTCAAAACAACAACAATAGACGTCAGCGGTCGCGCGGTAACCCGCGTCGGTATCCTAATCAAAAGGGCGGCTCTTTCGAGAGCAACGGCCCCGAGGCAAAGGTCCGCGGCACGGCCCAACAGGTTCTGGAGAAGTATCAGGCTTTGGCCCGGGATGCTTACTCGGCAGGGGATCGCATTCTCGCCGAAGGGTATCTGCAGCATGCCGAACACTACTACAGGATCCTCAATTCCGAGAATGAAGGCGGGGGGCGTGATAACAATCGCGGTCGCCAGTCTCATGGCAACCGTGACGAAGACATGAACCGCGATGATGACCAGGACAACGAGGATCATAACTCGAACTCCCGCTCGCAGGACGACAAAGATTCTCAGGACGAAGATAAATCTGACCGCAGCGATGATGAGGCAAATGGCCTGCAGCGCACGGTGTCCAGAGGTCAGAACGGCCGGCGCCAAAAACCGGCACCGGAGTCCGAAGTTGCGAATGATCAACCGGCGGAAGCTTCTGATGCCTCAGAGGCAGATGAAACGACAGAGCAACCCGCAGCAAAGCCCAAGCCGCGTGCCCGCCGACCCCGTAAGGTCGAACAGCCTGCCGGTGAAGCGACGGATCAGTCTGCAGCCGATTGAGCGTCTTTAGAGAATTCTGATTTCATCGCCGACGTTGACGTTGCCGTCTTTGGCAACGCTGGCGAATACGCCGCAATCAATGTGGCCGTAGCCGCGCATCATATCCTTCGGGATATTCATGTCTCGCACTGCCGTTTGCGGATTGACGTTGGTGGCGGCGCAGCGGTCGATCGGCATTTCGATATTCAGCACCGCGTCCCCGATGCCGACCTGTTTGCCGGCAAGGTCGAACTCGGCCCAGGGCTGGAGGCCGTCGATCATGAAGTTGCCGCGAAACCGTCCGGGATCAATCTCGGAACCGACGACCCGGGCCAAATCCCGGACCGAATTCAGATTGATGATCGATATCACCGGACTATCATGGTCGGATAATGTGTGACCGGTTGCAGCTTCAACCAGCTTTGGCCGGCCACGGGCTTCTTCCTTCATGAAAGCGGCAAAAAAATCCTCGATCATGGTTCGTCCGATCTTTTGCGAGATCTGACCCCGTGCAACCTGGTTGCCGCCACGGTGAACCGTCAGGGTGGCAGTCGCGTCATCGAACTGTGTTTCGAGTTGTGCCAGTTTTTCATTTCGCATCAGGCACAGAAAACTCGATTTTGGCATCCATTCAGATATTGATCCGGAAACAGGTGTGGACCCCAATGCCAAAGCGAACTGCCGGTCCCACGGCAGCGCCGCACCTGCCGTCAATGTGACCGATTGCAACCGTTCGGGGCTTAATCCCTTTATCGGATAACGGCAAATTTCATTCAGTGTCATTTCCATGACTGCCACATTGGCGAGGGTGCCTGTTCGTGTCAATTCGCTGACGAATAGTCAGCTTTAGTCAGCTTCAGGCGAGACCGCCCTGGACAAGGAGTTTATGGAAATCCCTGAGTGCTTTTTCAGCCTTTGCAGGGTCATCGATGCCGTCGACGAAATGCTCATCGAAATTGGGCTGGCGCAGCAGTTTGACGATGCGCTTTCGTGCCAGTT
Organism: Rhodospirillales bacterium; assembly: GCA_040218645.1. Classification (GTDB taxonomy): domain Bacteria; phylum Pseudomonadota; class Alphaproteobacteria; order Rhodospirillales; family Casp-alpha2; genus UBA4479. The sequence continues at coordinate 248,080 of JAVJQZ010000005.1, forward strand.
TCAGGGCATTGCCTTCCGGAAGAACGCCGGCGCCGCAGAATTTAACCAGCCTGACGGCCCTGTCGCGGAGGTGCGTGCCGGGACTGTCGAGGCGATCAATAATATTTTCGTCGACCAGATATCGTTCCAGAACGCCGTCGATATGTTGTGTCACCTGTTGCTTGATATCGTCGGGCAGCGCGGAAGTTGATGTAGCCTGATAAGCGCCGGTTGCCGTCAGCATGCGATCCCTGTGGGACATGGACTGGCGGCACAGCTGTTTGATGACCCGGGCACTGAATACCACATCGAGTTGGCTGATAATGTCGTCCATGTGATCTTCGTTGAATTCGGTTTTGGAGAGTTCGGCCAGGTACATGGCACCACGAGCGGGGTCAGGTAATGCCTTGACCGTGGCTCCGATGGCGGCGCGGCGTCCGGATTTGCCCCCGGCTTCGACAAATTGTGATCCGCGCAAGGTGAGGGCCTCGGCGGCCTGTGCACCCGACAGGATGCCGCCTGGAACCAGGAGCCGGGCGAGGACACGCTGGTATTCTTCCATTTCCCTGGAAGGATCGGATTTTGACAGTGGCGCATTGGATTTCAATTGCCGCAGTGCACGGTCGACAAGGACACGCTTGCTCGCCGGCAGGACATTCAGTTTGAACAGGTCCATAAGCCGGTCGGTTGTTTCCTTGGCATCGCTTTTTGTACTGTCGAATACCCCGTCCGCAAGGTCGAGCATGCTGATAATCGCACTGCCGAGGGAAGGCTGCCACCCGAGCAGTTCCTGAATGACATTGGCGCCGAGCAGATCGGCGATCACGGTGTCGAGCAGCAGAATTGCCGTGGCATCTTTTTCCTGTAGCGCCAGTCCGCTTAGACGGTCGAGCTTGCCGACCCAGTTCGGGATTTTGATCAGTTCCCTGGCCAGCACCGCCATCGCCAGATACTCGGCAGAGTGGCTTTTCACCCGGGGAACGGCAGCAATGGTGCCTGCAAGGCTTTCAGCGAATTCGGGGAGTTCGATCTGTTCGGCTTCACGCGCCTGTGCCGTGATTTGGTCGACAATCCTGTTCAGCTCGTTCTGTCGGTCACGGGCGGTTTTTTCCAGCCCCTTCACCTGCAGGGTCGCAATATGGCTGACGGCGGAAAGGCGAAGAGAATCGCGATCGAAAAGTTTTTGCAGTTGATTGTAGCTGTGCAGAACTTCGGTCGGTGTCAGGGTCACTTCTTCGAAATAGGTCCGGAACAACCGGTTCAGGTTGATCCGGCTTTCAAGGCTGAAGAAGTCCTTTGGTGATCTGCAATACGGACGGGCGCTGTCCAGTGTGGTGATTCTGAGCGGTTTGCCGCCCCCCGACTGGGTCTCCTGAAAAATGACGTTTTCGCGGATTGAGCCATCGCTGAGGGTCTGGTTGGCGACGACGCGGGCACCCTCGCATTGCGGTTTGCTGAGGAATTTCCTGGCCAGTTCACGGGCATTATCTTCATTTTCCCGGACGGCTTCCGTGGTCCAGCGGCCATCGCGCAAAATCTGAATATCGAATTCGCCCTGCGCCATTATGGTTCTGCAATGCCCCCTATTGTACGCAAAATATCAACGTATTCTTATAGACAGTATATGTTATTGGGAGATTTCCGAATATTACAGATTGCAGCCTTTCATGCAGTGATTCCGTAACCGGAAATTGTCCGTATATTTTCCTCTTCGCGGGCTTGCGGGTCTCGCGTGGCAGGCCATATTTGGAGTAAGATATCCATACACCGCGAGGGGTTATCGCTGCCCAATTGGGGGTGATCACCGTCGGCGCATTGAAAGGAAGATGAAATGGATTTTGAAAACTTCACTGATCGTGCGCGGGGCTTTATACAGTCCGCGCAGACACTGGCGCTCCGGACCAATCATCAGCAGCTGACGCCGCTGCATGTTCTAAAGGTCCTGCTCGAAGACAAGGAAGGTCTGGCGGCCAACCTGATCGACGCAGCGGGGGGTGATCGCGGTCGTGCCATCGAAGGTGTGAACAGGGAATTCTATAAAATCCCCAAGGTCGAGGGTCAGGGTGCGGGGCAGCTGTATCTGGCGCCCGAAGCGGCGCGGCTTTTCGATCAGGCGGAGCAGCTTGCCGAAAAGGCCGGCGACAGTGTTGTCACTGCCGAGCGGCTTCTGCTGGCCATTGCGTTGGCCAAGGATACGGTGGCCGCCAAGGTTTTGAGCGACGCCGGCCTGACGCCGCAGAATCTTAATTCGGCGATCAACGAGTTCCGTAAGGGGCGTCCGGCGCACAGCGCCAATGCCGAAGACAATTATGATGCCCTGAACAAATACGCGCGTGACCTGACGCAGGCGGCAATGGAAGGCAAGCTCGATCCGGTGATCGGCCGGGACGAGGAAATCCGCCGTACCATTCAGGTGCTGTCTCGCCGCACCAAGAACAACCCGGTGCTGATCGGGGAGCCCGGTGTCGGGAAAACCGCCATTGTCGAAGGACTGGCGCAAAGGATCGTTGACGGCGACGTACCGGAGAACCTGAAACAGAAAACCCTGATGGTACTCGATCTGGGGGCGCTCGTTGCCGGGGCAAAATTCCGCGGCGAATTCGAGGAACGCCTCAAGGCAGTGCTCAACGAGGTTACTGCGGCAGCAGGTCAGATCATCATGTTCATTGATGAAATGCATACGCTTGTCGGCGCCGGTGCGGGTGAAGGGTCGATGGATGCATCGAACCTGCTGAAACCGGCGCTTGCACGCGGAGAAATGCACTGTGTCGGTGCCACGACACTGAACGAGTACCGGAAGTACGTCGAGAAGGATGCGGCGCTGGCCAGACGTTTTCAGCCCGTGTTCGTATCCGAGCCGACGGTCGAGGACACGATTTCGATCCTGCGCGGCATCAAGGAAAAGTACGAACTGCACCACGGTGTCCGGATTACGGATTCGTCTCTGGTGGCGGCGGCAACGCTCAGCGCACGCTATATCACCGACAGGTTTCTGCCCGATAAGGCAATCGATCTTGTCGATGAGTCGGCGAGCCGGCTGAAGATGCAGATCGACAGCAAGCCCGAGGAAATCGATGAACTGGATCGCCGCATCATACAGCTCAAGATAGAACGCGAAGCCTTGAAGAAAGAATCCGACAAGGCATCACAGGACCGGCTCGGCAAGATCGAACACGAACTTGAGCAGCTTGAAGGGGAATCCGAAGAGCTGACCAGCCGCTGGGAAGCGGACAAGGCGTCTCTGGCGGATACCACCAAGCTCAAGGAAGAGCTTGATGCGGCCCGTATGGCGGCGGACCGGGCGATCCGTGAGGGTCATCTCGAAGAAGCCGGGCAACTGACCTACAGTGAAATTCCGCGACTGCAGGAAGCCCTGGAAAAGGCTGAAGCCGGTTCAGAATCGCACCTGGTCGACGAATCGGTCACCGCTGAGCACGTCGCGCAGATTGTATCGCGCTGGACCGGCATTCCCGTCGACAAGATGCTCGAAGGCGAGCGTGACAAGCTGCTGCGCATGGAAGATGCACTCCGCAACAGAGTGATCGGCCAGGATGATGCACTGGTGGCGGTGTCCAATGCGGTTCGCCGTGCACGTGCCGGCCTGGGCGATCCGAACAGGCCGATCGGCTCGTTCCTGTTCCTCGGGCCGACCGGTGTCGGCAAGACGGAACTGACCAAGGCACTGGCTTCGTTCCTGTTCGATGATGAGCAGGCGATGGTGCGCATGGACATGTCCGAGTACATGGAAAAGCATGCCGTCGCGCGTCTGATCGGGGCTCCGCCGGGCTATGTCGGCTATGACGAGGGGGGTTCGCTGACCGAAGCCGTGCGCCGCCGGCCGTATCAGGTCATCCTCTTCGACGAGGTCGAAAAGGCGCATCCGGATGTGTTCAATGTCCTGTTGCAGGTCCTGGACGATGGCCGTCTGACCGACGGACAGGGGCGGACGGTCGATTTCCGCAATACCCTGATCATCATGACATCGAACCTCGGCAGCGATCTGATCGCGGCCCAGGAGGAAGGTCACGATCTGGAGGAAATCCGACCGCTGGTCATGGAAGTGGTGCGGTCTGCGTTTCGGCCGGAATTCCTCAACCGGCTGGATGAGACCATTCTGTTCCGCCGCCTTGCCCGCGAACATATGGACGGGATCGTCGAGATCCAGCTCGACCGCTTGCGTGCGCGTATCAAGGACCGGGAGATCTCGATCAAGCTCGATGGCGCTGCCCGGGCTTGGATTGCCGATCAGGGGTATGACCCGGTTTACGGGGCCAGGCCGCTCAAGCGGACCATCCAGCGCGCGCTGGAAAACCCGTTGGCGCAGGCGATCCTCGAAGGGCGCATCAATGACGGTGACGAGATCAAGGTCTCGGCCGGCAAGGATGGGCTTTTGATTAACGGGGAACGGGCCCAGGCAGCCTAATTGGCAGCTTAAATGGCGGCTTGAATTGGCTTAATCCAGTGGTTTTCGGTCTCCCGGAAAATCTCCGGTGATGCCGGGTCAGTTGACCCGCGTCACCGGCGCCGGGCTGCCCAGACCACCGGACGGCTTCGGGGTGCCGCGCGGGGATACGGTGATCAGGATTTCTGACCCCCTGAGGGTGGTCGACGCGATCTGCATCTGCATGATGCGATCGTCACGGTCATAGGTCAGGACGCTGGTTGGGGCGCGGACCGAGGTGATTTCGTTCCAGCCGAACTGCGGCAGGCGGTTGCGATAGAAATCGAACATGACGACCGGGCTTTGCGAGGTGCTCAGCGCCAGCTGGCCAAACCAGTTGTCGGTGCCGACGACCAGGGTCTTGTCGACGATCATGTTGGCGCCTTCCGGGATCGGGATGTCCGGGAAAATACTGGCGTTGGGTTGCGCTCCGGCCCCGCCGGCACCGGACGTGCCGTCCGTCGATGAAATGCCGCCGCCCTGCAATTGGGCGGTCTGTGTGCAGGCGGATGCGCTCAGGAGAACGGCTGCCAGGAGTGCCAGAAAATGAGCCCGACGAATACTCTTGCCGAGTGTCTTGTGCCGCTGTGCCAATGGTATATGCAAAATGTTGTCCCCTAATGACAGAAATACGAATTTAACGCATTTATTTATAAATGGGTGCTTGCCAAACCCTAAGCATCATCATATACCACCGCGCACTGGCCAACGCCAAGCGCGAGCGCTGTTTTCCACAGACTTGCGGATTGCCGAAACGGTCGGTTGGGGATATAATCCTCGCCCTCGTCTGAATGGGGTTTGACAAGCCGGTTGCGCGGCCTTAAAAGCGCGCTCCTCCGGTCGGGTCCATTCGGCCGGTTTCGCGTCCATCTCCGGGCGCACGCTGATATAGATTGTGAATACGGAAGAGATACGTGGGCGGCGGCTTGTTGTTCATTGAGGACATCTTATGGAGTTTGTTTTCTCACGTATCGGAACTGCTTTTTGGCGTTGTTCATTTATGGATGGCGGTATTGAG
>JAVJQZ010000009.1:0-155716 GCA_040218645.1 Rhodospirillales bacterium
CCGCCCTCCGGGTCATGTTTCCCGCACCTTCGGGGCGTCGGCAAGGCTTGCCGATACGGCAGCATCGCCTGCGCCTTCCCTCCTGCCGAAGAAACGGGAAACAGGATCACAACAGATGTTTATTTCTGCAAGTTGGTATAAGGACTTTGCTGGAACCAAGACGGTTCGTGTGCCGCCAGTTCCTCCACGGCCCTGAAACCGAACAGTGGATCGTCAGGATAAAGGGCGTCGAAGATTTTGCATAACTTTGCGTAATCGTCCGCTGTGTCCAGCAGTACCTGCAAAGGACTGGGCCGGCCTGAACCCGGTCGAATGATATCAAGCTTCCTGAAGTCGGCCGGATGCCTGTCGAACCAGCTATGCACGGCTTCAAGGTCCGCATCGTCCGTCACTGCTGCCGCCGCCGCATCGAGTGCCGCGCGGCTTATGATCTGGTGTTCGCTGCCCAGTGGATAGCCGCTTTTATCGCTGAGATAGCTCCAGTCCGGACTTTCGGACTGAAATGCATCAAGGGCTGAACGCACGAGCGACGGGTCGACCGCCGGGCAGTCTCCCCACAACCGGACAATCACATCGGCCCCGGTTTCGCGGGCGGCGATGCTGAAACGGGTCAGCAGATGTTCTTCGGGGCCGCGCGACAAATGCACACCATCAAGGGTTGCGATAACCTCGGCCAGCGGGGCCTGCGCCTTACCTTCCGGGATGGTGATACAGATACTGTCGATGCTTTCGACGGTACGGATACGCCGGACGATATGTTCGATCACCGGGATGCCGGCCAGTGGCAGGGTCATTTTTCCCGGCAACCGGGATGACGTGTGCCGTGCCTGAATGATGGCGACGGTGGTCATGACATCTGCGCTTCGAGAAACAGTTTCGAGGAAATGAAGCTGAACAGAAACTTCGAGAAACTGTTGGACCCCATGTCGTCGCTGAGGAAATCCTCGATCGCGCTGCGCTTGACGATGTCGAAGATCGGGCTGTCGGCCAGCAGGATGTCACGGGACTCGGGGTCGTTGCGGTCGACGAGGGAATTGATCGAGGCATTGAAACCGCGTTTGCGGGTGTCGAGACGGACCGCGTCCGGGACAATCCCGGCCCCGGCTTCGCGCAGGATACGTTTGGCGTAGCCGCCGCCCATCAGATGGCGGACCGGCACGGAATAGAGATATTCGACGAGCGCCCGGTCGAGAAACGGAGAGCGGTTTTCAATCGAAACCGTCATCGAGTTCAGGTCGTCTTCGTTGAGAATCACCGGGACGGCTTCGCAAAACAGCTCGTTGGCCATGCGGTTTCTGAGCAGGCCGTCACAATAGGTGTCTTCGGACCAGGCTTCTGCGAAGGGTTCCGTCAGAAAGGATGAGAAAAGTTCGCGATCAAGGGTGATGTGATCGCGCTGGCCGGGGTTGTTGACGAAACACATCGGGTCCTGGAGGCCAGGGTTCTGGACGTGCGCCCCCATACCCGATCTCCAGTCGCGGACAAGGGCGTCGAAGTCCGCATCGGGGTCGTCATGCATGACCGCCAGCCACATCGAATAGTGGTCGTAATATCCGGTAAAGATTTCATCCGCCGCGGTCCCGGAAATGGCGATCTTGTAGCCCGCTTCGGCAATGGCTTCCGACAGGAACGCATGCATGTAATAGCTGATCGTGACGACGGGGGCGTCATGCATCGCAACCTGTTTGCGAAGCCTCTCGAAGAAACCCCTGGTAGACGTTTGAACCTTGTGGTGCCGACATCCCAGATGCTTGACCATGATGTCGATGTTGGCGCTTTCGTCATAGCGCTCATCGCTGTCGATGATCGAAAAGCAGTGGATGTCGCGGCCTATTTCCCTGGCCGCGATGGCGGCCAGTGTCGCGGAATCGACCCCGCCCGAAAGGCAGAACGCCAGCGGCACATCGGCACGCATGCGGGTTTCGACGGCACTTGTCAGCAGGGTTCGTGTTTGCCTGACGGCATCGTCGAAGGACGTTTCACGGATCTCTGTCGGCAATGTCCAGTAGGGTGCCGGGACAGGACGCGCAGGGGCGCTCAGGATTGCACAGGTACCGGCGGGAAAGGCATCGATATCCCTGAAGTACGTTTCCCCGCTTTTGCCGAGTGATTTGTATCCATTGACCAGAAAGCGGCGGATTTGCTGATGATTGACCTCGGGATGCCGTCCGGCCAGCGCTGCAAGGGTCTTGATCTCGGAAGCGAAAAACAGCGTCCCGTCAAGCATCCAGGTATAGAGCGGCTTTTCACCGAAACGGTCACGCGACAGCATCAGGCCGCCTGTATGCCGGTCCAGCAGGGCGAATGCCCACATGCCGTCGAGTTTATCCAGAAAGGCCGGTCCCCAGGCCTTGTAGGCTTCGATCAGGACTTCGGTGTCGGACTCGGTCGTGAAGCTGTGGCCCAGCATCAGAAGTTCGTTGCGGACCTCGATATAATTGTAGATTTCACCGTTGTAGCTGAGCGATATGCCGTCCCGCTCGAACGGTTGATTGGCACGCGGGTCAAGGTCGATGATCGCCAGCCGGGCATGCAGGAAATCGATATGGTTTTCACCAAGGGCATGGCTTTGCGCACCTTCGGCGTCCGGGCCGCGATGCCGCATGCTGGCCAGTGCACTGGATATGCGATCCCGGGACAGGGGCGCGGGACCGAATGCACCGGCGATGCCACACATTCAACGGGCCTCAGATCAGGTTGTCGGGCGAAAACGGATCGCCCTCGGCCATCGGTGCCTTCAGCTTCTTGCCGATGATTTCGTGCTCACGTCCGGGCGCCATGCCGGTGCCGGGCCGAGTCCACAAAAGATCTGCACGGGTGATCTTGTGACCGCCGTCAAGCCGCCTGGCGGCAACGATGGACCGGCGTATCTGCGGGGCGATGTCCTTTTCGCAGGCGGCCATTTCCAACGCACCCGAGCCCATCATCCGGTCAGCGGCGCGGATGCTTTCGACCAGCCTTTTCATGGTTTCGGGATCGGCGGACAACTGGTGATCGCGAAATTCGGAATGATCATTGGCGATGGTGAAATGCTTTTCGATAATGCGGGCACCGGCCCCGACGGCGAGGGTCGCCGCCTCGATACCGATGGTATGATCGGAATAACCGGCAGTCCGGCGCGGGAACGACTGGGCAAGGGTGGAAACGGCGCCGATGTTGGCGTTTTCGGCTGCCGTCGGATAATTGCTGACACAATGCAGTAGCCCGATGTCGGCGGGTACGCGCTTGCCGTCCCAGATGTCGTCGACAATCCTGACGGCGGTGCGGACTTCAGCTTCGTTGGCCAGACCGGTCGAAATCACCAGCGGCAGCCCGGTTTTCGCCGCGGCTTCGATCAATGTGTAAAAGGTGTTGTCGCTCGACGCGATCTTGATCGCATCGCAGATGGTGCCGAGAAACGCGGCGCTTTCCGGATCGAAGGGGGTCGACATGAACCTGATGCCGGCGGCGTGCGCCTGCTTCGCAAGCTCGGCAAACTGGTCGTAGCTGAGCTCAAACTTCTTCAGCGTCGAAAACCGCGGCTCGTCTCGCCTGTTCACGAGACGTTCGGGCACGATGGTCTGGAACTTCACGGCATCGACACCGGCTTCTGCGGCCAGCCCGACCATGTCCTGGGCGAGGGTGAAGTCACCTTCGTGATTGTTGCCGACTTCGGCGATGATGAAAACGCCGTCGCCGTAGATTGTCGAAGTGTTGGGCACCATGTTTTCCTGATTTAGGTTCCGACAGTTCTGTTGATGACTATAGCATGAATCTTAAAAACGATTGAACAGCGGCAATATTGCAGGTTCAGGGATCATCCTGAATTATTGGCAATATGTTTACCTTTCGCATTTAATTGTCTTGCGCTAACATTTGCGCTCCATTTTGACGCAAGCAGAAAGCAGGCGGATCACATGGCTTATATCGACCACGGACCATCATCCAATTTCGTCAAGAGCAGCCGCGAAACGATCTGGCAGATCGTCGAGGATCTCTTCCCGCGTTATCGTGCGCTTTGTGGCCCCGATTTCAAGGTGTCGCTGGAGGTGCTGCAAAAGTACCTCGATCTGGAAATTCGCGAGTTTCAGACCGGCAAGGAAGTCGGCGACTGGACGATCCCTCCCGAATTTGTCGTCAACGAGGCCTGGGTCGAAGGCCCGGACGGTGAGCGGGTGCTGGACTTCAAGGATCATCCGTATCACGTGCATATCTATTCCGGCGCCTTTGACGGCGAGCTGGAACTTGATGCGCTTTTGGAGCGTGTCTCGACCCATCCCGACCTGCCGGACGCGATCCCGCTCCGGCAGTCCTATTACCGCTATGACTGGGGGCTGTGTGCAACGCAGAACCAGGTCAGGGAATGGAAGCCCGGCACCTACAAGGTGCATATCGATACGGAACTGAACGAAGGCGCGTTGCGGGTCGGTGAATATGTCCTGCCCGGTGAAAGCGAACAGGAAATCATGGTGTGCACGTATCTGTGCCATCCCTATGGCGCCAACGACAACCTGAGCGGTGTGTCCGTCGCCACGGAACTGTTCCGGCGTCTGAGCGAAATGAAGAACCGGCGCTATACCTACCGGCTGTGTATCTGGCCGGAAACGATCGGGGCACTGACATGGATCGACGCCCACAGGGACCATCTGAAGAACATCGTCGGCGGGTATGAAATTGCCATCTGCGGTGACGATGCACCGATCCGCTATGTGCAGAGCTACTATGGCAATGCCCTGGTGGACCGCGCTTTTGAACACGCGCTGAGAAACAGTGGCCTTGAATACGAGATCCTGGAATACGACGGGGTCTGCAACGGATCCGATCAGGCGCATTTCAATGCCATCGGTCTGCGCGTGCCGTTCGGGCATCCGATCCGGGGCGGTCACATCACCCCGGAAATTCCCGGCAAGAAACAGATCGGCTATGCGGAGTATCACAGCTCGGCCGATGATCTGACGCTGATCAAGCCGGACAATCTATCTGATATCATGGAGATAACCTGGGATGCGTTTCAGGCCATCGAACGGGCGCGGACCTACAAGGCGACCTTCACCGGCACGCCGTTCCTGTCCAAGCATGGGGTATATCCCTATCAGCATGGTCTCGGCACCGGGACCACGGCGACGAAATCCACGTTCGGCGGGCTGGCCTACTATCAACTGATGATCGATGCCGACGGCGAGAAAGACCTGTTGGCGATTGCTGACGGCTCGGCCCTGCCGATCGAAGCCTATGACGACGCGGTTGAGAATTTCCTCAAGGCGGGGCTGATCGAGGAAATTGTAACGGATAAAGACTGAAACTGACGCCGAGGCGTTGAACACAACGAGATCACTTGGGCTCAGATAATGACACTAGAAACCGTATCAGATGTTTGCACTGCCTTGTCGAATGCCTGGCGTGAGGCCGGTGTAAAGTCCGGCGAAGCGTTGATTGTCCACTCTTCATCGGTCCGGCTTTTGTACGCTTGTAAGTCCAGAAACCGTGCGTTCACGCCTGGTGATGTCATTGAATCCTTTCTGTCCGCATTAGGGCCGGATGGGACTCTGCTGATGCCGTTATTCAACTTCAAGGTCATCAACGAGCGGGTTTTCGATATCCGTACGACACCGTCAGCGATGGGGGCTATTACCGAGGCGGCGAGACAACACCCCGCAGCCTTGAGGACCGAACATCCGTTTTTGTCGTTCGCAGCGATTGGTCGCCATGCCAAAGAATTTGCGGCATTGCGTGATTACACCGGGATTGGCCCGTCCTCGCCGTTTGCCCTTGTTCATCAATTGAATGGTCGTGTTGCAGCTCTGGATTTATACGATAATCAATGCATGTCGTTTTACCATCATGTCGAACAAGCCATGGATGTGAAGTACCGGTTTATCAAAGACGTTGAGGTTGCTTATACGGATCATGATGGCGCAACATCGTCGCGTATGTTCGGCTATTACGCGAGGGATTGGGATAATAACATCATCACAGATGTAACGAACGCAGGCGAAGCACTTTGGCGTCAGGGCTTTTATCAAGGCGAAATACCGGGCAAGGGATACGGCTTCAGGACGATCTCGGCCAAGGACATCTTTGATTATACGGAAGGTGTTATACGCTCGGGTCACGCCGAAGGGACGCTGTATACTGTTGATAGAAGTGTTAGCTGATAACATTGAATAACGAAACGAAGATCGGAGAAAACATGTCTAGTGGTATCGAACTCGTATTTGCGGCGATCGACACGGTAAACCAAATGTCAGATGATGGTCAGGCGATTGTAAAGGCACCGCAAACGCCGCTTCTCGGCGATACCACGACAGTTGATTCACTCGTTCTGGTCAATCTGGTGGTCGCCATTGAAGAGGCTATTATGGACGAAACGGGGAAGGTTGTGACCTTGATTACCGAAGACAGCATGACGCAAGAGAGCAGCCCTTTTGACTCCGTTCAATCACTTGCCGACTATGTTGATACGCGTTTGGCGTGATACATCCGCGCCTGAACTCGTGAGCAGGGATTAGCAAATATGGGGCGTCAGATCGTCATCACCGGCAGTAGCCGCGGCACGGGGCGTATGATCGCAGACCGGTTTTTGCAAAATGGTGATACGGTTTTCGGTGTCAGCCGTCACCCTTGCGAGCTTGAGCATGCGTGTTATTCACACACGTGTCTGGATATTGCTGACGAAGACGCTGTACAAAAGTTTTTTGCGACTTTGCGTCGCGACGGGGCAGGGGTCGACGTGCTGATCAACAGTGCCGGTATCGCAAGCAGCATGCCAGCTTTGCTGACAACCGGTGATACCTTTAAATCGGTACTGGATACAAACCTTCTTGGTGCGTTCCTGATGACCCGTGAAGCGCTCAAGGTGATGAAAAAAACCGGCCGTGGCCGGATCGTGCATTTTTCATCAATCAATGTACCGCTCGCCAGCAAGGGCAGTCTCGCTTATACGGCTTCGAAGGCTGCGCTTGAAACGTTAAATGCCGTATTTGCGCATGAAATCGCGGATGAAAATATTACCCTGAATACACTGGGTATTTCCCTGGTGGCGGGCAGTGGGATGTTTGAAAGCCTGTCTGAAGACGTCCTGATGGAGAAAACCAGTCTACTGTCCAAGCCGAAACCGATTTCGGGGGACGAAGTTTTCCATGCTCTGCAATTCCTTTTGGATGATGCGGCGAAAAATATCACCAATCAGATAATTTATTTCGGTGGTGTCCGGTGAATGCGAGCGTAATCCAGATTACCAACGGACCGATGAAGCAAAACTGTTATCTGGTCTATGATGATCATAGCGCCTTGATCATTGATCCTGGCAGTGAAGCGGAGCGGATCGTCGAGCAGATAGAATGCCATGATCTTCAACCGTTAGCGATCCTGAACACGCATGCGCATTTTGATCACATCGGCGCAGTTGAAGCGCTTCGATTGCAGTATGATATACCGTTTTACCTGCATGACGGCGATGTTGCGCTGATGCGCCGTGCCAACCTTTACAGATTGATCTTCAGCGGCGAAACCAGTGTCAGGGTGCCAACAGAGGTTCGGTCCTACTGCAATCTGGAAGCAACGGCACTGGCGCCTTTTGACGTCAAGGTCATTGAAACCCCCGGGCATACCGAGGGCGGCGTCTCACTGCTTATCGATGATGCCCTGTTCACCGGTGACACCCTGATGTGTAATGGGCCGGGGCGCACTGACCTGCCGGGAGGCTGCAAACCGGATATGGCGCAATCTCTTTTGAAATACCAAAGCCTGCCTCCATATCTGACGATTTATGCCGGCCATGGCCGACCTGTGTCGTTAGGAACAGCGTTAAGTGTTAAGTCGGGCGCTGAAGCATGAAAATTATTGCGACCGGCACGGCGTTCCCCAAAACGTTCTTGACCAATGAGGCTTTGGCTGAAGCCTACCCCGATTGGGATATGGCGAGGTTGGTTGAGCGTACGGGTGTTCATGCCCGCTATGTTGCTGAAAGTACCGAGACCGCACTGGATCTGGCCGAGGCTGCTGCGCGGGCACTTGCTGACGAGAACGTGATGTCACTGGCAGACGTCGACGCCCTGATCGTCTGTACAGAGTCTCCGGATTACCCGGTGCCTGGTAATGCCTGCATATTGCAACATCGCCTTGGCGTTCGGGCCGATGCATTTTGCCTTGATGTAAATATGGGGTGTTCGGCCTTTCCCTACCTGTTGCAGATTGTCGAGGGATTAATGCAGGGGGGGCTTGCGCAGACCGCCCTGATTTTAACGGCTGATACCTATACACGCTATATCCATCCCGAAGATCGTTCGACCCGTGCTTTGTTTGGTGATGGGGCTGCGGCAACATTATTGAGCAATGTGCCCGGGGGCGAGCGCTTCCAGCCTGTGTTCGGCAGCCGTGGTGACCTGTATGCCCGCTTTGCCGTCAAACGCGGCGGCGCCCGGTATCCGAATACTGCTGCGGGAAGCGATGAGATTGCCGCAGAGAACTTCATCCAGATGGATGGCATGCGGATATTATCGTTTTTCAGTGATACCGTACCAAAGGCTGTGCGCGAAGCCTTGAGCAAGAATAAACTGTCTCCTGACGATATTGATGCCTACATATTTCACCAAGCCAGCGGGGTTGCGCTTGATGCCATCCAGCGACTTCTTGATATCCCGGATGCAAAGATGATCCGGGCCTTCTCTCATGTCGGGAACCTTGTGTCGGCATCAGTGCCGGCAGCATTGGACAGCGCGTGGCGCGATGGGCGCATAAAATCTGGCGATCTTGTTTTGTTGTGTGGCTTTGGTGTCGGTTTGTCGTGGGGCATTTCGGTGCTGAAACTCTGATGAGTGATCAGGTCATTGAAACATTGATGGCACGTTTCAGGGATGCCGGTGATGCCCCTGCGCTGGCCTTTCAGGGGCGTGTTGAAAGTTTTTCATGGCTCGTTGAGCAAATAGACGCAGTTACAGCGTGGCTGGGTGAAGCTGGCGTGAAGCAGGGCCAGACGGTTATGCTGACATCGGATTATACACCGAAAACGGTGGCGATTCTGCTTTGCCTTATCCGGTTTAAGGCAATTATTGTTCCATTATTGCCGGCAACCAAAAAGACGCTTGAGACTGTTTTGCCACTGGTCGATGTCGCGCACGAGATTGTTGTCGATCCGTCCGGTGTTGCTGAAATCCACTCTTGTCCGGCAAACCCTGTTCGTGCGCCGCTTATTTCCGAGGTGCGCGACCGTAAAGCTGCTGGACTGGTTCTGTTCACCTCTGGCTCGACCGGTCAGCCGAAAGGCGTGGTGCATGATTTTTCGCTGTTGCTGGAGAAATTTCTGACACGGCGTCCGGCGCTGATCACCATTAACTTTCTGATGTTCGATCATTGGGGCGGGCTGAATACACTACTGCATGGGTTGTCGAACCTGTCTCTGGTTGTTTTGCCGGAAAACCGTCGGCCGGATTATATCTGTGGCTTAATCGCGGCGCATGGCGTTGAACTTCTGCCGGCAACACCGACGTTTCTGAACATGCTTTTGTTGAGTAAAGCCTGGCTTAACCGGGATTTTTCATCGTTAAAGATCATCAGTTATGGCGCTGAACCGATGCCCGAGAGCACATTGCGTCAGCTCGCAATAGCATTCCCAGGTGTTGACCTGCGCCAGACCTATGGGCTGATTGAATTGGGTGTATTACGCGCAAAATCGCGTGATGACGGGTCGTTATGGGTCAAGCTGGGCGGCAAGGGCTATGAAATCCGGGTTGTCGATGACGAACTGCAGATTAAATCTCCGTCCGCCATGCTGGGGTACTTGAATGCGCCGTCTCCCTTTACGGATGACGGGTATTTTATGACCGGTGACAAAGTCGAGGTTGATGGTGATTACTTCAGAATTCTGGGGCGGGCATCGGATCTGATTAACATCGGAGGCGACAAGGTTTATCCGGCGGAGGTTGAGAGTTTTCTACTGACTTTGGACAACGTCAAAGATGCTGCCGTTTATGGTGAAAGCCATCCGTTGATGGGTAAAATTGTTTGTGCGGATATCGTGCTCGTTAACCCGGAGCCCGCCGCAGAAGCACGGATGCGAATCAAGAAAGCCTGCCAGAACAAGATCGACCGGTTCAAAATCCCGGTAAAAATAAACTTTGCTGAAGACTCTTTGACCTCAGGCCGGTTGAAAAAGCGGCGCTTACATCGCGGGGCCAATTAAGCCTTAAACTTCAGCTTTCATGGTGATGGATGCGGCGGACGAGGCAGCCTTGGCGAAGTTTTCCTTATCCCGGCACGTCAGGCAGGCATGGCAAACTTTGTTCAGATCGCCTTCCAGTAACTGGCGGCGGATTTCCGCCAGATCATCGCCTTGCCAGATTTCGCTGAGGGTTTTGTCGCGTGCATTGCCGATGACCAGCGCCTTGCCGAAGAATGTGCAGCAAGGCGTGACATCCCCGTTCGACCAAACATGCAGGCTGTTGAACGGGTAGGCACAATAGGTGCTGGCCGGGGCCGGCAGGTCGGCGGGGACGGCGGCTTCGGCGCCCATGTCCCGGAATTCGTCGACCTGGCCGAAATCGACCATTTCCTGGAAATCGATATAATCGACCCGGCCTTTCCATTTATCCAGAAAGGCGCGCTGTTCGTGCAGGTTGTCTTCCTGAACACAGAAGCACAGCCGGATGACCGGCAGTTTTGAATTCGCACGCTTTCGGGCCTGGATCAGGCGTTCGAGATTTGCCTCGATCCGTTCAAGCTCATTCTTGCCGCGGATTTTCTGATAAGTTGCGGGCGTGGCGGCATCCAGCGAGACTTCAATACGGGCAACCCGCTGCTCAACCAGGAATTCGCAAAGCTGCTCATTCAGCAGAACTCCGTTGGTGCCCAGAAACAGATCCATCACCCCGGCATCGCGGATTTTCCGGATCGCAGCCTGTGCGCCTTTATAAATGAGGGCTTCGGACCCCATGCCGACGACAGCGGCCGGCAGGTCATTTTCTGCGCACTCGGCCATGATCTTTTCAATATCGGAAATATCCAGCGTCGCTTTCTTGTCGCTGTGATTGATCGTGTAGCACATCTGGCAATTCAGATTGCAGCGGTTCACGAATTCCAGCGACACGGTCAGCGGAAAGGGCGGGATATACCCGTTGGTATCGTAATTCAGGCTTTTGCGGTAGTTCTTGCGGTATTCGCCAAAAGACGCACCGAACTCTTCTGTAAGGACCTGTTCGACGTCCGTGTATTTGACGGATTCGATGTGGTCGACGTTTTCTCTGTCACTCATCGGTCATTCCTAACCAGATCCCCATTCTCGGGATCGCGCGTGGGATTTCTGTCACGCACATCTGTAAATTAGGGCTGATTCATGTAAAAAGTCAATTCTCACCTGTGAAACCGGGTCTCACCTGTGAAACCGGGCGACGAACAGCTAAAGATCAGGCAAGCCATATGTTAATATAGTTAACAGCAGTATCAGCCTTTACAGAAAAAAAACCGGGATGGTGCTTTTTTATTTTGACTCTGGATAAAAAGTTGGGTAATCATCATCGCAAGTCGTCTGATAGAATGTCAGATGGCTCCAACGTGTGGGTTAAAATAACTCACGTATATTTACTCTAGAAAGGAGTAGACAATATGTCTGACGTAACTCTCTCAGCTGCCGTACGTAGCAGCCTTCTCTCTCTCCAAAGCACCACGAGCCTCGTTGAACGTACCCAGGGACGTCTGTCCACCGGTCTTGAAGTTGCAAGCGCAATTGATGATCCGGTCGCGTTCTTCCAGGCGAAATCCCTGAGCGACCGCGCTTTCGACTTCAACGAAAAGAAAGACGGCATCGATCAGGGCGTGAGCACCGTTACCGCCGCACTTGGTGGTTTGGAAAGCATCGAAGCCATCGTTCGCCAGCTCAAAGGTGTCGCGTCTTCGTTGAAATCCGCTACGGGTACCCAGTTTACCGACCTCGTATCGCAGTATGGTACGCTGCGCTCCCAGATCGGCGAATTGGCCAACGATGCTTCCTATCAGGGCACCAACCTGATCGACAACGAAACCGAAACTCTTTCCGTTTCGTTCTCCGATCAGACGTCGAGCCAGCTGACGATTTCTGCTGCCAACTCGCGCCAGTCCGGTCTCGGTATTGACGAAGTCGCAGTTGCCACCAACACGTCCTACACCTACGCCGCCGGTTCGCAGGTCGCGACGTCTTCCGGTTCAATCACCGTTACCTATCAGGGTTCCGGTGCTTCGGTTGCCGAAGGCAGCGCCGGTGGCTTCACGGTCGGTTACGGTACTGCGTCATTCACCTTTGGTCTTGCCGCCAACACGGCCGCCACTGAAACCACTGACCTGACGCAGGGTCAGGTTCTGACCATCCAGCTGCTGTCATCCGCGCAGTCGGGTGCCGCAACCACCGGCACGTTCGTTTCGGTCGTTGCGACCGCCGGCACGCCGCCGACCATCAACACGGATGCGGTTACCACCAACTTCGTGACGGAAGGTGTGACGTCGACCATTGAAGCTCTGACCAGCGAACTCGACGCTGCTCTGACCACGCTTCGTGCACGGACGCAGACGCTGGGTTCCAACGTTGCGCTTCTGCAGACTCGTCTCGACTTCACGTCCAACTATGTGAATACCTTGGAATCGGGTTCCGGTAAACTGACCCTGGCCGACCTCAACGAGGAAGGCGCGAACCTGCTGGCCCTGCAAACCCGCCAGCAGTTGGGTATTTCCGCTCTGGCCTTCGCCGGTCAGGCCGAACAGGGTATCCTGGGTCTCTTCCGTTAAGACTATTCTCTTCATCGGAACCGGACATTGCCGGTCCCCAGAGAGAAACAGAAATTCGACCGTCGCAGTAATGCGGCGGTCGTTTTCGTTGACGCACTGTTTGCATTAGAGCATTTTCCAACCGTATTGAATCATTCTGACGAGGCGATTTTGTGTCTGGATCAAGCTAAGGTCCGAAGCGCATATCCGACAATACGGGCGAGACGGCCGGAAAGTGCTCTTGCTGTGCTATTTTCGTGCTATGACTGACCCGGATTGACATGCGATGAGTGACGACAATCAGCCTCATCATCAGTTGCTGAACGATGGTCAACAGGCTCTTCAAAGGGGCGCGTACCGTCGTGCATACGACTGTTTCGAAACCGTATATCAAGTAGCACCGGGCAATATCACCGCCGCTGTCGGCCTGGCACTGGCCATCGGTTTCAGTGGCGATGCCGAGCAGGGTATCAGGCTTCTTTATAAACTTTCGGAAAGTACCAAGCCGCATGCACGGGTGCATGACGGATTGGGCATGCTCCTGCTCAATACGCATCGTTTCGACGAGGCGGAAAAGCAGTTCCGCAAAGCTATCCGGCTCGGCGGCAATGAACCGGCACTGATCTGTAATCTGGGCATGGCTCTGAATGAACTGGGTCGTTTCGATGAAGCGGCGTCCATGTTCAAGCGTTGTCTCCGGCAGAACAAATCGGACGTTTCTGCACGCTATCACCTTGGCCTCTGTCAATTGCTGTCCGGTGACTACGTCAACGGCTGGGAGGGTTTTGCGTTCAGGAACCTCGTTGTCGGCCGGAGTGCGCCGTCAGTCAGTGAAGCAATCCCGTGCTGGCAAGGCGAACCGCTCGGCGATTGTTCAATCGTGCTAATAAGCGAACAGGGACTGGGGGACACCATCCAGTTCGCCCGGTTTGCAGCGCCGTTGGCGGATATGGGGGCGCGCGTGTTTCTGCGGTGTCCGGCGGCACTCAAGGACATCCTGTTGACGATCGAAGGTGTTCAGGATGTCCTCGGGCCTGACGATGAGTTGCCCGAACTGGATTATCAGGCGCCGTTGCTGGATGTGCCGGGGATCCTGGCGGTGAAGGCGGATACGATTGTTCTTTCGGATGGATATATATCCGTCCCGGAGTGCGGGATCACAGATCCTGTCTTGAAGGGACGCGGACAGGGCGACCTCAAGGTAGGGCTGGTCTGGGCCGGAAACCCGGACAATAAAACCGATTACAAACGCTCGTTGCCGATGGCTGAATTGCTGAGCTTGCTGGATGCGCCGGGGGTGAGCTTTTACAGCCTCCAGGCAGGTCCCGCGCAACAGCAACTGGCGAATATCCCGGAAACCTTGCGCCCGGCTGATCTGCTGGTGCCGCCCAAACCCCTTGGTGACGTAGCATCGATCCTTGCCGGTCTGGATCTGCTGATATCCGTCGATACCGCGCTGGCCCATCTGGCAGGTGCAATGGGGGTGCCGGTCTGGACGCTGATCAGCCACGTGCCGGACTGGCGATGGCAGTTGGGGCGTGACGACACGCCCTGGTATCGAAGCATGCGCCTTTTCAGACAACCGGAAATCGGCAATTGGCGGCGAGTTGTTGTCGAACTTAAATCGGCTCTTATAGCGTATCGCTGAGACGCGCCACCATGTCGTGTGATTTGGCCCGCATGTCTTTCAGTGCCGACAGGATTTCTTCCCTGATGATCTCTTCGAAGTCGAGTTCAGCATCCTTGTTCTTCAGGCGGTTCCCGTAGAACACCACGGCCAGCAAGATCATCTGCAGACTGCCCCGGACCCACGTGGCAATCCCGCGTTCCGTCGGCGTTTCCGAATAGAAAAGTATTTTATTGAGATCGATGAGATAGCTTTTATCCAAAAGGTAAGCAGCGTTTGAGAAAATATCCTCGATCTCATCGAGCATGTTGTCGAGTCTTGTGTCCATCTCATCCCGATTCCAGAAACCTTCGAACGTGTCACGGTCCATGATAGGGCTGTTGGCATAGGTTTTATCGACGAACTCCAATTTGAAGCCGGATGAATCCTGTGCCGGCAGTTCCAGGGATTTGGAGAATTTGGCAATGGCACCGTTCAGAAATGCGCCATCGCTGCAGTTATAATACCGGCGTCCGGTGCGGTTCTGGGATATCGCCATTTCAATACTTGATTTGACCCAGTTAAGCCCCGAACTTGTATAGGTCGTGCCGCCGAAATTGGCGGGTACGGGAATGCAGAAGTCATTGTCCGGCAGGACTGCGTCATCCTCGAAGTGGTAGGAATTCTTGGCATGGTGCTGGTCCGCGTCCCATGTCCCCATGTCACAACCGAAGAAGTAGAAATCCCTGAAGCCGAGGTCCAGTGCGAAACCGAAGCTGGAATTCACAACCGACGGATCGTGAAACGGGATCGTGTTCCTGGGGTTGTCGGAAAACAGACCATATGGCGTCAGGGCCGGACGGAAGTGGAAGATGATGCGATTGAAATACTCGACGATTTCCGGTTCGACCGTGGTCGACGTGACAAGACAGATATTGGTGATGTCGTGGTGCTTTGCGACATGGCTCATGATCGGCAGGATGCCCTCGTTTTCCACTTCGAGCTGAAAGTCGGGCGTGATTCCCGACTGCAGCAGGGGGCCGAGCGCTGATCCGCTGGAAATGACAATCGCTTTGTCCGCGAGTGCACGGATATATTCGAGATCGGAATCCAGGGAAGGGCCGCAGCCGACGATGAAGCACGGATAGGGGACGTTCCCGTCATCCTGTCGGGTGTATATATGGGCTTTTCCATCCTTAAGAATATTGAAGGTGTTTTCCAGCATCTTGCTTTCATCGCTGTAAAACCCCAGCCCGGCCAGGAACAGACTGCCCTGCTTGTCCACTTCGCGCAGAATTTCGGTGAACATGGCGTTGTTGTAATGCTTGAACATGATCATGCCGTCGATGCCGGGCGTGTTCATGAAGCGGACGTGAGCCTTGATGTTGTTGAAATGCGATACGGCATTGTCCCCGATCTGGAAATGAACCATGCCGCCCTTCTCGACTTTCTCGTCCATCAGCTTTTCCCAGTCGAAAAGCTCAAGCGAGTGGTAGAGGTTCTCGATATTCAGATCGATCACGAACATTACCGTTGATTCACTGAACTCATCGATTTTCGGGATATGACCGCCAAGACCGACGCCGAGCACGGTCACAAAAAACGTCTTCAGGTCGGAGATACGCGGTGAGAATTCGGCCTTCGCCTCAACAGTGGCGCGCTTCAGAAGATTGGTTAGAAACGTTTCGCCATAGAAATCCAGATCAGAGGGTTGCGGGATCGCCAGACCGAACCGGTACGGCGCACGTTTGAATTCCTCTACCTGTTTTTCCACGTAGTCGTAATATGCACCGTCGTAAAATTTTTGCCCCTGAAACGACACATCCGGCTGGCCATCGTCGTCAAAGACCAGTTTCGTCGCCGGATTATGAGCTTCGAGCATGCGCGCCGTCGCAATGGAATGGTTTTTGAATGCCTCCATATTCCGGGCGCGTAGCGCATCGCGCTCTTCCTGTGTGGCGGGGTAGGGTATCGACATGATTCTTGGCCAAATTCAGTGTCAGAGAGTGACTCGCAGTCTACATCAGTAATGCTATTTCGTTAACATTAACAAGACCTTCACGGAGAAACGGTGAGGCGCAAAAAGTTAAAGAAAATATAGCTTTTTGCAGTCATCAGGGCTATACTTTCTCTAGGCAAGAATGCCGTGAGCTGGAGTTAGAATAATGGCCGACACCTCGATAGGTGCCACCTTAGCTGCCGTCGCCCAGGCGAATGCTCGAACAAGTTTCGAGGTGCAGTTCAACAATCTGCAAAACACACTGATCAAACGCTTCAACAAGGAAGTTGATGAGATCAATGGGGCGTCGACCAATGGCCATAAAGTCGCAGCGCTCGAAAAGCAGTCGTCGAAGCTTGTCGATGCATTGCCTATCGTTGAGCAATACCGCATCGGTAACCAGAACAACTATTCCCAGCTTGAAGTCATCCAGAGTGATTTATCGGATTTGCGTAATCTGATCAGCAATGACAACACCGTGACTGCCGACGAAGTCGAAGCTTTCGAAACCTTGCGCGACAAGATCGTCGACAGGGTGAACAACCTCTACCTGCTGGTGCATCCGGACATAACCGATGGCCAGCAGACAAAACGTCTGAAGGACGCATTGCCCGACTTTGCCTCACTGACTCCGGTTGTCGGCTCCCTTGATGTCGATAATGCGGGCCTGACCGACAGTCTGGATACGTTCATTAATCATGCGGTCGTCACGGCGACTGTGACGTCGAACACGATTACCACGGCGCTGGATCAGGAATTCAAGATTCAGTCTGAATTTTCGGTGGTTGATGCGGATCTGCTTGAATTGACTTTCGAGGAATCCGAGCGCCGTAATAATGAAATCGAAAGCCTGAAAGTCGACCTGGGAAACACCCTGAGGGCGATTTCACTTTCGTTCGAGATCAATTCCGAACTGGCGACGCAGTTGAACAGCAGTCTTTCGGAAAAGGCCCCGCCTGCCGGTTCGGTTCTGAACATGTTCACCTGACCACGACATGGGTCAGGAAATATGAAGATCGCCGTCTGCTCCCACGTACGCCTTGATCTGCGTTCATGAGCGTTCCGCAGCGCTTTCAGGAAGCCCTTCATCGTGCCGTCGGGCTTGAAAACGACGGCAAGATGTTTGAAGCCGAGCAGATTTACCGGCAGCTTACAAACCTCGCCAGGGCGCCTGAGCTTGCACATGCTCAATACGGGCAGTTTCTGCTGCGGCGTGGAGATTACGCCGAGGCCTGGCCGCATTTCATGAAGCGCCTTGATGACGAAGTTTACCGGTCGCGGTCAACGGCGGCACTCACGAAGCCCTATCTGAAAGCCATCGATCAGGATGCGCTCAAGGATCAAACGGTTTTGGTGTACTGCGATCAGGGGATCGGTGATGCCATCATGTGCGCACGGTATATCCCCCTGTTGACCGAATTGTCAGCCGGTGTCGTGCTGACTGTCTTCCATGGCTTCCGTGAATTGTTCTCCCCCCTGAGCGCGAACGGGAAGGTCACCGTCATCGAATTCGGCGACAAATTACCCCCCTATGATGTCCATGCCGACATCCTCAGCCTGCCGGCGATCTTCGCCACGACAACGGACACCATTCCTGCACCTGACTGGCTGAAACCGATGCCTGATTGGCAGGAATTATGGGCCTCAGAGGTGCCGGAAACGGACGAGCTCAACATCGGTCTGGTTTGGCAGGGGAGTATCTCTCACAGCCGTGATGAAGAACGGTCAGCAAAACTGGTTTCGTTGCTGCCGCTGTTTCAAACACCGCACAGGTTCTATAGCCTCCAGGCCGGGCCGGGGATACAACAGATAGCGGATCTGCCTGATCCGGTCGTCCTGCACAGGTATGAAGACATCGAAGCCGATATCGACATGCCGACGGGGCAAATGGTCAAATGCGCAGCACTGATCGATCAACTTGATCTCGTGATTACAGTGGACACTGCGATTGCGCATCTTGCCGGTGCGCTTGGCAAACCGTTCTGGTTGTTGACGGTGATGGTGCCGTACTGGGTATTCATGCTGAAAGGGGAGACCACGCCTTGGTACCCGAAGGCGCGGTTGTTCAGGACAGAGGAACGCTATAACTGGGATGGCGTCATCGCGCGGATGATCGATCGGCTGCAGCAGCCGGACCCGCTGGCGGATTAAGTTATACCAACTTGCAGAAATAAACACCTGTTGTGACGGCTCGCGGCGGTTTCCGGCCAGGAGCGGTTCCCGCCGTGATGCTGCCGCATCACAAGGGGACCGCGACGACGCCCGGGGACCGCAGCGTGCCGCCCTTCGGGTCATGTTTCCCGCACCTTCGGGGCGTCGGCAAGGCTTGCAGATACGACGGCATCGCCTGCGCCTTCCCTCCTGCCGAAGAAACGGGAAACAGGATCACAACAGATGTTTATTTCTGCAAGTTGGTATTAGGCCATAAATTCGGACAGTTCGCCGACCAGCTGCCTGATCTGGTTGTGCCACGATAGCCCCTGCATGAATGCAACGCCGGTCCGGGCCCTGTGTCGTGCCGCCTCGCGGTCGCTGTAGGCCTGCTCAAGGGCCTCGACGATTTCATCGATATCCGACTCATGCCAGATACCGCTCGGGTCCACGGACGCCGGGGATGGTGTCTGTTTGTGGAGCGGATAGCAGTTGCCGTCGGCGATGATGTCCTTGTGCCCGGAATTGGCTGAAAGAATGCAGGGAATGCCCGACGCCATTGTTTCCATGGCAACGAGATTGGTCCCGCCTTCACAGCGATTGGCAAACAATGCCACATCGACTTCAGCGAAAATCGGCGGCAGCAAGGCGTTCGGCACGGCGCCGACATCCCTGTGCGCATCTTCGGGGATTCCCGCTTCCGCGATCCATTTGGAAAGATTGAGGCTGCCGTCGGCATTGACCCCGGGGGCGGACTGAAAATGCGGTGAGCGGGCCATATCCGCTATCGTATCCGGCCAGGGGTTATGCCAGTTGCTGAGCAGCAGCGCATCGGGGTGGCGATCGTGAAAGCGTTTGAACGCCATCAGAACGGTATCTTGCCCCTTGCGCAGTTCAAGTTTGCCGCCTGAGAAAACCACGAACCGGTCTCCGAAAGCTTTGGTTTTCGTGCGCGGTTTGAAGCGTTCCAGATCGACACCCTGTGAGACGAAGGCGCAACTCTCGAAGCCATGTGCCCTGATCAGATCGCGGTTCCAGCCGGACCCTGCAATAATCTTGTCGTAACGCCGCGCCCGCTCCAGCGCGGCATCGTCGAGATCGCCATTTTCAAAAAAAATGAATCCGACATTGATGTCGCCCTGAACTTGACCGGAGATCGGGGAGTGCATGAAAGCATTACCGAGACTGTGCAGCAGCACGGTATCAGTCAGCCGCACGACGTCCGCAGATTGTTCGATCCGCTGCATCACGTCTGGCTGCTCCTTCAGATACGGTTCCAGCAGCCGGTTGATTCTGGGGGTCGGCGAAGCGATGTAAGGCGGCGAAATCATGAGCGGGGGGACAGGCCCATGACGGGCCAGTTCAAGCGACAGATTGAGCCCGAAAACCCCCCAGCCATGCAGATCGGTGATCTGCCATGTGATGCCGATACGCTGTATACTCATGATCAGATACTCTCAGACGCAGAACCCCAGCGGCAAATGATTTGCGAAAAAACTTTTCAAATCACACCCCTGCATGTCCTATCGTGCAACCATGACCGCTGAAAAGACAGATATCGACGCCTTGCTGCTCGACGCGATCAGGCTTCACAGCGCCGGGGCTGTGGGGCGCGCCGAGGAACTCTACCGCGCCGTCCTGAAGCAGCAACGCAATCATCCGGATGCCCTGCATATGCTGGGGGTCATCGCATTCCAGCGTGGTGATGCGCAGGCGGGTATTCGCATGGTCGAACGATCTTTGGCCGTACGGCCCGACTTTGCCGATGCCCAGAACAATCTTGCCGGCATGTATCTGCATACGGGTAAAACAGACAAGGCGCAGGCGCTGGCCGAACACGCAATCATGAACCAGCCCGATTTTCCGGCTGCATACAGAACGAGGGCAACGGCGCAACTCCGGCAGCGCGATTTTGAGGGCGCTGCTGAGAGCTTCGCGCGGATGTCAGCCATCGATCCAGAGAACAATTCTTACTTCAATGAATGGGCGGTGGCGCTGCTCAATCTGGGCCGCTATCCGGAAGCCGAGGCGATGTTCGCGCGGGTTCTGGAAATCAATCCCGGCAATGCCGATGCGCGTTGTTACATGGCGCAGGCGATAAAGCGTCAGGGCAGGTTTGACGAAGCCCTCGCGCATCTGAACGATTTGCTGGCCAGTGTTCCTGCGTATGTGCCGGCACTGGTGCATGCAGGGGATGCCCTGCAGGCACTTGATGACATCGACGCTGCGATTGCACGGTTTCGTGAAGCGATCCGTATCCAGCCTAATCATGCGGAAGCCCATTTCAACCTGGGGGTATCGCTGCTGACGCTCGGGCGCTACGACGAAGGGTGGGCGGAATATAGCTGGCGTTTCCGGATGGAAGCCTACGCGGCCTTCAAGCCGCCGGCAGATGCGCCCATGTGGAACGGCGAGCCGCTGGACGGTAAATCGATCCTGATATTTGCCGAACAGGGACTGGGCGACACCATCCAGTTTGCGCGGTATGCCGGGCTACTCAAAGCGCAGGGGGCGACGGTCCACGCACAGTGCGCCGCCGGCATCACTGAGCTGATCGGCAGCATCGAAGGGATCACGGATATGTATACCTTCGCGCAGGCTGCGCCGGAAGTTGATTACCAGATATCAATGATGGAACTGCCCCGGGTTTTCAAAACCGATGCCGGGTCGGTGCCCAGCCCCGGGGGGTACCTGCGTTCGCGCAGGGATAACATCCGGATTGACGAACGGCCGGCCGTCGGCCTTGTCTGGCAAGGCAACACGGAACACACCAACGATGCCTATCGCAGTGTGCCGCTGGCATTGTTCGAGCGTATTGCCGCCCGTGACGACATTCAGTGTTACAGCCTGCAGGTGGGTGACGCGGTAGGGCAGATTGCCACACTGGGGTGGCAGGAAAAAATTCACGATCTGTCACCGCAATTGAAAAGCTTTTCGGATACGGCAGATGCCGTCTCAAAGCTGGACCTGGTGATCAGTGTCGATACGTCCGTCGCGCATCTCGCAGGGGCGCTCGGTATCCCGGTGTGGGTCCTGCTGGCGCACCTGTCGGACTGGCGCTGGGGCAGATCATCCAATGACAGCTGCTGGTATTCCTCAATGCGGTTGTTTCGCCAGAACCGGCTCGGTGAGTGGCAAGATGTCTTCAATAGGCTTGAGCAGACCCTGGACAGCCGCATATGGGATATCACCCGCTGATTCGCTCCTGAAGTTTATGCATTTAAATATTGCTGTATTCCCGATATTCTGGGGATTGAACGCTTCGTAGAAAAGGAAGTACGAGAATGCCCCTTAAATTGGACTTTAAAGCCGGCGACAAGTTGGTGATCAACGGCGCCGTGGTCGAGAACATCGGCCACAATGCCAGCCTGCTCATCCATAATGAAGCCGCTATTCTTCGGGAGAAAGAAATTCTGTCGGAGGCTGAAACAGCGACGCCGGCGGCGCGTGTCTACTTCGCCCTGCAGTGCGCGTATATCTTCACCGACAAGAAAGATCATTACCTGTCACTGTTTCGGCAGTTCCTCGAAGATTACGTCACGGCAGCCCCCAGCGCCGGGGAAATCGCCGATCAGATTTTTGCCGCCGTCGATGAAGGCAGGATATACAAAGGTCTTAAACTGACCCAGAAGCTGATCGGTCACGAAATCAAGACTTTCGAAGGCTTTCATCAGAGCCTTGCTGCATTCGAAGAAGAAACCGAAGAAGATCCCGAACTGGCCGATGAAGGCGTTGAAGCGGAAAAAGAATAACGGTCTTATCCGTTCGACGTCTCTTTGACTTTTTTCAGGGCCTGCTGAAGCGCATCCAGCATTTTTGCGGTGTAGCTACGGGTATTCATCAGCTTTGATGCGCGTGTTTCGTCGCGCAAAGCGGCGCGCACGTGCGCCAGGGCTTCCAGATCGGCAGCTAGTGCCACAGCAATTTCCACGGCATCGTTGGCGTTATCGCCGATCCAGTCCTGTTTCCCGGCCGACGTCAGTATGCTTGCCCCGATCACGCCGCTGCGCCGTGTGCCCTTGATGGACACGACGGGAACACCCATCCACAGCGCATGGCACAGAACCAGTCTGCCGTTGACGGGGCTGCTGTCCAGATAGATGTCGACCTTGTTGAAGAATTCCTTTTCCGGCCCTTCGAGAGCCAGGGATTCAAGAAAATCGATACGCTCGCCGACACCCGCAGCGTCAAACAGTTTGCGGACTGTCTGGCGCATGTAAGCAGGTATGTTTTCGACGCACCCGATCAGAAGACGCGAACCTTCGACAGCTTTGAGGACGGCGCTCCAATACGCGATTGATGCGGAGGAGAACATCTGCGGCGCGTATTGTGTTCCGAATGTCACAAAACCATTTTTCTGCGCGGGCAGCGGCTGCACATCCCCCATCAGGGCCGGCGGCTTGATGGCGATCAGCCCGCCTTCGGTGACGACGATTTCCTGGCCGTCAGCGATGTTCTTGCGGTCCGTTTCCAGTGTCGCCGCATCAGAGACGATGATGTTGGTGCCGGGGCAACCGAAACCGTATGGCTCGCATAAAATGTTGGAAACCACGGAGGCGGGTCCCGAAGCAAAGACGGCTGCGCGGTTGTTGGTTGAAAAGCCGCAGAGGTCGAGAAGGATGTCTGTTCTCTGGCGGGACAGGATCAACGCCAGGACTTCATCGTCCATGTCGACGATACGCCGCCAGTTCGGGGATTTGCTTCTGAAATCCTGGAAGCCCGAGTCACCGGTTGGTGATTGCTGATAAACCGTCAGATCGAAAGCCTTCTGATCCATGTTTTCTATCAGCGGCATCAGGAATGCATATTGATCGCCGACCCTGAGATCGTTGCTCAGGATGCCAATGGTAACGGGTCCGTCGGGATAACGTTTGCCGCGTGCGGGCGGCGGCGCACATTTTTCGGCAGACTTGCCGGCAAGCTGTTTCAGACGCAGGACAGCATCATCATGGATGGCCGTCAGATCACCATCGAAGTATCTGGCGACTTCCAGCACCTGCATTGTGATATCAATTGATTCCGGCGCCAGACTCATGGCTTCGCAGCACAATTCGGCGGCTGAATCAAAATCGGCAAGCATGCTTTTCGCGACAGCAGACAGCGCCGTGATTTCGGCGTTCCCGGTTTCGGACTGCGGGTGTTTCGCGAACTCTTCAAGTGCCTGACCTGGGTCGGCGACATACAACAGCGCATGGCCAAGCATCTTCCGGGCACCGTGGTTATCGGGGTTGAGTGTCAGTTCGGCGCGGAATTCACCAACGGCATCGTTAAATCTGCGACCGTTGAACATATAGTGGCCATCCAGATAATGCCGTGACGGCGCTGCCTGGCTGAGAGCCTCAAAGAAACTCGAAAAATCGGGCGGCAGCAAATCGGGAATATCGGGGTGCGGTGACAGCGTCGTTGCCAGTTTCGCGAAATACAGACCGTCATTGACGTTGCCGGATATGGTTTTGAGGACGGCCAGGCTGTCCACGACTTCCTGATTGTCCGGGTCCAGTGCGTGCGCCTGTTCACAGAGCTCGATCGCCTGACCGGTCGCATTCTGCCGATAGCTGCAGACGGCTGTCAGCAGCAGAAGTTCAGGTTTCTCGGGGTATTTGGCCAGGTTTTCGGAAATAACTTCGATGGCACCTGTCACGTCACCTGCATTCTGAAGATCAATGATCTTCTGAAGCGTATCCAGGTAAATCTCGTAATCGGAATCTTCAGTCATCGGCAACTTGAAGGTATAGTTGAGAAGATGGGCAGATAGACGCTGTTGAAAAAGAGTTCCCGGTCTGCTGGGTCATTCCACGGGAATGCATGAAAAATACCCTGAGAACCGGCACCAGATCAGGCTTCAGTATCGATCTTGGCCTGAGGCTGTTCCGGCTCCTGCGCCGGCGCGGGCTCTTCGGCCTTCGCGTCTTTTTCAGGCAGGTTCATGAGACCGGCAGCGATGTTGCGGTTGATATCAATCAGCGGCACCATGATTTCCGGCGTCGGGCCGGCGAGAATTTTGACGGTCTGTTTGTCGACGAACTGACACAGGGTCAGCATGTTGACGCGAATTTCATCCGGCACCTGGCAATTTTCATCCAGAAGTTCGGCCTGAAAAATCGTCCACAGACGCCAGTTCAGGCGCAGGGCCGTCTTCATCTTTTCCTGGGTTTCTTTTTCTTCGGGGTTGCCGCTGACGATGGCACCGGCCATACGGTTAGCCGCTTCAAGCAGTGCCCACGCTTCGGTCTGGGCAGGCTGCCCCCCCACTGGGACACGCTCGTAGCTCTTTACTTTGCTCTGTTGGGAACTCATTGCATAACCATCCATTAGTGCAGACCCTTCATCATCATAACAGTTTTCGTTGCAGGGAACAGGATAAACTCGCTCAATCCGGACCGTTTATGAACCTATTTTCCTATTTGGTTATAGAAAGTTAGTCAGACTCAACTGTCTGATCCGGGCGAATGTCTGGTATGAAGCTTCAAGCGCCCGCGAATCGTCCAGCAGGCGGGTGATCGCTTCAAGCGGGTTGACGTTCTCGATATCGGCGACCGATGTATCAAGAAATCCGATAAAATCAGTGTGCAGGGTATTCTGGGTGTTCAGAAGTACCTGATTGAAACCGATGTCCTGCTGTACCTGTTCAATGCTGCCTTCAAGTTCGGTGCCGAACGGCGGTGTGCCGCTGACGGTGAATTCCAGCGAAGCTTCGATCAGGTACTTGGCTTGAGCGATACGTTCCGGATTTTCATCCAGTCCGCCGGAGGTCCCATACGTGCCCTGCAGGATCAGCATCATACCGCGGATCGCTTTTTCGAAGGCGGGATCGATCGCGGTCAAATCGTTTTCATAACTTCTGAGGTCGCTGACCCGGTGGGTCGTTGAAATACTGTCCCCTGAATAGTAGGGGTTCGCGGCAATTGTACCCGACGCGGCAAAGGACTGAATGCGCGCGCCGTCATTGTCGGTTTCATTGACGGTGATATCTTCGGCAACGGTGATGGACGATCCGTCGGCAGCGATCGACGCGATGGTAAAGACACCGTTGTTCGTTGTAACGCCACTGACCGTGATCTGCTGACCGACCTGCATCGACGAAAACGAGCCGGCGACGGCAGCCCCGCCGGAATCCTGAATTTCAATCGTTTCCGTGGCGGCATCGAAATCGATCTGGGTGCCGGCCGTATAGGCGAAACCGTTGGACCCGGTAAACGTCGAGTTGAAGTCGGTTTCGTTTGTGACTGTTTCATCGACGGTAATGGTCGAGCCGTCAGCCGAAATCGCATTGATGGTATATGTCGTGTTGTTCGAACCGGTGTTGGCGATGGTTACGGTATCACCCACAGCCAAGCCGTTGAAGACATCCGGCACGTTGCCGCCGCCGCCATTTGTCTGGACGGTGATGGTATCGTCGTTGGTGCCGCCGTTTGCCGCGAAGACGACCTGGGTCCCCAT
Organism: Rhodospirillales bacterium; assembly: GCA_040218645.1. Lineage (GTDB taxonomy): Bacteria > Pseudomonadota > Alphaproteobacteria > Rhodospirillales > Casp-alpha2 > UBA4479. The sequence goes on from JAVJQZ010000009.1 coordinate 25,905, forward strand.
GTAGGAATCGAAAAATGTGTTGCCGGCGCCGAGACCTTCGTCGGTCAGCTTGTTCGACTCGACGGTGATGTTCGTACCGTCGTTGCTGGCGACCGTATACGTGCCGTCGTTCAGTGTAGTTCCGGCCACGGTGATCCGTGCGCCGACAGGGATTCCGGCCAGGCTATCGGCGACGTCAGCAGTAAGGGTGTTGGTTGCCCGCGTGAAGCTCAGTCCGCCGTATCCACCGCCCTGGAGGGTGATTTCATTGGAATCGTTATTCGGATCCCGGTACTTGATCGTCGTATTGGCGACATCCGCCTCGTCGGTCAGCATGGTTGTGACGATTTCGACGGTGCGGCCGTTGTTGGTGACACTGGCGACCGTGTAGGTCCCGTTATTGGAAGCGGTGTCGGTAACCTCGATCGTCGCGCCGGCTGTCAGGTTTGAAAACAGGGCCGATGTCGCTGTAATCGAGCTGTTGCCACCGGTCGCCGTATCGCCATCCGCATCCTGTGCAAACGTCAGAAAGTTTGATGGATTGACGAACTGGTTGGTCAGGTTGTTTTCATCGGAACTGAATGTGAAATTCTCAAGAACCGCATCGCGGGTTGTCGGCACCTTGACGTTATAGCCGTCGTATTTTGACTGAAAACCGGAGATCGATGTAATGCCGAGTTCTACAGGCTCATTCTGGACGCGGCTGCCGGAAAAGATGAAGCGGCCGGCGACGTCGGTGTTGAGAAGGTTCTGCATGCTCAACAGCCCGCGGTAGGCTGCGGCCTGGATTTCCTCGACCTTTTCCTCGTTCTTGACGTTGGAGGTCGAATAATTGTTCAGGGCCAGCTGAAACTCGCGCACGACATCGCGGGCACCTTCGACGACGGTGCTCTGGATGTTGAGCCGGACTTCTTCCTGATTGTTGTTGTCGATGAACCGCTCCAGCTGTTTCTTGGTGTTTTCAAGATTCACCAGCCGTTGCGAATTGACCGAAATTCCCAGGTAGTCCTGAGATCTTTTCTCGGTACTGACCTGAGCCTCAAGATCATACAACCTTTCCTGTGTTCGCAGCATACGGTTGATGAGCGTGATGTTGGATGAATAGCTGGATATACGACTCATGATCTCATCTCCGGCTTACAGGACGCGCTCAAGCGCATCGAACATGCGTTGAATGGTTGTAATGATCCGTGCAGATGCGCCGAACGCCTGTTCGAATACGATCAGGTTTGCCATCTCCTCGTCAAGGTTGACGCCGCGTTCCGATTCAAACTGGAATTCCAGGGATTCCGTCAGTGAACGCTGTGCATCGGCGTTCCGTTCGTGGGTGCTGGCCAGCGATGCATTGGTCGAAACGATGGCGGCGGCACGCTCGGCAAAGGAAACGCTTACGTTCGGGAGCCCCCCGGACACACCGAACGTGGTGGTGCCGTTCATGGCATTTGCCATGGCCTCGGCGATGGTTTCATCAGCGACACTCATCAGATATTCACCGGCAACTCCAAGCGTGGAATCCCATTGCGGTGCGCCGACGGACATTTTCGACGGTGTGGTCAGAATGTCAGGGCGGATGCTGATCGTGCCGGCGCTTCGCACATCGGCGATTTTGACACCGGTATCCGACAGAAAAGTATTTCCGGCGGCCTGTGTGATCTGCATGCTCGCGCCGTTTTTATGCGAGAACCGAAGCCGCACGCCGGAGCCGTCGGGAACAACGGCAGCAACGATTTTCTGACTGAGCGTGGTGTCATTGGAAATCTGGGTGACAAGATCGTCAAGACTGGTTCCGGCGGCGATCGTCAGGGTCCCGATGGCCCCCGCTGAATCGCGGAAGGTCAGTGTCTGTGCCGCATTCGGTGAGACATAAGTGCTGGACAGCACGCCGGATTCCCAGACGTTGTCTGCCAGGTTGTCGACGAAAAAGTCATTCAACCCGAAGAAATTGGAGAACCCGGAAACGGTTTCATCGGTGGTGCCGTCTCCGTTGGAATCATAGGCAATCTCTGCATCGGCCTGTGCCGAACCGTTTGCCGTCGCCGTTTCATCACGAAGGGCAAGGTTGAGGGTTGTCGTATTCAGGGCGATATCAAACTGCCCGGAGGTTGTCGAAACGGTCGCGTTCGCGGCACCATTATTACGGAGCCAGCTTTGCATGGTCGCGGCAATGTCGGAAATGTGCCAGTCGTTACCCGTGCCGCGCGCCGAGAAACCGGCGTCGGTCATGATGGTGTTCAGCGTCGTTACTTTGCTCTGGTCGCCGGTGGAGTCGAACAGCATGATTTTTACGTCATCAGCCGACCCGGTCGGATCGAGTTTGATCAGCTGGGTTGTCGGTTCGGTGAAGTTGCGGGAGCCGTTGTATTCCTGAGCGCCCGGAAAGGAAACGCCGCGGTTATGCACCTGATTGATGCTGTCGCGGAGACGGGCGGCAAGTTCATCCAGCTGGCTCTGCAGATTCGGCAGGACGGTGTCGCGGATGTCGATCAGACCCTTTGCCTGTCCGTCGCGGATATCGCTGGTGGCGTCGTTTGCCGGGTTTTCCGATGATCCGATGAAGAAGCCGCCGAAGTCGCCTTCGGCATGGGTCGTTGTCGGTGTCACGGCGGACGCCGGGCTATGCGAGATGCTTGGCGGAACGGTATCGACGAGGGTGCGGCCGTTGGACGTAAACACGACAAGGTCGCCGTCGGAGCGCGAGAAATACCGGATATCGATCAGCTCGGAGAGGCGCGATACCTTGATGTCACGCTGATCCTTGAGGTCCGAGGTTTCACGGTTCACCGAACCGGAGGCGATGATATCGTCATTCAGCGTATCAATTTCACCGACCAGAGAATTAATTTCGATCGCTATTTCATTCAGCTTCTGGTCAGCCTGAAGGCGCAGATCCTGAATGGCGATGGACATCTGTTGAAGCTGCTCGGTCACATCTTCGGCGCGGCGTACGACTTCGGTGTGTTCCAGGGCGTTGTTGGGCGAAACCACGAGGGACTCGATCGCATTGACCATATCGCTGATGGTGTGGCTCAGCGATGAATTGGCCTCGGGCGTGCCGAACAGATCCTGCAACCGGTCCCAGAACGTATCCTGAGCCGTCAGCGCGTTCAGCTCGGAACTTTCCAGACGAAAGCTTTTCAATAGCCCTTCGTCGACGGAACGCATGATTTCGGAGATGTTGACGCCGGAGCCGGCCCCGACCAGAGCGGAGTTCTCAAACGTGACGGTTTTTCGCGAATACCCTTCGGTGTTCACGTTCGAGATGTTTCTCGATGTCACGTCCAGTGCCTGCTGGTTGGCAAGCAGGCCGCTTTGTGCGGTTCGGAGAGCGAGCGTTAGCGTACCCATATCTTAGCGCCTTTCGTGGCGTTGTAACTGCGTTCTACAGAGTTTCATTCAGGGACAGGGACATGTTGCCGCCTTTGTGCGGCGCACCGGCTGTCTGGCCCTTGGCTGAATAGGCACCACTTTTCGGGGCGGCTTCCTTGACCGCTTCCGCGACCAGATCGACGATCCGTTTGCTGACCGTCATCGCAACTTCAAGAAGGCGTGCGTTTTGCGCCATCAGGCTGTCGACTTTTTTAGCCAGTTCCATGAGGTGAGCGCGGTCTTCATCGGTTGCGCCATCCAAGACATCGGGATTTTCCTCAAGCCCCATGATCCGGGCCTGGTAAACCCGGGCAATGGTTTCCTTTTCATCGAGGATCAGCGTCAGTTCACTGTGACGGCGCTCGCGGAGAATTTCATTCTCCCGTTCGAGGACACTGATCAACCGCGTCGTGACGTTCACGAGGTCGGTCATTCTCTTGGCGACATCCATCACTTTCCCTCCTGCATTTTAATCATTTCCCGCATGATCGAGTCTGCGAGCCCTATGCCGCCGGCCTTGGCGATCGCCTTGCCGTATTCATCGACCTGCATGTCACGATAGATCTTTTCACCCGCACCGCCGCCAAAGGGGGCGGAAGCTTCGATGCTGCTGAACATCGGGCGGAGCATTTCGGCAAGGAACACGGACTCGAACTCTTCCGCCGTTTCCTTGATGCGCTGCATGTTCATCGCGTTTACGCCGGCAGGCTTTGCTACCTGGGCATAGCGTGCAGCGCTCATCTGCATGCCGATGTCGGGGGTCTGGAAACTGCTCATCACATCACCTCGATTTCGGCCTGAAGGGCGCCGGCGGTCTTGATCGCCTGCAGGATCGTGATCATGTCGCGCGGGCCGATTCCGAGAGCATTGAGCCCGTTGACCAGTTCCTGAAGGCTGACACCGGGTTGCAGCACGGTCAGGCGTTTGTCGCCGCCTTCGTCGACTTCGATGTTGGTACGGTCGACGGTGGTCGTATCACCGACCTCGGCGAACGGCCCGGGTTGCGAAACCTGCGGCGTTTCCGTGATGCGGATGGTCAGTGAGCCCTGGGCAATGGCAACTGTCGAGATCCGGACGTTTTCACCCATCACGATGGTGCCGGTCTGCTCGTCGATCACGACCCGGGCCAGCTGGTCCGGCTCGACGCGAAGCTGCTCGATATCTGTCAGCAGGTTGACCACATTGTCGCGGTAGCTGTCCGGTACGGTGACATGAATGGTGGTGGGGTCGCTGGGAATGGCGGCCGAGGTGCCGAGGAAGGCATTGACAGCCTGGGCGACACGGCGTGCCGTCGTGAAATCCGGGTTGCGAAGAGTCAGTTTGACTTTGGTCATGCCGGCCAGATTGAATTTGACTTCGCGTTCAACGATGGCCCCGTTGGCGATGCGGCCCGAGGTCGGTACACCCTTGACCACTGTTTCGGCATCTCCCTGTGTCTGGAAGCCACCTACGGCTAACTGGCCCTGGGCGACAGCGTAAACTTCACCGTCGGCACCGAGCAGCGGGGTCACCAGAAGTGTACCGCCCAGAAGGCTCGATGAATCGCCAAGCGCACTGACGGTGACGTCGATGCGTGAACCCTGGCGGGAAAACGGCGGCAGATTGGCGGTGATCATGACGGCGGCGACGTTGTCGGAATTAAGCCCGGCATCCGTCGGCTTGACGCCGAGACGGTTCAGCATTGCCTGCAGGCTCTGCTTGGTAAAGTGGCCGTCGGCAAGCGTATCACCGGTCCCGTTAAGGCCGACCACCAGTCCGTAACCGACGAGTTGGTTGTCCCGGACCCCTTCGAAATCGATGATGTCCTTGATCCGCGAAGCGGCCATGGCCGGCATTGCGGATTGGACCAGCACCGCCAATGCAAGCGTACAGCGGAGAAGCGTGCTGTTGAAGCCTTTCAGGAAGCGGTTTTGCGAGGTTTTCATCATCGTTTTTCCCGTTTTCGTCGTCTGCCGTCTTTTCGGCTGTCTCGATTGCCTATTCATATGCGAATAGCGTGCCAGAAATGAGAACTCCAAAAGCCTTTAATATCAGCAGGTTGGAGTCATTACTGTCAGGGCTGACAGGGTTTTTTATGCCGCCATGACCCTGGCTGGGTAACTTTTGCCGGTCGTGCCGTTTTATCCATGCCAGGACCGAGTATAGACGCAAAAAAGCCCCGGTTTCTGTGCCTTTTCGCACAGCCGGGGCTTTTCGCACTGTTCGGATGAAGCGGGATCAGGCCTTGAGATCACGGGCGACGGTTGTCATCTCATCGATGGTTTTGAAGGTCGTCGCGTTCATGTTGTAGGCATTCTGTGTCTGGATCATGCGCGAGAATTCCGCCGCGATGTCGACGTTGGAAATCTCGATGGCGGATCCGACGAATTCAGCCTTCGATGACTGATCGGCGAAAAACGCCACAGGCTCGCCGGACTCGGTCGTCTGCTTGAAGATCATGCCGTTGGCCGTATCAAGACCGTTCGGATTGGCAAAATCGTAGAGCGGGACCTGATAAATCGTCCGTTGCGTGCCATCACTGAACGTGCCGATGACGTGCCCGGCATTATCAAAGGACAGGGCGGTGATATCAGCAAGCCCGAGCCCGTTCTGAGATGAACGATACGGGGTAAAGTCCCCCGCGAACTGGGTCATCGTGCTGATGTCGATAGTGAACGAAGACGTCGCGCCATCGTCCCACGTCGCATCGAAGGTCAGTTCGCCGGCGGAATTCAACTGACCGGTGCTGGAGAACGTCATCGGCGTGGACTGCGCGGAGGCCGAAGTGGCGCTTACGGTGGTCAGGCCGGTCGATTCCGTTGCGACGGCCTGTTCCAGAACCAGGGTCGAGCCGTTGTTGGTGATGTTCGAAATCGTAAACGTGCCGTTGTTCGACGCGGTGTTGGCAAACGTGATCTGGTCGCCAACGACATAGCTGGAAAATGCGTCGCTGACACCGTTGCCGGTGGCAGTATCCTGGACCTGAACCGATGACGTTCCCGCATTGAAGACAAACTCTGAATCGTAGGCAAGACCGGTATTGGCTGCCGTGCCGGCACTGAGAGCTGCGGTCGAGGTCGGGGACAGGGACGATGTCGTCAAATTGTCGGCCCGGACGTTGATGCGCCACTGGTTGTCACCCAGCATCGGCACGAAATCGAAATTGATGTTTCGAGCCGCCGAGTTGGAATCATAGGTCGTCAGGGTAAAGGTTTCCGAGGTGTCGCCGAAATTCGCCGTCGACGGCAGATTGAATTCAAGCGATGCCTGTGAGGTCGGTTGCCCCTGTGAAATAAACGCATACTGGTCGACGCGCATCGGCGCAGCGGCGCTGGATGTAAAGCTGCCGTCTTCGTTCATCGGTGAGCCGAGAACGAAATAACCGTTCTTGTCGACAAGATATCCGTTCGCAACCGTGATATCACTGCCGTCATCGGCGGTGACGGTGCTGGTTTGTCCATCGACCGTATTGATGCCGAATGATCCGTCACGGGTGAAATAGATATCGGTGCTGCCGGTCAGGGTCGGCTGCACGGCAAAAAAGCCCTTGCCGACGATGGCGAGGTCAAGACTGTTGTTGGTCTGGGTGACCAGCCCCTGGACGTCGTTTGTGGGGCGGGCATAGGGTTTTACGCCGCCAATGTCACTTTGCTCGTACATGCGGCCGCTGAGGATGGTTTCAAATTCGGTGTCGGTGCGCTTGAAACCGCCCGTGTTCACGTTGGCGATGTTGTAGCCGATTGTGTTCAGCCGGTGCGACTGGGATTGCATGCCCAGGATCGATGACTGGAATAGACCGTATCCGCTCATGGAACCGCTCACCTTATATCTATGACTGGCTAACGCCTGACGGCGCACGCACGTATCCTTGCCATATCTTAAGCAAACGTGATGCCAGTTCTGGAAAACGGTTATATTATTGATATCATTTGTTTAATTTTGAGAATTGACGGCGCCGGCGGAATTCAGGCCGCTTCATGTGCAAAGTTACCCGGCAAACTTTACCGGGCAGGGCGTGCGCCGGTCTCATGTGGTCTTGAAGATATGTACTTGGCGCGTGTTGACGGCGGCGCTGACCTGCGAGCCGGCCCCCGGGAGAAAAACCCCCGGAATCCGGGTCTCGATGGTCCTGCCATTCGCAAGCTTGAGAACAATGAACGAGGACCGTCCAAGGGGGCGGGCGGTTACGACTTCGAGTGTCCCCTGCAGGATCATCAGGTTGTCCGGATCGCCCGGCATGGGCTTTGGTGTTTCATTAGCGAACGAAAGACGGAAGCCCTCGGGGCGGATCATGATGTCGACCTGTGCGCCGTCCGCGAGACCCGGGGCATCGAAGCTGCCGAGCGGCGTTTCAGCCCTGCCGTCTTTCACGATCCCGTTGAACTGGTTTACCGGTCCGAAGAATTCGGCAACGAAGGTGTCCGCAGGCTGGAAGTAAAGATCGACCGGTGAGCCGTCCTGCACGACCCGTCCTTCGTTCATGACAAGGATGCGGTCTGCCATGAACATCGCTTCTTCAGGGTCGTGAGTCACCATCAGGGTGGCGACGCCGGATTTTTTGACGAGTTCGAGCGTGTCGGCACGGATCTGGGCGCGGCGCGTCACATCAAGGCCTGAAAACGGTTCGTCGAGAAGCAGAATCTGCGGTCCGGGCGCGAGGGCGCGGATAAGGGCGACCCGCTGTTGCTGCCCGCCGGAAAGCGTATGGGGGTAGGCGTCGGCGTATGCCGTCAGGCCCATGGTCGCAAGGGCTTCATCAATCCATTGGGAGCGCCGGCCGCCTTTGACCGGATCCAGTCCGAAGGCGATGTTGTCACGCACATTGAGATGCGGAAACAGGGCGTAATCCTGAAACATCAGCCCGACACCGCGTTGCTCCGGCGGCATCTGGTGACGGTCTTTTCCATCCGCGACAATGGTGCCGTTGATTTCAACCTGACCCGTCTGCAAGGTTTCAAGCCCGGCGGCAAGGCGCAGCAGTGTGGTTTTGCCGCAGCCGCTTGGCCCCAGCAGACAGACAAGCTCGCCCGGCGCGGCAAACACGGATACCCCTGACAGCACCTTATGGCTGCCGAAGGCATGGGATATGGCTCTGAGGTGCAGGCCGCTCATGTCGTCTCCGCTCCTGGCGCCCTGCCTATCGCGATCCGGGACGGGATCTGGCAATGGTGACGCTCAACAGGATCACCGGGATAATCCCCGCACCGACAATGGTCAACGCGCCGAGTGCGGATTCTTCCAATAATTCGTCGGACGCATACTGGAAGACGAAGGTGGCGAGGGTGTCAAAGTTGAAGGGCCGCAGGATCATGGTCAGGGGCAGTTCCTTCATGCAATCGACGAAAACCAGTATTGCCGCAGTCAGCAGGCTGCCCCGCATCAGGGGAAAATGAACCCGCTGCAGGGCACCGGCCGGACTGGCGCCCAGCGTACGCGCGGCCCCGTCCATGCTGGGGGTGATCTTGCCGAGACTGGCTTCCGCGGTGCCGTAGGACAACGCCAGAAACCGCACCAGATAACCGTAGACGACGGGGGCGATGGTGCCGATCAGAACGGCACCGATGCTGAACCCCAGATGCCCGCCGATCCAGCTCAGGCTCTGGTCCAGGGCACCCGTCGGCCAGAGAACGCCGACGGCAAGGATCGCCCCCGGAACGGCATAGCCGATGCTGGCGGTTCGCGAGGCGATCTTGACCCATGGGCCGCTCGACAGGCGGACCGCATAGGCAAGGAACAGGCCGATGATCAGCGCCAGTACGGCGGCGGACGCGGACAGGATCAGACTGTTGGCGACAAAGCTGAAATAGTCGGCCGAGAGGGTCTCTTCATAGAATCTGAAGGCATAATGGGTGAGGACGGCAGCCGGGAGGATGAACCCAAGCAATACAGGCAATGCACAGGCCGTGAACGCCAGGAAAGCACGTGGCCCGCTGAGCCTGTAGCTCGGCAGTTCGGAATACTTGCCGGAGGTGTGATGAAACTTTCGGTCTCGCCGGGCCAACCGTTCGGTCACGATCAGCACCAGTACCACCAGCAAAAGCACGGATGAAAGTTGTGCCGCGCCGCCCATGGAATTCATGTTGAGCCAGACATCGAAGATCCCGGCTGTGAACGTGCGGACGGCAAAGTAATCGACCGTTCCGAAATCGTTGATGACTTCCATCAGGACCAGCGTCACACCGACGACGATGGCCGGCCGGGCCAGCGGGACGGCGACGTGAATGAAACTGCCGAGGGCCGTCTTGCCGAGGGTTCTGGAAACCTCGAGAACACAGACCGACTGTTCAAGAAAAGCCGCGCGGGCCAGCAGATAGACATACGGATACAGGACCAGCGTCATGACCGTTATGGCGCCGCCCATGGAACGGATTTCCGGAAACCAGTAATCCTGCGGCCGGGTCCAGCCGAACAGGCTGCGCAGTGCGACCTGAACGTTTCCGGCATATTCAAGCTGGTCGGTGACAACGAACGCAAGGACGTAAGCCGGAACGGCGAGGGGCAGCAGCAGTGCCCATTCAAAGATACGCGAACCGCGAAACCGGCACATGGTCACCAGCCATGCCGTGCCGGTGCCGATAACCAGTGTCCCTGTGCCGACACCGGCCATAAGCAGCAGTGTCCGCTCCAGATACAGACCAAGGACGGAATTATAAAGGTGTTCCCAAATGTGAGAAGTGTCCGTTACGGCAATATAGAGAACCGTCAGGATCGGCGTCGCCACAAGGGCCGCGATGACCAATGCCCCCAATGTCCAGGGACTGAACTGTATTTTCGGCAACAAATGCCCGATCAGGGGGGGGCGCTGGGCTTGGGCGGTCATGAACTCGGCTTTTGAAACGACGAACGGACGCCCCTGTTATGGAGGCGTCCGCCGTATTTGTCGATGTTTGATCTGCGGAGCTTCAGCTCGTCGGACCTTCGTCAAAGTTGACTTCGTCGACCAGCTTGGTGGCTTCTTCGCGGTTTTTCGCGATGTCTTCCATGCTCAGCGTGTCGCTTTTGAAATCACCCCAGGACTTGACCAGCTGTGAAGGTTCAACCTTCGGGTTTGTCGGGTATTCAAAGTTCACTTCGGCATAGATGTGCTGGGCTTTTTCCTTGGACAGCCATTCAACGAGTTTGACTGCTGCATCGCGGTTTTTGGCGCCCTTGAGCACGCCGGCACCGGACACATTCATGTGTGCACCGCGTTGATCGCTTCCCTGATTGAGGAAGGTCACGCGAACGGCTTCCGCCCACTTTTTCTGTTCCGGTTTTTCGTCGTTGGTCTGCATTTTGCCGACGTAATAGGTGTTGGAAATGGCGATATCGCACTGGCCTTCGTAGACGGCCTTGGACTGTGCGCGGTCATTCCCCTGCGGCTTGCGGGCCAGGTTGGCCTTGACGCCTTCGAGCCATGCCTTGGTTTCGGCCTTGCCGTGATGCGCAATCATTGAGGCGATCAGCGCCACGTTATAGGCATTCTTGCCGGAACGTATGCAGATACGGCCCTTGAATTTCGGATCGGCGAGTTCTTCATAGGTCTTGAGCTCGCCTTCCTTGACGCGTTCCTTGGAAACCAGCGCAATACGGCTGCGCTGGGTCAGGCCGAACCACAGGTTCTCCGGGTCACGAAGGTGCGCCGGGATATTGGCCTTGAGCACGTCGGAATCGACCGGGGCGAAAACACCGGCCTGTTTCAGTGCGTATAGACGGCCGATGTCGACCGTCAGAACCGCATCGGCGGGATTGTTTTCACCGGCGGCCTTGATCTTCTCAAGCATGCCCTTGTCGGCAAAGACTATGTTGACCTTGATACCGGTCTCTTCGGTGAAGCTGTTGAGCAGCGGTTCGATCAGGAACGGCTGGCGATACGAATACAGATTGACTTCTTCTGCCGTCGCCTGCTGCGCCGCGCCGACGGAGGTAAAGGCGATGGCTGCCAGGGCGATCGATTTGATAAATCGGTTCATTTGTTAAATGTCTCCTTGATCCTGTCCCGGCTGTTCAGCCCCGGGAACAGGATCATCTGGGTTTTTTGTTTACAGGCAGCCTGTGCGGGGCTGCGTGTTAAGAATGATTATCATTCACGCAATGTTTTTACCTGTTTCGGGCTTTGTGTGCAAGTCATTCTCATTTGCACAATCCAGATTTTTTTTATCTCGGTTTTGGCTTTCAAACCACGTGATCCTGCTTGCCGAATGTAGGGCCGAGTGAAATATCTCGCGGAAGACCCATTGAATATGTTAGAGAAATAGCGGAATCGGCGTGTTGCCATTTAAACGTGGCGTATAGCCGGTTACCGCTGATCATAGTGACCGGCGCCGGCACGGGGATAGCGCTCAGTATGAAAGTCACCAAAACCGACGGGGCAAAAGGGGTCTCAACGACCGGAAAAGCCAAGAAGACGTCTGGCAATGACGGCGGCTTTGCCAATGCGCTTCGTGAGGCCACGGGAGCCGAGGAGACCGAACAGGCTCATGCGACCGGCGGTGTCGGTGCGGTTTCCTCGATCTTTGCCGTTGAGCAGGCGGCAGATGCGACCGACCATAAATCGCGCGGTCTGATGATGAATTACGGCAATGATCTGCTAGACCGTCTGGAGCAGATCCGCCTGGCCGTGCTGTCGGGGTCGATTTCCAAAGACAGGTTACAGGATCTGGCGCGGCGGCTTCGTGAACGGAAAATGTCCAGTGACGACCCGAAATTGAACGATCTGGTGGATGAAATCGAACTTAGGGTCGAAGTGGAAATCGCCAAGCTGACGCGCTAGCTGTCTGCCGGGCGATTTTCGGGTTGTTTTCAAGCCTCATTTGAACCCCCTTTAAATCAAGAAGTTAGGAACCTCGCCACGGGCAAAATACGTGCTTGCAGCCTGTGGCCGGCGCAATTATATTCCGCGCGCTTAGCCACCTCAGGTCCAGGAGCTATACGCGAAATGAGCGTTACGTTATCTCCCGATTACAAGCCGACTGCCAAAGAGCCGTTTATGAATCCGCGGATGCGGGAATATTTCCGGCAAAAACTTCTGAGCTGGCGCGCCGAGTTGGTAAAGGAATCCAACGAAACCCTGCAAACCCTGCAGGAAGGCGGGATTATCGAGCCGGATATCGCTGACCGGGCGGCCATTGAAACGGACCGTTCCCTGGAACTTCGAACCCGTGACCGGGCCCGCAAACTGATCAGCAAGATCGATCAGGCACTGGAGCGTATCGAGGACGGATCATACGGATACTGCGAAGAAACCGATGAGCCGATTACGCTGGCCCGTCTCGAAGCACGGCCGATCGCAACCCTTTCGCTGGAAGCGCAGGAGCGTCACGAGCGAATGGAACGGACCCATCGCGACGACTGACCGCGGCGGCCGGGCCGCCAGGCTCGGATTCCCACTCTCGGATCCCCACTGGATTTACTGAGAATTTCAGCCTGATTGACGCATATCGGCGATGCAGCCGGTTGTCCCAAGAGATGACCGGCGAGAGCAGGGGCCGTTATAGCGCGGTCCCGCACATGTTCTGCGAAACCATGTCCGTAGAATCGACGATATGCATTTCGTATGCATCTATGGATAATATTTTCTCACGCCGCCGTTGCCGCAACGACAGGGAAGAGGAAATAAATGCAACAGAATCAATGAGATAATAGTATGTTACTTATTTTAACAATTTGTCGATTTTTTTGTTGCGCCATAGACGTAATATTGTGTATGATGATGACGTAGAGGAGTAATTTAGAATAATTTTACTCCGAGAGGAAAGATAGCAGAATGCGTACCGAAAGTACACAAGGTTCACCGATAGTCGCCGCAAGCGCGGCCACAGCTGCTTTTCAGGTTGCCGTCGTGCAGCAGAAGCAGTTCGAGGAGACCCTTGAGCGCGTCAATGAAAAGCAGAATGAAGCCGTCAAGGAAACGATCCGCAAAGCGGAGCGGACCGAAGACGTTGTCGACATCAACGGCATTGATAAAGTACTTGAAACCAGCAATGCGGATGCGAGTTCAAGCAGCCCGCCTGATGCACCGCAGCCTGACCCGGTTGGCGCAAAGCTGAACGTTTCTGTCTGATTTTCAACTCACGTGAGCTTCCTGACGGCGCCGAGTGCGTCTTTTTTTATGCCTGAAATTCAGATTTTCTGATCCGAGCAGAATATCCCGGCTGTTGTTATCCGTATTTATTTGGATCGGATAAGGGATCAGGCAGGGCAAGAAAAAAGCCGGCGCGTTCTGCGCCGGCTGTAAGTTACCAGGTTCCTAGATGAACCTAGAACGGGAATATGATATCCCAGACCTGCGTGCCCCAGCGCGGCTGCTGAAGTCCGCTCAGCGTGCCGCGGCCGCCATAGGCAACCCGCATTTCTGCGATTTTTTCGTGTGATATGGTGTTGTCGCTCTCGATGTCCTCGGGCCGGACGACGCCGGTGACCAGCAGTTCGCGGAGTTCAGCGTTGACCAGCACTTCCTGGCGGCCCATCACGACCAGTGAACCGTTCGGCAGGATCTGCGTGACCACGGCGGCAAACGTCACATTGATGTCTTCAGACCGTTCGATATCGCCGTCACCCGACGTCGAGTGCTGATTGTCGAAGCTCATCAGCGCCGTGGGGTCGACCGCCGCATTGGCCAGCGGCAGGATGTTTGCGAACTTGGTTTCAAGCCCCATCAGCTTGCTGACGTTCGTGTCTTCGCTGTCGTTACGGGCGCGTTCGGTCTTGTTTTCGAGCGTCGCGCTGTCGGACAGGTCAAGTTTGACCGTCACGATGTCGCCAATTTCCTTGGCGCGGTGATCCTTGAAAAACGCCCGGGCGCCGTTTCGCCACAGCGAGCTGGGATTTTCCTCGGCGACCTGCGGGGCCGGCATCGGCAGACTGATCGGCCGGTAATCGGGTTTCGCCGTCGGGTTCTCGATGTTTGTCAGCTTCGGTCCGCTGCCGATCTCGGAAACACGGGTCGCCAGATTGCATCCGCTGAGGCCGGCGACGGCGATCAGTGCGGCGATCATCGGAAGACTGCGTTTGCGTATGAATGCGGTTTTCATTGTCTTGCTTCCTTGTTGGGCCATGTCTGGTTCAGCCCGGTTGAATACCTAGTTGAGGCTCATTGAAATCTGATGCGAGATCGAGCGTACGGCGACACGGCCAGGACCGATGACCTCGGCCTCGATCACCTGGTTCGACCGCCCGTTCTTGATCTGCACGACGTCACCGTCGGCACCGCTCTGCAGGGCCTTGCCCTGTGCCGTAAGCATCATGTTCGGGACCTTGTGAAAGATCGTCACGAGGCTGTTTTTCTCGACCAGCAGCGGCCGCGTAACATCGGCACCGCGAACCGGATGACCGGCCCGGACGCCGCGTTTCGGGGTTTTGCCGATCAGGTCGGACGCATCGACGATGATGTCATGCTGCACGCGTTCGGCTTTCATCTTCACCCATTGAAGATTGTCTTCTCTGATGACGTCACCGCGCAGGACGCGGTTTCTGAGCACCGGAACATCGACGGTGCGGAATGCACGGCCGGTCATGCGGACCCGTTCCATGGCCGCGCCCTGTCCGGCAACGATGACGACCGTAAAGCGGCCGGTACGTTCCTGATAGTTCAGGTTCTCGACACGGATTACCGGGTCGGCGCTTGCGGGCAGGAACAGTTCCTGAAAGCGGGTTGAAAAGTCGATATCCATCTCCTCGGTTACACCGAGCCCCGCAAGTTCATAGAGAATCTGTTCCTTGATTTCCTCGCGTGGGATACTGATCGAGGCCCGCTCGACAACCGCTTCAGCCTTGGCGCTCAGCGGCCGCCAGTCGAGCTTGTAGGCATGTGCGACACGATACAGCCAGCGGGCATCGAACACCGCACGTTTCCCGGGTTCCGGGGCATAGGCGATAGAAACCTCGGCCTGATCGCCGGCATTGGTGAAGAAGTCACCCAGACGGATCACTTTGCTGTCGACGATAATATGATCGTTCAGCGTGGAACCTTTTGCAGGCTCCAGCGTGGCCACTTCGGCCACGCCGGGTTTGTCCTGATAATTGCCGGCCATCGCCGGCAATGCACCGGCGGCGATCGTGGCGATCACGGCGATCACGGCGATCAAGGGAACAAGTAGTTTACGCATGGGTTCACTCCTTATCCTTGGCCCTGTTATCTGAGCGTCGTCAGCGTGCCCATCATTTCATCGGAGGTCTGTATGACCTTCGAATTCATTTCATAGGCGCGTTGTGCCGAGATCAGATGGGAAATCTCTTCGACGGCATTCACGTTCGATGTTTCAAGAAAACCCTGCAAAAGGGATCCGAAACCGACCGCAGCGGGGTTGCCGGTGACGGGCGATCCCGAAGCCGGAGTTTCCAGCAGAAGGTTATCACCAATGGCCTGAAGACCCGGTTCGTTCTGGAACGTGGCGATCTGTATCTGGCCGAGGTTCTGCAGTGCGACCTGGCCCTCGATTTTTGCCAGCACCTCACCCGCCGCGTTGATGGTGACGTCGATCGCGGTCTGCGGCACCGTTATGCCGGGCTGCATCTGATACCCGTCGTGCGTCACGACCTGGCCGTTCTGGTTCAACTGGAACGTGCCGTCACGTGTGTAGGCAGTTTCCCCGGTCGGCAGCAGGACCTGGAAGAAGCCCTTGCCCTGCACGGCGATATCGAAAGTGTTGTCGGTCGCGGTCAGGTTGCCCTGTTCATGAATGCGGTAGACCGCCGCAAGCTTCACGCCGAGACCCAACTGAACTCCGGTCGGAACAACATTACCGGCATCCGACGAGGTTGAGCCGACACGGCGCAGATCCTGATAAATCAGGTCATGAAATTCAGTGCGGCGGCGCTGAAACGCGGTGGTGTTCATGTTCGCCAGGTTGTTCGAAATAACTTCGACGTTGCGCTGCTGCGCCAACATCCCCGTCGATGCAATATCCAGTGATCTCATTGTTCAATCCTTTCCCGTTTTTCATTGCACCCGCACCGTTATCGGACGGGTGTATTGTTCCTGTGGCTTACGACGTAGAGCCGAGTTCCTTGATCATGCTGCGCTGACGTTCGTCCTCGCGGTCGATAAAGGATTTTACCGAGTCATAGGCACGATGAACCTGGATCATGTTGGCCATTTCGAGGATCGGCTCGACGTTGGAGCCTTCGACCGCCCCCTGCAGCACGGACGGGCTCTCCACGTCCTGTGCCGGGTTGTCCTCCGTCGTTGTGAACTGTGCACCGGAGGTGCGTTCCAGCACCTGATCGTTGTCGAACCTGACAACACGGAGCTTGCCGAGCTCGCCGTTGTTGGTGGAGACGGTGCCGTCACTGGAGATCACGATTTCCGTGTCTTCAGGGGCAAAGATCAGCGGGGCTCCACCGTCAGCCATAACCGCCTGACCAAGTTGATTGACAAGCTGGCCGGTGTTGTCGAGCTGCAGTCGGCCGTTTCGCGTAAAGCGTTCACCCTCGGGCGTCTGCACCACAAAATATCCTTCACCCTGGATCGCGATATCGAGCGGGTTGCCCGTGGTTTCCACGGGACCCGGCTTGACGTCGGTCATGGTGGCGATGTCGCGAACATAGGCCAGTTTCGGGGTCAGAAGACTGTCACCACCCTTTGATTTGGTAAGGTGTTCGACAAACATCATCTGGCCGCTTTTGTACCCGTGGGTGCTCATGTTCGCGAGATTGTTGGCGACGACATCCATCTGACGGCGTAGTGTCGACTGGCGCGACAGCGCCACGTACATGGTATTTTCCATAGTCCACAATCCTTATTCCCGTTCTCAAGCATCTGTCCGGACATGAGCCGGTGTGCTTTTGCGGTGTTATATGCATCTGCCGTGCCAAGTTGATATTATTAATTAAATCAATATGTTAATATGGGCCAAGCGTGACCGCGGCAGGGTAACAGGCGTGGCAGTATGCATCCTTTACCGGGCAGGAAATGCCGCCCTGGGCATTTCATCTAATATTGGCAAGATGTCGTAGTGTTGTTGCCCCGTGAATGCCCTATTTGGTATCTTATGATTCGCTGCAACGCCTTGCTCAGTAAAAGTTTGACGATAACGCGGGGATTATTTTCGAAGAGGCCGAAACCGCCGCTGGCAATAACTTGTTAACCAAACGCGGACTATAGTTCGCATGCGGATAGAGGCGGTTCGGCTTTGCCGTCCCTGTTCCGGAGTAGAGGGCCCATGGCCGAGGAAGACGACGACGACGCAACGGAAGCGGATGGCGGTGGCGACGAAGCCGCAGCTTCATCAGGGGGTAAAAAGAAGCTCCTGATCGTCATCATTATCGTCATTCTCCTGGTGCTGGGTGGTATTGCCGGTGCTTACTTCACGGGTCTGCTAGACCCGGTGCTGAAAATGATTGTCGGCGACCCGAACCAGACGTCGGAAACCGTAGAAGGTGAAACAGGGCCATCCGTATTTTACGAACTGCCGGCATTGACGGTGAATTTGAACACAGCCGGCCGGAAAGCGAGGTTCATTAAAATCCAGGTCAGCCTGGAATTGGTACATGAAGAGGATAAGCCGAAAGTCGAAGCCGTAATCGCGCGGGTAATGGACAATTTCAACGTTTACCTGCGGGAATTGCGGATCGAGGATCTGGACGGGTCAGCCGGGATGTACCGGCTCCGCGAAGAATTGCTGACCCGTATTCGTGCGGCTGTCGCGCCGGTTCAGGTCAGGGACATCCTGTTTAAGGAAATGTTGATTCAATGAGGCCGTTAAGCATGCGGTCAGACTGTGAGGAGGCGACTTCATATGGCGCCTGGTGATGACGACGCATTAGCAGCTGAGTGGGACGCCGCCCTTGAGGAGAGCGAAGGGGGCGAAGGCGACGCGGATGAACTCGCGGCCGAATGGGAAGCCATGATGACCACCGACGATGATGGTGGCGACGGTGACGGCGACGAAGACGGGCCGCCGCGTGAAGCGACCCGCGTTCTGAACCAGGATGAAATCGACTCGCTGCTCGGCTTTGATGAAGAAGGTGACGAAGCCGGCGAGCGGGCCGGTATTCAGGCGATCCTGTCATCGGCACTTGTTTCCTATGAACGCCTGCCGATGCTGGAAGTCGTCTTCGACCGGCTGGTGCGGTTGATGTCGACGTCATTGCGTAACTTCACGTCGGACAACGTGGAAGTGTCGCTCGACAACATCGCCTCCATTCGCTTCGGCGATTATCTGAATTCAATTCCGCTGCCGGCCATGCTGAGCGTCTTCAAGGCCGAAGAGTGGGACAACTATGGTCTGATAACGGTCGATAGTTCGCTGATCTATTCGATTGTCGACGTTCTGCTGGGCGGGCGCCGGGGTACGGCGGCAATGCGCATCGAAGGCCGGCCGTATACGACCATTGAACGCTCGCTTGTCGAGCGGATGGTGCATGTCATGCTCGGCGATCTGTCTGCCGCATTCGAGCCACTGAGCCCGGTGACATTCCGGTTTGACCGCCTTGAAACCAACCCGCGTTTCGCGACGATTTCCCGTCCCTCCAACGCTGCCATCGTTGCGCGTCTCAGGATCGATATGGAAGACCGGGGCGGACGGCTCGAACTGCTTTTGCCGTATGCGACCCTGGAACCGGTTCGTGAATTGCTGTTGCAGATGTTCATGGGAGAAAAATTCGGCCGTGACACGATCTGGGAAACGCACCTCGCCGAAGAGCTGTGGGTGACCGATGTCGATCTGGAAGCGGTGATCGACACACAGGTGATGAAACTGAGGGATGTGTTCGATCTCAAGGTCGGGTCCAGAATCATGCTGAGCGCCACGCAGGAATCTCCGGTGCAACTGGTCTGCGGTGACGTGCCGATGTACACCGGCCGAATGGGCCGAAAGGGAAACCGGATCGCCGTCAGGATCGCCGACCGGATAGAAAAAGCGCCGCGTAACGGTTGATGCACGGACAACGGATGAAGGATACGAAGTGATGCCTTATACCCTGATCATCGATATCGCCGTCGCCGTACTTCTGGTGGTGACAATTGCCTATGCGATTACACTGAACAAGCGCCTCAACCGGCTGCGCAGGGACAAGAAAGATCTGGAAAATCTGGCCAGAACTTTCGGCGAGTCCACCCAGCGCGCCGAAGAGAACCTCAATCAGTTACGGACCGTCGCCCAGGCCCTGGACATCCAGATGCAACGTGCGCAGACTTTGCGCGATGACATAGCATTTCTGGCGGACCGTGGCGGCTCCACCGCGGACAGGCTCGAAGAACTGGTGCGTGAAGCACGGGATGGCCTGGGGGTCGTGCCGAAGCCGGCATCCACATCGGCCGGCACTCAGAAACAGAGAAAAGCGCCGGCGGTCGAAAGCCGGCATGCGGAATCACAAGGCAAACGCGATTCTGAAAGCGGCGGCATAGAGCCCCGCTCGGATGCAGAGCGAGAACTGCTCCGCGCCCTGCGTGACGCCGGATAACCAGAGGAAACTGGAAAGATCATGAGAACACTGATTTCCAAAATCCGCTTTTTGCCCGTGACGATCTTTGCCGCGACGCTGATGTTGACGGTGCGGGTCGGTGATATCTGGGAAGGGATCGACAACCTTCTTGACGGCACGATCAACGTCTCGGAAGCCCGCGCCCAGACAGACCCGAACCAGCCGCCGGCTGACGCCGCCGCGAACCCGGAAGCGGCCGCAGTGCCTGCCGTCGAGCCGGTGCCGGGAGAGCCCGCCGATGGGGCGCTGACGGTACGCCAGGATCCTTCAAAGCTGATTACCGATGACCCGACACTGTTGACGCCGGCTGAAATCGAAATCCTGATGCGCCTTGCCGAACGCCGCGATGAGCTGGCTGCCAAAGCACGCGAGCTTGATGCCCGTGAAGGGCTTTTGCGGGCGGCGGAAATCCGTATCGAACGCCGTGTTGCCGAGCTTGAAGACCTGCGCGGTGTTATCGAGGCCCGGATCAAGGTCTTCGATGAACAGCAGGAAAAGAAACTCGGCAGTCTTGTGAAAATCTACGAGAACATGAAGCCCAAGGACGCCGCGCGGATTTTCGAGGAACTTGAGATGGCAACCCTGCTTGAAGTCGCGGAACGCATGAAAGAACGTAAACTGGCCCCTGTCATGGCGCAGATGAACCCCGACAGGGCACGTGAGGTGACCGTCGAATTGCGGGCGTTGCGTGAACTGCCGAAGAACGTCGGCGGTCTGTAGGCGCGGTTGCAGAGCAGATGTGGCTGACCGGAAGTCGGCCTGAATAATCAGATTTTGATTAAAAAATCTGATTGGGACACCGGATTATTTGGGTTTTCGGACGCAACACTAAATGTGTTTCCGAATATTGGGAGTGGGTATGGCTGTCGACCTGGGCATGAAGTTTATGATCGTGGACGATTATCCGACCATGCTCAGGGTGCTGAAAAGCCTGCTCCGACAGCTGAAATTCAATAATGTCGATGAAGCGACCAACGCGTCCGATGCGCTCGATCAACTGAAGGGCGGCGGGTATGACATGGTAATTTCCGACTGGAACATGGAACCGATGAGCGGCTTTGAACTTCTGCAGGAAGTCCGTGCCGACGAAAACCTCAAGGACCTGCCGTTCATTCTGGTGACGGCGGAGAGCCGAACCGAAAACGTCATCGCGGCAAAACGCGCCGGGGTTTCTAACTACATCATCAAACCGTATACGGCCGAGACGCTGAAGACCAAACTGGTCAGCGTCCTCGGTGACTTCTGACGGGGTCCGGAAACATGCTGCGGGAAATGGACATCGATCTCCCCGAAAACGATCCGCCGCATGCGCCGGATATCGTCCCGGTTTTCCTCGGCCTGTTTCTGCTGGTTCTGGCGTTCTTCATCATGCTGGTGTCGATTTCGACCTTTGAAAAGGTCAAATCAAACGCCGTGATGGACAGCCTGTCGTCGACATTCACCACTGTGTTGCCGCCGACATCCGATCCGACGGCGTTCAATGCCAAGGACGGGGATATCATCGCCGGGGAGGCTTTTCAGGAACAGGTGACGTCGCTTTTCTCAACGGCCGTTCAGATTGAAAAGATCGAAGTCGTTCAGCCGGGCCGGCTGATGCGGCTGTATATGCCCGCGAGCGCCCTGTTCAAGGCGGATGAGCCGGCGGTGCGCGACGACATGCTGCCGTTGCTGGACCGGATCGTTGCAACGCTCTCAAACCGTCCCCCGGGTCTGCGTCAGGATATGGAGGTTGTGGTCGGCACCCCGTTGACGGGAAACTTCTATCTGCCGGTGCAGCAGGGGATCGACATGGCACGTGCCGGAGAACTGGCGCGCACCATGATTGGCCGCGGTGCGCCACCGGACAGTGTTTCCGTCGGCGTCAAGAGTGGTGATCCGGGCAACATATCGATCTGGTTCTGGGTGCGCGGCATAGAGGAGACCGAGGTACGTTTTGAAAATGCGCTGGACGAAATGCGCAAGCGTACGCTGCCGCCGGTCCCGGTTGAGAAGACCGGAGGGCAGCCATGAGACGCGATCAGGTGATGGCCCTTGAACATGCCGAGGAGCCGGAACATCAAAACACCAAAATGTGGATGCTGACATTCACCGATCTGGTGTCGCTGCTTCTGACGTTTTTCGTCATGCTGTTCGCGATGTCGAACGTCAAAATCGACGAGTGGGACAAGATCATCGATTCCCTGTCGCAAACACTGAACCCGGTGACCGAGGAAGTTATCTCCAAGCCGAGCGCACAGTTGAATGTCGGGACGCTGTTCCATCGCCGTGCCGTCAATCTGGATTATCTGGCTTCGGTAATCGAAGAAAACCTCTCCGGCGACCCGCTTCTGAAGGATGCACTGATTGTCCGTCTTGAGGACCGGCTGCTGGTTGCCCTGCCGGGTGATCTCCTGTTCGATCCGGGTGCGGCGGTTATCAGTGACCGGGCGCAGGGCGCCATGCTGACGCTGGGGGCGATGTTCGACAATGTCGGCAATACCATCGCCGTGACCGGACACACCGACCCTGAACCGCCCGGTAACGGGGCCTTTACCTCGAACTGGGAGCTTTCAATCGCCCGTGCGGCATCGGTCGCAAATGCAATCCGCCGGGGTGGGTATGAAGAGAAAATCATCGCCCTTGGATATGCGGCGACGCAGTACAACCGGCTGCCGAAACTGAGCGATGCCGACAAGCGCCGGTTGGCGCGCCGGGTTGATATCATTATCATGCCGACATCGAGGGCATTTTGATGCGGAAGGTAAAATACATCAGAATATACGTGCTCGCGGTGCTCCTTTTACTTGGCAGCGCTGCCGCCGCCGAGGCTGAGCGCATTCAGGTGCGTACCGAGCAATCCGGCAAATCTTCATTGATCACCTTCGGCTGGCAGGTGCCGGTTTCCTATCAGCATAGCGTAGAGAACGGTCGGCTGAACGTGCGGTTTTCACGCCCGGTCGAAGGCAATTTCCGCGCCGTGTCTGATGCCCTGCCCGATGTTATATCCGACCCGCAAACGGGCGCTGATGGCCGGTCCGTCAGTTTCAGACTTGAAAAACCGGCGCAGGTATTTGCGTTCTACACCGGTACGGCGGTTACCGTCGAACTGCTCGCCGACGACAGCGCACAGAACGCTGCACCACCGGCAACGCGCACTTCCGATGAGAACGGCACGATCAATGTGCCGGTTGAGCCGATCCGCGAAAGCCGGGTCCTGTCCGGTGCCCAGGCCACCCCCGCAGATGCGCCCGAAGTCAGGGTGCGCACCGGGGAGCATCCCGAATATACCCGTATCGTGTTCGATTTTACCGAGGATACACCGTATCAGATCAGTAATACCGGCGGGGTGGTTACCCTGAATTTCCAGCGCCCGGCGCGTCTGCAGCTTGGTTCGCTTGCAGACGGCGGGGCGCGTCTGATCGGTGGTGCACGGACCCAGGCAAACGCGAATGCCACGACTGTAACCCTGGCCGTTCCCCCGACCTCGACAATCCGGGATTTCCTGTCCGGGACAAAAGTCGTGCTTGATGTACGTGAACCGACCGGCGCTGTTGACCCTGTTGCGCTGCCGGCTGAAACAGCTGTTGAAACGGCGGCGGCACCTGCGGCTGAACCCGCGTCTGGAAATGATGGTGCGCCTGCTGCGCAACCCGTTGCACCGGTGGAATCCGTTGAAACCGCCGAAACCGCGCCGCCGGCCACAGAGGGGGCACCGGTTAATCTGACGGCTGAACGGACCCGTGATGCTGCTGATAATATGGCGCCGCGGGCCCTGACGCCGACGGGGACGGCACCTGCGGCAAGCGCCCCGGCCCTGGCCCCGGCAGGGGAACCGATTTCCGAAGAACTGTCGGCCCGGGCGCAGGCCCCCGCAGGGGATACACCGGCGACGGCCGCCCGGGTAACGGCGACACCGGGTCAGGATCAGCTCGGCTTCCGGTTTGATTTTGATGAACCGGTGGCAGCGGCGACATTCCGCCGCGGCGGTGCGATCTGGATCGTGTTCGACAAGCCGATGAACGTCGACACGGCGGCACTGCAGGTACAAGCGGGGGAAGCCGCATTTGAAATTCTCCAGGTCCCGAGCGAAGGCGCGACCGTTCTGCGTATCCGGACGTCGCAACGCTACAACCCGGCCGTCGCACGTGACGGGCTGGCCTGGCTCATCGACTTCGCGCCCCGGCCAATGGCGCCGCAGGCCGCGCTTGAGGTCAATGCCCAGCCGGATTCACCGGTTGGTGCGCGTGTCTTCATCCCGGTGCCGGAACCGGGCCGGCCGATCGCCGTATCCGATCCGAACATCGGTGATAATTTCGCCGTCGTCCCGGTCATACCATTGGGTCAGTCGGTTGGCCGCAAATTCACGTTCCCGCAGTTCAACATCGAGCCGGCGGCACAGGGGATCGTCATCAATCCGACGATTGATGATCTCAGGGTGCGGGCGCTGCGCCAGGGGGTTGAAATCAGCAGTTCCGGTGTTCAACTGGCGATTTCAAACGTCTCCGATGACGCTGCGGCGCATGCGCAACTTGCCGCGTCGCGGGCGATGGTCGTCGCTTTGCCCGATCTTGAAAAATATTACGCCCCTGCGGATCAGTTGCGGGTCTATCGCCGCCGCTATGAAGCTGAAGTCGTCGACGCGCCGAAACGAAGTAAGGCAGCCGCCAGACTGGAACTGGCGAAGTTTTTCTTTGCCAATGCCTACGCACCGGAAACCCTTGGTGTGGTGCGGGTTGCCATTGACGATATTCCCCTGCTTGAAAACGATCCGTCGGTGCGGGTCCTGCGGGGTGGTGCCAATTTTCTCCTCGGCCGGTACCAGACGGCGCTGGAAGATCTGACCTATGAAGGCCTTGAAGAAAACGACGAAGCCCGGCTGTGGGCTGCCGCTTCACGGGCGATGATGGGAGACAGGATCGGCTCGGCACGTGATTTGCGGTTTACAGGATCCATCGCCCGCGATTACCCGCGTGCACTGAAAATGCCGCTGGGGATACTGATTGCCGAAGTGGCTGCGGAAACTGGGGACGGGCAGGGGGCAAAGCTGTTCCTGGATGCACTCAATCTTGAAAACCCGACAAAGGCCGAACAGGCGATGCTGAATTACGCCCAGGGCAAGCTGCTGGAACTGGACGGCGACTTCGATGGCGCCATCGGTCTCTGGGAGAATGTACTGGAAAGCGACCACCGTCCGTCACGGGCGCGGGCACGTGTGGCACGGACGGAAATGCTGTTGAAATTGCGCCGGATCGATCATCGCGAAGCCATCGAAGAGTATGAAAAGCTGCGGTTTGCCTGGCGCGGCGACAAGATGGAATTCAATAATCTGCGGCGGCTGGGCTCACTGTACCTGGACGAGGGGTTCTATCGTGAAGGGCTGTCGACCCTCAAGGAAGCCGCAACCAACTTCCGTGATTTTGAGGAAGCACCTGAAATCACCAAGCAGATGAGCGAAACCTTCAACACCCTGTTCTTGGGCAAAGAGGCGGATGCAATTGATCCGGTCAAGGCCATCGCCATCTATAACGAGTTCAAGGAATTGACCCCGGCCGGTGCGCGCGGCGATGAAATGATCCGCAATCTTGCCGACAAGCTCGTCGAAGTCGACCTGCTGGACCGGGCGGCGGAAATCCTCAAGGCACAGGTCCAGTTCCGTCTCGAAGGGGAAGAAAAGGCCCGCGTCGGTTCCAGGCTGGGGCTGATCTATACACTGGCCGAGGATTTTCAGCGTGCGCTTGAAGTCCTGCAGGGGACGAACGAACCGAATTTACCGCAGGACCTTGTCGATCAACGCCGGCATCTGAGGGCGCAGATCCTTGCCGGTATGAACCAGACGGGGGATGCGCTGACGCTGCTACAGGAAGATGATAGTGAAGCGGCGGAACTTCTGCGCATGGAAATTTTCTGGAACCGGGGGGAATGGCGAGAGGCCGCCAAGTCCCTCAGGCTCCTGGTCAAGATGTCGGGGGCAAAGCCGGATATGCCGGTCACCGAAACCCAGGCGACACGTCTCATCAATTATGCCATCGCGCTGACCAATTCCGGGGGTGAACGTGCGGTCAGCCAGATCAAGAGTGAATTCGGCCCGGCCATGGCCGGCACCAAATTTGCCGAAGCTTTCGAGCTTGTTACCGCGCCTGCGGAAATCGGAACACTTGATCCGGGCCGGGTCACGGCAAAGGTCAAGGAAGTCGAGACATTCCTGACCGCTTACCGGGACAAGTTGAAGGACGGTGTGCCGCTCTCATCGCTGAACTGATTTCAGCCGCCGAAGCTGCGGACCAGCGACCCGACGATGATGTACCAGCCGTCGACCAGCACGAAAAAGATGATCTTGAACGGCAGTGCGATGATGACAGGTGGCAGCATCATCATCCCCATGGCCATCAGCACCGACGCCACGACCATGTCGATCACCAGAAACGGCACGAAGATCAGAAAGCCGATTTCAAAGGCACGGCGCAATTCTGAAATCATGAAGGCAGGGATCAGGACCCGCATCGGCATTTCTTCACGCGCCTGTTCGACTTCGGTCCCGCTGATGTCGATAAACAGTTCCAGATCCTGCTCGCGCACATGGCGCAGCATGAATACCCGGAACGGCTGGATGGAGCGTTCGAAAGCGTCGAATTCATCGATCTGGCCGGCGATCAGCGGTTCGATCCCGTTGTCATAGGCCTGCTCCAGGGTTGGCATCATGATAAATGCGGTCACGAACATTGCCAGGCTGACGAGGACCTGGTTGGGCGGTGTCTGCTGGGTGCCCATGGCTGTCCTGAGAAAGGACAGCACAACGATGACACGGACGAATGACGTCACCATGATCAGGATTGACGGGGCAAGCGACAATACCGTGATCAGGGCGATCAGCTGAACGATCCGGGCGGTTGAATCGCCGCCCGCACCGAGATCGAGACTGAAGGTCTGTGCAAGCGCGTCTCCGGCGCCGAACAGAACCGCCAGCGTCAGCCCGGCGGCAGACGCGATGAAACAGCTCAGGAACGTTTTCAGTTTCATGCCTGAGGCTCTCCGGGAGGGGGATCGTCTTCCGGCTGGCGTTGCGAGACCGCTTCCAGCGCATCCCTGAAATCGGCGCCATCGCGGATACCGGTTTCTATGACCAGTTCCGTGGTCGGGCTGATCAGCAGCAGGTGTTCCACATCGTCACGCCTGACCAGGACGAGTTTTCGCCGCACATCCAGCGCGGCAAGTTCAACGACTTCGATGCGGCGGTTGCCGGCGCTTTTGGTAACTCCGGCCGGAAACCCGAAGCCGAGGCGGCGGACAAGCAGGGCAAGCACGCCGATCAGCGCGATCACGAAGATCAGCGCCAGAGCAAACCGCAAATAACCGTCCATACCCATTTATATGTATGCCTAGTTCTGAGTGGCCTGGGCTTGAAGCGCTTCACTGAGCGCACCGAGACGCGCGACAAGATGCTGAATGGCCGTGGTCACGGCTTCAGGGTCCTTTGGAGGAACCTCGGCCAGCCGGCGGCACAGATCGGCGATCGGCGCTTCCAGATTCGTCAGGTCGACCTGATTTCCCTCGCGGACTAGTTCGTGACCGCTTTCGACGAGTTGGGTCAGATCATCGATTTCCTGAAGGTAATCGGGGCCGCCCTCTGCATCCGTTGTTTCCGTCATGGCATTGCTCCTCGTCGTGAATTATTGCCCGTTCCGGGTCCAGTCTTCTGCCTTGGGGGCATCCTTGCTGTCGGCTTCGGCATTGGCAAGGTAGACGTATCTTAATATTTCAGCGACCGCAGTGAAGGCTTCGAGCGGTATCTCGCTGTCGATATCAATCGCTGACAGCAATTCGGCCAGATCCGCATCCTCGCGGACCTTGATTCCGTGCGCGAAAGCAAGTGCCAGAATCTGCTCGGCAACGGTCCCGCGCCCGGCCGCGATTACCTTGGGTGCACGTCCGTCGTTCTGTTCTTTCAAAGCGACCGATACCGCGCGTTCCGTGGCCGGCGGCGGTTTCATGTTGGTCTGCGTCAGATCGTCGGTGTGTCCCAACCGCGCCTCCCTCGTCAGGCCCGAGCCCGGAGACATTGTCCCTGAATATGTACAGGAAATGAATGGTTAACTTTCACCGATGCGGTTTAACAAACCATGAATTCGGCCCTTATATCCGCTGTCGGGGGGGTATGCAGATATCGTTAACAAAGATTCACCACTTGTTAAGAAACCCGGCAGATAATGCCTATCAGGAAATCGGCAGGAAATCGGCAGGAAATTTCCGCCGAACATGCGGGCCGGGATTCGCATTGAGATGGCTACCGGGACACGGTCAAAGGGATATCGGGTATGGATTTGAACAAAACCACCCTGTTTGCAGCGGTCAAAACCCGCCTGAACTGGCTGACCCAGCGCCAGGAAGTTCTAGCCCAGAACATCGCCAACGCCGATACGCCGCGTTACAGGGCGACGGACCTCAAGCCCTTTCAATTCCGCGAAATCCTGCGTCAGGAAAAAATACAGCTCAACATGGATGTGACAAACGCTTCCCACCAACCGGGGCGGCGCAAGCGCATCCGTGATTTTGCCGAGCAAACCGAACGCCATCCGTTTGAAACGTCGCCGAACGGGAACTCCGTGGTGCTCGAAGAGCAGATGGCCAGAATGAATGAAACCCACACCAAGCACCGCCTCGTCACCCAGTTGTACAAGAAGCACCTGGCGATGATCGCGCAGGCAGTCAGATCGAAATAATCGGCAATAGGGATCAGTGATGGACGATCTACTCAAGACTTTTGCAATTTCCGGCGCCGGCATGCGGGTGCAGGGTGAACGGCTGCGGGTGATTTCGCAGAACATCGCCAACGCCGATTCCCTGCCGCAGGATCCGAACGGCAAGCCGTACCGGCGCCAGACGGTCACCTTCAGAAATGAACTCGACCGGGCCATTGGCCTGGATACGGTGCGTGTCAACAAGGTGCGCCCGGACATGTCGGAGTTCGGCAAACGATACGAACCCAGTCATCCGGCGGCGGACGCCGATGGCTACGTGTTGACGCCGAACGTTAACCGGCTTGTTGAAATGACCGACATGCGTGAAGCACAGCGGTCCTATGAGGCGAATCTGAGCGTCATCAAATCTTCGCGTTCGATGCTGATGAGCACCATCGACATCCTGCGCTAGGGACAACAGGCGCCGGATAAACCGGCTGCCGCCATCAGGCCCCGAGAAAGCGGCCTTATATAAAAAGGACACCGGCCGAGAAGCTGTTCGGTGAACCTGGAACGGGAACGAAAAATGTCTAATCCAGCTATGGGTTTCGCGAATGCGGTCAAGGCCTATTCAGACGTCGCCAACGGCGAATCGTTCGGGGGGCGGGCTGCCAAACCGGCGCCGGCTTCGGGTGGGGATGAATTTGCATCACTTGTGCGCAGCGCCATTGATGAAGCCATCAAGATCGGCGAAAAAAGCGAGCAGATGTCAATCCAGGGCGTGAACGACCGTGCTGACCTGAACCAGGTCGTGACCGCGGTTGCGGAAGCCGAAGTCACGTTGCAGACTGTGGTTGCGGTCCGTGACAAGGTGATCGAGGCATACAAGGAAATCCTGCGTATGCCGATCTGACGCTTTCGCGGACTGATCTCAGGGGCGCGTATGCCGGGTTGAGCCCGAAGGCGTCCCGATTCGGCAGGGGTCGCTTATGAACGAAACCGCAGTCATGGAAGTCGGGCGAGAGGCACTCTGGGTGGTCCTTATCACTGCCGGTCCGATTATGGTTGCGGGTCTTCTGATCGGTCTTGCAATTGCGCTGTTCCAGGCGCTGACCACCATCCAGGAAATGACGTTGACGTTCGTGCCGAAGATCATCGTGATCTTTCTGGCGATCATGGTTTTCCTGCCGTTCATGATGACCGAGGTCATCGAGTTCTCGCGCACGCTGTTCGACCGCATGGTCGCGCTCGGCATAAACTAGCGCGGGGCCTCCGGGGTGCTGGAACAATTCCTCGAAGTGAATATCTGGATGATGACGGTGGTCATGACGCGGATCGGTACGATGCTTTTCCTGATTCCCGGGTTTGGTGCCGGTTACGTGCTGCCGCGCTATCGGCTTGGTCTCGGCATGGCCATGACTTTCCTGCTGCTGCCGACGCTTTCGCAATACATGCCGCCGATGCCGGCCAGCGCGATGACGATGTTCCTGATCCTGGCCGGCGAGGTGATCATCGGCGCATTCATGGCCAGCATCGGTGTATTCGTGATTTCCGCCCTGCAGGCGGCGGGGACGTTCATTGCGTATTTTGCATCCATGGCAAACGCGCTTATACAGGACCCGATCTCCAACCAGCAAAGCTCCGTGATTTCCGGATTTCTCAGCACGACGGCATTGGTTGCGGTGTTTGCAGCGGACCTGCATCACGTCGTCCTGCGTGCCATGACCGACAGCTTCTCTCTGTTCAGACCGGGTGTGCCGATCGCTTTCGGCGACATGTCGGAAGTCCTTACGGTGACGCTCAGCAACGCCTTCACGCTTGGCCTCAAGCTGTCATCGCCGATGCTTCTGGTGGCGTTGGTGTATTATCTGGCGCTGGGGATTCTTGGCCGGTTGATGCCGGCGTTGCAGGTGTTTTTCTTCGGGCTCCCGGTTCAGGTCAGCCTGCAGATCTGGGTGATTATGGTCTGCTTTTCAGGCATGATGATGGTGTTCCTGCAAGCATACAATGCGGCGTATCTGCCGTTTCTCGCACCCTGAACGGCGCCGGCAAAGCGGACGGAAAGCGACATGGCTGAAGAAGACGACTCACAAAAAACCGAAGACCCGACAGACAAAAAACTGTCGCAGGCACGCTCCAAGGGGCAGGTGGCGTCTTCACAGGAAGTCAAAAGCTGGGTCGTGCTGCTGGCCGGGACGGCGGCCATTATTTTCATGTCGCCCCTGATCGCCAATAAGGTCCGCCTGATCGGTCTGCCGTATCTGGAAAATGTCGAAAAAATCCCGGTAGATTTTGACGGCATGCGATTGTTCATGATGAATTCTTTCATCGAAGCCGGGTTCGCACTCGCCCCGTTCATGCTTCTGCTTCTGGTCTTCGCCATCGGCGGTAATCTGCTGCAGGTCGGATTGCTGTTCGCCCCGGAAAAGATCAAGCCCGAATTTTCCAAGATTTCACCGATGGCCGGTTTGAAACGGATGTTTTCCGCCCGCTCGCTTGTCGAATTCCTCAAAGGCATTCTGAAGCTGGTGATCGTGGCGTTCGTCTCAATCGGCATGACCATCCCGCTTTTGACGGACATGACATTGATGCCGGGATTTTCGATGGCGGAAATCATGGACCGGATCCTGAATATCGCCATTTTGATTTCAGGGGGTACCATCGCCGTCATGACCGTCATTGCGGTGCTCGACTTCGCATTCCAGAAATACCAGTTCACCAAGCAGATGAAGATGTCAAAGCAGGAAGTGAAGGACGAACACAAGCAGTCCGAAGGTGATCCGCAGGTAAAAGGCCGCATCCGCGCCCTGCGCCAGCAACGTGCCCGCGAGCGGATGATGTCGCATGTGCCGGATGCGGACGTGGTGATCACCAACCCGACGCACTATGCCGTCGCTCTTAAATACGATATTGACGATATGTCCGCCCCCCGGCTGGTGGCCAAGGGCGTCGATACGCTTGCCTTCCGGATCAGGGAGGTGGCGGAGGAACACGACATTCCCATTGTTGAAAACCCGCCGCTGGCACGAGCGCTACATGCCAGTGTTGAACTGGATGAGGAAATTCCGCCTGAACACTTTGTCGCCGTAGCCGAAGTTATCGGTTACGTTATGCGACTTAAGGGGAAAACGCTGCATTAGGGGCGGGACACGTTGACGGCTAGAGCCCATTTAATTAAATCCCGGTCATTCCGGCGAGACGGTTTCGGGCTGTCTCCAGAAACGAGGACGATGGACATGCCTCGGCATATTCGAGGACGCGTGACGCAGAGACGGCCCGAAACCGTCCGCCCCGTCCGGGTTTCGCCCTGGCGGGCCCCCGCGGCGTCGGAACGCTTGCCCGATACGAAGGTATCGCGCTGTGCGCCCCTCCTGTCGGGCCGCCCAGCCAGGAACGAAACGGAACTGATCGGGATTTATTTAAATGGGCTCTAAGAACGGCGGCTCAGACACGATTTTCACCGGTATCGCGGACACGGATGGTGCGCCATCGGGTGCGTTGTTCCTTGTGCTTGCCGTGGGCGCTCTTGCGGCAGCGGCATACCTGTGGTTCGAGCAGCCCGTGCATCGCGAACTGGCGAGCCCGCTTCTGGCCGGTGCCGGGGCGCTGTTGGTCCTTGCGTCGGCGTGGTGTTTCGGGCACCGCACGGCACGCCGCAAGCATCGCGACGATCCCCGGGCCTGGGGCTTTGAAGAGTCCTCCGCGGCGATCCTGATGACCGACGATGAAGGCCGGGTCACCAACATGAACCGCGCCGCCGCACAGATATTCAAGGATTTCAATATCGGCCTGGGCGCCGGGCGGGCACTGGATGCGCTCGGCCTGTCGGCGCACCCGGAACAGGATGCCGGTTTCGCACGGCTGTCCGGCAAGGTATTGCGCTGGCGGTCACGCAAACTTTCACCCGTGCCCGGGCGCGTCTGGCAGTTGGACGACGTCACGGAAATCATCAAGGGGCATGCGGAGCTGCAGCGCGAAGTGACCGTGATGCAGGATATCTTCGATCTGATGCCGCTCGGCTTTCTGTCGGCCGACGGTGAAGGCCTGATTGATCGCTGCAATGTGACGCTGGCCAGCTGGCTGGGTGAAACGCCGGCATCGCTGATCGGGCGGTCGTTGAGCGAGTTCATCAGTGACGCCAGTGATTCCGGTGAACTTGGCGGGGTCAGCATGGGCGTCGTCACGCTTGAGCCGTCCAATGACGAAGATCCGTTCGTGGCGACTCTGATGCAGACTGCGAAAATGAACAAGGACGGCACCCGGCCGCTCTATACGCGCTCCTTGCTGATCCGAGATGTGGCGCTCGATCTTGCCGGCGCCGAAGGCATGGAAAGCGAACCCGACGCGGACGGCTATGACGATCAGGCCGCTGAAGCAATCCTGGATGCCGATGAAACAGGCATGCTGATGGAACGCCTGCGCTGGCTGTTCCACGACTCGCCGGTGGGGATCGCATTCGTCGATCTGGAGGGGAATATCAACGGCTGCAACTCGGCGTTCCGCCGCCTGCTCGGATTTGCCGCCGACGAGACGGTCAATGCACCGTTCGCCGATCTGATCGCCCGTGAAGATCGTGACGAGGTGCAGGGTGCACTGTCCAAGGCTGTGATGGGTGTCGGGCAGGGGGCGCACATGGAAGCGGGGCTGGACCGCGCCGACGGCAAGGATCTGTCGGTCAGCCTGTCGATTGCCCGGGTCGCCGATGCCGAAGGCGATACCATCGGTCTTGTCCTGCACTTCATCGATACCACCGAACATCGAAATCTCGAGGTTCAGTTCACCCAGTCCCAGAAGATGCAGGCCGTCGGTCAACTCGCAGGGGGCGTTGCCCATGACTTCAACAACCTGCTGACGGCCATGATCGGTTTTTCCGATCTGCTGCTGACCCGCCACGGTCCCGACGATCCCGACTTCGCCGACATCATGCAGATCAAACAGAATGCCAACCGGGCCACCAATCTGGTGCGGCAATTGCTGGCATTTTCGCGTAAACAGAAACTGGAACCCGAGGTCATGGACGTGACCGAGGCACTGAGCGATCTGTCGAACCTGCTTGGCCGTCTGATCGGCGAGCGGGTCGATCTGAACATGAACCACGGCCGCAATCTGGGCCCCGTCCTGTTCGACAAGGGGCAGTTCGATCAGGTGGTCATCAATCTCTGCGTCAATGCCCGCGATGCCATGCC
This sequence comes from Rhodospirillales bacterium, assembly GCA_040218645.1. Lineage (GTDB taxonomy): Bacteria > Pseudomonadota > Alphaproteobacteria > Rhodospirillales > Casp-alpha2 > UBA4479. The sequence goes on from JAVJQZ010000009.1 coordinate 59,473, forward strand.
CGGCGGCGGTGCGATCACGATTTCCACCAAACCGGAAAGCCTTGAGCAACCGACACCGAAAGGTCACGAAATCCTGCCGGCGGGGGACTATGTGACGATTACGGTTTCCGACAGCGGTACCGGGATTTCGAAAGAGAATCTGGAGCGCATTTTCGAGCCGTTCTTCTCGACCAAGGATGTCGGGGCCGGCACCGGCCTAGGACTGTCGACGGTGTACGGGATCGTTCATCAGGCGGAAGGGTATATCTTCGTCGACAGTGCGGTCGGCAAGGGAACCGCCTTCATCATCTATCTGCCGGTTCACAAACAGGACGGTGCCGCCAAGGCCAAGGCCGTGCCGCAGGCCAGGCCTGAAATGGAAGGCGACCTGACCGGGCAGGGCGTGATCCTGCTGGTCGAGGATGAAGACGCCGTGCGCCTGTTCGGTGCTCGCGCACTCCGCAACAAGGGCTATGACGTGTTGGAGGCGACGGACGGTGAAACCGCGCTCGACGTCATCGCCAACACCGACAAGAAGATCGACCTGATCATTTCCGACGTCGTCATGCCCGGCATGGACGGGCATACGCTGGTCAATCTGGCGCGTCAGGAGCTGGACGGGGTCAAGACGATCCTGATGTCCGGGTATTCCGAGGATGTGTTCCGCAACGGCCCCGATATGGACCCGTCTATCGCGTTCCTCGGCAAGCCCTTCACGCTCAAGGGGCTGGCCGCCAAGGTCAAGGACGTGCTCGAAGGGTAATCGGGCGCGATGCGGTCACTCTTGATGATGTTCGGGATTATTCCCGGCATTGACGTAAAAAATCCTCCCGATCCTTGCATAGTCAATTAGCGAAACCGGGCACACCGATTTTACATGTGACCGAAACTGTCACCCATGTGATCTAGGTTCAGTGGTGTTGACGGTGTCCGCGAGTCCTTGCCCGAGTCCTTCATTGGGTGACGAATCAAAGATGCCGGTGACGTGGGCGATGTGCCCGAGAAACTGGAACACAATTGGAACGAAGTCATTAATTTACGTTGTTATACAATGTCTTAAAATAGTTCTGGACAATGAGAACATAACAGGTACAAATGACAACGTTGAATCGCAACCGCGTGTATGTAAAGAACGGAGACGAAACATGAGCAGCCCCGCCTTACGTGTCGTAGACAAGGAAAACGACGTGGACAAAAACAAAGCACTCGATGCCGCTCTCGGTCAGATCGAACGCGCGTTCGGCAAAGGGTCGATCATGCGCCTTGGTCAGCGCGAAGTGATGAACGTCGCGAGCATCTCGACCGGCTCCATCGGGCTTGATATCGCCCTTGGAATCGGCGGCGTACCGAAGGGTCGCATCATCGAAGTGTACGGGCCGGAAAGCTCGGGCAAGACCACGCTGGCGTTGCATATCGTTTCCGAAGCTCAGAAAACCGGCGGCACCTGCGCCTTCATCGATGCCGAGCATGCGCTCGATCCGTCCTACGCCAAGAAGCTCGGCGTCAATGTCGAGGAACTGCTGATCTCGCAGCCCGATGCGGGGGAGCAGGCGCTTGAAATCGCCGATACGCTGGTCCGTTCCGGGGCCATTGACGTGCTGGTCGTCGACAGTGTCGCCGCGCTCGTGCCGCGCGCCGAACTGGAAGGCGAAATGGGCGATACTCACGTCGGTCTGCAGGCGCGTCTGATGAGCCAGGCGCTGCGCAAGCTGACGGCGTCGGTGGCCCGCTCCAACACCCTGATCATCTTCATCAACCAGATCCGCATGAAGATCGGCGTGATGTTCGGCAGCCCTGAAACCACGACCGGCGGTAACGCCCTCAAGTTCTACGCCTCCGTGCGTCTCGATATCCGCCGCATCGGCGCGATCAAGGACCGTGACGAAGTGGTCGGCAACCAGACCCGGGTCAAGGTGGTCAAGAACAAGGTGGCGCCCCCGTTCAAGCAGGTTGAATTCGACATCATGTACGGCGAGGGGATTTCGAAGATGGGCGAGTTGCTCGACCTCGGGGTCACCGCCGGCATCGTCGAGAAATCCGGCGCCTGGTTCTCGTTTGAGAGCGAGCGTCTTGGCCAGGGGCGTGAGAATTCCAAGACTTTCCTGCGTGAAAACCCCGACGTTGCCCGGAAAATCGAAAACATGATCCGCGAGAATGCCGGCCTCATCACCGAGAAAATGATGACCGGTCCGGAAAATACCGAAGAAGCCGCCGCCGCCGAAGAAGGCGGTGAGGAAGCGGCACTCGATTAAGTTCGACGTTTCAGTGATACCCCTCTCCCCTCCCCGGGAGAGGGGTGCTCAGTCGCAGAGCGTATGGGAAGGCGAGGGGAATTCAATCAGACGATCTCTCGACACAACCCCGCCAAGCCGCTAAAACCTTGCGTCCGCCCGAGGAATCACCATTTCTGGGGTAACGAAGTCGACGTCCGGAACTGGGTTTAGCCACATGCAGACTGTTAACGATATCCGCCGCGCATTCCTGGATTATTTTGCCGCCAACGGTCACGAGATCGTGGCGTCGTCGCCGCTTGTGCCGCGCAATGACCCGACCCTGATGTTCACCAATGCGGGCATGGTGCAGTTCAAGAATGTCTTCACCGGCAACGAGTCGCGTCCCTATTCGCGGGCCGTCACATCGCAGAAGTGCGTCCGTGCGGGGGGTAAGCACAACGACCTTGAAAACGTCGGCCATACTGCGCGCCACCACACGTTCTTCGAGATGCTCGGCAACTTCTCGTTCGGCGATTATTTCAAGGAACAGGCGATCGAACTGGCCTGGAAGCTGGTTACCCGGGAATTCGGCCTGGCCGAGGAAAAGCTTCTGGTGACCGTGCATTCGTCGGATGAGGATGCGGCTGAGCTCTGGAAGAAAATCGCCGGCATTCCCGACAGCAAGGTCATACGCATCCCGACGTCGGATAACTTCTGGGCCATGGGCGACACCGGTCCCTGCGGCCCGTGTTCGGAAATCTTCTATGATCACGGCGATCATATTCCGGGGGGGCCGCCGGGTTCGCCCGATGAAGACGGTGACCGTTTCATCGAGATCTGGAACCTGGTGTTCATGCAGTTCGAGCAGGTCACGCTGGATGAACGTGTCGAGCTGCCAAAGCCGTCGATTGACACCGGCATGGGTCTGGAGCGCATTGCCGCGGTGATGCAGGGCACTCACGACAACTATGAAACCGACCTGTTCAAGACGCTGATCCGGGCTTCCGCCGAAGCATCGAAAACCGATCCCGCGAGCGTGTCGCACCGGGTTATCGCCGACCATCTGCGTGCCAGCACGTTCCTGATTACCGACGGTGTGCTGCCGTCGAACGAGGGGCGTGGCTATGTTTTGCGCCGGATCATGCGCCGTGCCATGCGCCATGCGCACATGCTGGGCTGCACAGACCCGCTGATGTACCGCCTTGTGCCGACGCTGGTCCGTGAAATGGGCGATGCTTTCCCCGACCTGAAACGATCCGAAGCACTGGTTGCCGAAACCCTCAAGCTCGAGGAAACGCGCTTCAAGCAGCTTCTGGACCGGGGCCTCAAGCTGCTCGACGACGCGACCGGCGATATGGCCGATGGGGCGATACTGGACGGTGAAACCGCGTTCAAACTTTACGACACATATGGCTTCCCCCTCGATCTGACGCAGGATGCGCTGAAGGCGCGTGATATGACGGTCGATGAAGACGGCTTCACGGCCGCCATGCAGCGCCAGAAAGTAGAAGCCCGCAAGGCCTGGTCCGGGTCCGGCGATGCCGCGACCGATGCCGTCTGGTTCGGCGTGCGTGACACCGTCGGTGCGACGGATTTTCTGGGCTATGACACGGAATCCGCCGAAGGCCGGATTTCAGCCCTGGTGGTCGACGGCAAGACCGTAGAAGGCGCGGGGCCCGGTACCGACGTCGCAGTGGTTCTGAACCAGTCGCCGTTTTATGGCGAAAGCGGTGGTCAGATGGGCGACTGCGGCACCATCACGACCGAAGGTGCGGTCATCACCGTGACCGACACGCAAAAACGGGTCGAAGATGTACATGTGCATGTCGGCAGGGTTGAAAGCGGTACCGTCAAGGTCGGAGATGAAGCGCGTCTGGTTGTCGACCATGATCGCCGCTCCCGCCTCCGCGCCAATCACTCGGCGACGCACCTGCTGCACGAGGCGTTGCGCCGTCATCTGGGCGGTCACGTCACCCAGAAAGGCTCGCTGGTGGCGCCGGACCGGTTGCGCTTCGATATCTCGCATCCCAAAGGGGTCAATGACGATGAACTGGCGCTGGTCGAAGCCGACGTCAATCAGCAGATTGCCGTCAATTCGGACGTCACGACCCGTTTGATGGACCCGGAGTCCGCCGTTGAGGCGGGTGCCATGGCGCTGTTCGGTGAAAAATACGGCGACGAGGTCCGGGTTGTCTCCATGGGTGATGATCCGGACGCCGATTATTTCTCGACCGAGCTTTGCGGCGGGACCCACGTCAAACGGACAGGGGATATCGGTGTCTTTAAAATTCTTTCCGAAGCCGCCGTCGGCTCCGGTGTTCGCCGTATTGAAGCGGTCACGGGGGCGGGTGCGCGTGCCTATTTCGCGGAAACCGAAAAGGCCCTGATGGCGGCGGCGAAGGAACTCAAATCCCAGCCCGCTGACGTGCCGGTTCGCGTCAAGGCGCTGCTGGAAGAGCGCCGCAAGCTGGAACGTGAACTCAGCGACGCCCGCAAGAAACTCGCCATGGGTGGCGGTGCTGCTTCGGGCGACACGGGTTCGGAGATTGAAGACGTCAACGGCGTCAAATTCTCGGGCCGTGTGCTTGATGGTGTCCCGGCAAAGGAACTCAAGGGACTGGTCGACGATATCAAGAAACAGATCGGCTCAGGTGTTGTTGCGGTGATTTCCAATACCGACGGCAAGGCGTCGTTGGTGGTCGGCGTGACCGAGGACCTGATCGGCAAGCAGGATGCAGTTGAACTGGTCCGCGCCGGGTCGGAAGCGGTCGGCGGAAAGGGCGGCGGCGGACGTCCCGATATGGCACAGGCCGGCGGCCCTGACGGGTCCAAGGCGGCTGAAGCCATCACGGCGATCAAGGCGGCGATTTAAAAATTCACTAATCCTGCCCCTCTCCCTCGGGAGGGGGTGGCGCGAAGCGTCGGGTGAGGGGGTTACTCAGAAAAATACCGTCCCGGCGTACGGCCGAGGGTGCGCCGGAACATGGCGATGAAGGCACTTTGAGACGCATAGCCCAGATCGAATGCGACATCGGTTACGCTGTCGCCCTGGGCCAGCCGTGTCAGCGCGGCGAGCAGCCGGACCTGCTGACGCCACTGTCCGAAGGTCATGCCGGTATCGCGGGTAAATATTCGGGCCAGTGTGCGTTCGCTGGCACCCAGTTCCTCAGACCATTCCTGCAGCGTCCTGTTATCCGACGGATCATCCAGCAACGTATCGGTGATGCGCCGGGCCCGGCGGTCTGTGGTCATCGGCAGATGCAGCGGTGCCACGGGTAAGCCCTCGATCCTGTCAAGCAGGACGCGGATCAGGCGCGCATCTGCGCTGTCCGGGGCCGGATCGTCGACGATGTCCATGGCCGCGATGATCAGTTCGCGCATCAGGGGCGAAACGGTGACGACGCAACAGACATCGGGCAGACCGGCAAGGGCGTCCGGCCGGATATAGAGCGAGCGCATCGATAGCGGCGCTCCCTGCGCCTGTACGTGATGCGATATGCCGGGCGGTATCCAGACCGCGCGTTGCGGGGGTACCACCCAGACGCCGATACCGGTCGTGACCCGCATCACGCCATGAACGGCGTACAGCAACTGCGCGCGTTCATGCGCATGCCAATCGATGATATGATCCGCCGGGCATTCCCGGGGCCGCGCAAGGACCAGTCCCTGGCCTCTGTCGATATCCGGGATACGCGGCAGGATGCGGTCGTGAACGGTCATGAACTTGTCCGTATCAAGATGTTTATTGTCATAATGCCCCATATTAGCCTTAAAATTTTGCTGGTAAAGTCCCGTCAAATCACCAAATCTTCGTCATCGCGAAGGGACGACATCCATGACCACGGGCGGATTGTTCAAGGACGGCTGGAAAAGCCGAGAGGTTTTTCTGGTGCTGACGGCAATCGCCATGCCGATTTCGTTCTCCACCTGGCAGGCCCTGTTCAACAACTTCGCACATGACGTGGCGCATCTTGAAGGTGACGGCGTCGGTATCATCCAATCGTTCCGCGAGGTGCCGGGGTTCCTCAGTTTCACTGTCATCATGCTGCTGATCTGGTTTCGTGAACAGCGGTTCGCGTTGTCGTCGCTGATCCTGCTCGGGGTCGGCACCATGATCACCGGATTCTACCCGTCGTTCTGGGGCCTGATGATGACGACGTTCGTGATGTCCGTGGGCTTTCACTATTTTGAAAGTCTGCATCAGTCCCTGACCCTGCAGTGGATCGACAAGAAAAATGCGCCCGAAGTGATGGGCAAGATCGTCAGTGCGCGATCAGTCGCAGCGCTCGTTTCATTCGGCTTGATCTATCTGATGCTCGATACTGTCGAAATGGACCTGAAGTGGGTGTACCTGATCGGTGGCGGGGTGTCGGTGGCGATCGGTCTGTATTGCTGGTTCGGGTTTCCGGAATTCAGGGCCACCGTCGAGCAATCGAAGCAGATCGTGATCCGCAAGCGGTACTGGCTTTGGTATGCGCTGGTTTTCATGTCAGGCGCACGGCGTCAGATTTTTGTCGTCTTCGCGGGTTTCCTGATGGTGCAGAAATTCGGTTTCACGGCCGGACAGATGAGCCTGATGTTCCTCGCCAACATGGCGATGACGATCTATCTGGCGCCGAAGATCGGGCGGATGATCGGGCGTGTCGGCGAACGCCGGATGCTGGTCATCGAATATCTCGGACTGGCCTTTGTTTTTACCGGCTATGCCTTCGCCAGCGAAGCCTGGATGGGGGTTGCGCTGTATATCGTCGATCATGTGTTCTTTGCCATGGCCATCGCCATCAAGACCTATTTCCAGAAGATCGCGGACCCCGCCGACATCGCGGCATCGACCGGCGTCAGCTTCACCATTTCCCATATCGTCGCGATCGTCATTCCGGCCGGGTTCGGGTTCCTCTGGCTAACCTCGCCTGCGTATGTTTTCCTGTCGGGAACAGCGATGGCGGTGATTTCGCTCATTCTGGCGCTGATGGTTCCGCGTCACCCCGAACCGGGTAATGAGTCCCTGATCTTCCGCATGATCGCCAAACCACAACCGGCGGAATGACGCCAGCGGCGCTCGGCCACTGAAAACGGAAGACAGATGACGAAACGATTTGAAGGCACCAAAACCTACGTCGCCACCGATGATCTGAAAATTGCGGTCAACGCCGCCGTCGGACTGCAACGCCCGTTGCTGGTCAAGGGAGAGCCCGGCACCGGCAAGACCGTACTGGCCGAGGAAATCGCTGCCGCGCTGGATGCACCGCTGATCCCGTGGCACATCAAATCGACCACCAAGGCGCAGCAGGGGCTCTACGAATACGACGCCGTGGCCCGCCTGCGGGACAGCCAGCTCGGCGATGAGCGGGTGCACGATATTTCCAACTACATCGTCCGCGGCAAGCTGTGGGAAGCGTTCGAAAGCGAAAAACGCCCGGTGCTGCTGATCGACGAAATCGACAAGGCGGATATCGAGTTTCCGAATGATCTTCTGCTCGAAATCGACCGCATGGAATTCCATGTCTACGAAACCAAGGAGACGATCCGCGCCACCAATCGCCCGATCGTGGTGATCACGTCGAACAATGAAAAGGACCTGCCGGACGCCTTCCTGCGCCGCTGTTTCTTCCATTACATCAAGTTCCCGGACGAAGACACCATGCGCGCCATCATCGACGTGCATTTTCCGGATGTGCAGAAACGGCTGGTGAAACAGGCGATGGAAGTGTTCTACGAGCTCAGGGATGTACCGGGTCTGAAGAAGCGCCCGTCGACTTCGGAACTGCTCGACTGGATCAAGCTGTTGATGATCGAGGACATTCCCCCCGAAGCGCTTAAATCCGGCGACAAGAAGGACCTGATCCCGCCGCTGTACGGCGCCCTGCTCAAGAACGAGCAGGATGTTCACATGCTGGAACGCCTCGCATTCCTGAACCGCCGCGAAGGGCGGTAACTGGCATAGCACAATCATCGTCACCCCAACCTGATTTGGGGTCCATAATATTATGGGTCCTGCATCAAGTTCAGGACGACGATTTATATTTACCTGATCTCGTGGTTTGATAGCTATCGATGGAAAAAATTCTCGACCCGCATGAGTTGGAACGTCTCGCGCACACGGCGTGGGACTGGCTCCTGGCGCATGTCTTCATCTGGCAGACGGGCGTGCAGGCGGCGATTGTCGTCGTTGCGATTTTGCTGGCGAAAATCCTGTCGCCGTATCTCGCACGCCTGATTGAGCGCATCGCCGATCATCCGCGCTGTCCCGGCTGGCTGAAGGGCAAGGTCCGTGCGCAGGCGCAGCTCAGCTTTGCGTTCGTGTGGCTTGCACTGCAATGGTTCACGGTCTTTGCCGCCAAAGGTGCCGCGTGGCCGCACCGGCTGATGGAAAGCGTCGTCTCGCTGCTGACGGCGTGGGTGGTCATCCGCTTTGCCTCCAGCTTTATCCGTGATCCGGGATGGGCCCGTTCCCTGGCCGTCGTCGCGTGGACGGTAGCGGCGCTGAACCTGGTCGGGCTGCTTGATCCGACCATCCGTACGCTGGACAGCATGGGCATGTCGCTGGGTGATGTGCGGTTGTCCATCCTCGGTCTGATAAAGGCGGTGCTGGTCCTCGTCGTCCTGCTGTGGGTTGCCGGGGCGGTCAGCCGGATCATCGAACATCGCCTCGACGGATCAAAAACCCTGTCACCGTCGGCACGGGTTCTGATGGGAAAATTCATCAAGATCACCCTGATCACCGTCGCCATTCTGGCGGCGCTGGAAAGCATCGGTATCGATCTGACGGCGCTGGCGGTGTTCGGTGGTGCGGTCGGTCTCGGGATCGGTTTCGGCCTGCAGAAGGTGATTTCGAATCTGATCAGCGGCGTCATCCTGCTGATGGACAAGTCGGTGAAACCGGGTGACGTCATCGCCATCGACAATACCTTCGGCTGGATCAACCGTTTGAGTGCCCGTTATGTCTCGCTGATTACGCGGGACGGAACCGAACATCTGATCCCGAACGAAGACCTGATCAGCCAGCGGGTCGAAAACTGGTCGTATTCGGACAGCCTGATCCGCCTCAAGCTGCCGATCGGGGTCGCTTACGAATCCGATGTGCCGCTGGCCATGAAACTCGCCGTCGAGGCTGCAGAGAGTGTCGAGCGGGTGCTCGAGACGCCGGCGCCAGTTTGCCGGCTTATCGAATTCGGTGGTGATTCCGTCAATCTGGAACTCAGGATCTGGATCAGTGATCCGCAGAAGGGCGTCGCCAACGTGCAATCCGATGTGCTTTTGAACGTCTGGAATCTGTACCACGAAAACGGGGTGGAATTCCCGTTTGCGCAACGCGATCTGCACCTCAAGTCCGCCGTGCCGTTGAATGTGCGGCTGGTTGACAAAAACGATCCCGGGGGTGCGAATAGCTGATGTTTATCGATTTCTTTCTCAAACTCCGTGATGGCGGCGTGCCGTGTTCGCTCAGGGAGTACCTGACCCTGATCGAGGCCGTGGACGGCGGGTATGCCGAATTCGATATCGAGGGTTTCTACTATTTAAGCCGTGCAGCGATGGTCAAGGACGAGCGGCATCTGGACAAGTTCGACCGTGTCTTTGCCCAGGTCTTCAAGGGGCTTGAACCCCCTGAGGGCGAAGAGGGGAAGGGGCACGACATCCCCGAAGAATGGCTTCGCAAGCTTGCCGAGAAAATTCTCAGCGAGGAAGAGAAAAAGCAGATCGAGGCCATGGGCGGCTGGGACAAGCTGATGGAAACGCTGAAGAAGCGGCTCGAAGAACAGAAAAAACGTCACCAGGGCGGATCGAAATGGATCGGCACCGCCGGCACGTCACCGTTCGGTGCCTATGGCTATAACCCCGAAGGCGTGCGGATCGGTCAGGACGGCAACCGCAATTTTTCCGCCGTCAAAGTCTGGGACAAGCGCGAGTTCAAGAACCTCGACGATACGCTGGCGCTGGGCACCCGGAACATCAAAGTGGCCTTGCGGCGCTTGCGGAAGTTCGCACGTGAAGGGGCGCCGAGCGAGCTTGATCTCGACGGGACGATTTCAGGGACGGCACGCAAGGGATTTCTGGACCTCCATATGCGTCCGGAACGCCACAACGCGGTCAAGGTTCTGCTGTTCTTCGATATCGGCGGCTCCATGAACCCGCACATCAAGGTCATGGAAGAACTCTTCTCGGCGGCGCGGGGCGAGTTCAAACACATGGAATATTTCTACTTCCATAACTTCCTCTATGAGCGGGTCTGGCGTGACAACAAGCGCAGGCACACCAACACGACGCCGACCTGGGACGTGCTCAGGACCTACCCGCATGATTACAAGGTCATCATCGTCGGCGATGCCTCGATGAGTCCGTACGAAATTGCCGTGCCGGGGGGCAGCGTCGAGCATTGGAACGAGGAAGCGGGCGCGGTGTGGATGCAGCGGCTGTTGCAGGTCTATCCGAAGACGGTCTGGATCAACCCCATCAAGCGCGACTGGTGGGAGCACACCCAGTCAGTCGGGATGGTGCGCGATCTGATGGATGACCGGATGTATCCGCTGACGCTAGAGGGCCTCGAAGGCGCGATGCGGGAACTTTCCAGGTAATTAGCTCACCGTGATACGTCATCGTGAACCTGCAGGTGTTGACGGCCATGCCATGCATCCTTCGAGACGCCCCGCCGGGGCTCCTCAGGATGAGGCCGGAACTTATCCTCATGCTGAGGAGGATACGCAGTATCCGTCTCGAAGCATGTATCCCAAATCAAGTTTGGGGCGACGAATGATTTTATACGCCTTTACTTCACGTCTGCGGCAACACGCATCGAGATGATCTTGTCCGGATCGCTGACCACGCCGTTCCGCGATTCGTCACCCTTTTTGATGGCGTCGACGTATTCCATGCCATCGATCACTTCCCCCCAGATGGTGTACTGGCCATCGAGGAAGGGCGCCTTGTCGAACATGATGAAGAACTGACTGTCCCCGCTGTTCGGATTCTGGGCCCGCGCCATGCCGACGGTGCCCCGGTAAAAGCGTTCCAGATTTGTGAATTCGGCAGGGATGTTCTGTCCGGAACCGCCGGTGCCGTTGCCTTCCGGGTCGCCGGTTTGCGCCATGAAGCCGTCAATCACACGGTGAAACGTCAGGCCGTCATAGAACTTTTCGCGGACCAGTTCCCTGATACGCTCGACGTGTTTCGGTGCGATATCGGGGCGCATTTCTATGACCACGCGACCGGTCTTGAGCTCAAGATAGAGTGTGTTCTCAGGGTCAAGGGCTTTGGCGGTGTCTGTCATGGCAAAAATGATGAAGAGCGCAAGTGCGGCAAAGCCAACAAGGCGGCGCATTTCAGTCTCCTGATTTCCGTTCGAGTTCAAAAGCGGCTTACGTCAGTCCGTTTTTCTGCCCGAGCAGGCCGGAGCCGTCAAGGGCAACGGGCGGATGAAAGATTACAAATCGCCAAGGTCGAATTGTTTGAGAATTTCACGGGCCGCATCCGTGGGTGTGCGTTTGCCGCTGCGGACAGCAGCTTCCATTTTGTCGCCCACACCGCCTTTGCGGCGGACTTCAGCCAACAGGGTCGAGGTCACTTCGTCCCACATCCAGCTTGCCGCCTGTTCGGCACGCCGTTCATCGATCCGACCGGCAGCCTGCACGGCTTCGCGAAAGGCTTCCATGCGTGCCCAGACTTCGGGGATGCCGTCCCCGGTATGGGCCGAGCAGCGCAGCACTTCGGGCCGCCAGACATCGTCGCCGCCCCGCAGCATGCGTAAAGCCGATGTGTAGTCCTGAAAGGCGCGGCTGGCGGCTTTCTGCAGGTCGCCGTCATTTTTGGTCACGACCAGCAGATCGGCCATTTCGACGATGCCTTTCTTGATGCCCTGCAGATCGTCTCCACCGCCGGGTGCCACCAGCAGAACGAACATGTCGACTAGATCGGCAACGGCGTATTCCGATTGGCCGACGCCGACGGTTTCAACGAGCACCACGTCAAAGCCGGCGGCTTCAACAGCCAGGATGGTTTCCCGTGTGCGCCGCGCGACGCCGCCGATTGATCCGCTGGACGGCGATGGCCGGACATAGGCCCCCGGATTGCGGGCGAGGTTTTCCATGCGCGTCTTGTCGCCGAGGATCGAGCCGCCATGCTTCGGGCTTGATGGATCGACGGCTAGGACGGCGACTTTATGGCCCTGTTCGACGACGTGCAGACCGAATGTTTCGATAAATGAAGATTTCCCGACGCCGGGGACGCCGGATATGCCGATGCGGATCGACTTGCCGGTTTCTGGCAGCAACCGGGTGATGGCGTCAGATGCTTCCGCCCGGTGATCCCTGCGGGTGGATTCAATCCGGGTGATCAGACGGGCAAGGGCGCGGCGGTTGCCTTCAAGCACGCCGCTGACGAGTTGATCCGTATCGCTCACTTTTTCTTCCGTTTTTTCTTAGTCTGCCGGGTCTCGGCGGCATGCTTTTCTTCAAAAGAGGACCCGAATGCATGCATGGCCATGACCATCAGCTTTTCTCGCTGCTCTTCCGGCAGGTCGTCGAGCATCTTCGACTTGCTGTCATGAATGGACAGGGCCTGTTCAATCAATGCCGCGCGCCCCGGGGGCAGGTTCTTCTTGCGGTCCAGCTCCGCCGAGGCGCTTTCGATCGCCTGGCGGACCAGGGTTTCCGGCAGGATGTCATCGTCATCTTCTTCACCAGCCGGGGGTGTGACGGGTGCGGGGACGGCCTCACCGCGCTTGACGGCTTCGAGCGCATCCAGTTTGGCGCGTGCATTCTTGTCAATGAAGATGGAGAGCAATGCACGCTTCAGGAAATTGCCGGCCATGTTATCCGTGTCCCGGTGCTGAAATGGAAGTGCGCAACAAAGTCCCTTGCACACGCGAATCATTTCCGTAACGGTAAGACTGTGAAATTTCCTTGTAAACGCTGATCTCCGCTGGCCAACACCTGCCGGCAGCACATAAAGTATACCCCATGAGAAGAAACAGAGACGCAAAGATAGTCGCGACGCTCGGCCCGGCCAGCAGTTCGGAAGCGCAGATAGCTGCGTTGTTCGAAGCCGGTGTTGACGTTTTCCGTATGAATTTCTCGCACGGTGAGCATGAAGGCCACCGGGAGCGCTACAACATCGTTCGTGGACTTGAGCAGAAATACGGCCGTGCCGTTGGGATTCTGCTCGATCTTCAGGGCCCGAAGCTCCGCGTCGGCGATTTTGAAGGCGGCAGCGTTGAACTGAAAAGCGGTCAGAAATTCCGCCTGGAAGCTGCAGAATGCATTGGCGACAGCAAACGCGCCTGTCTGCCGCATCCGGAGGTTTTCGATGCGCTGGAGCCGGGGACGGATCTGCTGCTTGATGACGGACGGCTGCGTCTGAAGGTACTCGAACATGGTCATGACTGGGCCGAAACAGAGGTTGTGATCGGTGGCGAACTATCCAACCACAAGGGCCTGAACGTCCCGAGTGTCATTCTTGATGTCAGTCCGCTGACGCCGAAAGATCATGAGGACATGCGCTTCGGCCTGGAGCTTGGCGTTGATTTCATCGGTCTCAGCTTCGTCCAGCGCCCTGAAGACATTGCCGAAGCGAAAAAGCTGATTGCCGGGCGGGCACATGTCATCTCCAAACTCGAAAAACCACAAGCCCTGAGTAGGCTGGATGAAATCGTCGAATTGTCCGATGCGATCATGGTGGCGCGTGGCGATCTTGGCGTCGAAGTGCCGCCCGAAGACGTGCCGCTTCTGCAGAAACGCATTCTCCGTGCCTGTCGGCGCGAGGGGAAGCCGGTGATCGTGGCGACACAGATGCTGGACAGCATGATTCATGCGCCGACCCCGACCCGGGCCGAGGCTTCGGATGTGGCGACGGCTATCTATGACGGTGCCGATGCGGTCATGCTGTCGGCGGAAACGGCGGTAGGCGAATACAGCCGGGAAAGCGTCGCGATGATGGAGCGCATCATCATCCGTGTCGAAAACGATCCGCTTTACCGCGAGATGCGCGAAGCCGAACGCCGCGCCCCTGAAGCCACCGCCGCGGATGCCATCACCGCGGCCGCGCGTCAGGTTGCCGATACGATTTCAGCAGCAGCCATCGTCACCTTCAGCACGACCGGTTCGACGACGATCCGGGCCGCGCGCGAGCGCCCGGTGGTGCCGATCCTGGGCATGACGCCGCGTCTGGATACGGCGCGCCGCAGTGCATTGATCTGGGGCGTACATTCTGTACAGACTCAGGACTGCCATACATTCCGTGAAATGGTGACCAAGGCCATTCATGCGGTCAAGACGGAAGGCTTTGCCGAACCGGGTGACCCCATCGTGATTACGGCAGGTGTCCCGTTCGGGACGCCGGGGGCCACCAATATTCTCCGTATCGCCTGGGTCGAATAGGGCCATCCAATGACGGATACCAGCAGTGACAGCGGCGTAGCCAAGGCGCCGTTGCCGGACCGTGCCGGTTTGATTGGCGGACTGTGTGCTCTCGGAGCCTTTGGGACCTGGGGCTTTTTGCCTGTCTATTTCAAATACATGCAGGAAGTCTCACCGCTGGAAATCCTGGCACACCGGATTGTCTGGTCGACGCTTCTGGTCGGCGTGATGTTGCGGCTTCTCGGCCGCTGGCCCGAAATCATTGCGATTTTGGAAAACAAACGCCTGCTGCTGTGGCTCTGCCTGTCTTCGATCCTGCTGTCGTGTAACTGGATGCTGTTCATCTGGGCGGTGACCAACGGCTTCATGCTCGAAGGCAGTCTTGGTTATTACATCAATCCGCTGGTCAATGTTTTGCTGGGCGTGGTTTTGCTCGGCGAACGCCTGACAAAGGCGCAATGGCTCGCGGTCGCCTTGTCACTGGGCGGGGTCACGGTGCTGGCCGTGGGGCTCGGCGCTTTTCCCTGGATCGCCGTATCACTGGCACTGTTGTTCGGATTCTATGGTTACGTGCGCAAGACCGCCCCCGTCGGTGCAGCGACGGGGTTATTCGTGGAAACGCTCGTGGTTCTGATACCCGCCATCCTTTATCTGGTGTACATCGCCTGGCAGGGCACGGGCGCCATGGGGACGATTTCGCTCGGCTATGATTTCTTGCTGGTGTTCGCAGGCGTTGTCACGGCGGCACCGCTGATCATGTTCACGGCAGCTGCCCGCCGGCTTAGGTATGCGACCGTGGGGTTCTTTCAGTATCTTGCCCCGACCTTGCAGTTTCTGCTGGCCGTGCTTGTATACGGCGAAGCGTTTACCGATACGCATAAAATCACTTTCGCCCTGATCTGGACGGCTCTCGCCATTTATTCAGCCGATACTTTCCTGGGACGACGTAAGAAGACATGATTGCCGATCTTGCCCGAATTCTGCTTGATGTCGTGACACCGGTCGCAGTCTGTGCGGCCATCGGCTTTGGCTGGGCGCGCATGAAGCAGCCGTTCGACAGCCAGATGGTTACGCGGCTGGTCTCCAACGTCGGGGTGCCGTCACTGGTCTTTTCAACGCTTGTCGGGGTCGAGGTCGGCGGCGGCCTGTTCATGGAAATGGCCCTTGCGGCTTTCCTGACGAGCGTCATTTTCTTTGCCATCGGGTACGTGATCCTGAAACTGACGGGATTGCCGATCCGGACCTACCTGAACCCGCTAGCATTCGCCAACACCGGGAACATGGGCTTGCCGTTGTGTCTGCTGGCTTTCGGTGAAGAAGGTCTGGCGCTTGGTATCGCCTATTTCGTCGTCAACGTGATCCTGCTGCTGACGGTTGGAATTGCCGTGGCGTCCAACGAATACAAACTGATGGACATGTTGAAACGTCCGTTCCTGTATGCGGTCATCCTTGCCGGGTTTTTCATGTCCAATGATGCCGAGGTCCCCAAGGCGATCCTGTCGACGACCAAATTGCTTGGTAACATCTGTATCCCGTTGATGCTGATCACGCTCGGTTATTCGCTGGCGACGCTGCAGATCGTCAATATCAAACGAGCCAGCTTCATATCGTTTTGCAGACTGGGGATCGGCATCCCGGTGGGATTCGCCTCGGCGGCGTTGTTCGGTTTTACCGGGGCGGCTTATGGGACGCTGGTGCTGATGTGTTCGATGCCGGTTGCCGTAATCACGTTTCTTTTGGCCGAGAATTACGGTGCAGACGGGAAATCCGTCGCCGGGGCGGTCATCATCTCGACACTCGCATCGTTTGCGACGATGCCGATCCTGTTGTGGGTTCTGATGATCAGTTAGTGAGCTTTATTCCGCCGCCTGCGGGGCACGGCTGGGATCGCGGAAGGTGGCGATAAGGTCCGCTTCGCAGGCCTTGGCCGCTTTCACATTGGCTTCCTTTACATGACCGAACCCGCGCATGCGCATCGGAAGGCTTGCCAACTGCACGGCGGCGGCGTGGTTGTCCGCGCTCAGGTTGTCGGCGATTTCCACCAGCCGGGATTCATAATCGGCGATCAACTGCCGTTCCATTTTACGTTCGGCAGTGTAACTGAACGGATCAAAGACGGTTCCGCGCAGTCCCTTGAAGCCGGCCAGTAACCTGAAGGCCATCATGATCCAGGGGCCGTAGGCGCGTTTCTTCAGATGGCCGCTGACAGGATCGCGTTCGGCCAGCAGCGGCGGCGCCAAATGGATTTTCACCTTGCCCCCGTCGGCAAACGTCTCCTGGATGGCCCGTTCGAAGCGTCCGTCCGTGTAGAGCCGTGCGACTTCGTACTCGTCCTTGTAGGCCATCAGCTTGAACAGTCCGCGCGCGGCAGCTTCAGAAAGCGCGGATGACCCGGGCATGGCCGATGCTTCCGCGGTCCGGATGCGATCGATCAGCGCCGAATATTTATCACTGTATGTCTTGTTCTGATATGCGGTCAGGTCATTGATGCGGCGCTCAATGAATCCGTCCAGTTCAAACGGTTGCGGTTTCTCGTCGTTACGGCCGATGATGGTTTCAACAGCGGCCATGTCATGGGCGGCCCGGCGGCCCCACAGGAACGCCTGTTTGTTGAACTCTATGGCAACGCCGTTGAGTTCGATCGCGCGTTCGATGGCGTCCGCCGAAACCGGCAACAGGCCTTTCTGATAGGCGTAGCCGACGACCATCATATTGGCTGCGATGGTGTCGCCAAGCAGCTTGCGGGCCATTGCCGTGGCTTCGAAAAAGTCGACGGAATCCTGTCCGGCTTCTTCGCGCAGGGTCTGCTTCAATCCCTCTTCAGGGAACATCATGTCCGGCTGGCGGGTGAAATCGGCGGTCATCGTCTGGTGTTCGTTGACGACGGCTTTGCTGTTGCCGGCGCGGAGCTTGGCCAGGGTTTCCGGATCGGCGCTGGAAACCATGTCACAGCCCAGCAAAAGATCGGCGCCCCCCGCCGAAATGCGCACGGCATGAATATCGTGCGGTTTGGCGGCAAAGCGCAGGTGCGAATAGACCATGCCGTTCTTTTGCGCCAGCCCGGCGACATCGAGCACGGAGATACCCCGGCTTTCAAGGTGCGCCGCCATGCCGAGTATGGCGCCGATGGTGACGACGCCGGTGCCGCCGATGCCGGTGACGACCACGTTATAGGGATCACTGAGGTCGACGGTTCCCGGTTCCGGCAGGGCCGGGAAGGGGACATCGCCCACGGCTTTGGGTTTGCGGACCTGTGTGTCTTCGACAGTAACAAAGCTGGGGCAAAAGCCGTCGAGGCAGGAATAGTCCTTGTTGCAGGCGGACTGATCAATGGCCCGTTTGCGGCCAAGCTCGGTTTCTCTGGGGGTCACGGCGACACAGTTCGATGCAAGGCCGCAATCACCGCAGCCTTCGCAGACATGCTCGTTGATGAACACGCGCTTTGCCGGGTCCGGATAAAGACCGCGTTTCCGGCGGCGGCGTTTTTCGGCGGCGCAGGTCTGATCATAGATCAGCGCTGAAACGCCTTTGATGGTTCTCAGGTGACGCTGGACCTCGTCCATTTCGTCGCGGTGGTGGATCTTCACATCTGACGGAAAGCCGTAATTGACCGGATACTTGTCCGGTTCATCCGTGACGACGACGATGTGTGCGACCCCTTCGGCTCTGATCTGCTGGGCGATGATCGCCGGGTTCAGGATGCCGTCATGAGCCTGGCCGCCGGTCATGGCGACGGCGTCATTGTAGAGAATTTTGTACGTCATGTTGACGCCCGACGACACGGCGGCGCGGATCGCCAGCAGGCCGGAATGAAAATATGTCCCGTCGCCGATATTGGCGAAGATATGCTGTGTTTCGGTGAACGGCGCCTGTCCGACCCAGTTCACGCCCTCGCCGCCCATATGGGTGAAGGTTTCCGTTTCCCTGTCCATCCAGATCGCCATGTAATGGCAGCCGATCCCGGCCGCGGCACGCGACCCCTCCGGTACCTTGGTCGACGTGTTGTGCGGACAACCGGCACAGAAATAGGGGATGCGCTTCATGTCCGGCTGACCCGTGGAAAGGGACTGTTCCTTTTTGGTCAGGAACGCGAGACGGTCACGGATCCGCTCCGAGGTATGGAATTTTTCGATCCGTTTGGCGATGGCGCGGGCAATCATGGCCGGTGTCAGCTCGCCGGCGGACGGCAAAATCCATTCGCCGTTTTCGTCGAACTTGCCGACGACGCGGGGCCGGACGTCTTCACGCCAGTTATAAAGCTGTTCCTTGAGCTGGTTTTCGATCACCGCGCGTTTTTCCTCGACGACGAGGATTTCATCCAGTCCCTCGGCAAAGTGTCGCGCGGATTCCCGTTCCAGCGGCCACGGCATGGTGATCTTGAACAGGCGGATGCCGATTTCGGCGGCGTGCTCTTCATCGATGCCGAGATCGTCCAGGGCCTGCAGTACATCCATGTATGATTTGCCGGTGGCGCAGATGCCGAGCCTGGGCTTCGGACTATCCAGCGTGATCCGGTTCAGTTTATTGGCGCGGGCAAAGGCGAGCGCCGCATATATTTTGTAGCGGTGCAGACGCTTTTCCTGATCCAGCGGCGCATCGGGCCAGCGGATATGAAGGCCGTCTTCGGGCATCTGGAAATCATCGGGCATCGCAAAATCATAGAGATGCGGTCCGATATCGACGGAGGCCGAGGTGTCGATATTGTCGGTAATGCATTTCAGGCCGACCCAAAGCCCCGAATAGCGGGACATCTGAATGCCCAGCAAGCCGAGTTCAAGGATTTCCTCGATATTGGCCGGGTGCAGGAAGGGGATCATCACGTCGGTGAAAGCGTATTCGCTCTGGCTGGGGACCGTTGAGGATTTGCAGGCAGGGTCATCGCCGGCAAGCGCCAGAACGCCCCCAAGCGGTGCGGTGCCAGCCATGTTGGCATGACGGAAGACATCACCTGTCCGGTCGACACCGGGGCCTTTGCCGTACCAGATGCCGAATACGCCGTCGAACTTCGCACCCTCGAACATGTTGAGTTGTTGCGAGCCCCATAACGCCGTGGCGGCAAGATCCTCGTTCACAGCGGGCTGGAATTTGATATCCCCGGCTTCGAGCAGGTGCCGGGCCTGGCCGAATTCCTGATCAAGCGCGCCCAGCGGAGAGCCGCGGTAACCGGTCACATACCCGGCCGTATTGCGTCCATGCGCCCTGTCGAGCGCCTTTTGCATCAGGGTCAGGCGGACAAGTGCCTGCGTCCCGGTCAGAAAGACGCGGCCGGTTTCCAGAGTATATTTGTCTTCCAGGGTCGCACGTATCAATGACATGTGATTACCCTACCTCCCGTTACATAGAAGGTAGTGTGCCTGAGCGTCCGGGACAATAGGACATCGTTGCTGACCTAAAGAAGGAAAGATTCGTACGCCCCGTACCCTGATGCAACGGCAATGCTTTCAAGCAGGTCTTTTGTCCATGGAACATAATTCCGGGTGATTTCGGGGGGGGCAGCGGTTATACCGGTGCCAGTCTGACGCAAGGAAGAGACATAGTGATGACTGTCCTCGTAACCGGTGCCGCAGGATTTATCGGATTTCATACCTGCAAAGTGCTCGCCGCGCAGGGCCGGCAGGTGGTCGGTATCGATATCCTGAACGATTACTATGATCCGCAATTGAAGCGGGCACGTTTGGCTGAACTGGAAAAGCTGGACGGTTTCAGTTTCGTGCAGGCGGACATCGCTGAACGCGAGGCGATGGAAGCCGTCGCTGCTTCAAACCCGGAGATCGAGGTCATCGTCAATCTAGCGGCGCAGGCCGGTGTCCGCTATTCGCTGGTCAATCCTTATGCCTACACCCGCTCGAACGTCGAGGGACATCTGGTGATGCTGGAAATGGCCCGGCATCTGAAAAACTTCAAACACTTCGTCTATGCATCGTCCTCATCCGTATACGGCGCGAATACTGAATTGCCGTTCACGATCGAGGAACGGGTCGATCAGCCGGTTTCTCTTTATGCTGCCACCAAACGTGCCGGGGAACTGATGACGCATTGTTACGCGCGTCTCTACGGGATTCCGTCAACAGGGCTGCGCTTCTTCACGGTCTATGGCCCGTGGGGGCGTCCCGACATGGCTGCCTGGATATTCACCCGTAAGATTCTTGCAGGTGAGCCGATCGAGGTTTTTAACGAAGGTGACATGCGGCGTGATTTCACCTTTATCGACGATATCATTCAGGGTGTGCTTTCCGTCGTCGATCACGTTCCGGACGGTGACGTCCCGGCAGCCGTCTATAACCTGGGCAATCACCGCTCGGAAAAACTGACGGACTTTATTGCCACGCTGGAAGAAGCGTTGGGGAAGAAAGCAGAGGTTATCCTGATGCCGATGCAGCAGGGTGACGTAAAGGAAACCTTTGCCGATATCGAAGCCAGCCGCCGTGATCTGGGATTCGAGCCGGCAACATCCATCAGCGAGGGCGTTCCCCGTTTCGTGGAGTGGTATCGCCGCTATCACGGCAATCAAAGCGGCTGAGGACATGAGCAGATCGCAGCCGATCGCTTACGGCCCGGTGCTACCGCGGCAGATTTTCCTGTTGATATTGCTGGCGATGATCTGGGGCACGTCATTTCTGGTCATGAAAATCGGCGTGGAGTTCATGCCGGCCCTTTCCCTGACCGCGGTCCGCCTGCTGGCGGCGGCTGTTTTCATGGTGCTGGCCGCCCTCGCGATGCGGAGCCGGTTTCCGACCGGGACAGTTGCACTCGGGCATTGCTTCGTCCTGGCGTTTTTCGGCAACAGCCTGCCGTTCTTTCTGATCAGCTGGGGCGTCGAAGGCATTGCCAGCGGGCGCGCCGCAATCCTGATGGCGGTGATGCCGCTGGCGACCCTGGTGCTGTCACATTTCCTGACCGTGGGCGATACGCTTCGCAGGCACAAGTTATTCGGTGTGATCCTTGGTTTTATCGGCATCATCGTTCTGGTCGGCCCGTCTGCGGTGATGGATACGGGCGGCAGTCTCGTGCACCAGTTGGCAACGGCAGCGGGGGCGATCTGTTATGCAATTTCGGTGATCATCGTTCAGCGCATGCCGCCGACGCCGATGATGGGCCGTGTCGCGGTGACGTTGCTGTTCGCCGCCGTTCAGACCGTGCCGGTCGCATTCTGGCTGTCGGGATGGACGTTGCCGTCGGTGGGCCTGGAAGGCCTCTGGCAACCTCTGTATCTGGGCGTCGTTTCGACGGCACTCGCCAATCTGATCCTGTTCAAATTGCTGAGCGAGCGTGAGCCGTCGTTTGTGGCTTTCCAGAATTATCTGGTGCCGGTTTTCGGGGTTTTCTGGGGTGCGCTTTTGCTCGACGAAACCGTCAGCCTGCAGGCGATGGCTGCCCTGACCCTGATCCTGATCGGGATATATATCGCCAACCGATACCAGCGGACGTGAAAGCTCTGGACTGATTTGCCCCTGACACAGCCGGTCAATGCCGCTATGAATGCAACGGCATTCCAGGGGAGGTGGAGATGTTCGAAGGATTTACCCAAAGCCGTATCGCCGTTGACGGGGTCAGCCTGAATGTTCGCCATGGCGGAACGGGGCCGGCGGTCGTTTTTCTGCACGGTTATCCGCAGACGCATATCATCTGGCGGGATATCGCGCCGGAACTGGCAAAGACCCACATGGTCGTGGTGCCGGATACCCGAGGCTATGGTGACAGCGACTGCCCACCTTCCGATCCGGAACATCGCAATTATTCCAAGCGCACCATGGCCAATGACGTTGTCGCACTCATGCATGCGCTGGGACATGACAGCTTTGCCGTGGTCAGTCATGACCGGGGGGCTCGCATCGGATATCGGCTTGCTCTCGATCATCCCGAACGGGTGACGCACTACATGTCCCTGGACGTGGTGCCGACCCACGAAATGTGGACGTCCATCAACAGGGATTCCGCACTCGGCAGTTTTCACTGGCAATTCCTCGCGCAACCGGCACCGAAACCGGAAGCGATGATCGGGCACGACCCGGATGCATGGCTGGAATGGCTTTGCACGTCCTGGGCGGCCCCGGGTTTCAAATTCGATGAAGAGGCGATGGCTGAATACAAACGTGCGCACCGGAACCCGGAAATGATCCGGGGCACCTGTGAGGATTACCGCGCCGGTGCGTCCTGTGACGACGAGGATGATGCACTGGACTTCAATGCCGGGCGCAAAATTCAATGCCCCATCGTCTGTCTTTGGGGCGGGGCTCGCGCGAAGGGTGGACCAAAGTCCAAAAGTCCGCTGGATATCTGGCGCAAGTGGTGCATCAACGATGTTCATGGTGAAGCCGTTGCTGAAAGCGGTCACTTCATACCCGAGGAAGCGCCCGATGCGGTGATCCGCTGGGCAAAAAAGTTTCTGAACGGAAAACTATAAGTGTCTCAACGAAACGATGAAGGTGATCTGCTCAAGGGAGCAGCTTTCCTGGTTGCCGGTTTTTCAGTCATCCCGCTGATGGATGCCGCCGCCAAGGATCTCGGCGGGCAGGGGTATGCACCGGTGCTGACCGCCTGGGGCCGGTTTGCGGTTTCAGCTTTGATTTTATCGCCGGTATTGCTGAAACGCGGCCGGTTGAAGCAGATGACGGGGCCAGGCGCGGGTATGCAGGTTATTCGTGCCGTCATGCTGGCGTTGGCGACCGTGATGTTTTTTTCTGCGCTCGTCACCATGCCGATGGCCGATGCCCTTGCGGTGTATTTCATCTATCCGTTCCTGATTACCCTTTTTGCCCCCTTCGTCTTGGGAGAGACAGTCGGGCTGCGCCGTCTGATGGCCGTCGCCATCGGCTTTGCCGGGTCCTTGCTGATCATCAGGCCGGGCTTTCAGGAAGTCCCAAGCGGGGTTTATTACGTGCTGGGCGCCTGTGTCTGTTTTTCGTTGTTCAACCTGCTGACGAGACGCCTGTCGGGGATGAGTGATCCCTGGCTGACGGTGTTCTATCAGTCGATCGTCGGGGCCGTCGTGCTGACCCCGTTCATGATCGCGCATTGGCAGATGCCGGATCCGGCGGCAATGAAGCTGATGGCGCTGATGATCGCTTCCGCCATTTTCGGGCACTGGTTGCTGATCAAGGCCTATGAGCAGGCCCCGGCGTCCCATCTGGCACCTTTCGGCTATTTCGAGATGATCTCGACGGTCACGCTTGGCTATCTGTGGTTCGGCGATCTGCCAGATGTGCTGACCTGGGGTGGGATTGCCGTGATCGTGGCGACGGGGATTTATATCTCGGTGCGCGAACGCAAACGCAAACAGGGATTGCGGGCAGAGGGTGCCCCCTGATCGTCAGCCCAGCGTGACGTCGAGAAACATCATCGCAACAAAGCCGATCATGATGCCGACTGTTCCGTAGGTGGCGACACCGCGCCGGTGTGTTTCCGGAATGATCTCGTCCGAGATCACCCAGATCATGGCCCCGGCGGCAAAGGTAAGCCCCCAGGGCAGCAGGTATTCGGAAACGCTGACGACGCTGGCGCCGATGACGCCGCCGATGGGCTCCACCAGACCGGTCAGAGACGCGACCATGAAGGCATGGATGCGGGAATAGCCCTGTGTCAGCAACGCCGCTGCGACGGCCAGACCTTCCGGGATGTTCTGTATGCCGATCCCGATGGCCAGCGCACGGCCATTATCAATATCGCCGCCGCCGAAGCCGACACCGACGGCCATGCCTTCGGGGAAATTGTGCAATGTGATGGCGATGACAAACAGCCAGATGCGCGCCAGATCCTTGGGGTCCGCGCCTTCCGGGCCGGAGATGAAATGCTCGTGCGGGGCAAACCGGTGAATCATCCAGAGCGCACCGCCACCCATCAGAATGCCGGCCACGGCCAGCAGCGCCCGGGCATTTTCGTTTTCGAACACGGCGCCTGCGGCTTCCAGGCCGGGGATGATCAGCGAGAATATGCTGGCCGCCAGCATCACGCCGGCAGCAAACCCCAGCATCAGTGTTTCGGTACGCTCTCCAGGGCGACCAAAGACAAGGGCCGGGATTGCCCCGATGGATGTACACATACCGGCTGCAAGACTGCCGAGAAAACCCATCAGCAGGATGGAAGACATATCACCCATAACTCAAATGGTTCCCCGGGTGTTCATGCTAACCGTAAAGAGCTTCAAGATTTTTCCCGTAAATTTCACGAACGATGTGTCGACGCACTTTCATGGTCGGGGTCATCTGTTCGTTTTCCACCGAGAAAGGCTCGGACGCGATGATGAAACGGCGCACCTTTTCGATGTTGCTGAGGGTTTTGTTGACGCGGCCAAATGCAGGGGCAAGGGCCGTGTGCAGATCCTTGTCACCGGCAAGATCGCTCAGTTCACCCTTCTTTTTGTTGGCCCGCTTCCATTCCGTGAGCCAGTCCGCATCGGGCACGACGACCGCAACGAGATGCGGGCGCTTGTCGCCGTACACCATGGCCTGTGAAAATTCCGGCTCGGCGATCAGAATGCCTTCTACCCGTTGCGGGGCGATATTGTCGCCGCCCGAATTGACGATGATGTCCTTCTTGCGATCCGTAATCATCAGGTGGCCGTTGTCGTCGAATTTACCGATGTCGCCGGTATGCAGCCAGCCGTCGCGGATGGCATCGCGCGTGGCTTCTTCATTCCGCCAATAGCCCTGCATAACCAGTTCGCCCCGGACCAAAATTTCGCCGTCCCCGGCAATCCGGACTTCGGTATCGGGGACCGGCCGGCCCACGGTATGCAGCCGCATGTCCGGTGCGCGGTTAACCGAAATGACGGGTGCCGATTCCGTCTGACCATACCCCTGCAGGATCCGCAAGCCGAGGGACGTGAAAAACAGGCCGATCTCCGGGTTCAACGGCGCACCGCCCGACACCAATGCCTTCAGGCGGCCACCGAAGCGGTCACGGACCTTTTCGCGAACGAGCTTGTCGAGGACCATATCGATCAGATTGTCGAGCAGCCCCAGCCTGCCGTTCTCATAGCGTTTGCGGCCAAGCGCCAGGGTCTTGTCGAACATCGCTTTCTTGAGGCCACCCGCTTTGACGACGCCGGTCGTAATCTTCTGATGCAGGACTTCGTACAGCCGCGGAACCGCGGTCATGATCGTCGGATGGACTTCCAGCATGTTGGCAGACAGGCTTTCGACGCCTTCGGCGTAATAGATTTCGCCGCCGATCGCGATGGGGAAAAACTGACCGGCCGTATGTTCGTATGAATGGCTCAAGGGCAGGAAAGAGAGAAAAACCTCGCGCTCCAGTTTCAGGTCTTTCAGCGCATCAACAGCCCCGGCGCAGTTATGCAGAATGGCGCCGTGATGCAGCATGACCCCCTTGGGTGTGCCGCCTGTGCCGGATGTATAGATGATGCACGCGGTATCTTCGCGTTCCAGCTGTTCAGCCATTTTGGTGATGTTGTCGTGACGGGCCTGGCCGGTTTCCAGCAGATCGGCCATCTGGATGACCTTCGGGCCGCCGGTGTGCGGTGGCATTTTCTCCATGACGATGACGAATTCGACATGATCCAGCCCCTGGGCACCCTTGAGAACTTTCTCGGCCAGTTTCTCTGTCGAGACGATCACGCCCTTGGCTTCGCTGTCACCGAGAATATGGCGATGATCGGCTGAGGTGTTGGTGGTATAGGCCGGCGTCGTGATCGCTCCCGTGGACATGATGGCGATGTCGGCGATCGGCCACGCCGGGCGGTTTTCTGAAACCAGAACGATCCTGTCGCCCTTTTCGACACCCAGCGATATCAGGCCCCGTGCCAGGGCGATGGCGCGGGCGTTGGCATCGGACCAGGTCAGACTTTCATAAACACCATCGCGTTTCTTCCACAGGAACGGCTGTTCGCGGTAGGCTGCGACCTGTTCGAAAAACATCGTCGCCAAATTCGGCCATTGGTCGATATTCATTTTTAACTTGTCCTCCCTTGCGGACGTGCCGACTTACGTGTTTCTAGTCGTTGACGGAACAAAGCCGCATGACTTTATAAATTCTTTAAGACGGGTATCCAATCAAGATGACACAATTAACCACCGCAGACACGCAGAGCCATTCATCACCCGACGTGCCGGTCTGGAACCTCAATGACCTGTATCAGGGTCCGGATGACCCCGCTGTCGAAAAAGACCTTGAGGCCTCGGAAACCGAAGCCCGGGCCTTTCAGTCCAAATACGCCGGTAAACTGGCGGAACTGGACGGTGCAGGTCTCGGCCAGGCCGTCAAACACTATGAGGTTATTCTGGAGCGTGCCTTCAAGGTCATCAGCTATGCCCAGTTGCTGCATGCTGCGAATACCGCGGATCAGGACATCGCTCGGTTTCATCAATTCTGTCAGGAACGGGTCAACGGAATCACCGGATCGACGCTGTTCTTTGCACTGGAACTCAACCGCATCGACGATGCCGAGATTGAAAAGAAACTCGGTGATCCCGGCCTTGTACGCTACCGTCCCTGGATCGAAGCCGAACGCCAAATGCGCCCATATCAGTTGGGTGACGACCTGGAACAGCTTTTGCACGACAAGTCGGTGACCGGACGTTCGGCGTGGGCGCGGCTGTTTGACGAGACCATGGCCGACCTGCGTTTCGATTTTGATGATGAAGAGCTGACCCTGGGTGAGGTTCTGAACCGGCTCACTGACAGTGACCCCGACGAGCGCGAGCAGGCCGGCCGCAGTCTCTCGGCGGGGCTTCGCTCACGTATCCGGCTGTTTTCACTGGTCACCAACACCATCGCCAAAGACAAGGAAATCGAGGACACAAAGCGCGGCTTCCCGAAACCGATGAGCAGCCGGAACCTCGCCAATCAGGTTGAGGACGAAGTCGTGAACGCCCTCGCAAATGCCGTAACATCCAATTACGACCGGCTCAGCCATCGTTACTATGCGCTCAAGGCGCGCTGGTTCGGGGTCGATACGCTGAACTGGTGGGACCGCAACGCGCCGTTCCCAAAGACAGAGGAACGATCCTTTTCCTGGGATCAGGCGAAACAGACCGTGCTTGGCGCCTATGAAGGCTTTGCGCCGCAGATGGCTGAAACCGCTTCGACGTTTTTTGAAAAAGGCTGGATCGATGCGGAACCGCGTGCGGGGAAGAACTCGGGGGCCTTTGCCCACCCGGTGGTGCCGTCGGCGCACCCGTACGTGCTGATGAATTTCTATGGCAAGCCGCGCGACGTCATGACGCTTGCCCATGAATTGGGCCACGGTGTGCACCAGGTGCTTGCCGCGCCGCAGGGGACGCTGTTGTCCAACACACCGCTGACGCTGGCGGAAACGGCGTCCGTGTTCGGCGAAATGCTGACGTTCCGGGCCATTCTGGATGCCGAAAAGGATGCCGCGAAACGCCGGGTTCTGCTGGCCGGAAAGGTCGAGGACATGCTGAATACGGTGGTCCGTCAGATCGCCTTTCACTGCTTTGAAACCCGGGTCCACGATGAGCGCCAGTCCGGGG
Organism: Rhodospirillales bacterium; assembly: GCA_040218645.1. GTDB lineage: Bacteria > Pseudomonadota > Alphaproteobacteria > Rhodospirillales > Casp-alpha2 > UBA4479. Next base: position 87,460 of record JAVJQZ010000009.1, read on the forward strand.
AACTGACATCCGCCAGGCTTGGTGAAATCTGGATGGAAACCCAGGCGGAAAGCCTGGGGCAGTCGATCCGTCTCGATGACGATTACCGCACGCTTTGGGCGTATATTCCGCATTTCGTTCATACGCCGTTCTATGTTTATGCCTACGCCTTCGGCGATAGCCTGGTGAACGCGCTTTATGGCCTTTATCAGGACGGCCATCCACGTTTTCAGGACAAGTATTTCGAGATGCTGTCCGCAGGCGGCACGCTGCGTCATAAGGAACTGCTTGCACCTTTCGGGCTTGATGCGTCGGACCCGGCGTTCTGGAATCTGGGGCTTGATGTGATCGCCGGTTTTATCGATGAACTGGAACAGGATCTGCCGGCGTGAGCGGCAGGCAGATGGACATCCACATCGTCTCCAGAAAACCCAAAGAACCGAACGGTGCACCGCCGATCCTGTTCGTGCATGGGGCCTTTGCCGGGGCATGGTGCTGGGATGAATATTTCATGCCGTGGTTTTGCGACAAGGGCTACGAAGTATCCGCCATTGATTTGCCGGGACGCCGTGGCCGCCCCGATTACAGGCAATTACAGGAATTTTCGCTCAACGATTATCTGGATGCGGTCTTTGCAGCCGTTGATTCCTTCGAGACACCGCCGATCCTGATCGGGCATTCGATGGGCGGATATCTGGCGTGGATGGCTGCTGAGTCCAGGTCTCTGTCCGCACTGGTGATGATGGCGCCGGTGCCACCGACCGGGCTCGCCGCCCCGGCGATGCAGCTCCTGATGTCCAATCCGGCGCTGGCCATGGATGTGGCGGCGGTTCACGCAGGCGAGATGGGAACCGTCGATACCCTGCATGCAACGCTGTTTTCCGATGCGGTGCCGATGGATGTCGCGGCGCGGTATATCAGCCGCTTCCAGCCGGAAAGCCGTCTCGCCGTTGCAGGCCTGTATGGCCCGCACCTGCCAAACGTGATGTCGGTCTGGGGCACACCGATGATGGTGCTGGGCGCGGGCAGTGATCCGCTGATTCCGCCGGCTCATGTGCACTGGACGGGTTCCATTTGCGGCAGCCCTGCCCATATCTATCAGGGAATGGGCCACGGCATGATGCTGGAAACCGGCTGGCGGCGTGTAGCCGAGGATATAGCCGACTGGCTGGCCGCGAAGGGCTTTTAGCGAAACGCCCAGTGAGCGAGAGTGATGAGCGAAGATAACAGTTTTACAGGCCGGGTTCGCCGTTATGCCAGGGTCGGCGGCGCTGTCAGCGGTGTTGCCGCCAAAGCCGTCGGCGGGCGCGTGTTCGGCATCAAGCTGGACAAGGCCGAGCATGCCCGGGAAATCCAGATGGCGCTGGGCGGTCTCAAGGGGCCGTTGATGAAGGTTGCGCAGATTCTGTCGACGATCCCGGACGTTCTGCCCGAGGAATACACCCAGGAACTGATCAAGCTGCAGACGAATGCGCCGCCGATGGGCTGGGCGTTCGTCAAACGCCGGATGACGGCGGAACTGGGGGCGGGCTGGCAGAAACGGTTCGATTATTTCGAGCATGAGGCCTGCAAGGCTGCCTCTCTGGGTCAGGTACACCGGGCGCGGTCGCTCGATGGCCGCGAGCTTGCCTGCAAAATCCAGTATCCCGACATGTCGTCGGCGGTTGAGGCGGACCTCAGGCAGCTCAAGATCGTGTTTTCGATCTATCGCCGCTATGACAAGTCCATCGATCCCAGCGAAATCCATACGGAGCTGTCGGAACGTCTGCGCGAGGAACTGGATTATCGCCGCGAAGCACAGAACATGCTGCTCTATCGTCACATGCTGAAAGACGAAGACTGCGTCCATGTGCCTGAACCGCTGGAAGATATTTCCAGCCAGCGGTTGCTGTCGATGACCTGGCTGGATGGGGCCCCGCTGCTGGACAGCCGGGAAGCGCCGCTTGAAATGCGCAACAAGCTGGCACTCAGTATGTTCCGGGCGTGGTACGAACCGTTCTACAAATACGGGGTCATCCACGGCGATCCTCATCTGGGGAATTACAGCACCCGCCCGGATGGCACGATCAATCTGCTGGATTACGGTTGTATCAGGGTTTTTCCGCCAGAGTTTGTCGGTGCGGTCATCGATCTGTATTTCGCTTTGCTGAACGATGACGAGGAGCTTGCGGTCAAAGCTTACGAAACCTGGGGTTTCAGGAACCTCGACAAAAACGTCATCGGCATTCTCAATCAGTGGGCGCATTTCCTGTATGCGCCGCTGTTGGAAGACAAGGTCCAGACCATTCAGGAAAAGAGCGGCGTTCAGTACGGGGCCGGGGTCGCCGCGAAGGTGCATGCGCAACTCAAGGAGGTCGGCGGTGTCACGCCGCCGCGTGAATTCGTGCTGATGGACCGTGCCGCGATCGGTCTCGGCAGTGTGTTTACGCATCTGGCCGCCGAGATCAACTGGCATCGGACCTTCCATGAACTGATCGAAGGGTTTTCAGTGGAAACGCTCGCCAATCGGCAGGCCAAGGCCCTGAAAACAGCCGAACTTTCCAACCCGAACTGATCCAGGCCTATGCGTCTGGTGCTTGTTGGCCAGGTACGCCGCGATTACACTCTGATCAAGCTTTAATGAAGGATGCGTCATGTTCATCGAGGGCGGCGGTACCAAGAAGAAATTCCTTCAGGAGGGAGAAACGCTGTTTCGTGACGGTGATCCCGGTGATGCGGCCTTTATCGTCGAAACCGGCCTGATCGGCATTTACAAGCTGGTGGAGGGTGAAGAGGTAGAGCTTGCCACGCTCAATCCCGGCGAATTGTTCGGTGAAATGGCGATCATCGATGGCTCGAAGCGCATGGCACATGCCGTCGCCAAGGAAGAAACCGTGGTCATCGAAATCCCGTCGGCTGCCCTTGAAGCCCGGATTGCCAAATCGGACCCGTTTCTCAGGGCGATGATGAAAATCCTCGTCAACAGCCTGCGAAGTGTGCACCAGGCCTACATGCGCCGTGCTCGCTCACTGACGGATTACATGAATGCCATCCAGTTCCATATCCAGGGTTTCCGGCTGTATCTGACCCGGCTGGAAGAGAACGAGATCAATCAGGCCGGCCTCGCCAAGCTGGAACAGATCGACAGACTGGTCGAGGAACTGCGTGAGGATTTCAAATCACACCCGGACAAACGCGGGAACGTGATCCGGGACACGGATGTTGAACGTAAAAAGAATTAGGCTCTTTTCGGGGCTGATTTCCGGGGATTTCGGAGGGGGATTCTATGGGACCGATCTTTCATAATTTTTCGGCAGCACCAACCCACGTTGCGCCGTTCTCACACGCCGTCGAGTGTGACGGCTGGATACAACTGACCGGTCAGATGCCGACGGACCCGGACGACGATGCGGCACTGCTGCCGGAAGGGGTGGGCGCGCAGACCCGTCGCGTCATGGATAATCTGATCATCATCCTGGGGGAACTGGGCCTGGGGCTTGAGCATGTGCTGTCTGCACGTGTCTTCATTACCGAGTTTGAGCGTGACTACGAAGAGATGAACGACGTCTATAAAAGCTATTTTCCGCCCGACCGGTTGCCGGCGCGAACCTGCGTTGGGGTCACGGGGCTGGCCAGGGGCGCACTGGTCGAAATCGACATGATTGCCCGACGGCCGGACTGAGTGTTGCCTTCATCCTTCGAGACGCCGCTTTGCGGCTCCTCAGGATGAGGCGCGTAGAACTATCCTCATCCTGAGGAGGTCCGAAGGACCGTCTCGAAGGATTAGCCGGGCTATTCAAGAATGATGTTCTGCGCAGGGCGGTATGGCATGACGTCGCCTCAAGCCGCGCAATAAAATTACGCGAGGACCCTTGAAAAACATTGGTGGTGGTGCCACTTGCGCATACATACCGCAACCGTCATAACTGACCATGACCGCCGCAGACTGGGTTCTGCCTGACGCTGCACCGGCACGGGAAAGAACAAGAAGACCATAGAATTCGAGAGAGGATGCCATGAAAATTGCGATACCCAAGGAGCGCACGCCGGGTGAAGACCGGGTTGCCGCATCCATCGAGGTCATCGGAAAGCTGACCGGATTGGGGTGTGATGTCGTCGTTGAATCGGGGGCCGGGGAAGGTGCATCGATTTCCGACGCGGCATTCAAGGATGCCGGGGCGACGATCGCCAAGGATTTCGCGGCGACCGTCAAGGACGCGGGCATGATCTGGAAGATCACCGCCCCCAACAAGACGGAATGCGGCAAACTCTCCAAGGGACAGGTCGTCTGCGCACATCTCTCGGCGTTGACGGAGCCGGAAGGGATCGACGCACTGGCTAAATCCGGTGCAACGGGCTTTGCCATGGAACTGATGCCGCGTATTTCCCGTGCCCAGTCCATGGATATACTTTCCTCGCAGGCCAACCTGGCCGGTTACAAGGCGGTCCTGAATGCATCCGAACTGTATGGCCGTGCCATGCCGATGATGATGACGGCAGCCGGTACCGTGCCGCCGGCACGGGCGTTCATCATGGGTGTCGGTGTTGCCGGTCTGCAGGCCATTGCCACGGCCAAGCGTCTGGGTGCCGCTGTCAGCGCGACCGACGTCCGGCCGGCAACCAAAGAGCAGGTCGCCTCGCTGGGCGGCAAGTTCCTGGAAGTCGATCCGGAAATGGAAAAAGAGGCGGAAACCGAAGGCGGGTATGCCAAGGAAATGCCGCCGGAATATTTCGAAAAGCAGAAACAGAAGGTCCGCGATCACCTGCCGAAGCAGGATATCGTCGTGACCACGGCCCTGATCCCCGGCCGTCCGGCCCCGAAACTGATCACCAAGGACATGGTGGGCAGCATGAAAGCGGGCGCCGTGATCGTCGATATGGCGGCGGAAGCGGGCGGCAACTGCGAACTGACCAAGCCGGGCGAGGTCGTTACCACCGAGAACGGCGTGATCATCGACGGGCGTCTCAATCTGCCGAGCCGGCTGGCGGAGACGGCTTCCGCGCTGTTCGCAAAGAACCTGTTCAATTTCGTTTCGCCGCATTTCGACAAGGAAAAGGGCGAGTTTGCGTTCGATGCCGAAGACAAGACGGTCGAAGGCACGATGGTCTGCCAGGACGGCAAAATTGTCTCGGAGCGTGTCTCCGATGCACTGAAGGACAAAGGCAGCGCCAAGAAAGCCCCGGCCAAAAAGGCTGCGGCGAAAAAGGATGAAACAACTGAAGACGGGAAAGGGGCCTGATCATGGATAAAGCGACCCTTGCGGATAAAGCGGCGGAACTCGCCACCGGCCTTGAAAAACTGGCTCAGCAGGCCGGCGATCTGGCGCACTCGGCGACGCAGGTTGTGGTTGCCACCGGCGATACCGCCGCGGCGTCAGGCGGCGCAGATTTCCTGTCCATGTTCACGATTTTCGTGATGGCCTGTTTTGTCGGCTATCACGTGGTCTGGAACGTCACCCCGGCGCTGCATTCGCCGCTGATGGGTGTCACCAACGCCATCTCATCGGTGATCATCGTCGGCGGTCTGTTGGCCGTCGGTCCGGCACTGGTGGACTTTTCCAAGGTCATGGGCTTTTTTGCGGTGCTGCTGGCGTCGATCAATATCTTCGGCGGCTTCATCGTGACCCAGCGCATGCTCGCCATGTTCAAAAAGAAGCAGCGGTAAGGGGTTAGGATCATGAGCGGCACACTTGTTGGGTATTGCTACCTTATTTCTGCAGTCCTGTTCATCCTCGCGCTGAAGGGGCTTTCCAGCCCGGAAACGGCGCGGCGCGGGAACCTGTTCGGCATCATCGGCATGACGATTGCCATCATCACCACGATTGCGCATCCGGACGTCGTTTCCTACGGCTGGGTTGCGGTTGCCATCCTGATCGGTGGCGGGATCGGCACCGTGGTGGCCAAGAAGATCGAAATGACGGCGCTGCCGGAACTGGTCGCGGCCTTCCACTCGCTGGTTGGTCTCGCGGCTGTGTTCGTGGCATTGGCGGCGCTTTATCACCCAGAGGCCTATGAAATCGGCTCCAAGGGGTCACTGCCCGCCGGCAGTCTGATCGAAATGGGCCTCGGCATGGCCATCGGGGCGATCACCTTCTCGGGCTCGGTCATCGCTTTTGCCAAGCTGCGCGGTCTGATGTCGGGCAATCCGATCACCTTCAAGGGGCAGCACCTTTTGAACCTGATCATTGCGCTGTCGATGCTGGCGCTTCTGGTCTATTTCTGCCGCACCGAGAGCTATGGCGCGTTCTGGATGCTGCTGATCCTGTCGTTTGCCATCGGTTTCCTGATCATCGTGCCGATCGGCGGCGCCGACATGCCCGTCGTGGTCTCGATGCTGAACTCGTATTCGGGCTGGGCGGCTGCCGGTATCGGCTTCACGCTGGCCAACCCGGCACTGATCATCACCGGTGCGCTGGTGGGGTCTTCGGGGGCGATCCTCAGCTACATCATGTGCAAGGGGATGAACCGCTCGATCATCAACGTGCTGCTCGGCGGCTTCGGCGGCGACAGTGCGGGCGGTCCGGGCGCATCCAGCGATCCCGACAAGCAGGCCAAGTCCGGTGCCGCACCGGATGCCGCGTTCATCATGAACAACGCGTCGAAGGTCATCATCGTGCCGGGTTACGGCATGGCGGTAGCCCAGGCACAGCACGCGGTGCGGGAAATGGCCGACAAGCTGAAAGCGGAAGGCGTCGAGGTCAAATACGCGATCCACCCGGTCGCCGGCCGCATGCCGGGGCACATGAACGTGCTTCTGGCCGAAGCCAACGTCCCGTATGACGAGGTGTTCGAGCTTGAAGAGATCAACCACGAGTTCTCGACGGCTGATGTGGCATACGTCATTGGGGCCAACGATGTGACGAACCCGGTTGCGAAAACCGACCCTTCATCGCCGATTGCCGGGATGCCGATCCTGGACGTTGAAAAGGCCGGGACGGTGCTGTTCGTTAAACGCTCGCTCAGCCCGGGTTATGCCGGGGTCGATAACCCGCTGTTCTATGCCGACAACACGATCATGCTGTTCGGCGACGCCAAGGAAATGACGGAAGATATCGTCGGCGGGCTGGATTAAGCTTCACATCTACTAAAAAAAGTCCTCGTCCTTCGAGACGGCCTTTCAGGCCTCCTCAGGATGAGGTTTTTTATATGACACGGTCTTAGCCTCATCCTGAGGAGCGCGCTTGTGCGCGTCTCGAAGGATGGCGGGTGCCGTTAATCGTCCTCGCGGCCGCGCTCGGTCCAGGTCATGGTGATAAGTGAAATACCGCCCAGTACGGCAAAACCGCCGACCAGCGGGACCACGGTGCCGTCGTAGAAATACCCGACGGCCCACCCCAGCGGCAGCGAGATGAACGATTGAAACGCGCCCACCAGCGCCGCACCGAGGCCCGCCATATTGCCGAGCGGTTCCATGGCGAGGGCGTTGAAGTTCCCGAACAGCATGCCGATGCAGAAAAACGTGCACAGCAGCCAAGGCATGAACAGCCACAACGGCGGGACGCCCTGCCATTCGGCAACAGTCGGTAGCAGAAATGCGCCCGAGATCAGGGTCAACGCCACCAGAGCCCGGCGGCTCAGATAACGCATGCCGAGCTTCATCACCAGTTTCGAGTTGGTGATGGAGGCGGTGCCGATCGCCAGCGCGGCGACCCCAAAATAGATCGGGAACAATTCACCGAGGCCATAGGTCGTCTGAAATATCTGCTGTGCCGAGCTGAGATAGCCGAGAAACGCACCGAAAACGATCCCGGCGCTCAGGGTATAGCCGACGGCGGCACGCTGGCCGAAATAGCTTTTCACGCCACTAGCAATGGCGGCGACGGAAAACGGGCGGCGTTTTTCCGGTGTCAGGGTTTCGGGCTGACGCCACCAGAACCAGACAAATGTGATGACTGCCATACCGACCAGAAATTCAAAGGTGGCCTGCCAGTCGGCAAACAGAATGATGCCCTGACCGATGCTGGGGGCAATCGCGGGGACCAGGATAAAGACCGCCATGGCAATGGACATGACGCGGGCCATGGGGCGGCCTTCATAGCTGTCGCGGACGATGGCGGTGGTGATGATGCGGGCCGGTGCGGCGCCCAGTCCCTGCAGGGCGCGGCCGATCAGCATGGTCTGCAGGTCAGTTGCCGCCAGCGAGATCAGGCAGCCGGTGATGAATATGGCATAGCCGATATAGATCGTCGGTTTGCGGCCGATACTGTCGGAAACGGGGCCGGCGATCAGCTGTCCAACGGCGAAGCCGGCAAACAGGGACGAGACGATCAACTGGGTATCGTTGGGATCGGCAACGCCGAGATCCTGCCCGATTATGCCGAGGGCCGGCAGCATGATGTCGGTGGCCATGGCGACGATTGAGATCATCAGCGCCACCAGCGTGGTGAATTCGGGCAGGGAGAGGGGCTTCAGGTCACGTTTCATGAGGCTTTTTATCCGCAAATATGCCGGGCGTCGAGAACGCGCCAGTGTGCAGGAACGGCGAAAACGTATCCCCAAACACGACAAAAACCGCCCAGTAAATTTCTCGGGCGGTTCGTCATATCCGGCATCCCCGAAGGGACAGTCGAAGGATCGTGCTTAGAAACCCTCGCGCTCGATGCGTTTCCGCTCGAGCTTACGGGCGCGGCGAACGGCTTCAGCCTTCTCGCGCGCACGGCGTTCGGACGGCTTTTCGTACGAACGGCGCAGTTTCATTTCACGGAAGATACCCTCGCGCTGCATTTTCTTTTTGAGCGCCTTCAGGGCCTGATCGACATTGTTATCACGAACGGTGACTTGCACGGGTGTCTATCTCTTTCCAACTATCTGTACGTTAGGGCACAAGAGCCTTGTCCGCGGAGCCATCCCCGCGAGTGAGGCGCCTTATATCAAAGGATTTGGCCCCTGTGAAGGGCGAATTGCGTTATTTTTTTGATCTGCGAAAATCGGCGTTAACGGAGTAAGGGGTTGAAAAATGGCGGTTTTGAAGATTGCACGTATGGGACACCCTGCTTTGATGGGGATTGCGTCGCCCGTTTCCGATCCCCTGGACCCTGAAATCAGGCGTTTGGCGGCAGATATGATCGACACCATGCGCGATGCACCGGGGATCGGGCTGGCGGCGCCGCAGGTCCATGTCGCCAAACGCATGGTGATCTACATGGTTCCTGAAGGCCGTTCGGATGACGGTCAGGGGCATCCGCTGACCGTGCTGATCAACCCGGAGATCACTGTTCTGGACGAGACCACGGAATCCGGGGTCGAGGGCTGTCTGTCCCTGCCGGGCATGGCCGGGCAGGTGGCCCGTCCGCGTCACATCCGTGTGCAGGCACTGGACCTGGACGGGAACGGGCTGGATTATGAAGCCGAGGGCTATCACGCGCGGGTCGTACAGCATGAATGTGATCATCTGGACGGGATATTATACCCGATGCGGATGACGGACCTCGCGAGCTTCGGATATGTCGAGGAAATGACGAAGGCGCCGGAATAGGCTAGAGTGTGCGTCAAGGAGACTGAGATGACCGGGAATACACAGAGCATTCACGACAAGGCCCGCGCAGACAGTGTCAGACTGCGTGATGTGGTCCTTGAAGCCACCCTGCCGCACGTGCCGTTCGACGGCTGGACGGAACGTGCCCTGCTGGCCGGTGAAACGGATTCCGGACTGGGCGAAGGCGCCGCTTACCGGGCCTTTCCGGACGGGATGGCGGATATGGCGGTGCATGCGTCGGATTATTTCGATCGCCGGATGCTGGCGAAGCTCGACACCCTTGATCTGCCAGCCATGAAAATCCGTGAACGCGTGACGGCAGGCGTTCGCGCCCGGATCGAAGCCTGTGCCCCTTATAAGGAAGCCCACCGCCGGCTGCTGGCGTATCTGGCGCTGCCGACCCACAAGGCGATGGCATCCCGTCTGGCATGGGAGACCTGCAACCGGATCTGGTATGCCGCCGGGGACGAGGCGACGGATTTCAATTATTACACCAAGCGCGGTCTGCTGTTCCCGGTCTATACGACGACGGTTCTTTACTGGCATGCGGATACGTCGGACGGTTTTGCCGATACCTGGGGATACCTGGATCGGCGGATCGGGGATGTCATGAAAATTCCGGGGTATCAGGCGAAACTCAAAAACAGTCTTGGCCGCTTGCCCAATCCCTTCAGGATGCTCAAACGACCTGCCTGATGTTTCGGCATTTGGGGCGGAAAAGATAGACGGGGCACAGCTGTTTTCGCCATGCCCCGTCTTCAGGGTGAGATCGCACTTTTGTTTAAGCGCGAGACCGGAAGGGGGGATTCCGGTCGCGAGGATACCCATCGCCTGTAGAAAATATGCACCTGCACGGCGCTGAATACCAATCACGCCGGTACACGGATTGGTGAACATGAGAATCGGGTGGATTCGTTTCCGGAGCGGCCTATTTTCACAGGAATCGGGATTTCTCAAGCTGGACAAGCGTTTCCACCAGAAGACTCGCATCACTGTTAACCCTCAGCTATGATTTTCCGGGTTATTGGAGATATTCATGCTGCAACCACAAGCGCAGGCCGCATCCGGGCCTTCCGATCTGGCGGATCATTTTCTGATCTGCAACAAGCTCGGACGGTATTTGACGGTGCACGACGGTAGCCGTTTCGTGATCACCGACGATTTCCGTGAGAACGACATGGGGAATGCGGCGGCGGCGGCGATCGCCACGATCTATTCCAAGGACCCGCTGGTGGCGCAGGCCGCGCTTTTGCCGCTTGGCCGCAGCGGCGGCATGAGCCGGAAAAAACGCCGTTCATATGAGCGTTTGTTTGAACTGATCGAGGCACAGGCGCTTGATCCGACCGTCACAAGGTCGGCACAGCACATCCTGCAGAGCGGCTTTCGCGAGGCTGAGATCAAAGCCATTGAGGCTGATCTCGGCGACAAGCTGAGCCCGGCCCGGTTACGCTACCGGGCTTTTCTCGGCGTGGTGCGGCAACTTCTGGAAAACAAGATATCTGCACCGGCATTCCTCGATGAATTCCAGGAATTCACCCGCACCGTTGCCGGTAAACTGGACTTCGGCATATACAGCTTCTGCCTGGACCGTATCTTCGGCAATCCGCGGATTCCGATGAAGGTCAAAAAGCTGCTGTCGGTAGAGACCCTCAAGTTCCCGCCGCTGATCCGCCGGGAACTGATCACCAACCTGTTTGTCTATCCGGGACAGTCCTCAGAACTGATCAGCTTCGTGCGTGGTCTCATCATGGCCGAGCTTGAACCGAGTGTGGTGGTTGAAATCGAACTGCTGGAAACCTTCAAACAGAACCGGCTGACCGTCTCCGACATCGAAGCGGGTTTGCGTCAGAGCCTGATGTAAGGCGACGGCCCCTCATCCTGGCCTTCTCCCATTTTGGCTCGCGCCAAATTGATTGGCGACGGAGAAGGGACTCACGTATGAAGACCCCTCTCCCCGTGGGAGAGGGTGGCGCGAAGCGCCGGGTGAGGGATCTACTTCCAGTGTCCGCGCGGGTACAGGCGATTGACGTGGCCCATCTTGCGGCCCTCACGGATTTCCTTTTTGCCGTACAGATGCAGCCGCGCGCCGGCGTCCGACATCAGATCGGCCCAGCCGCGCACCGCCGAACCGATCAGGTTCTTCATTTCCGCATCATGGTGCGGCATTACGTCGCCGAGCGGCAGACCGCAGACGGCACGGACGAATTGCTCGAACTGACTGGTCGGGCAGGCGTCCATGGTCCAGTGGCCGGAATTGTGCGGGCGCGGCGCGATTTCGTTGACCAGAAGTTCGCCTGAGCGGGTGATGAACATCTCGACCGCCAGCAAGCCGACCAGATCAAGACCGTCAGCGATGGCATGGGCAATCTCGACGGCGTCCTTGGCCATTTCCGGCGACATCACGGCAGGGGCGATGGTGGTGTCCAGAATATGGTTCACGTGGCGGTTTTCGACCGGCGGGTAGGTCGCCCAGCCGCCACCGGGGGAACGTGCGACGATTACCGAGATTTCCCGGGCAAGATCGACGAAGGCTTCGAGAATACCGATTTCCGCACCCATTTCCGCCCACGCAGCGGCATAGTCGCAATCGGGGGCGATCAGGACCTGTCCCTTGCCGTCATAGCCCATGCGCGCGGTTTTGAGCACGGCGGGACGGCCGATTTCGTTGGCGGCGGCTTCAAGCTCGGCGGGTGAAGTGACACGGCGGAACGGCGTCGTCCTGGAAATCCCGTTGATGAATTCCTTTTCGACCAGGCGGTCCTGCGCAACGGCGAGGCTCTTCCAGCCCGGGCGCACGACGGCGTGTTCAGCGAGCAGCTGCACGCTTTCATGGGGAATGTTCTCGAACTCGAACGTCACCACGTCGACGGCTTCACCGAATTCCTTGAGCTTTTCGACATCGTCATAGGCGCCGATGGTCGTCGCCGCGGAAACCTGTGATCCGGGGCTGTCTTCATCCGGGCAGTAGATATGGCATTTGTAGCCGAGCTGGCCGGCGGCGAGCGCGGTCATGCGGCCCAGCTGGCCCCCGCCCATGATACCGATGGTGCTGCCGGGTGCCAGGGGGTGGGTGTTCTTCATCCGGGTATCAGACATGGTCGCTCGGTGCGTCGGCGACGGCGTCGGTCTGTGCCTGACGCCACTGTTGCAGGGCCTGATCGACGTCTGCATCCATCAGCGCAATCACGGATGCGGCGAGCAGGGCGGCATTGATCGCCCCGGCCTTGCCAATGGCGAGCGTCCCGACCGGCACGCCGCCCGGCATCTGGGCGATGGAAAGAAGACTGTCCAAACCCTTCAGGGCCTTGCTTTCGACAGGTACGCCGAACACCGGCAATGTGGTCATGGCGGCGGCCATGCCCGGCAGATGTGCGGCGCCACCGGCCCCGGCGATGATGACCTTGAGGCCGCGTTCCTTGGCGGTCTCCGCATATTCATATAGCCGTTTCGGGGTTCGGTGCGCGGAAACGATACGGGTTTCGTACACGACACCAAGGGCATCGAGAGTCGCTGCCGCGTTTTTCATGGTTTCCCAGTCGGACTGGCTGCCCATGATGATACCGACGTCTGGATTTTGTTGCGCCGCCATCGAATGCTCTCCCTTCAGGCCGGAGCGGGAAAGCGCGGCATTATAGGTCTGCCGACGCCGAGTGCAAGGGATCATCAATCGGTATCAACCATGCGTTAACCATATGTGCTATACTCTGGCATCAGTAAAATTGGGGGTTAAGTCGATGGACGTTAACCGGACCCAGGGGATCGCTCCCGTTGGCGGCAATACAGGTGGAAATGCCGGCAGGGATCACCCCGCCAAGGACCATTCGGACGAGCCGCATGATGAAACAGCCAACGATCCCGGCGCGTTCGAGATCGATGGTCTGGCTGCGGAAATCACACCCGCGGCTCAGGAAGTGCTGAACAGGCTGGCTGCCGAGATCGAACCGCTGCGGCGTCAGCTTGAAATGTCGCGCGAGCGTGAACAGAATTTGCGGGAAGATCTTGCCCGGCATGCATATCTGCCGGTGCCGGGGCGGCGGGAATTCATCCGCGAACTGAACCATGTTCTTAATCATCTGGGTGATCTGGCGGTGATGCCGTCGGTCGCCTTACTGCACGTGGCCAACGCCGAGGAGGTGCGCCGCAAATTCGGCCGGGGCACACTGGACCGTTATCTGATCCATGTCGCCAACGCCATATCGCGGACCCTGCATCCCAACGATGTGCTGGGCAGCCTGGGGGGCAGTGATTTCGCCCTTATTCTGCTGGGCGCGGATGCATCCGAGGCACGTGAACGCATGGCAGGTATCGTCAACAGCCTGTCAGCATCCCCGTTTCGCGATCAGGGACGGACTATTTCTCTGAAATTGTTGAAAGGTGTTGCGGAGTTGAGCGCCGGCACGACAGCGGAAGCGGCACTGCATTATGCGGACAGGAATCTGTTGGCGGACATCTGAGTCACGCAGGATCATTAATTGTCACAAAATCAGGCGATAATATCCGGCAAGAGCTGGCTTTCCAGCTTCCGAATCTGGTCCTTGAGCGACAGTTTGCGCTTTTTCAGGCGTTGAATCTGCAACTGGTCAAAAGGACGTGTTTCGATCAGGTGCTCGATGACATCATCAAGATCACGGTGCTCCAGCTGGAGGTCGTTCAGCTGTTTCTGAAGTGACTGTGTATCGGTATCTGTCATGGCGCCCAATGGGTTAGACTGTCTACGTAGTGGATAACAAAATCGGCCCGTCTGCAATAGGAGGTTCCGCGTGTGGTCTCAATGGAAAAGTATAGCATGAAACGGGTCGGCATACTGACCAGCGGTGGTGATTGCTCGGGACTGAATGCGGCAATTCGCGCCGTCGTCAAACGATGTGTCCACGGCTACGACGCGGAAGTTGTCGGTATTCTCGACAGTACCGAAGGGTTGCTGGCACGCCCGCCAAGGACCATGCCGCTGGGTCTTGATGTGTTTTCCGGCGCCGTGCTGCGCAGCGGCGGCACCATGCTGGGGACCGTGAACAAAGGAAACCCGTTTGCCTACCCGATGCCGGACGGCTCAACGCAGGACCGCTCCGACAGTGTTGTCGAAGCCATTCATGGCCTTGGGATCGACGGCCTGATCGGGATCGGTGGCGATGGCTCCATGCGGATACTGCATGGCCTGATGGAAAAGGCGAATGTGCCGTTTATCGGCATTCCGAAAACCATCGACAACGACGTGCCGATGACTGAATTCGCCATCGGATTTCATACCGCTGTCGGCGTCGTCACGGAAACGCTGGACCGGCTGCAACCGACGGCAGCCAGCCATCACCGTGTAATGATTCTCGAAACCATGGGCCGTCAGGCCGGGCATATCGCGCTGAGCGCGGGGATTGCCGGCGGCGCAGACGTGATCCTGATTCCGGAAATCCCCTATGACATCGACATCATCGCCGCGAAGCTTCGTGACATCCACGAAGAGGAAGGCCGTAACCATGCATTAATCGTCTGTGCCGAAGCGGCGGCGCCCCGGGGCGGGCAGGCTGTATTTAACGAGCAGTCAGGGAGTACCGTCTATGGCGGAATCGGACAGCGACTCGGGGATGAAATCCATGCTGCCACAGGGGCCGAAACCCGGGTGACGGTGCTGGGTCACGTTCAGCGGGGCGGCACGCCGTCAAGTTTTGACCGCGCCCTGGCATCGTCGTTCGGCGTTCATGCCGTTGATCTGCTGGCGACGGGCGCGAGCGGACGCATGGTATCATGGTGGGATGGGGGAATCCGGGATGTCGCACTGGACGAGGTTGTCGGGAAGGAGAAGCCGGTGAACCTTTCAGGGGCGCGGATGAAGGCTGCCCGGGGCCTGGATATCTGCATGGGTGATTGATCCTGAAAATATGGGATGAATCGGTGTGAATCATTACAAAGAATTCATGCGGTTCGGTTCAGTTTTGATCCCGTTCATTGTGGTCATAAACCTTCTTTTGCAGTAATATTACAGCTGACTGGGATAAAAAGGTGGAAAGTAGGAAAGCGTAATCACGTCACATAAAGGAGGACGCAACGATGGGAATGTCGGAACGGATTGATGCCCTGCAGAGCAAACATCATGATCTCGAGAGCAGGATTGAAAATGAAGAGAAAAAATCCCTTCCTGATGACATCGTCATTCACGACCTCAAGAAGAAAAAGCTGAAAATCAAAGATGAATTAATGAGTATCGGCGCCAGGTGAATTCGGTGGTGCCCGACTGAAACAAATAAGGCCGCATCCCGCGAGGGGCGGCCTTATTGTTTTTACAAGGGTAACAGATATCTGCGCGTCACCCTGAACCCGATTCAGGGTCCATAGCGCTCTTTAGACTGCTGCCTTGTAATATGGATCCCGAATCAAGTTCGGGATGACGGATTCCCCGATTGTCCGTTGGACGGTACCAAGGCGTTAAATTTCCTTCGCCTGATCGCGAAGGATGAACTTCTGTATTTTGCCGGTAGACGTTTTGGGAAGCTCCGAAAACACAACGGTCTTCGGGCATTTGTAATGCGCGAGGTTATCGCGGCAGAACTGGATGATGTCCTCCGGCGTGGCTTCCGAGCCGGCTCTCATTTCAAGAAAGGCGCAAGGGGTTTCTCCCCACTTGTCGTCGGGTTTGGCGACAACCGCAGCAGCCAGCACGTCCGGGTGTTTGAACAGCACGCTCTCGATCTCGATTGACGAGATGTTCTCGCCGCCGGAGATGATGATGTCCTTGGAGCGGTCCTTGAGCTGAATATAGCCGTCCGGCTGCAAAACACCGAGGTCGCCGGAATGGAACCAGCCACCGGCCAGGGAAGACGCCGTGGTTTTCCTGTTCTTCAGATAGCCCTTCATCACGATGTTGCCCTTGAACATGACCTCGCCCATGGTCTCGCCGTCGGCGGGGACGGGCTGCATGGTTTCAGGGTCCATGATGCAGAGATCTTCCAGCATGTGGTAGTTCACGCCCTGCCGTGCTTTCAGATACGCCTGCTTTTCAATCGGTTCATCATCCCACTCGGATTTCCATGCACACATGACGGCGGGCCCGTAGGTTTCCGTAAGGCCGTAGGCGTGTGTCACGTTGAAGCCCTGCGCCTGAATCTTGGAGAGCGTTGTTGCCGGCGGCGGGGCTGCCGCCGTCATGATGTTGACCACATGATCAAACGGCCGGCGTTCCTCGTCCGTCGCGTTGATCACGAAATTGAGTACGATCGGCGCCCCGCAGAAGTGCGTCACCCCATGATCGGCTATCGCGGCAAAAATCTCTCCGGCGTTGACCCGTCTGAGGCAGACGTTTGTCCCTGCCATGGCGGCAATGGTCCAGGGGAAGCACCAACCGTTGCAGTGAAACATCGGCAGCGTCCACAGATAGACCGGGTGGTGAACCATATTGAAGCCGAGCACGTTGCAGACCGCATTCAGATAGGCACCGCGATGATGGTAGACCACACCCTTGGGATCGCCCGTGGTCCCCGATGTATAGTTCAGACTGATGGCGTTCCACTCGTTCTCAGGCAGGTCCCATTCAAGATTTTCATCACCCGTCGCCAGAAAGGCCTCGTAATCCATTTCACCCAGAAGTTCGCCTTCACCGTCATATTCGCTGTCGTTGATATCGATGACGAGTATGTCGCGTCCGGTCTTTTTCAGGGCGGCTTTCACGGTTGATGAGAACTCGGTGTCGGTGATCAGCACGTTTGCTTCGCCATGGTCGAGAGAAAACCCGATAATGTCGCCATCAAGCCGGACATTGAGCGTATTGACGACGGCACCGATCATCGCAGGTCCGAACGCGCATTCGTACATTTCGGGGGTGTTGGACGCCATGACGGCGACCGTATCGCCCTTTTTGACCCCGCGTTTGGAAAGCGCCGAGGCGAGCTGTTTGCAGCGCTTGTAGGTCTCGGCCCAGGTATAGCGCCGCTTGCCGTGTATGACCGAAGGGTGATCCGGATAAACGGTTGCCGTGCGGCGAATGAAACTGAGGGGAGAAAGCGGCGTGTAATTCGCCGGTGTCTGATCCAGATCAATGTCGTAAATGTTCACATCGCCCATCATGTATCTCCCTATAATCGCGTGTTTGACAGGTGCACGCGTGCTGTATTTTCTGCATAATGCCGAACAGATCAGACAAATTAAAGAGCGCGGTTATGACCTTAACGCGCCGTCATGGGAGAGACAGATGACCAACGCCTTTGAAGAAGCCTACGCACGTTCCATCAATGACCCGGAAGGGTTCTGGGCCGACGCTGCCGAAGGGATCACCTGGACCCGGAAATGGGACAAGGTTCTGGATGACAGCAAGCAGCCGTTCTATCGCTGGTTTGCCGGTGGCGAAATGAACACCTGCTACAACTGTCTGGACCGGCATGTCGAGGGCGGCCGTGCGGATCAGACGGCACTGATCTATGACAGTCCCGTCACCGGCGGCACGGTCAGGAAATATACCTATGCCGAGTTGCTGGACGAGGTCGCATCTGTTGCCGGTGCGCTCAAGGCCGGCGGTGTCGGAAAAGGCGACCGTGTCGTCATCTATATGCCGATGGTGCCCGAAGCCGCGATCGCCATGCTGGCCTGTGCCCGGTTGGGCGCGATCCATTCCGTGGTTTTCGGCGGTTTCGCTTCGAACGAACTGGCGGTTCGTATCGATGATGCGAAGCCGAAAGCGATCATGTCGGCGACCTGCGGGATCGAGGTCAACCGTGTCATCGAATACATGCCCTTGCTGAACGAAGCCATCGAGCTTGCAAAGCATAAGCCGGATTTCTGCATGGTGGTAAAACGCTCCGAGTGCGAAGCGGCTATCACGGCTGTACAGCACGTCGACTGGGATGAGGCCAGGGCCGCGGCAACGCCTGCCGATTGCGTGCCTGTGGAATCAAGCCATCCGCTTTATATCCTCTATACATCCGGGACCACGGGTCAGCCGAAAGGCGTGGTCCGCGATAACGGCGGTCATGCCGTGGCGCTGAAGTGGTCGATGAAGAACATCTACAATGCCGAGCCGGGCGATGTGTACTGGGCGGCGTCGGATGTCGGCTGGGTCGTCGGACACTCATATATCGTCTATGCACCGCTTTTGCAGGGGTGCGCTTCCATCCTATATGAGGGCAAGCCTGTCGGCACGCCGGATGCCGGTGCCTTCTGGCGGGTGATTTCCGACCACAAGGTCAAGGTGCTGTTCACCGCACCGACGGCGTTCCGGGCCATCCGCAAGGAAGATCCAAAGGCGGAATTGCTCTCGAAATACGACCTGTCCGGTTTCGAGGCCCTGTTCCTTGCCGGGGAGCGAACCGATCCGGACACCCTGAACTGGGCGATTGAAGTCCTCAAGGTGCCGGTCGTCGACCACTGGTGGCAGACCGAGACCGGCTGGCCGATTGCCTCCAACTGCCTGGGGCTGCACGAATATCCGGTTAAGCCGGGCTCGCCCACCAAGCCGGTGCCGGGCTGGAATGTTCAGGTGCTGCACGAGGAAACCCACGAACCGGTCAAGGCCGGGGAAATCGGTGCGATCTGCGTCAAACTGCCGATGCCGCCGTCCAGCCTGCTGACGTTGTGGAATGCCGACCAGCGTTATCTGGATGCGTATCTGGTGGACTATCCGGGCTATTACAAAACGGCCGATGCCGGGATGTTCGACGAAGACGGTTATGTCTACATCATGGCCCGCACCGATGACATCATTAACGTTGCCGGTCATCGCCTGTCGACAGGGGGGATGGAAGAGGTCCTGGCCTCCCATCCGGATGTCGCCGAATGCGCGGTGATCGGTGTTGACGATCAGATGAAAGGCCAGCTCCCGCTGGGGTTTCTCGTTCTCAAGTCCGGGGTTACGAAGGAGCCCGATGAGATCATCGCCGAGGTGGTGCAACTGGTGCGCCAGAAGATCGGCCCTGTTGCCGCCTTCAAGCAGGCCACTGTCGTACAGCGCCTGCCGAAAACGCGCTCGGGTAAAATTCTCAGGGGCACCATGCAATCCATCGCGGATAACAAGGAATGGAAAATGCCGGCGACCATTGACGACCCGGCCATTCTTGATGAAATCACCGTTGCATTGAACGATGTCGGGTATGCATCATCGCGCAAATAATCCCTGCGATACCCTGATACGGCCTCTGCAGTTCAGGAAACGCAGATGTGACGAATTGTCACGGTTTTGGGGCTGTATGCGTTTTTCCTTCCCCGGGTGAGGGTGTTATACACGGGCAATGAAAATTGCCTGTCCGGTTCGGGCGGGGCTCTATTCGTGAGCGGAGGATAGCATGCGTTTGAAGGACAAGGTCTGCGTCATCACCGGTGCAGCTCAGGGTATTGGCGAGGCCTGTGCCATGAGATTCGCGCGTGAAGGCGCGAAAGTCGTCATTTCCGATGTTCAGGACGGCAAGGGCGAAAGCGTTGCCGGCGCCATTCGGAAGGATGGCGGTGAGGCCATGTACTTCGCATGTGATGTGTCGAAGAAATCCGACTGTGATGATCTGATTGCCGCGACCGTCGAGGCCTATGGCCAGGTCGATGTGCATCTGTCGAATGCGGCGGTGCTAGTCGCCAAGGACTTCCTTGATCTGACCGAAGAAGACTGGACAAAAACCCTCGACGTCAACCTGACCGGGTTTTTCTATGCCGGCCAGTCGGCTGCGAAGCAGATGGTCAGGCAGGGCTTCGGCACCATCATCAACATGTCGTCCGTCAACGCCGTCATGGCGATCCCGACGGCCACACCCTATACGGTCTGCAAGGGCGGCGTGCTGCAGCTGACCAAGTCGATGGCGCTGTCACTGGCGCCGCATGGCATCCGCGTCAACGCGGTCGGCCCGGGGACCATCGCCACGGAAATGGGGAAATCCATGATGGCCAACGATGCGGCACGCAAGCGCGTTCTGTCCAGGACCCCGCTCGGCCGCCCCGGTGAGCCGGATGAAATCGCCTCGGTCTGTGTGTTCCTGGCCAGCGACGATGCCAGCTATATCACCGGCGAGACCATTTACTGCGATGGCGGACGCCTGCCGCAGAATTACCCGCTCGATGTCGAATAATACGTAAACGAATGCCAAGGAAAGAAAGATGGACCTGACCAAAGCCGACAAGGACGCTGTCAGCGCACGCCACAAGGATGCCGCAGCGCGCATGGAACAACTGCGGGGCCGGAACCTCAGTCTCGATATGACGCGCGGCAAACCTTCGCCGGAGCAGCTCAGCCTGAGCGACGATCTTCTGGTTGCCGTGCAGCCGGGAGAAACGCTCGGTGAAGACGGCACCGATCTCAGGAACTATGGCGGGCTTGCCGGCATTCCCGAAGCACGCCGTCTGTTCGCGGAATTTCTCGGCACCGTCCCGGAACAGATCATCATCGGCGGCAACTCCAGCCTGTCGATGATGTGGGACGTGCTGTCGAACGCCATGTCTTACGGGATGGCGGACGGTGAAGGCCCGTGGCGCGATCAGTCGCCGAAGTTCATCTGTCCGGTACCGGGGTACGACCGTCACTTTGCGATTTGCGAACGGCTGGGCATCGAGATGATCACGGTGGACATGACACCGGAAGGCCCGGATATGGACGCGGTGCGCGCGCTGATTGCCGATGATGCGTCGGTCAAGGGTATCTGGTGCGTGCCGAAATATTCCAACCCGTCAGGAGAAACGTATACGGACGAGACGGTCGAAGCGCTGGCGACCATGCCTGCGGCGGCCGCTGACTTTCGGATCATGTGGGACAATGCCTACGCCGTGCATCACCTGGGCGATGGACCTGCAAGCCTGAGTGATATACTTGCGGCCTGCGAGAAAGCCGGTAATCCCAATCGTGCCATCGTTCTCGGATCAACGTCGAAGATGACCCATGCCGGGGCAGGGGTCGCCATGCTCGCGTCGAGCCCGGACAACATCAAGGATCATCTGGACAAGATCAGCTATGCCATGATCGGGCCGGACAAGATCAATCAGTTGCGCCATGTCCGGTTCTTCAAGGACATGAACGGCATACTGGCGCACATGCAAAAGCATGCGGAAATCGTCGCCCCGAAGTTCGCGGCGGTCGAAGACGCTTTGGAAAAGAACCTTGGTGGCAGTGGTCTTGCCACATGGACCAAGCCCGAAGGCGGCTACTTCATCAGCGTCGATGTGCTGGACGGTTGTGCATCCGAGGTCATCGCGCGGTGCGCCGATGCCGGGGTGAAGATCACACCGGCAGGCGCGACCTATCCTTATGGAAAGGATCCGTTCGACAGGAATATCCGGATTGCACCGACACTGCCGGGGATCGATGAAATCAAGATTGCGATGACGGTGCTGACGGCGGCAATCGAAGAAGTGTGTTCGCGGAAACTGCTCGAAGAATAGGTGAATTAACACATTTTTTGAGTGTGAATCCTTTCCATGGATGCTGTGAAGAGCTAGGTTCTGACCCTGGTTTTCAGGTGTGGTTTCGTGAACTGGATAATTGATCCGTTTGAGTGAATAGACAAAGGTTACTGATGATGAAAATGACGAAAATAATCCTTGGGTGTGTTGCGGCTTGCGCCGTGAGCCTTGTGTTGCAGCCTGGTACGGCGTCTGCCGCAGATGGTGAAGCCGTCTTCAAAAAGTGCAAGGCGTGCCATACTCTTGAAGCCGGTAAACACCGCGTCGGCCCGTCGCTGGCAGGAGTCGTTGGCCGCAAAGCGGGGACCGCGGAAGGGTATAACCGCTATAAGGGTCTGAAGGACGCTGACTGGGTCTGGACCGAAGATGAACTGATGGCGTATCTGGAAGATCCGACCAAGTATACGAAGGACAAATCCGGGCAACGCTCCGCCATGGGCTTCAAGCTGAAGAAAGAAGATGAGCGCAAGGCAGTGATCGAGTACCTGAAAGCGCACTGACTATTCCGGTTATCAAACAAAAACGGCCGATCCCAGATCGGCCGTTTTTTTGTCTGCGTTTCCCGGGTTTCAGGTCTCGCCGGTTTGATCGCCGGGGGCGGGTGTCATCGCCGGCGGTGCGGCAATCGGAATTTCCGTGGCAGCCGGTGAGGGCTCAGCTTTCGGGGCGTGCACGGTGCGCGAGCGTGCACGGGCAACGGCAACGGCCTTTTCCAGATCCGTCGCCGCACAAAGACCAAGTCCGACCGGGTTTTCCGCCTTGATGTTGGGGGAGTTCCAGTGCGAGCGGTCCCGGACCGACATGATCGTCGGTTTTGTGGTGCCGATCAGTTTGGAAATCTGCGCGTCTGAAAGTTCCGGGTAATTCTTTACCAGCCAGGAAATCGCATTCGGGCGGTCGCCGCGTTTGGAGACCGGCGTGTAACGGGCTCCTTTCTGGCGTGCTTTCGGCTGCGGAATGTTCGGTTTGACCATCTGCAGAACGGCATTGGTGTCGCCTTCGCAGCGTTCGATTTCCTCGGCGGTCACCGCACCGGCTTTGACCGGGTCGAGACCCTGCATGCCGACCGCGACATCACCATCGGCGATTGCCTGGACTTCCAACTCGTGCAGTCCGCAGAATTGTGCGATCTGGTTGAATGTCAGTGTCGTATTATCGACAAGCCAAACGGCGGTACCCTTTGGCATCAATGGATGCGCCATAACACTTTCCTCTCGAACATCAGGGATTGACCGGATGGCATTCCGGTTAAACTCGGCGCCTTTATAACGTCAGGCTTACCCCCGGGTCAAAGCATGATGTATTTTTTTGACGTGTGCTCAGGATGCCACGTCCAGCATGATTTTGCCGATATGGGCGTTGGATTCCATCAGTTCATGCGCCGTTTTCGCATCTGACAGTGGGAATACCTTGTATATTACCGGTTTGACACGCCCGGCCTCGATCAGCGGCCATACGGACTTTTTCAGATGGCGGGCAATTTCTCCTTTGCGATCAACTGATTGTGATCTCAGGGTCGAGCCCGTGAGGGTCAGACGCTTGAGCATCAACGGCATGAAATTGACTTCAACCTTGGCGCCTTTCATGAAGGCGATGTTGACGATCCGTGCATCTGGTGCCGAGGCCTTGATGTTCTTTTCGATATAATCCCCGCCGACCATGTCGAGAATAACGTCGACCCCTTTGCCGCCGAACTCCTTGGCGGCGGCGACGAAATCTTCTTCGTGATAATTGACCGCACGCTCAGCGCCGAGATCGAGGCAGGCCTGGCATTTTTCCGCACTGCCGGCTGTGGCCATGACCCGAGAGCCGAGCTGCGAGGCGATCTGAATGGCCGTGGTGCCGATCCCGCTGGAGCCGCCGTGCACCAGAAGGGTCTCGCCGGGGGACAGGTGCGCGCGCTCAAACACATTGGTCCACACCGTCATGCAGGTTTCCGGCAAGGCGGCAGCTTCGACCATCGACATACCTTTCGGTACCGGTAAAACCTGCGGCACAGGCGCGGTCACGTATTCTGCGTACCCCCCACCGGCGACAAGCGCACAGACATTGTCACCGACGCTCAGAGCGCTGACGCCTTCGCCGAGTGCAACGATTTCGCCGGACACTTCCAGTCCCGGTATGTCGGTCACACCCGGCGGCGGTGCGTAATGCCCCTGACGCTGAACGCAATCCGGCCGGTTGACGCCGGCGGCCATCACCTGGATCAGCACCTCGCCGCTTTCCGGTGCGGGGACAGGGCGGGTGGTGACGCTCAAAACCTCAGGCCCGCCGGGTTCCGTAATTTCAATGCAGTTCATGTCGGTGGGAAGGCTCATAGGTCGTGTTCTCACTTTCTGATTGGGATGCTTACATGCAAATACATGCGATATGAATGTTCAACGGGGTTGTTTAACCAGCGAGGTCTCTTTTAACATTCCGCCACAGCGTTGGGGAGAGGCAGATGGATATCGAAGACCTGGAGCCGAAAAAACAGCAGCCGCCGAAAAAGGATCTCGAAGTCATGTCGATCGAGGCACTGGGTGAGTATATCGAAGACCTGGAAGCCGAAATCGCACGGGTCCGTGACGCCATCAAGCTCAAGGAAGCCGCGCGTCATGGAGCGGAAGCCTTTTTCAAGAAATAGCGCCGGTACTTATTTTCACGTCACCGCTTGCGCCGGGTCATGAACATGATCCATCCGATCGGTCCCAAAAAAAGCACGATCACAAGCCAGCCGATCTTCGGGCTGAACGGGCAGCGTGATCCCGCCGGCATGCGCCACGGACCCGCAGAAGGGCTGATGGCGACATGTATCATCGGCAGGACAAAACCGAAAATCAGGACCGTCCAGGCGAGCCAAACCGGCAATATGTTTCTCCCAGGATCAAAAATGCGGTGAGAATCGCAATCCGCTATACGACGATCTATTAAACTAAAATTAACGCCTCATCGATAGCATTTAGAGGTGTGATCGGTTATCCGATACACACTTTGACGCCTCCCTGTAAAACTCGCCGCCCCTCATGGGGCGGCTTTTTTCCTAATGTATACTATAGAGTATATTCCCCGCAAAAGACCCGCTTGACGCGGGGCGAGCGGACCGCTTTAATTCTGTCACAATAAAAAAATATTGCTGGCGAGTTTTACAGGGTTGAGGCAATAGACAATGGGGGCTACCGGACAACCGGTGGCCCCCAAAATTATGTGAGAGACCAAGACGAGGAATTCCTGATGGCACCTGCGAAGATCGAAACCAGAGACGATTACGGGTATTTTCTGAGTTTGCAGACCCGTTGGATGGACAACGATCTTTACGGGCACGTCAACAACGTCACGTACTATTCCTACTTCGACACGGTGGTGAATTATTTTCTGATCGAAAAGGGCGGCCTTGATATCCACAAGGCGCCCGTGATCGGGGTCGTCGTCGAGAGCCACTGCAACTACACACGCTCCGTTGCCTACCCGGACCTCATCGATTGCGGACTCAGGGTCGGTCATATGGGGAATTCCTCGGTCCGCTACGAAGTCGGCATTTTCAAGAACGGCGAAGCTGAAGCCTGTGCCGCCGGGCATTTCATCCATGTTTTTGTCGAGCGTGAGAGCAACAAACCTGTACCGATCCCGGCACCTATCCGCGATGCATTCACCGGCATTCTGGTGGAGCAGTCATCGTGACCGATTATCTGGATTGGCGGATAGCCGACTTCCCGTTTCAGACCGATATCGAGACCCGCTGGGGCGATAACGATATGCTCGGGCATCTGAACAATGTCGTCTACAACCGGATGATCGAAACCGTCGTTGTCCGCTTTACGCTGGGGCCGCTGGAAATCGACTGGCAAAAGGCCCCCAGCTATCCGTTGGTTGTCGAATCCCTGTGCCGTTTTCACCGGCCTTTGTCGTTTCCTGAGACCGTGACGGCGGGTTTGCGAGCCGGCCGCATGGGCGGATCAAGCGTGACTTATGAGATCGCCCTGTTCGGCGAAGGGCATGAAATTCCGGCCTCGACGGGCCACTTTGTCCACGTCTTCATCGACCGCGATACGCACCGCTCCGTACCGATACCGGAAGCCGTGCGCGCACGGATCGAACTGCACGGCATTCGATCCTGAGCAGGTGAAACAAAAGGCGCGCCCGCAGTGCGGACGCGCCCCTTTTCATAGCCGTGTTGCCTGTGTCAGGCGGCCTTCTGCTCGATGCTCTTGGTGCCTGAAGTTGCGGCAATTTCAATCTTGCGCGGCTTCTCGCTCTCCGGCACGACACGTTCCAGTTCGATGTGCAGCAACCCGTTCTCGAGGTTGGCACCCTTGACCTGGATATGGTCGGCAAGTTCGAAGCGGCGTTCGAAAGCACGCCCGGCGATACCGCGGTGCAGGAAATGCCGTTCACCTTCGCCATCGTTCATCTTCCCGGAAACGACAAGTGTCCGTTCGGTCAGGGTGATGTCGATGTCGGTGTCTGCAAACCCGGCGACGGCAAGGGTGACCTGATAACCGTTTTCGCCAAGCTGTTCGATATTGTAAGGCGGGTAGGCGTTGTTCTGTTCGGTCTGAGCCGCAGAGTCGAGAAGACGCTGCATGCGGTCAAAGCCGACGGAATGACGGAAAAGGGGTGAAAAATCGATCGTACGCATAGCAAATCCTCCTTTGAGCGATTTGATCTTGAGCCCGTCAGGAACGTTTACCTGATCGGCTTTACGGCCCCGAGCCGGGCTCCGTTAAACTAAAGCGAACCCAAAAAAGGCGTTCGCTCTTTCCAATGCAGAAATAATCCTGTTGGTATGTGCTGCAAGGGGAAATTCATTATTTTTTTGTTTCCCGGACGCGCAGCGATCCGGGATCTATCGGGGTAAATCTGCCGGTTATTGAAATGGGTCCCGGGTCTCGTCATGCTCGCCCGGGAAAAATGAAAAGAGCAATTCAGCGGCTTGCGCTCTTGTCATTCCGCGGCTTGCGCCCTTGCTATTCCGCGGCTTGCGCTCGACGCCAATCCACTTCCCAGAGCGTGACCGGGCCATCAAAGCCCTTCATTTCGAAGCCGCCTCTGTTGACGAAACGGTACGATTTGCCCGAGCAGATGCCCTTGACCACGTCAGAGACGAAAATCTCGTTCTTCTGGGCCTTGTCGACGATCCGTGCCGACATCTGAACGGTGGAGCCGAACAGATCATTGTCTTCCTGGATGGGCTCACCGGCATTGATGCCGATCTTCAGATACAGGGGCAGGTTGGGATTGCCCTGTGTGTGTGTATTGGCGCCTTGCTGCATCATGATGGCCGCTTCGACACTGTCGGATGCCTGCTCGAACGATGCCATGATCCCGTCACCGGTATGTTTGACCTCACGGCCACGAAACTGGGTCAGGGCTTCGCGGACAACGCGGTTATGCGCACGCACCACTTCCTGGGCACCGGCATCGCCCAGCGCCTGTGTCATCGCCGTTGAACCGGCGATATCGGTAAACAGAACGGTGATCACGCGTGGCTGTTCTTCCTTCTGTTTCGGCTTGTTCCATTCTTCAAGCGCGCTGTCCATATGCCGGGAGATATGGCCCTCATCGCTCATATAGGTGTTCATCGCGTTACGGCCGGCCTGAAACATCTGCATGTAACGGCTGTCCTGCAGCAGATATTCCTCGTACTTGCCGGCAAAGTTTTCAGCGTGGGATTTCTTGTAGCCCAGGACCTGAACACTGTCGGCGAGGATCTTGTTGGCGGCTTTCTGATCGATGCCACGGCTCTGCATCAGAGCTTCCGTGGCACCGGCAACCCAAAGATTGACCCCGAACTTGTTGAAGTTGTCGAGTTTCTCCTTGTTGAAGCTGGACCCTTCAAGCGCCGTGCCCAGCGCCTTCATCATGAAGGCTTTTTGTTTTTCTTCCTTGGGCGACAGACCCGGTGTTCCCTTGGCATCAGCCCCCGGCGGGACTGCGCCCCCGGCGTCAGCTTCCTTGTCGCCACCCATTTCTCCACGCAAACGGGCGTTGGTTGCGTCGTCATCCGACGATTCACTTCTGGCGCCAGTTTCGTGGTCGTTGCCTGGCTTCGGCACTTTCTTGCGGCGTTTCTTCTTTTTCACTTTCTTGACCCGGCGCGGCGCTACTGCGGCCTTGGGCTGGAACAGGGGCTTGCTCTCCTTGATCTGCGTTTTCTTGAGCAGGCTGGATGCCATCATCAATGCCGACAACAGGAACGTGCCGACAAAGATGACGAACAGAATGTTGGACTCGGCATTACCAACGATGCGGATGCCGAACAAGGTCTTGCCGCTGACCAGGCTTGAAGCCATGAAGGTGAAGAAGGCGGCAATGGTCAGGCTGATCAGGGCCACCATCAGGAGTTTGACCACGACCAGCGTCAGGGTGCTTTCCTTCTGCTTGCCACGGGCCTGACGGCGACGCTGGTGCGCATCGTCATCGGTCAGGGACGAAAAGGCGTTCGACAACTCTTCGTCATCGGCATCCCCTTCGGCTTCATCGGCCCAGCTTGATTTGGTTTTTGCTGAATCCGTTGCGTCCGTTTCGTGCGGGTCGAGCGTCGATACGCCGGCACTCTTGTAGATCACGAATTCCTGAGAGGTGCCGCGGTCCGGATCATAGACTTCGCGGACGACCTTGACGGCGTTGATGCCGGGCATGCGTTCAAGACCGCGTGCTTCCTCGACAGCAGCTTCCTTTTGAAAGGAACCGAACTGTGCGTGAATGCTCCAACGCTGACCCTGTTGGACCTGGACCTCGAACTGAGTAATCCCGGGCACGCCAAACCTCCACACGAACATCGGCGCAGCCGCGTTCGCTCATAACACAACAACCGCAGGGCCATAGATCAGCCTCGGTTGCTCCCAAATCTCAGGATAACAAAATAGGAATCTGATAACAATTTGATTTTGCAACGCAATATTGGGTCCTGACCCTAGCGCTGCGAAGACCTCTCGGAAGGATAAACCAGGCAACAAAAAACGCTCCTTCGAGGTCTGAAGGAGCGTTCCTGCCGGTTTCCGGTGAAATCAGTTTTTAAGGCCGATACCCGAGAAACGCTTGTTGAACTTCGCGAGCTGGCCGCCGCTGTCGAGCAGACGGTGCACGCCGGTCCACGCCGGGTGTGACGTCGGATCAACGTCGAGTTTCAGCGTGTCGCCCGGGCTTCCCCAGGTCGAACGCGTCGTGAAGGTCGTCCCGTCGGTCATCTGGACCGTGATTTCGTGATATTCCGGGTGCGTATCTTTTTTCATGGCTTTCGCTCCGCTTGAAACAGGCGGGCCTTATACCCAGTCGGTGAGCGGGTTTCAAGCCCGCTGTTGCATCCTTTTGAAATCAGTTGCCGCGGCCGGTGGTCATAACCACGCGCAAGGCGATGAAAGCCACGGCCAGCATGATGATTGCGCCGGCAAAATAAGGGGAATTCAGGCCAATAAAACCGAACGCCGCACCGGCAACGGCCGGTCCCGTCATGCGTGAAAGCGTGGTTGCGGATCGGGTTACGCCCATCAATCCCCCCTGAATATCGGCTTCACCGCGGACGGAAATGGCGGTGTTCAGGGCCGGGGTTGTGATGCTGAAGCCGATTGCGCACAGGGTCATGGCGGCAATCAACTGGGGGACGGTGCTGACGAACGGGACAGCCAGCATGCCGAGGCTCAGCAGAAGCGCTCCGGCGATAATCAGATGTTCAACACCAAAGCGTTTCGCCAGCCGCCCGATCAGCCCGCCCTGAATAAGCGCAGCGAAAAAGCCGATAAAAGCGAACAGGTAGCCGTTCTGCTCCGGACCCCAGCCGAACTGGCGGCGGGACCACATGGCAAAGGTTGATTCCAGTCCGGCAAAAACGAATGTCGCAAGAAACGACAGAACCAGAAAAACCCCGACACCGGGGGTTTTAAGGGCATCCATAAGCGCTTTCATTCGGGCGACACGTGTCTGTTGGGCGATCCTGGCGCGGGCTTCGGGGGGAAGACTTTCCTTTAGAACGAACAGTCCCAGGACAAAGGCCAGAGCCGACAGACCGGCAGCAGCCAGGCTCGGCGTTCTGAAATCGGCGGTCAGCGGGTCTGAACCTGCAAGAATGCCCCCGAGTGCCGGGCCGAGGATAAAGCCGATGGAAAAGGCGGCGCCGATCATGCCCATGCCCTTGGCCCGGTTTTCCCTGGTTGTCTTGTCGGCGGCATAGGCAAAAGCCGTCGAGATGTTGCCGGCCATCAGCCCGCCTACGGCCCGGGCGGCGAAAAGCATGATCAGCGTATCCGCATGGGCCAGCCAGACGTAGGCCAGTGAGGCGGCGAAAATCGTGCCGAGCAGGACGGGGCGGCGGCCGACCCGGTCGCTCAGGCGGCCCCAGAACGGTGCCGAAAGAAACTGCGCCGCTGAATAGACCGCCATCAGCAGGCCGACCTGTGCAGGAGAGGCCTGGAAATGCTCGGCATAGAACGGGAGCAGCGGAATGATAATCCCGAACCCGATCAGGTCGACCACGACGATAAGAAAAAGGACCGGCATTTACAGGAACTCTAGCGCTGCGTGAATTTTAATTCGATACGGCGGTTCTTCGCCTTGGTGGCTTCGTTTGAACCTTTGGCGATCGGATAATGCTCACCAAAGCCGGTTGCAGCCAGACGTTTCGCCGGAATGCCTTCGCTGATCAGATAATGAACAACGGACAGGGCGCGTGCTGTGGAGAGTTCCCAGTTCGACGGGAATTTCGGGGTGGAGATGGGATCGTCATCGGTGTGCCCGTCGATCCGGAGTATCCAGTCGATGTCATCGGGCATCTTCACGGCGATTTCCAGTAGCGTCGTTGCCAGCTTGGCGAGTTCTCGCCGCCCGCCATCACCAAGATCGGCGGAGCCTTTGGCAAACAGCAGCTCGGACTGGAGCACGAACCGGTCACCGACGATGGTCACGTCACCCCGGTTGCCGATAACCTCACGCAGCCGGCCGAAGAATTCCGAGCGATAGCGTGACAGTTCCTGAACCTTGGTCGCCAGTGCTGCATTCAGGCGCTGGCCCAGAGACTTGATCTGCACGTCCTTTCTCTCGGCTTCCGTTTCGGCGGCATCAAGCGCCGCGTTGAGCTGATCAAGCTGTTGGCGGAGTGCCGCCATTTGCTTGTTCATCAGGGCGAGTTGGGCGCGTGCGGTGTCAGCGATTTCCTGCTTTTCGGCAAGTCCGACTTTCAGTTCATCGCGTTCGCTTTGCAGTTTCGTCAGGGACTGGGTTGTCTCGGCAAGGGACTCTTCCATTTGATCGCGTTGCTTTTCGGCCTCTGCGGCGCGGAAGGACAGGGCAGAGACTTCTTTTTCAAGCTCTTCCTTGAGGGCCTTCAGCGCCGCCACGTCACCACTGAGATCGGCGATTTCAGCCAATTGGCGGTCGATGGCTTCCTTGTCGGCGACCGAGCGGGCCCGCATCTGCGACAGTTCAGCCTGGGCAGAAGCATAGTCAGACCGCAGACCGGCCAGCTGCTGTTCCAGATTGGCGCGGCTTTCCAATGACGCGGAAAGCTGATCGCGGAGGCTGTCCACACCCAGTTTCAGCTGTTCATTTTCACTTCGTGTCAGGGCGAGGACCTGAGATAGCTCACTCAGGTCGCTTTCAAGTTCACGCAGCGCTCTGTCGCGACCGGACAGGGCCTGACCCAGAAAGAACTGTGCCAGCACGAAGATCATCAGCAGAAAGATGATGACCATCAGCAGCGTTGCCAGGGCGTCGACGAAGCCCGGCCAGATCACGGTGGAGCGATGTTCGCGGCGGCTGATGGCGGCCATGCGTCAGAGCCTCAACTGCCGTCGCCCGTTGCGGCGATGGTTCGGGCGAGAAGGCGGATTTCACGGCGCAGCGCATCGGTAATTTCATTCCGGCTGAGGGCTGTTTCATCGACCATGCGCTGAATGTTCTTGTCGACGTTGCGAAGATGTCCCTGAATGACTTCATCACTGCCGCTGGCTGCCGTATTGCCGTTGGCCAGACGCTCGAGGATCGGCTTCATTTCGACCTGGATCTCGGCAAGGTGGCGCATTACCGCCTGTTCCGTACGCATATGGTCGGTCAGGGTTTCGACCTTGTTGGCCAGTTCACTGAGCGAGTGGTTGACGGCGTGTTTGCCTTCCTCACTTCGCGAAATGATGACCTGCAGGTTTTCCAGGCTTTCGGCGGTCTGCTCGAGCAGGGCCTGAACATACGCCGGGACACCCTGTTCACCATCGGCACCGAGCGCCCCGCTGGACAGCCGCGTGACGCTGGACAGCCATTCTTCCAGTTCATTGAAAAAGCGGTTCTGCGACTGGCTTGCCTGGAGATCGAGAAACCCCAGCACCAATGAGCCGGCAAGGCCGAACAACGATGAGGAGAACGCCGTGCCCATGCCGTCGATCGGGGCTTCGAGACCTGATTTGAGGCTTTCGAAGACCGCCGCCGTTTCGCCGCCGTCGACATTCAATCCGCCGATCACCTGGCCGATCGAGCCGACGGTTTCCAGAAGTCCCCAGAACGTCCCCAGCAGCCCCAGAAAGATCAGCAGACCGATGTTATAGCGAGACAGATCCCGGCTTTCATCAAGCCGGGCGGCAATGCCGTCAAGGATCGACCGCATGCTGAGAGCCGACAGGCTGAAACGGCTGCCGCGACGGTCGGAAAGCATGGTCGCCATCGGCGCCAGCAGTTTCGGGCTGTCCCCGCTTTCCGGCAGTCTTATCTGCAGACCGGCTTCGGTTTCAGCGATGGTGTCGCGAAAACGGTCCAGCCACGTCACCTCGGGATAGAGTAGGGCGACCTGTCGGAAGTTATAGCCGATCCCCAGGATCAGCACGCCCAGGATCAGGCCGTTCAGTGCCGCGTTGGCAAGAAAGGCATCCTTGAGAGGATCGAAGACAAAGAAGCAGGCGGCGGCAACGCAGCCGAGAAACACGATCATGCGTATCAGAAAAACGGTAGGGCGTGTCATGCGTGTTCATCCTCGGGCCGGACCGGTCCCGTGAAACGGGCCGGGGTACACTGAAGACCGAACATCCGGCCTTAGCGCTCAATCACATTGACGTCGACGCGGTTCTTGGGATCGCCATCGCTTTTGTCGCCGAGCGCCCTGACGTCGATCCGCGTCGAACGGACGCCTTTCTCAATCAGGTAGGAACGGACGGAAAGTGCCCGTGACAAGGAGATGCGCCGGGCTTTGCTGGATGTCAGGTCATCGCCGGCGGCGTAGGCCATCAATTGAACTCGGTTGTTTTCGTTGGCCGACAGTTCACCAAGCACGCTTTCCAGCGCGCTCTGGCCGTCCGCGGAGAGTTTGGTGTCGTCACCGTTGAAGATCACTTTGACCGGACCGTCAGCAGGGGTCTCGGTTGATGTCTTGGCCTGTTCGGTGACGGCGGGTGCAGCCGGTGCCTCAGCCGGTTTCGCTGCGACCTGTGGCGCTTCCGGCGTACCGGAAGACGGCATCGGCGGTGGCGGCGGCGGTGCACTGGCCGTATCCGGCGCAGGCGGCGGAGGTGGAGCCGAAGCCGTTACCGTCTTGGCGGGAGCGGGGGCAGGTGGGGCGGGCGGTGCTTTCTTTTCAGCCAGCTTTTTCGGCGCCGCCTCAGCAGGTGCAGGTGCAGGTGCTGGTTCCGGCGCCGGTGCCGGAGAAGCGACCTGAGGGGCGGCCGGTTTCGGCGCAGTTCTTGGTGCCGTCCCGGGGGTGCGAAGTGCAATCCCGGCGCTGCCGCTCGGCGGCGGAACATGCAGGGTCGATTGCGGCATGCTGGCTCCCGGCATCAGCAGCCCGCCGGTTGCGGCAGAGGCTGCGGGGTAACCGTATGACGGTTGTGCCGGTGCAGGCATCTGGGTGCCGCCGCCATTCAGCGCGCCCCAGTTGATATAGACGTTATCGGTTGCCGGTTGATAGGAGGATGTTTGCGCCAGTCCTGACGACGCGGACATGAGCATAACCGCAAGAGCGGCCGTGCCGAAAATTCCCTGCTTGGAGTCGCGAAATCGCTGTTTAGCCTGTTGGCGGTCCATAATGCCTCCACTGCCCTGTAAGAGCCGCGCACTTTTGCACGCAAAATTATCGTAGATGAAAATACCCAACCGGCGGCCCGGCCTCAACCGCTTTACGCGTTTTTCGCGGCGTTCTTCAATAATTGCCGGAAATCACGGTCCAGGGAAGCATTGGTTGCAATGACGTCACCACGCTCCAGCATGCGGTCCCGACCGTCAAAATCGGTGACGAAGCCTCCGGCTTCACGGACAAGCAGCAGACCCGCCGCCATGTCCCAGCTGGAAAGGCCCCGCTCCCAGTAGCCGTCATAGCGGCCGGCGGCGACAAACGCCAGATCCAGCGCTGCTGCACCAAAGCGGCGAACACCGGCAGTGGCGCTCATGACGGCCTCAAGTTCCTTGATGAAAGTTTCATGACCATCCCGGCCCAAAAACGGAATGCCTGTCGCAAAGATGGATTCATTAAGGGCAGACCTGCCCGATACACGAAGCCGGGAATCGCGGAGAAATGCGCCTTTGCCCCGTTCAGCGTAATACAGATCATCGGTGATTGGATTGTAGACGACACCGGCTTCGATGCGTTTATCCCGCTCAAGCGCGATGGAAATGGCAAAGTGCGGAATGCCGTGCAGGAAGTTGGTCGTGCCGTCCAACGGATCGATAATCCATTTGTTGGAGATATCAGAGCCTTCGATGACTCCGCCTTCCTCGACGATGAACCCGTAAGCCGGGCGGGATTGCTGCAATTCCTCGATGAGAATTTTTTCGGCCTTGGTATCCGCCTTGGTGACGAAGTCCGCCGGGCCTTTCTTCAGGACCTGAAGGTTTTCAACCTCGCCGAAATCACGGCGAAGGGCACGCCCCGCTTTTTGTGCGGCGTTCACCATGATGGTCAGAAGCGGTGTCAGTCGATTGGACATTAATTTATTTTACCGGTCAGTCTTTGGCGCGTTCGCTGTAGCTGATATCGCGGGTGTCGACGACGATCCGCGTTCCGGCTCCAATATGTGGCGGCACCAGGATTTTTACCCCGTTTTCGAGGGTGGCGGGTTTATAGGACGATGATGCGGTCTGTCCCTTGACGACGGCATCGGCTTCGACAACCTCAAGCGTCACGTGCTGCGGCAGTTCGACGCCCAGCGGCTCACCTTCGAAGGTTTCGATCTTCACGTTCATGCCGTCCTGCAGAAACGGCACAGCCTGTTCGCCGACCGCTTCGCTCGAAAGGGAAATCTGCTCATAGGTTTCGCCGTGCATGAACGTGTGCATGTCCCCGTCGGAAAACAGGAACTGGAATTCAGTCTGCTCCAGCCGGGCGCGCTCAACCTTTTCCGAAGAGCGGAACCGTTCGTTCAGTTTGGTGCCGTCGCGAATGTCCTTCAGTTCTACCTGCAGGTACGCGCCGCCCTTGCCGGGCTGGGTATGCTGGATTTTCGTCGCACGCCAGAGGCGGCCCTGATGTTCGATAACCATCCCGGGACGGATGGCGTTGCCGTCAATCTTCATTTCGATCAAATCCTGAAATATAAGTTTCAAGCGTGACGCTCGGCGCGGGTTCTATCAGGTCATACCGGGGCATGTCACCGAAAACTTCTGGCACCGTTCCGGTTCAGCTGCGCGTCAGTCTTTCCGTAAATGCACGCACACCTGCCTCGGGGCCTTCGGGATGGTTCCAGATACAGCCGATGACCGCCAGATAATCGGCCCCGGCGGCGACCAGTGGTGCGCAGTTTTCCGCTGTAATGCCGCCAATCGCAACACAGGGAAGGGTGGTCATTTCTGACCAGATTTCGATGATTTCCGGTTCGGCATGGTGCTTCACTTCCTTGCTGGCGGAGGGAAAGAACGCACCGAAGGCAACATAATCCGCACCCTGTTCACCGGCTTCGATGGCCAGATCGCGGCTGGCGTGGCAGGTCACACCGATGATGCCGTCGGGCCCCAGCAGTTTGCGGGCCTCGCTGAAATCGGCATCGTCCTGGCCGATATGTACGCCGTCACAACCTGTGGCGGCGGCGATGTCGGGGCGGTCGTTGATGATCAAGGGTAAGTCGAAGCCATGACAGACGGGTCTCAGAAACTCAGCGGCACGGGTGAAGTCATCATCACTGATATTCTTCAAACGGAGCTGCACCGCGCCGACGATTTCCGGTTTTGCGGCAATGGTTCGTTCCAGCAGCGGGGCAAAGGCTGCCGGGTCGATCTGCGGCGGTGTCAGCAGGTATAGCTTGCTGGGATCGGCACTCAAGGTTTCACTCACGTTTATTGCTCCGTTTGCAGCCAGTCTTCAAGACCCGGCGCTTGATCGCGATCATTATCATCCATGTCGTAGACATTCAGCGGCGTGCCGTCGAGAACCAGACCGTCCGGCCCAACCATGTCGCGGAATTTCGTAATCACTTCGGTACCAGCATCCAGCCGGATGTTTGTGCACCCAAGTCTGATCGCCTGCAAGGCCTGACCGGGGTCTGATCCGCAATCAATGACGGCGGTGATGACAGCGCGATATCCGGGTTTTTTTGCCTCTGCGAGGCCTACTTCAATCATATGCATGAAGACTTCGGCCCCGGTTGATGCAGCGGCGCCCGGCGCGCTGATCAGCGTCACCGGGCGTTCGAGTGTCTGTGCCGTGGATACGGCTTCACGCACATGCGTGATGGTATGGACGATGACGTAAGGTCCGTGGACCCCGGTCATTTAAAGGCCGGCCATCACCATTGCCGTGTCCGGCATGCGGTTCGAGAAACCCCATTCGTTGTCGTACCAGCTCAGTACGCGGACAAGGTTGCCTTCGATCACCTGTGTCTGCGTGGCGTCAAAGGTCGAGCTGCTGGGGTTGTGATTGAAGTCGATGGAAACCAGCGGCTCCGTATTGTAGCCGAGTACGCCTTTGAGCGGGCCTTCGGCAGCGGCCTTCATGGCTGCATTGACTTCTTCGGCAGTGGTATCGCGACCGGCGACGATCTTGAGGTCGATCAGCGAGACGTTCTGCGTCGGCACGCGGACAGACGTCCCGTCGAGCTTGCCCTTCAGTTCCGGCAGCACCAGTCCGACGGCCTTGGCCGCACCCGTCGAGGTCGGGATCAGTGACGTGGACGCGGTACGTGCACGGCGCGGGTCGGAGTGCAGGGTATCCAGCGTACGTTGATCGCCGGTGAAAGCATGGATCGTCGTCATGAAGCCTTTTTCGAGGCCGACCAGGTTGTGCAGCACATGGGCAACCGGCGCCAGGCAGTTGGTGGTGCAGGAGGCGTTGGAAACGATGGTGTCCTCGGCGGTCAGCGTTTCGTGGTTGACGCCATAGACGATGGTCTTGTCGACATCCTTACCCGGGGCCGAGATCAGCACTTTCTTGGCGCCGGCTTCGATGTGTTTGCCGGCACTGGCGCGATCAACGAAGAAGCCGGTGCACTCGAATACGATGTCGATGCCCAGTTCACCCCACGGCAGGTTGGCGGGATCACGTTCCGCAGTGACCGTCATCGGGCCGCTGCCGACGTCCATGCTGTCACCGTCGACGGTGACGGTGCCGGGGAACGGACCATGCGTTGAATCGTAGCGGAACAGGTGTGCGTTCATGTCCACCGAGCCGAGATCGTTGATTGCGACGACCTGGATATCGGTGCGCTTGCTTTCCAGGATGCCGCGCAGAACGAGGCGACCAATCCGACCAAATCCGTTAATGGCAACACGTACCGCCATTGTTTCCTCCTGAGTTGGCCGCAGCCTGAATTGGCGCGGCAAATGTGGTTAAAGAAGATGTTCCGGGCGCAAAAAAACGGGTTTCCCCTGAAACGTCAACGACTGATTGATCAGGGCTGACATGCGAATATACACTAAATCGTGAAAATGTGCGTAATCTCATAATTCTAGACGCAATATCTCAGGTAAGAATTGACCTTACTCACCGAACGGGATTAGGGTCTCGTCTGTTCATGATGAACGTGCTCGATTCTGGGGGACATATTGTTGTCGACGTCGACGATTGCCAAGGCATCACGGGTCGAACGTGCTTTCGAAAGACTGGAAGCCGCCGTTGACCGGCTGGACGTCGCCCTGACGTCAAATCCTGCAGCACCCGGCGATGCCGTGGAGAAAGAGGTCATCGACCGTCTTCGACGTGAAAATACCGAACTGAGAGACCTTAACCGGTCCGCCGCCGAGCGCCTCGCGAATACGATACAGCGCCTCGATAAACTCATCAAAGAACCGGCGTCCTGACATGGCTCAGGTAACCGTCACGATCAACGACCGCCGTTACAATGTCGCTTGCGATGACGGTCAGGAAGCGCACCTCGCGCGGCTTGGCGCCTATATCGATCGCCGGGTCGGTGAGCTGGTCGCGGCGGTCGGGCAGATCGGTGACGCCAAGCTGCTCGTCATGGTTTCCCTGCTGGTGGCGGATGAATTGTCCGATGCCTATGCGGAAATGGACACATTGAAGTCCAGCGGCAAAGGCGCGGCAGCAGCCGCATTAGCCGACGGGCGGCTCGGCGAAAGTCTGGAAAAGTTGTCGGCGCGCATCGAAAGCATTGCAGAGAGCCTGGAACAGACCTAGCTTGGGTCTTGGCGGGCTGCGGAGTGCGTGAGGCCAACGTTATCCTGGGGGCCTTAAATCCACCGTAAGGGAGCTGTCCCTGTCGGCCTTTTGGGGCCGGTACAACGGCGCCCACCTGCAGAAGCAGGCCACGAGGATCTCACGGCCAACGGCTCAGGCGGCCCGTCATTAATTTCCATCCAGTCATTTCCGGCTTATGCTGCGTTCATGAACGAACCTTCCGTGCATAAAGACCAGCAGCGCCAGGTCGCATCGCAACGCCGCAAGGCATTGCATGCGGCGGATGCGGATGCCGGTCGGAAACTGGCCGATCATGTTTTGGCAGGGGCCGGGGGCCTTGGTCTCGACGGCGCACCCATAACGGTGTCCGTGTTCTGGGCCATGGGAACGGAAATCGACACCATGCCGTTGCTGAAGGCCCTGCATGCGGCGGGGCATCGCACGGCTCTGCCGGTGGTTGTCGCCCGGGCGCAGCCCCTGATTTTCAGACAATGGGCGCCGGGTGATATCCTCGTCGACGGCGGGTTCGGCACGTCCATTCCATCCCCCGAGGCAGAAACCGTGTCACCGGACGTGCTTTTCGTCCCCTTGCTGAGCTTTGATGACGACGGCTACCGGCTTGGCTATGGCGGCGGTTTCTATGACAGGACGCTTGAAATGCTGCGTGCGAAGAACCCGGATGTCGTGGCCATAGGTGTTGCTTTTTCGGCGCAACGGGTGGACACCGTGCCCCGCGGCCCGTACGACCAGCCCCTGGACGGGATCGCGACCGAAGCGGGGCTTATGTGGTTCGGCGGCAAAGGAACGTCATGAGATTACTGATTATCGGCGACGTCGTCGGCAGCTCCGGGCGGGCCGTCCTGAACGGCAATCTTCCGGCCTTGCGCAAAAAACTGAAAATCGATTTTACCATCGTCAACGGCGAGAACGCGGCGCACGGCTTCGGGATCACGGGGAATATCTGCGATTCATTCTATCAGGCCGGCGCGGACTGCATCACCACAGGCAATCACGTCTTTGACCAGCGCGATGTGCTCTCGCAAATGGAGCGCGATGACAAGATATTACGTCCGATCAACTATCCGCCGAACACGCCTGGCAAGGGCTATGGCCTCTACAAGACGGAAAGCGGGAAGCGCATTCTTGTCGCCAATGTCATGTGCCGGCTTTTCATGGAGCTTCTGGATGACCCGTTCCGGGCTCTGGACGATCTGTTGAAACGCTACCGGATCGGCCGTGACGTCGATGCCATTGTCTTTGATGTGCATGGAGAGGCAACGAGCGAGAAGCAGGCGATTGCACATTACGTCGACGGCCGTGCCAGTGTTGTCGTCGGCACGCATACCCATGTACCGACCGCAGACACCTGGGTGCTGCCGGGCGGTACGGCGTATCAGACGGACCTTGGCATGACCGGGGATTATGACTCGGTGATCGGCATGAAAAAGGACCTGTCGGTGCAGCGCTTTCTGTCGAAGGGGGAGCGAATCAGACTGGAGCCGGCAGGTGAGGACGGCACCATGTGCGGTTGTTTCGTGGTGTTGGACGACAAAACCGGGCTGGCCAAACGGATCGAACCGGTCCGCGTCGGTGCCCGGCTTTCCGAGACAGTGCCCAAGGCTTAAGCGGATTTTGAACTGAATCCGGGCGGCAAACCGGAAGAATGCCGCCCAATTCTTGACATAATGCCCCTGAATGATGATCCAGAAGGCTCGGCGCGGTATTCATTTGCCCGCCTCAATTGTAGTATGAAGCGATTCGCGGCGCGCATCGGCGTAGCCGCTTTTGCAGATGAAAAAAGAGACGGAATTCAGAAACATGGCCGGCCATTCAAAATTCAAGAACATCATGCACCGCAAAGGCGCACAGGACGCCAAGCGGGCAAAAGTTTTCGCCAAGCTGGGAAAGGAACTTTCCATCGCGGCGCGGAGCGGTGAGGACCCGGGCTTCAATCCGCGGCTTCGCCTGGCGATTGCCAATGCCAAGTCGCAGAACATGCCGAACGACAACATCAAGCGTGCCATTGCGCGCGGTGTCGGCGGCGATGGCGATAACTACGAGGAAATCCGTTACGAAGGCTATGGCCCGGGCGGCGTTGCGATGATTGTCGAGGCGCTGAGCGACAACCGCAACCGCACCGCATCGGAAGTCCGTTCCGCCTTTTCAAAGCATGGCGGCAACCTTGGCGAAACCGGCAGCGTCAACTTCATGTTTGATCGCGTCGGCAGCATTATCTATCCGGCCGATGCAGCGAGCGCCGAGGAAATGTTCGAGGCTGCGCTCGAAGCGGGGGCGACGGATGTCGAAAGCGATGCGGATGCGCATTCGATCACCTGCGATCCCGATGACTTTGCCGATGTGCGTGAAGCACTGGCAGAAAAATACGGCGATCCGGAAAACGGCAGCCTGGAATGGCGTCCACAGAACACCATCGAAGTCGATGCCGATACGGCGAGCACACTGTTCAAGCTGATCGAAGTGCTGGAAGACAACGATGATGTACAGACGGTTTCGTCCAACTTCGATGTGTCTGACGAAATCATGGCGGCGCTGAGCGCCTGATCGGGAGAATGACGTGCGGTTGATCGGTTTCGATCCGGGATTGCAGACAACAGGCTGGGGCGTGATTGAAGCCGTCGGCAACCGCCTGAGCTATGTCGCGGACGGACTGGTCAGCACGTCGCCCAAGGCATCCCTGTCCGAACGGCTGGTGGAACTCCATGCCGGTCTCAGGGAGGTTATTGCCGAATATGCGCCCGAGGAAGCCGCCGTCGAGGAAACTTTCGTCAACAAGAACGCCGTGTCGACCCTGAAACTGGGGCAGGCGCGGGGCATCGTAATGCTGGTGCCGGCATTGGCCGGGCTTCACGTCGCGGAATACCTGCCGAACCTGGTCAAGAAAACCGTTGTCGGTACGGGCCATGCGCAAAAGGAACAGGTGCAGGTGATGGTCAAGATGCTGTTGCCGGGGGCCAGGGTCGCCGGTGCCGATGCCGCAGATGCACTGGCCGTGGCGATCTGCCATGCACACCATCGCGGCACGGCCGACAAGGTCCGCCAGCTTGCAAGGGCGGCTCAATGATCGCGCGTTTGAAGGGCATTATCGAGGATCTGGGCGACGACTGGGCCGTCATAGACGTGGGCGGTGTCGGGTATCTTGTCTTTGCATCAGGCCGGACGCTGGGGCGGCTGGCGGTTGGCGAGGCGGCGGTCCTGTTTATCGAAACCCATGTCCGTGAAGATCATATCCATCTCTATGGCTTTGCCGATACGCTGGATCGGGACTGGTTCAAACTTTTGACAACCGTGCAGGGCGTTGGTGCCAAGGTCGGTTTGGCCATTCAAAGCGTTCTCAGCGGTGATGAGGTCAGTCGCGCGATTCTCTCGGGTGACAAGACGGCGATTACCCGGGCCCCGGGCGTCGGGCCGAAACTGGCGCAGCGGATCATATCCGAACTGAAGGACAAGGTCGGTTCCATCACCCTGGGTCAGGCCCTGAAGACGGAAACCGGTACCGGTGTTGCTGGACCCGCCGCCAATCAGGCGCAGGGCGCTGTCTCTGATGCCGTGTCGGCCCTGGTCAATCTCGGCTATAGCCCGTCGCAGGCATTGGGCGTGGTTTCCGAAGCTGCCGGTGAACTGGGTGAAAGTGCTGATGTCGGGATACTGATCAAGGCCGGGCTCAGCAAGCTGGCGCCTGCCGATACGCGTGCCGGAGCACGCCGCTAGATGGCCGAAGGGGAACGCATACTGGAACCCGAAAGTCTGCCCGGCGACGGTCAGGACGTGGCATTGCGTCCGCAAAAGCTCAGCGATTTCGTGGGCCAGCCGCACGTACGTTCCAATCTCAAGGTTTTTGTCGAAGCGTCGATCAGCCGCGAAGAGCCGCTGGATCACGTTCTGTTTTATGGTCCGCCGGGGCTGGGAAAGACGACACTGGCATCCATCGTCGCGAAAGAGATGGGGGTGGGGTTTCGTGCGACCTCCGGTCCCGTGATCGCCAAGGCCGGTGATCTTGCGGCGATCCTGACCAATCTCGAAGCGGGCGACGTTCTGTTCATCGATGAAATCCATCGGCTCAATCCGGCGGTCGAAGAAATTCTTTATCCGGCAATGGAAGATTTCCAGCTCGACCTGATCATCGGCGAAGGGCCGGCGGCACGGTCCGTGCGGATCGATCTGCCGCGCTTCACCCTGGTTGGCGCGACAACCCGCTCAGGTCTGATTACCACGCCGCTTCGGGAGCGTTTCGGCATTCCGATGCGTCTTGAATTTTATGGGATCGACGATCTGCAGAAGATCATTTCCCGTGGGGCGGGGCTGCTTGGCATGGATATGACCGATGACGGGGCACGGGAAATCGCCATGCGCGCCCGCGGCACACCGCGCGTCGCGGGCAGACTACTGCGCCGGGTGCGGGATTTTGCCGCCGTTGCCGGCCATTCACCGGTAGATGCCAAAGCTGCTGACGCCGCGTTGAACCGACTGGATGTCGACAAGCGCGGCCTGGATGCCATGGACCGCCGGTATCTGAGCTGTATCGCCGATAATTACGGGGGCGGCCCGGTCGGTGTGGAAACACTGGCTGCCGCGCTATCCGAACAGCGCGACACAATCGAGGAAGTGATTGAACCGTATCTGATCCAGCAGGGCCTGTTGATGCGCACACCGCGCGGCCGGGCGCTGACCGGTGACGGCTTCAAGCATCTGGGGCTCAAGCCGCCGGCAAATCTGAGCCAGTTGGAGCTGATCGCCGAAGACGGCGAAGCAGCGGGAGCCGGTGATGCCTGACAGTGGGAATGTGCAGGTTCACGTGATGCCGGTCCGTGTCTATTACGAAGACACCGACGCAGGCGGTATTGTCTATTACGCGAATTACCTGAAGTACGCCGAACGCGCACGCACCGAATTGCTGCGGGCCAACGGGATCGAAAACAGCACCCTGCTGGATGAAGAAAAAATCGCCTTCGCGGTACGTGAATGCCACGCGGATTACATCAAGCCGGCCCGCCTGGACGATGCGCTTGTGGTGCGGACACGGGTGACGGAAACCGGCGGCGCCAGTCTGCGCATGCATCAGGATGTCTGTCGCGATGACGATGTGCTGGTGGCGATCGACGTCAGACTGGCGTGCATGGATATCACCAGCGGGACCCCGAAACGGCTGCCCAAAGTGGTCAGGGATTGTCTGCGCGTCACGCAGCCGTCCACCCGGAATTGACTAGAATTTGAAGGACCAGCGGAGTTAACGAATGGAAAACCAAGCAGTAGATGCCGCCATGATGGCCGGTTCGGTTGGCGCGGACCAGTTCACCATGATTTCGATGTTCCTGCGGGCAGATGTCGTGGTGAAGTCGGTGATGGTGATCCTTGTACTTGCTTCGATCTGGTGCTGGGCGATCATCTTCGAGAAGCTTCTGACCGTGCGCCGGCTCAACAAACGTTCGAGCGAATTTGAACAGGCCTTCTGGTCCGGCAAGTCGCTGGATGATCTTTTTGACCGGGTCGCCGCCAATCCGCGCGATCCGATGGCGGCTGTCTTTTCGGCGGCCATGCGTGAATGGCGCAGGGTTTCCGGCAGTGGGTCGTCGAGTTTCAAGGTCGGTCTCAGCGAACGCATCGACCGGGTCATGCAGATCACGGTGCACCGGGAGATGGACAGAGCGGAAAAGTACATGACGTTCCTGGCAACGACAGGGGCGACAGCACCGTTCGTCGGTCTGTTCGGGACCGTCTGGGGGATCATGCACAGCTTCCAGTCGATTGCGATTTCGTCAAATACATCGCTGGCCGTGGTTGCACCGGGCATTGCCGAAGCCCTGTTCGCGACGGCGCTTGGTCTGCTGGCGGCCATCCCGGCGGTTGTCGCCTATAACAAGCTAAGCCGCGATCTCGACCGCTATGCCGGCCGCCTTGAGAGTTTCGCCGGTGAGTTCTCGGCGATTCTGTCACGCGAGATGGATGACTAGGAGCAACCGATGGCGATTATGACCCAACGATTGAGTGGTGGTGGCCGGTTTGGCCGGCAGCGCCGCCGTCCGATGAGTGAGATCAACGTCACGCCTTTTGTCGATGTAATGCTGGTGTTGCTGATCATATTCATGGTGACGGCGCCCTTGTTGACGGTCGGCGTCGAGATCAATCTGCCCGATACAAAAGCCGGCGCCATTGCCGGCGAAGACGAACCGCTGGCGATTTCAATCACCGAAAGCGGCGAGATTTTCCTGCAGGATACCACTGTGCCGCTGGAAACGCTGGTGCCCCGGCTGCGCGCCATTACCGGCGAGAACCGCGATC
Source organism: Rhodospirillales bacterium (assembly GCA_040218645.1). Lineage (GTDB taxonomy): Bacteria > Pseudomonadota > Alphaproteobacteria > Rhodospirillales > Casp-alpha2 > UBA4479. The sequence continues at coordinate 132,054 of JAVJQZ010000009.1, forward strand.
TGAGAATTTTCGTCCGTGGTGATGCAGCCATCAATTACGGCCGTGTCATGGAAGTCATGGGAACGATCAATCGTGCCGGTTACCGGCGTGTCGCGCTGATTACGCGGAGTGGCGAAAAATCCAACAGGACTGATGCGGATAAAGAAAAGAAGTCGCCGTAATCGAAGATAACCAGGCGCCAACCATCGTAACCCGAGAGCAGGACGCAGGTAGTAAACGCATTATGCGGACAGGTGTGACCATTTCGATATCTTTTCACGTGGCGGTTGCCGCGATGAGCTATCTTGGGCTGCCGTTCATCAATCCGCCTGAAGTGCTGGATGAAACGCCTGTGTTCGTCGAACTGGTGGAAATCGATGAAGTCCGGAATGCCCCGGCCCCGGCGCCGGAGCCTGAACCGGAGAAGAAACCCGAACCTGAACCGGCACCGCCGCCTGAAGAGGCCAAGCCGGAACCCGAACCTGCGCCGCCGCCGCCGCCACCCGCGCCGGAACCTGAAATAGCGGCGCTGCCGCCTGAACCGGAACCCGAACCCGTGCCGGAACCTGAGCCCGCGCCGAAGAAAGAGCCCGAGCCTGAACCCGCGCCGGAACCGGAACCTGTGGCCAAGCCTGAACCGGAGCCGGAGCCTAAACCGGAACCGAAGCCCGAGCCACCGAAGCCGGTTGCGGCAAAGGCCAAGGTTGCCAAAAAGCCGAAGCCGCCGGAACAGTTTGAAGTGGCATCGCTGCTGAAAACCCTTGAGGAGATCAAGAAAACCAGGCCGGCCGAGCCGGAAAAGAAGGAAGAGCCGAAGCCGGATTTTGCGGCACAGATGCGGGCCGCGCTTAAGACCAAGGCGCCTGACCCAGCGGCCGACCCGTCGAAAAAGGTGACGATGACGGAACTGGATGCCATGCAGCGCAAGGTTTTCCAGACCGTATCGCCGTGCTGGAACGTGCCTGCCGGTGCGAAGAACGCTGAAAATCTCGCCGTACTGATCCGCCTCAACATGAATCCCGACGGCACGGTGCAGTCTGCGGGAATCGAAAATCAGGCTCGCTATTATACGGATGCCTACTTTCAATCCGCAGCCGATGCGGCGAAACGTGCCGTATTGAACCCGCGCTGCAATCCCATCACACTGCCGCCGGACAAATATCCGGTCTGGCGCGAAATCGTGATCAATTTCGATCCGAAAGATCTGTTGTAAGGAGCTGTTATGTCCGTCCCTTCGATGATGCGAAAAGCGATAGCGATGCTGTTGTGCACCCTGGCCGTTATGGCTGTTTCGAGTGGCATGGTGCGCGCCGAACTTCGGGTCGATATCACGCAGGGCAAGGCAGAACCGCTGCCGATTGCGGTTACCGACTTTTTCGGCGCCGGCGCCGAAGAAGGCCGGATCGGGCGCGAGATGGCCGGTGTGATTGCCGCCGATCTGCAGCGTTCCGGCCTGTTCAAGCCGATTGACCGCCGCGCTTTTATCCAGACCGATGGTGTGCTGAATACTCTGCCGCGTTTCGGGGACTGGCGGATCATCAACGCCCAGGCGCTGGTGCAGGGACGCACCGAACTGGTCCCAGATGGACGGTTGCGGGTGGAATTCCGTCTCTGGGACGTGTTCGCCGAACAGCAGATGGTCGGGCTGGCCTATTTCACGGTGCCCGATAACTGGCGCCGGGTCGCGCATATCATTGCCGATGCGATCTACAAGCGGATTACCGGCGAGGATGGCTATTTTGACACCCGTATAGTCTATATCGCGGAAAGTGGCCCTGAACGCCGCCGCATCAAGCGTCTGGCGATCATGGATCAGGATGGCGAAAATCACCGCTTTCTGACCGATGGGTCGGAACTGGTTCTGACCCCCCGATTCTCGCCGACGCTGCAGGAAATCACCTATCTCAGCTATCGCGGCAATACGCCGCGTGTCTATATCTTCAATATCGATTCCGGCCGTCAGGAATTGCTGGGTGATTTCCCGGGCATGACCTTTGCGCCGCGATTCTCGCCGGACGGCCAAAGCGTCATCATGAGCATGTCGCAGAACGGCAATACCGACATCCACGTGATGGATTTACGGACTCGGCAGTCACGGCAATTGACGCGCTCCGGCGCCATTGACACGTCGCCGAGTTTTGCCCCGGACGGCAGCCAGGTCGTGTTCAACTCCGACCGTGGCGGCTCGCAGCAGCTTTACGTCATGGATAAGGACGGCGGAAACGTGCATCGCGTCAGCTTCGGCAAAGGACGTTATGCGACACCGGTCTGGTCGCCACGCGGTGATCTGATCGCGTTTACGAAGATTTCCGGGGGCACTTTCTATATCGGTGTCATGCGGCCGGACGGGACAGGAGAGCGGCTTTTGGCCGAGGATTACCTGGTCGAAGCCCCGACATGGTCACCTAACGGACGGGTGCTGATGTACTTCCGCCAGTCGAAAAACGGCGAGAATGTCACCGAACCCAGGCTCTATTCCGTTGATCTCACGGGCTATAACGAGCGGGAAATCATTACACCTGTGGGTGCATCTGATCCGGCATGGTCACCTCTGATCCCCTGACAATTCATGCCGCAATGCGGAATCGAGGATATAAAAAAGAATTGTGAGTTGACGTATTTTCCAAAAAAGGACTTGGAATCAATCGCGTCACTCTTTAAACATACCAACAACCGGCGTTTTTGCGAACGCGCGAGTTGATTGTGCCGACTAACCGGCGATTGGGTAATTGAGATATCACCCGTTAAGGAGAACTTCCTATGCGTTTCAAGTTTTTAAGTGTGCTGGCCGCAGTTGCATTGCTTGCAGCCTGTGAAACAGCGCCGGAATCGAGTGGTAACGCCCAGTCGTCCGGCGCCTCGTCGTCGACGACGAGTACCAGCAATGCCGCAACCTCGGCAGTTCAGATTCAAGCCGGCAGCCAGGAAGACCTGGTCGTTAACGTCGGTGACCGCGTGTTCTTCGGTTTCGATAGCGCCGATCTTAGCGCCGAAGCCCGCACGGCCCTAGAAAAACAGGCTGCGTGGATGAAGAAATTCGGCGGTGTCCGAGTTGTCATCGAAGGTCACTGCGATGAGCGCGGTACCCGTGAATACAACCTTGCTCTTGGTGAACGCCGTGCCAATGCCTCCAAGGATTACCTTGTTGCGCTCGGCATCAACCCGGCGCGAATCAAGACCATCTCGTTTGGTAAAGAACGCCCGGCTGCACTGGGTCACAACGAAGCTGCATGGGCGCAAAACCGCCGTGCGGTGACGGTTGTCGACAGCGCCGGCAGCTGATCTTTCGCCGAATTGAGTTTGTTAGGGCGCTTGCTCACCGGTTCTTACCGGATGGGCAAGCGCCTTAATTTTGCCTAATATGCTCGCGATATTACAATAAATGAACGGTGCCTGTTTCGCGCCGTACTTTTTGTTTTGAAGGATGGACCGGAGAAAGCGATGACGTTCAAAGGGGCATGGATCGGCGCTGTATTGTGTGCCGTAATTTTAGTGGCAGCGATGCCGGCCGTTCAGGCGCAGGATGCTAATACCCGCGCACTGATGGACAGGATCGAACGCCTTGAACGCGATATCCGGACCTTGAACGTACAGATTGCCCGTGGCGGTTCAGGTGCAGCCGCATCGGGAACATCGGCAACATCCGGAACGGCTGCGGGCGGCGGCGACCCTGCTTATGCCCGTCTGAGCGTCCGCATGTCGCAGGTTGAAACCGACCTTCGCGGTGTGACAGGGCGTATCGAAGAGCTGACCTATCAGGTCAATCAGGTGTCGCAGCAACTGGAGAAGATGCTGACGGATGTAGATTTCCGCCTGAAACAACTGGAGCAGGGCGGTGCTGCGACGTCAATGAACAGCCCCGGCAATATGCAGATGAGCACCAATACGCCGCCGGCAACGAACGGTGCCCAGCCCGCCGCGCCATCTGCTGCAGGTGCACCGATGCCCTCAGATGTTCCCGACGGCAGTCAGGTTCTAGGCACACTCAATGAATCCGAAGCAACCGCCCCCGCACCGGCACCACAGAGTGAGGCGGATGCCCTGTTGGCACAGCTGACCGGCGAAGCGCCGGCAACCCAATCTCCCGCGCCGGCACCCGCGGCTGCCCCGCAGGCGGCACCCGCACCCGGCGCTGTCAACACGGCGCCGTCGCAGCCTTCATCGCTGCCGTCGACCCAGACGGCTGCCCTGCCTGATGGGACACCGCGCGATAAATACATGCATGCTTTCGGACTGCTGCGTCAGGGCAAGTACGACATGGCCTCCACGTCGCTGCGTCAATTCATCGAAGAACATGGTGATGACAAGCTGGCCAGCAATGCACGTTACTGGTTGGGTGAGACCTATTACGTCCGCGGCGCCTTCGTGGAAGCAGCAGAGACCTTTCTCGAGGGGTATCAGACCGACCCGCAGGGGCCAAAAGCGCCGGATGCACTGCTGAAACTCGGCATGTCGCTCGCCAGTCTGAACAAGAAGAACGAAGCCTGCGCGGCTTTCCAGAAACTGCGTGGCGATTATCCCGATGCACCGGCCGGTCTGAAAAGCACATTGCAGCGTGAGTGGCAGAAGAACGGTTGCGTCTGAGCCGTCAACACCCCGTCATGACCTTATCTGAGCGCCCGGGCCCGGTATCAAGAGAACTCTTTGATCAGGCGATGCGGTCGCTTCAGCCATTCGAGCAACTGCCGCATCTCGCGATCGCCGTCTCGGGCGGCGCGGACAGCATGGCGCTCGCCGCCCTGGCCTTCAACTGGGCAGCTGAGAGGGGCGGGCGTACAACCGCGTTGATTGTCGATCACGGTTTACGTGCGGAATCCGCGCATGAGGCAGCTTTAACGGCATCGCGTTTGCTTGCGCTCGGTATGGAAGCCCATATTCTGGTCTGGGATGGTGATAAACCTGATAACAGTATCCAGGCAGCTGCCCGCCGGGCACGATATGATCTCATGGATCGATGGTGCCGGGATCATGGTGTGCTGCATCTATTGGTGGGCCATCACGCCGACGATCAGGCGGAAACATTCATGATGCGGGTCAGGCGCGGCAGCGGCCCCGACGGGCTTGCGGCCATGGCTGCGGTCCGTGAACTCACCGCCTGCCGTGTGTTGCGCCCCCTGCTGGCGTTCCCGAAGGCAAGGCTGATTGCGACATTGAATCAACGCGGTATCGACTGGGTCGAAGATCCGTCGAACAGCAATCCAAAATATGCCCGAACGGCACTCCGTCATGATTTGGCTGAGCGTGACATTGATAGCAGTGAAGTCGGCATTGCAACGGAACGCTTTGCCCGCGTCCGGCAGGTCCTGGAAACCGAGGCTGCCCGCTGGCTGGCGCGGTTTGCCGAACTTGATCCGTGCGGCTTCGCCCGGATTGATAGAGCCGCGTTCGTCCATGCCCCTGAGGAAATCCGTCTCCGTGTCCTTGCACGGCTGTCCCGGTGCATCGGCGGCGGTATTTATGGGCCTGATATTGCATCCGTTGAGCGGCTGTTGATCAGGCTTGAAAGCGGGAAGGGCGCAACGCTCGGCGGCGCCCGCTTCCACCCGCTGACAGATGGGATCGGTATCTTCCGCGAAGCTCGGAATTTGCCGGGTGTTCAGCGCCTGACAACGGGTCTGCTAAAATGGGACCGCCGGTTTCTGATTTCCGTACCGCAGGACCGTCTGGCAGCGGACCCGATGACCATCCATGCCTGGTCGCCGGAAATGAACGATAAATGGCCCAAAAAATCACGTCCGGACTGGTACCGTGCCCTGCCGGGAATGGCTCGTGCAGGTTTGCCGCATTTTGAAAGCAGGGGTAGTATTATGGCGTTCAGACCGGGTCGTGTTGAAAATAATGGTGTTTCCGCCCGTTTTGCGCCAACAATGGCCCTGTCCGGTGGCGGATTTTCCGTTGCGTAAGCGTTGAAAAACACTATTTCTAGGGTAACGTCTGCGTGCGCCCGGAAGTTCACCCTGCGCACAGGACCATAAGCGGACATGAATAGCCCTGTTACGGCGACGCCGAAAAGGAAGTAACCCTGTGAATTTTTCTAAGAATATCGCCCTTTGGATCATTATAGGCCTGCTCGTTCTGGCGCTGTTCAACCTGTTTCAGGGAACGGCTCAGCGGCCCGGCGTCAATGAAATGGCGTTCTCCGATTTCCTTGCCCGCGTCGAAAGCGGTGACGTGAAGGGTGTGACGATCAAGGGCAATCAGATTTATGGCCAGTATCAGAGCGGCGGGGCGTTCCAGACCTATTCACCGAATGATCCGCAGCTTGTCGAGCGGTTAAAGGACAAGGGTGTTACGATCCGTGCTGAACCCGCTGATGACGGTTCGCCGACATTGTGGGGTGTGCTGATCTCCTGGTTCCCGATGCTGCTGTTGATCGGTGTATGGATTTTCTTCATGCGTCAGATGCAGTCCGGTGGCGGCAAGGCGATGGGCTTCGGCAAATCGAAGGCCAAGCTGCTGACTGAAAAACAGGGCCGTGTCACGTTTGATGATGTGGCAGGCATCGATGAAGCTAAGCAGGAGCTTGAGGAAATCGTCGAGTTTCTGAAGGACCCGCAGAAATTCCAGCGCTTGGGCGGACGTATCCCCAAGGGCTGTCTGCTCGTCGGCCCGCCGGGTACCGGTAAGACGCTGACGGCGCGTGCCGTCGCCGGCGAAGCCAATGTGCCGTTCTTCACGATCTCCGGTTCCGACTTTGTTGAAATGTTTGTCGGTGTCGGCGCATCGCGTGTCCGTGACATGTTCGAGCAGGGCAAGAAGAACGCGCCTTGCATTATCTTTATCGATGAAATTGACGCCGTCGGCCGCCATCGCGGCGCCGGTCTCGGCGGGGGCAACGACGAACGCGAACAGACCCTCAACCAGTTGCTGGTCGAGATGGACGGTTTCGAGGCGAACGAGGGCGTGATCCTGATCGCCGCCACCAACCGCCCCGACGTGCTGGACCCGGCGCTGCTGCGCCCCGGCCGGTTCGACCGTCAGATCGTTGTGCCGAATCCGGATATTCTTGGCCGCGAAAAAATTCTCAAGGTGCACATGCGTAAAGTGCCGTTGGCACCCGATGTCGACGCCCATGTCATTGCCCGCGGCACGCCCGGTTTTTCGGGGGCCGATCTCGCCAACCTGGTTAACGAAGCTGCACTGCTGGCGGCCCGCAAATCCAAGCGTGTCGTGACCATGGAGGATTTCGAGGAAGCCAAGGACAAGGTCATGATGGGCGCCGAACGGCGCTCCATGGTCATGACCGAGGAAGAGAAGAAGCTGACCGCCTATCACGAGGCCGGACATGCGCTGGTCGGCATCTACATGCCGAAGACCGACCCGCTGCACAAGGTGACGATTATTCCGCGCGGTCGTGCGCTGGGCGTCACCATGAGCCTGCCGGAACGCGACCAGCTCAGCCAGTCCGAACGCCAGTTGCTGTCGCGTCTGGCTGTCATGTACGGCGGGCGTATCGCCGAGGAACTCGTGTTCGGCAAGGAAAATATCACCACGGGTGCCGGCAACGATATCCAGCAGGCGACCTCGATCGCGCGCCGCATGGTTACCGAGTTCGGCTTTTCCGACAAGCTGGGCAGGCTGCGCTATGCCGATAACGAGGAAGAGGTTTTCCTCGGACATTCGGTGGCGCGCCACAAGAACGTGTCGGACGCCACCGCGACGATGATTGATGAGGAAGTCCGGCGCCTGATTGAGGAGGCGGAGGAAAATGCCCGCAAGATCATCAACGAAAAGCGTGACGAGCTGGAAATCATTGCCAAAGGGCTGTTGGAATACGAAACGCTTAGTGGTGCCGAGGTCACGGCGCTGCTGAAGGGCGAGGACATCCATCGCGATCACGATGGCGGCTCCGGAACGGATTCACCACGCCGCACGTCGATCCCGACCGGCGGCAAGACCCGTCCGAAAAAAGGTCCCGGAAACGCCGGCGGCATTGATCCCGAACCGCAACCCGGACAGTAGGATCAGGGCCGGTGTTCTGGCATGTTTTTGTCATTTCCGCGCAAACGGGAACCCAGATAATTCGTTGACTGGGCCCCCGCCAACGCGGGGGTGACGACAGGTAGGCCATATGACGACTGACCCCCTGACATTCGCCGGATTGACGCTTGATCGCCCCCGCCTGATGGGGGTCGTCAACGTGACGCCGGACAGTTTTTCCGACGGGGGTGATTTTCTCGATTCCCAGGTGGCGATAGACCACGGCAAAAGGCTGATCGATGACGGTGCGGATATCCTGGATATCGGCGGCGAGTCGACACGCCCCGGATCGAAACCGATTACCATCGATGACGAGTGCGACCGCATCCTGCCGGTCATCAAAGGTCTTGCATCGTCAGGGACGCCGATCTCTGTCGACACCCGCCATGCCGAGGTTATGCGCCGCGCCATTGATGCCGGGGCTGCGATCGTCAATGACGTGACGGCGCTGACGGGGGATCCCGAAAGTGCCGGGGTCTGCATCGATGCCGGTGTCGATGTGATGCTGATGCACATGCAGGGCACACCGGAAACCATGCAGGTGAACCCCTCCTATGAAGATGCAACGCTGGACATCTTCGACTATATGCGTGAACGGATGGAGGCGCTGAGCGAAGCGGGGCTGGCGCGCGACAAAATCTGCATCGATCCGGGTATCGGCTTCGGCAAGAACCTTGATCATAACCTGCGTATTCTTTCGGGCATCGATGCTTTTCATGCGCTGGGTGTGCCGCTGCTTTTGGGGGTGTCGCGCAAAAGCTTCATCTCGAAAATTGACCGCGACGTGGCCCCCAAGGAACGGGTCGCCGGATCCATCGCGGCGGCAATCGCCGGCTGGGATCGGGGCGTGCAGATTTTCCGTGTGCATGACGTAGCTGAAACACGTCAGGCGCTCGCCGTCTGGCAGGCCATCGAGACAGCGGAAGACCTCTGATCTTTTGTATAAGCCCCTTAATCAGTGCGATAATACCGCTATTCAGGGCATAAACCCTTCGGAAACCCTTTTCATGGCAGGATTATCTTCTATGACTTGGGAATATGGAGCCTGAGAAAAAGATGGATGGGGTCACAATGACGCGCAAGTACTTCGGCACGGACGGCATTCGCGGCAGGGCCAACAGACACCCGATGACCGCCGATGTTGCGCTGAAGCTCGGGATGGCGGCCGCGCTGCAGTTCCGCCGCGGCAATTATCGTCACCGTGTCGTCATCGGCAAGGATACCAGGTTGTCCGGTTACATGATCGAACCGGCGCTGACGTCGGGCTTCGTCGCCATGGGCATGGATGTGGTTCTGGTCGGACCGATGCCGACCCCGGCGGTGGCGATGCTGACCCGCTCGCTTCGTGCCGATCTGGGCGTCATGATATCGGCCTCTCACAACCCGTTCGAAGACAACGGCATCAAGCTGTTCGGTCCGGATGGTTACAAGCTGTCGGATGCCGTCGAACTTGAAATCGAAGCCAAGATGGACGGCGATCTGACGTCTGAACTCGAGCCTGCCGACATGCTGGGCCGTGCCCGCCGGCTGGAGGATGCCCGGGGGCGTTACACGGAATACGTCAAACAGACATTTCCCAGAGGACTTCGCCTTGATGGGCTGAAGGTCGCCATCGACTGCGCGAATGGGGCTGCCTACAAGGTTGCGCCGGAGGTGCTTTGGGAACTGGGCGCCGAGATTTCCATGATCGGGGTGACGCCGGACGGCAAGAACATCAACAGGGATTGCGGATCGACACATCTGGATGCGCTGCAGTCCCAGACGGTCGCCGCCGGTGCGGATATCGGACTGGCGCTGGATGGAGATGCGGACCGCCTGATCGTTTGTGATCAGAACGGCCGTGTCATCGACGGCGATCAGATCATGGCGTTGATTGCCCGTGACTGGCATTTGACCGGGCGGCTCAAGGGCGGCGGGCTTGTCGCCACGGTGATGTCGAACATGGGGCTGGAGCTGTTTCTGAATGATCTTGGACTGAAACTGGAACGGACGCCTGTTGGCGACCGCTACGTTGCCGAGACGATGCGGGCCCAGGCCTATAATCTTGGCGGTGAGCAGTCCGGACATCTGATCTTTGATGATTATGCAACAACCGGTGACGGTCTGATTGCGGCTTTGCAGGTACTGGCGGTGCTGGTTTCGTCCGGCAAACCGGCGAGTGACATCTGCAACATGTTCCAGCCATTGCCGCAACTTCTCAAAAACGTCCGTTTCAACGGTGCGTCGCCGCTCGAAGCTGCAAGCGTCAAGCAGGCCATTGCCGATGCGGAAACCAGTCTGAACGGCAAGGGACGCGTTCTCATCCGCAAGTCCGGGACCGAGCCGCTGATCAGGGTGATGGCGGAAGGTGAGGATCAGGTCCTCGTGGAATCCATCGTCGACGGCATCTGTGCGGCGATTACCGAACAGGTATAGGAAGCTTTTATGGCCGACATGAAAGGCCGTGTGCTGATCGTCGCCGGCTCCGACAGTGGCGGTGGTGCGGGCATCCAGGCGGACATCAAAACCGTGACGGCCCTTGGCGGCTTCGCGATGACGGCGATAACCGCGCTGACGGCGCAGAACACACGCGGTGTGCATGGTATTCACGATGTCCCCGCCGATTTCGTGGCCGATCAGATGCGTCTCGTGCTTGATGATCTGGGAGCCGACTGCATCAAGCTCGGCATGCTGCACCGGCCTGAAATCATCGATACCGTTATCGCTGTTCTGGCAGAGAAGGCACCGGGCGTACCGGTCGTTGCCGATCCGGTGATGATCGCCAAGGGGGGCGCATCCCTTTTGGCCGATGCGGCGCAGAACGCGTTGAGAACGAATCTGTTGCCGGTCGCCACGCTGATCACACCGAATATTCCGGAAGCGGAAGTCCTGACCGGGATCAGCATTTCCACGGTGGAGGATATGAAACACGCCGCCGAAACCTTGCTGGGGTTCGGACCTGAGGCCGTTCTGGTCAAGGGCGGTCATCTGGCGAACACGGTAACGCTCTGCGATATCCTGGTCACGGCGGACAGTTCATGGACCTTCGAAGCTGAGCGGATCGATACACCGAACACGCACGGCACCGGCTGCACGCTGGCGTCGGCCATTGCATGCGGTTTGGCGCAGGGGATGGTGATGGCGGACGCCGTGGGCCGCGCACAGGCGTATGTGATCGAGGCGATACGCACCAATCCGGGATATGGCTCGGGACACGGGCCGCTCAATCACGCGCATACGGTCACTGATTTCAGGGGGTGAGCTTACGCCACGACCGGTGGTGCCGAGGCCGGGCTTTCCAGAAGCTCGCGAATGATCGTGACCCCTTGTTCGACTTCTTCACGGGTCCGGCAACTGCCGACGCAGATCCGGATCGCATGTGGCGCGGGCTGGCGGCCGACGACAAAGGATTCTCCTGACAGGAAATAAATACCGCGCCGTTCCGCCTGCTGACGGAAGGCATCCGCGCGCCAGGGTTCCGGCAATTCCAGCCAGATCTGATAGCAGCTGTCATGCCCGCGGATGTCGAATCCGGAGAGAATGCCGCCGGCAATGCGCATACGGGCATCGGCCTCGGCACGTTGCCACTGGATCAGCTTGTCGCCCTTGCCGTCCTGTATCCACCGCATGGCAACCTCGGCCATCAGCGGGGGTGTCATCCAGCTCGACATGCGGGCGACGGCCCGGATTGCATCGTTGGCACCTCTGGGGGCAGCGATATAGCCGACGCGCAATCCCGGAGACATGGCCTTTGACAGACCGGTAATATGGACAACCTGTTCCGGGGCGAGAGCCGCCAGAGAGGGAAGTTCTTCATTCAGCAGGAATCCCCAGATGTCATCCTCGATCGCCAGCAAACGATTGCGGACGAGGATGTCGGCAATCGCCTGGCGTCTCTCCAGCGGCATGATCGCGGTCGTCGGATTCTGGATCGTCGGTACCAGGTAAACGGCGGTTGGACGGTTTTCGGTAATCGCCGCTTCAAGGGCTTCGGGTATCATGCCGTCATCATCGATATCGACAGGGGCCAGTTTGATGCCGAGCTGGGCTGCGACATGAATGACACCTGGATAGGTAATGTTTTCGACAAGGATCGTATCGCCGGGCCGGGCAAGGGCCATCATCGATACCAGGATGCCGTGCTGGGTGCCGTTCGTGATGGTGATGCAACTGCTGTCGGTCTGTATCCCCGCACGCCTGACCCAACGCACACCTGCATCCCGATGCCGCTCAAGGCCGGAATGCCCCTGATAATCCATCAGATCACCGCACAGGGATGTGTCTTCACTGATCTCGCGGATGGTCTCGGCCAGATGGGTGCCGGCATCCCCAAGAGGCGGCACGGCCATTGACAGGTTGATCCCGTTTTCGCGGACGCCGCCAAGTGCGAAGGCCCGGGGGGCTCTGGGCTGCGGATAGCGGCCATCGCCTTTGATGTATGTGCCACGCCCGACCTCGCCACCAACCAGGCCTCGGCGTTCGGCTTCCTGATAGGCACGCGACACGGTGCCCAGGGTCACCCCAAGGTCATAGGCAAGATTGCGCATCGGCGGCAGCTTGGTTTCGGCTAACAGATCACCCTGTTTGATCGCATCATCGATGGCATCGGCGATACGCAGGTACTTCGCGCCCTTGCGGGAACTGATGTCGGGGAGCCAATTTGTCATGGGAACAATGTTATTATTGTACCGAATTAATTGTCAATATAATAGATACAATAATGTTGATACAAGGAAACAATGCCATGAAGAATATAAATTGTAACGGAACAATCCAGGCCGGCTGGTCGCTGGAAAACAACGGCTGGAAAGCCTTGCGGCAGGCGGCTCCTGCCATTGCCGATGCGGCGATTTCGCACTTCAGGATGATGTGTGAATGGCAGCAACGGGCCGAAATGCGTCAACGGATGGCCCGCCTGGATGACCGCATGCTTGACGATATCGGCATGAGTCGTGAGCAGATTGAAAGCGAAGCTTCGAAGCCTTTCTGGAAAGCGTAAATTCGCTTTTGGTTCAGGAACGGGATTGAAAGCGGGGGCTGGATGGCGTTTCATCCCGGCATGACAATGACGGCGCAAACAGGTTCGGTGCCGGCGGCAGCTTTCGGGCTCGCCGCCTTCGCCGTTTTTTCATGGGGCATCACGCCTGCCATTACCGCCTTTCAGGTAAGCGAAATTCCTGCGTTGCAGGCGGGGCTGATGCGGTCCGTCCTTGCCGTGCCGCCGGCCATTGCCTTCATCGTGTTCCTCAGACTTCGCATGCCGGCGGATGCTGCGACCTGGGGCTGGCTGCTCATTGCCGGGTTTGCGGCGTTCTGCGGCTTTCCGATACTGTTCACCCTTGGGGTGTCACGAACCGCGACATCCCATGCGGCGCTGATTCTGGCCTGCATGCCTGTGGTCTCCGGTGCCCTCGCGGCCGTGCTCGACAGGCGCATGCCGCGCCGGGGCTGGTTCATGGGGGCAACCGTCGCGATGATCGGCGAAACGATCCTCATCACGTCCCGGGACAGCACCGGGGTTGCGACCCTCGAAGGGGACCTTCTGTGCATCCTGGCGGCGGTCATATCCGGATCCGGCTACGTCGCGGGGAGCCGGGCAACGGCGAAGATCGGGACGTGGTCGACGACCTTCTGGGGGGTCGCCATTGCCGGCCTTGCACAGGTGCCGCTGCTGTTGTGGTTGTCGTCCGAAGTGGCGTGGTCGGAGCTGACCTATGTCGGATGGGGCTCGACGCTTTATCTGGTGATGTTTGCAACCGTTCTTGCCTATGCCGCCTGGTACTGGGCGCTTAATCACGGCTCGGTGGTGCGGATAGCCCCGGTGCAGTTCGGGCAGCCGCTGGTCAGTCTTGTCTTCGCCGTCGTCCTGCTCAGCGAAGCCATTACCGTACCGATCATTGTGTCGACCGCATTGATCATCGGCGGCATTGTTCTTGCCAGCAGAGCCCAGAGAGCCCCCCGTCCGGAGGAGTAAATTTATGCCTGGTATAGCATTGCAGGAAATCAGATCGGCTTGCGAGGTCGTCTATCGTCACATGACGCCGACCCCCCAGATTTCCTGGCCGCTTCTGAATGAACGAACCGGCGTCGAGGTGATCGTCAAGCACGAGAACCACACACCGATCGGCGCCTTCAAAATCAGGGGTGGTCTGAACTACATATCACGTCTGAAATCATCCGTGCCCGACTGCCCTGGTGTCATCACGGCAACACGCGGCAATCACGGACAGTCCGTTGCGCGGGCAGCGACGGCGGCGGGTCTGCGCTCTGTCGTCTATGTACCGCACGGTAACAACCCGGAAAAGAACGCGGCCATGAAAGCCTACGGTGCCGAACTCGTTGAGTTCGGGGATGATTTCCAGCAAAGCCGGGAAGAAGCCATGCGGGTCGGGGCTGCAGAGGGGTTGCATGCGATACCGCCGTTTCATCCCGATCTGGTTGCCGGTGTCGGTACATATGCGCTGGAACTTATGCAGGCGCATTCCGACCTGGACAGCATTTATGTCTCCATCGGCATGGGGTCAGGAATCAGCGGGATTATTTCTGCGCGGGATGGATTGGGCCTCAAGACGAAGATCATCGGCGTCGTCGCGGACAGGGCGCCTGCGTATGCATTGTCCTTTGAAGCCGGCAGGCCGGTGGAAACCAACGATGCGGATACGTTTGCGGATGGCGTCGCCTGCCGCAGCCCGGATGCGATGGCGGTTGAAATCATCAATGCCGGTACGGAACGGATCGTCCGTGTCGGAGAAGAAGAGTTCCGCAACGCCATGCGGGTGTATTTTTCCGATACCCACAATATAGCAGAAGGCGCCGGTGCAGGCCCGCTGGCCGCATTGCTTCAGGAGAAGGAAAGGATGGCCGGCAAGAAAGTCGCCGTCATACTTTCAGGCGGCAATGCCGACAAGGCGCAATTTCTGGAGGCGATGGCCGGAGAATGACACGGCATATATAGCCATTCTATATTGTCATTCCCGCTTTCGCGAGGATGACGCGTAGGGGTTTACGACAAAGGGAATTCAATGACCGAAGAACTGTTTCGAGAAGACTCATACCTCAAAACCTGTGAAGCCAAAGTCGTGTCTGTTCAGGAGAACGGGATCGAACTCGACCGCACGGTGTTTTATGCCATGGGCGGCGGTCAGCCCGGCGATACTGGAACTCTGAATACGGCCGATGGGCGCGTCATCAAGATTACCAATACCGTCAAGGACCGTGATACCGGTTTGCACCTTCATGTGCCGTCCGAAGATTCTCCCGCTCTCTCGGTGGGTGAAGATATCACTGGTGAAATCGACTGGGATCGACGCTACCGGATGATGCGCATGCACTCGGCATTGCATCTGTTGTGTGCGGTGGTCGAGGGCGGTGTCACGGGCGGGCAGATCGGCGAAGAGAAAAGCCGACTCGATTTCGATCTGTCCGATACCAATATCGACAAGGACGCCATCGATACCCGGCTCAACCAGCTGGTTGAAGAAGCACATCCGATGCGGCACCGCTGGATTACCGATGAGGAAATGGCCGCCAATGAAGACCTGGTGCGAACCATGTCGGTAAAGCCCCCCAGCGGCGCCGGCCGAGTGCGTCTCATGGAAATCGACGGCGGTGTCGATCTGCAGCCGTGCGGCGGCACGCATGTCGCCAACACGTCCGAGATCGGCGCGTTACGGGTCGGCAAGGTCGAAAACAAGGGCAAGCATAACCGGCGCATCAATGTGCACCTGGTAAATCCGTGACCGATCCTTCGAGACGCCCCCGCCTCATCCTGAGGAGCCCGCAGGGCGTCTCGAAGGCATAGGCGGGCGCTCCTCAGGATGAGGGTGAAATAGATTATAACGATAGATAGGGGAGAGAGTTTTGAGCACCAACGCATTCAAGATCGCAGTCGTTCCGGGGGATGGTATCGGCAATGAAGTCGTACCGCCGACCTGCAGGATTCTCGAAACCGTCGCGCGCAAGCACGACCTGTCGTTCAGCTTCGATGAAAAGGACTGGAGCTGCGAGCGGTTTCACAAGGAAGGCGCGATGATGCCGGAAGACGGGCTCGAGGACATCGCCGGTCATGACAGCATCCTGCTCGGCGCCGTCGGCTATCCCGGCGTGCCGGACCACGTCTCGTTGTGGGGCCTGCTGATCCCGATCCGCCGCCAGTATCACCAGTATGTCTCGTTGCGTCCCGTGCGCCTGTTTGAAGGGGTGGAATGCCCGCTTGCCGGCCGCAAGCCGGGTGACATCGACATGGTGATCGTCCGTGAAAACAATGAAGGCGAATATTCCGAAATCGGCGGGCGCATGAATCGCGGCGGTCCTGACGAAATGGTTTCGCAGCAGTCGATCTTTACCCGCAAGGGAACGGACAGGATCATGCGTTATGCCTTCGAGCTGGCGAAGACCCGGGCACGCAAGCATGTCACATCAGCCACCAAATCAAACGGGATCATTCATTCGATGCCGTACTGGGATGAACGCTTCGAAGCGATCTCGGCGGAATATCCCGACATCGAGACGGCGAAGTTCCATATCGATATTCTGGTGGCACGGTTCGTGACCAATCCGGACTGGTTCGACGTGGTTGTCGGCTCAAACCTGTTCGGCGATATCCTGTCTGATCTCGGGCCCGGCATCACGGGCACCATCGCCATTGCGCCCAGCGGCAACATCAACCCGGAACGGGATTATCCGTCGATGTTCGAGCCGGTGCACGGTTCCGCACCGGATATTGCCGGCAAGGGGATCGCCAACCCGATCGGCACCATCTGGTGCGCGTCGATGATGCTGGATCATCTGGGGCATCCCGAAGCAGCCGCCGACATGATCACCGCCATCGAAAACCTCTTGAAAGGGGATGGACCGAAGACCCCGGACATGGGTGGGAACGCGACAACAGAAGACATGTGCCGTGCTATAGAGGAAGAATTGGGACGTTAAGTGAAAGCATCAACATCCCCGCTCAGGTTGAGATTTAAACACTGGACCCCGGCCTGCGCCGGGGGTGACGGCGAATACAGCACAACGTCATTCCGGCGAATCCCGGAATCCAGATTTTCTTGACGGCAAGGCCGGTTCTCAGCCATCGCAGGGATGACAAGTAAGAGGATTAAACGCGTGAAAAAAATACCGCTTTACCAACTCGACGCATTTACGGACCGTCCGTTCGGCGGCAATCCGGCGGCTGTATGTCCGCTTGATGAATGGCTGCCCGACGATGTCATGCAGTCCATCGCGCTGGAAAACAATCTCTCGGAAACCGCATTTTATGTACAAGAAGGTGACGGTTACCGGTTGCGCTGGTTCACGCCGAAGATCGAGGTGGAACTGTGTGGCCATGCGACGCTGGCGACAGGGGCATTGATTCTTGATGTGCTTGAGCCGGGCCGGAAGGATGTTTCCTTTGAAACACTGAGCGGCAGGCTCGGCGTCAAACGGGAGGGCGACCTGCTGGTGATGGATTTCCCGTCATTGCCGGCGAAGGAAGTGACGATGCCGGACGGTCTTGAAGCCGCGCTGGGCCGTAAACCGGTTCAGTTCCTGAGAGCGATCAAGAACATGGCCGTGTTCGAAAGCGAGGCTGATGTCCTGTCGATCAAACCTGATTTTGATTTTGTCGCGAATATGGACGGCATGGGATTGATTATCACGGCGCCGGGGTCTGAGTCTGACTGTGCCTCCCGCTATTTTGCCCCCCATGCAGGGATCGACGAAGACCCGGTAACGGGGTCCGCCCACTGCACGATCGTTCCCTATTGGGCCGATAGACTGGGCAAGGATGACATATACGCGCGCCAGGTCTCGGAACGGTGCGGCGATCTTTACTGCCGTCTACAGGGGGACCGTGTCGTTCTGGGGGGGAAAGCACGTCTGGTTATGGAAGGGACTTTCCATCTATGACGGGGGCTTTCGATATCGCTCCGGCGCGTTCAGGTGAGGACATTGAGACCACGCGCGAAATGTTCAGCGAATATCAGCAGTGGCTGAATGTCGATCTGTGCTTTCAGGATTTCGAAAACGAACTGGCCGGTCTGCCCGGCAAATATCAGCCGCCGGCGGGAGAAATTTATATCGCCCGTGATCAAGGGGCCGTTGCCGGTATCATTGCCGTCCGTCCCGTTGGCGATCCCGATGAAAAGATGTGTGAGATGAAACGGCTTTATGTGCGCCCGGCATGGCGGGGGCGGGGGCTTGGCAGACAACTCGCCGAGTTGGTGATAGGTTTCGCCGGGAAAGCCGGATACCGGCGCATGGTGCTGGACACCTTACCGCAACTTGAGACGGCAAAAAGCATGTATGCCCGGATGGGGTTCGGCGAAATAGCGCCTTATTATCATAATCCGCTGCCGGGCGTGGTTTACATGGAAAAACTGCTCTAGGCTTAGGGCCTGTGGACATATAGCACGCAAGCCGTGGTGGGAGCGAAAATGGCCGACTGGCAGGAAAGACGCGAAGCGCATATAAGGCTATACGGGCGAGTGGCTTGACGTACCAGTCGGTCATTTGGGCCCCATCCCGCAGGGACGCGCCGTATTTGCCCGCCCGTTGCGTCGAACGGCTTGCACGATGGCCCGCATCGCGTTACGCCGTTCTCCTGGCGGCGCGAACAAATCCGGCAGCGTCACGGCCGCGCGGTATATGTCCAAAGGCCCTAGTACAACTACCTATAAACGGCATCATCAAATTGCCGTAATGTGCCTTGAGGATGTGAACATGATAACAGGTCGACTTTTATGTGTGGCGTGTGGCGCAGTGTTTGTGGCCGCAACCATGATGACTTCGATCCCTGCGGCAATGGCGAATGAGCAACTGAAGCTCAAGCGCACGTTTGGCCTCCGCGGGGATGGCGAATCACATGTGCAGATTGCGTCGATGCTGGCGCCGGTCCGGCGCAGTGCAAAAAGCCGCTCAACGGCATCTATCCCCGTGACTCCGGTTCTGACGGTGGCTGAAAAGAGCAAGGTCGGGTACGTCTGTACACTGGGTCCGCGGATCAAGGATGCCTTGCTGCGCTCGTGGTACGCGGAACCAATGACCCTCAGTTACATCTTCGATCCGGATAAAACCAAGGAAAAGGTCTACCGGATTTCCAAGACGACCGAGCAGCAAGCCGAGGATGCACGCCTGATTGCGGCGATCAACAAGGCACTTGGCGAAGAACTCGTGACTGAGATCCTGATTATCAAGGGCACACGCCAGATGGGCGGGGGCGCGATTTCAAAGCTGCCGTTCGCCAGTGTGCTGGGTTGCGCCGAGCTTGAAAACAGCGCACCTGCCGAAGAACCCAAAAAAGCCCATTAACGATAAAAGTCCCTGAATTAAGCCGCTTGCGACATTTTTCTTGTGATTTTTTAACCAAACATTAGTATTCCTGAATGGCTTTGACCCCATATCTGGGGGAAGCCGCTAGGTATTGTGGACATTTGGCGCATTGCACATAAAGCAAGGCAACGGACCGCAGTATTCAGCAGCAATACTTAAAGGGGGCGGCATGACCAAGGGACCAGGACGCTTTATCAGGACATTCGCACCGGTCTGCGTGGCTGCCGGACTCCTGAGCGGGTGCGCTTTCGTTGACGGCAACCTTTTTGAAGAATCCTTCTGGGCTTCCAGCCCGTTCAAACAGAACGATCAGGCAGAACTTGGTATCGCCGAGATGGCGAAGGGGAATTATGTGACGGCTGAAGGATATTTTCAGCGCGCCCTCAAGGCGAATTCCCGCGATGTGCAGGCGCTGCTGGCTTCCGGCATTCTGTATCAGAACACCGGTCAGTTGGTGAAGGCGCGTGAAATGTACGAAGCCGTGCTGGCAATCCGCCCTGATGACAGTGAACAGTTCGTGGTCTGGAATGAATTAACGACGCGTCCGGCGTCACAGGTGGCGAGCGTCAATCTTTCCCTGCTTGAAACCGGCGGTACGGCAAAAGCGGCGGCGATGAGCCCGGCGGGTGTGCCGATCGGTGCGGCACCGCAGGGCGATGTCATGCTTGGCCGCTCAACCACGGAAGTTGCCTCGACACCGATGATGTCAAACACGCCGATGCCTCAGGGTGGCACGCAGATGGAATCGCCGCAGATGATCGGCAGTTTCCAGGGCGGGGATGCGAACGTCATGTCACGTTTCGCGACTCTCAAGGCGTTGCGTGATCAGGGCCTGATTACACAGGATGAATACAATCAACGCCGCCGTTCAAGCATTGGTGCGCTGCTGCCGCTGACGTCACCACCACCCGCGGCGGGGCTGGAGCGTCCGGTACCGAGCACGGAACAGATTTCCGCCCGTCTGCAGGCCATTGGCCGGGCACTTGAAATGCGGGCCATTTCGGTATCCCAGCATGCGGCGGAACGGAACATGATCCTTGATGCGATGATGCCTTCGGCACCGGTGATGGTCGCTGAAGCAACGCCGCCGCCGAGGGGGCTGATGGAAGGCGCGGACGCCATCCGACGTCTCGAAAAGCTACGTGATGCCGGCTACATAACAGCGGATGAATATGCCCGTGAGCGGCAGGCGATCGAGCTATCCGTTCAGTCTGCGGCAGGACCGGCACAGCCGGCCGGGGCGTCCACTGCAGCCCAGGCGGCGCCAGCACCGGAAGCACAGCAGATGGCTGCCAAGGAACCGCCAAAGCCTGCAGGTCCGCAACCTGCAGTTCATCTGGCATCATACCGCTCAGCGAAACAGGCCGAGAGTGGCTGGCTGCAGATCAAGCGTGCGCATGGCAATGTGCTCGGGAGTCTTGATCACGAGGTCAGCCGGGTGACGCTCGGCAGCAAGGGGACGTATTACCGTCTCAAGGCGGGGCCGCTGCCGTCCGTCTCGGATGCCAAATCACTGTGTCAGCAGCTGAAGCAGCGCCGTCAGTTCTGCGATACAACGGTGATGAACGACGGCTAGAGCATTTTCCGGCCGGAAAGTGCTCTAGGCGTTGGCCTTGGTGAAATCCCCGATCTGACGAATCACCTCTTCTGGCTTTTCTGCATGCACCCAGTGTCCCGCGCCATGGATGTCGGCATGGGAGGCCATGGGGAACAGACTGTCGATGATCGGCAGATGGGCGTCTTCGACGAAATCGGACGCCCCTCCACGCAGGAATAGCGACGGCCCATCGTATGGATCGCCGATGTCGTTCGGGAAACCTAGCAGGTTTGGCAGGCCGTTTTCGATGGCGCTCAGATTGACCTGCCATTTGAGGCCTTCGTCATCCTGCCCCAGGTTCTGCAGCAAAAACGCCCGTATTCCCGGGTCGGTGATGGCGTCCTCGAGATAGTCTTCTGCTTGTGATCGCCGTTCGAGCTCATCGAGCGGCACTTTTCGCATGGCGTCGATATAAGGCTGATACGTGTGCTTGTAGGGAACAGGTGCGATATCGATGACCATCAAACCCTTGACCAGTTCAGGCTCCGTCAGGGCCAGCACCATCGCGGCCTTGCCCCCCATGGAATGACCGACCACGAAGCAGGGTCCGGCATCGAGTTCCTTGATCAACCGGGCGAGATCCGTTGCCATGGCCGGATAGGACATTTCATCATCCCACGGACTGTCGCCGTGATTGCGCATGTCGGCGGTAATGATGCGGGCGTCCGTTGCCAGCCGTTTCTGGATCGCCTGCCAGTTGCGGCGGCGGCCGAACAGGCCGTGCAGGATAATGACCGGCGTACCCTCACCAAGCTCGTTGATGGAGAGGGGGAGGGCAGTCATTGACCTGTTAGCCTGTTTACTCGGTGCCGGTGGCGGCGACTTCGGTGCCTTTGAGCGAGGCCAGCATCTGGTCCTGCTTCTTTCTATGTTCGAGGAACCGGGTCAGTTCCGTGCCCTCGAGCGTCCGGCCAGACGGCATCTTGACGCGAAGCGGGTTGACCTGCTTGCCGCCGGTCATGACTTCGTAATGCAGGTGCGGGCCGGTTGAACGGCCCGTGGTGCCGACATAACCGATGATCTGACCTTGTTCGATTCGCTTGCCGGTGCGGATGCCGCTTGCAAAGCCCTTCATGTGGGCATAGGCGGTTTCGAACGTACCGTTGTGGCGAATGCGGATGTAATTGCCGTAGCCGCCCTTGCGGCCGGCATAGGCGACCGTGCCGTTGCCGGCGGCATAGATCGGGGTCCCGGACGGGGCGGCAAAATCGACCCCTTTATGCATGCGGGTGTAGCCGAGGATCGGGTGCTTGCGTTTGCCGAAGGTCGAAGACAGGCGTGCACCGTCTATCGGTGTCCGCATCAGGGCTTTCCGCGATGCCTTGCCGTTTTCATCAAAGTAATCGACGGAACCGTCGTCCAGTTCATGGCGGTAGATGTTGATCCGCTTGCCGCTGAGTGTGATGGCGGCAAAGGTCACGGCACCATTGTAGACGGGTGTGCCATCCTTATCGAAGACCCGTTCATACATGACCTCGAAACTGTCACCGGCCCGGATGTCACGTTGAAAGTCCACGTCCCAGGACATCAGGCGGATCATGCGCGCGATGACCACGGCGGGGACGCCGGCATCACGCCCGGCGACATAAAGACTGTTCTCGATCTTGCCTTCGGCACGGACCGGAACGCGATCGAGCTTCTTGGCGTGCTGTTCGGCACGGAAATCGCCGTCGGCGGTACGGGCGACGCGGACTTCGGTCTTGTAGTCGGGCTCGATGGCGAAGCCGATGAAGTTGTCCGCCTTGGTCTGTGTGCGGGCATCAACTGAAAGCGGGGCACTTTCAAATGTCAGGGTCAGGTCCTGTCCGTGACGAATCCGGCGCGGATTGTAATATTCGGAAAGGGCCTTGATGGCATAATGGGCGTCGGTGCGTTCGACGCCGGCGTTGACCAGCAGTTTGGCGAGGGTGTCGCCATTGCCGACTTCGATGCGCTGATTATAGATCGCGGGCTGTGCCGGGGCAGGTGCCGTCATCTGCGGGGTTAGCGGGCGGCGGGTCTGCAGGGTCGCTGCAGCGGCCGGATTGCCGATCGAGATCGGCGCCATGGCCATCGTGTTGGTTTCAGGCAGGTATTCACCGATATCCAACTGAAGTAAATTCAGTGCTGACAGCAGGGCGACGCTCGAGACTGCGGCCAGGATGAAAATGCCTTTATTTGTCATGCTTGTTTTTTACCCTCAAGAATCCCCGTAACCACCTCACCGAGGTGGCCTGTCCTGCCGCACGGCCTGACGTATCTTGTTTATGTGTATTTGCCCAGTGCCGCCTTCATTAATTTGCATCCAAATTGACGTGCCGGGGTGTTGCCTGTCAAGTGGTTTCAGGGAACATCACGGCGATTCTGTCAATGGAATCAAATATATCGGCCGGTGATTAACAAACGGTTTCGCTAACACTGAGAGCGGTGAATGGGGACAAAAACGCTGGTTATTAACTTTTTTTGCGAAAAAAACCGGGAAATTTTCACGATTTATCAGGCTGTATGAAAATAAACATAATAATATCAATGCCTTGATGCTGCATCACCCGGATATGAAAAAGATTTGACAGTGAAGAGGCTGAGGGCCTATAACCCCGTCTCTCGCGGGGCGTTGGGACATCTTCCGACGCCCCGCGAGACGCGAGAGTGCCGCACTTCAGGCCTTTCGTGAGCGGTTCGGGTCCACCCTGATCGCACGCTGATATAGATTGTGAATACGGAAGAGATACGTGGGCGGCGGCTTGTTGTTCATTGAGGACATCTTATGGAGTTTGTTTTCTCACGTATCGGAACTGCTTTTTGGCGTTGTTCATTTATGGATGGCGGTATTGAG